>DLCG01000007.1:58512-83322 GCA_002480495.1 Rhodobiaceae bacterium UBA7804 | reverse complement strand
TTCGAATACCGCCGCGGCTACAAGTTCTCGACTTATGCCACGTGGTGGATCCGGCAGGCGATCACGCGCTCGATTGCCGACCAGGCGCGCACCATCCGTATCCCGGTCCACATGATCGAGACGATCAACAAGCTCGTTCGCACCTCGCGCCAGATGCTGCATGAAATCGGCCGCGAGCCGACCCCGGAAGAGCTGGCCGAGAAGCTCGGCATGCCGCTCGAAAAGGTGCGCAAGGTTCTGAAGATCGCGAAGGAACCGATCTCCCTCGAAACGCCCATCGGTGACGAGGAAGACAGCCATCTCGGCGACTTCATCGAGGACAAGAACGCGATCCTGCCGATCGACGCGGCGATCCAGTCGAACCTGCGCGAGACGACGACGCGCGTGCTCGCCTCGCTCACGCCGCGCGAGGAGCGCGTGTTGCGCATGCGCTTCGGCATCGGCATGAACACCGACCACACGCTCGAAGAAGTCGGCCAGCAGTTCTCGGTCACGCGCGAACGCATCCGCCAGATCGAGGCGAAGGCGCTGCGCAAGCTCAAGCATCCGAGCCGTTCGCGGAAGCTCAGGAGCTTTCTGGATAACTAGAAAGCCGCAAGCCATGCCCCGGCGAAGGCGGGTCCGCTCGTTCCTCGACAACTGACGAGTGGTCTCCGCTTTCACGAGACGCGTTCAGAAGAAGCTCATCTTCGTATCAATCCCACAGGACAGAAGAATGGGTCGGCGTCGTAGCTATCTGATAGCACTGTGGCTGTTGACGGTACCCTTTCTTTACTGGGGGGTGGCCCTGTGGTTTGGGCTCCTGCCATTTTCTGGTCGTCCCGATGGCAGCGGTACGCTGTACAACCTGGGTATTCAATCGGCGTTGCTTTTTGTTGGTATCCTTGTTCTTGCGGGACGTGCTCGCACCGATTGGCTGTTGATGCTCTCGCTTATGATGACAAGCCTTGTTGTACCGATCTTCGCATTTATGGCTGTTGTTGTGCTGGCTTGCCTATTCGCTGGGCAGTGTCTTTAGTTCTGTTCGCCATACCTGATGAAACGGCTCGCCGTTCGAAATAGAAAAGCCCGGAACTGGTGTTCCGGGCTTTTTGCTTGTTTGGCGAGGGCGCTCAGGCCGGTTCTTTCGCCACAGCTTTTTTCTTTGCAGGCGCCTTCTTTTTGGGCGCGGGGGCGGCTGCCTTCTCGGCGGCCTCGGCGGCTTCCTTCTCGAGCCGGAGCGCCCTCAGTCTTTCCGTTTTCGCCGCGCGGTCGCCCGCTTCCTTCTCGGCGATCTGCCGGGCGATTTCCGTCGTCTGGTCGGCTTTGCTGGCGCGGACCTGAGTCGGCGTTTCCTTGAAGAGGGCCTTGCTGCGTGCGGACATGAACTCGCTCCTTCCGTGTTGAGGGCGCGCCACGCCAAATCCCGCGCGGGAGAGCCTTCAAATGAAAAAAGGCCGGGAGTGCCCGGCCTTGTCCCAAACATTCCAACTGCACCGCCATTACATCCGTGGTCAGCCGTCGAAATGAATTACCGGTCCTTTCGGACCCCGGCCTTGAGCCGGGCGGCTTTCCTGCCGCGCGTTGCGCGCTGAAAAGCCTCGGTAGTAGCTATATGGGGCGCCCGGGCGAGATTACAAGGCCCCGCTCAGCAGCAAGCGCCAATGCTCGCTGGCGCCGTCTTTTCCTCGGAATAAGGCATCGCCGTGCCGCAGCCTGGAAAAATGCCAAAATGCCTTGAGAAATCGCCGATGAAATCGAAATGCGGCGCAAAGCGGCTTTCCTTCAGCATGCGGAAAGTGTTGCCGCAAACTGGGAAGACGCGGCCTTTCTCGACCCTGTGATGGCCGTCGAGCACGAAAACGTCTTCCGAATGCGAAATGCCGCCCCGGTAGATCACGGCCTGTCCGTAATCCTCGCAGGCCGGTTCCAGCCCCTCGATGTTGAAGAGCCGATAGGTCGCGGAGAAGAAGCGCGCCTCGCCAAGCGCCCGGCGGATCGCCGGCTCCGCCACCTCGATGGGGCGGCTCGTCACGAGGCGCGGATCGGCAAAGCCCGCCGCCCTGGCCAGGTTCTGGAAGTCGTTCCAGTAGAGCGCGCCGCCGAGGCATTCGCCGAGCAGCACCGGGTCTTCCTTCAGCGAAGGGTCGAGGCGGCGGTCGGCATAGACATCCGCGAAATAGAACTCGCCGCCGGGCTTCAGCAGCGAACGCGCGCCTTCCAGCACCGCACGTTTGTCAGGCGACAGGTTCACCACGCAGTTCGAGACGATGATGTCGAAGCTCGCGGGCTCAAGGCCCAGTTCGCCAAGCTTCTCGATATAGCCCTCGCGGAACTCGACGTTCGGGCGCGTATGGCCGAAGCGTTCCATGTGCCAGCCGATATGACCACGCGCCACTGAAAGCTGTTCGGGTGTCATGTCCACACCCGTCACGAAACCCCTCGGGCCGACGAGTTTCGCCAGCGCATAGGCATCGCGCCCAGCGCCGCAGCCGAGATCGAGAACGCGCATACCTTCGAGCTTTTCGGGTATCACGAGGCCGCAGCCGTAATAGCGCGTCAGCACCTCGTCATGGATGAGCGACAGCGCGCCTTTCACATGCTCGGGCATGGCGCTCGGGTCGCAGCAGGCGTCCGTCTTGAGGTCGCCCGAGCCCTTCAACGTCTGGCCGTAATATTCCTTCACACTCTCGATGGTCATGCGCCGCTCCGCTTACGTGTCGTGGGCACAGGCTGCATGAGGGCCGCCTCACCGTCCACTCACAAGAAGGAGAGGGCCCACGCAAACAAAAAAGGGCGGCGTCATACTCGGACGCCGCCCTTGCCCAAATTTGCCGGTCCTTTACGCGTGGGGGGCCGCGCAAGGGGCGAGTTCCCGGTCGAAGTCCCTTCGGCCGATGCTGCGATGCCGGTCAGTCGATCTTGATGACGAGTGTGACGCTCGCCGAGAGCGTCTGCTCGCCCGCGGCCACGGGAACCGACGAGGCTTCCGCGCGCATCATCATGTCCTTCGCGTAGTAGGGCTGGGGCATGCTGACGCCATTTTCCGAAATCGACATGATCTCGCCAAGCGCGACGCCCGCCGCGCCCGCATAGAGCTTTGCCTTCTCAAGCGCGTTCTTCACGGCGTCCTTGCGCGCCTCATTCACGAGCGGCTCCGGCTTGTCGATCGAAAAGCGGATGCCGGAAAGCTGGTTCGAGCCGAGCGTTACCACCTTGTCGAGAATGCCGCCGAGCGCGGTCAGGTCGCGCACCGTCACGGTGAGCTGGTTCTGCACGCGGTAGCCGCCGATCTTCGGGGTGTGCGGGCGGTCGTCCTCCGGCTTCACCTGCTCATAAACGGGGTAGACGGAGAACTGCGAGGTCTGCATGTCCTTCTTCTCGATGCCCGCCTCGCCGAGCCCGGCGAAAACCTGTTCCATCGCCGCCGTGTTCGCGGCAAGTGCTTCGGCTGCCGTCTTGCCTTCGGTCACGACGCCCGTTTCCACATAGGCGATATCGGGAGCGGCGCTCACCTCGCCCTCGCCGGTAATGGTGATGGTGCGAGGCGGTTCCTGCGGTTCGGTGGCCTGCGCGGCGCCCGTAAAGGCGAGGCTCGCGGCGAGGGCGAGAACGGGGAGGGCGAAAAGCGAGCGGGAAGTTGCGGTGGGCATGTAATGCCTCCTTCTTTCGATGACCGGTATTAGCGGTTTATGGACCGGTTGGGCTGAACCCGGCCTGAATGAATTGCCGCGAGCGTCGGGCCGGATTGGGGCGAAATCGGGGCGCGGGGGGAGAGGGTGCGGAAGGGGCACAAAAGCTGGTGGGCCCGGCAGGACTCGAACCTGCGACCAAACCGTTATGAGCGGTCCGCTCTAACCAACTGAGCTACAGGCCCCCAGCTCCCGCCATATAACAGCAAGCTCCTCCGGCTGCCAGTGGACATCGCCGCTACCCGGCTCATGATGGAGGCGAGGACAATGTCAGCCCGGCTCCCCTGTCAAAAACTTAGTGCTTGACCTAACTATTTTTCGATTATACTTAGGCAAAAGACTAACCAATGGAGAGTGAGACATGAGTGCCCCCAAGACCGCGACGAATACGGATCCGAAGCTCGATCTCGTTCTGGAGCGCTTCGTCGATGTGCCACCCCGTCTCGTATGGCGTGCCTGGACCGAGCCCGAGCATCTGATGCCCTGGTTCTGTCCGCGCCCGTGGCAAACCGTCGAATGCCGGATCGATCTCCGGCCCGGCGGCGAGTTCTTCACCCAGATGCGCTCGCCCGAGGGCGAGGACATGGAGGGCGGTTCCGGCTGCTATCTCGAAGTGGTGCCCGAGCGCCGTCTCGTCTGGACTTCGGCTCTCGGACCGGGCTATCGCCCCGCCGTTGCCCGGGTGCACGACCTCTTCTTCACCGCCTTCATCCTCATGGAACCGCAAGGACAGGGCACCAAATACACCGCCATTGCCGTCCACCCGGACGAGGAAAGCAAGAAGCGGCATGAGGAGATGGGCTTCCATGACGGTTGGGGCACTGCGCTCGATCAGCTTGTCGAATATGCGAAGACGATCTAACGGGCCGGACGTGCGCCAAACATAAAGGGACAAACATGGACCGCCTTCTGCTTCATTCCGGCATCGCAGCGGCACTACTGTTCTTCATCGTTCCGACGATCCTCGTTTTCACACGGCGCGGTTTCGATCTCGAACGGCATGCAATCAGCATGCTGAGCCTCGGCGAGGGCGGCTGGATGATGAAGGCGGTCTTCGTTGTCAGCGGACTTCTGGTGATCGCTTCCGCCTGGGGGCTTCACCAGGAACTCATGCGGGGGCTGGGCGGCATCGTCGCGCCCCTGCTTATCGGTGGATACGGGGTGGGCCTTGTTCTGGCCGGCATATACGACGCGCCCGAAGGGCTCGGTTTCCCGCCGGGCGTTCCGGAGGAGCAGCCGCCCGAGATGACAGCGGAGGCGAAGTTGCACAGCCTTGCCTTCATGATCGCCTTTGGCAGTCTGATTCTGAGCTGTTTCGTTGTTGCGCTTCACTTCTGGCAGGTGGAGCGGTTGTTCTGGGCTGCGGCTTCGCTCATTGCCGGATGCGCATTGCCGCTGCTGATCGGCCTCGGCGTTTCGATGACGATCGCTCCGGGCATCGCCTTCTACTGGGCGGCCATGCTTGGCTGGCTGTGGATCGCGGCGATCCTTGCCGTTCTCGGCCCCGCTGCCTGATCCGCTATCGCCACTTGCTGTAAACAGATGCGGTCTCCTTCTTCTCCTGCGATAGTGCGGGGCAAGAGGGAGGAGACCCCATGTCGCTTCGCGTTATCGAGATCACGGCGCCCGCCGGCTATGCGGATACGCTCGTCGCCCTTGCCGAACAATATGAGGCGGTGGAGGTTTTCGCCGCGCGCAGCGCAGATGCGGGCGAGGCCCGCTGCATCGTTCACCTTGTCTGCGAGACGAACCGCGTGCAGGAGTTCACCGACGCCGTGCAGAAGGCGATCGGGCGTGGCGATCCGTGGCGGGCCGTCATGCTGGCGGTCGAGGGCACCGTACCGAAATACGAACCGGAAAAGGCCGAGAGCAGGCCGGCCTTCCGCTCGGGCGCGGCGAGCCGGGAGGAAATTCACGAGGAAGTCGCACGCAATGCCGAACTCGATTCGACATTCCTCGTGCTCACTTTCCTCTCCGCCATCGTCGCCGCCATCGGCCTTCTGAACGACAATGTCGCGGTCATCATTGGCGCCATGGTGATCGCTCCGCTGCTGGGCCCCAATCTGGCCTTTGCGCTCGGCACGGCGCTTGGCGACCGGCGGCTCATGTTCAAGGCGATGCGCACCAATGCGGCGGGGATCGCTCTCACCGTCGCTCTCGGCGTTGTCATCGCGCTTCTCTGGACTGAGGGATTCGATGCGCCGGAACTTCTGAGCCGCACCAAGGTCGGTTATGACGGCATTGCGCTGGCGCTCGCCTCCGGCGCGGCCGCTGTGCTCTCGCTCGTCGCTGGCGTTTCGAGTGCGCTGGTGGGGGTCATGGTCGCCGTGGCGCTGATGCCGCCTGCCGTCGCAATCGGAATCATGCTGGGCGCGGGCAATCCCGAAGGCGCGCTCGGTGCCGCCGTCCTTCTTGGCGTGAATGTCGTTTGCGTCAATCTCGCCGCCCAGTCGGTTTTCGTCGCCAAGGGCATCCGCCCGCGCACCTGGTGGGAGCAGAAGGCGTCCGCAGCTTCGCTTCGCATCAATTTCGCCATGTGGCTGGTGCTTCTCGCTGCCCTTGTCGGCGCTATCACCTGGCTCAAGGTGCCGGTGGTGCCGGTGCAGCTTCTCGAAAGCGTGCAGGACGCGGCGGAGTAGGCTAAGCGGCGCGCCTTTCGGCTGCTTCGCTTTTCTGGCGCATCTCGTCGCGCATGATTGCCGTCTTCTGGCGGCAGTATTCCGGTGCGGGCGGCAGGGCGAGCCTGCTCCGTACCTCTTCGAGCGGGAGTTCCATCAGCCTTTCCCAAGCGACGGGAGGTAGCCACGCGCAATCGCGTCCCCGGCGATAGGCTTCGCGTACGAGCGGCAGAACGTCGATCCCTTCCGTCCGTCTTATGGTCAGCCATGACCCGATCGCGCAGAGAATACCGACGCCGCGATGGCGTAGCTGCGCGTAGGAAAATGTGAGGATGCAGAGTTCGCCAATGCCCTCGCGCCCGTAACCTGTCACAACGTGCCAGAGGTCATGAGCGTCGCGCACACGGTCGCGCATGTAAGCTTCCTCCTCGTGTTCGCCGCTCATCTCCCGCCCGCCGGTGCTCGCTTCCACCAGTGCTTCCGGCGTCAAGTTCTCTCCATGCACGAAATCATGGTAGGCCCGGCCGAGCGTTCCCTCTGGCAGCGACTTCAGCCGCTCCCGGTCGCAGAGGGTAGGGAGAAGCGAAAGGCGCTCGGAGAGCAATGCACGGCCTTCCAGATCGGCCTTGAAGCGCGTGGCGAGGTACCGCGCGCGTCCGGCACCAAGCGCATTCACGAAGCGGAACACCTCGTCCGTCTGTTCCTTGTCGAGACGGATTTTCTTCAACGCACGCCAGGCTTCCATAGGGCGGGCACGTGCGTTCAGCGAAACGGTCTCTTCTGTCATGTGGATTTGTCCTCGCTGGCGCTTTCGTCATCGAAGGAGATCAATGCGTTTCGCGCTTCCTTCAGGCTCCTCAGGAGCTTTTCGAAATCTTCGGCCGAGAGATGCCCGAACACCCGCGCGTAAATATCGTGAGCGGTCTTCGTGAAAGTTGGCACAAGGTCACGCGCCCTGCGGTTGAGATGAATCCGCCAGACGCGCTTGTCAGAGGGGTCCGGTTTACGTTCGACAAAACCCGCCGCCTCCAGCCGGTCGATTTGTTGGCCCACCGCTGCACGCTCCATGTCGAGCGCTTGTGCAAGCGATGTCTGGCTCTGCCGATCCTCGATCATGAGGAGGACCAGAAGGCGCCATTGCGGTGTTGTGAGGCCCGTCGCCTTCACACGGCGCTCGAAGGCGCGTCGGAGCAGCCGCGTCACGTCGCCAAGAAGGTAGCCCGGGTCGTTCAGGAGCCCGAGCGCTTCCGCGCGGCTCTCCTGCGCCAGCTTCGCCGTTTTGCTGCCACGCGCCCTGGCTTCGGCCATATCGCCTCCGGTCGCCGTGTAAATAGTAATGTACTATACAATATAGGTCGAGGACGGCTGTCCGCAATACCCCTCTCCCGCGCGCCTGACTGCGATTGCTCCCTTGCCGCCGATTGAGTAGAAGGGGCGCCAATTCCGTCAACGATGCCAAGGGAACGCGCCATATGGCCTCCTATCAGTATGTCTATGTCATGGACCGCCTGTCGAAGACCTATCCGGGCGGCAAGCAGGTCCTGAAGGACATCCGCCTCTCCTTCTTCCCGGGCGTGAAGATCGGTGTGGTCGGTCTGAACGGCGCGGGCAAGTCGACGCTGCTTCGCATCATGGCGGGCGTCGACAAGGACTTTACGGGCGAGGCATGGGCGGCCGAGGGCGCGAAGGTCGGCTATCTCCAGCAGGAGCCGGAACTAGATCCCGATCTCAATGTGCTCGGCAATGTGATGGAAGGGGCGGCGGAGAAGAAGGCGCTTGTCGACCGGTACAACGAACTCGCCATGAACTACTCGGACGAGACGGCCGAGGAGATGGCGAAGCTGCAGGATATCATCGACGCCCAGAATCTCTGGGATCTCGATTCACAGGTCGAGATGGCGATGGATGCGCTGCGCTGCCCCGACCCGGAAGCGGATGTGAACAATCTCTCGGGCGGCGAGCGCCGTCGCGTCGCGCTCTGCCGGTTGCTGCTCGCGGCACCGGATCTTCTGCTTCTCGACGAACCGACCAACCATCTGGACGCCGAGTCGATCGCCTGGCTCCAGAACTATCTCAAGGAATATACCGGCACTGTCGTCATGGTGACCCATGACCGCTACTTCCTCGACAATGTGACGGGCTGGATTCTCGAACTCGACCGCGGTTCGGGCATTCCCTACGAGGGAAACTATTCCTCCTGGCTCGAACAGAAGGAGAAGCGGCTCGAGCAGGAAGGCCGTCAGGAAGAGGCGAAGCAGCGCACGCTTGCCCGCGAGCTCGAATGGATCAGACAGAGCCCCAAGGCGCGTCAGGCGAAGTCGAAGGCGCGTATCACGGCTTACGAAGACCTTCTCAACGAGGCCGGCAAGCAGCAGGAAGGCAAGGCCCAGATCGTCATTCCGGCGGGCCCCCGTCTCGGCGGCAATGTCTACGAGGCCGAGCACATCTCAAAGGGCTTCGGCGACAAGCTGCTGATCGACGATCTCTCCTTCAAGCTGCCGCCCGGCGGTATCGTCGGCGTGATCGGGCCGAACGGCGCGGGCAAGACCACGCTCTTCCGCATGCTGACGGGGCAGGAGAAGCCGGACTCGGGCACGCTCAAGATCGGCGAGACCGTCGTCATGGGCTATGTCGACCAGAGCCGCGACTCGCTCGATTCCAACAAGACCGTCTGGGAAGAAATCTCGGGCGGCACGGATATCATCGAACTTGGCAAGACGACCATGCCGAGCCGCGCCTATGTGGGCTCCTTCAACTTCAAGGGCTCGGACCAGCAGAAGAAGGTCGGCCTTCTTTCGGGCGGCGAGCGCAACCGCGTTCATCTTGCCAAGATGCTGAAGTCGGGCGCGAACCTGCTCCTCCTCGACGAACCGACCAACGACCTCGACGTCGAAACGCTGCGCGCGCTTGAAGATGCGCTCATCGCCTTTGCGGGCTGTGCCGTGGTCATCTCCCATGACCGCTGGTTCCTCGACCGCATTGCGACCCACATGCTCGCCTTCGAGGGCGACAGCCATGTCGAATGGTTCGAGGGCAACTACCAGGACTACGAGGAAGACAAGAAGCGCCGCCTCGGGCCGGAAGCCGAGATTCCGACCCGTATCAAATACAAGCGTTTCAGCCGGTAAACCGGCGAGTTTCCTCGCCTTACGCTACGTATTTAATGCGCCTTCACCCTGCGTTAAGCCGCTGCGACTAGATTGGCCCTTCGAGGGGAACTGGAGGGACGCTCCGGTGCGAGGCAGGTCATTGCCCGCGCCGGTTTGTACGCGGCATGGGCAAGCCAAGACTTACCGGCGAGGAAATGACGGCCATCGTGCAGGAGGCGGTCGACCGTCTTCCTGGGGGGTTCGTCATCTTCGGCCCCAATCATGAGATTCTGCTCTCCAACGATCAGAACGAACGCGACTTCGAGTACACCAACAAGGCTCTCCGCGAGGGCAAGAGCTATATCGAAGCCATTTTCGACGCGACAAGGGCCGTGCGTCCCGAGCTCTCGCAGGAAGATGCGCGCTCCGTCGCCGCCTTCATTCATGACAAGCTCGAGAAGAGCGAGCCTGTCGAAGTGCAGACGCCGCATGGCGCGATCATGCAGATCATCGAGACGAAGCTTTCCTTCGGCGGTTCGGTTGCCGTTGGCGCTGACGTGACGGGCATTCGCGAGCGAGAGCGCGAGTTGAAGAAGGCACGCAAGGAAGCGGAGGCCGCGAACGAGGCGAAGTCTGCCTTTCTGGCCAATATCAGCCACGAGATCCGCACGCCGCTGAACGGTATTCTGGGCATGGCGCAGCTCATGGCGGCATCCGACCTGACGCCGGAGCAGCGCGACCAGCTCGACACGATCCTCGACAGCGGCAAGACCCTTATGGCGATCCTGAACGACGTACTCGACCTCTCGAAGATCGAGGCGGGCAAGTTCGACATCTCGCCCATCGACAATGATCTCGGCCATCTCTTGCACCGCCTTGAAAAGCTCTGGGCGCCGCGCGCGATGGAAAAGGGGCTTTCGCTCAAGCTTGAGGTCGATCCGCAAGCCGAAACCTTTCTGCGTTTCGATCCGGTACGTGTGCGTCAATGCGTGTCGAATCTCGTGTCCAACGCGATCAAATTCACGGACAGGGGCAGCATCGTCGTTTCTGCGACGTCCGCTCCGCTCGGTGGTGGCGATTTCGAGGCGATCGTCCGTGTGTCGGATACGGGCCTCGGCATGAGTCCGGAGACGGTCGGCAAGCTCTTCACGCCCTTCACGCAGGCAGACGCCTCCACCTCGCGCCGTTACGGCGGTACGGGGCTCGGGCTTTCGATCAGCCGAAAGCTCGCCGAACTCATGGGCGGCGGCATCTCGGTCGAAAGCGAGGAGGGGCAGGGGTCCGTCTTCACTCTCTCCTTCCGTGCCGCGCATGGGCGAAGAAAGGAAGAGGCGCCCGCAGGTGCCGATGTGGACCGGACCGGCGGTGTTCGCTGGGCGGCGGGGCTTTCACTTCTTCTCGTGGACGATCACGCGCTCAACCGCAAGGTCGCGCGCCTCTTCCTCGAACCGCTCGGTATCTCGATCGTCGAGGCGGAGAATGGGGAGGAGGCGATCCGCTGGCTGCAGACAAGGGCGTTCGATCTCGTGCTGCTCGACATGCACATGCCGGTTATGGATGGGTCCGAGGCGCTCGCCCATATCCGCGCCCATGATCTGGCGTCGGTTCGGGAGGTGCCCGTCATCGCCCTGACAGCGGATTCGCTCGGGTCCAATAATCGCCGTTACGCCGAAATGGGCGCCGACGGCTATGTCGGCAAACCCATCGATCATCGCGAACTCGTCGTCGAGATCGGCCGCGTACTCGAAATGAAATATGGCCGTGTGCCGGATCCGAAGGCGGCCTTCCCCGATCTTCGTCAGGCAGGCGCCTGAATGGAATCTACTCCGGCAGTCCCGCACCGATATCGATGAAGTGTTCGCTGTCGAGACGTTCGAAATGGAAATGTCCGTCGGCAGCGTGGGGCGCGTCCGGCCTGAATCCTTCAGCGATGCCGAGAACGAGGTGGAGCCCCTTCGCGCGGTCGGTCATCGGCAACTGCGTGAGATCGAGCCTTTCCCGGAAGCCGTCTCCATGTACGACTTCCTTTCGAATCCAGCGTCCGCAGGGAGGCGAGGCGAACATCCGCTTCATCGAGACGCCGGACGTGTTGCGATATTCATCGGGAACGAAATCGAGATAGTTGCGCCCGCGCAGGTCGAGGCCCAGCGCATTGCGGATATGCTCGCCCGCAAGCCGGAAGAGGACGCGGCGGTATGCTTCGGTGTGCAGTTCGACGAGATAGATGTCGGCCAGGAAGCTCGCGAAGCGTTCGGGGCGAAAGTCCGTCTTGTCGGGAATCGAGCTGTCCCGGGGGATCGCCGCCCATGCTCTCTGGAACGCATGGCTCCGCTCGGTGCGCTGCGTTCCGGATGCGGCCGGACCGATGGGTTCTTGAAGGGGCCGGATAAGAGCGGCCATATGTTCCTTCCTTCCGGTTCAACCTGGAGGCGAGGCGGATTGTGGCTTTCTCCTCTTAATGCAAGCTGAATCGATTGTGCCGTTCCGGGGCGATAAGCGCGCTTGCCCGAAGCTGGAGGGGGACGGATTTGCGACACTGTTCATGAACATGAAAAAGGCGCATCCCGCCAAGGATACGCCGTTTTCTCCAGGCCGATGCGCCGGGGATCAGTTCGCGGCCGTGATATCCGAAAGGTCGCCTGCTTCGGCCTTGTCGATCTGCTTGCGCAGATGATCGAGAAGGGCGTTGAAGTCGCCGCCATTGTTGCGAATGACGCTGGTGAAGGTGGAGCGCTGCTCCTGTGCGAGCCAGATACCGACCACGTTCACGTCGAATATCTTGAAGTCACCATCATTCTTGATCAGCCACCAGTCCACGGTGACGGGTTCGCGCCCGTTGGTGAACTTGATTTCGCTCTGCACGATGGCCTGTTTGTCGCCCTTGGTCTTGGCGCCGAGAATGTCGAGTTTTTCGTCGTTGTAGTCGGAGAGGCGGGTCACATAGACCTTCACGATGAACTCGCGCACGAGTTTCAGATATTCGGCCTTCTGTTCGGGCGTCGGCGTCCGCAGATACTGTCCGAGCGCGAAGGCGGCGATGCGTTCCATATCCGCCTTTTCGTCGAGAAGCTTTGCGAACTGCGCCTCGCGTTCCGTCTTCGTCGTCGTCTTATCGCTGATGATATCGATGGCGCGCGCCGACACTTCCTCGACGAAAGCCTTCGCCGCGTCCCCGGTCGAGGCGGCCGCCTGTGCGGCGCTTGCGACAAGCGCCATGCAGAGCGCAAGCGGCGCGAGGAAACCTCGGGCTCGATGTATAGTCAGTGTCGTGACCATTTCACTCTCCAGTTCCCGTCCGTTTCAGTATTTGGCCTGAATTTTCCTGACCGCGCTGCGAGCCTGGATCAGAACTGCAGACTGGGACTTTCGGGTTCGTTTGTGTCGAAATTGAGGTTCTCGATGTCCGGCAGATCGTCGAAATCCCTTTTGCCGTTCGCGATCTCGTTGCTCCGAATCTGCCTGTAGAGGTTCCGTATCGTCGCATAGTGGTCGACCGAGGTACGCTCGATCTGGTCGAGCGTGTCGAGGCTGCGCGCGCGCTGGTCGATGCCGTTCACGGCGAAGCGGATCGTGGGAACGGTCTTCGGACGGTCCCAATATATATAAGTGAGCGGGTCGAAGAACTGGTCGACGACGAAGCCAGTCAGGTCGCGGGGCGGGGCGGGGCCAAGCACCGGCAGATAGATGTAGGGCCCTTCCGCAACGTCCCAGGTTCCAAGCGTCTGGCCGAAATCTTCGCTGTGCTGGGGCATGCCCCAGTCGGCGGCCGGATCGAAAAGGCCGAGAACGCCAACCGTGGTGTTGATGCCGAAGCGGCTCGCGGTGGTTCCCGCGCGGTCCCATTCCCCCTGCAGCATGTCGTTCGCTAGGATGACGGGGCTGCGCAGATTATCGAGGAAGTTGCGAATACCGTTCCGGCCGGGTTCCGGCACGACGCCGTCATACCAGGTGGCAACGGGCTTCAGCAGGATGGTGTCGAAGAACTTGTTGAGCTCGAAGAAATAGCGGTTCATCGGCTCCAGCGGGTCGTTCTCATCGGTGCCGTTGTAGTCCACGGCCCCGTCCGCCTGCATGGCCGGGTCGTCCTGCGCGGCTGCCATATGCGGCGCTGCAGCAAGCCCGATCGCGAGCGCAAGCAGGGCGCCCAGTCTGCGGGCCTTCGCCTGCCGTTCGCCTGTCCGATGCGTGATCTTCATTTAGCCCCGCTCCCAATCCGATGCCCTGGCGGGACTGAAACATCCCTGGCCGGCAAGCTTTCCTTCTTCGGCTTAAATACGCGTGAACGGCATCGAAATTCGCGAATTTCCGCCGATTCTCGCGTTTCTACGGCCATCCTAGCTATCATACGAAGTCAGGGTTAACCAGCTTGGGGCGCCGCCGCGATGCAGAATCCCTTCGTGAGTCGAGAAAACGTCACAGTTTCAAATAAGGGGTTTTGAAAGACATAAAGATATGTTTATATCCTTCGCGAAATCTAAGGGACTGAGTGTCACATGGATCAACTTCTCGCGGGATTGCGGGCGGCGGGCGAGCCTACAAGGCTGCGTCTTCTGGCCTTGCTGGCGCATAGCGAACTGACCGTCACGGAGCTGACGCAGATTCTGCGTCAGAGCCAGCCGCGCGTCAGCCGCCATCTGAAGCTGCTCTGCGAGGCCGGGCTGCTGGAGAGGTTCCGCGAGGGAAGCTGGGTCTTCTACCGGCTGGCGGGGAACGGTCCGGTGGCCGAACTCGCCGAGGTCCTGAGCGGTCTCATCCCGCAGGAGGACCTCATCATTGCGCGCGATATGGAGCGGCTGGAGGCTGTGCGCCTCGCGCGGGCGGAGAAGGCGGCGGCCTATTTCCGGGCCAATGCCGAGGAGTGGGACAGGATCCGATCGCTCTACGTGCCCGAAGACAAGGTCGAACAGGCAATGCTCGATCTCGGCGGCGCGACGGAGATGGAACTCGTCGCCGATCTCGGGACCGGCACGGGCCGGATGCTGGAACTCTTCGGGCCGAAGGCGAAGGCCGGGCTCGGTATCGACCTCAGCCCGGAAATGCTGGCTCTGGCGCGCGCGCAGCTTGCGCAGCAGTCGCTCCAGCATTGTTCGGTGAGGCAGGGCGATCTCTACGACCTGCCGATGCAGGACGGTACCGTCGATCTCGTCACGCTGCACATGGTGCTGCACTACCTCGACGATCCTGCGGCCTCCATTGCGGAAGCCGCGCGCGTCCTCAAACCCGGCGGCCGCCTGCTGATCGCGGATTTCGCGCCGCATGAACTCGATTTCCTCCGCGACAGCCATGCGCATAGACGCCTCGGTTTCTCGGAAGGCGAAGTAAACGAATGGCTGGCCGATGCCGGTCTCAAAGTAGGTGAGACGAAGGTGCTTCCGCCCGAAGGCGGAGAGGACGCGAAGCTTACCGTGCTGATCTGGGTGGCCGACAAGCATGGCGTGCCTTCCCGGCCGGCAAAGACCTCAATCGAATTCGAGGGAGTGAAGTAGGAAAAATGTCGAAGACGCCCAAGAAAGAGCGAAACGAACGGACAAGCGTGTCTTTTGAGTTCTTTCCTCCGAAGACGCCGGAGATGGAAGAGACGCTGTGGAAGTCCATTCGCCGGCTGGAACCGCTGCAGCCGGAATTCGTCTCCGTCACCTATGGTGCGGGCGGATCGACGCGCGAGCGGACCCACGCCACGGTGAAACGCATTCACGACGAGACCTCTCTCGAGCCGGTGGCGCATCTGACCTGTGTCGGCGCATCGAAGGCCGAGGTGGATGACGTCATTCGCGCCTACTGGGATGCCGGCATCCGTCATATCGTGGCGCTCCGGGGCGACATGCCGGAACTCGGCGCGCCCTACAAGCCGCATCCTGAAGGCTATCAGTCCACGCCGGAGCTCATCGAGGGCATCCGCAAGATTGCCGATTTCGACGTCATCGTTTCGGCCTATCCCGAGAAGCATCCGGAATCGGAATCGCTTGAGGCCGACATCGAGCTGCTGAAGCGAAAGGTCGAAGCGGGCGCGACGCGCGCCATCACGCAGTTCGTCTTCGACACGGACAAGCACATTCGTTTCCTGGAACAGGCCCGCAAGGCCGGCGTCGAGGTGCCGATCGTGCCGGGCATCATGCCGACGACGAACTTCAAGGGCACGAAGCGTATGGCGGGCCGCTGCGGTGCCAGCATTCCGAAATGGCTTGACGACTACTATATCGGTCTCGACGACGATCTGCCGACGCGCAAGCTGATTGCGGCCTATGTCGCTGCGGAGCAGGTCAATCGGTTGCGGAGCTACGGCTTCGACCGTTTCCACTTCTACACGCTCAACCAGGCGGATCTCACCTTTGCGATCTGTCATGTGCTGGGACTTCGCCCCCAGTCCGTTCCGGCCACGCCGGAAACCGTCTGAGCCGCGAAGCGAACAGCATCTGGAGGATAAAAATGTCTCACCCGAAAACGCGCGAAGAACGCATCGCCTACCTCAAGAAGGAGGTGAAGGAGCGAGTCCTCATTCTCGACGGTGCAATGGGCACGATGATCCAGAAGTACAAGCTTCAGGAAGAGGATTACCGCGGCGAGCGCTTCAAGAACCACCAGAGCGATGTGAAGGGCAACAACGAGCTCATCTCGCTCGTCCAGCCCGACATCCTGCGCGAGATCCATCTGCAGTATTACCGTGCGGGCGCGGATTTCGCCGAAACAAACACTTTCGGCGCAACGCGCATCGCCCAGGCCGATTACCACATGGAAGATCTCGCCTATGAGATGAATGTGGAGAGTGCGCGGATCGCGCGCGAGGCGGCGGATATCTGCGAAAAGGAAGAGCCGGGCCGCGTCTGCTACGTCGCGGGCGTTCTCGGGCCGACGAACCGCACGGCGTCAATTTCGCCGGACGTGAACGATCCGGGCTTCCGCAATATCGACTTCGACCGTCTCTACGAAGCCTACAAGGAAGCGACGAAAGGCCTCATCGAGGGCGGCGCCGACACGATCATGGTCGAGACGATCTTCGACACGCTGAATGCAAAGGCCGCGCTTTATGCGGTGGAAGATGTGTTCGAGGAATTGGGCTTCGAACTGCCCATCATGATCTCGGGCACGATCACCGACATGTCCGGCCGTCTTCTGTCTGGCCAGACGCCGGAAGCCTTCTGGAATTCGGTGCGCCATGTGCAGCCTTTCTCCATCGGGCTCAACTGCGCGCTCGGCGCCAAGGAAATGCGCCAGCATGTCGATACGCTGTCGCGCATCGCCGACACGCATGTCTCCGCGCATCCCAATGCGGGCCTGCCGAACGAGATGGGCGAGTATGACGAGAGCCCGGAACAGATGGCGAAGCTGGTCGGCGAATTTGCGAAGTCCGGCATCGTCAACATTCTCGGTGGCTGCTGCGGCACGACGCCGGATCACATCAAGGCGATCGCCGAGGCGGCGAAGGCGGGCAAGCCGCGCGCCATTCCGCAGATCGAGCGGCGCATGAGGCTCTCTGGCCTCGAGCCTTTCGCGGCCGACTGACCTGGCTGATCCTGCGGCCGCCGCTCGCGAAGCCGGCGGCCCCGGTTCACGCCTGAAATTCAAATCTAAAAATGCAGATCGGGATGAGATGACTCAAACCACGGCAAACTTCATCAATATCGGCGAACGCACAAACGTGACGGGTTCGGCGCGGTTCAAGAAGATGATCATGGAAGATCGCTTCGATGACGCGCTGGCCGTCGCCCGTCAGCAGGTCGAGAACGGCGCCCAGATCATCGATATCAACATGGATGAGGGCATGCTCGATTCGGAAGCGGCGATGATCCGTTTCCTGAACCTGATTGCCGCCGAGCCCGATATCGCGCGCGTGCCGATCATGATCGACTCCTCCAAATGGAATGTCATCGAGGCGGGCCTCAAGCGTGTTCAGGGCAAGGCGATCGTCAACTCGATCAGCATGAAGGAAGGCGAGGAGCAGTTCCTCGAACAGGCGCGCAAGATCAAGCGCTACGGTGCTGCGGCCGTCGTCATGGCTTTCGACGAGGTGGGACAGGCCGATACGGCCGATCGCAAGTTCGAGATTTGCGAACGCGCCTACAAGCTGTTGACGGAGAAGGTGGGGTTTCCGCCCGAAGACATCATCTTCGATCCGAACATCTTTGCCGTCGCGACAGGCATCGAGGAGCACAACAACTACGCCGTCGAATTCATCAGGGCCTGCGAACGCATCAAGCAGAACCTGCCTTATGCGCATATATCGGGCGGCGTCTCGAATATTTCCTTCTCGTTCCGCGGCAACGAGCCCGTGCGCGAGGCGATGCATTCCGTCTTCCTCTATCACGCCATCAAGGCGGGGATGGACATGGGCATCGTGAATGCGGGCCAGCTCGCGATTTACGACGATATCGACCCGGAATTGCGCGAGCTTGTGGAGGACGTGATCCTGAACCGCCGCGACGATGCGACGGAACGTCTGCTCGAAGCCGCGGAGCGCTACAAGGGCGAAGGCGGCAAGAAGCGCGAGGAAGATCTCTCCTGGCGGGAGAAGCCGGTCAACGAGCGCATCACGCATTCCCTCGTGAAGGGCATAAACGCCTATATCGAGGAAGATGTGGAGGAAGCACGCCATAACTTTGAGCGTCCGCTCCACGTCATCGAAGGCCCGCTGATGGACGGCATGAACGTCGTCGGCGATCTGTTCGGCTCGGGCAAGATGTTCCTGCCGCAGGTGGTGAAAAGCGCCCGTGTGATGAAGCAGGCTGTCGCCTATCTCATGCCCTTCATGGAGAAGGAAAAGGAAGAGATGGGCATCACCGATGACGACGCGGCCGCGCGCATCCTGATGGCGACGGTGAAGGGCGACGTGCACGACATCGGCAAGAACATCGTGGGCGTCGTTCTCCAGTGCAACAATTTCGAGGTGATCGACCTCGGCGTGATGCAGCCTGCCGAGAAAATTCTCGAGGAAGCGAAGAAGCACAAGGTCGACATCATCGGCCTCTCCGGCCTCATCACGCCCTCGCTCGACGAGATGTGCTACGTCGCGGCGGAGATGGAGCGTCAGGGCTTCAACATTCCGCTGATGATCGGTGGGGCGACCACGAGCCAGATTCACACGGCGGTGAAGATCCACCCCAACTACAAGGCGGGACAGGCGATCTATGTGACGGACGCCTCGCGCGCCGTCGGCGTTGCCTCGAATCTCATTTCCGAACGGAAGGACGACTACGTCGCGGATATCCGCGAAAAGTACAAGGATCTTGCCGAGCGCCATGCGGCGGGGCGGGAAAAGAAGGAGCGCCAGACGATCGAAGGCGCACGCGAAAACCGCTTCAAGATCGACTGGAAAGACTACAAGCCCACGAAGCCGGCCTTTCTCGGCACCAAGGTCTTCGACGATTATCCGATCGACAAGCTCGTTCCCTACATCGACTGGACGCCCTTCTTCCAGACCTGGGAGCTTCACGGGCGCTATCCGCAGATTCTCGACGACGACAAGGTCGGTGAGGCAGCTCGTTCGCTCTTCGAGGATGCGCAGGAAATGCTGAAGCAGATGGTCGAGGAAAAGTGGCTGAAGGCGCGCGCCGTGATCGGCTTCTGGCCCGCGAACGAGATCGATACGGACGACATCGAGCTCTATACGGGCGATGACCGCAAGGAGCGTCTCGAGGTCTTCCACACGCTTCGCCAGCAGATGAAGCGGTCGTCTTCCGACCGCGCCAATTATGCGCTTTCCGACTTCATCGCGCCGAAGGATAGCGGCGTCGAGGACTATATTGGCGGCTTCTGCGTCAGCACGGGCTTCGGCGAAGACGACGTCGCCAAGGGCTTCAAGGAGAAGAACGACGATTACCGCGCCATTCTCTCCCAGGCGTTGGCCGACCGTCTGGCGGAAGCCTTCGCGGAGCACATGCATGAGCGAGTGCGCAAGGAGTTCTGGGCCTATGCGTCTGACGAGAAGCTCTCCAACCAGGACCTGATCGAGGAGAAGTATCAGGGCATCCGGCCCGCGCCCGGCTATCCCGCCCAGCCCGATCACACGGAAAAGGCTACGCTCTTCAAGCTGCTCGATGCCGAAGAGAAGATCGGCGTGAAGCTCACCGAGAGCTATGCCATGTGGCCCGGCGCTTCCGTCAGCGGCATGTATTTCAGCCATCCGCAGTCGGAATATTTCGGCGTCGGCAAGATCGAGCGCGACCAGGTTGTCGAATACGCCAAGCGCAAGGGCATGGAGCTTCGCGTGATGGAGCGCTGGCTTGCGCCGATCCTCAACTACACACCGGGCCAAGAGCCCGAAGAGGAAGCGGCGTAACGCTCAGCCGAGCGTCTTCGCCCATTTCTCAGACCAGACGGTGAGGGGCGTGAGCTGCGAGAGCAGTTCGCGCCCCATTTTCGTGAGCGTGTAGCCTTCTTCCGCCTTCAGTTCGACGAGGAGCGCCTCGCGCATCTCCGCGAGCCGCGTATTGAGAACGCTCGGCGATATGCCGCCGCAGGCCGCCTGCAACTCGCGGAAGTTGAGCGGCTCGTCCCTGAGTTCCCAGAGAATCCGTAAGACCCAGCGCCTGCCGATGAGGTCGAGCAGCGCCATCACGGGGCGGCCCGTCGTTGAGCCGCGTACACGGGCGCCGGGGCGGGGCGCGCTTTTTGGCCGTTTCGGAGTTTGTTTCGTCATGGGGCGAGAATAGGGCTTGCGCTACGAAAAGAGAAGCGCCATGTTTCTGCTACTTAAATCGTAGCAAGGAGGGGCGCATGGCCCGGATCGAACCTGCCGCAAGGCCCTATGAAGTGGATATGGAGGCGACGCTAGAGAAGCTCATGCCGCCCGGCGTCGAGCCGCTCGTCCTTTTCCGAACGCTGGCGCGAAGCCCACGTGTCTTCCGCCGTTTCATGGCGGGCGGCCTTCTGGACAAGGGGTCTGTCACGCTTCGTGAGCGCGAAATCGTCATCGACCGCGCCTGTGCCCGTTGCGGCGGCGAATATGAGTGGGGCGTTCACATTGCGCTCTTCGCGGAAAAGGCGGGCTTCGGCGCGGAGGAAATCGCGGCGACGGTTGCGCCGGGCGAGGCGGATTGCTGGACGCCGCGAGAGAAGCTCCTCATTCGCCTCGTCGACGAACTTCATGACACGGCTCATGTGAGCGATGCGCTCTGGAGCGAACTCACGAGCGAATTCAGCGGCGAGCAGCTGATAGAACTCGTCGTGCTGACAGGGCTCTATCACATGGTCTCGTTCACGGTGAACGCGCTTCGGCTCGAACCGGAGGCTTATGCGGCGCGTTTTCCCGCCTGAAATGAAGAGAGGGCGCATGGTGAACCATACGCCCTCTGAATTTCGTGATGCTGTCGCCTGTTCTCAGAACAGGCCCATCGTAACGGCGCCAACGAAGAAAAACGCCAGTCCGGTCGCCAGGTACCCGATCTTCATTGCAAGCATTCCGGCCTCCCGCATCTTGGGTGGAGAATGACTCTCGGGCCTCTCGGCGCCATTCCGCAAGCGAAATCATGGCTGCGCTGCAACATGCGGTCTCGGGCGATTGAAGAACGCCCTCCAAGGCATTGAATCCGGCCCCGAAATCCCCTGTGGATGAGTTTCTGTCAGTGTCGGCGAATCGTCATATTCCGGGGCCGGGGTGAGCACGGGACACGCAATTGTGCATTTCGCGCTTCACGGCTGTGGATCAGCCCTGGAATCGGATGACGGGCTTGCCCACGCTCTCGCGGTCGAGCAGGCGCTGCAGCACGACGGGCGCTTCCTTGAGCGGGTAGCTTGCCGCGGGCTCCGGGTGGATGCGGCCTTCGCTCGCCCATGCCGTCAGCGTCTTCATCAGCGGCACATTCGCGCCGGGATCCGCGCGGATATGGCCGCCCCAGTCGACGCCGACTATGGAGGAGCGTTTCAGCAGCGGCAGGTTCAGCGGAATGCGCGGAATGTCGCCCGCCGCGAAGCCGACCACGAGGTGCCGTCCGCCGGGCGCAAGGCAGCGGAAAGCCGTCTCCGAAATATCGCCGCCCACGGGATCGTAGACGAGGTCGACATCGCGCCGCCCGGTGAGGGGCTCCAGTTCCTTCCGCCATTCCTCCTTCGTGTAGTCGATGGCGAAATCCGCGCCCGCCGCCTTCGCGGCCGCGCGCTTCTCCTCGGTCGATGCGGCGGCGACGACCGTCGCGCCCATCGCCTTCGCGACATCGATCGCCGCCATGCCGACGCCGCCCGCGGCGCCGAGCACGAGCACCGTCTCGCCTGCCTTCATGTGGCCGCATGTCTCGAAGCCGTAAAGCGCCGTGCAATAGGAGACGATGAAACCGGCGGCTGCTTCCGCGCTCATCGCGTCGGGAACGGGGATGCAGGCGGCCGCGGGCAGCGCGAGTTTTTCCGCGAGCGCGCCGACAGGCGAGAGAGCCATCACGCGCTTGCCGACAAGCGCTTCGGGCACGCCTTCGCCCACCGCGACGACCTTGCCCGCAACCTCGCTTCCCGGCACGAAGGGGAGCGGCGTCTTCACCTGATAGCGGCCCGCGACGAGCAGCGCATCGACATAGCCGAGCCCTGCCGCCTCCGTCTCGATCACGAGCTTGCCTTTCGACGGGGCCGGCTCGTCGATCTCCTCCAGCACGAGATCTGCGGGCGGGCCATATTGCAGGCAGCGGATCGCTTTCATTGTTTTCTCCCGGAGTTTCCTGTTCCCGGCATCATGCGCGGGCGAAGAAAACATGCAAGCCGCGTCACGCTTTTCCGTATCCGCCGCCGCCCGGCGTTCTCACGATCACCATATCGCCCGCATCGAGCTCTGCCGTAGCGGAACCGCCGAGCTTTTCCGTCTCGCCATTCGCGCGGCGTATTTCGTTCTCGCCAAGCGCACCGTCCTTGCCGCCCGCAAGTCCGGATGGCGCGACGATGCGATGCGTCGAAAGAATGGAGAGGCTCATCTTCTCGCGGAAGCGGATGGCGCGTATGGCGCCGTCGCCGCCTCTGTGCTTCCCCGCGCCCCCCGAGCCCTTGCGGATCGAGAACTCCTCCAGCAGAACGGGGAAGCGCCATTCGAGCACTTCGGGGTCCGTCAGCCGCGAATTCGTCATATGCGTCTGCACGGCGTCGGCGCCGTCGAAATCGGGCCCCGCGCCCGCGCCCCCCGCAATCGTCTCGTAATACTGGTGGCGCTCGTTCCCGAAGGTGAGGTTGTTCATCGTGCCCTGCGCAGAGGCCATTGCGCCGAAGGCGCTGAAAAGCGCATCCGTCACCGCCTGGCTCGTCTCGACATTGCCGCCGACGACCGCGGCCGGATAGCGGGGCGCCAGCATCGATCCTTCGGGGATCACGATCTCGATGGGTTTGAGACAGCCTTCGTTCAGCGGAATGTCGTCATCGACCATGCAGCGGAAGACATAAAGCACCGCCGCGCGTGCGACGGAGGAAGGCGCGTTGAGGTTCGTCGCGAGCTCCGGGCTTGTCCCTGTGAAGTCGATCCTTGCCGTGCGCGCCTCACGGTCGACGCTGACGGAGACGCATATCGACGAGCCGTCATCCATCTTCTGCTCGTACTGCGCATCCTTCAGCCGGTCGATCACGCGGCGGACATTCTCTTCCGCATTGTCCTGCACATGGGTCATGTAGGCGGTCACGACGTCGAGCCCGAACTCCGCCACCATCTTTCTCAGTTCCTCCGCGCCCTTGTGGCAGGCGGCCACCTGCGCGCGAAGATCGGCGATGTTCTGGTCCGGGTTGCGCGCGGGATATTTTCCGCTCGTCAGCAGCGCGCGAATCTCGTTCTCCAGAAAGCGTCCCTCCGCCACGATGCGGAAATTGTCGATAAGGACGCCTTCCTCTTCCACATTCCTCGAATGCGCGGGCATGGAGCCGGGCGATATGCCGCCGATATCCGCATGGTGTCCGCGCGCGGCGACATAAAAGAGCCGCGTCGTCCCTTCCTCGTCATAGACAGGCGCCACCACGGTCACATCCGGCAGATGCGTACCGCCATTGTAAGGCGCGTTCAGCACATAGACATCGCCGGGTTTCATCTCCGGGTTCTGCTCGATCACCGCGCGCACGCTCGCGCCCATGGAGCCGAGATGCACCGGCATGTGCGGCGCGTTGGAAACGAGCCCGCCGCCCGCATCGAAGACCGCGCAGGAAAAGTCGAGCCGCTCCTTGATGTTCACGGAAGATGCCGTGTTCTGCAGCGCGGCCCCCATCTGCTCGGCAATGGACATGAAGCGGTTGTTGAAGATTTCGAGCATCACCGGGTCGGCATCCGTGCCGATGACGGTGCGCTTCGGCAGCGGCACGACACGGCGAAGCAGGATGTCGTCTGCTTTCGTCACCTCGGCCTGCCAGCCGGGCTCCACGACGATGGTCTGGTTCGGCTCGATCACGAGGGCAGGGCCGTCGACTTCCTGTCCGGGCTTCAGCGTTTCGCGGCGATGGATTGCGGCGTCCCGCCATTCGCCGGCTATGAAGACCGGGCGGCGATCCGCCGCTTCCGCCTTGCCGGAAGCCGCCTCTTTCGCGGGGCCCTCGTTCTTCCGCGCCAGCCTGTCTTCCGCCGTCACTTCCACGGCCTCGACCACAATCGCCTTGCCCTCGAAGCTGAAGCCGAATTGCGCGCGATGCGCCTTTTCGAAGGCCGCCGCGGCTTCCGCCACGTCACGAGACACAAAAGAAATCTGCAGCGCCGTGTCGCTTCCTTCGTAGCGCAGATGCAGCAGCGGCGTCACCGCGATCTCGTCTTTCGCGATGCCTTGCGCTTCGAGCTCCTCGCGCACTTCATCGCCAAGCGCGGCAATCGCTTCGTCGAGTTCGCCGCGCAAGCCTTCGTTAAAAGGTTTCGTCACCGCGCGGGCGCGCGAGGCGGAAATGCGGGCGAGCCCCATGCCATAGGCGGAGAGAAGGCCGGAAAAGGGATGAATGTGAACGGTCGTCATGCCGAGCGCATCGGCGACGAGGCAGGCATGCTGGCCGCCAGCGCCGCCGAAGCAGGAAAGCGCGTAAGCAGTCACGTCATGCCCGCGCTCGACGGAAATCTTCTTGATCGCATTCGCCATGTTCTCGACGGCGACGCGCAGAAAGCCTTCGGCGGCTTCTTCCGGCGTCTTTCCGCCGCCGATCTCCGCCGCGAGTTCGGCGAAGCGCTTGCGCACGGTCCCGGCGTCGAGGCTCTCGCTCTGCTCCGACCCGAAGACGGCGGGAAAGAGATCCGGTTGCAGCTTGCCCACCATGACATTCGCATCCGTCACGGTCAGCGGCCCGCCGCGCCGGTAGGCGGCGGGGCCGGGATTCGCGCCTGCCGAGTCCGGGCCTACCTGAAAGCGCCCGTCCTTGTGATGGAGGATCGAGCCGCCGCCCGCGGCCACCGTGTGAATGCGCATCATCGGCACGCGCATGCGCACGCCCGCCACTTCCGTCTCGAAGCTCCGCTCATATTCGCCATTGTAATGCGACACATCGGTCGAGGTGCCGCCCATGTCGAAGCCG
>DLCG01000007.1:0-58219 GCA_002480495.1 Rhodobiaceae bacterium UBA7804 | reverse complement strand
TCGGTGGAGGTGCCGCCCATGTCGAAGCCGATCACGCGCTTGAAGCCCGCCTCCGTCGCGGTCGCCGCCGCGCCGACGATGCCGCCTGCCGGGCCGGAAAGGATCGCATCCTTCCCCTCGAACATCGCCGCATCTGTCAGTCCGCCGGAAGACTGCATGAAGAAGAGATGCGTTTGCGGATCTTCCGTGCCGATCGCCGCCGCCACGCGGTCGACATAGCGCCTGAGCAGCGGCGAGAGATAGGCGTCCACCACCGTCGTGTCGCCGCGCGAAACGAATTTGATGAGTGGGCTTACGCGGTGGCCGAGCGAAACCTGCGTGAAGCCAAGCTCGCGGGCGATCTCGCCCGCCCGCTCCTCATGCGCCGGGTAGCGATAGCCATGGAGGAAGGAAATGGCGACCGAGCGGATACCCGCTCCATATGCCTCTTCCAGCGCGCGGCGCACTTCAGCTTCATCGAGCGATGCGAGCACATCGCCTTCCGCCGTCACGCGCTCCGTCACCTCCGCCACGCGCTCATAGAGAAGTTCCGGCTTTTCGATCTTCAGCCGGAAGAGATGCGGCCGCGCCTGATAGCCGATGGCGAGCGCGTCGCGAAAGCCCCTGGTCGTGAGCAGCAGCGTGCGGTCGCCCTTGCGCTCCAGCAGCGCATTGGTCGCGACCGTCGTCCCCATCTTCACCGCGCCGATCCGTCCGGCGGGCAGGGGAGCATCGGGTGCCACGCCCAGCAGATCGCGGATGCCCTGCAGCGCCGCGTCCTCGTAATGCTCCGGGTTTTCCGAAAGGAGTTTCCGCGCATGGAGGCTCCCGTCCGGCGCGCGGCCGATCACATCCGTGAAGGTGCCGCCACGGTCGATCCAGAAATCCCAGCGGCCGGTTTCTGTCTTTGCCTGACTCATGCGATGCAAACTGCCACAGCCTCCCGAATGTGTCCCACCCTCCCTCAGGGGGAGGGTGGATTCGAAGAGAAGCGCAGGAGTGCGGAATCCCTCATTTCCGCAAGGTCATCAACCGATTTCGCAGATGCGAGACAGGAAAAAACGTCCTAAGCTGCCCTCATGTCGATTTGGGGTAAAATCGCGGGCGCCGGCGTGGGACTTGCCGTCGGCGGGCCCTTGGGTGCGCTTCTGGGCGCGGTCGCAGGACATATCGTCATCGACCGCGCGCTCCAGGACAGCGAAGTCGTGTTCACGATCGCCCTCATCGCGCTTTCGGCCAAGATGGCGAAGGCGGATGGCGAGGTGAGCGATGCCGAAATCCGGGCCTTCGAGGAAATCTTCAACATTCCGCCGGGCGAGGCGAAGAATGTCGCGCGCGTCTACAAGGTCGCGCAGCAGGACGTGGCGGGCTTCGAGGCCTATGCGCGTCAGGTCGCGCGCATCTATCAGGACCGTCCCGCCGTGCTCGAAGACGTGCTCGACGCGCTCTTCCACATCGCCAAGGCGGACGGTCACGTCCATCCGCAGGAACTCGAATATCTGCGCACGGTGGCCGATATTTTCGGCTTCTCGGAAATCGAGTTCGCGCGCATCCGCGCCAGCCATCTCGGGCAGGAGAAGGGTGATCCCTATCTCGTTCTCGGCATCACGCCGGATATTTCCGACGAGGACCTCAAGAAGGCCTATCGCCGTCTCGTCCGCGAGAACCATCCCGATACGCTCATTGCGCGCGGCGTGCCGCAGGAACTCGTCACCATCGCGAACGAGAAGCTCGCCGCCATCAACGTCGCCTATGACCGCATCGCGAAGGCGCGCGGCATCGCGGGTTAGGGGCAGGAATCTCTTATCTACCTGAAAGCGGACTGGGCCACGGCCTGTTGATTGAGCGGGCTCGATCATGACGCCCTTCTGGAAACTGTCTGCCGCCGGTTTCGCCGCCACCGCCATTGCCTATGGTCCGGCGCGAATGGGCTTCGGCCTCTTCCTGCCGGAATTCAGATCGGTCTTCTCGATCTCGCTTCAGGCAGCGGGCTTCATCTCCAGTCTCGGCTTTTTCGGGTTCTTCGTCGGCCTGCTGATTTCGCAGTTCCTGACCGCCCGCAGAGGGCCCCGGCCGCCCATCGTTCTGGGCCTCGCCGCCGCAACAACGGGCATGAGCCTCGTCGCCGTCGCGTCCAACCTCACGGTTCTTTCCCTCGGGGTTCTTCTCGCGATGTTGAGCGCCGGATTCTCGTGGACGCCCTTCAGCGATGCGATCAACCGGCAGGTGGAAGAGAGACTGAGGCCCGTTTCGCTTTCGCTGGTCAGCACGGGAACCGGTCTCGGGATCGTGGCCGCGGGCGCCGCCGCACTTCTCATGAGCATTGGCGGCGTTTCGTGGCGGCTCTGCTGGGCCTTGTTCGCGGTTGGGAGCGCCTTCGCCTTGCTTTGCAACTGGATCGCGCTCAGCGGCGCCGGTGAAGCCTCCGGCGTGCGGCGCCCGCTGCGCTGGCAGGCATTGTTCCGGCGCGCAACCACGCCGATATTCGCGATAGGCTTGTGCTATGGCGTCACATCGACGGTCTATATCTCCTTTGCAGCCGACAGGATCGCACAAGCAGGCGGTGTGCCAGGCCTCCCGGCAAACCTCTCCGGCAGTCTCGTCTTCATTTGCTATGGCGCCTTCGGGCTCCTCGGCCTCGTTACGGGTCAGATCAAGACGTTGACGGGGCTGCCCTGGCTGTTGCGTCTGCTGCTGCTTGCCTCCGCGCTTTCTTCCGTCCTCATCGCATTGGCGCCTGCATCCTGGGCTGGCGTGGTCGTCTCGGCGGGGCTTCAGGGCATCAATGTGATGATGACAAGCGCCGTCTTGGCTTTCTGGTCGGACCGGCTGTTTCCGGCATTTCCTTCGCGCGGCTTCACGGCGGTGCTGCTCGCCGTCGCCACGGGCAGCGTGCTCGGTCCGGTCGCCGCGGGATCGTTCGCGAGCCATTTCGGCGTGACGGCGATGTTCCTCGCGACCGCCGCTCTTGCAGCGTCGGCCGCGCTGGCCATCCGCTCCGGCTATATCAGCGAAACACCGCACCCGGAGTGAGAGGGAGCGAGGGGTGGTCCCTGTCTCCCTTGGCCGGGCGCGCTACTGAGAGTATTCGTGTGAGGCTCTCCAAGTATCGAGCAGGTAAAACCGGAACCGCGCTGAAAGGCGGGGATATCGCGAATGCAGCGCCGAAACCGGGGATAAGATTTCAGGAAAGAGTGGGCGCGGTTGTCGTGACGTTTCGATGGCGGTCGGGGCCGGCTCACCGGGGATTTCTTCACTACGGGAAAGGAGCAGGGACAAGTTTCCGGGAAAACAGGTCGGGAAATGCCCACCCTGATTTTTTGCTGTAAAGGTCCGAGGCGTCCCTCCGGATGTCGTGTGACGTTTTGGTGACGTTATGATGACAGTTGGGCGGAAAACGGGCTATTTATCCCCGGTCAGGCCGAGAGCGGGCCTTCCTCTTTTTCTTTTCCCCGCCCTATGCGCAGGGCCGCGCCTGCGCTAACAACGGGCCCGAAAGGCCGCCGGCCGGACGGCGCCTTCGGAAGATACGGACAAGCGATGACCCCCCTTCATCTGGGCTTCATGGTCCTCATCAATCTGATCTGGGGCTTCGCGCTGATTGCGGCGAAGGTGTCGCTCGAGCATTTTCCGCCGCTTCTCTTCGCGGCGCTGCGTTTCACGCTGATCGTCTTCGTGCTCTTTCCGTTCCTGAAGATTCACAAGGGACGGATGAAGGAAGTCATCATCATCGCGCTCTGCGCGGGGCCGGTCGGCTTCGGCTTCTTCTTTCTCGGTCTCGCCCTGTCCAATGCCTCCGTCGTCGCCGTCACGAGCCAGCTTGGCGTTCCCTTCGCCACCATCATGTCGGTCATCTTCCTCAAGGAAGAAGTCTACTGGCGGCGCTGGCTCGGCATCTCGCTGTCCTTCCTCGGTGTGATGATCATCAGTTTCGATCCGGCGGTCTTCAGCTATATCGACGGTCTGCTTTTCGTCGTCGCCTCGGCGCTTGTCGGTTCCGTCGGCACGATCTACCAGCGTCAGATCAAGAATGTCGGCGTGTTCGAGCTGCAGGCCTGGGTCGCGGTCGCCTCCGCGCCGCTCATGCTCGGCGCCTCCTTCGCCTTCGAGCAGAACCTGGTGGAGCTCGTCATGTCGGCGAACCTTCTCCAGTGGTCGGGCGTCTTCTATGTCGCCTTCGCGTCGAGCCTTGTCGGCCATGCGGGGATCTACTACCTGCTGCAGCGCTACGAGGTGACGCAGACGGCGCCGCTCACGCTCCTGTCGCCGATCTTCACCGTCTTTTTCGCCGTGATGCTGCTTGGCGAAGTCCTGACGACGCGTATGATCGTCGGCGCGCTCGTTGCGCTGACGGGCGTGCTCATCGTGTCGATACGACAGAAGCGGATCGTGGATACGGGATTCTGATGCTCAACTGCATCGAACGGCCATCGCCTAACTTCAACGAACGTCCCTCGGGACGGGCCGTCGACATTCTGCTTCTTCATTACACGGGCATGGAAAGCGGCGAGGCGGCCGCCTCTCGTCTCTGCGACCCGGCGGCGAAAGTCTCCGCTCACTATCTTGTCGATGAAGCGGGCGCGATCACGCGCATGGTGCCGGAGCATTTGCGCGCCTGGCATGCGGGTGTCGCTCATTGGGCGGGCGAGGGCGACATCAATGGCTGCTCCATCGGCATCGAGATCGTGAATGGCGGTCACGATTTCGGTTGTCCCCCCTATCCGGAAGCGCAGATGCGTGCGGTCGAGGCGCTCTCCCGCGAAATCCTGTCGCGCCATCCGATTCCGGCGCGGCGCGTGCTCGCACATTCCGATGTCGCGCCCGCGCGCAAGGCTGACCCTGGCGAATGGTTCGACTGGGCGCGTCTCGCGCGCGCCGGGGTGGGGCTTTGGGTGGAACCGGAGCCCGTCATCGACGGACCCGTGCTGCAGCAGGGCGATCGCGGCGACACGGTTGCGGAGCTTCAATACATGCTTGCCGATTACGGCTATGGGCTAGAAGTGCTCGGCCGCTACGACGAAAACACGAAGGCTGTCGTCACCGCCTTCCAGCGGCATTTCCGGCCCCGGAAGGTCGACGGGGTGGCGGACGTTTCGACCGTCGCCACCCTTCGCCGTCTTCTCGATGCCGTGAAATCAGCCGCTTAAGGCGTGAGCGTCACGCGGCCGAAGGCCTTGCGGCTTTCGATATATTCATGCGCCGCTGCCGCGTCCTTGAGGGCGAAACTCTTGTCGAGCACCACCTTCAGTTCGCCCTTCGCGATCTCTGCGATCATCTTTTCGATGTTCCTGTAGACGCGATCCGTGAAGATTTCCGCGCCGAGAAAGACGCCGGTGATCGAGCGGTTGCCCGCGCGCAGCGTCGAGAGGTCCATCAGCGCGTCTTCGCGCCCCGCATCGCCTACCGTCGAAACGCGCCCGCGATAGCCAAGCGCGAGGATCGACTTCTGGAGCGTCGGGCCGCCGACAGGATCGACGACGAGATCGACGCCGCGATTGTCGGTGAGGCGCATCGCCTCCGCGACGAGATCCTGCGTCTTGTAGTTGATGCCGTGATCCATTCCATATTCGCGGAGCCTGTCGAGCTTCTCCGCGCTCGATGCCGTCGCGATCACCGTTGCGCCCGCGCGCTTCGCGAGCTGGATCGCCGCAAGGCCGACGGCGCTTGCGCCCGCCTGGATGAGAACCGTTTCGCCTTCCTTCAGGCGGCCGAATTCGAAGAGGCAGTCATGCGCCGTGCCGAAAGGAACGGGGATCGCGGATGCCGTCCTGATGTCCATGCCGTCCGGCACAGCCCAGGCCGTCTGTGCGAAGACGGAGCGTTTCTCCGCGTGCGAGCCGTGCATGTTGACGGTCGTCACGCGCTGACCCGGCTTGAAGTTCGTGACCTTCTCGCCGACTTCCACGATCGTGCCTGCTGCCTGATAGCCGACGATGTGCGGCACGGTCGCAAGCTCGCCGCGCGCGCGGTTCAGCGTGTCGCCGCCTTCGATGCTCACCGCCTCGACATCGATCAGTATGCCTTCGGGCAGGCAGGCCGGGTCTTCGACGTCCTCATATTTGAAGACCCCTGGCGGTCCGTTCTCATAATAGACGGCGGCTTTCATGCGGTTCCTCCCGATGCTGATTTTTGACGTTGCGGCCTATGTCGGCACGGCGCGCGCGATATGCAAGCCTTGACGGGCAAGATGTTTCGGCTCATGTCAAATGCGTCAGATGGCCGGATGGCCGCTGTCCTCCGGGACAGAGGAAAGTCCGGGCTCCACGGAAACACGGTGCCGGATAACGTCCGGCGGGGGCGACCCCAGGGAAAGTGCCACAGAAAGCAAACCGCCGGTCCTCAGGGACCGGTAAGGGTGAAAGGGTGCGGTAAGAGCGCACCGCGCGGCCGGTAACGGGCGCGGCACGGCAAACCCCACCGGGAGCAAGACCAAATAGGGGCGGCATTCCGGTTCGTCCGGAAAACCCGTTTCCGGGCCGCCGCCCGGGTTGGTTGCTCGAGGCGTCCGGTAACGGGCGTCCCAGATGAATGGCCATCGCCCGCAAGGGTACAGAACCCGGCTTACAGGCCATCTGACACCTGTTTTTCCTCCACTGTCATCGAAGCGTCGCGAAACCGTCATGCTTCCACGCACCAGTCGCGGGAGGAGAGATGGCGGCTCCACGGTTTCGGGTCGTTTCCCGACGCGAAAGCCCGGCCCGTAAATCGCATCGCCCTTGCTTACCTCTTCTTATCCCCGCTGGCCGGGTTCTACGTCAGGCCTGCCGATCGCTCGTGCTGCCTTCCTGCATAGCCGGAGTGTTCCGGAAGTGCACAGACAGGCCTAAAGAACAGATATTTGTTCTTCTTATGTTCTCTAAATATCGGCAGTTTTAATGACCTGTTAAGCAGCTCGAATACCGCGTAAAACCGCGAAAATACTGGGGTTTCCCGTTGACGCCCATATAATCCCATGTTATCCCATGATGTCCCGTACAAGGCCATGCTGCCCCGAATGGTGCCAGCCGGTCCCGTGGACGAAGGGCTCCCTCGGGCAGGAGGGGGCAGGCCCGATAAAGGGGAAGAGGTCGGACGATGTCGTTCCGGGGGCGTTTCACGAACAAGATCGACGCGAAGGGGCGTATTTCCGTCCCCGCGAAGTTCCGCGCCGTGACGATCGCCCAGGGCCTCAATGGCGTGATCCTGTTTCCGCCGCTCAACCCCGGCGCCTTCATCGAAGGGTGCGGACCTGCCTTTTCCGACGTGATCGATCAGATGCTGGACCGGCTCGACCCCTTCGCGCCGGAACGCCAGACCCTGTCGGCAGTGCTGATCGGCGAAAGCGCGGAGCTCAATTTCGATGCCGACGGACGCGTCATCCTGCCAGAGGCGCTCCGCAACATTGCCGGCATCACGGATGAGGCGACTTTCGTGGGCATGGGCCAGCGCTTCCAGATCTGGGAGCCCAAGGCCTATGACGCCTATTACGCGAAGGCGCTAGAGGACGCCCAGAAATACCGCGACATGTTGCGGTCCCCGGCGGCACAAAGCGGGGGTGGCCAATGAGCGATGCCGGCCAGACCAACAGTCCTCATGTTCCGGTGATGCTGGCCGATGTCCTCGACGTGCTCAAGCCTCGCGACGGCGGCATCTATGTGGACGGAACTTTCGGTGCAGGCGGCTATACGCGCGCGATCCTCGGCTCGGCCGATTGCGCGGTGCTTGCCATCGATCGCGATCCGACGGCGATCCTCCGCGGGCGTGCGCTCGAACCTGAATATGGTGGTCGCCTCACCCTGATCGAAGGTTGCTTCGGCGACATGGAACGGCTCGTTCGCGCGCTCGGTCACGAGACGGTCGATGGCGTGGTGCTCGATGTCGGCGTGTCTTCCATGCAGCTCGACCAGGCCGAGCGCGGCTTCTCCTTCCAGCAGGACGGGCCGCTCGACATGCGCATGAGCGGGGAGGGGCCTTCCGCCGCCGATGCGGTAAACCATCTCGACGAGGGCGAGCTCGCACGCATCATTGCCGTTTACGGCGAAGAAAAGCGTGCCCGGGCCGTCGCCCGCGCCATCGTCAAGGCGCGCGAGGAGACGGAGCTTCACCGCACGCTCGAACTTGCGGAGATCGTGGCGCGTGTCATTGGCCGCCGTCCGCAGGACAAGATCCACCCCGCGACGCGTACCTTTCAGGCGCTCCGGATTTTCGTGAACGACGAACTGGGCGAACTTGCGCGCGGCCTTTCCGGCGCGGAGGCACTTCTCCATGAGGGCGGCCGACTCGCCGTCGTCGCCTTCCACTCCCTCGAGGATCGCATCGTGAAGCGTTTTCTCGCCGAGCGGACGGGGCGTGCGGGCCGCGCTAACCGATACATGCCGGAAAGCAAGGAGGTCGAACCTTCCTTCCGCGAGATCGAGCACAAGGCGCGCAAAGCGTCGCAAGCCGAGATCGAGATGAATGCACGCGCGCGCTCCGCCAAGCTGCGCGCCGCCGAGCGCACCGGCGCTGCCGCCATTCCGCTCGACCTTTCGTCGCTCGGCCTTCGCAGCATGCCCTCCTTCCTCGGAGGTGCCGCATGATCCGTGTCATCAATCTTCTTTTGGTGCTGGCGGTGATCGGTCTGTCGGTCGGTCTCTATGACATCAAGTACCGCGCCGAGACGGCGGATCGCCATGCTCGCCAGCTCGAGGGCCGGATTGCCAAGGAACAGGAGGCCATTCGCGTTCTTCGCGCCGAATGGTCCTATCTCAATCAGCCGGAACGGCTGCAGGAACTGGCGAAACGCTATACGGAGCTGAAGCCCCTCACCGCGGCGCAGATCGGCACTTTCGACGATGTGCCGATGCCGCATATGGCCGATGAGTTCTATGTGCCGCAACGCCAGCCCTTCGGCGGCTATGCGGGTGTTTCCGCGAGCGATATCGGTATGCCGGGGAGTACCATCCAATGATTGGCTCCCGCACTGGTTCGAAGAATGGCCGCCGCGCCGACACGCATGCCCAGGGGCGTTATCTGCCGCCGGGCTATGACGCAATCGCGAAGCCCCGCGCCCCGCGCAGCGGTGGCGGCGAGGGACGGACGCCGTCGCAGCGCCGTATCTTCCTTTCGCTTGCGCTCTTTGCCGCCTGCTTCACGCTGGTCGGCGCCCGGCTCGTCGGCCTCGCCATCATGGGCGGTGACGGCGAGAGCAATGTTGCGATTGCCAGTGCGGCGACGCAGATCCATCGCCCGGATATCGTGGACCGGAACGGCGAGGTGATGGCGACGGATATTGCGACGGCTTCCCTCTTTGCCGATGCGCGCTATGTGATCGATCCCGCGGAAACTGCCCGCCAGCTTGCCAGCGTGCTGCCGGACCTCGATGTGCAGGACGTGACGCAGAAGCTCGAAACGGGCCGCGCCTTCATCTGGCTGAAGCGGGACCTGACGCCAAAGCAGCAATATGCCGTCCATTATCTCGGAATGCCGGGTCTCGACTTCCGCAACGAACAGAAGCGCGTCTATCCGAACGGCAAGACGGGCTCCAACGTGCTCGGCATGGTCGATATCGACAACCGGGGGATCGCCGGTATCGAGCGCTATATGGACGATACCTTCGCGCGCAAGGATGACACGGGACGGCCCAAATTCGACCGCAATCGCACGCTCATGCTTTCCATCGATCTGCATGTGCAACATGCGTTGCGCGATGAACTCGAAAAATCGATGGCGGAATTCAGCGCCCTGGCCGCGGTCGGCGTCATCATGGACGTGCATACGGGCGAAGTGGTCGCGATGACTTCTCTGCCCGATTTCGACCCGAACGACCCGATGGCTTCTCCGGACAACAGCCGCTTCAACCGTGCGACGCTCGGCGTCTACGAGATGGGTTCGGTTTTCAAGGCCGTGACGCTGGCGGCCGCGCTCGACAGCGGCAAGGTCGGTATCAATGCAAGCTTCGATGCGACCAAGCCGCTGCAGGTCGCGCGTTTCAAGATTCACGACTATCACGCGGAGAACCGTTGGCTCACCGTGCCGGAAGTCTTCATCCATTCCTCGAATATCGGCACGGCCAAGATCGCGCTGCAATTGGGAAGCGAAGAGCACCGTCAGTATCTCGCGCGTTTCGGTCTGCTGACCCGGCCCGAAATCGAGCTGCCGGAGGCCGGTTCGCCGCTTCTCCCTGCGCGCTGGGGTGAGCTGTCGACCATCACGACTTCTTACGGCCATGGTATCGCCGTGACGCCGCTCCAGGTCGCCTCCGCGGTTTCGACCATCGTCAATGGCGGTTTCAAGGTGGAGCCGACCTTCCTGCGCCACAACGAGCCAAGGCTTGGCGAGCGCGTCATCTCGGCAGAGGCGAGCGCGACGATGCGCGGACTGCTGCGCCTTGTCGTCATGGAAGGCACGGGCCGGAAGGCGGATGTGCCGGGCTATCCGGTGATGGGAAAGACCGGCACTGCCGAGAAGCCGATCAAGGGCGGTTATTCCCGGAACAAGCTCATTACGTCCTTCATCAGCGCTTTTCCGGCGAACGATCCTCGTTACGCCATGATCGTGATGTTCGATGAGCCCAAGGCCACCAAGGAAACCTATGGCTATGCCACCGCGGGGTGGAACGCGGCGCCGGTGACGGCGCGCGTGATTTCGCGCGTGGCGCCGCTGCTTGGCATCAAGCCGGCGACGAAGCCCCAGGAAAACGATGTGTTGAGGCAGGCGAAACTCGTCTCCTACGAGACGTTGAGCGGACAGTGAAGTTTATCGCCATCCCCTCGGTGGGGGAGGACGGAAGGGCAGAAGGCCCCGGGTTGAGTAGACGGCTGAAACAGAATGTTGGGTGACATGCAGCTTGCGGCGTTGATCGGGAACGATTCCCCGGCGCTCCCCGAAGGGGGGGCAACGGAGATCGTCGGCCTGACGGCGGACAGCCGCGCCGTGCAGCCCGGCTATCTCTTTGCGGCGCTGCCGGGCACGAAACTCGACGGCACGAAGTTCATCGGGCAGGCGCTTGAAAAGGGCGCGGCGGCGCTGCTCGTTCCGCAAGGGTCGGCGGTCGAGGCGGATGTGCCGGTCATTGCCGACCGAAACCCGCGCCGGCGCCTCGCCTTGATGGCGGCGCGTTTCTTCGGTGCCCAGCCGAAGACGATTGCAGCCGTGACGGGCACGAACGGCAAGACATCCGTCGCGACCTTCACCCGCCAGATCTGGGCCGCGCTCGGCGAGCAGGCGGCAAGCCTCGGCACACTCGGCGTCACGAGCCCGAAGGGCGATCGCCCGCTCGGCTACACGACGCCGGACCCAGTGGCGCTGCAGGCGGAGCTCGCCGCGCTCGCAAAGGAAGGCGTCACGCATCTTGCGATGGAAGCATCAAGCCACGGGCTCGCGCAGTACCGGCTCGACGGTGCGAAGCTCGCGGCGGCGGGTTTCACCAATATCACCCGCGACCACATGGACTACCATACGAGCTTCGATGACTACCTCTATGCGAAGCTGCGCCTCTTTGGCGAGGTGATGGGGCCGGGCGGCGTCGCAGTCATCAATGCCGACAGTGCGCAGTTCGCCGAATTCGAAGCCGTTTCCTGGGCGCGCGGGCATCGCTTGATTTCGGTCGGGCGCAAGGGCCGCGACATCTTCCTCGCCTCGGCAAGACCGACGCTGCGCGGGCAGACGCTCGGTCTGGTGCATGACGGAGCGAACTATGAAGTGAACCTGCCGCTGGTGGGCGGTTTCCAGGCGTCGAACGCGCTTGTCGCAGCGGGGCTTGCCATCGGCTGCGGCGCGGAAGCGAAGAAGGTCTTTGCGGCGCTCGAAAGGCTCACCGGCGCCAAGGGGCGCATGGAGGAGGTGGCGCATCTCCCCATCGGCGCTTCCGTCTATGTCGACTATGCGCATACGCCGGATGCGCTGCAGAATGTGCTGGAGGCGATGCGGCCCCATACGCAGAAGCGGCTTTCCGTCGTGTTCGGATGCGGCGGCGACCGGGACCGCGGCAAGCGGCCGATCATGGGCGAGATTGCGGCGAAGCTCGCCGACCTTGTTTATGTGACGGACGACAATCCGCGCAGCGAAAGCGCGAGCGTCATTCGCGCCGAAGTGATGAAGGGCTGTCCGCAGGCGACGGAGATCGGCGATCGGGCCGAAGCCATCGAGACCGCGATGCGCTCGCTCGAAAAGGGCGATGTGCTTGTCGTCGCGGGCAAAGGCCACGAGACCGGCCAGATCATCGGCGACAGGACGGTCCATTTCTCCGACCACGAGGCCATAGAGGCAGCGGTGGAGAAGATCGGAGGTGCGCGATGACGACGCCTCTGTGGACGAAAGCCGATGTGATTTCGGCAACGGGCGGTGAAGCCATCGGCGGCGAATGGAACGCCAGTGGCGTCTCCATCGACAGCCGGACGCTTGAGCCGGGCGACCTCTTCGTCGCCATTGTCGGTGAAAATTCCGACGGTCATGCCTATGTCGAAGGCGCGCTGAAGAAGGGCGCATCCGCCGCGCTCGTCTCCCGCGTGGATGATGCGATGCGTGCGGCAGGCCCGCTTGTGAAAGTCGCGGACACGCTTGAGGCGCTCAATGCGCTTGGCCGTGCGGCGCGCAAGCGCGCCCAGGCGAAGGTCGTTGCGGTTACGGGCAGCGTCGGCAAGACCGGCACGAAGGAAGCGCTTCGCCTCATCCTGTCCGAGCAGGGGCCGACCCATGCTTCCGCCGCCTCCTATAATAATATGTGGGGCGTGCCGCTTTCGCTTGCGCGGATGCCCGCCGATACGCGCTTCGGCATTTTCGAAGTGGGCATGAACCACCCCGGCGAAATCACGCCTCTTTCAAAGCTGGTGGAACCCTTCGCCGCGCTCATCACGACAGTCGAAGCCGTCCACATGGCCTTCTTCGACAGCGTCGAGCAGATCGCCGATGCGAAGGGCGAAATTTTCGACGGCCTGCAGAAGGGCGGCGTCGCGATCCTCAATCGCGATAATCCGCATTACGACCGGCTGCGCGCCAAGGCGGAACTCAGCGGGGCAGGACGCATCATTTCCTTCGGTGAACACCCGGAGGCGGATGCACATCTTGAAAAGGCGGCGCTCAAGGAAGACTGCTCCTGCGTCTCCGCAACGATCTGCGGCCAGCCCGTCACCTACAAGCTTTCAGTCCCCGGCCATCATATCGTGATGAACTCGCTTGCCATGCTGGCCGTTGTCCATGCGCTCGACGCCGATCTCGCCATGGCCGCCCTCGCCATGGCGCATCTCAAGGCGCCGAAGGGGCGGGGAGAAAGGCACAAGGTCGAAACGCCGCTCGGACCGTTCACGCTGATCGACGAAAGCTACAACGCCAACCCTGCCTCGATGCGCGCGGCGCTGGAAGCGCTTGGTCAAGCCAGGCCCGAGGGCAAGGGGCGCCGCATCGCCGTCATCGGCGACATGCTGGAGCTCGGCGACGATTCCATCGCGATGCATCGCGGGCTTATCGAGCCGATCAAGGCTGCCGATGTCGATCTCGTCTTCGCGAGCGGTCCGCATATGCGCGAGCTTTTCAAGGCGCTGCCGCAAAGCCTGCAGGGCGCCTATGCCGAAACATCCGACGAACTGGGCGAGGCGCTCCGCGAGGCGGTGGAACCAGGCGATGTGGTGATGGTGAAAGGGTCTCTCGGCTCCCGAATGGGGCCGCTCGTCGACATGCTGAGGGGGCTCGGCGACGACGAGGGCGAAAGCATTCGCCGCAACAGAGGGGGCAACTGATGCTTTACGACTGGCTCGGCGGCATGGCGGATCAGGTGGCGGCGCTCAACGTGTTCCGCTACATCACGTTCCGCACGGGCGGCGCAACGATGACGGCGCTGCTCATCAGCTTCCTTTTCGGTCCGCGCATGATCGCGCTGCTTCGCGCGCGCCAGCGCCGCGGCCAGCCGATCCGCGAGGACGGTCCGCAGACGCATGTGATCCAGAAGCAGGGCACGCCCACCATGGGCGGGTTCCTCATCCTGGTGGGTCTCGTTCCTTCCGTGCTGCTCTGGGCCGATCTGGGCAATCCATATGTCTGGATCGTCCTCTTCGTTACCCTCGGCTTCGGCGCTGTGGGTTTTGCCGACGACTACCTCAAGGTGTCGAAGATTTCGCCGCAAGGCGTTCCGGGGCGCGTAAAGCTCCTGTTCGAATTCGCGATCGCGCTCGTCGCCATGTGGGCGTTGGTACTCGTGTCGAGCGAGCCGCTGCAGACGGCGCTCACCGTTCCCTTCTTCAAAACGCTGCTGATCCAGCTCGGGGGCTTCTTCTTCCTCTTTGGCGCGCTGGTGATCGTCGGCGCGTCCAATGCGGTCAACCTGACGGACGGTCTCGACGGGCTCGCCATCGTTCCGGTCATGATCGCGGCGGCAGCCTTCGGCCTCATCGTCTATCTCGTCGGTAACGCAGTTTTCGCGGATTATCTGCAGATCCACTTCGTGCCGGGCACGGGCGAGCTTGCGGTCTTCTGCGGCGCGCTGATCGGCGCGGGGCTGGGTTTCCTCTGGTACAACGCGCCGCCCGCCATGGTCTTCATGGGCGACACGGGCTCTCTCGCGCTTGGCGGTGCACTCGGCGCCATTGCGGTGGCGGCGAAGCATGAACTTGTGCTCGCGATCATCGGCGGTCTCTTCGTGCTTGAGGCGGTGTCGGTCATCGTGCAGGTCGCTTCCTTCAAGCTTACGGGCAAGCGCGTCTTCCGGATGGCGCCCCTCCATCATCATTTCGAACAGAAGGGCTGGGCGGAGCCGACCGTCGTCGTGCGCTTCTGGATCATTTCTGTCGTGCTCGCGATGGCGGGCCTCGCGACGTTGAAGTTGAGGTAGGGAATGATCGCAGCGACCGGCTTCGACAAGCGGAACGTGGCGGTGCTGGGCCTGGGAAAGTCCGGCCTTGCGACGGTGCGTGCGCTCGAGGCCGGTGGCGCGAATGTTTTCGCCTGGGACGACTCGGAAGCAAAACGCAGCGAGGCGAAGCTGGCGGGTTTCCGGCTGTCCGATCCCAATGGCTGGGACTGGACGACTTTCTCCGCGCTGATCCTCAGCCCCGGCATTCCGCTCACGCATCCCGTGCCCCATGAGGCTGTCGGGAAGGCGCGGGCGGCCAATGTCGAAGTGATAGGCGATGTCGAGCTTTTCCAGCGTGCGGTGAACGCGGCGGGAAAGGATACGCGTGTCGTCGCGATCACGGGTACGAACGGCAAGTCGACGACGACGGCTCTCATCGGGCACATGGTTCGGCGATGCGGCGGAGATGCGCAGGTCGGCGGCAATATCGGCCGTGCCGTCCTCGATCTCGATGCGCCGGAAAAAGGCATTGTCTATGTGGTGGAAGTCTCTTCCTACCAGATCGACCTTGCGCCCGGTCTCGCACCGGACATCGCGGTGCTGCTCAACATTACGCCCGATCACATCGATCGTCATGGAACGCTTGAGCACTACGCGGACGTCAAGGCGCGCATCTTCGCGCGCCAGGGAGTGGGCGATACCGCCGTGATCGGCGTGGACGATGCGATGACGTCGAAAATCTGCACGCAGGAGGTTGCCCGGCGCGCAGAGACGGTCGTCCCCGTCTCGATCGGCAAGGCGCTCTCGCGCGGCGTCTATGTGCTCGATGGCGTGATCTATGACAGCACCGGTACGCAGGCGGCGAAGGTGGGGGACCTTCGCGAAATCAAAACTCTTGCGGGCGCCCACAACTGGCAGAATGCCGCGGCAGCTTATGCCACGGGCCGCGCGCTCGGCTATCAGCGCGAGCGTATTCTCGCCGCTTTCGAAAGTTTCCCCGGTCTCGCGCACCGCATGGAGATCGTCGGCGAAGCGGATGGCGTTCGCTTCGTGAATGACAGCAAGGCGACCAATGCCGACGCCGCCTCGAAGGCGCTTGCGACCTACGACAACATCTACTGGATCATCGGCGGAAAGGCCAAGGAGGGCGGTATCGCCTCGCTCGAACCCTGGTTCGCGAAGATTCGCCGCGCCTATCTCATTGGCGATGCGGCGCGCAGCTTCGCGGAAACGCTGAAGGGCAAGGTAGAGGCCGTTCATTGCGGTACGCTCGACCGGGCGGTCGAGACGGCGGCGCGCGATGCCGCTGCGGACGGAGCCGCGCTCAAGGTCGTCCTTCTTTCGCCCGCCTGCGCCTCGTTCGACCAGTTCTCCAGCTTCGAGGAGCGGGGAGACGTCTTCCGCGCCGCGGTGCAGGAGCGCCTCAAGGTCAAGGGAGGTGCCGCCGCATGATCCGTCTTGCCCGTACCAATCGCAGCATGTTCGCCGAATGGTGGTGGACCGTCGACAAGTGGACGCTTGTCGGTCTTTTCAGCCTCATGCTGCTTGGTGGCGTGCTTGCGCTTGCTGCAAGTCCTGCGGTCGCGACGCGCATCAATCTTCCGCCGTTCCATTTCGTATACCGGCAGATGATCTTCCTCGTGCCGTCCATCGCGATCCTGATCGGCGTGTCGCTACTCAATGTGCGGCAGGTCCGTCGCGCGGCGGCTTGCGTCTTCGCTGCCGCTTTCGTGCTGATGGCGCTCACGCCGCTGATCGGGCCGGAAGTGAAGGGCGCGCACCGCTGGCTTCAGATCGGTCCCTTCGGCGTGCAGCCCTCCGAGTTCGTGAAACCTTCCTTCATCGTTCTGGTCGCCTGGCTCTTTGCGGAATCGCAGCGCACGCCGGGCGTTCCCGGCATGGCGATCGGCGTCGTGCTTTTCGGCATGGTGGTCTCGGTGCTCGCGATCCAGCCGGATTTCGGCCAGCTCATGCTACTCACCATGGTCTTCGGCGCCATGCTCTTCATGGCCGGGCTTTCATGGGCCTGGATCGGTTCTCTCGCCATGCTGGCGCTGGCCGGTGCCATTGCGGCCTATACGCTGATGCCGCATGTCGCGAGCCGCGTGGACCGGTTTCTCAATCCGGAATCTGGCGATACCTATCAGATCGATCGCGCGCTCGATGCGGTGACGGCGGGCGGCATTACGGGGCGCGGCCCGGGCGAGGGCATCGTGAAGCGCATTCTGCCGGATGCGCATACGGACTTCATCTTCGCCGTCGCCGCAGAGGAATATGGGATCATCGCGGGTCTCGTCATCATCGGCATCTTCGCGGCTATCGTTATCCGCACGCTCCGTCAGGCGATGGACGAGCCGGATCTCTTCGTGCAGTTCGCTTCCTGCGGCCTTGTCGCCCTGTTCGGCCTGCAGGCCCTCATCAACATGTCGGTCAATGTGAACCTCATGCCCGCGAAAGGCATGACGCTGCCCTTCATCTCCTATGGTGGTTCGTCGCTTTTCGCGCTCGCCTTCGCCATGGGCATGCTGCTGGCGCTGACGCGCCGCCGCGCGGGTTCGCAGGTCGCGCGCCAGAACGGACGGGGGATCGACGCATGACGCATTATCCTCGCGGTCCCATCGTCATCGCCGCCGGCGGCACGGGCGGTCATCTTTTCCCGGGCCAGGCGCTCGCGCAGGAGCTGCGCCGCCGCGGGCGCAAGATCGTTCTGATGACGGATGAGCGTGTGCAGCGCTTCGACCGTCTTTTCCCCGAAGCCGATATCTACGCGGTTCCCTCGGCGACACCTTCAGGCAAAGGCCTCGCCGGTCTCGTGAGGGCGGCGCCCGCCATTCTTGCGGGCGTCGCTCGCTCACTCGCCATCCTGCAGCGTGTGAAGCCCGCCGCGCTGATCGGCTTTGGCGGTTATCCGACGCTGCCGCCGGTCGCCGCCGCTATCCTGCGCGGGGTGCCGGCCTGCGTTCACGAGCAGAACGCCGTACTTGGGCGGGTGAACCGCCTCGTCGCGCCGCATGTCGAAGCGATCGCCTCGACCTTCGACAAGCCGAAATTCCTGAAAGCTCGCGATGCGGGAAAGCTGGTTCTCACCGGCAATCCGGTGCGCGACGCCGTGATCGCGCAGGCGGGCGCGGCTTACGACACGCCGCGGCCCGGCGGCGAAATTCGTCTTCTCGTTTTCGGCGGCAGCCAGGGTGCGCGCGTGATGAGCGACATCGTGCCCGCCTCGCTGGCGCATCTGCCGGAGGAGATGCGGAAGCGTCTCCGTGTCGTGCAGCAGGCGAGACCGGAAGATATGGAACGCGTTGCGCGCGTCTACGAGCAGGCTGGAATTCACGCCGAACTCAATTCCTTTTTCGACGACATGCCGGAGCGCATCGCGCATTGCCATCTCGTCGTCGGCCGTTCCGGCGCTTCGACCGTGAGCGAACTCGCCGTGATCGGGCGTCCCTCGATCCTCGTGCCGCTGCCGCACTCGCTCGACAACGACCAGAAGGCGAACGCCGAGAAGCTGGCGGATGCGGGCGCGGCCTGGATGATCGAACAGAAGGATTTCACCGAGGAAGTGTTTGCACAGCGTATCGAGCGGCTCTTCTCCGCCCCGGCCGATCTCGAAGCGGCTGCTGCGGCGGCGAAGGCTCAGGGCCAGCCCAATGCCGTGCGCGAGCTTGCCGACCTCGTCGAAGCGCTTGGCCGGGGCGAATACCGTGCGCTCCGCAGCCGCGCGCGCAAGGAGATCGCGCAGGGCGGCAACGGCAATCTCGAATTCACGACGGGAGGTGCATGATGCGCCCGGCACCTCTCGACATCGGCAATATCCACTTCGTCGGCATCGGCGGTATCGGCATGAGCGGCATTGCCGAAGTCATGCACAATCTCGGCTACAAGGTGCAAGGCAGCGACCTCGCCGACAGCGCCAATGTGAAGCGCCTGAAGGCGCTCGGCATCAAGGTCTTCATCGGCCAGAAAGCCGAGAATGTGAAGGACGCGCAGGTCGTCGTCGTCTCTTCCGCCATCCGGCCGGAAAATCCGGAACTGATGGAGGCGCGGGCGCGCTTCGTGCCGGTGGTGCGGCGCGCGGAAATGCTGGCTGAACTGATGCGCCTCAAGAGCTGCGTCGCGATTGCCGGTACGCATGGCAAGACGACGACCACTTCCATGGTCGCGGCCATTCTGGACAAGGCGGGGCTCGATCCGACCGTAATCAATGGCGGCATCATCAACGCCTACGGCACCAATGCGCGTCTCGGCGAAGGCGAGTGGATGGTGGTGGAGGCCGACGAGTCCGACGGCACCTTCATCAAGCTTCCGGCGACCATTGCCATCGTGACGAATATCGACCCCGAACATCTCGACTATTACGGGACTTTCGAGGCGGCGAAGGATGCCTTCCTGACCTTCGTGGAGAACGTGCCTTTCTATGGCGCAGCGGTCATGTGCATCGATCATCCGGAAGTGCAGGCGCTGATCGGGCGCGTTCGCGACCGCCGCATCGTCACCTACGGCACCAATCCGCAGGCCGATATCCGCGCGACCAATGCGCGTGTCGAAGACGGCTTCAACGTGTTCGACGTGACGATCACCGACCGCAAGACGCGTGAGACGCGTGAGCTGAAGGCCGTGCGCCTTGCCATGCATGGCACGCATAACATGCTGAACAGCCTGGCCGCGATGGGCGTCGCGCTGCAGATGGGGATCGGCGACGACAAGATTCGCGAGGCGCTTGAAGGTTTCGGCGGTGTGAAGCGCCGCTTCACCTTTGTGGGCGAATGGAACGGCGTGCGCCTCTATGACGATTACGGCCATCATCCGGTCGAGATTGCGGCCGTTCTGCAGGCCGCGCGTTCGGCGAGCTCCGGCCGCACAATCGCCGTCGTCCAGCCGCATCGCTATACGCGCCTGCACAATCTCTTCGACGAATTCTGCGCCTGCTTCAACGACGCGGATGCCGTGATCGTCGCCGATGTCTATGAGGCGGGCGAAAAACCCATCGAGGGCGCGAACCGCGATGCGCTGGTGCAGGGTCTGCGCGACCGCGGCCACCGCGACGTGATGCCGCTCGAAAGTCCGGAGGCGCTGCCCGGTCTCGTCGCGGAGGTGGCCAAGCCCGGCGACCTCGTCGTCTGCCTCGGCGCGGGCAGCATCACCTATTGGGCGAACGAACTCGCCGCGAACCTCGAAGCGCTGAGCAGGAAGAAGACTGCGAAAAACGCCGCGAAGGCGAAGCCTGCCGGGAAGAAGCCTCCGACGAAAAAGCCGGGGAGGAAGAAGTGACGATGGTGCAGACAAGCACATCCTCGCTGATCGGCCGGCTGCCCAAGGTGCGCGGTGAGCTCACCGCCGATGCGCCGCTCGCGCCGCTCACCTGGTTCCGCGTCGGCGGAAACGCCGAAGTGCTATTCCGCCCGGCGGATGCGGACGATCTCGCGGACTTCCTGCGCGGCACGCCGGAAGATGTGCCGGTGACGGTGATCGGTGTCGGCTCCAATCTTCTCGTGCGCGAGGGCGGCGTGCCGGGCGTCGTTGTCCGGCTCGGACGCGAGTTCATGAAGATCGAGGTTCAAGAGGGGGACTGCGTGCGCGCAGGCACGGCGGCGCTCGATGTCGCCGTTGCCCGCGCGGCGCAGGAAGCAGGCATTGCGGGTCTCGAATTCTACCGGGGCATTCCCGGCTCCATCGGCGGTGCGCTGCGCATGAATGCGGGCGCCTATGGCCGGGAAACGAAGGACGTATTGATCGCCGCCGTTGCCATCGACCGCAAGGGCGAGCGGCATGTGCTGACGCTTGCCGACATGGACTACAGCTATCGTCATTCGGGCGCGCCGGAAGGTCTCATCTTCGTGGAAGCGCTCTTTCAGGGAACGCCGGGCGACAAGGCGGAAATCCTCGCGCGCATGAACGAGATCACGGCCTCGCGCGAGGCGACGCAGCCCATCCGTACGCGCACGGGTGGCTCCACCTTCAAGAATCCGGATGGAAAGAAGTCCTGGCAGTTGATCGACGCCGCCGGTTGCCGCGGTCTCGTTCGCGGTGGTGCGCAGGTGTCGGAGCTTCACTGCAACTTCCTGATCAATCTGGGCGATGCCACTGCGGCGGACATCGAGGATCTGGGTGAGGAAGTGCGCGCGCGCGTGAAGAAGACGAGCGGCGTCACGCTCGAATGGGAAATCAGGCGCATCGGCGAGAGGGAGGGCGAGGCATGAGCAGCGGTGCGAAACATGTCGCCGTCCTCAAAGGCGGATGGAGCGCGGAGCGCGAGGTGAGCCTCGTGTCGGGCCGCGGCTGCGCCGAAGCGCTCAAGGGTCAGGGCTACCGCGTCACGGAAATCGATGTGGGCCGCGACCTTGCCGACCAGCTTCTCAAGGTGAAGCCGGACGTTGCCTTCAATGCGCTGCATGGGCGCTGGGGTGAGGATGGCTGCGTGCAGGGTCTCCTCGAAATCCTGCGTATCCCCTACACGCATTCGGGCGTGCTCGCTTCGGCGCTTGCCATGAACAAGGAACGCTCGAAGCCGATGTTCCGCGCGGCTGGTCTGCCGGTCGCGGAAAGCGTTGTCGTTCCCCGCGAACAGGCAGCCTATGGCCATGTGATGGACCCGCCTTACGTGATCAAGCCGGTGAGCGAAGGCTCCTCTGTCGGCGTCTTCATCGTGCGCGAGGGCGACAATCGTCCGCCCGCCGAGCTTACTTCGCCCGAATGGAATCTGGGCGACGAGGTGATGGTGGAGCGTTATATCGCCGGCCGCGAGCTCACCTGTGCCGTGATGGGCGAGGAAATCTTCGGCGTGACGGAAATCATCGCGAACACGGCTTTCTACGACTACGAGGCGAAGTACCAGACGGGCGGCTCGCGCCACATCATTCCCGCGCCGATCGACGAGCATACCTACGCCGAGGTGCAGCGGGTGACGCTCGCCGCGCACAAGGCGCTCGGCTGCCGGGGCGTCAGCCGCGCCGATTTCCGCTTCGACGATACGCGGCCCGGCAAGCCCGAGCTCATTCTTCTCGAGGTGAACACGCAGCCCGGCATGACGCCGACATCCCTCGTACCGGAGCTTGCGGGCCTCGCGGGCTATTCCTATGGCGAACTGGTGAGCTGGATGGTGGAGGACGCATCATGCGACAGGTAAAGAGCCAGTCGCGTACCGGCGTCCGTGCGGCGCCTCGCGGCAAGACAATGAAGAAGAATTCGAAGGTTGCGCCAGGCAAGCGGCGCAACACAAGTGCGATGAGTACATTCGGCCGCCGCAGGGACCGCCCGGCGGGTCCTGTCGCGGCATGGATCGAGAATCTGCGCGAGGGCAATTTCGGCACGCGGCCTTTCGCCTGGGGAGCGGTCGCGCTCATCGCCGGTGTCATCGTATACGGCATCGTGATTGGCGGTCATGCGCAGGCGGCTGCCGATGCGGCTGACCGGCAGGTGAACCGCGTGCTCGCGCTTTCTGGCTTCTCCATTCAGGATGTCCGCGTGACGGGCAGGGCGCAAACGCGCAAGGAAGACCTTCTTGCCGCGGTGGGTGTCGAGCGGGGCGATCCGATCTTCGGCTTCGACACGGAAGCGGCGCGTCAGCGCATCGAACGGCTTGGCTGGGTCGGTTCGGCCACGGTAACCCGGCTTCTGCCGGATACGATCCGTATCGAGGTGAAGGAACGCGAACCTTTCGCGCTCTGGCAGCGCGGCGGCACGCTTTCGATCATCGATGCGGAGGGCCGCCCCATCACCGAGGAGGGCGTGCAGGACTTCGCCCATCTGCCCTTCATCGTCGGTTTCGGCGCGCCGCGCGAGGCGACTGCTCTTCTCAATCTCATGAGGGCGGAGCAGCCGCAGCTCCTCCAGCGCGTCCGCGCCTTCGTGCGTGTGAGCGACCGGCGCTGGAACCTCCGCCTTGAAAACGGCGTCGATGTGAAGCTGCCGGAGACGGGCGTCGAAAAGGCGCTCGCCGATCTCGCCGCCTATGACACGCAATACAAGATTCTGTCCCGGGACATCGTTTCCGTCGATCTCCGCCTGCCGGACCGCGTTTCGGTCGAGCTGACGGAGGGTGCGGCGACGAACCAGGGGATCGCGACGGAAGCGACAATGAAGAATGGCGCGGTGCGGACAGGCGTCACCTCGCGTGGAGGCAATACATGAACATGGTTTCTCTGGGTTCGAGGAGCTTTCAGGGCAGGCCGGTGGCGGCCGGGCGGTCGGGTACGATCGCCGCGCTCGATGTCGGGTCGAGCAAGATTTCGTGCTTCATCGCGAAGATCGAGCCGGGCCGGATGTCGAACGGCCATGCGCCGGTTCGGGTGATCGGCATCGGCCATCAGGTCTCGCGCGGCATTCGCGCAGGCGCCATCGTCGACATGGATGCGGCCGAAGAGGCGATCCGCGTCGCGGTCGACGCGGCCGAGCGCATGGCCGGGGTCACGATTCGCGAGGTCGTTGTCGGCTTCTCGGGTGCCGAGCCCAAGAGCCAGACCGTCGGCGTGCGGGCTTCGATCACGGGCGGGGAGGTGAGCGACGGCGACCTCTCGCGGCTCATCCATCATGCGCAGGCGAACTTCCAGCCTGAAGGCCGCGACGTCATGCATGCCATCCCGACCAATTATTCCGTGGACGGCAGCCGGGGCGTGCGCGATCCGCGCGGCATGTTCGGCGAAAAGCTCGGCGTCGAGGTTCACATGGTCAGCGTGCTGCGCGGGCCGCTCCGGAACCTCGAACTCTGCATCGAGCGTTGCCATCTCTCGGTCGCGGGGATCGCCGTGTCGCCTTATGCGAGCGGGCTTGCCTGCCTGGTCGAGGACGAGATGGATCTTGGCGTCGCCATGATCGACATGGGCGGCGGCACCACCTCGCTCGCAATCTTCTTCGAAGGCGCGATGGTCTACTGCGATTCCGTGTCAATCGGCGGGAATCACATTACTAATGACATTGCGCGTGGACTCTCCACACCGCTCGCGCATGCCGAGCGGATGAAGACTCTGTACGGGAGCGCGCTGGCGAGTCCTTCGGATGAAAGAGAGATGATCGACGTGCCGCAGGTGGGCGAAAGCGATACCGATTCGGCCAATCACATTCCGAGGTCGATGCTGACCGGCATCATCCAGCCGCGGCTGGAGGAAACTTTCGAACTCGTGCGGGACAGGATGGAAGCGAGCGGCTATGGCCGTCTCGCCGGGCGGCGTGTCGTTCTGACGGGCGGCGCGGCGCAACTCAACGGTGCGCGGGAACTTGCGGCCCGCATGCTCGACAAGCAGGTACGCGTCGGCCAGCCGATGCGCATTACCGGGCTTGCCGAGGCGACCGGGGGGCCTGCCTTCTCGACCTGTGCGGGCCTTCTCTCCTATTCGCAAATCTCTCCCCTCGAAGCCGCCGGCGCCGAAGACGACGCCGGGCAGGCCGCGGCGACCGGCCACTTCCGCCGGTTCGGACGCTGGCTGAAGGAGAACTTCTGATGAAACGCGCAAAACCGGGAACGACCTTCGTCGAACGTGCCCTGGGGCGGCTGGCGGCGCCGCCCGGCAGATGGGGCCTCAAACCGCCGCCCCGAAGATGCGCGGCGACCCCGACCCCGGTTTTCAAACTACGCCCCCAGGAGGCCACACAATGAGCATCAAACTTTCGGTTCCCCAGACGCAGGAACTCAAGCCCCGGATCACCGTGTTCGGTGTCGGCGGCGCGGGCGGCAATGCCGTCAACAACATGATCGAAGCCGGCCTCGAAGGCGTGGACTTCGTGGTCGCGAATACGGATGCGCAGGCGCTGGCGCTTTCCTCCGCCGAACGCCGCATCCAGCTCGGTGCGTCGATCACGGAAGGTCTGGGTGCGGGTTCCCGCCCCGAAGTCGGCTGCGCCGCCGCCGAGGAAGCGCTTCACGAGATCGTGGAGCACATCCAGGGCGCGCACATGATCTTCATCACCGCCGGCATGGGCGGCGGCACGGGCACGGGCGCAGCCCCGGTCATCGCCCGCGCGGCCCGCGAGCAGGGCGTGCTCACCGTCGGCGTCGTCACGAAGCCCTTCCAGTTCGAAGGCTCGCGGCGCATGCGCCTCGCGGAAGATGGCATCCGCGACCTGCAGCAATATGTCGACACGCTGATCATCATTCCGAACCAGAACCTCTTCCGGGTCGCGAACGAGAACACGACCTTCGCCGATGCCTTCGGCATGGCGGACCAGGTGCTGCATTCGGGCGTGGCGGGCATCACCGACCTCATGATGAAGCCCGGCCTCATCAATCTCGACTTCGCGGACGTTCGCACCGTGATGAACGAGATGGGCAAGGCCATGATGGGCACGGGCGAGGCCTCCGGCGAGAACCGGGCGATCGAGGCGGCCGAAGCCGCGATCTCGAACCCGCTCCTCGACGAAGTGTCGATGAAGGGCGCCAAGGGCGTCCTCATCAACATCACTGGCGGCATGGACCTCACTCTTTATGAAGTGGACGAGGCGGCGAACCGCATCCGTTCGGAAGTCGATCCGGACGCGAACATCATCGTCGGTTCCACCTTCGATACCTCGCTCGACGGGCGCATGCGCGTCTCGGTCGTCGCGACCGGCATCGAGGCGGAAGAAGCCCAGCTCGGCCGCCCGGAAACCCAGGCGCCCGCCCGTGCCGTGTCCGAGCAGCGTGCGGCTCCCCGCAGCACGGCGGCGACCTTCCCTGCGCAGGTGGCTCGTAACGCGAACCCCGTTCAGGCGCAGGTCGAGCGGATCGAGGAACGCATGGCTCCCGCCGCCGAGGCCGCCCAGCAGGCCGAACTCGGCATCGAGGAGGAGGCCGCTCCGGCGCCGCGTTCCTCCGGCCAGTTCGATCCGAAGGAATACGAAGCCGAGGTCATCATCCACAAGCCGGAACCCCGCCAGGCGGCCCGGCCGGAACCGGAAGCGCCCGTCGTGGCGGCGAGTGCCGTTCGCGCGGAGCCGAAGACACCGGCGCGGCCTTATATTCCGGGCGATCTCGACCGGGTGCAGAAGGGCGATCTGCCCTCCTTCCTTGGCCAGAAGTCGCAGCCCGTTCAGCAGTCCCGTGCCCCGAAAAAGGGCCCGAGCTTCTTCGAGCGTCTGACTGGCGGCCGCCGCAAGGAACAGGAAGAAGAGGCGGCTCCGGCGCCTCGCCGCGAGCCGACCGTGGCGCAACGTCAGGCCCGGGCCGAGCCTGCCCGCCAGGCGCCTGCCGAAACGGTCCGCCCGCAGCAGGAGAGCCTGTCGCCCTCCACGGAGAGCCGTCTCGTGCAGCCCTCTTATGAAGAAGAGCAGCTCGAGATCCCGACCTTCCTTCGCCGTCAGGCGAACTGACGAAGATCCTGCCGGTGCGCGCCGCCGGCAGGCCTTTTCGGGCACTTGAGACAGGGTAAACCCGTCCGTTCCGGAACGAATTTCCGGCGGGCGGGTTTTCCTTTTCAATCAGGGGGTTAACGACCAGCCCTGATCGTAACATTCAGTAAAAATCTGTTATTTGAGGGGGAATCGGGGCGCTGATAGAACCGGGTCAGCAGACCAGAGGGGGCAGGACTGCTGCGAGGTATGGAAAGTGTTTCAAGTGCCGAAATCCGAGTTCGAAACGATCATGCTGGAAAACGTCCGGCGCGATAGGCGTATCCGTGCGATCGCCTTCCCGCAGCTGACGGTCGTCCGGCCTGTCGTGATCGATGGCGTGGGGCTCCACAGCGGTGCGCCGATCCACATGGTCCTTCGTCCGGCGGAGGCCGATTATGGCGTCGTCTTCCGGCGTACCGATCTTGTGGCCCAGGGCCGCGAGGTTTCCGATATTCGCGCGACCTACGACAATGTCGTGAACACCATGCTCTCGACCGAGATCGGCAATGCCGCCGGTACGACGGTCAGCACGGTGGAACATCTCATGTCCGCGCTCTCCGCGCTCGGCATCGACAATCTGCTCGTTGAGATCGACGGGGCGGAAGTGCCGGTGCTCGATGGCAGCAGCGAAATCTTCATCGACAAGATCGAAGCCGTCGGCCTCGAGAAGCTCGACGCGCCGCGCAAGGCGATCCGTATTCTGAAGCCTGTCGTGGTCGAGGACGGCGCGAAGCGCGCCGCGCTCCTGCCGGGCGAGGGGTTCCGTCTTTCCTTCGAGATCGAGTTCGACAATCCCGTGATCGGCCGCCAGTCGATCGAGGCGGATCTGCACGATCCCTTCTTCGCCGAGGACATCCTGCGCGCGCGCACCTTCTGCCTGCGCCGGGACATCGAGGCGATGTGGGAAGCCGGGCTTGCCAAGGGCGGCTCTCTCGACAATGCCGTGGTCGTGGATAACGATCATGTCATGAACGAGGAAGGCCTGCGCTACGACGACGAGTTCGTGCGCCACAAGGTGCTGGATGCGGTGGGTGACCTCGCGCTTTCCGGCATGCCGCTCATCGGCCGCTACGAGGGCTCCCGCGCGGGACATGCCATGAACAACCGGGTGCTCCGGGCGCTCATGGCGGACCCCACGGCCTATGAGATCGTGGATTTCGCCGAAGCCCGCCACGCGCCGCTCATGCAGCGGGAAATCGCCATTCCGGCCGATTGATTACCGGCCTTGCCGATCATGAAAGGGCGTATCCACGGATGCGCCCTTTTTCCATGTTTTCTCCGCTTTTGCTGCGTTCCCCGCCCGTCATGCGGGCGCTATGGTCTCGACGCCCTTATTGGGATAGAAAAAGGCTCCGCGTCGGCCCGCTTTGGGGTCCGACTCGGCCAGAATGCGCGCACCGGCCGGCCGGTGCGCCCGGCACTCGAACGAACGAAATGGACTTTGCCCGAATGAGTGAGGCCAGGCTGCCCATCCGCCGTAACCCCGCCTTTTCCTTCCGCGCCATCCTGGCGGGCGTTTTCGCCCTCGCCATTACCGGGCTTGCGGGCTGCTCGTCCAATGACGACGAGCTCCCTTACGAGGAGCGGCCGGTCGAACAGATCTACAACAAGGCGATGGATCACATGGCGGCGGGGGAATATATCCCCGCGACCAAGGAGTTCGACGAGGTCGAGCGCCAGCACCCCTATTCGGAATGGGCGCGGCGATCGATGCTCATGGGCGCCTATGCCAACTACAAGGTCAACCAGTACGACGAAGCGATCCTGAGCGCCCAGCGCTTCATATCGCTGCATCCGAGCAACAAGGATGTGCCCTACGCCTATTATCTGGTCGGCCTTTGCTACTACGAGCAGATTTCCGACGTCGGCCGCGATCAGAAGATGACGGAAAATGCGCTCAACTCCTTCTACGAGCTGACGCGTCGTTTTCCGAACAGCGAATATGCGCGCGATGCGCGGCTCAAGATCGATCTCACGCTCGACCATCTGGCGGGCAAGGAGATGGAGATCGGCCGCTACTATCTGAACCGGCACGACTATATCGCCGCGATCAACCGCTTCCGCACCGTGATCGAGAGATACCAGACGACGACGCACACGCCCGAAGCGCTGGAGCGGCTCACGGAAGCCTATCTCTCGCTCGGCATCAAGACCGAAGCGCAGACGGCGGCGGCGATCCTCGGCTACAATTTCCCCGGCAGCGAGTGGTACGAAGACAGCTATGCGCTGCTGGCGGAACAGGGGCTTGAACCGCAGGAAAACAAGGATTCCTGGATCAGCCGCGCTTGGAACTCCGTTTTCTGATCTTTCGGCTTGCCATAGAAGGCGTGTTTCATGCTCGCCGCGCTGTCGATCCGTGACATCGTTCTCATAGACCGGCTCGAGCTTGCGCTCGACAAGGGCCTGTGCACGCTGACGGGCGAAACGGGCGCGGGAAAATCCATTCTTCTCGATTCGCTCGGTCTCGCGATAGGCGCGCGAGCCGATGCCGGTCTCGTGCGTCAGGGCGCGGAGCAGGGCAGCGTCACCGCGGTCTTCGATCTCGCGGGCGATCATCCGGCGCGTGCGCTTCTCGACGAAAATGGCATCGAGGCGGAAGGCGATCTCATCCTGCGCCGCGTGCAGACGAAGGACGGGCGTTCGCGCGCCTTCGTGAACGATCAGCCTGTAAGCGTCGGCCTGCTGCGCCAGCTTGGCGACATGCTGGTCGAGATCCACGGGCAGCATGACGAGCGCGGCCTTCTCGATGCCTCCGGCCATCGTGCGATCCTCGATGCCTTTGGCGGGCTCGAACCGAAGGTGCAGCAGGTGAGGAAGCTCCACGCCGCCGCTTCCGCCGCGCGCGAGGCGCTTGCGGAACATGAGGCGGCGCTGGCGAAAGCGAAGGCCGAGCAGGATTATCTCACTCATGTCGTCGGCGAGCTCGATGAGCTCGCGCCCGAGCCCGGCGAGGAGACGGCGCTTGCCGAAGAGCGCACGCTGATGATGCATTCGGAGAAGATTGCGGCCGATTTGTCCGAGGCCGAGCAGGCGCTTTCCGGCGATGGCGGGCTCGACGCGCGTCTCAACGTGGCGCTCCGCCGTCTTTCCCGCGTTGCCGAGCAGGCCGGCGGGCGGCTCGATGCTGCGATTGCCGCGCTCGACCGGACACTTGTCGAAGCGGCGGAGGCGCGCGATCAGATCGCACAGGCGCTGCGGGCGATGGAGTTCAATCCCGCGCGGCTCGAAGCCGTGGAGACGCGGCTCTTCGCGCTCCGCGCCGCTGCGCGTAAACATAACGTGCAGGTCGATAGTCTCGCCGCGCTCGCGGAAAAGCTGCGCGGCCAGCTTCAGGAAATCGAAGGCGGGGAGACGAAGCTTGCGGCGCTCCGCAAGGCGGCGGAAGAGGCGGGCGCCGCCTATCTTGTGGCGGCGAAGGCGCTCTCCGATGCGCGCATCAAGGCGGCGGCGAAGCTCGACAAGGAAGTGATGAAGGAACTCGTGCCGCTGAAGCTCGACAAGGCGAGCTTCAGGACGCAGGTCGATGTTCTGTCCGACGCTCAGGGCGGTCCCGAAGGTATCGATCGCGTGTCCTTCCTCGTTTCCACAAATCCCGGTGCGCCGCACGGACCTCTCATCAAGATAGCTTCGGGCGGCGAGCTTTCGCGTTTCGTGCTGGCGCTCAAGGTCGCGCTAGCCTCGCGCGGCAGTGCGCCGACGCTCATTTTCGACGAGGTGGATGCGGGCGTCGGCGGCGCGGTTGCCGAGGCCGTCGGCCTACGTCTCGCGGAACTTTCGCGCGAGGTGCAGGTTCTGGTGGTGACGCATTCTCCCCAGGTCGCCGCCCGCGCACGGCACCATTTCAGGATTTCAAAGGGCGCTGCCGGCGAAACGAAGGCGAAGAAGGACGCGCCGCTCGCGACGCGTGTCGAAACGCTGGACGCCGATGCGCGGCGCGAGGAAATCGCGCGTATGCTGGCGGGCGCGACCGTGACCGATGAAGCGCGTGCGGCGGCAGACCGGCTGATCGGAGGACACCCGTGAGCAAGTCCGGCTCCAGAAAGAAAAGCGAGGCACATGACGGCGGCGAGGCTCTGGCGCGCAAGCCCGTCGATCATCTCACGATGGACGAGGCCGCCGAAGAGCTCGAACGTCTTGCCGGGGAAATCGCGAAGCACGACAAGCTCTATTATCAGAAGGATGCGCCGCGCATCTCGGATGCGGATTACGACGCGCTGCGCAAGCGCAATGACGATATCGAGGCGCGCTATCCCGAACTCGTGCGAGAGGACAGCCCGTCCCGGCGCGTCGGGGCGGAGCCTGCGGAAGGTTTCGGCAAGGTCGTCCATTCCGTGCCGATGCTCTCGCTTGGCAATGCCTTTGACGATGACGACGTCACCGATTTCTGGAACCGTATCGTCAAGTTCCTGAACCTGAAGGAGAGCGACGAACTCGCCGTCACCGCGGAGCCGAAGATCGACGGTCTTTCCGCCGCGCTGCGCTATGAGAAGGGAAAGTTCGTTCAGGGTGCGACACGCGGCGACGGGCGCGAGGGCGAGAATGTCACAGAAAACATTCGCACCATCGCCGACATTCCGAAGACGCTGAAGGGCAAGAACATTCCCGATGTCGTCGAAGTTCGCGGCGAAGTCTATATGTCCCATGACGACTTCGCGAAGCTCAACGAGCGGCAGCGCGAAGCCGGCAAGCAGGTCTTCGCCAATCCGCGCAACGCCGCCGCGGGCTCGCTCCGCCAGCTCGATGCGAAGGTAACGGAAAGCAGGCCCTTGCGCTTCTTTGCCTATACATGGGGCGAAATGTCGGACATGCCGGCGGATACGCAGAGCGGCATGATCGAGACATTCGAGAAGTGGGGCTTCACGGTGAACCCGCTTTTCCAGCGTTCCACTTCGATCGAAGAACTCATCGCCTTCTATCACGACGTCGAAGAGCGCCGCTCCGAACTCGGTTATGACATCGACGGCGTCGTCTACAAGGTCGACCGTCTCGACTGGCAGCAACGCCTCGGCTTCGTCTCGCGTTCGCCCCGCTGGGCCATCGCGCACAAGTTCCCCGCCGAGCAGGCGACGACCGTTCTCGAGAAGATCGAAATCCAGGTCGGCCGCACAGGTGCGATGACGCCCGTCGCGCGGCTCACGCCGGTCACGGTCGGCGGCGTCGTCGTCTCGAACGCGACGCTCCACAATGCGGACGAGATCGAGCGGCTTGGCGTCCGCCCCGGCGACACGGTGGTCGTGCAGCGCGCGGGCGATGTCATCCCGCAGATCGTGCGCGTGGTGGAGGACCGCCCCCGGGGCAAGAAGAAGTTCGAGTTTCCGGACAAATGCCCCGAATGCGGCAGCCATGCCGTCCGCGAGATCAATCCCAAGACAGGCAAGCTCGATGCCGTGATGCGCTGTACCGGCGGCCTTGTCTGCCCGGCGCAGGCGGTGGAGCGTCTTCGTCATTTCGTTTCGCGCAATGCCTTCGACATCGAAGGTCTCGGCGAAAAGCAGATCGCTGCTTTCTACGAAGACGGGCTGATCGCGAAGCCGGACGACATCTTCACCCTTGAGGAGCGCGACGCGAAATCGCTCAAGAAGCTGAAGGACCGCGAGGGCTGGGGCGCTACCTCGGTGAAGAAGCTCTTCGAGGCTATCGACCAGCGCCGGGAGGTGGAGCTCGACCGTTTCATCTTCGCGCTCGGCATCCGCCATGTCGGCGAGACGAATGCGCGGCTTCTCGCGCGCAGCTACGGCACGCTCGAAAATTTCGAGGAACAGATGCTGGCCGCCGCCGACCCTGAGAGCGAAGCCCGCGCCGATCTTCTCTCCATCGATGGTGTGGGCGAGGTGCTGGCGGAGGCCATCACCGATTTCTTTGCCGAAAAGCATAATCGGGATGTGATCGAAGGTCTGAAGAAGGCTGGCGTGAAGGCCGTGCCGCTTGAGGCGCAACAGACGGATTCCCCCATCGCGGGCAAGACCGTCGTCTTCACAGGTTCGCTTGAGCGGATGACGCGCTCGGAGGCCAAGGCCCGCGCGGAGCAGATGGGCGCCAAGGTGTCGGGCAGCGTGTCCGCCAAGACGGATCTCGTCGTTGCCGGTCCCGGCGCGGGCTCCAAGATCGCCAAGGCGCGCGAACTCGGCATAGAGGTCATAGACGAGGATCAGTGGATGGAAATGGCCTCAAATTGAGGCCTTTTTCGCTTAGGCGATCTTAACCATCCTCCGGCGAAACTCGGCTCTTGCCATTGCAGGGGTTGGCGCCGCCAGCCGGGAGATCATGGAAGCCATTCTGTTTCTTCAGGAAACACTCATCCTCGACCAGCTCGTCTATGCGGCCGGGGTGGCGCTGTCGCGCGGCCGGGCCGGGACGGCGGAAGCCGCCGGTCTCGAGGTTGTGTCCCTTTCCGGCGAGGCCGTTCAGGATCTCGTGCCGGAATGGCGCGCGCTGGAGGAAAGAGAGCCTGCTGCTGCCACGGCTTTCCAGTCCTGCGATCTCATTCTTCACTGGGCGAGGTGTTTCTCGAACGAACGTAACGAGCTTCGCGTCGTCGCGGTTCGCGAGCGGGGTGAACTCGTGCTCGTCTGGCCGCTCGCTGTCGAGGCAGGGCCTTTCGGCCGGATCGCCTGCTGGGCGGGCGATCCCGTCGGGCAATATGGCGATGTCGTCGCGGCGCGGGGCGCCGCCTGCGAAGTCTGGATCGAAGCCGCCTTTGCCGAAATCGGCAGGTGGGAGAATATCGGTTTTCTCTGCCTGCGCGGCGTGCGCGAGGATGGTGCTATTGCCGAATGGCTTGCCCGGAAAGGCCGCCCCCTCGGCTCGCCCGAACAGGCGCTCGTCTTCGACGCGGCGCCCTTCGCCGACGCGGAAGCCTTTGCCTCCGCTCGCTGGCCGGAACTGAAGCGCAACCGGCGGCGCATGAAGAAGCTCGCCGAAATCGGAAATGTCGAGTTCGGCATCGCGGGGCCGGGCGAGGAGGCGCGGGCGCTCGTCGCGCGGGCCTTCGCCTTCAAGCGCGAGTGGCTGGCAGAGCGCGGGCTTTATGGCCGCGCGTTGATCGACAGCCGCACGGAAGAATGCCTGCTGGCGCTGGCCGGCGATCCGGCCTCCGCCATCGCCGTCTCCTCTCTGTCCGTAGGCGGAGAGATAGCCGCCGTCGAGATCGGCTTCCGGCGCGGCGGCCGGCACTATGCCTATATGGGAAGTTTCTCGCCGGCTTTCGCGAAGCAGGGCCCCGGCAATCTCACGACGGAGTTCACCATCCGCGATTGCATCGGGCAGGGGCTCGGCGAATACGATCCCTTGCCGCCAGCCGCCGACTACAAGCTTGCCTGGAGCAATGCGAGCGTGCCGGTGCACGACTATGGAATCGTGCTCACCTGGGGCGGCTATGTCGCGCTCGCCTGGGCGTCGATCCTGCGCCCCGCCGCAAAGGCGCTCTACGAAAAGCTGCCGCTCACCGTCAGGCGGTATCTGCGGAAGTAGCCCGCCCTTAAATCGCCCGCGTCGCTTCTTCGAGCCAGGCCTTTGTCTCCGCGTCGAGTCCGGGGGAGAGCGCCGCGCGCACGCGCGCGTGATAGGCGTTGAGCCAATCCGCTTCTTCGTCCGTCAGCAGGCGCCGTTCGACAAGCGCGAGGTCGATGGGCGCGAGCGTCAGCGTCTCGAAACCCATCATCATGCGTTCGCCGCCCTCGACGGGCGCGGGCGGCGTCACCACGACGAGATTCTCGATGCGGATGCCATAGCCGCCGGTCTTGTAGTAGCCGGGCTCGTTCGAAACGATCATGCCCGCGCGCAGGGGCACATGGCCCATCTTGGAAATGCGCTGCGGGCCCTCATGCACCGAGAGATAGGAGCCCACGCCATGGCCCGTGCCGTGGTCGTAGTCGAGGCCCGCCTTCCAGAGCGCCATGCGCGCGAAGGCGTCGAGCTGCGCGCCGGATGTGCCTTCGGGAAAGCGCGCGGTCGCGATGCCGATATGGCCTTTCAGCACGCGGGTAAAGCGGTCGCGTTCCTCCGCGCCGGGCGTGCCGATGGCGATGGTGCGCGTCACGTCGGTCGTGCCGTCCATATATTGCGCGCCGGAATCGACCAGAAAGAGCTCGCCGGAATTGAGCGGGCGGTTCGTCGCCTCGGTCACGCGGTAATGCACGATGGCGCCGTTTGCGCCCGCGCCGGAAATCGTGTCGAAGCTCACATCCTTGAGCTTTCCCGTTTCCGCGCGGAAGGCTTCGAGGCGCTTCGCCGCATCGATTTCCGTCACGCCGCCTTTCGGCGCTTCCGTGCCGACCCATTTCAGGAACTTCGTCAGCGCCTGCCCGTCGCGCAAGTGCGCCGCGCGCGTGCCCGCGACTTCCGCCTCGTTCTTGATCGCCTTCGGCAGTTCGCAAGGGTCGGTCCCGCGCTTCACTTCCGCCCCGGCCGCCTTCAGCCGCGCGTCGATCCATGAGGCGCAGGTCGCCGGATCGACAAGCACCGTCTTCTTCGCCTGTCCGAGTTCGTCAAGCCGCCCGCCCAGCGCCTCGCGCGGATGCACCGTCACGATATTGCCGAGATGGGCGCGCGCGGCATCGTCCAGCTTTCGCTCGTCGATGAAGAGTTCGGCATGGCCGTCCTCGTGCAGCAGCGCGAAGGAGAGGGGAAGCGGCGTATGCGGCACGTCCTGCCCTCGAATATTGAAGAGCCAGGCGATCGAGTCCGGCATGGTCAGCACCGCCGTGTCGGCATCGCTCACCATGAGGTCGGCGGCGATGCGGCGGATCTTCTCCGCCGCCGGTTCGCCCGCATATTCGAGCCCGTGCGGGTTCACCTTTGCCACGGGCGGTTCCGGCTGGTCGTCCCAGACCGCGTCGAGCGGATTGGTGTCGACCGGCACAAGCGTGCCGCCCGCGCGTTCGGCGGCGGCGCGGAGCCGCGCCACGGCGTCGATCGTGTGCAGCCAGGGGTCGTAGGCGAGCTTCGCACCCTTTGGCAGGTTCTCCTCGATCCAGCGCGTAGGCGGCTCTTCCATCAGGTGCTTCGCCTCGAACGTGTCGAGGTCCACCTGTCCGCGCACCTGCAGCGTGTAGCGCCCGTCGACGAAGATCGCCGCCTTGTCCTTCAGCACGATCGCCATGCCGGCCGAGCCGTTGAACCCCGTGAGCCAGCGCAGCCGCTCCGCATGGGGCGGCACATATTCGCCCTGGTGCTCGTCCGCACGGGGGATCAGGAATCCGTCGAGCCCGCGGCGGCGAAGTTCCTCGCGGAGCTTCGCGGCGCGTTCGATGCCGAGCGCCGGGTTGGCGCTGTCTTCATAGGTCTGGAACATGGCTTAAATCTATGTGTCGCCGGGCCGGACGGCAATGGCCGCCTAGTTCCGGCTGGGGTCGAGAAGCGGCACTGTCCACCAGCCGGAGGTGAGCAGCAGGCCCTCGCGTTCGAGGAGTTTCTTCTTTTCGGTATGGGCGTCCGGCGCGATGACGACGGATTGCGCCGCGCCCCTGGCGGCGGCCTGGGTCAGCGCCTCGCGCAGCAGGCCGCTTCCCGCGTCTGCCCAGAGCGTATCGTCGGCTACCGTGAAATCGTCGATGACGCAGGTCTTGCCGCCCGGCTTGTAGACGGGCGGGGGCTCCTGCAGCGACGCGATCAGGAAGCCGTTCACCGTGCCGTCCTCCCCCTCGCTTACCAGCGTGACAACGTCGTCCTTGCCGACAAGCATGGTGAACCAGCCCTCCGACATGGAGGCGCTGTCCTTCGCCTTGCGCCAGAATTGCGGCTGCCATTTGGCCATGCGCCGCCGCGCTTCCTCGACAAGTTTGACCATCGCCGGAACATCTTCCGGCCTTGCGTCGCGGATCATCGTCAGGCCTCCATGCGGAGCGTCACCCAGTCGCCCTTGGGTCTGCGGGAAACGAGTTTAAGGCCCTGCATGCGCATCGCGCCAGCAACCATGTTCTCCTGCGTGCGGAGTGTGCCGGAAAGGATCAATGTGCCGCCCGGCCGGAGATGCGCCCGGAATGCGGGCGCGAGCGAGACGAGCGGCCGCGCCAGTATGTTCGCGATAATGAGGTCGTAGGGCGCGCGGGCGCGGAGGTCCGGATGTCCGAAGCCCTTGGCGGTCAGCGCGGTGATGAAGGGGCCGACGCCATTCGCCTTCGCATTCGCCTTCGTCACCTCGACGGCGACGGGGTCGATATCGGAGGCGAGGACGTTCACCCTTGCGAGCTTCGTCACAGCGATGGCGAGGACGCCCGTTCCCGTGCCGATGTCGAGCACGTTGAGGGGCACGCCTGGCCGCACGAGTTCGGACACATATTCGAGGCAGCCCGCCGTCGTTTCGTGATGCCCGGTGCCGAAGGCCTGTCCGGCATCGACGAGAAGAGGGATCGCTCCGGCCGGCACCTTTTCAGCGTCATGGCTCCCATAGACGAAGAAGCGGCCCGCGCGCACGGGTTCGAGCCCTTCGAGCGAGCGTGTCACCCAGTCTTCGTCCGGCACCGGGTCGACATGGACGCCTTCGGCCTTCGCGCCTGCTTGCGTCTCGGCCCGCGCGATCAGCTCGCGCACCGCGTCTTCTTCCGGCTCCTCGGCATAGAGCGCCTCGACGCGCCAGAGCCCATGCGCCTCGACCTCGTTCCATTCGGATGCCGTTTTCACGAGCGGCGAGGAGCCCGGCTCCGCTTCCGTCGTCGAGACGGCCAGCACTTCCGGCCAGATCGCCGCCTCGAGCACATCGGAGAATGTTTCCGTCGCCTCGTAAGGCACGGTGAAGGAGAGCTTCCAGAGGGATGTCATGGTGCGTTCACACCCGTTCCAGAAAACTGTCGATCACCTTCTTGCGGCCCGCCTTGTCGAAGTCGACGGTCAGCTTGTTGCCGTCGATCTCCGCCACATGGCCATAGCCGAATTTCTGGTGGAAGACGCGTTCGCCATGAGCATAGCTCGCGGCTGAAGGGTCGGAGGTCGCGACGAGTTCTGCATGCGCCTCATAGGCGGGCGGCTTCGTCCGCATTTCAGAGTTCGCCTGCGCGCGCCGCCAGCCGGGGCTCGAATAGTCGCTGCCGCGCGCGAAGTCCTGCGCGAAGCGGCTCTGGCTGTAGTTCTGGTAGCTCGCGCCCGCCATCGCGCTTTCCGTCACTTCCACGTGATGTTTCGGCAGTTCGTCCACGAAGCGGGACGGGATCGAGCTCTGCCACAGCGCATGCACGCGGCGGTTTGCGGCGAAGGAAATATAGGCGCGCTGCTTCGCCCGCGTGATGCCGACATAGGCGAGACGGCGTTCTTCCTCCAGCCCCGCAATGCCGTTCTCGTCCAGCGAACGCTGATGCGGGAACAGGCCTTCCTCCCAGCCGGGCAGGAACACCGTGTCGAATTCCAGCCCCTTGGCGCTGTGCAGCGTCATGATGTTGATCTTGTCCGACGTTTCGTCCTGCTCGATCTCCATGACGAGCGAGATGTGTTCGAGATAGCCCGCCAGGTTCTCGAAATGCTCCATGGAACGCACGAGCTCCTTCAGGTTTTCGAGCTTGCCGGGCGCTTCCGCCGACTTGTCGTTCTGCCACATCTCCGTATAGCCGGACTCGTCGAGAATGATCTCCGCGAGTTCCGTATGCGGCATGCCGGGAACGAGCGCGCGCCAGCGGTCGGCCATCTCCACGAAATTCGCGAGCGCGCGCCGCGCGGCGGGCTTCAGTTCCTCGCTCGCCACGAGCATTTTCGAGGCGCGGAAGAGCGATGTGTTCTCCGCCCGTGCGAGCTTGTGGATCGTCTGCACGGCGACATCGCCGAGCCCGCGCCGCGGCCGGTTCACGATGCGCTCGAAGGCGAGGTCGTCGTCCGGTTGCGCGACGAGGCGCAGATAGGCATTCGCGTCGCGGATTTCGGCGCGCTCATAGAAGCGCGGGCCGCCGACCACGCGATAGGGAATGCCGAGATTGATGAAGCGGTCTTCGAATTCGCGCATCTGGAAGGAGGCGCGGACAAGGATCGCCATGTCGCGCAGCAGATGCCCGTTCCGCTGCAGCTGCTCGACTTCCTCGGCAACGGCGCGCGCTTCCTCTTCGCCATCCCAGTAGGAGGCAATCTTGATCTTCTCGCCTTCATTGTCGTTCGCCTCGGTCCAGAGCGTCTTGCCGAGGCGCTGTTCGTTCGCGGCGATGAGGCCCGAAGCGGCGCCGAGAATATTCGCCGTGGAGCGGTAGTTCCTCTCGAGGCGGATCACCTTCGCGCCGGGAAAGTCCTTCTCGAAGCGCAGGATGTTGTCCACTTCCGCGCCGCGCCAGCCATAGATCGACTGGTCGTCGTCGCCCACGCAGCAGATATTCCTGTGCTTCTGCGCGAGCAGCCGGAGCCACAGATATTGCGCGACATTGGTGTCCTGATATTCGTCCACCAGCATGTATTTGAAGCGCTCCTGATATTCGGCGAGCACTTCGGGGTGCGTCTGGAAGATCGTCAGCACTTCGAGCAGCAGGTCGCCGAAGTCGGCCGCGTTCAGCACTTTGAGCCGTGCCTGATAGGCGGCATAGAGTTCGCCGCCCTTGCCGTTGGCGAAGGCCTGCGCCTCTCCGGCGGGCACCTTGTCGGGTGTCAGCCCGCGGTTCTTCCAGCCATCGATATAGGAGGCGAGCTGGCGCGCGGGCCAGCGCTTCTCGTCGATGCCTTCGGCCTGGATGATCTGCTTCATCAGGCGCTGCTGGTCGTCGGCATCGAGAATGGTGAAGTCGGAGCGCAGCCCCGCGAGTTCCGCGTGACGGCGCAGCATCTTCGCGCCCAGCGCGTGGAAGGTGCCGAGCCACTGCATGCCTTCCACCGTGCCGCCGATGAGCATGCCGATGCGCTCGCGCATCTCGCGCGCCGCCTTGTTGGTGAAGGTCACGGCCAGCACCTGTCCAGGCCAGGCCTTGCGCATGGCGAGCAGATGGGCGAGGCGGGTGGTCAGCACGCGCGTCTTGCCCGTGCCTGCGCCCGCCAGCACCAGCACCGGTCCTTCAAGGCTTTCCACGGCCTCGCGCTGTTCCGCGTTCAGGCCTTCGAGCCAGGGCGCGTGCATGGCGCCCATCGCGCGCTCGCTGGTGCTCAGCTCGCTCGATGATCGTGCGGTCGTTTCCTCGGGGATGCTCCCGAGATCGAAGGGGTCACTCGTCATTACTCATCCGGATGTGAAGGGCGGGGCAGCCCGTGAGGCGAATCCCGTCCGGGCAGCATAACATGGGGAGGCGGAGCCGCCTTGCCCATGGGCCGGGGGCTCTCCGCTTGAGCCTCCACGGGGGCCATGCTAAACAGATCGGACAGTCTAAGTCCTTGTAATTTCATAAAAAAGAGGGGGCGGGGCGTGAGCGCGGGCAAGGACAGGCGCGCCGACGGTGCGCGAGAGGTCAACATGGTCGTGCTCTCCGTGCTGGCGCTCGCCGTGGGGCTCGCCACGGGCGTTGGCGCGGTGATCTTCCGCTCCATGCTGGTCGGTCTCCATAATCTCTTCTTTTTCGGCCAGTTCTCCCTCACGCCCACCTCCGGCGCGACCGGGCCGCTCAGCCCGCTGGGGCTTCTCATCATCCTCGTGCCGGTGGCAGGCGGGCTCGCCGTCGTCTGGATCACGCGCCGCTTCGCGCCCGAGGCGAAGGGCGGCGGCATAACGGATGTCATGGACGCCGTCTATCACCGCGAAGGAAAGATCCGCCCGCGCGTTGCCGTGGTGAAGACCATCGCCTCCGCCTTGTCCATCGGCTCCGGCGCCACGGTCGGCCGCGAAGGCCCCATCGTGCAGATCGGCTCGGCCATAGGGTCGGCCATCGCGCAGTTTTCGCATCTTCCGTCCTGGCAGCGCATCACGCTTCTTGCGGCGGGTGCCTCGGCGGGCATCTCGGCCACCTTCAACACGCCTCTCGGCGCGGTGCTTTTCGCGCTGGAACTGATCCTGCCGGAAATCAGCGCGCGCACCTTCCTGCCGGTGGTCATCGCCACTGGCGCGGCCACCTGGATTGGCCGTGTGGTCTTCGGCTCCTATCCCGCCTTCGTCCTGCCGGAGTTCTATTTCGCCGCTTCCGAGATGGATCACATCTTCAATCTCGGAGCCTTCGTCGTGCTTGGTCTTCTCTCCGGCCTCGTCGCCTGGGGTTTCATCCGCACGCTGCTCTTCGCGGGCGAGGTCATGCCGCGCCGCTTCCCGAACGAATATATGCGCGCCGCGGTTGGCTTCACCGGCATCGGCATCGCACTCTTCCTTTTCGCGTATTTCACCGGCCACTACTACATCATCGGCGGCGGCTACGACGCCATCGCCGCGATCCTCGAAGGTCATGTGACGACCTTTGCGCTCCTCGCCGTTCTCTGCCTTGCGCAGGTGCTCGCCACCTCGCTTTCCATCGGCTCTGGCGCGTCGGGCGGCGTCTTCGCGCCCATGCTCTTCATCGGGGCGGCGCTTGGCGGCGCCTTCGGCGCGCTTCTGCATCTTGTGGACGAGAGCCACGGCATCGGCATTCCCGACTATGCGATCATCGGCATGGCGGCCGTCGTTGGCGGCGGCACGGGCGCCGCCATGACCGCGATCACCATGAATTTCGAGATGACGCGCGATTACAACATCATCGTGCCGCTCATCATCGCCGTTGCCGTCTCCATCGGCCTTCGCCGCGCGCTCATGCGCGACAATATCTTCAGCGCCGAACTCGTGCGGCGCGGACGTCCCGTCCCGAAGGACCGCTATTCCAATCTCTATCTCGTGCGCAGCGCTCGCGAGGTGATGGATTCGAATATCGCCGTCATGTCGGCGGAACTGCCGCTTGCCGAAGCGGCGCAATGGGTCACGGAAGCCGGTATGCCGAATTTCGTCGTGCTGCAGAAGGAGGGCCGCATTCGCGGCGTGGTTTCGCTCGACAGCCGTATCCGCACGCCGGAGCTGCTGGGCCGCAAGCCTGAGTTTCTCTCCGACATGGCGATCTCCGACTACATCGTCGTGCGAGAGAACAACATTCTCGAAGAGGTGATGCGCCGCCTCGCCGAGCGCAACGCGAAGCTCGCACTCGTCGTGAAGGACAAGCCCGGCGTCCCGCGCCCCGCCGACGTCCTCGGCATCATCGGCAAGCCGCAACTCGCGGATGCAATCCTCAAGACGCAGATGCGTTGAGCGGAAGGCCGCTGCAGAAGACAAAAATAGGAGTGTCATCCCGGCTTTCGCCGGGATGACATCGGTGGGTGAGGGGGACCGGGCCGGGACGTCTGGAGAGGAAGAAAAAAGACCCTACTTCCGCCGGATCCCGATCACGTGCCCCGCCTGTTCCGGCCGGGCAAGGCTCGCATGCGCCTTCGCCAGCGCCTCGATCTTCTTCTGAGAGGCTTCGGGGAAGGGCGATGCGCGGCGCGTCTTCATGTCCACATGAATGCACATCTGCTCGCTCGTCGCGGCGAGGTAGCCCTTCTCCGCGTGATACATATGCGCGAAGACATGGATGCGTTTCGCGTCCGCGTCCAGCACCTGATAGGTGATGCGCACCTCGTCGCCCTCCAGCAATTCGTCGAGGTAGCAGACATGTACTTCCGCCGTGAAGCAGGAGCCTTCGCCCTGTTTCGTGTAGTCCCAGCCGATGCCGAGATCGTTGAACAGCTTGTCGAGCGACTGGTCGAACAGCACATGGTAGTAGGCCATGTTCAGATGGCCGTTATAGTCGACCCATTCATGTTCGACTTTGCGCAGCGGGCATTCGAAGGGCGCGGCGAGGGCGGTATCGGTCATGTCGTTCCTTCCCGGTCGTATTTTTCAGGCAGGATAGCAACCTTCCCGCGCTGAAAGGTTGGAAAAAATTGCGCTCCTTCGCGATTTTTCGGCGGCGCGCTTCGGTGCTACCCTGTTCGGCAAAGAGAGGAAACACCATGGGCGAAGCAGCGCGAACAGAGGGCAGGGAGGCGGCGCTCGCCGAACTCGGCGCGCTGCTCGGCGACCGTCTCACCACCGCGCAAGCCATTCGCGAAGCGCATGGGCGCGACGAATCCTGGCATCCCGTCGCCATGCCCGATGCCGTCGCCTTCGCGGAGACGACGGAAGAGGTCGCCGCCATTATCCGCATCTGCGCCGCACATGGTCTCCCTGTCATTCCCTTTGGTGCGGGCACTTCGCTCGAAGGTCATGTTTCCGCCGTTCATGGCGGGCTCTCTCTCGACCTCACGCGCATGGACCGCATTCTCGAAGTGAATGCCGAAGATCTCGATGTCCGCGTCGAGGCGGGGGTCATGCGCAAGGCGCTGAACGAGCATCTCCGCGACACGGGGCTCTTCTTCCCGATCGATCCCGGCGCGAATGCGACGCTTGGCGGCATGGCGGCGACGCGCGCTTCGGGCACCAACGCGGTGCGCTACGGCACGATGCGCGAGAACGTGCTTGCGCTGACCGCCGTCATGGCGGATGGCTCCATCATCCACACAGGCACGCGCGCGAAAAAGTCTTCCGCCGGTTATGACCTCACGAGGCTTCTCGTCGGCTCGGAAGGCACGCTCGGCATCATCACGGAGCTGACGCTCCGCCTCTATGGCATTCCGGAAGCTACGCGCTCCGGCGTCGTTCCCTTCCAGAGCATCGAGGGCGCAGTCGACGCCGTCATCGAGACGATCCAGTCGGGGCTCCCCATCGCGCGCATCGAGATTCTCGATCCGCTCTCGATCCGCGCTTGCAATGCCTATTCGAAACTCACGCTTGCCGAGGTGCCGACCCTCTTCGTGGAGTTTCACGGCACGGAAGCTTCCGTCGCCGAGCAGGCGGAGCGTTTTGCCGCCATCGCATCGGGCCATGGTGCGGGCGCCGCTGAGTGGGCGTCGAAGGCGGAGGATCGCACGCGTCTCTGGGAAGCGCGGCACAATGCCTATTACGCCGCGCTCGCCTATGCGCCCGGCAAGAAGGGCATGGTGACGGATGTCTGCGTGCCGATCTCGCGTCTCGCGGAAGCGATCTCGGGCACGCTTGCCGATCTCGAAACCTCCTTCCTCAAGGCGCCCATTGTCGGCCATGTCGGCGATGGCAATTTTCACATGCTGCTGTTGATGGACCCCTCCGATCCGAAGGACTTGAGCGAGGCGACGCGCCTCCACGATCTCATGGTCGCGCGTGCCCTCTCGCTCGGCGGCACCTCGACGGGCGAGCACGGCATAGGCGAGGGCAAGATCAAGTTCCTCGAAACCGAGCATGGCGCGGGCGTCGGCGTCATGCGCGCGATCAAGCAGGCGTTCGACCCGAAGGGAATTCTGAATCCGGGGAAAATTTTTTCCGCCTGATGCGGCTTATCCCCGCCCGTTTGTGACAGTCGCGCCGAAAACCGGGGATAAAAAATTTTCGGGGATTTCTTTCGGGGATTTCTTCGACCGGAACGAAGGCGGTTTATCCCCGAAAATCCGTTTGTAACGGTTTGATGACGTTTTGATGACGGTGGGGCGGGGTTATCCCCGCTTTCGTCTCAGTCGAGCGTCTGCCGGAAGCGGTTCAGCGAGACGATGGAGACCACCGTCAGGAAGGCAAGAAGGGCCAGGAGGTCCGGCGCGATTTCGCTTATTCCGTTCCCTTTGAGGAGTATCCCGCGCACGATCCGCAGAAAATGCGTGAGCGGAAGAACCTCGCCGAGCCACTGCGCCCAATGCGGCATGCCGCGAAAGGGAAACATGAAACCGGAAAGCAGGATCGACGGCAGGAAAAAGAAGATCGTCATCTGCACCGCCTGCAATTGATTGCGCGCCAGCGTCGAGAAGGTGAAGCCGACGGCGAGATTCGCGGCGACAAAGAAGAAGAGAACGAAGGCAAGCAGTCCAAGACTTCCCGCGATCGGCACATCGAAGAGCCAGTAGGCAGCCGCGAGCACCACGGCTGCCTGTATGTAGCCGACGATGATGTAGGGCAGGATCTTTCCCATCATCACTTCGAACGGACGCACCGGCATCGTCAGCAGGTTTTCCATCGTTCCTCGCTCCACTTCGCGCGTCATCGCGAGCGCGGTGAAGATGATCATGGTCATGGTGAGAATGACGCCGATCAATCCGGGTACGATGTTGAGTTCCGTGCGTCCTTCCGCGTTGTAGCGGCGATGGATGACGAGGTTTACCGGGTCTGGCGCGGGACGAAGCGAGGCGAGCGGTCCTTCGAGATCGCGGTTCAGTACCTGCGCCGTCAGCAATTGAATGCCCGCAACGGCATTGCCTGTCGCAGCAGGGTCTGTCGCGTCGGCATCGAGAAGCAGCTTCGGCCTCGCACCGCGTTGCAATTCACGGCTGAAGTCCGCCGGTATCTGCAGGACGAACTGCACCTTGCCGGTGCGGATCAGGTCATCCGCTTCCGCCGCCGTTTCGGGCTTCGCCACGATGTCGAAGTAATCCGAGTTCTCCATTCCCTTCACGATGCTTCTCGTAAAGACCGAATTGTCCTGCGCGAAAAGCGCTGTCGGCAGATGCTTTGGATCGGAATTGATCGCATAGCCGAACAGCACCAGTTGCATCACCGGAATGCCGAGCATCATCGCGAAGGTGAGGCGGTCGCGCCGCATCTGGATGAATTCCTTGCGGATCATCGCGGCAAGACGGGAGAACGAGAAACGTGCGGTCATGGCTCACCCGAAATTGTCCGATGCGCCTTGCATCATGTGGATGAAGACATCTTCGAGCGTCGGTTCGACCTTCTGCCAGTCGAGCCCCGCTTCGCCGCGCCACGGCGCCACTGCGGCTTCGAGCGCATTGTCGTTCGCGCCGCTCACGTGAAGCGTCGCGCCGAAAGGCGCCACCATCTCGACGCCGCTGCGATCCGCGAGTTCGCGCGCAAGGCGATTGATCTGGCGTTGCGAGTTGCTGCTTACGAGCCATGTCACGAGACCCGACTGACGGATGACTTCATTCACCGTGCCGCGCGCGAGAAGCTTTCCATAGGCGAGATAGCAAATCTTGTGGCAGCGTTCCGCCTCGTCCATGTAATGCGTGCTGACGAGCACGGTGAGACCGTTGTCGGCGAGCTGGTGAATCTCGTCCCAGAAATCACGCCGGGCCTTCGGGTCGACGCCCGCCGTCGGCTCGTCGAGGAGCAGCAGTTTCGGTTCGTGCATGATCGCGGCGGCAAGTGCTAGACGCTGTTTCCAGCCGCCGGACAGCGCGCCCGCAAGCTGGTTCGCGCGCGTTTCGAGGCCCAGTTTTTCGAGTGTTTCTCGCACCGCCTGTTTCGGCTTCTTCAGTCCATAGATGGATGCAACGAAGGCGAGGTTTTCGCGAATGGAGAGATCTTCGTAGAGGCTGAAGCGCTGCGTCATGTAGCCGACCTTCAGCTTGATCTTCGCGCTGTCGGAAATGATGTCATGGCCGAGGCAGGTGCCGGCGCCCGCATCCGGTGTCAACAGCCCGCAGAGCATGCGGATCGTCGTCGTCTTTCCGCTGCCGTTCGGTCCGAGAAAGCCATAGATCTCGCCTTCCGCCACCTGCATGTCGATGCCGTCCACCACCTTCGTCTCGCCGAAGCTTTTTGTGAGGCCCTGCACGTCGATGATGAGGGGCGCGTCGGCGGCGGGTTCGGCGTGGTGGGTCTGGCTCATGGGCGTTCACTCGGGATGTTGCGCGGGGAGCGAAACGGTAACGGGCTGGCCGGGGTGGAACGCTTCCGGATTGTCGTCCGGCGTCGCCTCCGCCATGTAGACGAGCTTCTCCTTCGACTGGTCGCTATAGATGACGGGCGGCGTGAACTCCGCCTCGGTCGAGATGAAGCGGATCGTGCCGGTCGCGTTTTCGGGGCAATCGCTGCAGGCAAAGCGTACCTTGCCGCCTTCCTCGATGTGACCGAGTTCCGCTTCCGGTACGAAGAAGCGCACCTTTATGTTCCGGGGCGGGAGAAGCGAAACGATTGGCTGGTTCGGATTGGCGTACTCTCCCTCGCGGAACATCACGTCCTGGACGATGGCGTCTGCAGGCGCGCGGCCTTCGCGCCGGGAGAGCCGCCATTCGGCCTGTGTGATAGCAGACGCGGCGGCGAGCATCGCGGCGCCAGCGCGGTCGCGCCGCGCATGCGCTGTATCGACTTCCGCCTGCGCGACATTGCGTTGCTTGCGAAGCGCGAGCTTGCGTTGATATTCGAGTTCGGCTTCGCGCAACGTGGCTTTCGCTTGCGTCAGGTTCGCCTGTGCGCTTTCAAGCGCGGCCTTTTCGACCGTAGTTTCCAGTTTGAAGAGCAGGTCGCCGCTCCTCACGCGGTCGCCGCGCTCGACGGCCAGTTTTTCCACGATGCCACCATCGACGGGCGCGACGCGCACATAGTCGCCCTCGGCATAGCCTTGCCATGTGTTTTCAGGGCGTTCGTTGCATGCCGTGAGAAGAAGCGCGGCCCCGCAGGCGAACAGGAGGGAATGGAGGCGCATCGTTCAGGCCTCCCTGTCCGCTGCGAGGCCGCGCGCGACGAATTCCGCATGGGCGGTAAAGAAACCGTCTGGATCGAAAAACGGAAGTTCGCCGAATGTGTTTCGCGCAAGCGTGTTCATGAGAATGGGGAAGATGATTTCTTGTGCCGCCGCTTCGACATTGCATTCGCGGAATTCGCCGCGCGCGATGCCGCGCTCGATCACGCGAGAAAGGTTCGCGAAGCCGCGCAGGATGACGTGGTCGCGATAGAATTCGCGGATCTCGGGGAAGTTCGATGACTCGGCGAGGATGATCTTCGCGAGCGCAGGAAGTTCCGTTCCCGTCGCGATCTCCTTCAGCTTGCCGATCATGAAGTTCAGCAGGTCCGCGCTCGGTCCGTCGTAAGTGTCGAGAAGGCGCTCCATCTCGTCGAAACGGGGCGTCGCGATCTCGCGCACGATGGCTGCGAAGAGATCCGCCTTGCTGTCGAAATAGAGATAGATCGTCGCCTTGCTCACGCCTGCCGCTTCCGCGACTTCCTCCAGCCGGGCCGCCGCAAATCCCTTGTTTGCAAAAATCCTGAGACCCGCCGCCATGATTTCGGCGGGTCTTTCCTCCTTGCGACGCTGGAATTTCTGTTCCTGAGCGGGGGCGGGCATTGGGCAGTTTTCTCTTTCCAGTAAATAACTGACTAGTCAGTTATTTACTCCCATCGAATCCGGACGTCAATTGGCGCGACAGCCCTGCCAAATAGACAATGAATATCAATGACTTGACTGAGGTGCGCTCGTTCGGCGCCTTGCCGGTCATGGACCGAAGGTATGCCGGGGCCCGCGGGGCGGGGACAAACTGGCTGCGAAAGGTAGCTACCCCTCTTCAGTCGCCGTCCTTGCCGTCGGGAGTGTCGGTGCCGGAAGGTTGTATCTGCTTTCCTTCCAGCTCGCGGCGGCGGCGTTCTTCCTCAAGCTTCGCGCGCTTCTTCTGGGCGCCCGAACGCCCGAACTTAACCCTGTTGGCGGCGGCGGTTTCTTCTTTCCGTTTTTTATCGGCGCGCTTTTCTTCTTCCCGCCGCGTTTTCCTGAATGAGGCGAAATTCACTATATTTCCGCGATCCGAATCCATAATTTGCCTGCCATGTGCCGTCGGGCGGCCTGCCGCCTTCGCTTTCATGCGAGACTAGGCCAAAGGTGGTTTGCAGGAAACGGGGGTGGAGGTGTGCCGTCCCTGCATCCGGCCTTGCCGAGTTGGAGAGACTGTTGAATTCGATCCTGACCTATATCGCGGGGCTGCTCGTCCTTCTGCTTTTTGCGGCCCTGGTGGGACCAAGCCTTGTCGATTGGAACCAGTTTCGCCAGGAGATCGAAGCCCAGGCAAGCGAAGCGACCGGGCGGCCGGTCAGCATCGGCGGCGATATCCGTTTTCGTATTCTTCCCGCGCCGCATCTGACGCTTGGCAAGATCAAGATCGGTCAGAATCCGGAAGCCAATTCTCTTCCTTCCGACCTCAACTTCGCCACCTTCGCCGAGATCGACGGAGAGGTCGCGCTCGCCCCGCTTCTCAGCGGGGATATCGAGATCACGAGCGTTCGCATCGTTGATCCGGAATTCAATCTGGAAATCCTGCCCGATGGTTCCCCCAACTGGCGCGGTTTCGCATTTGCCGAGAACATGCCGGATGAAGGAATGTTCTCGCTTGCCTCGATCAGTCTCGAAAAGGCGAGCTTCGTCAACGGAACCGTCAACTACCGCAACAGGCTCAATGGACGAAGCTGGAAGGCGGAAGAGGTCACGGGCGAGGTCGTCGCAACCTCCCTGCTGGGGCCGCTGCGTTCCGAATTCACGGCAAAGGTCGAAGGCGCCCCTCTTTCCGTTCGCGTTGGGCTTGGCAATTTCGGCGGGCAAAAGGCGTTCCGCGTCACGACTGAAGTCGACGCGCAGGATAGTCCCCTTACTTTCCTCTTCTCCGGCGTTGCTACGGAACTTTCGCTTGCGGCGCGCCTCGATGGAAACGCCCGGTTCGAATATGGGGCGGATGAGAGCGGAAAGAACGCGCCGATGAAGGCTGTTGCCGGCCTCGTCATCGATACGCGCCAGGCAACCTTGCGGAATCTCGCAATCGAGATGAGCGGAACGACTCTTGGCGGGTCAGCCGAATTCAGATGGGACCGGGCACCGTCCTTCTCCGCACGGCTTGCGTCGGACAGTTTGACGCTGGACCCTCTTCTCGACCTTGCCGGTTCCGGAAAACAGGAGGATGTCGCACCTCTCGAAAGGCTTTTTTCTCTTCCCCTTCCAGCCGGCCTGAGCGGCGATCTCGATATCGAGACGGCTATTCTGCGCCTTCGCAGCACGGTCATTCGCGATATGAAGATCGATTTGACATTGGCGGATGGCGAGATTGCCGTCGAGACGATGGAGGCAACTCTCGGCGGCCCGACAAGGATCGACGCGCAAGGAACATTGCGTTCCGTTGAGAATGGACTCCGTTTCGACGGAAAGGCCAGCCTCGATAGTGCGAACCTTCAAGGCCTTGAGCGATGGATTGCCGATACGCAAGGCGTCACGCGCGATACCGTTCAATCGGGCTCGCGAGGATATCCCTTTGCGGCGCAGGCCACGCTTCGACTTTCCTCCGGTGAATATGTCTTTTCGGATGTCGAGGCGGCTTATGCGCGGAAGCTCGGAACGCCGCAGCTTCGCGGTGAGATCGCTTATCGCAATACCGGCGAGAGACCACTCATCGATGCGACCCTCGACATTGCGGATTTCGATTTCGATCCACTTTTTTCTCTCGTTCCCGAAGGTGGCGATCCATTCGCCTTCTTCCATGCCAACGATATTGCGTTGCAGTTCAATGCCGGGAAGTTGGGGCTCCTTGGGCAGACCTATGGCGACGTTCATGCCTCGCTTGAGCTGGATGCAGGAAGGCTTCTCGTGTCGAAGTTCGATGTCGGTGATGCCGTCGGTGCTCGCCTTTCCTTCACTGGCGATCTCACTGGCGTGACCACCGGCAAGCGCGACGACGTGCGCGGCACATTCTCAGGCACGATCAAAGCTGATCGCTTTGGCGGCTTGCTCGGTGCAGGCGGTATCGAGGTGCCGAACGTGGAGGGGCCGGTGGACCTCGTTGTCACCGGGACATCCGGAGAGGCAGATGACAGCAACTCGCGCGTCGACACGCTGACGCTGAAGGGTTCCGTTCGCGGCAGCTTGGTGGACGGTGTCTTGAAGCGTCTCCATGAAGGCGATGGCCAGATCGAAAGGCTGGATATAATCGGCAATGCCGTCAATGAAGAAGGACGGGTATTACTGGAGCAGCTCGGCCTCTCTCCACGTGATGGGCTTGAAGGGTCGGGCATGGTTTCCGTGCAGATGAATGGTGCGGAAGGAAGCTACGAGGCGAATTTCCGCGTCAACGTGAACGGCACCACACTGACGGCGCGCGGCAGCGTTCTCAATCCTTTCACGTCTCTAGAATTCGACGGCCGGGCGGAGATTGCGGCCTCGGGTGTCATGCATGTTCTGGGTGCTTTCGGTGCGCCGGATGCACTTGCGGACTGGATCGGCGAACAGGCGGGCGGCCCGGGTTTTGTTTTTTCCTCCGATGTCGTCTGGGACAAGGAGAGCCTTGCGCTCAATGGCTTCGAGAGTGTCGCGGGCAGTTTTCGTCTTTCCGGCGATGCTCTCTGGCGCGCGGGCGAGGGCGACCGGCTGCCTCGCCTGACAGGTGCGTTCGAGAGTAATGCCGTCGATCTCACATCGCTGGTTTCGAACGGGGCGGAGGACGGTGAACGCTGGCCGGCGCAAGCTCTCGACTGGTCGCCGCTTTCGGCTTTCGATGCCGACGCAGAGCTCAAGATCGCCCGCCTGTCGCTCGGTACACTTACGGCGTCGAATGTAACGAGCCGCATTGCCGTGTCTCATGGTGTGTTTACGGCCTCGCCCTTTTCAGGCGATTTCGCGGATGGCCGTCTCACGGCCGGCGTGCGCGTCGAAGGCGGCGAGGGCGAGCCGGGCATAGGACTTACCTTCCTTGTCGAGGAAGCCAGTCTTGGACAGACTTTTTCGCAGGCCTTCGGTGCATCGCCTGGCAGCGGGCGGCTTACCTTCAATGCGCAATTGCAGGGACAGGGGCGTAGCTGGCTGGCGCTCGTTTCGTCAACGAACGGAGTCGGAAAGTTCGAGGTGAGCGATGCGACGATCCGGCCTTTCGATCTCGAAGGATTCACAGAGGCTCTGTCCGGCCTCGTTTCGATCGAGGCTTTCCCCGAACTCATTTCGGAAAAGCTGTGGCAGGGAGAAACATCGGCGAGCGGTATAGGCGGTGATTTTACGATGGAAGAGGGCGTCCTCAGGTTCGAGGATGGAATGATCGAACTTGAAGGCGGCGCAGGCGAGATAACCGCTAGCTACGATCTGCCTAGGCTTGCGTCCCAGGCCGATATGACGGTCAAGCCTTCGCGGCCCGATGGCGCGCCCGCCTTCAGCGTCTTCGCGCGCGGGCAGGGTAGCGGCATGAGCGTCGAGACAGACACGATCGCGCTTCAGGATTTTACCGCAAAGCGTATTCTTTCCCGCAATCTCAAGGAAACGGGTGCTGAGGTACCCGAAGAGCTGCGGAATCTGATGGATCTGCCCCCGGCCGGGGCGAGTAGCGGTACCGCGACGCCGATGCCGCGCCCAGCCACAGGCAACTGAGGTTTCAGTTATCCGTATCGCAGGAAGATGGCCTACGCTTCTTGACGGCATCGAGTACGTAGACGCGAATGGCGGAAGAGAGGCTTCCTTCACCGCCGCGGCTCGTGTCGATCCTCCGGACGAGTTCGTTCACGGAGGTTTTTTCCGTACAGGCGAGCTCCTTCAACGTGTCCCAGAAGGGCCGTTCCAGAGAGATCGACGTGCGATGACCGGCGATGGTCACCGAGCGTTTGATTTCGCCCGTGCGTTTCTCGCCGCTCATCTCAAGCCTCCGGTTTACTCCGGCGCGATCATTTTTTCAGGGCGGACGACCGCGTCGAATTCCTCGTCCGTCACATAGCCGCCACCGATAGCTTCCTCGCGGAGCGTCGTACCGTTCTTGTGCGCGGTCTTGGCGATCTTGGCCGCGTTGTCATAGCCGATCTTGGGCGCCAGAGCCGTCACGAGCATCAGCGAGCGTTCGAGCGCCGCCTTGATGTTGTCCTCGCGAGGCTCGATACCGACGACGCAATTGTCGGTGAAGCTCACTGCGGCGTCCGACATAAGGCGAACCGATTGCAGGAAGTTATAGGCCATCACCGGATTGTAGACGTTGAGTTCGAAATGGCCCTGGCTGTCCGCGAAAGTGAGCGTCGCGTGATTCCCGAAAATCTGGGCGCAGACTTGCGTCATGGCCTCGCACTGGGTCGGATTCACCTTGCCCGGCATGATCGAGGAGCCGGGCTCGTTCTCCGGCAGCGCCAGTTCGCCGAGGCCTGAACGCGGGCCTGAGCCAAGAAAACGGATGTCGTTAGCGATCTTGAAGAGTGAAGCGGCGACCGTATTGATCGCGCCATGGCTGAAAACCATCGCGTCATGCGCGGCGAGCGCTTCGAACTTGTTGGGCGCCGTCTTGAATGGAAGTTTCGTGATCGCTGCGATCTTCTCCGCGACCTTCTCGGCGAAGCCGACCGGCGCGTTGAGTCCGGTGCCGACTGCCGTGCCGCCCTGTGCGAGTTCCATCAGCTTCGGCAGCGTCTGCTCGATGCGGGCGATGCCATTGTCGATCTGCGCCGTGTAGCCAGAGAATTCCTGACCGAGCGTCAGCGGCGTCGCATCCTGCGTGTGGGTACGGCCGATCTTGATGATGTGGTTCCAGGCCTGCGCCTTGTCATTGAGCGCATTGCGCAGCTTCTGGAGCGCGGGGATCAGGCGGTGGTGGATTTCCTCCGCGCAGGCGACATGCATGGCCGTTGGATAGGTGTCGTTGGACGACTGGCTCATGTTCACGTGATCGTTCGGGTGAACGGGCTTCTTGGAGCCCATCTCGCCGCCGAGGATCTCGATGGCGCGGTTCGAGATCACCTCGTTCGCATTCATGTTGGACTGGGTGCCCGATCCCGTTTGCCAGACCACAAGGGGGAAGTGTTCGTCGAGCTTGCCCTCGATTACCTCCTGAGCGGCCTGGACGATGGCCTTGCCGACTTTCTCGTCGAGGCGGCCGAGTTCCATGTTGGCTTCGGCAGCGGCGCGCTTCACGATGCCGAGCGCGCGGACGACAGGAAGAGGCTGCTTTTCCCAGCCGATCTTGAAGTTGCCGCGCGAGCGTTCGGCCTGCGCACCCCAATAGCGGTCGGCGGCCACTTCGATGGGGCCGAATGTATCGGTTTCGGTACGGGTCTTGGTCATGGCGAGGCGCTCCAGAAAGGCTTTCCGCCGCAGGCAGGGCGGGAGAATTTCGACGGGCGCCGGTTTAGCATGGGGGGCGGCTGAACGCCAAGGCGGAGGGAGGCTGGGCCCCTTTACTTCTTGCGGAAGGCGTCCAGGCTCACGACTTCGCCAGACGCATCGGTGGCGGGTTCTTCCGGGGCGGAGGGTTCCGTTGCGGGTTTTACCTCTGCCTCGCCGCCAGCGCCCTCGGTCTGGAACTGCAAGCCGAACTGCACGCTCGGGTCGAAGAAGCCTTGTATGGCGGAGAAGGGGATGACGAGGTGTTCGGGAACCTTGTTGAAGGTGAGGTCGACCGAAAACCGGTCGTCGCTTACCTCCAGGTTCCAGAACTGGTGCTGCAGCACGATCGTCATTTCTTCGGGGTATTGTTTGCGCAGCTTTTCAGAAAGCTCGACGCCCGGTGCGTTGGAGCGGAAGGAAATATAAAAGTGATGCTCGCCGGGAAGGCCCTGATCGCGCGCGATCTTCAACGCGCGGCGCACGACGCCTCTCAGCGCATCCTGCGCCAGCATGTCGTATCGCATAAGGTCTTCGGCCACTTCGTACTCCCTGAAAGGCGAGTCGTTTTCTTTTGCGATTCAAGCAGCGTTTGACGGCGAAATCCAGACGCGAGCGCCGGAAAGCGGTCCATTCGCCGCGGAGATTCCGATCCGTGTGGCGAGAACGACACCTGCGCCGGCCAGGAGCGGTATTCACTACGCAAAAATGGAAGTGGGGGCTTCTGTTGCCAGGTGCCCCCGAACCCCGCCTTACCCGGCTAAGGGCAAGGGCTTAAATCGAGGTTGTCGCACTGCTTAAGCAGCGAGACGCGCCTCAGCATAGTTGTCGTTGGCAACTATCAAACGGCCCGATAACGGCGGAACCATGCCGGGCAAAAAGACTGTCTTTACACCCTCGTCGATCCTGTTTCGCCCCCAGGAGCCCTGCCATGACAGGGGAAATCTGGTGGAGGCGCCGGGTACCGCCCCCGGGTCCGAATGGCTTATTACACAGCCCGTTTATCGCCATAGCCGAGCGGGAAATCCCGCCGGCACCTCTAATATAGGGCGGAAATTCCTTATTTGAAGTGTATTCCGCGATTACCCCTGCGGCAGGTTCTCGCGGAAGAAGCGGATCGCGTTCCCGCCCATCACTTTCGATATTTCTTCTTCCGTGAAGCCTGCGTTGAGCATCTCCGCCGTCAGTACCGCCAGTTCCGAGGTATCGAAGGCGACAGGTACGGCGCCGTCATAGTCGGAACCGAGCGCGACGTGATCGATACCGAGGAAATCCACCGCGAAGCGAATCGATCTCACGATCTCGGCCGGGGACGTGCCGCAGGCAGCGCCTTCCCAATAGCCGATGCCGACAAGGCCGCCCGTGTCCGCGATCCGCTTCATCAGCGGGTCCTCCAGATTACGCGGGCTTTCGCAGGCGCCATACAGGCCTGTATGCGAAACGACCACCGGACGCTTCACCATGTCGAGCGTGTCGCGCACGACTGCGGGGGAGGCATGGGCAAGGTCGATGATGATCTTGCGGCGCTCCATTTCGCGCACGGCTTCCCGGCCGAAATCGGTGAGGCCCTCGCCCGAAAGGCCATGCAGCGAGCCGCCCAGTTCATTGTCGAAGAAATGGGTGATACCCATCATCCGGTAGCCCGCATCGTAGAGCGTTCCGATGTTCTCGATCTTTCCCTCAAGCGGATGTGCGCCCTCGATGGCGAGAAGGCCGCCGACGGGGGAGGAACCGCCGCCACGCCGCTCGATCAGCCGGTCGATATCGGCTGCGTTCCGCACCACCATCAGCTTTTCCGGTGCGCGGCTTTCCGCGTCCTTCAGTTTCTCCGCCTGATAGAGGGCGCGCTCAAGCAGGCTGTCCCAGGTGCGGCTCGGCCAGCGCTGCACGGTGGCGAGCAGGGTAATGATGTCGCTGTCCCCGCTCGTTCCCTCATATTGCTGGTCGTAGGGCACCTTGGTCACGGCTGAGAAAACCTGCAGCGTCACATTGCCTTCCGTCAGCCGCGGTACGTCGACATGGCCCCGGCTGCTGCGCTCCAGCGGGTCGCGCGCCCAGAGCAGCGTGTCGGCATGAAGGTCGACCACGGAAAGACCGTCATGCATCGCCTGCGCGGCTTCGGACACCTCATAAGGGTCGTGATCGGCTACGCGGTTGATGTTGCTCTCCAGAATGCCGGGCAGCAGGAAGAAACCGAGCGCGGCAATAATGAGGAGGGCGATGGCGATCCCACCAAGGATACGCTTCATGGGGGTCTTCTCCCTTTTCGTTTTTCTTTTCGCTTCAGGGGGCGAAACCTGCCCCGTCGCGGCGCATTCTGTCCGGGCGGGACGCGCTTGGCCAGCTTTGGTTGACCTCGCGGAAAAGGCCATTCTTTTGCTGTGGACAACTCATCTGCCGGTCCAGGCAAGGTGGCGGGGAGGGGGGCTTCCGGCTAGACTGGCCTAACGAATCTCAGGAACCGCAAATGCAGCAATATCTCGACCTCATGCGCCTTGCGCGCGACACGGGCGTGACCAAGACCGATCGCACGGGAACGGGCACGCGCAGCATTTTCGGCCATCAGATGCGCTTCGATCTCTCGGCGGGCTTTCCGCTCGTCACGACGAAGAAGCTTCATACAAAGTCGATCATCCACGAATTGCTCTGGTTTCTCTCCGGCGACACGAATATCCGCTATCTCAAAGCGAACGGCGTCAGCATCTGGGACGAATGGGCCGACGAAAACGGCGATCTCGGTCCCGTCTACGGGCACCAGTGGCGCTCCTGGCCGACGCCGGATGGCGAGAAGATCGACCAGATCAGAAATCTTCTCGACCAGATAAGGAACAATCCCGATTCGCGCCGTCTCATCGTTTCGGCATGGAACGTCGCGGATGTCGACAAGATGGCGCTGCCGCCATGCCACTGCCTGTTCCAGTTCTATGTGGCGGAGGGAAAACTTTCCTGCCAGCTCTATCAGCGTTCGGCGGACATCTTTCTCGGTGTGCCTTTCAACATCGCTTCCTATGCGCTCCTCACCATGATGGTGGCACAGGTGACGGGGCTTGAGGCGGGCGAGTTCATCCACACATTCGGCGACGCTCATCTCTATCTCAATCATCTGGAGCAGGCGGACAAGCAGCTCTCGCGCGAGCCGCGAGCCCTGCCGGTGCTGCATATCAATCCGGATGTGAAGAGCCTCTTCGATTTCACCTTCGACGATTTCAAGCTCGAGGGTTACGACCCGCATCCGCACATCGCGGCGCCCGTCGCCGTTTGAAGGTGCGCGGTTTGATGCGTCTTCACCAGCGCATTCTCACCGTGCTTCTTATTGTTGCGGTGCTGCTGCTCGCGGCCTTCGCCATGTGGATCATATTGTTGCGCCTTCGTCCTCTCGATCCGGAAGGGCTGCGTGCTCCGGCAATCGTATCGGAACTTGAAATCGAAGGGGCGAATGCATGACGATCCACGTTTCCTTCGTCGTCGCCATTGCGGATAACGGCGTCATCGGCCACGACAATGACCTGCCCTGGCGGCTTTCCGGCGATATGGCGTTCTTCAAGCGTGTCACGATGGGAAAGCCCATCATCATGGGCCGCAAGACCTGGGAGTCGCTGCCGCGCAAACCTCTCCCCGGCAGGCCCAATATCGTGGTCACGCGTAATGAGGATTATCGCGCCGAAGGTGCGGAGGTCGTCACCTCGGCGGAAGCGGCGCTAGCGCGCGGGCGCGAACTTGCGGAAGAGCTTGGCGTCGATGAAATCGCCGTCATCGGCGGCGCCCAGCTCTATGCCGAGACGTTCGATCATGCGACGCGCCTCTATATCACCGAGGTCCACGCAGAGCCGGAAGGCGATGTCAGCTTTCCAGCCTTCGATGTGTCGCGCTGGCGCGAGGTTTCGCGGGAGCGTCACGAGGCGGGCGAAAAGGATAGCGCGGCATACTCCTTCGTTCTTTACGAGAAGCGCGATTGAGTTTCACGGCCCGCCGTCCCACAATGCCTGCCTCGGCTTTTCAGTTTGAAACGGAGACGGCAGATGGACGTGCGTGCGGCGGTAGCCTTCGAGGCGGGCAAACCTCTCGAGATCGAAACGGTACAGCTCGAAGGCCCGAAGGAAGGCGAGGTGCTGATCGAGGTCAAGGCGACCGGCATCTGCCATACCGATGCTTTCACGCTGTCGGGCGAGGACCCGGAAGGCGCGTTCCCTGCAATTCTCGGCCATGAGGGTGCGGGCGTCGTCGTGGAGGTCGGACCGGGCGTGAAGTCGCTCTCTGTCGGCGATCATGTGATCCCGCTCTACACGCCCGAATGCCGCGAGTGCAAAAGCTGCACGAGCCACAAGACCAATCTCTGCACCTCCATCCGCGCCACCCAGGGCAAGGGCGTGATGCCGGACGGCACCAGCCGCTTTTCCTACAAGGGCAAGCCCGTGCTGCATTATATGGGCTGCTCCACTTTCGCGAATTACACGGTTCTCCCAGAGATCGCGCTCGCCAAGGTCCGCAAGGACGCGCCTTTCGACAAGATCTGCTACATCGGCTGCGGCGTGACGACGGGCGTCGGCGCGGTGATCTTCACCGCGGGTGTCGAGCCGGGCGCGAATGTCGTCGTCTTCGGTCTTGGCGGCATCGGCCTCAATGTCATTCAGGGCGCGCGCATCGCGGGTGCCGACAAGATCGTCGGCGTCGACATCAATCCAGCGCGCGAGAGCCTCGCCCGCCAGTTCGGTATGACGCATTTCGTGAACCCGAAGGAGATCAAGGGCGATGTCGTCGGTCATCTCGTCGAGCTCACTGGCGGCGGCGCCGATTACAGCTTCGAATGCATCGGCAATGTGAACACGATGCGACAGGCGCTCGAATGCTGCCATCGCGGCTGGGGCGAAAGCATCATTATCGGCGTTGCGGGCGCGGGGCAGGAAATTTCCACGCGTCCCTTCCAGCTCGTCACCGGACGCGTCTGGAAGGGCACCGCCTTCGGTGGCGCGCGCGGCCGCACCGATGTGCCGAAGATCGTCGACTGGTACATGGACGGCAAGATCAACATCGACGATCTCATCACGCACACCATGCCGCTCGAAGACATCAACAAGGGCTTCGATCTCATGCATGAGGGCAAGTCGATCCGTTCAGTCGTGGTCTATTGATGTCGGTCGAGATCCTCTCATCGCATCGCTGCTTCGGCGGCACGCTCAGCATTTGCCGTCACCATTCCGCGGCGACCGATACTCATATGCGCTTTTCCGTCTACATCCCGGAGGGGAAGGGGCCGTTTCCGGCGCTCACCTTCCTCGCCGGTCTCACCTGCACGGAAGAGAACTTCACCACGAAGGCGGGCGCCTATGGCCGCGCGGCGGAACTCGGCCTTGCCATCATTGCGCCGGACACGAGCCCGCGCGGCGAAGGCGTCGCGAATGACGATGCCTATGATCTCGGGCAGGGCGCAGGCTTCTACATCGATGCGACCGAAAAGCCCTGGGCGCCGCATTTCAACATGGAAACCTAT
>DLCG01000014.1:14727-14856 GCA_002480495.1 Rhodobiaceae bacterium UBA7804 | reverse complement strand
GTCGTCTCGAAAGTGTTGAAGTAAGAAGGTTGCCGCTTCGGCGGCTGCCTTGCAGGTTTGGGCATGATCTTCCGGAGAGCCGGAAGCCCGACTTTCCGGATCATGCTTTAGGAGTGTAGCTCAACTGGT
>DLCG01000014.1:13262-14536 GCA_002480495.1 Rhodobiaceae bacterium UBA7804 | reverse complement strand
ATTAGAGAAGGTGGAAGAACAGTTGGCGCTGGAGTTGTTGCTGAAATTATTGAATAGTTTTAGAGACCGCTCTATCAGTTAGCCAATACTTATTAGGAGTGTAGCTCAACTGGTAGAGCACCGGTCTCCAAAACCGGGGGTTGGGGGTTCGAGCCCCTCCACTCCTGCCACCGCCCAGAGGGCGGAGCGGCGGGGCCGGGGGCCGAAACCCCGGTCAGGCGGCGGCCCGGCCGGACAGAACGAGCAGGGCGGACAGTCGAAAGGCATTTGGCGATAGAAATGGCAAAGACGAATCCGCTTCAGTTCCTCCAGCAGGTCCGCTCCGAAGCTTCGAAGGTGACCTGGCCGACACGCCGGGAGACGATCATCACCACGGTGATGGTTTTCATCATGGTTGCGTTCGCGATGGTGTTCTTCTTCCTGGCCGACACAGCGCTGAGCTATCTCGTCTCGCTCGTGCTCGGCTTCGGCGGCAACTGAGGTCAAGGGGCTTAAGTCCCGTCGGAAAGAAACATGGCTAAGCGCTGGTACATCATTCACGCCTATTCGAACTTCGAGAAGAAGGTCGCGGAATCGCTGCGCGAGCAGGCAGAGCAGCAGGGACTTTCCGACCAGTTCGAGGAAATCCTCGTGCCGACCGAAGAGGTCGTCGAGGTGCGCCGCGGCCGCAAGGTGAATGCGGAACGAAAGTTCTTTCCGGGCTATGTGCTCGCAAAGATGGAGATGACGGACGAGGCCTATCACCTCGTCAAGAATACGCCGAAGGTGACGGGCTTTCTCGGCGCGGACAACAAGCCGCAGCCGATCAGCCAGGGTGAAGTCGACCGCATCCTGCACCAGGTGCAGGAAGGCGTAGAGCGGCCGAAGCCCTCGATCACCTTCGAGATCGGCGAGCAGGTGCGCGTGGCCGACGGCCCGTTCGCCTCGTTCAACGGTTTCGTCGAGGAAGTCGACGAAGAAAAGGCGCGGCTCAAGGTGGCCGTGTCGATTTTCGGCCGGGCGACCCCGGTCGAGCTCGAATACGGGCAGGTGGAAAAGCTCTAGAGCTTTTCTTTCTCCCGCAAAAGTGTGGGAGGCGCGGAAGGAACGCGAGTTCCGGATGTGCCGTTGACCACTAACCCATAGCGCCGGCGATATCCGGCAGGGGAAAGACATGGCGAAGAAAATCGAAGGCTACATCAAATTGCAGGTGCCGGCCGGACAGGCGAATCCCTCGCCGCCGATCGGCCCCGCGCTTGGCCAGCGCGGTCTCAACATCATGGAATTCTGCAAGG
>DLCG01000014.1:0-12953 GCA_002480495.1 Rhodobiaceae bacterium UBA7804 | reverse complement strand
CATGGAATTCTGCAAGGCGTTCAATGCCGCCACGCAGAAGATGGAACAGGGTATGCCGATCCCGGTCGTTATCACGGCCTTCTCGGACCGTTCCTTCACTTTCGCGATGAAGACGCCGCCTGCGTCCTACTTCCTGAAGAAGGCCGCCAAGATCCAGTCCGGCTCCAAGACGCCGGGCCGTGCATCGGCCGGTACGGTGACGCTTGCGCAGTGCCGCGAGATCGCCGAAGCGAAGTTCGCCGATCTCAACGCCAACGATCTCGATCAGGCGACGAAGATCATTGCAGGTTCCGCCCGTTCCATGGGCCTTCAGGTAGTGGAGTGAGCGTGATGGCTAGCAAGGCAGGAAAGCGTATTTCGAAGGCTCGCGAAGGCATTGACCGCAAGAAGACCTACGGTCTCGGTGAAGCCGTGAAGCTGATCAAGGAACGTGCGAGCGCAAAGTTCGACGAGACGATCGAAGTCGCGATCGCGCTCGGCGTCGATCCGCGTCACGCGGACCAGATGGTTCGCGGCGTCGTTGCGCTGCCCAACGGTTCGGGCCGCACCGTTCGCGTTGCTGTTTTCGCGAAGGGCGACAAGGCCGATGCCGCGAAGGCGGCGGGTGCCGATATCGTCGGTGCGGAGGATCTCGCGGAGATCATCCAGAGCGGCAAGATCGATTTCGACCGCTGCATCGCAACGCCGGACATGATGCCGCTCGTCGGCCGTCTCGGTAAGGTGCTCGGTCCGCGCGGTCTGATGCCGAACCCGAAGGTCGGCACCGTGACGCCGGATGTCGCCGAAGCGGTGAAGGCCGCGAAGGGCGGCGCCGTCGAGTTCCGCGTGGAGAAGGCCGGCATCGTGCATGCCGGTGTCGGCAAGGCAAGCTTCAGCGAAGATCAGATTGCGGGCAATGTCCGTGCGCTGATCGACGCCGTGCAGAAGGCGAAGCCTGCCGGTGCCAAGGGTACCTATATCAAGCGGATCGCCATCAGCTCCACGATGGGGCCTGGCGTGAAGGTCGAGCCGCAGAGCATCGCGGCGAGCGCGTAACGCGCCGATGAGTTTCCGTCCGCGACCCTCGGGCCGCGGACGGTGAGGAACGGACGGGAAGTGCAGTCACTTCGGTGCGAACCGGAGTGGCTGCGCCATCGTCCGTTTACCTGTCCGAGACTGCGGGTGCGGAGGTTTTCGAACCGACGCTTAATCGCCACAAGAGGGCGGCCGGCAATAGACGGGAGTTGAACGATTTCACGGAACCTGAGGGTTCCGGGGGATCGGTTGGAACCCGGGACAGGCAAGTGAGCGCCGCTCATGCGGTTCGCGAGGCTTGCGCGCCCCGCGAGACGAGCGAGCGGTAAATGCCAATGGCGGACAAGGTCGGGCAGTGCCCGTTCCGAAGCCGCCCCCAGGTGTACGAGGGTTTCGTACACAACGGAGAGAGCAAGTGGACAGAGCTGAAAAGACCGAGCTCGTGACGCATCTCAACGGTGTTTTTTCAAACGCCGGTGTCGTTGTCGTCGCCCACTACAGCGGCCTCACCGTGAACCAGATGTCCGATCTGCGTTCGCGGATGGCCAAGGCCGGCGCCTCGTTCAAGGTAACGAAGAACCGGCTGGCGAAGCTCGCTCTCGATGGCACCCCGATGAATGGGATCGGCGATCTCTTCACGGGGCCTACGGCAATCGCCTATTCCGACGACCCGGTCGCAGCCCCCAAGGTTGCCACCGAGTTCGCCAAGGAAAACCAGAAACTGGTGATCCTCGGCGGCGCGATGGGTGAGACGGTTCTCGATGCAAAGGCGGTGAAGCAGCTTGCCGACCTGCCGTCGCTCGACGAACTGCGCGCGAAGATCCTGGGCATGATCCAGACGCCGGCAACCCGCATCGCGGGCGTGCTGCAGGCGCCTGGCGGCCAGTTGGCGCGTGTGCTGAATGCCTATGCCACCAAGAGCGAAGCGGCGTGACCGCTGCAGTGAACCCGATATCCAACCGAACCTGACAAGAGAGACATTGAAATGACCGATCTCGCAAAAATCGTCGAAGACCTTTCGAACCTCACCGTCCTCGAGGCGGCCGAACTCTCCAAGATGCTCGAAGAGAAGTGGGGCGTTTCCGCCGCCGCTCCGGTCGCCGTCGCGGCCGCCGGCGGTGCGGCTCCGGCTGCCGCTGCCGAAGAGCAGACCGAGTTCGAGGTCGTTCTTGCCGCCGCCGGCGACAAGAAGATCGAGGTGATCAAGGAAGTCCGTGCGATCACGGGCCTCGGCCTCAAGGAAGCCAAGGACCTGGTCGAAGGCGCTCCGAAGACCGTCAAGGAAGGCGCGTCGAAGGAAGAAGCCGACAAGATCAAGGCGCAGCTCGAGAAGGCCGGCGCCAAGGTCGAACTCAAGTAAGTTCGGCTACCGCTACAGGGCCGGAACGGAAAGCCTTGCGCCTTCCGTTCCGGCCGATGCGCTGGCGTCTCATGAACGCCGCGTCCCCCACGGAGAATACGGGCCTGAGACCGGGCTGCCCCTTTCTCCGACTGAAAGCCCGGCCGCCGTTCTAATGCAGAGCGTTGCGAGGAGCACAGATGACGCAGTCCTTCACTGGTCGAAAGCGGGTTCGTAAGGTCTTCGGGCATATCCCGCAGATTGCGGAGATGCCGAACCTGATCGAGGTTCAGAAATATTCATACGACCAGTTCCTGCAGGTTGAGGAGCCGGAAGGCGGACGTGAAGAGCAGGGGCTCTATTCCGTCTTCAAATCGGTTTTCCCGATCAGCGACTTTTCCGAAACGTCCACGCTCGAATTCGTGAACTACGAGTTCGAAACGCCGAAGTATGACGTCGAGGAATGCCAGCAGCGCGGAATGACCTTTGCGGCGCCGCTCAAGGTGACGCTCCGGCTCATCGTGTTCGAAGTCGACGAAGACTCCGGCGCCAAGTCCGTCAAGGACATCAAGGAGCAGGACGTCTACATGGGCGACATGCCGCTCATGACCGAGAACGGCACCTTCGTGATCAACGGCACCGAGCGCGTCATCGTTTCGCAGATGCATCGCAGCCCCGGCGTGTTCTTCGATCATGACAAGGGTAAAACCCATTCTTCGGGCAAGCTGCTCTTCGCCGCGCGCGTCATTCCCTATCGCGGTTCCTGGCTCGACTTCGAGTTCGACGCAAAAGACATCGTCTATGTGCGTATCGACCGCCGCCGCAAGCTGCCGGTGACGACGCTGCTTTATGCGCTCGGCCTCGACTCCGAGGAAATTCTCTCGACCTTCTACAACAGCGTTGCCTTCACCAAGGTGAAGCAGGGCTGGCGTGTGCCGTTCGACGCCGACCGTTATCGCGGCGTGAAGCCGGAGCGCGACCTCATCGACGCGAAGACGGGCAAGCCTGTCGTGGAGGCGGGCCGCAAGGTCACGCCGCGTCTTGCCAAGAAGCTCGCCGAGGATGGCCTCAAGGAACTGCTCGTGCAGGACGAGGACCTCCATGGCCGCTATCTGGCGCAGGAAATCGTCAACATGGAAACCGGCGAAATCTTCGCCGAGGCGGGCGACGAGATCACGCCGGAGCTGCTGGAGCAGCTTGTCGAGGCGGGGCATGACGAGATCGTCACGCTCGACATCGACCATGTGAACACGGGCGCCTTCATTCGCAACACGCTCGCCGTCGACAAGTGCACGAACCGCGAGCAGGCTCTGATCGATATCTATCGCGTGATGCGCCCGGGCGAGCCGCCGACGCCGGATACGGCCGAAGCGCTCTTCAACAGCCTCTTCTTCGACGCCGAACGCTACGATCTTTCCGCGGTTGGCCGCGTGAAGATGAACATGCGTCTCGACCTCGATGCGGCGGATACCGTCCGTGTGCTCCGCAAGGAAGATATTCTCGCGGTCATCAAGACGCTTGTCGGCCTTCGCGACGGCAAGGGCGAGATCGACGATATCGACAATCTCGGCAACCGCCGCGTGCGTTCGGTCGGCGAACTCATGGAGAACCAGTACCGCGTCGGCCTGCTTCGCATGGAACGCGCGATCAAGGAGCGCATGTCCTCCGTCGATATCGACACGGTCATGCCGCACGACCTGATCAACGCGAAGCCGGCGGCTGCCGCCGTTCGCGAGTTCTTCGGTTCCTCGCAGCTCTCGCAGTTCATGGACCAGACGAACCCGCTTTCGGAAATCACGCATAAGCGCCGTCTTTCGGCGCTTGGGCCGGGCGGTCTTACGCGCGAGCGTGCGGGCTTCGAAGTGCGCGACGTGCACCCGACCCATTACGGCCGCATCTGCCCGATCGAAACGCCGGAAGGCCCGAATATCGGTCTCATCAACTCGCTGGCAACCTTTGCCCGCGTCAACAAGTACGGTTTTATCGAAAGCCCGTACCGGCGCGTGAAGGGCGGCAAGCTCTCCGATGAGGTCGTCTATCTTTCGGCCATGGAAGAAAGCCGCTACCGCATCGCGCAGGCGAATGTGGAAGTGAGCGCCAAGGGCGAGATCCAGGGCGAACTCGTGAACTGCCGTATCGATGGCGACTTCGAGATGGTGCCGCCGGATCAGGTGGACTTCGTCGACGTTTCGCCGAAGCAGATCGTGTCCGTCGCGGCCGCGCTCATCCCGTTCCTCGAAAACGACGACGCGAACCGCGCTCTCATGGGCTCGAACATGCAGCGTCAGGCCGTGCCGCTCATCCGTTCCGAGGCGCCGCTCGTAGGCACGGGCATGGAAGAAGTCGTGGCGCGTGACTCCGGCGCTGCCATCGGTGCTCGCCGCACGGGTATCGTCGATCAGGTGGATGCGACGCGTATCGTTATCCGCGCGACGGAAGAGGTCGACTCGTCCAAGTCGGGCGTCGACATCTACAATCTGCGTAAGTTCCAGCGCTCGAACCAGAACACCTGCATCAATCAGCGTCCGCTGGTGCGTGTGGGCGATCAGGTGAAGAAGGGCGATATCATCGCGGACGGTCCTTCGACCGAACTCGGCGATCTCGCGCTTGGCCGCAACGTGCTTGTCGCGTTCATGCCCTGGAACGGCTACAACTTCGAGGACTCCATCCTCATCTCCGAGCGCATCGTTCGCGATGACGTGTTCACCTCCATCCACATCGAGGAATTCGAGGTGATGGCGCGCGACACGAAGCTCGGACCGGAGGAAATCACGCGTGACATTCCGAATGTCGGTGAAGAAGCCCTCAAGAACCTCGACGAAGCCGGCATCGTCTATATCGGCGCGGAAGTGAACCCCGGCGATATTCTCGTCGGCAAGATCACGCCGAAGGGCGAAAGCCCGATGACGCCGGAAGAGAAGCTGCTTCGCGCGATCTTCGGCGAAAAGGCTTCGGACGTGCGCGATACGTCGCTTCGCCTGCCGCCGGGTGTCACCGGTACGGTCGTCGAAGTGCGCGTGTTCAACCGTCACGGTATCGACAAGGACGAGCGCGCGATGGCGATCGAGCGCGAGGAAATCGAGCGTCTCGCGAAAGACCGCGACGACGAATTCGGCATTCTCGACCGCAACGTCTATGGCCGTCTTGCCGAAATCCTTCTCGGCAAGCAGATCGCTTCCGGGCCCAAGGCTATCGAAGGCGAGAGCAAGGTCACGCAGGCCAATCTCGACGAGCTTAGCCACGGCCAGTGGTGGCAGATCGCGCTGACCAACGAGAAGGCGCAGGCCGAGATCGAGGCGCTGAAGAAGCAGTACGACGAAAGCAAGGAGCGCCTGGAAGCGCGCTTTGCCGACAAGGTCGACAAGCTTCAGCGTGGCGACGAGCTTCCGCCCGGCGTCATGAAGATGGTCAAGGTTTTCGTGGCCGTGAAGCGCAAGCTTCAGACCGGCGACAAGATGGCCGGACGCCACGGCAACAAGGGTGTCATCAGCCGCATCGTGCCGATGGAAGACATGCCCTATCTGGAAGACGGTCAGCCGGTCGATATCGTGCTCAATCCGCTCGGCGTGCCGAGCCGCATGAATGTCGGTCAGATTCTGGAGACGCATCTGGGCTGGGCTTGCGCCGGTCTCGGCAAGAAGATCGATGTCGCGCTCGACAGCTATCGCCGCGAGAACAAGCTGACCGAGCTCAAGGGGCTCATTCAGCAGATCTACGGCGACGACGAGACGGTTGCGTCTCTCGACGACGATCAGCTTGTCGAAATGGCCGGGAACCTCACCAACGGCGTGCCGATCGCGACGCCCGTCTTCGACGGTGCCCGCGAACCCGAAGTCGTGGAGATGCTTGAACTTGCCGGGCTCGACCGCTCGGGTCAGGTCACCCTCTATGATGGACGCACGGGCGAGGAGTTCGACCGCAAGGTGACCGTCGGCTACATCTACATGCTGAAGCTGCATCACCTTGTCGACGACAAGATCCATGCGCGCTCCATCGGTCCGTACTCGCTCGTTACCCAGCAGCCGCTGGGCGGCAAGGCGCAGTTCGGCGGTCAGCGCTTCGGCGAAATGGAGGTGTGGGCGCTCGAAGCCTATGGCGCCGCCTACACGCTGCAGGAAATGCTGACGGTGAAGTCGGACGACGTGGCTGGCCGTACCAAGGTCTATGAAGCCATCGTTCGCGGCGACGACACGTTCGAAGCCGGCATTCCCGAAAGCTTCAACGTGCTCGTGAAGGAAATGCGTTCGCTCGGCCTCAATGTCGAGTTGATGACGCCTTCGGCGAGCTGACGAGAGACAAGGCGATGCGCCCCGCGTAGGGGCGCATCGCAGCCCTCCAAGGGGAGGGCATGAGATTTTCGATATACGGGGTAAGCGGACGGAAGGCCCCACCGGACGCAAATGAACATCCCCGTTGGCTTTGAGGCCGAGTTCAGGAGAAGTCCATGAACCAAGAGGTCATGAATCTTTTCAATCCGACGGCGCCCTCGCAGACTTTCGATCAGATCAAGATCTCGATTGCGAGCCCGGAGCGGATCCTTTCCTGGTCCTATGGAGAGATCAAGAAGCCGGAGACGATCAACTACCGCACCTTCAAGCCGGAGCGGGATGGTCTCTTCTGCGCGCGCATTTTCGGCCCGATCAAGGATTACGAATGCCTGTGCGGCAAGTACAAGCGGATGAAGTACAAGGGCATCATCTGCGAAAAGTGCGGCGTTGAAGTCACGCTCTCCAAGGTCCGGCGCGAACGCATGGGCCATATCGAGCTCGCCGCGCCCGTGGCGCATATCTGGTTCCTGAAGTCGCTGCCGTCGCGCATCGGCCTTCTGCTCGACATGACGCTGAAGGATCTCGAGCGCGTTCTCTATTTCGAGAACTACATCGTTCTGGAGCCGGGCCTCACTTCGCTGAAGGAGCGCCAGCTCCTGACGGAAGAGGAGTATATCGACGCGCAGGATCAGTATGGCGAGGACAGCTTCACCGCCGGTATCGGCGCGGAAGCGATCCGCGAACTACTTATCGCGCTCGATCTCGAAAAGATCGCAGCGGATCTCCGCGTGGAAATCGCCGAGTCGACCTCGGAACTGAAGCCGAAGAAGCTCGCGAAACGTCTCAAGCTCATCGAGGCCTTCATCGAGTCCGGCAATCGTCCCGAGTGGATGATCATGACGCAGATCCCGGTCATCCCGCCGGAGCTGCGCCCGCTCGTTCCGCTCGATGGCGGCCGCTTCGCGACGTCGGATCTCAACGATCTCTATCGCCGCGTCATCAATCGCAACAACCGCCTGAAGCGGCTGATGGAGCTCCGTGCGCCGGACATCATCATCCGCAACGAAAAGCGCATGCTGCAGGAGTCCGTTGACGCGCTGTTCGACAACGGGCGCCGCGGCCGCGTCATCACGGGCGCGAACAAGCGCCCGCTGAAGTCGCTCGCCGATATGCTCAAGGGCAAGCAGGGCCGCTTCCGCCAGAACCTGCTCGGCAAGCGCGTCGACTATTCGGGCCGCTCGGTGATCGTGGTCGGTCCGGAACTGAAGCTCCATCAGTGCGGCCTGCCGAAGAAGATGGCTCTCGAACTCTTCAAGCCGTTCATCTATTCGCGCCTCGAGGCAAAGGGTCTCTCGGCCACGGTGAAGCAGGCGAAGAAGCTCGTTGAGAAGGAGCGCCCGGAAGTCTGGGAAATCCTCGAACAGGTGATCCGCGAACATCCGGTGCTGCTGAACCGCGCTCCGACGCTGCATCGTCTCGGCATTCAGGCTTTCGAGCCGGTGCTTATCGAAGGCAAGGCGATCCAGCTTCATCCGCTCGTCTGCGCGGCGTTCAACGCCGACTTTGACGGCGACCAGATGGCTGTTCACGTGCCGCTGTCGCTCGAAGCGCAGCTCGAAGCGCGTGTGCTGATGATGTCGACGAACAACATCCTGCATCCGGCCAACGGTTCGCCGATCATCGTTCCCTCGCAGGACATCGTTCTCGGTCTTTATTATGTGACCATCCAGAAGGAGAACGAGCCGGGCGAAGGCATGGTGTTCTCCAGCATGGCGGAGATCGAGCATGCGCTCGCTTCCAAGGCGGTGACGCTCCATGCAAAGGTCAAGGCGCGTTACACGACGAAGGATGCCGATGGCAACGATCTGACCCATGTCGTCGATACGACGCCGGGCCGCATGCTGGTGGGCGAGCTTCTGCCGAAGCACCCGAACGTGCCCTTCGATCTCGTGAACCGTCTGCTCACGAAGCGCGATATCTCCAAGATGATCGACGTGGTCTATCGCCACTGCGGTCAGAAGGAGACGGTCATCTTCTGCGACCAGATCATGGCGCTCGGCTTCCGTCAGGCGTTCCGCGCCGGTATCTCCTTCGGCAAGGACGACATGGTCATCCCGGAAGAGAAGGCGAAGCTGGTCGAGGAGACGCAGGCGCTCGCGACCGAATACGAGCAGCAGTACATCGACGGCCTCATCACGCAGGGCGAGAAGTACAACAAGGTCGTCGACGCCTGGGCCAAGTGCACAGACCGCGTCGCCGATGTGATGATGCAGAAGATCTCCGCGGTTCAGGTGGACGAGGAGACGAAGCGCGAGAAGCCGATCAACTCGATCTACATGATGGCGCATTCTGGCGCGCGCGGTTCGCCCGCCCAGATGAAGCAGCTCGCCGGCATGCGCGGCCTCATGGCCAAGCCGTCGGGCGAGATCATCGAGACGCCGATCATCTCGAACTTCAAGGAAGGCCTCACCGTTCTCGAGTATTTCAACTCGACGCACGGTGCGCGTAAGGGTCTTGCCGATACGGCCCTCAAGACGGCAAACTCGGGTTACCTGACCCGCCGTCTCGTGGACGTCGCGCAGGATTCCATCATCACCGAAGAGGATTGCGGAACGGATGGCGGCATCACGGTTCAGGCCGTGATCGAGGCGGGCGATGTCATCGTCTCGCTCGGCACCCGCGTTCTGGGCCGTACCACGGCGGAAGATGTCGTGAACCCGGCGACCGGCAAGGTCATCGTGTCGAAGAACCACCTGATCGACGAGGCCGATGTGGACCTCATCGAGGAGGCGAACCTTCAGGCGATCAAGATCCGCTCGGTGCTTACCTGCGAAGCGCAGAACGGCGTTTGCGCCGCCTGCTACGGGCGCGATCTTGCCCGCGGTACGCCGGTCAATATGGGTGAAGCGGTGGGCGTCATCGCGGCCCAGTCGATCGGTGAGCCGGGCACCCAGCTCACCATGCGTACCTTCCATATCGGCGGTACGGCTCAGGTGGCCGACAACTCCTATATCGAATCCAACCACACGGGCACGGTGAAGATCGTGAACCGCAACGTGGTCAAGGACTCGAACGGGCAGCTCGTCGTCATGGGCCGCAACGTGCAGGTGCTCATCATGGATGAACACGGCACCGAGCGTGCCTCGCACAAGCTCATCTACGGTTCGCGTCTGCGCGTGGACGAGGGGGACTCGATCGCCCGCGGCCAGCGCATCGCGGAGTGGGATCCCTACACCATGCCGATCCTCACGGAAGTGAACGGTACGGTGGAGTTCGAGGATCTCGTGGATGGCGTTTCGATCCGCGAAGTGGCGGACGAGGCGACGGGTATCTCGAGCCGTGTCGTGGTCGACTGGCGCGCGAGTCCGCGCGGCAGCGAGCTGCGTCCGGCCATGGTCCTCAAGGACGGCAACGGCAAGGTGCTGAAGCTCTCGAACGGCAACGATGCCCGTTACCTTCTCTCGGTCGACGCGATCCTGTCGGTCGAGAACGGTGCGACCGTCCATGCCGGTGACGTGCTGGCTCGTATTCCGACGGAAGGCGCCAAGACGCGCGACATTACGGGCGGTCTTCCGCGTGTGGCGGAGCTCTTCGAAGCACGCCGTCCGAAGGATCACGCGATCATCGCCGAGGCGACAGGCCGCGTCGAGTTTGGACGCGACTACAAGAACAAGCGCCGCATCATCGTGCACCCGCTCGATGAGAGCCTGGAGCCCATCGAGTATCTGATCCCGAAGGGCAAGCACATCACGGTGCAGGAAGGCGACGTGATCGAGAAGGGCGAGTTCATCCTGGATGGCCACCCCGCGCCGCACGACATCCTTGCGATTTCGGGCGTCGAGGAACTGGCGGCCTATCTCGTCAACGAGGTTCAGGACGTCTATCGCCTGCAGGGCGTGTCGATCAACGACAAGCATATCGAAGTGATCGTCCGCAACATGCTGCAGAAGGTCGAGATCACGAATCCCGGCGATTCCATCACGCTCCCCGGCGAGCAGATGGACCGGTCGGAGTTCGACGAGATGAATGCAAAGCTCGAGGCGCAGGGCAAGGCCCCGGCCACGGCAAGCCCGGTTCTGCTCGGTATTACCAAGGCGAGCCTGCAGACACGCTCCTTCATTTCGGCGGCTTCCTTCCAGGAAACGACCCGCGTTCTCACCGAGGCGGCCGTTTCCGGCAAGGTGGACCAGCTCATCGGCCTGAAGGAAAACGTCATTGTCGGCCGGCTCATCCCGGCAGGCACGGGCGGCATGCTTCAGCGTATCCGGGGTGAGGCCCAGCGCCGCGACGAGCAGATCCTCGAGGATCAGGGTGGCGTCACGGTCGACGCCTCCGCTCCGGAAGCGGAAGTCGCGGAGGCCGCCGACGGCTCTGCCTGAGGCGCTTCTCACATATAAGTCATGCGGCAGGCCGCCCTTCGGGGCGGCCTGTTCCGTTTCCGCAGGAGCGTCAGGCCGGGGAGGGGGCAGGGACCGGCCGGTTCCGGACCAGCCAGACGATGAAGGCGATGGAAAAGAGGAGGTCCCCCGCCGTCGCGATCAGCATGGGCCGAGGCACCGGGCCCTGCATCAGATGGACTGCGAGGAGCACGCAAAGGCTCAGTTTCCCGATAAGGCCGAGTGTCACGATCTGTCGGCTGCCAGGGCTGCCGAAGGCGACCATGGCATAGCCGATGCCAAAGGTGCAGATGAGAAGCCCGGAAATCTGCGCGATGATCACATGTTCCGGCGCATGGGGCGCGAGGCCAGGATTTGCCGCCGACATGGCGGGAATCAACACTGGCGGAAGCCCTGCCATGAAGTTGTATATTGCCGCCGCTCCGAAGAGGACGGGCCAGAATTTGCCTGCCATTTTCCTGTTCCTCCCGCTGGATTGGGCCGTATTCTGCCCCGGAAGCAGAGTTTCTGTCAGGTGCTGGTCGGCCGCAGCCGGTAAAGGGGTCAAATACCGGATTTTTCCCGGATTTCGGCGGATGCGGGGTTGACGACTCGTGGGGGCCCGAGTACGTTCCGCCCACTTTCGCTCCAGGTAGTAGAGGCTTCCCGGACCGCTGGCCACCCAAGTCCTTGATAGGACGGGCCTTTTGGTCGGATCTAGACACTGGGGCCGGTAAACAGAATACGAGGAATGGCGCAAGATTCCGGGCGCAAGGCCGGAATCCTCTGCAAGCGGACGCAAGACCCGAGAAGGGTTCGGTGTCCTCGAGCGCGCGCAGCCTTTATCGGACATGGTCCGGAGGCGGCGTGGCGTCTTTTTGTTTGGACAGACAGGATCGAGCAGGCGAATGCCCACCGTCAACCAACTCATCCGCAAGCCGCGCAAGCCGCTGGTGAAGCGTAATAAAGTACCGGCCATGCAGGCCTGCCCGCAGAAGCGCGGCGTCTGCACGCGCGTCTATACGACGACCCCGAAGAAGCCGAACTCCGCTCTGCGTAAGGTCGCCCGTGTGCGCCTGACCAACCAGTTCGAAGTGACGAGCTACATCCCGGGCGAAGGCCACAACCTGCAGGAACACTCCGTGGTGCTGATCCGCGGCGGCCGTGTGAAGGACCTTCCCGGCGTGCGCTATCACATCATTCGTGGCGTGCTCGATACGCAGGGTGTGAAAGACCGCCGTCAGCGCCGCTCGAAGTACGGCGCGAAGCGTCCGAAGTAAGGATCAGAGAAATGTCCAGACGCCACCGCGCAGAAAAGCGAGAAGTTCTTCCGGACGCCAAGTATGGCGACGTTGTTCTCGCGAAATTCATGAACAGCCTGATGTATCACGGCAAGAAGTCCGCCGCTGAAAGCATCATCTATGGCGCGTTCGACCAGATGCAGCAGAAGGCGAATGTCGATCCGCTGCGCACGTTCCATGAAGCACTTGAGAACGTGATGCCGGCTCTCGAGGTTCGTTCCCGCCGTGTTGGCGGTGCGACCTACCAGGTTCCGGTCGAAGTGCGTCCGGATCGCCGTCGCGCCCTCGCAATTCGCTGGATCATTGCCGCCGCTCGCGCGCGCAACGAGACGACGATGGTCGGCCGCTTGTCGGGCGAGCTGCTCGATGCGGCGAACAATCGTGGCTCCGCCGTGAAGAAGCGCGAAGACACGCACCGGATGGCTGAAGCCAACCGCGCCTTCTCGCACTATCGCTGGTAAAGCGTTCAAGACCCCTAAAGGCAGACCGTCATGGCACGCAAAACGAAGCTCGAAGATTACCGCAATATCGGCATCATGGCTCACATCGATGCCGGTAAGACGACGACGACCGAGCGCATCCTCTATTACACGGGTGTGAGCCACAAGATCGGCGAAGTGCATGACGGCGCGGCCACCATGGACTGGATGGAGCA
>DLCG01000018.1:19017-57034 GCA_002480495.1 Rhodobiaceae bacterium UBA7804 | reverse complement strand
GATCCAGGAGAAGATCTTCACGCCGGTCGGCACCGCGATGACCATGGTGGCCGCCACGAAATAGGCCTGCGTGTTGACCGACATGCCGACCGTGTACATGTGGTGCGCCCACACGATGAAGCCGACGAAGCCGATCGCGACCATGGCATAGGCCATGCCGAGATAGCCGAACACGGGCTTGCGCGAGAAGGTCGAGATGATCTGGCTGACGATGCCGAAGCCCGGCAGGATCAGGATGTAGACTTCCGGGTGACCGAAGAACCAGAACAGATGCTGGAACAGGATCGGGTCGCCGCCGCCTTCGGGCGAGAAGAAGGTCGTGCCGAAGTTGCGGTCGGTCAGCAGCATGGTGATCGCACCGGCGAGAACCGGCAGCGAGAGCAGCAGCAGGAAGACCGTCACGAGCACCGACCAGACGAAGAGCGGCATCTTGTGCAGCGTCATGCCCGGGGCGCGCATGTTGAAGATCGTGGTGATGAAGTTGATCGCACCGAGGATCGACGAAGCGCCCGCGATGTGCAGCGAGAGAATCGCGAAGTCCATCGCCGGTCCGGGAGCGCCCGTGGTCGAGAGCGGCGGATAGATCGTCCAGCCGCCGGAAGCGCCGGTGCCGCCGGGGGCGCCGGGCACGAACATCGAGATCACGAGCAGGCCGAGCGCGGGCGGCAGCAGCCAGAACGAGATGTTGTTCATGCGCGGGAAGGCCATGTCCGGCGCGCCGATCATCAGCGGCACGAACCAGTTGCCGAAGCCGCCGATCATGGCCGGCATCACCATGAAGAAGATCATGATGAGGCCATGCGCGGTGACCAGCATGTTGAAGAGATTGTGGTCGCCCTGCAGGACGCCGTCGCCGGGATATTGCAGCTCCATGCGCATCAGCACGGAAAAGGCGCCGCCCACGATGCCGGCGATGATCGCGAAGACAAGGTACATCGTGCCGATGTCCTTGTGGTTCGTCGAATAGACGTACCGCTTCCACCCGGTGGGGTGATCGGCGTGATCGGCGTGTGCACCCGCAGCTTGCCCTGCCATCTCTCTAACCCTTCGTTCTTACGATCTTGCGATGTTGCTTCAGCGGTAGCGGAGGCGCTCAGCGCGCGTCCGCGGCCTGTGCCAGTTTAACCTTGCCGTCCGAGCCGGCATCCGCCTGCTGCTGTTCGGCCCAGGCCTGGAATTCTTCCTTGCTGACCACCTTCACGTTGATCGGCATGAAGGCATGGCGCGTGCCGCAGAGTTCCGAGCACTGGCCGTAATACATGCCGGTCTTCTCGGCGCGGAACCACGTCTCGTTGAGACGGCCCGGCACGGCGTCGATCTTCACGCCGAATTGCGGAACCGCGAAGGCGTGGATCACGTCGGCGGAGGTCACGATCACGCGCACCGTGGTGTCGACGGGAACGACCATCGCCTCGTCCGCGGCGAGCAGGCGCGGCTGGCCGGGCTCAAGATCGGCATCCTCGACCATGTTCGAGATCAGCGAGATGTCGCCATTGTCCGGATATTCATAGCCCCAGTACCACTGGTAGCCGACCGCCTTCACCGTCAGTTCGGCTTCGGGGATGACGACCTGCTTGTAGAGAAGGCGGAAGGAGGGGATCGCGATCGCGACCAGGATCATCACCGGCAGCACCGTCCAGGCGACTTCGAGCAGCGTGTTGTGCGTCGTCTTGGAGGGCGTCGGGTTGGCGCGGCTGTTGAAGCGCACCATCACCACGATGAGGAGGAGAAGCACGAAGAGGACGATCGCGGAGATGATCCAGAGCAGCATCGAATGGAAGGCGATGACGTCGTGCATGACGGGCGTCACGGCTTCCTGGAGACCCAGACCGCCGTCCACCGGCGTCGCATGCGCGGCCGTAACGAAGCCGCCGCCAAGAAGACCCATCGCAAGAGCCGTCGCGAAGAGGCCAAAAAAGTTCGAAAACCGCATGCTTATCCCCAGCTATTCAATTCGCTTTCCGGGCCTTGCCCGGATGCCCGTGACCAAAGAGGAAGATGTGCGCCAGAAACCATAAAGCGCTTCCCGCCGCAAGCTCCGCCGCGCCTTCTCTTCGTTGTTTTGCCTGACGGCGGCATCCCCCTGTTGCGGTCCGCCGGAAGAGGCCGCCGCCCCGGCGGGCGCAGCGCTCCGCCCGGCTGACGACTCGCGGACGTCAGTATAGCCCCGGTGCGGCGACAAACCACACTGCGCGCACGGTTTTGCGACGTTTTGCCACAATAACCGGGAGAATTGCGCCCGCGCGCGATCATGAAACAGCGGTTCGGCCCTTTTCCAGGCGCCGAAATGTCCTACAGTATCGGTTGGATATTTGTTGCGGAGGATTCGCATTCATGCGCGACGAGGCGCTCATTCATTTTCATCTCGGCCGCCGCATCTCGGCGGGGCTTCTCCTGCCCCAGAATGGCGGCGCCGCGCCCGAGCTCATTTCCGAGGCCGCGCCCTGGCTCGACACGCGCGATCCCGGCCGCTGCGTCGTCGGTTTCTGCGCCGCCCATCCCGATCTCGTCGGCGATGTCGTGGGCCCGCCGCCGCCCGGCTGGGAGAACTGGCGCTTCGTCGAATGGGACGAATGGTTCGGCCGCATCAACGGTGTCTTCCTCGTGGACCTTGCCTCGCTCAAGGTCACGCAATATCCGCTATATAGTTGCGCGCCGCAGGTCGTTCCCTGCGACCTTTCGGGCCTGCCGCGCAGGCTCGTGCCGGTCGAGGAATGGCTGGCGCGCTAGTTCATCCTTCACGGGCAGCCGTCATGACCTCATCCCCCGACGATCTCTTCTTCACCCGCACCGGGCTTGACCGCGGCCGCGTCGGCGATCTCGTCGCCGATACGCTCAATGGCGCGGATGACGGCGAACTCTTCATGGAGTTTCGCCAGTCCGAAGCGCTGGGCTTCGACGATGGCCGCCTCAAGACGGCGAGCTTCGACACCAACCAGGGTTTCGGCCTGCGCTGCGTCGCGGGCGAGGCGACCGGCTATGCCCATGCCTCCGAGCTTTCGGAAGCCGCGCTGAAGCGCGCGAGCGAGGCCGTTCAGGCCGTGAAGACCGGTCACACCGGCGTCGTCGCGGAGGGCCCTGCCCGCACCAACACGCATCTCTACACGGACGAGAATCCGCTCGGCGCCCAGTCCTTCGAGGAGAAGGTGAAGCTCCTTGCCGAGATCGACGCCTATGCGCGCGCGAAAGACAGCCGCGTGCAGCAGGTTTCCGCCTCGCTCGCGGGCGAGTGGCAGGCGGTCGAGATCGTCCGCGCGGACGGTTCCTCGCTCCGCGACATCCGCCCCCTCGTCCGGCTCAATGTCGCCATCGTGGCGGGCGACGGCGACCGGCAGGAATCGGGCTCCTTCGGCGTCGGCGGGCGCATGGGCTACGAGGCCTTCATCGATCCTCTCAAATGGCAGGCGCAGGTCGACGAGGCGCTCCGCCAGGCGCTGGTGAACCTCGAAAGCGTTCCCGCGCCCGCGGGCGAGATGGATGTGGTGCTCGGGCCGGGCTGGCCCGGCATCCTGCTGCACGAAGCGATCGGCCACGGGCTCGAGGGCGATTTCAACCGCAAGAAGACCTCCGCCTTCGCCGGTCTTCTCGGCCAGCGCGTCGCAGCGCCCGGCATCACGGTGGTCGATGACGGCACGCTTGCCGACCGCCGCGGTTCGCTCACCATCGACGACGAGGGCACGCCGACGTCCCGCACCGTCCTCATCGAAGACGGCATCCTCAAGGGCTATATGCAGGACCGTCTCAATGCGCGCCTCATGGGCATGGCCGCGACGGGCAACGGGCGGCGCGAGTCTTACGCGCATCAGCCCATGCCGCGCATGACCAACACCTACATGCTGTCGGGCAATCACGAACCGGACGAGATTCTCTCATCCGTTAAGAAGGGCCTCTACGCCGTCTCCTTCGGCGGCGGCCAGGTCGACATCACGAGCGGAAAGTTCGTCTTCACCTGCACCGAAGCCTACATGATCGAGGATGGCCGCATCGGCGCGCCGGTGAAGGGCGCGACCTTGATCGGCAACGGACCGGACGTGCTCACCCGCGTCGCCATGATCGGCAACGACATGAAACTCGATCCCGGCATCGGCACCTGCGGCAAGGGCGGTCAGGGCGTCCCCGTCGGCGTCGGCCAGCCGACGCTGCTCGTCAAGGGCCTCACCGTCGGCGGCACGGCAAGAGCGGCGTAAGCCGTTGCGCGCATGAGGCGCGTCATTGCGAAAATGAGCGATTCCGCACTTGGCGAATGGGGCTAGTCTTTCTCGTCATTCTTTTCGCCATGCGAGGCCAACATGACGGAAAGCGCCCTCCCCGCGCGCCCCTCAACCGATCGTATCGACGCCTTCTTCACACACATCGCGGAGATGCCGCGCGGGAAGCGCGTGGCGGCGGCGACGGCGCTCTTTGCCCTCTACGCCGTCGCCTTCTTCTCGTCATTCATGATCGCGCTTGCGGGCTTTGCCGCGCCCGGCTGGATCGTCATTCTCGACAAGGCGCCGCTTCTCTTGCCGCTCGCCTTCATCGCTGGGCCGGCACTTCTCTTCTTCTGCGCCTATATGCAGATCAGGCTCAATCTCTGGCGGGCGGGCGAAACGCGGGCCTGGAGCCACGCCACGCTCCTTCTCCATCTCGCGGCGAAGCTCGGCATTCTCGCGCTCTGCGGCCATGTCGCGACCGCGGGCGTCTTCCTCGCCCGCGCGGATCACGACCTTGCCGCCTCGCTCGCCTTCATCGCCGCCTTTTACGGCGTCACGCAGCAAGGCCTTCTCTCGCGCACCGATCCGCTCGCGCTCAAGCTCGTCGCCACCTCGCTCTTCCCCGCGCCGGAGCCCGGAGAGAAAGACGAGCGCCTCATGCAATGGGGCATCTTTCTCGGAATCTATCTGCCGGTCTGGATCGGCCTCTACGTCATCTGCCTGCTCACCTGAGCGGCATCAGATCCCGCTGACGAATCTCACCACTCCCTCATCGCTCCGCAGACGGATGATTCGTGCATGACGGCCGTGGCGGCGCAGCGCCTCCATGATCCTCTCGTCATGCGATGCCTTGAAGTTCCAGACATAGCGGAAGAATTCCGGATCGAAGCGCTCCGGGCAGCCCGGCGCCATGTCCCCGCGCACCCTGCCATATTGCGTCACCGCGCGGCGGAACACGCGCCACAGGCAGACGCGGCGCGGCAGATCCATCCAGACGATCGTGTCCGCGCGCGGCATGCGCAAATCCCATGTATTGCTGTAATTGCCGTCGATCACCCATTTGTCCCGTGCCACGATCTCCGCGACGAGCGGGCGGAACTTCTCGGCCCCAAGCTCCACCCATCCGGGCCGCCACCACAGGCGGTCGAGATGCGTCACGGGCAGGTGAAAGCGCGCGCCGAGCGCCCGGGCAAGCGTCGACTTGCCCGAACCCGGACTGCCGATCAGGAGAATGCGCCGCACAGCCTATCCGTTCTTGCTGTGGCAGACGGCCTGCAACTTGTTGCCTTCCGGGTCGCGCACATAGGCGCCGTAGTAATTCGGATGGTAATGCGGGCGAAGCCCCGGCGCGCCTTCGTCGCTCCCGCCCATTTCAAGCGCCTTCGCGTGAAAGGCGTCGACGGCTGCGCGGTTCGGCGCGAGAAAGGCGACATGCCCGCCATTGCCGGGTACATGCGCTTCGCCGTTGAAGGGTTTCAGGATGAAGACCTTGGGGCCCGTCGCCGTGCCGTAGGAGGCAAGCCCCGGTGCCTTGAAAAAAGGCGCGATGCCAAGCGTCGCCAGCACCGCGTCATAGAAAGCCGCCGCCTTGTCCGGGTCGCTCGATCCGATGGTGACGTGACTGAACATGGGTGTCTCTCCTCCCCTCAGCCGTCATTGCGAGGAGCGAAGCGACGAAGCAATCCATAGCCGCAATTGCCGGAGCCAGACGCCCCTGGATTGCTTCGCTCCCTGACGGTCGCCCGCAATGACGCAAAACGGAAAACTAAAACGCAAACTCCTTGTAGACCGGCTCCACCTTGCCGCCCCAGCGGCCATGATAAAGGTCGAGCAGATCCTGCGCGGGCGACTGGCCCTTCTCGACGATCTCTTCCACCGCGCGAAGATGGATCGCCTCCGTCGCGCCCACGCCGTCGCCGTTGCCGCGCGCTTCAAGTCCGGCGCGCGAAATCGCCACCGCCTTGCGCGCCACATCAAGCAGCGTGCCGCCCCGGAAGGGCGTCTTCAGCCCGTGCTTCGCCACCCGGTCGCGAAGCGCCTGCCGCTCTTCCGCCGTCCAGTCCTTCACGAGGTCCCAGGCCGCGTCGAGCGATGACTGATCGTAGAGAAGTCCGACCCAGAAGGCAGGCAGCGCGCAGATCCGCGCCCAGGGCCCGCCATCGGCGCCGCGCATCTCGATATAGTTCTTGATGCGCGCCTCGGGGAAGATCGTCGTCAGATGGTTGTTCCAGTCGCCCCGCGTCGGCACTTCGCCGGGAAGCGCGGGAAGCCGTCCGTCGAGAAAGTCGCGGAAGCTCTGCCCCGTCGCGTCGATATATTTCCCGTCGCGATAGACGAAATACATCGGCACATCGAGCGCATAGTCCACCCAGCGTTCGAAGCCGAAGCCATCCTCGAAAATGAAGGGCACCATGCCCGCGCGCTCATTGTCCGTGTCGGTCCAGACATGGCTGCGATAGGAGAGATAGCCGTTCGGCTTTCCTTCCGTGAAAGGAGAATTGGCGAAGATCGCGGTCGCCAGCGGCTGCAGCGCCACGCCCACGCGCAGCTTCTTCACCATGTCGGTTTCGGAGGCGAAGTCGAGGTTCACCTGCACCGTGCAGGAGCGGTACATCATGTCGAGACCCATGGTCCCGACCTTCTTCATGTATTCCGTCATGATCTTGTAGCGGCCCTTGGGCATGACGGGGATCTCGTCGCGCCGCCAGTTCGGCGTGAAGCCGAGGCCGAGGAAGCCGATGCCGTGTTCGCCGCCCACTTCCTTCACCTGCGCCAGGTGGTCGTGCAGCTCCGCGCAGGTCTGGTGCAGCGTTTCGAGCGGCGCGCCGGAAAGCTCGAACTGTCCGCCCGGCTCCAGCGAGATATTGCCGGAGGTGTCGCTCTCGAGGCCGATGATGTTCTCGCCTTCCATCACCGGCTTCCAGCCGAAGCGCGTCAGCCCTTCGAGCATGGCGCGAATGCCGTGATCGCCGCCATAGGGAATGGGGCTCAGATTCTTCATACAGAAGGGAAACTTCTCGTGCTCGGTGCCGATGCGCCATTCATCGCGCGGCTTGTTCCCGCGCTCCAGCGCGGCCACGAGATCGCGGCGGTCGGTGATGGGCTCGGGCCCTGCAACGAGAATGCTCATTCGAGCCCCTTTCCTCCCATGGACCTTGCCGCTTGCGGCACTCTCAAATCCGCCGCTCGGCCGGTCCGTCGGCGCGCCGGTACGAACTGCGGCGCCGCCCAGATGTAGGAGCGCAAATCGCGCATGGCAAGCGCGAATGGCGGTTCAAAAAGTAACAGCGAAGCGCCGCCGGAGGACAGGGAGGGAAGCAGTTTGTATCGATTCAATTCTTGGGGGAGCGGCGTCGGGCGAGATGCGAAGTATTTTTCCTCCCCCTCGCTATCCGGACCACCCTCCCCCTGCGGGCGGGTGGTCCAGACGGCAACTGCATCGTTGATGAAGAGGATGCTCCCTCACCCCACCCGCGCCATGCGGCGGCGAATCGTCGAGAGAAAGCCCGCGCGTTTCTTCGGCGTCGAACTGTCCATCTGGTAGCAGCCGAGCCAGAGCTGGCGGCAATTTTTCGCGCAGAGCGCGCGCATGCCCCGCATCAGGACTCGGCGATGCGGTTCACCCACGAGCTTCGACCACCACCAGGGCGCGCCGCAGCTCGTCACCGCCCCCATGAAGCGGATGTTCCGGAGGCGCGGCTCGATCATCTTGCCGGCGCCGAGATCGAACGCCGCTCCCGGCAGCCAGACGCGGTCGAACCATCCTTTCAGCATCGCCGGCATGTCGTACCACCAGGTCGGAAAGACGAAGACGATCCCCTCCACCGAGCGAAGCTGCTGCGTGTAGTGTTCGAGGCCCTTGCCGTTCTCCGCCGGGTTTTCATAGGCCGCATGTTCCTCCGCGCTGAAGCGCGGATCGAAACCTTCCGCATAGAGATCGACGATCTGCGGTTCGTGGCCCGCCTGCTTCAACCCTTCGATCGCGGCGTCGCGCATCGCGGCGACATAGCTGTCGGGTTTCGGATGGCAATAAACGACCAGCACGCGCATGACGCGAGTTCCTTTCCTTCCCGTTCCGCTGAATCAAAGCCGCGCCCCCATACGAGCAGTCTCCTGTCGCGGGCAGCCGCGGTTCGGAAAAACAACGCGGCAGGTTCCCTCGGGTTCCATCGGAGTTCCATGTACAAGCGCCGGCCACCCACCCTCCCCTCGGGGAGGGTGGGTGGGAAAGCAATGTTCCCTCACCAATCTCCCAGCATCAGCCCCACCACGGCGAGCGCGGCAATCGCCGCCGTATCCGCGCGCATGATGCGGGGTCCAAGCGAAATGGCGAGCGTGTCGCTCCGCCTCCGCAGCATGTCGCGTTCGGCCGGCGAGAAGCCGCCCTCCGGTCCGATCAGCACGGCGAGAGGCGCTCCCTTCGCGCCCTCGCTTGCCAGCCTTTCAAGCGCCGCGCGCGTCGCGCCCGGTCCCTCGTTCTCGTCGCAGAAGAGGATCAGGCGTCCCGGCGCGTGCTCATCCCATTTCGCGATGAGGCGCGCCAGCTTCTCCGCCTCGCGCACTTCCGGCACCGCGACGAGGCCGCATTGCTCGGCCGCCTCCACCGCGTTCGCCTGCAGGCGTTCGTCCTTCAGCCGCGTCACCACGGTGCGCTCCGTGAAGACGGGCTGGATCACGGCGGCGCCCATCTCTGTCGCCTTCTGGGCGATGAAGTCGAGCCGTGCGCGTTTCACCGGCGCGAAGAGAAGCCAGATGTCGGGGAGGGCCTCCTGCTCTCTCGTCCGCTCGACGAGTTCGAGCACGCAGTTCTTCTTGTGCGCCTCCGCGATCCGCGCCGCCCATTCGCCGTCGCGCCCGTTGAAGAGCAGCACTTGGGCTCCTTCGCCCATGCGGAGCACGTTCACGAGGTAATGCGACTGCTCCTTTTCGAGCGTCAGATGCGCACCCGCCCCGGCGAGGCTCTCTTCTATATAGAGACGCGCCTTGCCGCTCGCGCAGCGCGGGTTCTCGTCGGCGTTTTCGTCTTCCCGATTCTTCATGGGGCGAGTATCGCGGGTTTCACCACCATCGTCATTGCGAGAAGCGGCCCACTCGCGCCGCAGGCGCGCCCGAGGGCCGCGACGAAGCAATCCAGGGCCGCGAGCACTGTGGTTGCCGCCCTGGATTGCTTCGCTCCTTTCAGTCGCTCGCAATGACGCCTAAAACAGTTCGGCAGAATTGGAACTCAGAATGCTCCCTCGCAAGACAGCGCGCGTCCTCCTGCTCGACGGGCAGGACCGCCTCCTCCTCATCCGGATGCATGACCCGAATGTCGGCGATGCGTCCGGCAAGGTGCTCTCCCGCGCCTATTGGGTCACCATTGGCGGCGAGATGGAGCCGGGAGAGGATATTGCCACAGCGGCAAGGCGGGAACTCACGGAAGAGACCGGTCTTGCCGATGCCCGGATCGGCCCTCCGGTCTGGACCACCGAGCATGTGCTTTGCGTCCATGGCAAGAACCGGCTTCTTCAGGAAACCTTCGTGCTCGCCCGCACCGGTACAACCGTCCTCAACCGAGGCGGGTGGACCCCTCTCGAGCGCGAGGTCATCCAGGACATGAAGTGGTGGACCCTCGGCGAATTGCGGGAAACCACCGAACTCATCTTCCCCACTTCGCTGGTGCAGCATCTCCCGGCGCTGATCGCCGGAGATATCCCCGCTTCGCCCCTGGCCATTACGCCCTGACGGGGATAAGCGCGCGCTTTGTAACGGTTTAATGACGTTCATGTGACGGTCGGCCCGAATCCGGCGCTTTTATCCCCAGGCGCGCCTCGTCCTCTCGCGGGTGCAAAACGCCTCGTCCGGGGATAATCTCGCCACCCGGCAAGGCGTCTCAAAGCCTCCTGCCGTCCGCCACATCCACGCCGGAAAGCCTCCAAAGGAAGAGATGGAAGAGAGAGCCGAAGACAGATCCCGCGTCGCCGATGCGCCGCCCAAAAACTGGGTGGACGCTCACGCGCCCGCGTCGCTGCGGCCCTATGCGCGGCTCGCGCGGCTCGACCGGCCCATCGGCTGGTGGCTGCTGCTGCTGCCCTGCTGGTGGTCTGTCGCGCTGGCGAGCGAAGGCTGGCCCTCGCCTGTTCTTCTCGTCCTCTTCCTCATCGGCGCCGTCGCCATGCGCGGCGCGGGCTGCACCTGGAACGACATTGTCGACCGCGACATAGACGCCGCCGTCGCGCGCACGCGCTCGCGCCCCATTCCGTCTGGCGCCGTCAGCGTCAAACAGGCTTGGGCGTTCCTTCTCCTGCAATGCCTCATCGGGCTTTGCGTGCTCCTCACCTTCAACAGCTTCGCGATCTGGCTCGGGCTTTCGTCGCTCATCCTCGTCGCGATCTATCCCTCCATGAAGCGCATCACCTACTGGCCGCAATTCGTGCTCGGCCTCGCCTTCAACTGGGGCGCGCTGATGGGATGGGCCGCTGTGGAAGAAGAACTCTCGCTCGCGCCCATACTTCTCTATCTCGGCGCGATTGCATGGACCGTCGGTTACGACACCATCTATGCGCATCAGGACAAGGAAGACGATGCGCTGATCGGCGTGAAGTCGACGGCGCTGAAGTTCGGCGCGTCCACGAAGAAATATCTCTGGGCCTTCTACGGCGCGATGATGGCGGCGCTTGTCGCCTCTGCCGCCGTGGCGGGGCTTGGTTTCTTCTTCTATCCCGTGGCAGCGCTCGCCGCCGCGCTTCTCGTCTGGCAGATCGTCACGCTCGACATCGACGATCCGGCGCGGTGCCTGCGTCTCTTCCGTTCCAATCGCGACTTCGGGCTCATCGTCTTCGCCGCCATCGTCGCCGGACAGATCGCGTAAAAACCATTGTCGTCATTGCGAGCGACTGAAAGGAGCGAAGCAATCCAGGGGCGGCAAGACCCTGAGCAAGCGGCTCCTGGATTGCTTCGTCGGCCTCGCGGCCTCCTCGCAATGACGAAAAAGACTGCCGATAAAGGCTTTCTTCAGCTCTGCGGTTTCACGTCGGATAGCTTGTCGACCTTGCGCAGGTCCGGGAAGAGCCACATCCATATGCCGACGACGCCGAGCGTCCCGAGCCCGCCGATCACGACGGCGGGCACCGTGCCGAACCAGGCTGCCGTGACGCCGGATTCGAACTCGCCCAGCTCGTTCGATGCGCCGATGAAAAGCATTTCCACCGCCGTCACACGGCCGAGCATCTGTTGCGGCGTCGCGAGCGGAATGAGCGTCGAGCGGATGTTGACGCTCACCATGTCGGATGCGCCCATGACGGCGAGCGCGCCGAGCGTCAGCCAGAAATGTTCCGACAGGCCGAAGACGATGGTCGCGACGCCGAACAAGGCGACGCAGGCAAACATGATGTGGCCGGTGCGTTTGCGGATGGGCCGCCAGATGATCAGGAGATTGATGACGATCGCGCCGACGGCGGGCGCGGAGCGCATGAGCCCCAGTCCCTCCGGTCCCACATGCAATATGTCGCGCGCATAGATCGGCAGCAGCGCAACCGCGCCGCCGAGCAGCACCGCGAAGAGGTCGAGCGAAATCGCGCCGAGCACGATGGGCGTCCGCCGCATATAGGCGATGCCCGCCGTGACGCGCGCGAAGGCCGTGGTCGCGGGTGCGTGCGGCGCGACAGGCGGACGCGTACGGATCATCAGGAAGGCTACGGCGACAGCCATGAAGAGCGCCGCGCAGACCGAATAGACGATCACGGGTCCGAGGAGGTAGAGCCCGCCGCCGATGGCGGGGCCCGTGATCACCGCGACCTGGAAGGTCGAGGAGCTCACCGCCACCGCGCGCGGCAATTGCACGGCGGAGACGAGGAGCGGCACGAAGGAGCGCGAGGCGGGCGCCATGAAGGCGCGCGCGCATCCGAACAGCGCGAGCGCGGCGTAGAACCACGTGACGTCGCCCGTATGCGTCAGTGTGAGGATGATGAGCCAGCCCGCCGCCGCCGCTTCGAGGACCCCCGCCGCCGCCACGATGTAGCGCCGGTCCACGCGGTCGGCGATGTCGCCCGCGGGCAGCGTCAGCAGCACGATGGGCAGGAACTGCGCGAGCCCCACATAGCCGAGCGCGAGCGGGCTCTCCGTGATGTCATAGACCTGCCAGCCCACCGCGACCGACTGGATCAGCATGGCGAGCGTGCCGAGGAAGCGTCCTGAAATGTAGAACCTGAAATCGCGCAGGCGGAACAACCCGGCGGTCGTGTCTTCGGATGCTTCTGCGCGAGAGTCGGTCATAGCTGCGTTCCTTCGGCGGTTGTATGCCGCATGGCGTCCGCGAAGTCGCCTCCTTTCCTTGCAAGTCGTTTTGCCGCAGGTCTCGCTGCTTGAATCCCGTCATGACGGTGTTACATATGTTGCAACGCAACATTCTCCGTAAGGAGGTCCAGATGAAGAAGATATACAAGCAGTGGCTTCACGACGCCGCTCTCGCCGCTGAGCTGTTTACGGGTCAGGCCCATTGGTATGCCGTCGCGAATGACGACACCGCCAAGCCGAAAAAGGCCGAGAAGGATCGCGATTTCGGCGAGGCGCTGCGCGCCGCCGACTGAGCAGTTACCGCTCACAAAAGCCCGGTTTCCTGCACTTTTGAAGAAAGCGCAGGACCGGGCTTTTTGCTGTCCGCTTCTCGCCGGGGCGCTTGTTCTTCTTGACCCAAGAACGTGAACCGTGGTTCATTCCTTGTGAGTGAATGGAGGTTCATATCTTGGCTTACAGGCAGACAGACAAGGTGGCGGCCCGCCTCGCCGATACGCGGCGCAGCATCCTCGATGCCGCGCGCGGTCTCGTGGCGGAAGGCGGCTTTGCTGCAGTGCAAATGAGCGAGGTGGCGAAGAAGGCCGGTGTCGCAACCGGCACTCTCTATCGATATTTCTCGTCCAAGGAAGCGCTCTGCCGTCATGTCTTTCGCGAGGTTTCAGCCCGCGAGATGGGCAAGCTCGCCGAAATCGCCTCTGGCGACGAAGCCGCGAGCGAGCGGCTTGTGAAGGTGCTCGAGACCTTTGCCGGGCGCGCCGTTCAGGGACGCCGTCTTGCCTATGCATTGCTTGCGGAGCCACTCGACGTGAACCTCGCCGAGGAGCGCAGTTTCTTCCGCCGCACGCATGCGGAAATTTTCGCAGGCATCCTTGAAGACGGAATCGAGAACGGCGAACTGCCGAAGACCGATGTGCGCATTGCAGCCGCCTGCATAGCGGGCGCCATTCCGACAGCGCTTATCGGTCCGCTCGCGCCTGAAAGCCATGAGCTCGACAGCAACCCCGACCGCGTGGTCGCGGAAATCGTGAAGTTCTGTCTCGCAGGCGCTGGCATCGCCGCGCCGCAGACCCAACAGAAAACCACCGAACGGAGGAAGACGGCATGAGCGCGCTGGCAAAGGATCTCCTGACCCCGGAACAACTCGCGCTGGTGCGCAAGCGCTCCGATCTGCGCGGCACATGGCTCGTCTTTCATGCCTGGGCCGTCATCTTCGGTGCGATGGCGGTCTTCGTCGCCTTCCCCAATCCTCTCACCTACATTCTCGCGGTCATGGTGATCGGCGCGCGCCAGCTCGGCCTTGCGATCCTGATGCATGATGGCGCGCATGGCATTTTGACCGAGAACCAGAAGCTCAATTCATTTCTCAGCCAGTGGTTCTGTGCCTATCCGATGATGGCGGAGACGGGCGCTTATCGCCGCTATCACCTGAAGCATCACGCGAACACGCAGCAGCCGGAAGATCCCGATCTCGTTCTTTCCGCGCCCTTCCCCATTACGCGCAAGAGCTTCCGGCGCAAGATGGTGCGCGACATCACCGGTCAGACCGGTTATCAGCAGCGCAAGGCGCAGATCCTGAACGCGCTCGGCAAGTCCGAATGGCCCTTCGAGCAGCGCCTGAAGAATTACTGGGCGAAACTCGGCCGCGCGACGCTTGCGCAGCTCGCTGTTTTTGCCGTGCTCGCCGCCAGCGGTCACTGGTATCTCTACTTCGTTCTCTGGCTCGTGCCCTTCCTCACCTGGCATCAGGCAATCACGCGCATCCGCAATATTGCCGAGCATGCGATGGTCCCCGACAATGACGATCCCTTCCGTCATGCCCGCACCACCAAGGCAAATCTCATCGAGCGCGCGCTCGTCGCGCCCTACTGGGTGAACTACCACGTCGAACACCACCTGATGATGTGGATTCCCTGTTACAACCTGCCCATGGCGCGGCGCTTCCTTATCGCCAACGGGTTCGGCGAGCGGATGGAAACGAAGTCGGGCTATGCTGAGGTCCTTCGGATGGCGACATCGCGGCCCGACACGGAAGACCGCCCCGGCGATGTCATTCACAACGCGCGGCGCCGCCGCGTTTCCGGCGTGACGTCTGAAGGTTTCGAGGAAAACCAGGACGCGGCCTGAAACATTCAAGGCTTCCCTTGCGTCCGATCCTGCTGTCTTTGCCGGTCGCGGCGCGCATGCTAAGTCTCCCCTCAGACAGGAAAATTCCGGGGAGAGGAAGATGTCCGAGGCCGCGCAAGGCGATCTGGAAACGACACCCATCCGCGAGGCGCACCGCTTCGATGTGAAGCGTCTCGAAGCCTTTTGCCAGCAAGAGGTCGAAGGTTTCGGCGGCGATCTGGAGGTCCGTCAGTTCGAGGGCGGCCAGTCGAACCCGACCTTCCTTCTCACGACCACAGGCCCCGGCGGCGGCAAGCGCTATGTGATGCGCAAGAAGCCGCCCGGGCAGCTTCTCGCAAGCGCCCACCAGGTCGACCGCGAATATCGCGTCATGAAGGCACTCGCCGATACGGACGTGCCCGTGCCGCACATGTATGCGCTATGTGAAGACGACAGCATCATCGGCACCTCCTTCTACGTGATGGAGTACCTGGAAGGTCGGGTCTTCCGAGAGTCGGTCATGCCGGAATCGAATGAGGCGGAGCGCCGCGCCGTGTACGCGAACCTCGCTGAAAATCTCGCAAAGCTGCATGCAGTCGACTACGAGAAAGTCGGGCTCGCCGATTTCGGCAAGCCGGGCAATTATTTCGAGCGGCAAATCGGACGCTGGATCAAGCAATATCGCGGCGCGCAGACCGCCGATGTGCCGGCGATGGAAAAACTCATCGACTATCTCCCGAAGCATATTCCCGACGAGCCTTCGGTGACGATCGCGCATGGCGATTACCGCCTCGGCAACACCATGTTCCACGCCAGCGAACCGCGCATGATCGCGGTTCTGGACTGGGAACTCTGCACCATAGGCCACCCGCTTGCGGATGTTGCCTATACCTGCATGTACGACCTCCTTGGCGTGGCAGGCGGCGCTGAACCCATCGACCGGACGAAGACACCGGGCGTCCCGACGGAAGAGGAATTCGTCGCCGAATATTGCCGGCATGCCGGGCGCGACGGCATCCCCGACTGGAACTTCTATCTTGCCTTCTCGATGTTCCGTCTCGCTTCCATCAGCCAGGGCGTCTACAAGCGCGGCCTTGACGGCAATGCGAGTTCGGAGCGGGCAAAAACGCTCGGCGACGCCTGCAGAAACCTCGCCGAACATGCATGGCAGATCATACAGCGCCCCTGAAGTCGCGGATTTCCGACGCGAATATGGCTAACGCTCCGTAAACGGCGTATGGCCACTCAAGGGAACATTAAACAAATCCCCCTACCCTTCCCGATATTCAGGGAAGTATTTCGTTTTCCTGCTCGGGAGCGGAATACGGGAAGTGGGGAGAAGACATGGGCCGTCCCGCCAGCATGGGACCGCGGGTAGCGGAAAGCGCACCTTGCGTGGGCGGCACAGTTGCGTCCGGCAGCGAGAGTTTCTACCGCGCGCTCGTTGAAAATGCGGGCGACATTCTCACCATTCTCGACCGGGGCGGCGTCATTACCTACCAGAGCCCTGCCATCCGCAAGGCTCTTGATGTCCGCGAAGACGAACTGATCGGACGCCATATCGCCGATCTCGTTCATCCAGACGACCGCGAGCGTCTATTGCGCAAGATCGAGGAATGCGTGCGCATGCCCGGCGCGGAAGTGCTCGAGGTTATCCGTCTCGCCCATGCAAACGGAACCTGGCGCCGCGTGGAGACGCGCGGCTGCAACCTGCTGGCCGATCCGAATGTCGCGGGAATTCTCTGCGTGTCGCGCGACGTCACCGAGACCTACCGGCTCGAACATCAGCTTCGCGAGGCGGAGCAGCTCGCGCGCTTCGGTCATTGGCGCTGGGTCAAGGGCGCCCCCGCGCCGCAATGGTCGCGGGGCGTGGCCCGCATTCTCGGCCTCGACGAGGACAAACTCCCGGCGGATGGCGACTGGTACGAGCATCTCGTTCATCCCGAGGATCGCGACGAACTGCTGTCGAAGTTTCTCGACGCATTCGAGACGCATGAACCTGCCACCTCCGTCACCCGTTTTCGGGGCGGCGACGGCTGCTACCGCTACATCAAGACCTATGCCTATGCCGAAACCGACGCCTTCAATGAAATCGGGGCACTGGTCGGCCTTGCCGAGGACGTTCATGAAGAGGTCGAGGCGGAACTGGCGGTCAAGGCAAGCGAAGCGAAGTATCGCCTGCTCACAGAACAGGCATCAGACGTCGTGGCGCATTACGACGCGAACGCGCATGTCATGTTCATTTCGCCAGCCGTCAAAGCCATTCTCGGCCGCGGTCCCGAGGAGTTCATCGGCAAGCAGATATCCGAGGACCTCATCCATCCGGAGGATTTCCCTCGCGCCGTGAACGCCTTTACCCAGTGCGTGCTGAAAGGCGAGCAGGTCCAGTTCGACTATCGCTTCCTGCACAAGGACGGCCACTACGTCTGGCTCGAATCGACGATGCGGAGCGCGCTCGACGCAGACGGCATGAGAACCGCGGAGGTGGTCGGCGTCACCCGCGATATCAGCGAACGCAAACGCCACGAAATGGAACTTCTCGAAGCGCGGGAACGCGCCGAAGCCGCGAACAGCACCAAATCCCGTTTCCTGGCCAATATGAGCCACGAACTCAGGACTCCGCTCAACGCCATCATCGGCTTTTCCGACATTCTGCGGATGGAGATGTTCGGCGCGCTCGGCCACGAGCGCTATTCGGAATATGCGCAACTCATCAACGAGAGCGGCGCACTCCTTCTCGATCTCATCAGCGACATTCTCGACATGTCGAAGATCGAGGCGGGAAAATACGATCTTCACCCGGAAGTGCTGGATATCGCCGCTCTCATCGAGTCCTGCGTGCGCCTCGTGCGCGGGAAAGCGGAAGACAATGGCGTGCATATGGACCACTCCATCGATTGTCACGATGGCGCGGAAATCGTGGCAGACGAGCGCGCTCTCAAGCAGATCATGCTGAACCTGCTTTCCAACGCGGTGAAGTTCACTCCAGCCGGAGGTAAAATCTCGGTCGACGTGGCCGAAGAGGACAACGAGGTCAGGCTCGTCGTGCGCGATACAGGCCGCGGTATACCGAAGGACCAGATCGACCGGCTCGGCCAGCCATTCGAGCAGATTGCGACCGATGCCAAACTCAGCAAGCAGGGAACGGGCCTCGGGCTCGCGCTTGTGCGCTCCCTCGCCGAACTTCATGGCGGACGAATGGCGATCGAAAGCGAACTCGGCAAGGGAACAAGCGTGACGGTTACGCTGCCGAAGATTCCCTATTGCGAAGTGCCGGCACCCGAAGAAGAAGCCTCTCCAGCGGCAAGCGTCGTGGCCGGCTGAATCAGCCCGCCATCATCCGGCGAAGAGCGGTACCAAGTTCTTCAAGCACTCTCGCTGCCGAAGGCTCCTCCGCAATTGCGCTGAAATAGGCCTCGGTCTTCGGATAGGCCTGTAGCGGGTTCACGCTGCCAAACATGGGGCCGATCTCCTCGAAAAAAAAGATCACCGGCACAAGCGCGCAATCGGCAAGCGTCAGGCTCTCACCCACCGCATACTTGCCCCCCGCGAGATAGGCTTCGAGCCAGCCCATCGCCTTCTGCAATTCGGCCATTTCCTGCGCCACGAGCTTCGCATCGCGTCCCGCCGGATTGATCTGGCCGAAAAGCTCACCCATGGCATCCATGAGATAGAGGTCGCCAATGCGGCCGAAGAGGCGCATCCGGGCAGCGGCGGCAGGATCTTTCGGGCGGAGAGGAACGCCCAGTCCCCTGTCTTCCAGATACTCGCAGATGGTTTCCGACTCGGGCACGACAATGCCGCCATCGACGAGAAGCGGCACCTTGTGCATGGGCGCGAGCCGGTTGAATTCTTCTTCAAGGTCGGGGTTCGGCATGTCGAGGAACTCGACGTCGAGTTCCTTCGCGTAGATGGCCATTCGGCAGCGCGCCGCATAGGGCGAGAGCTGCGCGTTGTACATTTTCATGCCGGTCGTGATGCCCATGGGCTTTCCCCGTCCCTACTCACTGTCGCAATGAAACGGCCGGTCCCCTGGCGGGGAACCGGCCGTCCTTGTCTTCATGTCAGACGCGGGCAACGAGCCCGCGAGCGACACCGAGGCGCTTCATGATCACTCGGCCGCGGCGCGAAGTTTCGCCTGATGCTTCTTGAATTCGAGCTTGGCGATGGTGCGGGCATGCACCTCGTCCGGCCCGTCCGCCAGGCGGAGCGTCCGCATGCCGGCATACATCTTGGCGAGGCCGAAGTCGGTCGTCACGCCGCCGCCGCCATGCGCCTGGATCGCATCGTCGATCACCTTGAGCGCGATGTTCGGCGCCGCGACCTTGATCATGGCGATCTCGGCGCGGGCGACCTTGTTGCCCACCGTGTCCATCATGTAGGCGGCCTTGAGCGTCAGAAGGCGTGCCATCTCGATGTCGATACGGGCGCGAGCCACACGCTCTTCCCAGACCGAATGCTCGGCAATCTTCTTGCCGAATGCCTCGCGGGTGAGAAGCCGCTTCACCATGATCTCCAGCGCGCGTTCGGCAACGCCGATGGTGCGCATGCAGTGATGGATGCGGCCCGGCCCGAGGCGGCCCTGGCTGATCTCGAAGCCGCGGCCTTCGCCGAGAAGCAGGTTCTCTGCCGGCACGCGGACATTTTCGAGAATGACTTCCGCATGGCCGTGCGGCGCGTCGTCATAGCCGAAGACGGGAAGCATGCGGACGACCTTGATGCCCGGTGCGTCCATCGGCACCAGGATCTGCGACTGCTGACGATAGGTGTCGGCCTTCGGGTCGGTCTTGCCCATCAGGATCGCGATCTTGCAGCGCGGATCGCCCACGCCCGACGACCACCACTTGCGGCCGTTGATGACGTATTCGTCACCGTCGCGCTCGATGCGGGTGGAGATATTCGTCGCATCCGAGGAAGCGACATCGGGCTCCGTCATGAGGAAGGCCGAACGCATCTTTCCTTCGAGCAGCGGCTCCAGATATTCCTTCTTCTGGCGCTCGTTGCCGTAGCGTTCGATGACTTCCATGTTGCCGGTGTCGGGCGCGGAGCAGTTGAACACTTCCGATGCCCAGCCGACGCGGCCCATGATCTCGCAAAGAGAGGCATATTCGAGGTTCGACAGGCCGCCGCCGCGCTCGGATTCGGGCAGGAAGAGGTTCCAGAGTCCGGCTTCCTTCGCCTTCGGCTTCAGATCTTCGAGGATCTGCGGCACCTGCCACGGATCGCCCGCCTTGCGGAAGGCGTCCATCTGATCGTTATAGGTCTTCTCGTTCGGATAGATGTACTCATCCATGAACCGTTCGAGACGCGCAATCAGCTCTTTGGTTTTTTCGTTATGGTCGAAATTCATCGATCTCCCCTTTGTTCTTTCCGGCCGGGAACCGCAGCTCCCGTCTCAATGTCGAATGCGGGCACTCTAACGGGTCGAGGAGCGCAAATCACGCACAAAGCCGCCGGGGCCTGGGAGGTCTCAGCTTCGCCGCACTGCGAAAAAATCGCGTAAAAGCGCCGATGCGCGGCTCTCGCCGATCCCGCCATAGACGTCGGGAACATGATGGCAGGTCGGCTGCGCGAAAATCCGCGGGCCGTGATCCACCCCGCCGCCCTTCTCGTCGGATGCGCCGTAATAAAGCCTGCGAATCCGCGCGAAGGAGATCGCTGCCGCACACATCGGGCAAGGTTCCAGCGTGACATAGAGGTCGCAGCCGATGAGCCGCTCGGAACCCAGCGCCGCGCAGGCTTCGCGGATCGCGAGAAGCTCGGCATGGGCCGTCGGGTCCTTCAGTTCCAGCGTCCGGTTGCCCGCCCGTGCGACGACATGCCCCGCCCCGTCCACGATCACTGCCCCCACGGGCACCTCGCCGCGCGCGCCCGCCGCCTCGGCTTCGGCGAAGGCGAGATCCATGGGGCGCATGGCGGTTTCCGGTTCGGCATTCATGGGCTGGACCGTGCCGCGCCGCCGCCCTCTTGGCAAGCGCCTGCTTTCTGCCAGCTTCCTGTAAGGCGGGGCTCCTGCTAAAGAGAGGCCCATGACATCCGGCCACGCCAATTCCCCCTCCACGCCCGAAGGCGACCGCATCGCGAAGGTGATCGCGCGGGCGGGCATATGCTCGCGCCGCGAGGCGGAGAAACTCATCGCCGATGGCCGCGTGACTGTGAACAGCAAGGTGATCACGAGCCCGGCGCTCAACGTCACCGGCCGGGAGGAAATCGCGGTCGACGGCAAGGCGCTTCCCGCGCAGGAGCCGACCAGGCTCTGGCGCTACTACAAGGAAGCAGGCCTCGTTACCACGGCGCGTGACCCCGAGGGCCGCCCGACCGTGTTCGACAAGATGCCGGGCAACATACCGCGCGTCGTCTCCGTCGGGCGTCTCGACGTGAACACCGAAGGCCTTCTCCTTCTCACCAATGATGGCGAGCTTGCCCGCCTTCTCGAACTCCCCTCCACGGGCTGGACCAGACGCTACCGTGTGCGCGCCTTCGGCAGCATCGGTCAGCCGGATCTCGACAGGCTGAAAGAGGGCATCTCGGTCGAGGGCGTGCGCTACGGTCCCATCGAGGCCACGCTCGACAAGGTGCAGGGGTCGAATGTCTGGCTGACGCTCGGCCTCAAGGAAGGCAAGAACCGCGAAGTGAAGCGTGTGCTCGGCGCGCTCGGCCTGAAGGTGAACCGTCTTATCCGGCTTTCCTTCGGCCCCTTCCAGATCGGCGACATGCAGCCCGGCGAAGTGAAGCAGGTGCCGAACCGCGTGCTGATGGACCAGCTCGGCGCTCATGCGGCCCAGTTCGAGCGCAAGACAGAGGCAAGCCCGGCGCGCGGCAGCGGCAAGCAGGACCAGCCGCGCAAGGACCGGCCTTCGCCCAAGGTTCCGGCCCCCAAAAGCCCCACCCCCAAAGGCAAGGCGCCGCGGCCGCACCGCGCAGGCGCACCCGGGAAGAAGGGGCCAGACGCGCGCCCGGATAACAAGCGAGACAACAAGGGAAAGGGTCCCAATGCGGATCGTCGGCGGCGCTCATAGGGGACGGCCCATCGCGGCGCCGAAAGGCGATCTCGTGCGGCCGACCAGCGACCGCACGCGCGAGGCCCTTTTCAACATTCTGGCCCATGCCGATCTCGGCGACTTCGCGCTCGAAGGCGCGCGCGTGCTCGATCTCTTTGCGGGCACCGGCGCGCTCGGCATAGAAGCCATATCGCGCGGCGCGTCCTTCGCGCTCTTCGTCGAGGATCATGCGGAAAGCCGCGCGGCGATCCGCGAAAATCTCGATCACCTCGGCCTCAACGGCAATGCTAAGATCTACAAGCGCGACGCAACGCGGCTCGGGCCGCGCCCCGGCAGCGTCGGCCCCGCCTTCTCGCTCGTCTTCGCCGATCCGCCCTATGGCAAGGGGCTCGGCGGCGCAGCGCTTCTCTCCGCGAAGGAAGGCGGCTGGCTCGCTCCAGGGGCTCTCTGCGTTGTCGAGGAAATAGCAATGGCCGATTTCGAAGCGCCGGAAGGTTTCGAGGAGCTCGACCGGCGGCGCTACCGCGACACCGAAATCATCTTCATGAGAGCCGAGTAAGAGACGACATGCTGATCCCGGGCCTTTCCGCCATCGCCGATAATTACGACGCGTTGCTCTGCGATGTCTGGGGCGTGCTTCACAACGGAAAGAAGGCCTATCCCGGCGTGCCGCAAGCGCTGGCGAATTTTCGCGCGAAGGGCGGCCATGTACTGCTGCTGTCGAACGCGCCGCGCCCGTCGGATGCTCTTCCAGCCATGTTCGAAAATCTCGGTATTCCGCATGATGTCTATGACGGCATCCTGACATCTGGCGATGCGACGCGGCTCTGCCTCGCAAGCCATGAACTTGGAACGCGCTGCTATCACATCGGCCCCGACCGCGACCTTGCCCTCTTCGATCAGACCGGTGTCGAGCGCGTCGGCGAAAACGATGCCGATTTCATTCTCGTCACCGGCCCCTTCGATGACGAGGTCGAAGGTCCGGAAGATTATCGCACGCAGTTCGAGCGCCTTACCGCGCGCGGGCTTCCACTCATCTGCGCCAACCCGGACATCGTGGTCGAGCGCGGGGAGCGCCACATCTATTGCGCGGGTGCGCTTGCCCGGCTCTATGACGAACTCGGTGGCAGGACGATCTATTTCGGCAAGCCGCATGGGCCCGTCTACGGGATTGCACGCGAGCGCCTTGCGGGATTCGCGGGCAAAGCCGTGCCCGATAGGCGGATCCTCGCCATCGGCGACGGACCGCTCACCGACATCAAGGGCGCGAACGATACCGGCATAGACGCTCTCTTCATCACCGGCGGTATCGCCGCCGCCGATTGTGGGGACAAGCCGGAAGCTCCGGAAGAACCCCGCGTCATCCACGTTCTGGAACGCGCCGGCGTTTCCGCGATAGGCGCCATGCCTCGCCTCGTCTGGTAGGCGGCCGCGGCGTTCTCGCCATATCGCGCCCGCGATACTTGACGCTGCGGGGCCGATCCGCCATGACCTTGGGCCAAATCCACCCGCGCGGAGCCCCGCCCCCGTCCATGCAGATCATCCGTCACTACGAGCAGGTACCGCCCGGTCTCCGGGGCGCGGTCTATGCGCTCGGCAATTTCGACGGCGTGCATCTCGGCCACCGGCAGGTCATCGGCAAGGCGGCGGCGATCGCGCGGGAGATGGGCGTGCCGCTCGGTGTGCTGGTCTTCGAGCCGCATCCGCAGCAATTCTTCTTTCCCGACAAGCCTTTCTTCCGCCTCACGCCCTTTCGCGCCAAGGCGCGGCTTCTCGAAGGGCTCGGCGTCGATGCGCTCGCCGCGCTTCCCTTCGACGAGAAGATGTCGCAGAAGCTCGCGCCCGAATTCGTGCTCGACGTGCTGGTGAACGGTCTCCATGCGGTTCACGTGGTCGCGGGCTACGATTTCCGCTTCGGCAAGGGCCGCGGCGGCGATGCGGCCGCCCTCTCCTATATGGGCGAGATGGAAGGTTTCGGCGTTTCGATCGTCGAGGAGGTGCAGGATGGGGGCGTCACCTACTCCTCGACCCGTATCCGCGAACTTCTGGCAGAGGGCGATCCGCGCGGCGCGGCGAAGCTGCTCGGGCACTGGTGGTCGGTCGAAACGCATATCCAGCAGGGCGATCAGCGCGGACGGACCATCGGCTTCCCGACGGCAAACCTGCCGCTTGAGGATCATGTCGAACCAGCCCTCGGCGTCTATGCCGTGAAGGTCGAGATCGAGGACGGGCCGCACAAGGGCGTCTATGGAGGCGTGGCAAATGTCGGCCGCCGCCCCACCTTCGACAAGGAAGACGTGCTCCTCGAAGCGCATATCTTCGATTTCGAGGGCGATATCTACGGCGCCCATGCCGCCGTCTCCTTCATCGAATTCATCCGCCCGGAGCGGAAATTCGACGGGCTCTATAGCCTCAAGGCCCAGATCGCGAAGGACAGCGAGAAGGCGCGGGAAATTCTCGCCGCCCTTCCCTCCGCCCGATGACCCGGCCATCGCGGGATCCCGCCGCTTTCATCCGTGGCAATACGGCGCTCCATGAGCCGCCGCTCATTCCGGAAATAAGCCTCCATCTCGCCTCCGAAATTGTGCCTATATGGCAAATGACGGAAGAAGAGCTTGAGAAATCCGGCCTTCCGCCTCCTTTCTGGGCTTTTGCCTGGGCCGGGGGCCAGGCTCTGTCCCGCTATATCCTCGACAACCCGGCTGTCGTCAGCGGCAAAAGCGTGCTGGATTTTGGTTCGGGCTCGGGCCTTATCGGCATTGCAGCGGCCAAATCCGGCGGAAAACCGGTCCTGTCCGCCGATATCGACCTTTTTGCCTTAGAGGCAATCAAGCTCAACGCCTCATCCAACGGTGTCCAGATCGAAGCCACTGCCGAAGATCTTGTCGGTGTGGAAAATCGCGGCTGGGAAGTCATTCTCGTCGGCGACATGTGCTACGAGCGCCCGCTTGCCGAGCGGATCGAGGCCTGGCTTCGCCGTCTTGCCGCCGAGGGCGTGGAAGTGCTGATCGGCGATCCCGGCCGTACCTATCTGCCGAAATCAGGCCTTGAGAAACTTGTCTCCTACGCCGTGAAAACCACGCGGGAACTCGAGGATACCGACGTCCGGAACACCAGCGTCTGGCGCCTGCTTCCGGCCTGAGCTGTTCAAAAGCGCTCACTCGTCCCGCATCCCGCGCACAGGGTCTCGCGCCTTTTCCGCTTTGCCTGACGTAGCGGGCGATGCTAATTCCGAAAAAGAACTTATTGCGGCATGGGGCCGCCGAGCGGAGAACCGTTATGACCGACCATGTGCTCGTGACCGTCGAAGACGGCGTCCAGATCGTTACCCTGAACCGGCCCGACAAGAAGAACGCGCTGACAGCCGAGATGTACGGGATCATGGCCGACGCCATCGAAAAGGCCGATGCCGATCCAGCCATCCGCGTCACCTATTTCACCGGCTCCGGTGGCTCTTTCACGGCTGGCAACGATCTAGGCGATTTTGCCAAGGCGGGAACGGCGCCCGCCGACGAGCAGCCCAAGGAAAAACCGCACGTAACGCGTTTCCTCGAGAACCTTGCGGAAGCCAGGAAGCCCATCGTCGCGGCGGTTAACGGCCTCGCGGTGGGGGTGGGCGTCACCATGCTGCTCCATTGCGACCTCGTCTATGCGGGCGAGAGCGCAACTTTCCAGATGCCCTTCGTCAATCTGGGCCTGGTACCCGAAGCGGGTTCGACCTTCCTGCTTCAGCGGCAAATCGGTATTCAGAAAGCGGCAGACCTTTTCCTCACCGGCAAGAAGATCGGTGCAGCCAAGGCAGAAGCACTCGGATTGGTCGCAGATGTCTTCCCGGATAATGAATTGCCGGTGGAAGCGCTTGCCTGCGCCAAGGCTCTTGCCGCCAAGGCACCGAATGCCGTCCGGGCTACCAAGGCCCTGCTGAAGGACAATGACCGCCCCCGCGTCGGCGAAGCCCGCGAGACCGAGGGCCGCATCTTCGCCGCACAGCTTCGCTCGGACGAGGTGAAGGAAGCGATCAGCGCCTTCTTCGAGAAGCGCCAGCCCGATTTCTCGAAGTTCGGCTGAGATCCTTCAGATCGGGCCGCCCAGCGCCGCGAGCCGCCGCCGGATTTCCGCGAGGAAAAGTTGCGTCGGCAGCGTCTGCTCGGCTTCCGGCCTGGTGATCAGGTAGAGCAGGTAATTCGGCAGCATGGCTTGCGGCAGGATTGGCCAGAGCGCGTCACGCTCTGCCGTATCCTCGGCCACCGCCGTCGGCAGGAAGCCGATGCCGACGCCCACGCCGATCATGCGCTTCGCCTCTTCGAGGTTCTCGGCCTCGCCTGCGGGATCGACGCCGAGGCTGTAGCGCAGGCGAAAATGGCGCACGTCGTCCGGCTCGTCCGAGCCCGTCACGACGAAGCGCTCCTTCGCCAGCGTTTCCGGATTGGTGATGCAGGAACCGAAAAGCGGGTGCGCCCGCCCGCAGTAAAGCTGCTGGTACTCGCGCATCAGCGGCTCATAGAGAAGGTCGGCGCGCGGCGCGCTGTCGAAGGCGATGCAGACTTCCGCCTGATCCTTCAGGAGCGCCTCCACCACAATGCGCCTCGGCGCGATGTCGATCCTGAGCCTGATGCGCGGATGACGGCGGCGCATTGCATCGAGCGTTGCGTCGAGCTCGGGCGAGACGACGCCCGAGACCGAACGGATCGTCAGCAGCCCCTCCACCTCGCCTTCCACTTCCGCCATGGCGCGCGGCAGCGCCTGCATCTGCTGGAAGAGATGTTCGGCGAAGCCCGCCACGATGCGCCCCTGCGGCGTCAGCTCCACGCCGCGCGGCCCGCGAATACAGAGTTCGGTGTCGAGATGCCCTTCGAGCCGCTTCAGCGCGAGGCTCACCGCGGGCTGCTGCAGGTTCAGCCGCCGCGCGGCCGCGCCGATCCCGCCCGCGCGCGAGATTTCGAGGAATATCTTGAAGAGGTTGAGGTCGATCCGTTGAAAAAGCGCCGGGTCGGCCCTGAAGGGTTTACTGGCCAAGGAAGCTCTCCTCGCCCCAGTCTGGCCCCACTCATAAACGGGATCAATGCCCTGCATTGACCGTTTCCATCTTCGCCCTCTCTGCCCCGCCCGGCACTCTCTTCTCCACAGTGAAGGAGCGTGCGTATGGCAAAGAGGTTCGAGGGGCGGAGAACGGTGGTGACGGGCGCCGCAAGCGGCATCGGCCGCGCGATCGCCGAGGCCTTTGCCGATGAAGGCGCCATGGTTCTCGGCCTCGACCTTCTCTCCGACGGCCACCATCCCTATCCGGTCATCGCCACCGATGTCGCGGATGAGCGGGCGGTACGCGAAAGCATCGCCGCCGCGGCGGAGAAGCTCGGCGGCATCGACATTCTCGTGAACTGCGCCGGCATCGAGATCGCCTCGCGGCTCGACGCGCTGCAGATTTCCGATCTCGACCGCATGCTTGCCGTCAATCTGCGCGGGCCGATCCTCGTCATGCAGGCGGCGCTTCCGCATCTCGCCCCGCAGGCGCGCATCGTCAACATCGCCTCCGAACTCGCCTATCTCGGCCGCGCGGGTTCCTCCGTCTATGCGGCGACCAAAGGTGCGATCCTCTCGCTGACGCGCTCCTGGGCGCGCGAATTCGCGCCCGGCATTCTAGTGAACGCCGTCGCGCCCGGTCCCGTCGATACCGCCCTTCTCGATTTCGAGAACATGCCCCCCGCCCTCAAGGCGCTTGAGACATCGAACCCGCTTGGCCGCATCGGCCAGCCGGAAGAGATCGCGGGCGCGGTGCTCTTTCTCGCGAGCCCCGAGGCGGGCTTCATCACCGGCCAATGCATCGGCGTCGATGGCGGCGCCGCTATGAGGTGAAACCGTGACCGTATTGATGCAGGAAATGAGCTGGCCCGCCTTCGAGGAAAAGACGAAGGCGCTCGCGCCCTTCTTCCTTCCCGTCGGCGCGACGGAGCAGCACGGGCCTCACCTCCCCCTCGGCACGGATGCCTTCCTGCCAACCCATGTCGCGAAGGAAGTCGCGGCGCGCGTTGGCGGCGTCGTCGCGCCCGCCATTCCCTATGGCTACAAGTCGCAGCCTCGCTCCGGCGGCGGCCAGCACTTCCCCGGTACCACCAGCCTCGCCGCGAACACGCTGACCCTCGTCGTGCGCGACGTGATCCATGATCTCGGACTTCATGGCGCACGCCGCTTCGTCGTCGTGAACGGTCACGTGGAAAATGCCTGGCCCGTCATCGAAGGGATCGACCTCGCGCTGCGTGAACTGCGCCGTGACGGCATCGACGATGCGGTCGCGCTCCGCCTCGAATATTGGGACTTCGTGCAGACCGAAACGCTCGATCGCCTTTTCCCCGATGGCTATCCCGGCATCGACCTCGAACATGCGAGCCTTCTCGAAACCTCGATGATGCTCCTCGTCCGTCCGGATCTCGTCGACATGTCGAAGATCCCGAATGACGGCCCGGCCGAGTTTCCGAAGTTCGACCGCTACCCGACACCGCCCGGCCTCGTGCCCGCTTCCGGCGTGCTCGCCCGCGCGCAAGGCTCCACCGCCGAGAAGGGCGAGTGGCTTCTCACCGATCACGTCAATCTCATCACCGAGGCCATAAGCGCCGAATTCTCGCTCCAGACGAGGTGACACATGACTGCCGCCGCATCCCCGGAAATCTCCGCGAAGCTCGAAGCGATCCTCACCGGCATCAAGGAGACCGCCGCGCTACCCCTCTCGCAGGCGCGAACGCTGCCGCGCGAGGCCTATACGGACGAGGATTATTTCGCCTTCGAGCGCGAGAACATCTTCAAGAAGGACTGGATGTGCCTCGCCCATGTTTCGCAGTTGAAGACCCCGGGCAGCTACATCGCGCTCGATCTCTTCGACGAGCCCCTTCTCGTCATCCGCGACCGCGAAGGCGCGATCCGCGTCCTCTCGCGCGTCTGCGCGCATCGCGCGATGGATATCATGCCGGACGATCCCGCCTTCCCCCGCGAGGGCGAGACGCGGCTTCTCGTCTGCCCCTATCACAAATGGGTCTATGAGCTCGACGGCACGTTGCGTGGCTGCACGCAGATGCACAATGCCGAAGGCTTCGACAAGGCGGATTGGAAGCTCGCCGAATTCCACAGCGAGGTCTGGAACGGCTTCGTCTTCGTGAATTTCGACGGCAATGCGAAGCCGCTATCCGAGCAATATGCCGATTTCGACCGTGTCATCGCGCCCTGGAACGCGGCGGACATGGAAGTCGCGATCGAGCTCGAATGGGATTGCGACTTCAATTGGAAGGTGATGGTCGAGAACTGGATGGAGTCCTATCACCATATCGGCACCCATGCGACGACGCTCAATGTCAGCATGCCGGGCGAGCTCACATGGAGCGAACCCGAGCACCCCTATTTCGTCCATGCCCATCTTCCCTATACGGAGAAACTGCGCGGAGAGCTGCGCGCCTCGCGGGCGGGCGGCCCGAAGGTGCCGGGCTTCGAGTGGATCGAAGGGCTCAGCGAGGATCAGGCCTTCGAATGGGGCCTCTTCACCGGCTTTCCCTGCTTCATGTTCCTGACCACGCATGACCGCGCGCTCTGGTACCGGCTGCTGCCGGTCGCCGCCGATCGCTGCCTGCTGCTCACCACGACGCTCGTCTCGAAGAAGGCGAAGGAGGCGCCCGGCTATGCCGAGGCGCTTGTCAGCGAGACTGACATGCTCAACACCTTCCACTCGGAAGACATGGTGATGAATGCCGCCGTCCAGCGGGGCCTCAAGTCGAGCAAGGTGGTGCGGGGCCGCCTCAGCCATCTGGAAGAGCCGGTCTGGCTCATCCAGCGCTATCTCGCTGCGCGCGCGGAAGGGCGCTACCCGGAAAAGGCGAACCGGGCGCCCTATCACGGGCCGAAGGCGATGCAGGCTGCGGAGTGACCGGGTGATCAGTAGGCGAGCGGGCGGCCGCCAACCACGAGGCGGCCTGCCCAGAGGCGCGGCTGGCCGGACTGGCCGAAAGTGAGCGGACGGCGGGCCGAGAGCGGGTTCGCGCCCGCATGGGGCTGCGGATCTGAAATCTGGATGGCGCCGAGGCGGCGCTCCGCCGGGTGGAGCATTCCCTCCCGGTCCTCGATCAGCAGCGGCAATTTCAGCGCCTTGCCCCAGGCGCGCCAGCGCGACGAGGCGTCCACCCCGTCTTCCCCGGCATAGACCACGAGGTTCCGGGCCGAATTGCCAGCGTGGCACAATTCAACGATAGCGACGAATTTTGCCGCCTGCCGGTCGCAGGGAAGCACACGCAGCGCCACCCCGTCATAGGCCGACATCGGCTCCGACCACTCGAAACGGCCGAGAATGGGCGAGCTGTCATAAGCCGTGATCGCGTCCGCATAGACGGTCGCAAAGCGGATGAAGCCGAAAGCCCGCTCGACAAGGCCGGTTGCCTTCACGGCAACATGCGACGGCAGATTGAACGGATCGGCGTCCAGCTCTCCGCCACGCCATATCCTTTTCTGCCGCCTTTGCTGCTTCACACTCTCTCCGGACGTCAAAGCCTTGGCTCCCTGAAAACCTGATGAAGGGAACCTTAGGCCCGGATTGGTTGGCGGCCCGTTAAGACCGGGCTCCAAATCGGCACATAAATTAGGCCGCGCCTCCCGCCTCCCGCTTTGGCAATCGGCCGCCTTTGCGGCATTCTCTCGCCCGACCGAACCGGCCATTCCCGAAGAGAAAGCCAGCCCCCGCCCATGTCCTATGCCTCCCTCCGCGAATTCCTCGACAAGCTCGATGCGACCGGCGACCTCGCCCGGGTGAAGGAGCCCGTTTCGACCGTTCTGGAGATGACGGAGATTCAGACGCGCCTGCTGGCCGAGCAGGGGCCTGCCGTGATCTTCGAAAAGGCGGAGATGGCGAACGGCCAGCCCTCCTCCATGCCGGTCCTCGTCAATCTCTTCGGCACGGTGGAGCGCGTCGCGCGCGGCGTCACCGTCTCCTTCAAGGGCGGCGGCGAGGTCGAGCGTCGCCATCCGAAGGACCTGCGCGAGGTGGGCGAGGCCCTCGCCTTCCTGCGCCAGCCGGAGCCGCCGGGCGGCTTCCGCGAGGCCGTCTCCATGCTGCCGCTGCTCAAGACCGTCATGGCGATGAAGCCGAAGACCGTCTCCTCCGCTCCCTGCCAGGAGATCGTGCTGAAGGGCAGCGACATCGACCTGACCCAGCTCCCGATCCAGACCTGCTGGCCCGGCGAACCCGCGCCGCTCATCACATGGCCGCTCGTCGTCACCAAGGGGCCGAAGGGCGTCAAGGAAGACGACTTCAATCTCGGCATCTACCGGATGCAGGTTCTGGGCAAGAACAAGACCATCATGCGCTGGCTTGCGCATCGCGGCGGCGCGCAGCATCACGCGCGCTGGAAGAACGAGAAGCGCGAGCCGCTTCCCGCCGCCTGCGTCATCGGCGCGGACCCTGGCACGATCCTCGCCGCCGTCACGCCCGTGCCGGACACGCTGTCGGAATATCAGTTCGCCGGGCTCCTGCGCGGGCAGAAGGTCGAACTCGTCGATTGCAAGACGGTGCCGCTGAAAGTGCCCGCCACCGCCGAGATCGTCATCGAAGGTCACGTCTCGCTCGATGAATATGAAGACGAGGGCCCTTACGGCGATCACACGGGCTATTACAACTCGGTCGAGAAATTCCCGGTCTTCACCGTCTCCGCGATCACCATGCGGAAGGACCCCATCTATCTCTCGACCTTCACCGGCCGCCCGCCGGACGAGCCTTCCGTGCTCGGCGAGGCCTTGAACGAAGTCTTCATTCCGCTGCTCCAGCAGCAGTTTCCGGAGATCACCGATTTCTGGCTGCCGCCCGAGGGATGCTCCTACCGGATCGCCGTCATCTCGATGAAGAAGGCCTATCCGGGCCATGCCAAGCGCGTGATGATGGGCGCGTGGTCGTATCTCCGCCAGTTCATGTACACGAAGTGGATCATCGTCGTGGATGACGACATCGATGCGCGCGACTGGAAGGATGTCATGTGGGCGATCTCGACGCGCATGGACCCCGTGCGCGACGTGACGATGATCGAGAACACGCCCATCGACTATCTCGACTTCGCCTCGCCGGAAAGCGGCCTCGGCGGCAAGATCGGCCTCGACGCCACCAACAAATGGCCGCCCGAGACGAAGCGCGAATGGGGCCGCCAGATCCGCATGGACGAAGAGGTGATCGAAGCCGTCACGAAGAAATGGTCGAAGCTCGGCCTTCCCGGCACGGGCAAGCCGATCTGGAAGTGATTCCATGATCCCCGTCACGGACAAGCTTGCGATTGAAGATGATGAAATCTCCATCAGCTTCATTCGTGCCGGCGGACCGGGCGGACAGAATGTCAACAAGGTCTCGACCGCGGCGCAGCTTCGCTTCGATGCGCGGCACTCGCCTTCGCTCAATGCCCGCATCCGCGAAAGGCTCGAGCGCATCGCTGGCTCGAAGCTCACGAAGGACGGCGTCATCGTCATCACTGCAAACCGCTTCCGCACGCAGGAGGCGAACCGCGAGGATGCCATAGAGCGCCTCGTCGAGATGATCGCGGAGGCCGCGCATCAGCCGAAATTCCGTGTGCCGACGAAGCCGAGCCGCGCCGCGAAGAAAAAGCGTGTCGAGGAAAAAGTGAAGCGCGGCGCCGTGAAGAAGCTCCGGTCGCGGCGTCCCTTCGAGGACTGAGTCAGGCGCCGAGTGCCGCCTTCAGAGGCTCAGCCTGTTCCTCGCTGAAAGCGACGAGAAGAATGCGCCGCGGAAGTTCATGCGTTTGCGCATGTTCCCGGCAGGCGGCGACGGCGACTTTCGCCGCCTCCTCCGGCGGATAGCCGAATATGCCGGTCGAGATCGCCGGGAAGGCAATCGACTCCATCCCGTAATCGGATGCCAGGGCGAGCGCATTGCGATAACAGCCAGCAAGGAGCGCCGCCTCTCCCTCCCCGCCGCCATGCCAGACCGGACCCACCGCATGGACGATCCATTCGGCAGGCAGGTTGTAGCCGCCGGTGATGCGCGCCTCGCCCGCCGGACAGCCGCCCCAGGCTTGACACTCGTCGATCAGGCCCGCGCCCGCCGCGCGAAAGATCGCTCCGCAGACGCCACCGCCCGGCGCCAGGCGTTCATTGGCGGCGTTCACGATGGCTGTAACATTCATCTTGGTGATGTCGCCGATTTCGACCGAGATCACCGGTTCGGATGCCATGTCTGAAATCCCGTGCTAGCGTTCCCCGTCGCAAATCGAATCATGCCCCGGGATGCGAGACAAGCATGGCCTGACAAGGCCGGTCTGCGCGGCATGGCAAGGGAGGAACCCATGGGCTTTTATTCCGCGTCGCTCGCCATCGTCGGTGTCTATGCCGGCCTCAACATCCTCATCAATCTTTTCCTCGCCTATCGCGTATCGGCGAACCGCGTGCGTTCCAACGTGATGACGGGCACGGGCGAGGACGAGAAGCTCTATAATGCGAGCCGCGCCCATATCGTGAATGTGGAGTACACGCCGATCGCGCTGATCGGCCTCGTCGTGCTGCACCTTCTCGCCGCGTCGATCTATGTTCTCCACATTGTGGGCCTCGCGCTCACCATCGGCCGCATCCTCCATGCGATCGGCGTTTCGCGCACCGGCGAGTCGACACCGCCACGCCTCGTCGGCACACTCCTCACCTGGATCGCACTGCTGGTCGCCGGTATCGGCTGCCTGTGGTATGCGCTTGTCTGATCACGCTTTCACCACCGGACCCGCCCCATGAGCATCCCCGCCACCGCCGCCTCCACAGAAACCGCGCTCGACATCGCGGCCAATCTGGTCGAGCGCGCGCGGAAGGCCGGAGCGGATGCGGCCGAGGCGCTCGTCGTCGAAGGCACGTCGCTCGGCGTTTCCTGGCGCCTCGGCAAGCTTGAGGATGTCGAGAGGTCGGAAGGCCGCGATATCGGGCTTCGCGTCTTCATCGGCCAGAGACAGGCAACCGTCTCCTCCACCGATCTTTCCGAAGCGGCGCTCGCCCCCATGATCGAGCGCGCCGTCGCCATGGCGCGCGTCGCGCCGGAGGATCCATTCTGCGGTCTTGCCGATCCGGCGCTGCTCGCGCGCGACTGGCCCGATCTCGACATAGAGGACAAGTCACCCGCCCCTTCCGCGGAGGCGCTGGCCGCGGTCGCGGCGCAGGCGGAAGAAGCCGCGCTTGCCGTACCCGGCGTCACGAATTCGAGCGGCGCGGGCGCGAGCTTCGGGCGCTCCGGCGTCGCCCTCGTCACGAGCGGCGGCTTTGCGGGTTCCTATGCGGGCACCTCCTCTTCCTTTTCCTGCTCGGTTCTCGCGGGCGAGGGAACGGCGATGGAGCGCGACTATGAGTTTTCCTCCCGGCGCCACGCGGCGGATCTCGAAAGCGCCGCGGAGATCGGCCGCCGCGCCGGAGAGAAGGCCGTGCGGCGCCTCGGCCCGCGCAAGGTCAAGTCGCAATCCGTGCCCATCGTCTACGATCCGCGCGTTTCGGGCGGGCTCGTCGGTCACTTCGCCAGCGCCATTTCCGGTTCGGCCATCGCGCGCGGCACGAGCTTCCTGAAAAAGGAGATGGGCAAGCCCGTCTTCGCAAAGGGCATCTCGATCGTCGACGACCCGCATATGAAACGCGGCCTGCGGTCCAAGCCCTTCGACGGCGAGGGCGTGATGAATCGCCGATTTCATCTCATCGAGGATGGCGTGCTCACCACCTGGCTGCTCGACACGGCCACGGCGCGGCAGCTCGGTCTTGAAACGACGGGCCACGCATCGCGCGGCACGGGCGGGCCGCCCTCCCCCTCCACCACCAATCTCTACATGGAGGCTGGCTGTCTTTCGGTGAAGGAGCTCATCGCCGACATCCGCCAAGGTCTCTATGTCACCGAAATGATAGGCATGGGCATCAACGGCGTCACCGGCGACTATAGCCGCGGCGCATCGGGTTTCTGGATCGAGAATGGCGAGATCGCCTATCCGGTGAGCGAGATCACGGTCGCCGGCAATCTCAAGGACATGTTTCTCAACATGACGCCTGCGGACGATCTCGAATTCCGCTATGGCACCAACGCGCCCACCATTCGCGTCGAGGGCATGACCGTTGCCGGAAGCTGAGGGGCGGGCCGCCGATTTCGCGCTGATGAAGGAAGCGGTGCGCGAAGCGGGCGCCATCGCCATGCGCTTCTACCGGACGGACCACCGGCAATGGTCCAAGACCCATGACAATACGCCCGTCACCGAAGCCGATATCGAGGTGAACGAGCTTCTCCATGCGCGGCTCCGCGGCGCCCGTCCCGGCTATGGCTGGCTCTCCGAGGAGACGGAGGACGACAGTTCGCGTCTCTCCCGGCCACTCGTCTGGGTCGTGGACCCGATAGACGGCACGCGGGCCTTCGCCAAGGGCCGCCCGCATTTCGTCATCTCCGTCGCGCTCGTGGAAGCGGGCCGCCCCGTGCTCGGCGTCCTCTTCAATCCGGCGACGGAGGAGTTCTTCGAGGCCGAGAAGGGCAAGGGCGCGAAGCTCAACGGACGCCCGATCCATGTCAGCGACTGCCGCAGCATCGAAGGCTGCCGCATGATCGCCTTCGCGCCCATGTTCAAGCATCCGGCATGGCCGGAGCCCTGGCCCGAGATGGAGATATCGGACCGCAATTCCGTCGCCTATCGCGTCGCGCTCGTCGCGAGCGGCCAGGCGGATGCGACCCTTGCGCTCAACGGCAAGAGCGACTGGGACCTCGCCGCCGCCGACATCATCCTTCACGAGGCGGGCGGCCGCATGACCGCGCATGACGGCACGCCCTATTTCTACAATCGCGCTTCCACCCGGCATCCCAGTCTGCTCGCGGCGGGTCCCGCGCTCTACGAGGCTCTTTTCGCGAAGGTCGGCGCGCTGCAGCTCCCGCCACGGCGCGGCTAGGCGTCGCCCCTGAGGGTGAGCCGTGCTAGACTTCAATCCCGTGCTCGGAGCGGTTCTGTCCCGGAGGGTTTCATGTCCAAGCAGCTTCTCCATCTCGTATTGGGCGGCGAACTCACGCATCTCGATGCCCATGAGTTCAAGGACGTCTCGAAGCTCGATATCGTCGGCGTCTTCCCCAATTATGCGGAAGCTCACAAGGCCTGGAAGGCAGCCGCCCAGCGCACCGTCGACAACGCGCATATGCGTTACTTCATCGTCCATCTGCATCGGCTCATGGACCCGGAACAAGAAGAACAAGAAGGAAAGCATGAGCATTGAGGACAAAGGCGCCGCCGATCCCTCGGGCGGCCCGAATACGCTGACATCGCTGCTCTATCTCTTCGCCTTTCTGGCCGTCGTCTTCCTCGCCGCCGCGGCTGGCGGCGCCGTCACCGCGACCAGCGTCGGCGACTGGTACCAGACCCTGATCAAGCCGCCGCTCACGCCGGCGCCATGGGTCTTCCCGGTCGTCTGGAATTTCCTCTACTTCCTGATGGCGATCTCGGCCTGGCTGGTCTGGCGCACGACGGGCAGCTTCGACCGCTCCGGTCCGCCGCTGGCGATCTTCGGGGCCCAGCTCTCGCTGAACCTCACCTGGAGCATCCTTTTCTTCGGCCTGAAGAACCCGACGCTCGCTGCCGTCGAGGTCGTCGTCCTCGATATTGCGGTCGCGGGGACCATTTTCTCCTTCGCCCGCTACAACCGGCTTTCGGCCCTTCTCCTCCTCCCCTATCTGGCATGGGTCCTCTTCGCCACCTATCTCACCATCGGCCTTGCCGTTCTGAACTGAGGGCTGCCCGAAAAAGGTCAATCGAATGAAGCATTTACCTTTTCCGGGCTTTATAGCGGCGGGGCGTCGCCCGTGATATTGTCCGCCCCATCCCGAACGACCCGGCCCGCGTGAGCGGACCCCAGTGACAAGGGAGCGCGCCCGGCGCGCCCCGCAGAGACAGGCCAGAATGCCGAGCAAGACCACCGACGCCCAGCCCGGCCGAAAGGAAGAGGGGGCGACGCTTCTCCCCGATTCCGCGACGCCGCCACCCGCGGCCGAGATCGGTATGGGCGATGTCATCTCCCGCATGGCGCGGGAATATCTCAAGCCGCACTGGCGCATGGCGGCCGTGGCGCTCGCCGCGAGCATCGTGGTCGCGGGCGCGACAGGCGTCGTTCCGGTGCTGATCAAGTTCGCGCTCGACAATATCGTCGGCACGGATGCATGGATGCTGCTCCTCGTTTCCGCCGGTGCCATCGCCGCGACGACGGTTCAGGCGATCGCGACCTATATCTCGCGCGTCAACATGGCGACCATCGGCCAGCGCATCGTCGCCGCCGTTCAGAAGCGCATGTTCTCGCGCATCATGCATGCGGACCTCGCCTGGGTATCGAATACGCATTCGGGCCGTTTTCTCTCCGGCTTCCTCTACGATGCGAACCGCGTCCGCGACACCATCACGACATCGGTGATCGATCTCGGCCAGAATCTGCTCACCGTCATCGCGCTGGTCGGCGCCATGTTCTGGCTCAACTGGCAGCTCGCGCTGATGGGCGCCGCGGTCATTCCCGTGGTCGGTATCGTCGTGCGCCAGCTCGGCAAGCGCACACGCAAGGCCGCAAAACGCAACATGGAAGGCTCCGGCGATCTCACCGCCGTCATTTCGGAAGCGCTCAAGGGCATCCGCGTCGTCAAGGCATATGACCAGGAAAAGACGGAGATCGACCGCACCACCCGCGCCATCGACCTCGTCCGTCATCATGCGATCAAGGCGCTCAAGGCCCGCAGCATGGCAAGCCCCGTGACCGGCGTCCTTTCGGGCATCGGCATCGCGGCCGTGATCTATTTCGGCGGGCGCAGCGTGCAAACGGGCTTCCTTACCATCGGCGATCTCGGCGGCTTCCTCTCGGCCATGCTGCTCGCCTACGAACCGCTCAAGAAGCTCGCCAACACGCAGGCTCTCATGCATGAGGGCGTCGCGGCGGCCGCGCGCATCTTCCCCATTCTCGACATCGAGCCGTCGATTTCCGCACCGGACGATGCGAAGCCGCTCAAGGTCACCGATGGCGCGATCCGCTTCGAGAACGTGCATTTCCACTACGGCGACGGAACGCCGGCGCTCAACGGCATCGATATCGAAATTCCGAAAGGGCATACGGTCGCGCTTGTCGGCCCCTCGGGCGCGGGCAAGAGCACGATCCTCAACCTCGTGCCCCGCTTCTACGATCCGACAGAGGGCCGCGTCCTGATCGACGGTCAGGATGTGCGCGAGGTAACGCTCAGTTCGCTGCGCGCGGCGAGTTCGCTCGTCACGCAGGAACCCTTCCTCTTCGACGACACGATCCGCGCCAACATCGCCTATGGCTCGCCCGGCGCTAGCGACGCCGAGATCGAGGAAGCCGCGAAGAATGCCGCCGCGCACGAGTTCATCGAGGCCCTCCCCAGGGGCTATGACACGCTTGTGGGCGAGGCGGGCTTCAAGCTTTCCGGCGGCCAGCGCCAGC
>DLCG01000018.1:12109-18722 GCA_002480495.1 Rhodobiaceae bacterium UBA7804 | reverse complement strand
CCAGCGCCAGCGCATCGCCATCGCGCGCGCCATGCTGAAGAACGCAGCCATCCTTCTTCTGGACGAGGCGACTTCCTCGCTCGACACCGCTTCCGAAATCCAGGTGCAGAACGCGCTCTCGCGTCTGATGCAGGGCCGCACCACGCTCGTCATCGCGCACCGTCTGTCGACCATCAAGCACGCCAACACGATCTGCGTGATCGACGAGGGCCGCGTGGTCGAGCGAGGCAATCATGCGGAACTCGTCGCGCGTGGCGGGCTCTATGCCGAATTGTCGCGTTCCCAGTTTATCGAAGAACCGGATGCCGCTGCGCAGACCGCGCGGGAAGGCGCCTCAACGGCGGCTGTCGCGGGAGAATAGAGTTTCATGTCCGACGGGAAGAAAAAGAACGAAACAGCCATGCTGGCGCTGTCCTGGCTGATCGCCCTCTTCATCCGGCTTGTTCGCCGCACGGGCCGCTTCGAAGTGCGCCGCGGCGACATTGCCGCCCGCTTCTGGGCGGAGGACAAGCCCTTCGTCGCGGCCACCTGGCACGGGCAAAACATGATCCTGCCCACCTTCTGGCACAACTGGCGCGAGATGCGCATCCTCGTCTCCAAGCATGGCGACGGCGAGATCGTCGCGGGCGTCATGCATTTCCTCGGCGTCGGCACCATTCGCGGCGCGGGCGTTCCCAAGGGCGAGGAACGCGCCTACAAGCAGAAGGGAAAGGGCGGCGCGGGCGCGCTGCGCGCCATGGTGCGCGCGCTCGGCGAGAACATCTCGATCGGCCTCACCGCCGACCTGCCGCCGGGCCCCGCGCGCCGGGCGGGCGAAGGCATCGTGATGCTCGCGCGCCTTTCCGGACGCCCCATCGTGCCGGTCGCAGCCACGACACGCGCGCGCATCCAGCTCAACAACTGGGACAAGTTCACGATCAACCTGCCCTTCTCCCGGGGTGCGCTCGTCTGGGGCGAGCCGATCTATGTGCCGCGCGACGCCACGCCGGAGGAACTCGAGGCCGCCCGTCTCAGCGTCGAGAACGGCTTGAACGCGGTCGCTCTCGAAGCGGAGGAAATCTGCGGCCGCGCGCCGCGTCCTCGGGACAAGGGAGCGGTCGCGCATTGAGCGGCCCTTTTTTGGCATGACGGGAAAAGCGCCATCCCTCGGGCTTCTCTGCTACAGGGCGATGACGCGCGCGGTCTCCCCGCTTGTGCCGCTCCTCCTGCGCAGACGCGAGGCCCGCGGAAAGGAAGACCCCGCGCGCCTTTGCGAGCGCCTGGGCGTTCCGACGCAAGACAGGCCGGAAGGACCGCTTGTCTGGCTTCACGGCGCGAGCGTCGGCGAATCCCTCTCCATCCTGCCTCTCGTTTCGCGTCTTCTCGCCGCGGTTCCCGGGCTCCATGTCCTCGTGACGACAGGCACCGTCACCTCGGCAAAGCTCATGGCGGATCGCCTGCCAGCCGGCGCCCTCCACCAGTATGTACCGCTCGACCATCCAGACTACTGCGCGCGCTTCCTCGATCACTGGCGGCCCGATCTCGCGGTCTGGATCGAATCCGAGTTCTGGCCGAACCTCATCTTCACCGCCAGCCGCAAGGACATCCCGCTCGCGCTCGTCAATGCGCGCATCACGGCCCGTTCCGCGCATAACTGGCGCCATGCTCCTGCCTTCATCGCCGGTCTTCTCTCGCGGTTCAGCCTCATCATGGCGCAGGATCGCGCCTCCGCCGCGCGGCTTCGCGAGCTTGGCGCGGGAAAGGTCCTCGAACCCGGCAATCTGAAGCACGACGCGCCCCCGCTTTCCGTCGGCGAAGCGGAACATGCGCATCTCGCGCCCATGATCGGAACGCGCCCGGTCTGGGTCGCGACCAACACGCATGAAGGCGAGGAAAGCGCGGCGGGCGAAGTCCACAAGGCGCTTGCCTCTTCTTATCCGGATCTCCTCACCATCATCGTGCCGCGCCATCCGGCGCGCGGTCCCGCCATTGCCGCCGAGCTTGCGGAGATGGGGCTCGCCGTTGCGCGCCGCGCGGCAGGCGACGGCATCGCTCCGGGCACGGAAATCTACCTCGCCGATACGCTTGGCGAGCTCGGCCTCTTCTATTCCCTGTCGGAGATCGTTTTCGTGGGCGGCACCTTCGACAGCACCGGCGGCCACAATCCGTTCGAGGCGGCGCGCTTTGCTTGCGCGCTTCTTGCGGGCCCATCCGATTTCAACTTCGCCGAAACCTTTGCCGATTTCGAGGGCGCGGGCGCGATGCGGCGCGTCGGCGATGCCGCGGCGCTTGCCGCTGCCATTCGCCGCCTGCTCGATGACGAGACGGAGCGCAAGCGCATGGGCGCGGCGGCGAAGCGGCTGGCGAGCGAGGACAGCGGCGCGACCGAACGCACGCTCGAAGCGCTGCTCGCCCTGCTTCCCCCGGCGCGGAAGAGGGAGGCCCATCATGCGTGAGCCCCGCTTCTGGTATCCTGCGCGGCGCGGTTCAACGCCTCTCGCGGCGAGGCTTCTTTCTCCCGCGGGCGCGATCTTCGGCCTTGCCGGGCGTATCCGGCGCGCGAGCACGAAGCCGGAGCGCGCCGCCGTTCCCGTTATCTGCATCGGCAACATCACCGCGGGCGGCACGGGCAAGACGCCGCTCGCGCTCACCATCGCAGAACGCCTCATCGCGGCGGGCGAGAAGGTTCACTTTCTCACGCGCGGCTATGGCGGGCGCGAAACCGGGCCGATCCGCGTCGATCTCGCTCATCACGGCGCGGAAGATGTCGGCGACGAACCGCTTCTCCTCGCGCGCACCGCGCCCGTATGGGTCGCGGCGAACAGGCCGGAAGGCGCCGCCGCCGCCGTCCGGGGCGGCGCGGGCCTCATCGTCATGGATGACGGATTGCAGAATCCCTCGCTCGAAAAGGATTTCTCCATTCTCGTCGTCGATGCCGCGAGCGGGCTCGGCAATGGGCGCCTCATACCGGCAGGCCCGTTGCGAGAGAGGATGGACGACGCGCTGTCGCGCACGAACGCGCTGATCCTCACAGGCCGGGGCCATGCGGGGGACGGCATCGCCGCGCGTGCGCGAGCGAGAGCCATCCCCGTCTTCAACTCCATCGTCCGGCCGGCCTCGCCCCCCAGCTTCGCCGAGGGGCCCTGGCTTGCCTTCGCGGGTATCGGACGCCCCGAAAAATTCTTCCGGACGCTGCGCGAGCTCGGCGTCGAACTCGCCGATACCGTCGCCTTCCCCGATCATCATCCCTTTCGGGAAAACGATGCGCTTCGGCTTCTCGTTCGCGCGCGCGAACTCGGTGCGACCCTCATCACCACCGAGAAGGATGCGGCGCGGCTCGTCCACGCGCCTTCGGGCAGCGCGCGGGCGCGGCTCGCCGAGGCGGCCCAGGTCCTGCCCGTGCGCGCGCTCGTCGGCGATATCGACGCGCTGATGGCGCTCATCGCGGATGCCCTCGTCCGCGCAAGGCGGCGCTGAAGCTGCTATAAGCCAACTGTCACAAAAACGGGAATCGGCCGAAGCGTATGGCCCGAAAAGGCAAACTCATACACTTGCTGGAATATGCCGCGCTCAAGGCAGCGCTCGGCTTCTTCGGGGCGATGTCGCTCGACCGCGCCTCCGATATGGGCGGCCGGATCGCGCGGCGTATCGGCCCGCGTCTGCCCTTCACGGAGACGGCGCGCGAGAATATCGCGCTCGCCATGCCGGAGCTTTCAGGCAGCGAGCGCGAGAAGATCGTCGCCGACATGTGGGAGAATCTGGGCCGGACGATCGCGGAATATGCGCATCTGCCGGTCTTCGCGCGTCCGGAGGAACGCCACAGGATCGAGGTCGTCCATGCGGAGATGCTTCGCGCGCTCGCCGCATCGGGCAATGGGGGCATCTTCGTTTCGGGCCATTTCGCGAATTGGGAGATCCTGCCCCTCGTGATGCAGCTCGAGGGGCTCGAAGGCGGCGGTGTCTACCGGCATGCGAACAATCCTTACGTGAACGACTGGATGGTCACGCTGCGGGAGCGCGCGACGCAGGTCGTTCAGGTGCCCAAGGGACCGCAAGGTGCGCGCACGCTGGTGAAACTTCTCCGCGAGGACAAGTTCATCGCCATGCTGGTCGATCAGAAGATGAATGACGGCGTCGAGGCGAAGCTTTTCGGTCTTCGCGCGATGACGACGCCGGCGCCGGCCGGGCTCGCCGTTCGCTACAATGTGCCCATCGTTCCCGCCTGCGTCGAGCGTGTGAAGGGCGCGAGTTTCCGCATCACGGTCTACAATCCGATCACCGCGAAGCCGGGCGCCGATCCCGTCGAGGACACGCTGCGCATGACACAGGAGCTGAACGATTTTCTCGAGGCGCGCATCCGCGAGCGCCCGCATGAATGGCTCTGGCTGCACAGCCGCTGGACGAAACAGAAGAAGACGCGCCGCGGACGGCTCGCGGGCTAGTTCCCGCCCGCCGCTCCGCCGTTCTCCGGCATCGGCCCTGCGAGCGGCTGGGGATCGAGATAGGCGCCGCGCCAATACATGCCCCAATGGAGATGCGGCCCCGTCGCGCGGCCCGTGCCGCCGACGGCGCCGATGACCTCGCCCTGCTTCACGAAGTCGCCCGCCTTCACGTCGATGCGGCTCATATGCATGATCAGCGTCGTCACGCCCTGCCCGTGATCGAGGAAGACGAGACCGCCCTCGAAATACATGTCCATATCGGCAAGCGTAACGAGGCCCGATGCCGGTGCGACGATCGGCGTGCCGGTCTTCGCGGCAACGTCCACGCCGTAATGCGGGCGGCGCGGCTCGCCATTGTAATAGCGTTGCGACCCGAAGACGCCGGAGATCGGGCCCGTCACCGGCCAGATGAAATCCTCCGTGAACCAGGCGCCATTCGCGCGCGTCTTGCGCGCTTCGGTCTTCAGCTTCGTGCCCCGCGCGATCGCGGCCATGGCGTCCGGCGGCGGCGTCACATATTTCTGCGGCACGCCCTCGACGCGCTGGATCTGCCAGTCGCGCTTCGCGATGGCGAGCGCGCGCGTTTCCGTCCTGCCGTCCGGATAAACGATGTTGAGCGTCGCGCCTTCGCCGTGATCGCGGTCGAAGCCCATCGCGAAAGTGCCGCTCTCGTCGACATCGAGCATCATGCCGTCGAGCGAGACCTTCGCGCCCGGCTCCGCGCGGCCGATCACGAGACCGCCCTGCTCCATCTCGCCCGTCAGTTCGAGCGCTTCGGCGGAAAAGGGGAATGACAGAAGAAGGCAGGCAAGGAGCGCGATCCGGCGCATCATCCGGCGAGACCCTTCTCGCGCATGCGCTTCAGCGAGGCTTCGGGCGTCGCATAGGCCTCCTGCAGATCGACATTCCAGTAGCGCAGCTCGTCGAGCGGAATATGCACGCCCGTCACCGCGCATTTCACATAGGCGCCCGGCCGCACGATATGGAATTCCCCGTCGCCATAGACGAGTTCCGCTTCGCCGCCGCCAATCTTGTCGATCCTGTTCATTCCATCACCTCTTGCGGCGCAGCTTAGCCGGTCGCGCGCTCGCGATCAAAGCAGCGTGCCCTGCTTCCCGCCATCCTTCTTCGGCGCGGGCTTCTTCGGGGCCTGCGGCGCGGCCCCTCCCGCCGCGGTTCCAGGCGCAACCACGGCGCCGAGCCGCCCATCCGCGAATTCGATTTCCAGCGCATCGCCCGCCTTCTGTCCCGCCGCCGCGCGCACCGGCGCGCCCTTCGCGTCGCGCACCACCGCGTAACCGCGCTTCAGCACGCCGTGATAGGAATAGCTTTCGAGGAGCTTTCCCTGTCCGTCCAGCCTGCGCGCGAGATCGCCGAGATGCCGCGTCTCCGCCTGCTTCGCGCGCGCCGCCAGTTCGACCGTGCGCTTCCTTGCTTCCGCCATGTTCCGCCTGATCGGCGCAAGCGAAGGCGCGCCCACCTTGTGCAGCTCGCCGCGCTTCACCGTCGTCACGCGCGACAGCGCGCCCCGCAGCCGCTCAGCCGCATTGTCGAAACGCTGGCGCGGCAGCGCGATCAGATCCGCCAGCTTCGGCAGGCCCCGCGAAAGCCCCGTCAGTTCCGAGCGCATGCGTTCGACGAGCCGCGTCTCCGCCCGCATGAGCCGCGTCGCGCGGTCGCGAATATCCGCCACGAGTTCGCCGCGCACCGGCACCGCCATTTCGGCGGCCGCCGTCGGCGTCGGCGCGCGCCGGTCGGCGGCGAAGTCGATCAGCGTCGTATCCGTTTCGTGGCCCACGGCGGAGATGAGCGGAATGTCACTTTCCGCCGCCGCGCGCACCACGGCCTCCTCGTTGAAGGACCAGAGGTCCTCGATCGAGCCGCCGCCCCGCGCGACGATCAGCACGTCGGGCCGGGGCAGCTTCCCGCCCTTCTCCATCGCGTTGAAGCCGCGGATCGCGGCGGCCACTTCGCCCGCGCTCGTCTCGCCCTGCACACGCACCGGCCAGACGATGACATGGCGCGGAAAGCGATCCTGCAGCCTGTGGAGAATGTCGCGGATCACGGCGCCGGTCGGGCTCGTCACCACGCCGATCACTTCCGGCAGGAAGGGCAGCGGGCGCTTTCTCTCCTGCGCGAAGAGCCCTTCGGCCATGAGCTTCTTGCGCCGTTCTTCCAGCAGCGCCATCAGC
>DLCG01000018.1:0-11798 GCA_002480495.1 Rhodobiaceae bacterium UBA7804 | reverse complement strand
CAGCGCCATCAGCGCGCCGACGCCCGCAGGCTCCAGATGCTCGATCACGATCTGGTATTTGGAGCTTCCCGGATAGGTCGTGAGCTTCCCCGTCGCGATCACTTCCATGCCTTCTTCGGGCTTGAAGCGCAGCTTCTGAAACGCGCCGCGCCAGACCACGGCGTCGATCCGCGCCTTGTCGTCCTTGAGGCCGAAATAGCAATGTCCGGAGGAATGGGGACCCCTGTAGCCGGTGATCTCGCCGCGCACGCGCACATGGCCGAAGGTCTCCTCCACCGTCCGCTTCAGCGCGAAGGAGATCTCGCTTACGGAAAATTCGTGAGCATTGTTCGGCGCGGCGCCTGCGGCGCGGTCGGCAGGGGTCATGGGGCTCTTTCGGCTGTCTCGGGCGGATCGCCGCCCCGGTTTGCCGGAGCGGGACCCCATGTTACAAGGGACCCCCTCGCGCCCCAAGCCCTTCGCCCGAAAGGCTCGGCCGCGGTCTCCGGAAGCTCAGGGAACGGCAACCCTCATGAATATTCTCGTCATCGGCTCTGGCGGCCGCGAACACGCGCTTTGCTGGGCCATCGCCAGGAGCCCCGAATGCGGAAAGCTCTATTGCGCCCCCGGCAATGGCGGCATCGCGGAAGTCGCGGAATGCGTGGCGCTCTCAGCCCATGATTTCGATTCGATCGTCGCCTTCGTCCGCGAGAAGGATATCGGCTTCGTCGTGGTGGGCCCCGAGGATCCGCTGGTGAAGGGCCTTGTCGACCGCCTCGACGCCGAGGGCATTGCGAGTTTCGGCCCCAGCGCCAAAGCCGCCCGCCTCGAAGGCTCCAAGGGCTTCACCAAGGATATCTGCGCCGAATACGGCATCCCGACCGCCGCTTACGGCCGCTTTTCGGATGCCGCCGCGGCAAAGGCCTTCATCGCCGCGCATGGCGTCCCCATCGTCGTCAAGGCGGACGGGCTCGCGGCCGGCAAGGGCGTCATCATCGCCATGACCATGCCGGAGGCCGAAACGGCCATCGACGCGATCTTCGGCGGCCGCTTCGGCGAGGCTGGCGCTGAAGTCGTGGTCGAGGAATTCCTCGAAGGCGAGGAGGCGAGCTTCTTCGCGCTTTGCGACGGCGAGCATGTCCGCCCGCTCGTCGCCGCGCAGGATCACAAGCGCGTCTTCGACAATGACGAAGGTCCGAACACGGGCGGCATGGGCGCCTATTCGCCCGCCCCCGTCATGACGCCCGAACTCACCGAACGCGTGATGAAGGAGATCGTCGAGCCCACCGTCCGCGCCATGCGCGACAAGGGCGCGCCCTACAAGGGCGTCCTCTATGCCGGCCTGATGATCACGAAAACCGGGCCCCAGCTCATCGAATATAATGCGCGCTTCGGCGACCCCGAGTGCCAGGTCCTGATGATGCGGCTCGCGTCTGATGTCGTGCCCCTCCTCAAGTCCTGCCATGACGGCACGCTCGACAAGGCGGAGATAAGCTGGAAGGACGAAGTGGCGCTCACCGTGGTCATGGCCGCCGCCGGTTATCCCGGCGACTACCGCAAGAACACCGAAATCAAGGGACTGAAGCAGGCCGCCGCGCTCGATGATGTGCAGATATTCCATGCGGGCACGAAGGCCGAGGGAGGCCGCATCTATGCGACGGGCGGGCGCGTGCTCAATGTAACGGCGACGGGCGCCACGACGGCGGAGGCGCAGGCCCGCGCCTATGAGGCGATCGCGAGGATCGACTGGCCGGAAGGCTTCTGCCGCCGCGATATCGGCTTCCGCGCCATCGAGCGCGAAACGCAAAGCGCATAAAGAAAACGACGAAACCGGTACGGGGAGTGAAACGGAAATGAGCGACGCAAACGCCAGCCGGCAGGAGCAGTTCTCGGGCACGAAGGACGTGGCGGACAGCCACAAGTTCGACGAGAAACGTCTCGAAGAATATATGGCCGCCCATGTCGAAGGCTTCGAAGGCCCCCTCACCGTGAAGCAGTTCAAGGGCGGCCAGTCGAACCCGACCTATCAGCTCGTCACGCCGAAGCGCAAATATGTGCTACGCCGCAAGCCGCCGGGCAAGCTCCTGCCCTCGGCACATGCCGTCGACCGCGAATACAAGGTCATCACCGCGCTGCATGGCGTGGGCTTTCCCGCGCCGCGCACCTGGTGCCTCTGCGAGGACGACAGCGTCATCGGCACCATGTTCTACATCATGGACATGGTCGAGGGCCGCGTGCTCTGGGAGCCGCTGCTGCCGGATCAGGACAAGGAGACGCGCTGGAAAATCTACTCGTCGCTCAACGAGACGATGGCCAGCCTCCACATGGTCGATTACGAGAAGATAGGTCTCGGCGATTTCGGCAAGCCCGGCAACTATTTCGCGCGGCAGATCTCGCGCTGGACGAAGCAATATCTCGCCTCCGAAACGGAAACCATTCCCGAGATGAACAAGCTCATGGAGTGGCTGCCGGAAAACGTGCCGCAGGACGATTCGACATCGATCGTTCACGGCGATTACCGTCTCGACAATACGATCCTCCATCCGACGGAGCCGAAGGTGATCGCGGTTCTCGACTGGGAGCTCTCCACGCTCGGCCATCCGCTCGGCGACTTCACCTACAGCCTCATGCAATGGGTGATGCCCGGCCAGGGTACGGGCGGCGGCACCGGCTCGATCCGCACGGCGAATCTCAAGGAGCTCGGCATCCCCACGCTCGAGGAATACATCGCCATGTATTGCGAGCGGACGAACCGTCCCAAGGGTATCGAAAATCTCGATTTTTATTTTTCGTATAATTTCTTTCGTCTTGCCGGTATCCTGCAGGGAATCGCGGGGCGGGTGAGGGACGGTACGGCTTCCAGTGAACATGCAAGGCAGATGGCGGCGAATGTCCGTCCGCTTGCGGAGGAAGCCTGGGCCTATGCCCAACGCGCGGGGGCCAGTTAAGGGGCCCCGGAAACAACAAGAAGAAAGTAAACGAGTGAGCGTATGAGTTCGTCCGAGATTTCTTCCTGGAGCCGACACGGTTTCGAAATCAACACCGACAAATCCCGCCTCGACAGGGAATCGATCCTCAAGATGCTTGGCGCCACCTATTGGGCGCGCGACGTGTCGCCGGAGCGGCTCTGGACGAGCATTCTGAATTCCCGCGCCTATGGGCTCTATTCGCCGGATGGCGAGCAGGCGGGTTTCGGCCGGATGGTCACGGACTACACGCGCTTTGCCTGGATGAGCGATGTCTACATCCTGCCGGTTCACCGCGGCAATGCGCTCGGCAAGTGGATCGTGGAGACGATGGTCAACGATCCGGCGCTCGCTCCCGTCTCGCGCATCATGCTGTCCACCAACGACGCGCATTCGCTCTATCACCGCTTCGGCTTCACCGTCATCGGCGGCGAGGGCGAGGAAGGCCGCCAGACAATGCAGTTGAAGCGCTAGGCTTCGTTCGGCTCTTCCCCTTCGTCGTCATTGCGAGGAGGCGAAGCCGACGAAGCAATCCAGGGGCCGCTTGCTCCGTGCCTGCCGCCCCTGGATTGCTTCGCTCCTTCCAGTCGCTCGCAATGACGCGTCTTCTTCATAATTCTCAGTACAAGAACATCGGCATGCCGAGCACCTTCGCCACGCGCGGGCGATAGGTCCCCGTATCGTAGAACGCATCGATATCGACGCGCTTTCTTCCCGTCACGCAGGTGTCGGCCGGTACAGTCGTGTAGTTGCCGTCGCGCACCGCGGTCATGAATCCCGTGCGCCCTTCCGCGATCTGCTGCACGGCAAGCGTGCCGAAACCCTTGGCCACCATCTGGTCGAGCGCGTCGGGTGCGCCCGCGCGCATCAGATAGCCCAGTGACTGCGTGATCGTGTTGACCCCGGTGAGGCGCGTCAGTTCCTCGCCAATCGTTTCGCCAATGCCGCCGAGCCTTTTGCGGCCGGCCTCATCCGTCTGGTCCTGCGTCAGCACCTTGCCGCCCACCATCTTCGCGCCCTCCGAGACGACGATCATCGCGTAGCGGGCGGGATTCTCCAGGCGGTCGGCGGCGGCCAGCTCGGCGAGCTTCTCGACGTTGAAAGGCACTTCCGCGATCACGGCCCGGTCCGCATCCGCGAGATAGCTCGCGATGAGCGCCGTCTCGCCCGAATGGCGCCCGAACAGCTCCACCACGGCAATCCGTTCATGGCTTCCCGTCGAGGTGCGGAGCGCATTGATGTAGTCGACCGAGCGGGATACCGCCGTCGAAAAGCCGATGCAGTAGTCCGTACCGTAAACGTCATTGTCCATCGTCTTGGGAATCGCGACGACCTTCACGCCGCGCCGATGCAGATGCGCATTGTAGGACAGCGTGCCGTCGCCGCCGATGGTGATCATCACGTCGATGCCGAGATGTTCCAGCACGCGCTCCACATGGCTCGTGCAATCCACCGTGCCGTCGTCGCCCGGCGCAAAGCGCCCTTGCAGGAAATCGGGAAGCTGGTCCTCCTTCATCTGTTTCGGGTTCACGCGCGAGGTATGCAGCACCGTGCCGCCCTTCCGGTCGATGGTGCGCACCGCGTCGTTGTCGAGGCGCATCAGATGCTCCTCGCCCGCTTCCGGGTTGTCGGGATCGAAATGGAGCGGGCCTGCCCAGCCGCGCCGGAAGCCCAGAACCTCCCAGCCATGTTCGATGGCGCGCCGCGTCACCGCCTTGATGCAGGGATTGAGGCCCGGCACATCGCCGCCGCCCGTCAGGATTCCGATCCGCATTCTTTCGACTTCCTTCTCATTCCACCCTCCCCCTGTGGGAGGGTTGGAGAGTATACTGCCCACTCCTCATCGGGCTTCGCGCACCGGGCGCATCCTAACAGCTAGAAGTCTCTCCCATGAAGACAAGCGGTACTTTCTCGATCGCCGTCGCGGGCCTCGGACGGCGCATCGCGACCGTCATCCGCAATCTCGCCGCCGCGGCGCCCGACATCAGGATCGTCGCCCATACCGATCCCGCGCCCACGGGCTGCTCCATGCTCGAGCGCCGCGGCATCGAAACCGGCAAGGCTTACGGCGATGTCGCGCAGATGCTCGCGGAGACGAAGCCCGATCTCCTCATGGTGGGTTCGCCAAATCATCTTCATCTCGATCATATCCGCGCGGGCCTCGAAGCGGGCATCCGCGTCTTCACCGAAAAGCCGGTGGTGCGCACGGAAGAAGAGACATGGGAGCTGGCCCGTCTGCTGCGCGCGCATGGCGAGGCTTCCGTAATCGTCGGGCTGGTGCTGCGCTCTTCGCCGCTTGTCGCCGCCGTCACGCGCCGTCTCGGCGCGGGCGGCATCGGCCGCCTCGTCAGCTTCGAGGGTAACGAGCATCTCCATCCCGAGCACGGTGCCTTTCTCATGCGCGACTGGCGCCGCCACGAGCGCCACGGCGGCTCCTTCCTGCTCGACAAGTGCTGTCACGATTTCGACCTCTACCGCCTTTTTGCGGGCGCGCTTCCCGTCCGTGTCGCGAGCTTCGGCGCGCGCTCCATTTTCACGCCAGAGAACGAAGCGCTTGCCGAACGCACCTATGCCGGCGGAGAGACGCCCTATTCGCTCTGGCGCGCGGGCTGGAACGCTGGCAACAGCACTTTCCGGTCCGATGCCGACGTCGTGGACAATCAGACTGCCATCATCGAATACGGGAATGGCATCCGCATGTCCTTCCATGCGAATACTCATGCGGGCATCCTTCAGCGCCGCTGGTATTTCGCGGGCACCGAGGGCGCGATGGAAGCGGACCTCGTGACCAACCGCCTCACCTTCCGGGACGCGCTCGGAACAGGCGATCCGCAGACGGAGGAATTCCCGGCAAGTGTCGAGGGGCATTATGGTTCCGACGAACAGATGGGCCGCGATCTCGCCGCCCATCTTCTCGACGGCGCGCCCTTCCCGGTCCAGGTTTACGATGCGATGGTCGCGGGCCTCACCGTCATGGCCGCCGACCGCGCCATGCGCGAGGGAACGGTCGTCGACTGCCGCCCGCTGTGGGAGCAGCTTCACAAGGAACTGGGGCGCGGGTGAAGGACGGCCGGAAACCGGGGATTACTTTTTTCCGCCCCCCGAACCGGGGACAAGTTCCGTAGGCACGGCGAAGGCTCTTTTACCGGAGACGAAGAAAGCACCCTTCCCGTCCCTCCTTTCCGCACGCCCCCCGTCTTCTGGAACCGCTCACGGAAGAGAGCCGGGGATATCCCGGCTCTTTGTGACGTTTTTATTACGTTTCGATGACGGTCGGCCGTTTTCGGGGCCATTTATCCCCGCAGAGCTGGCTTGTCAGGCGCTTCTTCCGCGCGCCTCGATCGGCCATATATCGGCCAGCCGGTCCTCCTTCACCACGTAGTAATTGTCGTAGAGATTGACCGTGGGATCGCAATGCGGGGTCATGGCCGTCAGTACACTGCCTAATGGAAGATGCGCGCCGTCGGGCAGGAGAATGCCGCCCTGTTCGTCGCCGAAGAAGAAATAACCCGCCCCCTCCGGCGCGCCGGAAAAGAGCACCGGCGGTTCCGCGTCCGTCGAGAAGGACTTGAAGCCCGCATCGGTCGTCGCGAGATTCTTCGTATTGTTCGAGACGACCGACATCTGTACGAAGAGCGAGGTCTCGAAGGGAAAGCTCGCGCCATTGCCGAGTGCAACGTCATTATACTGCTTGTCCATGAAGATGTAGGAACCGCCCTGCAGCTCCGTCAGCACCTTCGCCTCGGGATCGATGTTGTAGCTGCCCGTGCCGCCGCCCGAAACGATGTCGCAGCACATGCCCGCCGCCTTCAGCGCGTCGCGCTGTTCGCCGAGCACCTTCATCGCGGCAAGCGACTTCTCGCGCCGTTCCGCGAAATCATGAATGTGCATCAGATGTCCGGCATAGGCCTGGAGTCCGCGCAGATCGAGAAACTCCGCCGCGTCAAGCAGTTCGGCAAGTTCCATCGCGTCCTCGCCGGGCCGGATGCCGGTTCGGTGAAGGCCGACATCGAGATCGACGAGCACCTTCAGCATGCGTCCGGCTTCCGAGGCGCGCGAGGCCAGCGCGCGCGCATTTTCCGTGCTGTCGACAACGACCATGAGATCGGGAATGCGCGCATTGAGCGTCATCAGCCGCTCCATGCCTTGCGCCGTCACGACGGGCGATGTGATGAGAATGCTCTCGATGCCGCCCTTCGCCATGGCTTCCGCTTCACCGAGTTTCGCGCAGCAGACGCCGAGCGCGCCCGCCTTTACCTGCGCCTTGGCGATGGTCACGGATTTATGGGTCTTCGCATGGGGCCGGAGACCAAGGCCATTCACCTTGCAGTGTTCGGCCATGCGCGCCACGTTGCGCTCGAAGGCGTCAAGGTCGAGCACCAGCGCGGGAGTGGGAATCTTCGCCCTCGAACCGGGCATGCCGATCAGCGCCCTTGCCGCTTCCACTGCTTCACTCGTCATTGTCGGTTTCCCCTCGGTCATTCCACAGGCGCGGCATCCTACATCCCCGCGCCGAATGCACAAATGCCGCGATTTGCCCTCGCCTCGACGTCTTGAAAAGCAGAGGCGCAAAGATGCTAGACTGCGATTTCGAACCAGGCTGAAGGGGGGTGGCTTATGGGATCGATGACGCTTACGGCAATGATGTTGCTCGCGGCGCTTGCGACGGGCGAAACGGAAAAGGAAATGAGCAGCAAACCTGCCTATGAGCAATATGCGCAGGCGACCTGCTCGCTCTCGAACCAGCAGCGCAGCGGCGCCCGCAAGATCTGTTACTACACCTGCGGCGATACCGTGCGCACGATGGTGGTTCCCGTGGGGCGCACCTGCCCCTTCACCATAAGGCGCTAGGCGCGGCAGCGAGAGAGGAAAGCTTCGACAAGATGTCCAAGGCTCAGGGCAGCGCCCTCCGCAAGAGCGCGGGAACGGTGGACAAGCGGGAAGTGATCATCACCTCCGCGCTCGATCTCTTCCGTCACTACGGCTATCGGCGCACCTCGATGGAAGACATCGCTCGCGCGGCCGCAGTCGCCAAGGGTACGCTCTATCTCTACTTCAAGAGCAAGGACGAGCTTTTCGAGGCGATCTGCCGCTCCCTCGCGGAACAGGTCGCGGAGGGCGTGACGAAGGCCGAGGCGCTCGACCTTCCGCTGGAGCCCAAACTTACGGCGCTGATGGAAGCGAAGCTCGGATTCGTCTATCGCTGGATTCTTTCCAGCCCCCATGCGGCCGAACTCGTCGACAGCGGCTCGCGGCTTTCCGAAGATGTTTTCGGCGAGGTCCACGATCAGTTCCACAATGCCGTCCGGCATCTGGTGCGCGAGGGCGTGAAGGCAGGTGAACTCGATCCGAAAGCCGTAGGCCTCACAGAGGAACAGGCGGCTGAAGCCTTGATCGCTGCTGCATGCGGAGCCGAGAAGGCACCCGACGAAAAGAGTTTCCGGGCGCAACTAGCCGCCATCATCCGTGTGACGCTCCGGGGCTTGCGCGCCTAGGCGGCTGCCTCGGGCTTCCACCCCGCCACATCGAGTTCCGGGTCGATGCGCCAGGGTCCGGGCGGCAGGCCAGCGCTTTCGTTTTCCCGCAAAATTCCTTCGAACTCCGCACGCGGAATATCGCGCATGCCGAGGGCAGCGAGGTGCCCCGTCATGTCCTTGCCGTCATTGAGCCGGTAACCCCAGTGTTGAAGGTGCCGGTTCAATACGACGAAGGCGATTTTCGACGTATCCCGCTTCCGCGCGAACTGGGACTCGGTGAAGAAGACGCCATTGCAAGCGACGCCGTAGAGACCTCCCGCGAGGTTGCCTTCCTCGTCCCACACTTCCACCGAGTGGGCATGCCCCAACTCATGAAGCCTTGCATAGGCATCCATGAAGCGCGGCGAAATCCAGGTCAGCGCGTAGCTTCCCGCGCGCGGTTCGGCGCAGCCTTCCATCACCTCGCGGAAGGCCTCGTCGAAGGAGACGCGGTACTTGCCCTGCCGAATGAGCCGCCGGAGATTCTTTTCGATACGGCTCTCCTCGAGAAAGAGGACGGCACGCTTCGACGGCGACCACCATTTGACGGGACCCATGTGACACCATGGAAAGATGCCTCGGCGATAGGCGGCGAGAAGCCGTTCGGGGGTCATCTCGCCGCCCAGATCGACGAGCCCGTCCGGGACGGTTAACGCCTCATCTGGCCTGCGCGCAAAAACACTCTTCGCCGGGCGGAAGAGTTTTTCGACAAGCAGTCTGACATATCCGATCGGATGCCCCAGCCGCGCAGGCTTGGCGGCATAGGCAAGCGCCAATGCCAGACGGAGCGCGGCAGATGGCGCGCGCCCGGATTTCAAGCCGGCCGACAGGAGCATGAGAGTGCCTGGTCCCCATCTTGCTTGGAAAAAGAATTCATCGAGGCCCGAGTGTCACAACGGGAGGCTAAGAAATGGTTGACCTAGCTGCGAGTGCTCGCCAACCCGCTGTTCCTGAAAGCGTTTTTCGGGTGAGGCCGCGCAGCCTCGCCGCATCACTCTGGGCCGCCTCGGCAGTGGTCGTCTTTGCCGGCCTGTTCCGGGAATGGTACGTCACGACGTTCGGTTTCGAGACGGTCGCCAAGGATCTCCGGCACCTGGCCTTCAATGCGGAGTACTGTCTTCCGGCCTGGTACAGCTCGCTCCTGCTCGCGCTCTCGGCGATGCTTCTCGCCTTTGCAGCCCTTTCCGAGAAGCGCGGCGGCGGCAGCCATCCGCTTCACTGGCTGCTGCTCATTCCCGTCTTCATCGGACTTTCGATCGACGAAGCCACCGGCGTCCATGAAGTCGTCATCGAGCCGCTCCGCAGCGGCCTCGATCTCGGCGGCTTTCTCTACTTCGCCTGGATCATTCCCGGAGCGGTCCTGGTCGGACTTTTCGGCCTTTTCTACCTGCCCTTCCTGCTCGCCTTGCCGGCCCGCACCCGGTTCATGTTCATCCTTTCGGGCGCGCTTTATGTCGGCGGAGCCCTCGGGATGGAAGCCGTGGGCGGCAAGTTGCTGACGGCTTATGGCGAAACAAGCCTCCCCTACCAGGTCGCCTTCTGTGTCGAGGAGATCATGGAGATCATGGGAGCGACGCTCTTTGCGGCAAGCCTGCTCGGCCATCTGAAGCGCCGCTTCGGCGGTACCGTCCTCGTTATGTCCTGAGCCCGTTTTACCTGGCAAAGAGTCTCGGCGCGCTTGACACCGGCCCTTGCAGCGCCTATCTGTCGCGCGGGCATTGGCACTCACTGCCTTTGAGTGCTAACAGCCACAAAATATCATAAATTTCCGCAACTTAGCGGTTGGGACACAGGAGAAGCCAGAGATGAAGTTCCGTCCTCTGCATGACCGCGTCGTGGTGCGCCGGGTCGAGGAAGAAGCCAAGACCGCCGGCGGCATTATCATTCCGGACACGGCTCAGGAGAAGCCCTCGCAGGGCGAAGTGGTCGCGGTGGGCCCGGGTGCCCGCGGCGATGACGGCAAGGTTGTTGCGCTCGACGTGAAGGTCGGCGACCGCGTCATCTTCGGCAAGTGGTCGGGCACCGAGGTCAAGATCGACGGCGAAGAGCTGCTGATCATGAAAGAGAGCGACATCATGGGTGTGCTCGAAGGCGCCGCGAAGAAGAAGGCCGCCGCCGAGTAAGGCTCGTAACCGGACACAAGCCGGCTGCGGGCCTTTTTCATTGGCCCTGCCGGACCATCCGATTCATGAATTCAGAAGGATCAAGAAAACATGGCTAAGGAAGTCAAATTCGGTCGTAGCGCCCGTGAGCGTATGCTCAAGGGTGTCGACATTCTCGCCGATGCGGTGAAGGTGACGCTCGGTCCGAAGGGCCGCAACGTCGTCATCGACAAGTCGTTCGGTGCGCCCCGCACCACGAAGGACGGCGTCTCGGTCGCCAAGGAGATCGAACTCGAAGACAAGTTCGAGAACATGGGCGCTCAGATGGTCAAGGAAGTCGCTTCCAAGACCAACGACACGGCCGGTGACGGCACGACGACGGCAACCGTTCTCACGCAGGCGATCGTTCGCGAAGGCGCAAAGGCCGTTGCTGCCGGCATGAACCCGATGGACCTCAAGCGTGGCATCGAAATCGCGGTGCGCGCCGCCGTCGAGGACATCACGAAGCGCTCCAAGAAGGTGAAGTCGAACGACGAAGTCGCGCAGGTCGGCACGATTTCCGCCAATGGCGAAAAGGAAATCGGCGCCATGATCGCCCAGGCGATGGCGAAGGTCGGCAATGAAGGCGTCATCACGGTCGAGGAGGCGAAGTCGCTCGAGACCGAACTCGACGTCGTCGAAGGCATGCAGTTCGACCGCGGCTATCTCTCGCCCTACTTCATCACGAACGCCGACAAGATGGTTGCGGAGCTCGACGAGCCGCTCATCCTGCTCCACGAGAAGAAGCTGACGAGCCTGCAGCCGATGCTGCCGGTTCTCGAAGCCGTGGTGCAGTCGGGCCGTCCGCTCCTCATCATCGCGGAAGACATCGAGGGCGAGGCGCTTGCCACGCTCGTCGTCAACAAGCTGCGTGGCGGCCTCAAGGTTGCGGCCGTGAAGGCACCTGGCTTCGGCGACCGCCGCAAGGCCATGCTCGAGGACATCGCGATCCTCACCGGCGGCCAGGTCATCTCTGAAGACCTCGGAATCAAGCTGGAAAACGTCACGCTCGACATGCTCGGCACGGCGAAGAAAGTCTCGATCAACAAGGACGACACCACCATCGTCGACGGCGCTGGCGAGAAAGCGGACATCGAAGCCCGCACCAGCCAGATCCGCAAGCAGATCGAAGAGACGACGTCCGATTATGACCGCGAGAAACTGCAGGAACGTCTGGCCAAGCTGGCCGGCGGTGT
>DLCG01000017.1:307884-393547 GCA_002480495.1 Rhodobiaceae bacterium UBA7804 | reverse complement strand
CTGGGCGCGGGAAAGCGCGACCAGAACAAGCGCCGCCTATGTGAAGATCGAGAACAAAGGCGGTGCCGACGACATGCTTACAGGCGCGATGTCGCCCGTGGCCGAAACCGTCGAGATACACGACATGACGATGGAGGGCATGGTGATGAAGATGCGCAAGCTCGATGGCGTGGCGGTCAAGGCGGGGGAGACCGTCGAACTGGCCCCGGGCGGCAAGCACATCATGCTCATCGGCCTCAAGCAGGTGCTGGAAGAAGGCGCATCCGTGCCGGTTACGCTCGTCTTCGAGAAGGCGGGCGAAATCGAAGTTATTGCGCCGGTCCGGCCGGCGGGCGGCATGGGGCACTAGAGGTGCCAAGGGCTCCAAGGGCACCGGCCCTCTGCCGAAACTGATTCGATATCGAGATTTGCTGCGCCGCACATAATCAGTGTGCGGCGCAATATTTTCGGGAGGCGGGGCTCCACAGTCCGGAGCGGACATTACCGCCGTGTCATAAATGCCATAGAAACCATCAATATCGATCCAGTGTGTGGCAGCTCAAACGCATGGGCTTGACTCAAACTCCCTTTAAATGTCGGCTAGCGGGTGAGGGATGCTGACTGACCGGGGGGAACAGTCGAAATGCTTTCCGATTCAACCTCCCGACCAGGCTGCAAAGTTAGTGAAGCCATCGAGGATCGAGGAGGATCGCTCCATGAAAAGAAGAATTGCCCAAAAAGTGTTTTTGGGCGGCATGACGGGTGCGGCAATGCTGCTGGCCGTCGGAACGGCTCATGCCGTCGAATTCAAGTTCGGGGAAGCCAATCTCCAGATCGACAATCTGGTTTCGGTCGGCGCCGGGTTCCGGACCTCCAAACAGGATTGTACGCTCGTTTCGAAGCCGAACGGAGGCTGTTCTGCCGGAAACGGCGCCGGAATGGGCATCAATAACGATGACGGCAACGTCAATACCGATCAGTGGGATCCGTACACCACAAGCGTCAAGATCACGACCGACTTCGATCTCCAGTGGAGGAATTACGGCGCATTCGTCCGCACCAAGGCGTTCTACGATTACTGGGTGAATGAAGAACTCGGTACAAGGAACAACCGGTTCGGCAGCCGTCCCCTCGTCGATGCGGCGCGCGGCGACCAGGCGCGCGATTTCGGCGGCAGAAGCTTCGATATTCTCGATGCTTTCGTTTACGGAAATTTCGACGTCTCGGGCATGCCGTTGAATGTTCGCGTCGGCAAGCAGGTCGTGAACTGGGGCGAAAGCCTCTTCATTCAGGGCGGCATCAACTCCTTCCTGCCGATCGACGTGACCGCCATTCGCACGCCGGGCTCGGAACTGAAGGAGGCGCTCATGCCGACGCCTTCCGTGTTCGCGTCCATCGGTCTGCCGGGCAGCGTAACGGTGGAGGCTTTCTGGCAGTTCGGCTGGCAGAAGACCGAGCTGGATGCCTGCGGCACTTTCTTCAGCACCTCCGACGCCGCTTGCGAGGGCGGCCAATATGTCATGCTTAACGGAGAATATCCGGGTCCTGTGCTGATTCCCCGGCTTGCGTCCGAAGAGGGCGACGACACGGGCACCTTCGGCGTGGCGATCAAGCATTACGCGGAAAACCTCGGAATGGGGACGGATCTCGGTCTGTATTTCACGCAGCAGAGCCTGGTCGTGCCGGTCGGCACGTTTTCGCTTGGCGATTTCGGCGCCGCGACGACGGGTCTCTTGGGCGGACCGCATACCGACCTGGCGGCCTTGTGTGCCAACTTCGGGCAATTCACATTTGGTGATTGCGCGACAAATGCGGTGCTCCCTGGCGGGTTGACGGTTCTCGAGGCCGGCGTGGGTGCCACGGCCGCGACAAAGAACTACCTGATGCAGTATCCCGATGACGTCAGAACCATCGGCGCGAGCTTCAATACCTCGATTCCGCTTTTCGGCGGGTCGGCCTTTTCCGGCGAAATGGCGTTTACGCCCGATATGCCGTTCGCGCTCAGTGACGTGGAAATCAATTCCGCCGAACTGGATGCCATCGACGCCTGTTCCTTCGCGGGATCGCCGCCCGGCTGTCTGAGCCAGGGAAGCCAGAATGCCGGCTTCGCTTATGCGCCGGGCGACGTGATCCGGGGCTATGACGAGTTCGATGTCATAACGGGTCAGCTTGCGACAATCAGCACGCTCAACCCGTCGGCGGCCCTTCCGTCCCTGATCGGTTCGGACTTGATGATCCTGATCGCAAATGTCGGCTTCCAGTATCTTCCCGATCTCTCGGACAGCACCAACAGGCTGGCCGCTCCGCGGTCGGCAGCCACGCACCCCGATCTGGCCGCCGCGTTGATTCTCGGCGATGCGGCCTGCGGTGCGGCTGCAGCCAGCCCCCTGGTTGCGGACTGCAAACTGGCTTACGCGACATCCAGTTCTTGGGGTTATCGCCTCGCGGCCACCGCGGATTACAACAATGCTTTCGGAACGGCCTGGACGCTCACGCCGGTTCTTCAGTGGGCGCATGATGTGAACGGTGTGTCGGCCGGTCCGGTCGGCCCCGGTTTCGTCGACGGCAAGAAGACCATCAGCATCGGCCTCAACGCCAATCTCCAGAATACCTGGCGTGCCAATATCCAGTACACCAACAGTTTCGGTAACGAGTACAGGAACTTTTCCAGCGACAAGGATTTCGTCACGATGACGGTCTCCTACGCGTTCTGATCCTTCGGAACATGTGTGAAGCAAATGAGCCCGGCGGTTTCGACCGCCGGGCTTTTTCATTTCCGCGATGCGCGGGCGCCTTGAATGGAGAGGGCAAGCGAACCGGCCGGCGTTGGCATTGTATGTTGCGCTGCGTCAGGAATCACCGCTGGCCGCCTGAATAGTCCGTAGACGGACGACAAGATCGAAATCCGGTACGGCCGCAAACTCCCGTTCATTAAAAAGATTTAATGCAAACAAGGGCCAAACTGCCCGAAAATCGGGGCGAATAGAGGCGCGAAGGACACAGAATCCGCGGCGTGCGATTTGCGAGCTTCGGCCAATTTGCTATCATCCCGTTTGAGTAAGGCGGGGAAACCGGCCTCGGTGAACAGTACATAAAGCCAAAGGGCAAAAGCTGGCGCCGAAAGCCTCATAAGAAATCCAGTGGAGGGAACGTATATGAAAAGGACAACCTTGTTGGTGTCCGCCCTTGCGACAGCCGTGTTCGCAACCGGCGCGCTCGCCAAGGTTCCGGAAGCCCAGGTGAATCGTCTGGGCCAGGACCTCACCCCGATGGGGTCGGAAAAGGCCGGCGACGGCGATATTCCTGCATGGACCGGCGGCTTGCAGACCGTGCCCAGCAATGTCAGTTACAAGCCGGGCGACAAGCTCGCAGACCCCTTCGCCAGCGATCCGGTCAAGTTCACGATCACGGGTGAAAACGCCGGTCAGTACGACGATATCCTGACGCCGGGCTACAAGGCCCTGCTCAAGGCCTATCCAACCTACAAGATGAACGTATATGAATCGCGCCGCACCTGCGCCTTCCCGGACAAGTTCTATCAGGCCAACAAGCGCAATGCGGCGGTCGGCGAACTCGTCGGCGGCGGCTCGGGCGTCAGCGAAGCCATTTTCGGTTCGCCGTTCCCGATCCCGAACAATGCGCTCGAAATGATCTGGAACCACACGCTGCGTTATCGCGCTTTCAAGGTTGTCCGCCAGTTCGCGGCGGCGCCGGTTACGCGCGGCGGCGACTACACGCTCCAGATCGTGCAGGACGAGGCTATTCTCCAGTGGTCGGACCCCTCCGCGGAACGTGCCGAGGACCTCGACAACATCTCGCTCTACTACATCGCGAACACCATCGCCCCGGCCCGTGCCGCGGGTAACGTGATCCTGGTGTACGAAGCCCTGAACGCCGAAAAGCAGCCCCGTCAGGCCTGGCAGTACAGCCCGGGTACCCGCCGCGTGCGCCGTGCGCCGAACATCGCGTATGACAATCCCGGCACGAACTCGGACGGTCTGTCCACGTCGGACAGCTTCGACGGCTACAATGGTGCGCCGGACCGCTACGACTGGACCGTGCTCGGCAAGAGCAAGCGCCTGATCTCGGCCAATGCCTATGTGGCTGAATCCACGCCCTACAAGGACTTCCTGAGCCCGCTTCACCTGAACCAGGACAAGGTGCGTTACGAACTGCGCCGCGTCTGGGAATTCGAGGCGAAGCTGCGTCCAGATACGCGCCATGTCTACTCGCGCCGCGTCTATCATAATGACGAGGATGCCTGGCAGATTGCGTCGGCCGAACTTTATGACGGCCGTGGCCAGCTCTGGCGCGTTCAGGAACTCCAGCAGATCCAGCGCTACAACGTGCCGCTCTGCGGTTCCGCCGGCGAAATCGTCTACGATCTGCAGGCCGGCCGCTACCTGGCGCTCGCGCTGCAGAACGAAGAACCGCCGGTGAACTACTTCGCCGACGAGCTGGACAAGAACCGCTACACGCCGAACGCGATCCGTCAGCTCGGCGTCCGCTAAAGCGGACTGGAAATGGCAAGGGCCGGGCCCCGGAAACGGGGTCCGGCCTTCTGTTATGAGAATGTGCGATCGGGTCCGCGGCTCTTAACCTTGTCCGGCGATGCGGGGTGAAAAATCCCGCGAGAGTCGAAGACGGATCGGGAAATATGCGGTATAAACACGAAAAACCGTTATAAGAAACCAAAACAGGAGGCGCGCCGCGCGTCCGCATCCGCCCCGGGGGGAACCGGCGAAGGGTGCAGTGGCGGTGGCCGGAAACGCCCGAGTGCAGGAGCCTAGGTAATGTCTTCGTCTATTTCCCGGATCGTCTCGAACTGGGCGCCGCGTCTGCGGTTTATGTCCCTTGCCGGCGTGTGCGCCTTCGCGCTCGCCCTTGTCATCCTCGGCCCGCGACCGGCGGTCGCCCAGGAAGAAGCCGCATCGACGGAAATCGAATATGCGGTGCCGTCCGAACTCGCCGCGGAGTCCTTGTTGCTGGATGCGACCTATGCCGGCGACCGTCTGGTCGCTGTGGGCGAATTCGGCCATGTGGTCCTCTCCGACGATCGCGGTGTGACCTGGACGCAGGCCAAATCGGTGCCGACCCAGGCGACGCTCACGGGCGTGACCTTCGCCAACAAGGACCTAGGCTTCGCTGTCGGTCACGATGCCACGGTCATCCGCACGAAGGATGGCGGCGAGAACTGGGAGCTCGTCTATAACGACACGGAATCCGAAATGGCCTTCATGACGGTCTATTTCGAGAACGAGAACCGCGGCTTCGCCATGGGGGCCTTCTCCTTCATGGTCGAGACCAATGACGGCGGAGAAACCTGGGAGGAACGCTCGCTCAGCGATGGTCTTCTCGACGATTACCATCTCAACAAGCTCTTCGCCGACAAGGATGGCGACCTCTTCATTGCTGCCGAGTTCGGCGTTGTCTATCACTCGACCGACAAGGGCCGCACCTTCAACCGCATCCAGACGCAGTATGAAGGTTCCTTCTGGGGCGGCTTCGGCATGGCCGACGGTTCCGTGATGGTGTTCGGCATGCGCGGCAACGCGTTCCGTTCTTTCGACAAGGGGGCAACCTGGCAGAAGGTCGAAACGGGGACCGACAAGTCGATTGCCGGCGGTGTGCAACTCGGTAGTGGCAAGATCGTTCTGGTCGGCCTGCAGGGCTATGTCGGTTACAGCGAGAATGCCGGCAAGAGCTTCACCGAAGTGACGCGCGCCGACCGTCTCGGTTATGCGGCCGTCACCGACGGGCCCGAAGGCCAGATCGTCGTCTTCGGTGAACCCGGTGCCAAGGTCATGCCCGACGACATGGAGAAGGCGCGCGAAGAAGTTGGCGCCAAGATCACGGCTGTCGTCGGCGACGACAACAGCTGACCGGCACCGCAGAGCAGGACAGACGGAAACCCCGGCCTGGCGGCCGGGGTTTCTTTTTGACCCGGAACAAACCCCGCCACGCTTTCCTTTGGCCTGCCCTGAGGTCACAATCCCCTTCAAGAGCCTGCACAGGGCCATGCAAGGGAGGAGAGAATGACGGAGAGCGTCGACTTCAGCCGCTATACGCGAATCAAGGCCAGCCGGAAGGGCCGCGTACTCACGCTGGCGCTCAGCAATCCGAAGCTGATGAATGCCGTCGACGGCGAGATGCACCGTGAGCTCTCGCGCATCTTTCTGGATGCTGCAGACGACCCCGATTCAGACATCATCGTTCTCACAGGCGAGGGAGCGGCGTTTTCCGCGGGTGGCGATCTCAACTGGATGAAGCGCGGCTTCGAAGCGGGAGAGAAGGGCCCGGATGCGGCGGAGGCAAAACGCATCGTCTTTTCCCTGCTCGATCTCGAGAAGCCGATCATCGCCAAGGTGCGGGGGCCGGCCGTCGGTCTTGGCGCAACCATCGCGCTCATGTGCGACGTGATTTTCGCCAGCGACAATGCGCGTTTCGCCGATCCCCATGTGCGGGCGGGAATCGTGGCGGGCGACGGCGGCGCGATCATCTGGCCGCAGCTTGTCGGCTATGCGCGCGCCAAGGAATATCTGATGACGGGCGATCCCGTGCCCGCACAGGAGGCTGAGCGCATCGGCCTCATCAATCATGTGGTGCCCGATGACGAGCTCGATGCGCGCGTCGAGGCCTTTGCAGACAAGCTCGCCGGCGGCGCGATCCAGGCAATCAAATACAGCAAGGTGTCGGTCAATATCGGTCTGAAACAGCTCGCCCATTCGATCCTCGATACGTCGATCGGCTATGAGATGCTCACCTTCACGACGGAGGACCACAAGGAAGCGGTTCGCTCCTTCCTCGAAAAACGCAAGCCCGCCTTTACGGGGCGCTGAGAGATGGATGCGACGATGACGGACATGCCGCTCAATTTCGACGAGCCCGAACATGTGCGCATGCTGCGGGAGACGACGCGCCGCTTCGTCGAAGCGGAGATGCCGCGAGAAAAGGCGCGGGAATGGGACAGGGGGAATATCTATCCAGCCGAGGTAATGCGAAAGCTCGGCGACATGGGAATGATGGGGCTGACGGTCGAAGAACGCCATGGCGGTTCGGGTGTCGACATCTATGCGACAATGGCGGTGATCGAAGAGCTTGCGAAGCGTTCCGTTGCCGTTGCCTGCCCCTACATCATGGCGGTCTGTTATGCGGGCATGAATGTTGGAGAAAGCGCGAGCGAGGCTCAGAAACAGGAGCTACTTCCGCGCATCGCATCGGGCAATCTTCTATTCGCCTACGGACTTTCGGAGCCGAATGTCGGCGGCGATCTTGCCACCGTAGAGACGACGGCGCGGCGCGAAGGCGACGAGCTTGTCATCAATGGCACCAAGCGCTGGTGCACCGGCGCGCATATTGCCGATTACATCTTCTGCCTGCTGCGCACGGGCCCCAAGGAAGAGAAGTACAAGAATCTCTCCATCGTGCTCATCCCGCCGAAGCTGCCGGGCATCACCATCACGCCGCTCGGTCATCTCGGCATTCGCGGCGTCGAGACGAAGGATGTGGTCTTCGAGGATGTGCGCGTCCCCGCCGCGAATATTCTTGGCGGTGAGGCGATGTGGAACAAGGGATGGAGCCAACTGGCGGGGCGGGCTCTCGAAGTCGAGAAGCTCGAACTTTCCGCCTGTGCGCTCGGCCTTGCCGAAGCGGCACTTGCCGATGCCTGGCGCTATTCTGAGGAACGTGTGCAGTTCGGCCGGACCATCGCCGGCCATCAGGCCGTGCGGCACACGCTTGCCGAAGCGCAAACGAAAGTGCGCGCCATGCGACTCATGCTCTATAGCGCGGCCTGGCTTGCCGATCAGGGCCGGTCCTGCTCGGTCGAGACGTCTATGGCGAAGCTCTTCTGCTGCGAAGGCGCAGCGGAAGTGACACAGATGTGCATGCGCGTCACCGGCGCCTATGGCCTCTCCGATCAGATGGATATGGAGCGCTATATGCGCGACGCGGTGAGCCTGCCCGTCGTCGGCGGCTCGTCCAACATGCAGAAGAACAATATCGCGAACCGGCTGAAGCTCGGCGCCTGAGAAACGGGAGGGCGGTATGACCGCAACGCAGACAGCGACGAAGACGAGTGCCGACCTACTCGCGGCGGCGGAGGGTTTTGCGCCCGAGATCGCGGCGCGCGCCGCCGAGATCGAGGCAAATCGTTTTCTGCCGCAGGATATTGCAACGCGCTTTGCCGAGGCAGGGTTCTACCGGCTTTGCATCCCCGCCGATTATGGCGGACTTGAAAGCCACCCGGGCGAACTCGTGAAAGTGGTTGAACGTATCGCACAGGCCGATGGTTCGGCGGCCTGGTGCGTCTTTATCGGTGCGACTTCGGGTCTCGTTGCGGCCTTTCTCGAAGCTTCGGAGGCGAAGCGCATTTTCGGCGATCCGCTTACCATCACGGCGGGCGTCTTCGCGCCGCGCGGCAAGGCCGTGCGAGCGAGCGAGAAGGGCGTCGAAGGCTATCGTGTCACGGGCCGCTGGCAATGGGGTTCGGGCTCGCGCAATGCGCAGTGGATTTCGGGCGGTTGCATGATCCTTGGCGATGACGGAAAGCCCGAAATGGCCGCCGAAGGCATCCCGCAGAACCGCATGATGATCTTCGAGGCCGATCAGGTGCATCTCCACGACACATGGGACGTGTCGGGCCTTTGCGGCACGGGCAGCACGGATTTCGAGGTGACGGATCTCTTCGTGCCGGCCTCGCGGGCCGTGAGCCTTGTCAGCGACAAGCCCCTGCCGCGTCCGCTTTACTGCTTCCCGACATTCGGGTTGCTCGGCATCGGCATTGCCGCCGTGTCGCTTGGCCTTGCGCGCGGTGCGATCGACGGGCTTGTCGACCTTGCAGGCGGTAAGACCCCGCAAGGCTCGTCGAAGCCGCTGGCGCTGCGCGCCAAGGCGCATCTCGATGTATCGGAAGCTGAAGCGCTGACACGTTCGGGGCGTGCCTATCTCATGGAAGCGATCGACGCAGCCTGGGATGCGGCGACAAGGAATGGCGAGATCACGGTCGCGCATCGCCGCGATCTGCGGCTGGCGACGACGCATGCCGTGCGCTCGGCCACCAAGGCCGTCGATCTCATGTACACGTTGGCGGGCGGCAGTTCGGTCTATCGCAGTTCCGCGCTGCAACGGCAGTTCCGCGATGTGCATGTGGCGACCCAGCACATGATGGTATCGGACGCGACCTACGAACTCACAGGGCGTTTGCTGCTGGGCGTTCCGACAAATACGGCGATGCTATAAGCATTTGAAATACCTCCAAATTCCGGAAGAAGAGGATCATGAAAAAGGAAAGAAAAGGCCGCGTTGAAGGCAAGATGGCGTTCGTGACGGGCGCGGCGCAGGGTCTCGGCAAGGCGTCGGCGATCATGCTTGCGCGCGAGGGTGCGAAAGTGACGCTTGCCGACATCAACGAGAAGGGGGCCGCCGAAGTCGCCGCCGAGATCAACGAGGAATGTCCGGGCATGGCCTTTGCCGTTGGACTGGACGTTACGCGCGAAGACCACTGGAAAGACGCGCTTGCCGAAGCCGACAAGGCGATGGGCGGCATCAATGTGCTCTTCAACAATGCGGGTATCGGCGGCGGTACGACGATCGAGGATACGGATTTCGAAACCTTCAAGAAGGTTCAGGCGGTCGATGTCGATTCCGTCTTTCTCGGATGCAAATATGCGATCCCCTACATGGTGCCGCATGCCCCCGGCTCGATCATCAATACGTCCTCGATCGCGGGGCTGATCGCGGGCCACAACATGGCGGCCTATAATGCGGCGAAGGCGGGCGTCTGGCTGCTTTCCAAATCCGTCGCGCTTCATTGCGCCAAGCGCGGCTACAGGATCCGTTCGAACTCGATCCACCCGACCTTCATCGACACACCGATTCTCGACGGGATGGCGCGCGGCATGTCGAAGGAGGAGCTTGTGAGGAAGCTCGCCAAGCAGGTGCCGCTCGGCATTGTGGGCGAGCCGGACGATGTCGCCTATTGCGTGCTCTATCTGGCCTCGGACGAATCGAAATTCATCACCGGCGCCGAAATCAAGATCGACGGTGGTATCAGCGCCATGTGAGCCTCCGCCGGGGGCCTTGCGTCCATCGGGGGGCAGCCCCACATTGAAGCTCGCATGGGTCGCCGCATTCTCATCGTTCTCCACCAGGAGAGATCCAGTCCCGGCCGGGTCGGCCAGGCGCTGATCCGGCGCGGCTGCGAACTCGATATACGACGCCCGGCTTTGGGCGATCCGCTGCCTGTTGACATGAGCGGGCATGAGGCGGCGGTGATATTTGGCGGGCCGATGAGCGCCAATGACGAGCTTCCCTTCATCAAGGCGGAGACGGCGTGGATCGGTGTGCCGCTCAAGGAGGAGAAGCCCTTTCTGGGCATCTGCCTCGGCGGGCAGATGATGGCACGTCATCTCGGCGCCCGTGTCTATTCCCCAGCGGATGAACGGGTGGAGGCCGGCTATTACCCGATCAGACCGACGAGGGAAGGCCGCCATCTCTTCGACGATCCACAGCATGTCTATCAGTGGCATCAGCAGGGCTTCGACCTGCCTTCGGGGGCGGTGCAGCTTGCCGAAGGTACGGATTTCCCGGTTCAGGCCATGCGCTATGGCAAGGCTGCCTATGGGCTCCAGTTTCACCCTGAGCTCACCACGCCGATGATGGAGGCGTGGCTCGAATTCGGGAAGGAACGGCTGAGCCGGCCGGGCGCACAGCCGGCCGAGCTTCATTACCAAGGCCGCGCGCAACATGACGCAACGCTACGGGCCTGGCTGGACCGCTTTCTGGATCAATGGCTGCCGCATGAGAACGAGACGGAAATAAAGGCCGAAACGGCCTGAAATTCCGGCAGATTATCGGGGGGGCTTCCGGAAAATGGTGGAGCCGAGCGGGATCGAACCGCTGACCTCCTCATTGCGAACGAGGCGCTCTCCCAACTGAGCTACGGCCCCGGAGCCCTGCGCGTTCATGCGCTGGAGGCCGCTTCTTAGGCGGCGGCGGGCGAGGTGTCAAGAGAGGGCGGGGCCTCCGGTCGCCGCTGACGGCTGGACAATCCCGTCCTTGAACCCCCGGCCCGGCCCGTTTACATCTCAGGGGGCCGGAAACACCGGCACCCGGTTTTCCGGCCCCTTCCGGGGCCGATGCGTGAGCCGCCCATCCGCACGAACCAACCAATGGCGAGCCCCCATGATTGCCCTTCTGAATCTGATCGACACGCTCATCACTCTCTATATCTGGGTGATCATCATCGGCGTTGTGCTGAGCTGGCTCATCGCCTTCAACGTCATCAACACGCATAACCGCTTCGTCTATCTGGTGGTCGATACGATCAATCGCCTGACGGAACCCGTGTTGCGGCCTATCCGCAACCTTCTGCCCAATCTGGGCGGCCTCGACATCTCGCCGGTCATCCTGCTTCTGCTGCTCTTCTTCATCCAGAACCTGATCCGCTACGACATTCCGATGTGGCTCGGCGCGGGCCGATACTGACGGCGATGCCTTTCCGGTCCGGTCCCGGCGGGATCACCGTCCGTCTCCGCGTCACGCCCCGTGGCGGGGCCGACAGGATCGAGGGACGGGGCGAGGACGCGGATGGCAAGCCCTATCTCAAACTTCGCGTCTCCGCCGTCGCGGAGAAGGGCAAGGCGAACGACGCCGTGCTGAAGCTCCTTGCGAAAGCATGGCGGGTGCCTCGCTCTTCGCTGTCGCTCTTGTCCGGCGAAACGGGGCGGATCAAGGTGGTCAAGATCGAGGGCGATGCCGAAAAGCTGATGGCGCATATCGGCGCCTCGCTCGAAAGCCCCTAAAACTGGCCGAAACGATGCAGGGGCAGGCTTGCCGGGAGGTGGAGGTCCTTATTATAGTGCCGCTGCCCTTGCGTGACTGGCGAGAAGAGGTGGAGAGAACCACCGTGGAGCGCAGGGCATATGCGCCGCTCGCCTGGGCACCCTAACCAGACAACGAGGTGCCCTCATGACGTCTTCGGCCAAAGCCTCCATCATCGACGGCAAGATCATTTCGGCGGAGTTGCGCGCTCGCGTCACCACGGAAGTGACGCGGCTGAAGAGCGAGCACGGGCTTACCCCCGGACTGGCCGTTGTGCTCGTCGGCAACGATCCCGCCAGCGAGGTCTACGTCCGCAACAAGGGGCTCGCGACGAAGGAAGCGGGAATGAACTCCTACGAGTACAGACTGCCCGCGGATACGAGCGAGGCGGATCTGCTGGCGAAGGTCGCCGAACTCAATGCCGATCCGGATGTGCACGGGTTCCTGGTGCAGTTTCCAGTGCCGGATCACATTTCCCAGCAGAACGTGATCGATGCGATCGACCCGTCGAAGGATGCGGACGGGCTTCATCCGCTCAATGCGGGGCGCCTCGCGAGCGGGTTGCCCGCGATGGTCCCCGCGACGCCCGAGGGATGCCTCATCATGGCGAAGAAAGCCTGCGGCGACCTGACAGGAAAACATGCCGTCATCATCGGGCGCTCCAACCTCGTCGGCAAACCGGTCGCGCAATTGCTGCTTCGCGAGAACTGCACGGTCACGATCGCTCACAGCCGCTCTCGCGATCTGCCTGCCATCGCCCGCGAGGCCGACATCCTCGTTGCGGCCGTCGGCCGGCCCAAGATGATAAAACGCGACTGGGTTAAGAAGGGGGCGGTCGTTATCGATGTCGGCATCAATCGCGTACCCGCTCCGGAGAAGGGCGAAGGCAAGACGCGGCTTGTCGGCGACGTCGATTTCGACGACGTGTCAAAGGTCGCCGGCGCCATTACGCCCGTACCCGGCGGGGTCGGCCTCATGACGGTAGCCTGCCTCTTGCGGAACACGGTCATTGCTGCCTGCCGCAGCAAGAACATCGAACTGCCGAAGGACTTCTGAATTTCATGGAGATGCGTCACCTCGGAAAACTCTGGCCGGTCAGCGCGCTTAGTCTCGGCGGCGGCGGTCTTGGTCAAATCTGGGGCGAAACCTCGCGGGAGGAGGCAGTTGCGACGCTTCGGCTCGCCATCGACAGCGGCATCACGCTGATCGATCTCGCGCCGCTTTACGGACGTGGCGAAGCGGAGACGGTGGCCGGAGAGATGTTCGGCGGTGCCTGGCCCGCGGATGTGAGGGTCACCACCAAATGCATGGTTGGGCAAAGGCATCTCGCAAGCATCGGCGAGCGGCTCGAGAAATCGCTGCTGCGCAGTCTGCAGACGCTCAAACGCGAACAGGCCGATCTGTTCTTTCTCCATTCGAATATCTGCCCCGACGACTACGCCTACGAAAACGATCCGGACTATGAGGATTACGGTGTCGTGCGCTGGACTGCCTTCTTTTCCGAGGTGGTGCCCGCATTCGAGAAGCTGAAGGCAAAGGGGCTGATCGGCGATTGGGGGATTACGGGAACCGGCCTGCCGCGCAGTATCATGGATGTGCTCAGAGGAGAGCCGAAGCCTGCGGCCGTGCAGGCGGTGACGAATATTCTCGATTCACCCGGCGGCATGCGGCGATATGAAGAACCGCCGGAACCCCGGAATATCATCCGTACCGCAAAGAACAATCATGTGGGCGTTATGGGCATCCGCGCAGTCCAGGCCGGCGCCTTGACGGCGGAGATCGACCGGCCGCTCGGCAGGGACGATCCGGAAATGCGCGACTACGCCAAGGCCGCGCCCTTCCGTGCGCTCTGCCGAAAGCTCGGTGAGGATCCCGCCATCGTCGCCCATCGCTATGCGCTTCACATGCAGGGCGTCGATACGCTGGTGCTGGGAGTGAAAAATCGTGAGGAACTCTCCGCCATTCTGGATGCGGAAGCACGCGGGCCTCTGGATGAAGAGACGACGAGAAGCATCGACGCGCTTCGCCTCAACTTCCAGATGCCGCGTATGCCTATCGATGGCGAGGGCACGCTCTAGATGCGGCTCCCGGTGTGCCCCTCGCTTTCTGCCTTCTTGTCACTTGTTGTCGAGCTGCGCGCGAACGGCGTGAAGACCTTCGCGGGTAATGCGATAGGGGCTGCCGTCACGCGAAGCGATGAGCCGCCGTTTACGCAAACGGCGAAAGGTGGCGAGCGTGCAATCGGTCAGCACCCAACCTTCGCGCGTGACGCAGGCAACTTCAGCGATCTTGCCCTTGTCGTCTTTTTCGACACGGATGCAACCGCCGCGCGCGAGCGCATGGAGCGTGCGCTGCTCGAATTTCGAGATATTCATGGATAGAGTTCCGGAGAAAAGCCAAAGCATGGCGGGGCTCACGCTCCGCGCGGGCCATAGCGCCGCACGTGCGGGATCCCGTCCCGTGGATCGGCCATGCAAGAAGGGAAATGACCCTTCAGCGGCCGCGCTTTTCTCCGAATACAGACATCAACGCTCCATCTGGCGTGAGAGCAAAGGAATAAGCCGCCCGGATCGTGCCGGTCAATCCTGGCCGATCCTCGCCATGATTCTTTTGGCGGTATTGTGTCTCCTGCCACACAGCGTCCGGGCGCAAAGCGATCCCGAGGCCGGTATGATTGCCTGGCCGCGGGCGGAAATGCGGCATGCGCTGGACTATCTTGTCGAGCGGCGGATGCAGGAGCTTGGCGTTCCCGGCGTCGCGCTGGCCGTCGTTTCGGATGGGCGTATCGTCTATGAGAAGGGGTATGGCATTGCCGATACGGACGGCGATCAGCCGGTTACGCCCAATACGCTCTTCGAAGTGGGGGGGCTGGGGCTTCCTCTCGAGGCCTATGCGGCGATGCTCATGGTCCGGGAGCGGAAAATGTCGCTCGACGAACCCTTGTCGCAATATCTGGAGACACCCTGGCTGCCGAACAGGGAAGCCTCGCGGCAAATCACGCTTCGTCATGTCCTGGCGCATCGTTCTGGCCTTTCCGACCGTGTGAGGCTCGGGTCGCGCGGTATCGATTTCGAACCGGGAACGAACTTTCGATATTCCGGCATGGGTTATGTCTATCTTGCCCATGTGATGTCCGAGATCGAGGGCATGCCTTTCGATCGCCTCATGCGGCAGAAGCTGTTTCGGCCGCTCGGCATGTCCTCGTCGGGCTATGTCATTCCGGAGGGGCTGGTAAACGAGGTTGCGCGCGGGCATCACGCGCTTTGGGTTCCGATCCTCGCATTCGCAGGGCCTATGGTGGCGGTTTTTGCCGTTCTGGCGCTGGCGACCTTTCTTGTCGTGCGCCTCGGATTTCACAGGCTGAAACTCGAACCGTTCGATCTCGTTCCTGCGGCTGTGCTGGCGCCCCTCGTCTCGAGCATTCTGCTCTACTATCTGCAGGGTGGATGGGCGCTCATCTTTTGCCTCGGCTATTTCCTCGCCTGGCTTGTCGCCATCGTCCTCATCGCCGCGGCGATCCAGTATTTCCGTTTCGTTTTCGGCTTCGGCCGTTCGGATGGTGTGGTGACGCGGGGTGTACGCCGCGAAGCCTCCAGTTCGTTCCTTTTCGGCGTCGTCTTCCTTGCGAGCCTGTTCTTCATGGGGTGGCAGGTTCCGCTTCCCGCCCGTGACGGCGGCGATTTCAATGCGGCGCTTTCATTGAGGTCGAGCGCACACGATCTGGCTCTTTTCGTTCAAGGCTTTGTCGATGGCGAACTCGTCGGTCCGCCGCTGCGTGCGAGCATGGTCGAGAACCGGACGCTCATAGCGGAGACGCGGAACGACAGGTTCGGATGGGGTCTCGGCTTCGGCACGCGCGAACGCGAAGGCGGCCTGACGCTCTGGCAGACCAGTGCCAATATCGGCATGCGGGGAATGATGGTGATTGATCCCTCCCGCCGGTCGGGAGTGGTCGTTCTCACAAATTCCGACCGGGGAAAGGAGCTGATGCAGGAAGTGGCCGGGCATGTGCTCGGACCGGAGGAGCCGTGGCAGCTTCCCTGAGGTTCCGCGTGATGCCGGCCTTGGCTGGTCCCGGTTAGGCTTTCCTGGCGGCCTCGATCGCCTTCACGATAAGTTCTCGGGCAACCGAGGCATCCTTCCAGCCGTCAACCTTCACCCATTTGCCTTCTTCGAGATCCTTGTAGTGCTCGAAGAAATGGGTGATCCGCTGGATCAGGATATCCGGCATGTCCGAATAGTTCTGGACGTTCTTGTAGTAGGGATTGAGCTTCTCGACCGGCACGGCGAGGATCTTCTCATCCTGTCCTGCCTCGTCATGCATCATCAGCACACCAATGGGCCGCGAGCGGATCACCGCGCCGGGCACCACCGGAATGCGGCTCACCACGAGCACGTCCACCGGATCACCATCGTCCGACAGGGTGTGAGGCACAAAGCCGTAATTGCAGGGATACTGCATGGCCGTGTGCATGAAGCGATCGACGAAGAGCGTTCCCGATTCCTTGTCGAGCTCATACTTCACCGGATGGCCCCCATGTGGGACCTCGACGATGACGTTGATGTCTTCCGGCGGGTTCTTGCCGATCGGGATGGCATCGATACGCATTACTCTTACTTCTCGACTTTCTTGTTGCGGGCCGCAAGCAGGCGAAGGCGAAGCGCATTGAGCTTGATGAAGCCCTGCGCGTCCTTCTGGTCATAGGCGCCCGCATCATCCTCGAATGTGACGTGCGCTTCCGAATAAAGCGAATAAGGCGAGGAGCGGCCGACAACCGTCGCCGAGCCTTTGTAGAGCTTCAGGCGGACCGTACCGGTCACCATCTCCTGGCTCTTGTCGATCAGCGCCTGCAGCATCTCACGCTCCGGGCTCCACCAGAAGCCATTATAGATGAGCTCGGCATAGCGCGGCATGAGTTCATCCTTCAGATGTGCAGCGCCGCGGTCGAGCGTCAGGCTCTCCATGCCGCGATGGGCGGCGAGCAGCACCGTGCCGCCTGGCGTTTCGTAGACGCCGCGCGACTTCATGCCGACATAGCGGTTCTCGACGAGGTCGAGACGGCCGATGCCGTTTGCCCCGCCAAGCTCGTTGAGCTTCGTCAGCAGCGTGGCCGGGGACATCTTCACACCATCGATGGAAACGGCATCGCCCTTTTCGAAGCCGACTTCGATATAGGTCGGCTTGTCTGGCGCTTCTTCCGGCGAGACGGAGCGGGAATAGACATATTCCGGCGCTTCCTGCGCAGGGTCTTCCAGCACCTTGCCTTCGGCCGAGATGTGCAGAAGGTTCGCATCGACCGAGAAGGGCGCTTCGCCACGCTTGTCTTTCGCGATCGGAATCTGGTGCTTCTCGGCAAACTCGATGAGCTTGGTACGCGAGGTCAGGTCCCATTCGCGCCAGGGCGCAATCACCTTGATGCCCGGATTGAGCGCGTAGTAACCGAGCTCGAAGCGGACCTGGTCGTTGCCCTTGCCGGTCGCGCCGTGACAGACGGCATCGGCGCCCGTTTCCGCGGCAATCTCGATCTGGCGCTTCGCGATCAGCGGCCGGGCAATCGAGGTGCCGAGCAGGTAGACGCCTTCATAAAGCGCGTTCGCGCGGAACATCGGAAACACATAGTCGCGGACGAAGGTCTCGCGCAGGTCCTCGATATAGATTTCCTTGATGCCGAGCATCTCGGCTTTCTTGCGCGCAGGCTCCAGCTCCTCACCCTGGCCGAGATCCGCGGTGAATGTCACCACCTCGCAGCCATAGGTCTCCTGAAGCCATTTCAGGATGATCGAGGTGTCGAGTCCGCCCGAATAGGCCAGGACCACCTTTTTCACGGATTTATCGGCGCTCATTTCGTCACCTTGTGAAGGGTCGATTTTGCGGCGCACTATAGGCAAATCGACCGCTGCGGCAAGGGGAGGCCCGAAGCAGGGGACGGGAGAGGCTTTGCCTGCCATAATCGGCCGAACGAGGCCTTTTCGAGGGGGTGACCCATGGATTCGTCGGTGGTTTTGCTGGTTATTGCGGGGCTTGTCCTCATTGGTGGCTATGCCTGGTATGCGAGCCTCATCACGCGGCGGAACGAGGTCCGCGAGGCGATGGGCTCGATCGATGTGCAGCTTCGCCAGCGTTTCGACCTGCTGCCCAACATCGTGGCGCTGGCGCAGAAGTTCATGACCCACGAGAAGGAGCTTCTGGAAGGGCTGACGGCGCTCAGGGCGAAGGTGGCGGCGCCCTATGCCAAGGACGACCCGAAGGCGGTTGAGGAGCATCTCGACGCTTCGAGGAAGCTCGAGATGGGCATGGCCCGGCTCTTTGCGGTGGCCGAGAACTATCCGGAGCTTCGCTCGGCCGAGACCGTGACGCGGGCGCAGGAGACCTTCGAGGAAGTGGAAGGCAATATCGCCGCCGCCCGCCGCTTCTACAATTCGGCGGTGACGCGGCTCAACAATGCGGTCGAGATATTCCCCGGCTCGATCATCGCCCGCCTTGCGAATGTCCAGCCCTTCCCCTTCTACGAAGTCGAAGACCCGGCCGCCCGCGAACCTGTGGACCTCAACAAGCTGATGGCGTGAGGCGATGGCGCCGGCAGGAGACTTCGACGGCTTCTTTGCGCGGGAAATAGCCCCCTTCATCGAGGAAAAGGAAGCGGAGCGGAAGCTCGTGCTGCGCCAGGCGCTTCGGCGGGCCGTCCCGGTTGCCGCCGCGGGGCTTGTCGCTTTCGCCCTTTCCTCGCAGCTCATCGAAGACGAGGATGCGCGAGGCTTTGCGCTCTTCGGCAGTATCGTCATCGTCATCATCGGGGCCCTCATGCTCACTTCCGTCCTTACCTGGGGACGGAAATTCGCCGAAGAGCTTTCAGCGAAGGTCTTCGGGCATTTCGGCTATGTCTACTCGCCGAAAGCGCCGGAGAATTACCTCGCGCCCTTCAATCGCTGCAGCCTCCTTCCGGGCTACGACCGCGAGTCCCTCGAGGATCACGTCATGGGTGAGGTCGACGGCGTTCCCTTCGAGCTCGCCGAAGCCTTCCTCGAGAAACGGGTGAAGCGGGACAAGCGCGACGATTACGATCTCGTCTTTCGCGGACTCGTTGCCCGCTATGCTTTCCCCAAACGGTTCGAGGGCCGGACGATCGTGCGTGGCGACCGCGGCTCGTTTTTCAATTCAATGAGCCATGCCGGTGTCGACGGGGAGCGCGTGCATCTCGAAGACCCGCGCTTCGAGGAAATGTTCGAGGTCTTCTCGAGCGACCAGGTGGAGGCGCGCTACCTTCTCACGCCCGCCTTCATGGAGCGGTTTGTGAAGCTTGCTGAGGCTGCGGACGGGCCCTTGCAGGCGGCGTTCGATGGCGGCGATCTTCTTCTCGTGATTGACGGAAGGCGGGGATATTTCGCCCAGCCTTCCCCATGGAAGGATCTGCGCCAGAGCGATCACATACGCGCCTTCGTGGAGGATATCGGTTTCATTCGCGAGATTGCCGAAGTGCTGAAGCTCGATGCGGAGACAAGGGTCTAGCGGATGCAAGATGCATTGCGTGGCGCGAGCTATCTGCCCTCGCGATTTTGCGGCAGGCTCGCGCATCTCTTGTTTGGGGAACGGCATTCATGAAAGTCGAGTTCTGGTACGAGTTCGCGAGCACCTATTCCTATCCGGCGGCGATGCGCGTCGAGCAGACGGCGAAGGAGGCGGGCGTCGGGCTCGTCTGGCGGCCTTTCCTGCTGGGGCCGATCTTCGGGTCGCAGGGCTGGAACGACAGTCCCTTCAACATCTATCCCGCCAAGGGCAGATATATGTGGCGCGATATGGCGCGCATTTGCGAGGCGCAGGGCCTCGCGCTAAAAGAGCCGGTGCGTTTTCCGCAGAACGGATTGAAAGCGGCGCGCCTCGCGCTTCTCGGACAGGACGAGGACTGGGGTCCGGAACTCACGCGGCGTGTCTATCTCGCAAACTTCGCCGAACAGCAGGACATCTCGGACGAGGTTGTGCTTTCTGAAATTCTTTCTTCTCTCGGTCTTGATGCGGCAGCGCTTCTCGCAAGTTCCAACGAGCAGGCGAACAAGGATCGTCTGAAGTTGCAGACAGGGGAAGCTGTCGCGAAGGGGATATTCGGGGCGCCGAGTTTTGTCGTGGGTGAGGAATTGTTCTGGGGGAATGACAGGCTCGAAGCGGCGCTCGACTGGGCGAAGCGCTAATCTCCGCGGAAACGCGCGGGCAGGTCGGCTTCGGGGATCAGGAGGTCATCTGTAATGTCGAGCCAGATTTCCTCGACGAGTTTGGCCTTGCCCTCGCGCTGTGGAATGGAGCGGTTCGGGTCTTTCGAATAATCGGCGAAGGCCTTGTCGCGCGCTTGCCTGCTGGGCCAGCGCGCATAGGCGACGAAGTCGCCATTCTCCGCGCGATGGAGACGCGATCCACCGCCGCCATGATCGCGCATGATGTCTTGTGTGATCTCGTGCCAGCGGCGCGCGAAATATTCTTCGTCTCCGGGCGCGACCTTCCAGCGATAGATGGCGGCTTTCATGGGGTGGCTCCGCTCGTCCGTTCGCAGATGTAATGCGCATCTAGCCGGTTGGTTGCGCAGCTTCTCTGAACCGTTCGCTCGCGCGCTTCTTTACCGTCTCGCTCTTGAGCTGTCCACAGGCCGCCATGATGTCGCGGCCGCGCGGCGTGCGCACGGGGCTCGCATAGCCCGCGCGATTGACGAAGTCGGCGAATTTCTCGATCTGCGCCCAGTCCGAACACTCGTAAGGCGAACCCGGCCAGGGATTGAAGGGGATAAGATTGATCTTCGCGGGGATGCCCTTCAGCAGGCGAACAAGTTCCTTCGCATCCTCGATCGAATCGTTCACATCCTTCAGCATCACATATTCGAAGGTGATGCGGCGTGCGTTCGACAGGCCAGGATAATTCCGGCAGGCTTCGAGCAATTCCCTGATCGGGTATTTCTTGTTGAGAGGCACGAGCTTGTTGCGCGTCTCGTCATTCACGGCGTGGAGCGAGATCGCGAGCATGCAACCGATTTCGGTGCCGGCCTTTTCGATCATCGGCACGACGCCGCTCGTCGAGAGCGTGATCCGCCGCTTCGACAGCGAGATTCCTTCGCCGTCCGAAATCACTTCCAGCGCGTCGCGCACATTCTCGAAATTGTAGAGCGGTTCGCCCATGCCCATCATCACGATGTTGGTGATGAGACGGTCATCCGAGTTGCGATTCGAGTCCGGCCACTCGCCGAGCGCATCGCGCGCAACCATGATCTGTCCGACGATTTCGCCCGCGGTCAGGTTCCGCACGAGCTTCTGCGTGCCTGTGTGGCAGAAGGTGCAGGTGAGCGTGCAGCCGACCTGGGAGGAGATGCAGAGCGTGCCGCGTCCTTCCTCCGGGATATAGACCATCTCGATTTCCGGTCCCGGAACGCCGGGCACGGCGGAAGGGAGGCGCAGCAGCCATTTCCGTGTGCCGTCGACCGACTTCTGCTCGGTCACGACCTCGAGCCGCGAAATATCGAAGGCCGCCGCGAGCGTCTGGCGCAGCTCCTTCGAGAGCGTCGTCATGCCGTCGAAATCCGTCAGACCGCGATTGTAGATGCCGTTCCAGATTTGCCCGGCGCGCATACGAAGCTGTTTCTCGGGCAGGCCGAAATCGGCAAGCGCCTGCATGAGCCGCGGCCGGGTCAGTCCGACGAGGCTTGGCCGGAGAGGATGCGGCGCGGGCGCCGTCAGCGCGCCCGCCGGCGCGGTGCTCTGCTTGTCATGCGCTATGTCGAGCGTCGTCATCTTCAGGGATCGGCCAAATAAAAATGCGTCTCGCCGCGCTTGCCCCAAGGGCAAGGCGGCTTGAGTGCTTCTCATATCACAGAGGGCGCGCAAAGCGCCAATTACGCCGACAACCGGCAGTTTCCCGCCTTATTTCTTGCAGGCTTCGTCGATCTTGCCGAGCGCGGCCGAGGACCCCTTGAGAGAATAGGTGTCGGTCGTCAGCGTGTCGCGCTCCGAGGTGCCCTTGATCTCCATGGAGCTGCCCGCGCGGAGCGCCTTCACCATCTTGCTCTCTTCGGAGGGGTTCTCAAGCCAGGCCCAGAAGCGATGCTCGCCGCCTTCCTTGACGCCGGAGAACATCTGGAACTTGTCGTTGCCGATGGTCGCGAAGGGGCGGCTTGTCGACTTGAAGGGATAGCCGACGCGCATGCTCACTTCGTTGCGCGTGTTCCGCGCCGGGCGATGCGTCACCATGAAATAGACGTCGCCGCGGTTCGCGCCCGCGGGCAGCATCTTTACCGGGGTCGTCATGGCATAGCACATGCGGTCATTGCCGGAGCCATAGGTATAGGCCGACCAGTCGTCATACTTGCCGAGCAGCTTCGGTGCGTCCTGTGCCTTCGCGCCAGCGGCAAAACCCGCCAGGCCGAAAGTCAGGGCAAGTGCTGCGCAGGCCAGGGTAAGGGCTGAGGAAATGGTCTTGCGTCGCGGCATGGTCTCCAACTCGTCTGCTCCGAATGGACTCCCGGTCGTCCGGCCCCGATTTGCCCGGGAAAGGTGGCCTGACCATAGCGGTCGGCGCAGGCGATTTCCAGTTGCCGCCCGGCGTTGCCCCTTTTTTGCGTGCTGCCGGCGGGTCCGGCAACCGGGGCGAAACTCGCCGATTCATGTGGCGGAACCAAGGCAAAGCTGGCCCGGCACCCCCTCCGTCTGGCGGAAATCCGCCCGCTCGTGCTAAGGGAGAGGCACCGGAATTTCCGCAACCCGAAAAATCGACAAGCTGGAGGGAGACGACCATGAAAGCCGTACTTTGCAAGGAATACGGGCCGCCGGACAGCCTCGTGATCGAGGAGGTGCCGAGCCCGGAACCGAAAAAGGGCGAAGTCCTGCTCGAGGTTCATGCCGCCGCGGTCAACTTCCCGGACGTGCTGATCATCGAGAACAAGTACCAGTTCAAGCCGCCGCTTCCCTTCTCTCCGGGAGGCGAGGTGGCCGGCGTGGTCAGGAAGGTCGGCGAAGGCGTTTCAAAGGTGAAGGTCGGCGACCGCGTCATCGGATCCTGTGGCTGGGGCGGCTATGCGGAAGAGATCGCGCTCGATGAGGCGCGTGTGACGCCGATCCCCGACGAGATGGATTTCGTGACGGCGTCGGCCTTCCTCATGACCTATGGCACGTCGCATCATGCGCTGAAGGATCGTGCGGAACTGAAGCCGGGGGAGACTCTGCTGGTGCTGGGTGCGGCGGGTGGCGTCGGTCTTGCCGCGGTTGAACTCGGCAAGGCGATGGGCGCGCGCGTGATCGCCGCTGCGTCATCCGAGGACAAGCTCGCCGTCTGCAAGGAGCATGGCGCGGACGAGACGATTCTTTATCCCACGGGTTCGCTCGACAGGGATGCGCAGAAGGCGCTCACCGACAAGATCAAGGAACTGACGGGCGGACAGGGCGCCGACGTGGTCTATGACCCGGTCGGCGGGGATTACTCGGAAGCGGCGCTGCGCGCGACGAACTGGGAAGGACGTTTCCTCGTGGTCGGTTTTGCCGCCGGTCCCATCCCGAAAATTCCGCTGAATCTCGCGCTTCTCAAGGGTTGCCAGATCGTCGGCGTGTTCTGGGGGGCGTTCACGGGACGCGAGCCGAAGCGCCATCAGGAGAACCTGAAGGAGCTGATGACGTGGTTCAAGGAAGGCAAGCTCAAGCCCCACGTCTCCAAGACCTACAAGTTCGAGGAGGCGGCGCAGGCGCTGAAGGACATGGCCGCGCGCAAGGTGAAGGGCAAGATCGTCATCGTACCGTCACGATAACGTCATGAAGCGACCGGGGCGGGGATAAAGGCGCATGAGGGGTAGCGCGGTATGAAGCGGACATTCGTGGTGCTCGGCATCGCGTTCGGCGTCGCCGTTGCCGCGCTGTTCGCCTTCCTCATCTATGTGCTCCTCGCCTCGGGCGATGCGAAATACTGGGAAGGGGAGATCGCGGCCTTCGAGCGCCGCGATGTCTCCAACCCGCCGCCAGAGAACGCCGTGCTCTTCGTCGGCGGGCGCGACCTCCGGCTCTGGCCGAGGTTCGCGGAGGACATGGCGCCGGTCACCGTCATCCAGCGCGGTTTCGGCGGCGCGCAGATTTCCCACATCGACCATTATCGTGCCCGGATCGTGCTTCCCTACGATCCCCGTGCGGTGGTCGTCATGGCGGGCGAGGCGGATCTTTCCGATGTGCGCGGCAGGAGACCCGAGGATCTTCTGGACGACTTCCGGACCCTCGCTCTTTCCCTGCGCGCCGAAGGAGAGGATGCGCCGATCTATTTCGTTTCGCTTCGCCCGGCGCCCGCGCGGGAAGAACGCTGGTACGGCCAGCAGCGCGCCAATGCGCTGATCGCGGATTATGTGCGCGGCGAGAAGGAGATGTATTTCATCGACGTCTCCTCCGCGATGCTCGACGACAAGGGCAACATACGCGACGACCTCTATCGCTGGGACGGCCTGACGTTGAACGGCAAGGGGTACGAGACCATCGGACCGATCATACGGCAAAGGCTCATCGATGCGGGCTATGGCGCGCTGCGCCCAAGCCGATAGGAAATTCAAGGCAAGGTCCGCGAACAAGACCGGGGCTTTTGCACAAAAAACAGACAGGGAAAACAGACAGGGAGCTGAGACGGTGGAGAATTTTTCCAGGGAGACGAAAGCCGGCACGCTGCAGGGCAGCTACGATCCGAAGTTCAAGGAAGTCGTCGATACGTTCGTCGAGAACTTCGAGACGCGCGACGAAGTCGGCGCGAATGTCGCGATCACGCTCGAGGGCAAGACGGTGGTCGATATCTGGGGCGGCCGAAAAGCGCGCGAGGGCGATCCCTGGGAGAAGGACACCGTTTCCATCGTCTTCTCCTGCACCAAGGGCGCGACCTCGCTTTGCGCGCATATGCTTGCCGACCGCGGCAAGCTCGACCTCGATGCGAAGGTCGCCGACTATTGGCCGGAATATGCGAAGAACGGCAAGGAGGAGACGCTCGTCTCGATGATGCTCGACCATTCGGCCGGACAGCCGCATGTGCGCACCAAGCTCAAGGACGGCGCCTATTACGACTATGACTACATGGTGAAGCTTCTGGAAGAGGAAGAGCCCTTCTGGAAGCCCGGTACGCGCAACGGCTATCACGGCGTGACGCTTGCCTGGACGGTGGGCGAGCTCGTGCATCGCGCGGCGGGCAAGCGCATGGGCAGGTTCTTTGCCGATGAAGTCGCAAAGCCGCTCGGCCTCGACTTCACCATCGGGACGCCCGAGGAAACGGAGCCGCGCATCGCGCCGATGATCTTCTCCGAGCCCGACCCTGCCGCCGCCAACTCGAAATTCACGCAGGCGCTGATGACGGACCCGTCGAGCCCGGCGCATCTCTTCCTGCTCAACAGCGGCAACACGGATTTCAACTCGCGCGAGGCCCATGCCGCCGAAATCGGCTCGGCGAACGGCATCACCAATGGCCGCGGACTTGCTGGCATGTATGCGCCGCTTGCCAATGGCGGCGGCAAGCTCGTCGGCAAGGACACGCTCTCGCGCATGGGACGCGTGGCGATGGCGACGCATGAGGACGCGACGCTTCTCATCCCGACGCGTTTCGCGCTCGGCTACATGAAGTCGATGGACAACCGGAAACTTGCGAACGAGCCGAACTCCTCCTGCATCATGGGAGACGCGGCCTTCGGCCATGTCGGCATGGGCGGCTCGCTCGGCTTCGCCGATCCGGAAGCCCGGATGAGCTTCGGCTACAACATGAACCGGATGGGCTTCGGCATTCTTCTCAACGACCGCGGCCAGGCGCTGGTCGATGCGGCCTACCGCTCGCTCGGCTATCGCTCCAATGCGAGTGGTGTCTGGACGGTGTAACTCAGTCTTCGTCCTTTTTCGGGGGCGGGAGGCCCAGCGCCTCCCGCGCCGCCTTGCGGTGACGCGGCTTCATGTAGCTCGAGACGAGGCCGAGCGCGGCCATGAGGACCGTCGCGTCGTCGGTAAAGCCGAAGGCGGCGACGATGTCCGGAATGAAATCGACCGGCATGACGAAATAGGCGAGCGCGGCGAGAAGCGTCGCGCGCACGCGTGTCGGCGTTTCCGGATCGCGCGCGCAGAACCAGGCCGCCGCCGCTTCCTCCGCAAAGGGCACCTTGCCCGCCACGCGGGCCATCTTCTTCCAGAAGCCTTCGCGCACCGTCTCCTCGTTCCGCGCCATGACGGCGGGAAGCTGGTTTTTCGGGTCGCTCAGCTCCTTTTCGACGCTTTCGGCGTCCATCTCTCCGTGAGAAGAGGTCATGCCTCACTCCCTGCTGGCCAATGCCCCGCCGGATGCGTCCCGGGAAGGGGCGTCTCCAAGATGGGGCGAAGCTACTCGCCATGCAAGGCGAGGGCGACGTTGCGTAAATCGTCAACTCACGCGAATTGGCCGTGTTTCCGCGATTTTTGGCTCGCTCTTTGGGCGCCGAATTTGTTAAATCGGCGCCAATCGGGCGGCCGGTGAAGGCACCCCGCATACAGGGAAACGCAGGACCGGCCCATCAAGGTCCGCGCAGAGAAGGAATGAACCCATGAAACTCGACAGCAGCATCAGCGCCATCATCACTGGCGGCGCATCCGGCCTCGGCGCGGCCACCGCCCGCCGCCTCGCCAAGGAAGGCGTCAAGATCGGCATCTTCGACCTTCAGGAAGAGAAGGGCGAGGCGCTGGCGAAGGAACTCGGCGGCGTGTTCGCGAAAGTGAACGTGACGGATGAGGCGAGCGTCGATGCGGGCTTCGAAAAGGTCCGCGCCGCGATCGGCCAGGAGCGCATCCTCGTGAACTGCGCCGGCACCGGCAACGCGATCAAGACCGCGAGCCGCAACAAGGAGACGGGCAAGCCGGAATATTTCCCGCTCGACAAGTTCAACCTCATCATCCAGATCAACCTGGTCGGCACCTTCCGCTGCATCGCGAAGTCGGCGGCGGGCATGCTCACCCTCGACCCGCTCGAGGATGGCGATCGCGGCGCGATCGTGAACACGGGTTCCGTCGCCGCGCAGGACGGCCAGATCGGCCAGGCGGCCTATTCGGCCTCGAAGGCGGGCGTCGTCGGCATGACGCTCCCCATCGCGCGCGACCTCAGCCGCGAAGGCATCCGCGTCAACACGATCCTGCCGGGCATTTTCGACACGCCGCTGCTTGCGGGTGCGCCGGAGAAGGTTCGTCAGGCGCTCGGCGCGCAGGTGCCGTTCCCGTCCCGTCTCGGCAACCCGGACGAGTATGCCTCGCTCGCGACCGAGATGATCAAGAACGGCTACTTCAACGGCGAAACGGTCCGCCTCGACGGCGCTATCCGTATGGCGCCGCGCTAAAGCGCAGCTTGGGCCGCATGGCGCCGCGCTAAGCTTCAAGCGCATGCGAAAATGAAAGCCCCGGTGGAAACGCCGGGGCTTTTTCTATTTTGGCAGCTCGGTCGAGCCGGTGATGAGGCGGACGCCCTGTCGGAGCGTCACATAAGCCCAGATCCAGTGCAGCATGACGATGAGCCGGTTGCGGAAGCCGATCAGGAAATAGATATGCGCCGCGCCCCAGACGAGCCAGGCGAAGAAACCCTTCATCCGTACCCGGCCGAAATCGACAATGGCGCTCTGGCGGCCGACAGTCGCAAGATTGCCCTGATGGCGATAATGGAAGGGCGCGATGATGCGTGATTTCAAATCCGCGAGAATGGCGCGCGCGGCATAGGCGCCCATCTGCTTCGCGGCTGGCGCGATGCCCGGCACGGTCACCCCGTCGCGCCATTGCGCGGCGGCGGTGTCGCCGACGACGAAGATGCGGGGCTCGCCCGGAAGGGTGAGGCTTTCCGTCACTTCGACGCGGCCCGCGCGGTCGCCCTCGACGCCGAGCCACCGCGCGGCGGGAGAGGCCTTCACGCCCGCGGCCCAGACGACCGTGCGCGCGCCGATATCCTCGCCGCCGAGGGTTACCCCTTTCGGCCCCACATCCGTCACCGCATTGCCGCAGAGAACCTCGACGCCCTTGCGGCGGAGCGAGTCCGTGGCGAAGGCCGAAAGCTCTTCCGCGAAGGCGGGAAGGATGCGCGGGCCCGCCTCTGCGAGGATGACACGCGCGGATGAGGGATCGATATGGTGGAAGTCGCTCACCAGCGTCTTGCGCGCGAGCTCGATGATGGCGCCCGCCATTTCAACGCCGGTCGGTCCGCCGCCGACGATGACGAAGGTGAGAAGCGCGCGGCGCTTTTCCGGATCGTCTTCCGTCTCGGCCTTCTCGAAAGCGAGAAGGACGCGCCGCCTGATCTCCGTCGCGTCGTCGATCTTCTTCAGGCCAGGCGCATAGGGCTCCCATTCGTCGTGACCGAAATAGGCATGGGTCGCGCCCGTCGCGACGACGAGATAGTCGAAGGGGACTTCGCGCCCATCGGCGAGATGAACCATGCGTGCGTCGCGATCGATGCTCTCGACGCTGCCGAGAAGGACACGCGCATTCTCCTGGTCGCGAAGCGTGGAGCGCACAGGGACCGCGATGTCGGCGGGGGAGAGCGTCGCCGTCGCGACCTGATAAAGAAGCGGCTGGAAGAGATGATAGTTCTGGCGGTCGATCAGCGTGATCTCGACAGGCGCACGCTTCAGGGCCTTCGCCGCGGTGAGGCCGGCGAAGCCCGCCCCGAGAATGACGATCTGGGGCGGGGGTGCGTTTCCGGCCATATTCGCTCGTCCCGCCCTATTTCTTCGATGCCTTGCCGGCCTTTCCGGCCCATTTGTCCATCTGTGTGGCGAGTTTCACATCCTTCTCGCTCAGGCCGCCCGCATCATGCGTCGTGAGAACGACGTCAACGCGATTATAGACATTCGCCCATTCGGGATGGTGGTCGGCCTTTTCGGCGGCGAGCGCCACGCGGCTCATGAAACCGAAAGCCTCGTTGAAATCCTTGAACCGGTAGCTCTTCTCTATGGCGTCGCGGCCCTTTACCTTCGACCAGCCTTTCAGCTTTTCGAGGGCCTTTTCCCGTTCTTTTCCCGTCAGCTTGCCGCTCATTCCGCGCCTCCACGATGGCCAGGGTTTGCGGGCAGAGCCTCGCGCTCTTAAGCTCTCCGCGCAAGAGAGGAATTGTGAGAAAGATGGACTGGAACAATCTGAGGGCGCCGTCACTTGCCGATTTCGAACGCATGGCGGACGAAGCCTTCGCCAGACTGCCCGAGAGCTTCCGCGCCCGCTGCGAGGGTCTCGTGATCCGGATCGAGGATTTTCCGGACGAGGAGATTGCCGCCGAAATGGAACTCGAAAGCCCGTTCGACCTGCTCGGGCTTTATCAAGGTATCTCACATGTCGAGCGCTCGGTCATGGAGCCGGTGCATATGCCCGACATGGTGTTTCTCTATCGCCGCCCGATGCTCGACTACTGGGCGGAGTTCGACGAAGCGCTCGGCCACCTCATCACCCATGTGCTGGTGCATGAGATCGGACATCACATGGGTCTTTCGGACGAGGACATGCACGCCATCGAGGAAGCGGCGCGCGAGTGAAAAGTTCGCTTTCCCACCCGCCCCCAAAGGGCGGGAGGTTGGTCTTGCGAGTTCCGCTATTCTTCCCAGCCGAAATCGGGATAGCGCTTTTCGGGCACGTAGGGTCCGCCGCCGGTGCTTGCCTTCGCCGAAAAGAGCGTGAATTGCTCGACCGTGAACGAGGGCGCCGCGAAGGGAGAATTGGCGCGGATGAAGCTGTAGGCGGCGTCCGTTTCGACGCGGTTCAGGCGAGCGATGGTGACATGCGGCGTGAAGTTGCGTGTTTCGGGCTTCAGGCCCACGCGGCGCATGGCGCTTTCATGCCGCCCCTGCAGGATGCGCAGGGGCTCCGACAGCTTCACGCCGGCATAAAGCGTATGCGGGCGCTTGCCGCCGAATTCGCCGAGACCTTCGAGTTCGACATCGAAGGGCGCCATCGGGATTTCCGACAGCGCCTCGTCGATATCGTCGGCGATATCTTCCGGCACGTCGCCCATGAAGCGGAGCGTGATGTGGAAGTCCGGCCGTTCGATCCAGCGCGCGCCGTCGAGCCCGCGCTGGAGACGCATGAGGCGTTCGGCCACTTCGTCGGGAACTTCCAGCGCGGTGAAAAGACGGATCATCTTGTATAGTTCAGGGCGCGGGGTTGGGCTGCGCGAGATGCGCCGCCTCGATTTCCTTTTCCAGCTCCTCGGTCCACTTCACCTCGGTGCTGGTCACGGCGAGCTTCAGCTGTTCCATCGTCGTCGCGCCGATGATGTTGGAGGTCACGAAGGGCCGCGTCGTCACGAACTGGTTCGCCATTTGCGAGGGATCTAGCCCGTGCTTCCTCGCGATGGCGAGGTAGCTCTCGATGGCCTTGTCGGCCTGCGGGCTTTCATAGCGCTGCAGGCGGTTGAAGAGCGCCTTGCGCGAGCCTTCGGGCAGGGCGCCGTTCTGGTACTTGCCGGTGAGATAGCCCTGCGCGAGCGGTGAATAGGCGAGAAGACCCACGCCGTCGCGATGCGCGATCTCGGAACCGCCAAGCTCGAAGGTCCGGTTGATGAGGTTGTAGGCGTTCTGGATCGACTGAACGCGGGGAAGGCCCTTCGTCTTCGCGTGATGAAGGAAGGTCATCGCGCCCCAGGGCGTTTCGTTCGACAGGCCGATGAAGCGAACCTTGCCGGACTTCACGATGCCCTGCAGCGTCTCGAGGATTTCGCCGATGGGGTGCGTATCGCCTTCGATATGCCGGTAGCCGAGGCCGCCGAAGAGATTGATCGGACGGTCGGGCCAGTGAAGCTGGTAGAGATCGATATAGTCCGTCTGCAGACGTTTCAGGCTCTTGTTCACGGCCTCCTCGATCTGCGCCTTGCTCTGCTCCGTGCCCGAGCCGTCGTCGCGGAGCCAGTTCATGGGGCTGCGGCCCGCGACCTTCGTCGCCAGCACGATCTTGTCGCGGTTCCTGCGCGCCTTGAACCAGTTGCCGATGATCTTCTCGGTCGAGCCCTGAGTATCGGGCCTGGGCGGCACGGCATACATTTCCGATGTGTCGAAGAAGTTGATGCCCTGCGAGACGGCGTAGTCCATCTGTTCGTGGCCTTCGGCCTCCGTGTTCTGTTCGCCCCAGGTCATGGTGCCGAGACAGATAGAGCTCACCTTGACGCCGGTGCGGCCCAGTTCGCGATATTCCATGAGTTCTCCCCCCGCTTTGGATTTGTTTGCGATTGTCGATTGTGGCGGCGCGAATGCGCGTCAGTTGACGGCGCTGCGGCTTTCCTCGGCGCGCGCGATCAGTTCTTCCACTTTCGGCAGGATGCCCTGCACGATGACGGCGACACCTTCCGCGGTCGGATGGATGCCGTCGCCGAGATTGAGTTCCGGATTGGCGGCGACGCCTTCAAGAAAGAAGGGATAGAACACGAGGTCTTGGTGACGGGCAAGTTCGGGATAGATGGGGTTGAATGCCTCGCCATAGTCGGCTCCGAGATTGGGCGGCGCCAGCATGCCGGCAAGAAGAACGGGCAGTCCCCGCGCCTTCAGCCGCTCGACGATCTCGGCCAGATTGCGCCGTGTGACCGCAGGGTCGATGGCGCGCAGCGCATCGTTTGCGCCGAGTTCGAGGATGACGGCATCGGCCTCGGGGCCGACCGCCCAGTCGAGGCGGGCAAGGCCGCCGGACGTGGTGTCGCCGGAGACGCCCGCGTCGACCACCTTCACATTCTCGTGACCGGCATCGGCGAGCGCCTTTTCGAGCTGGTCGGCGAAGCCTTCATCCGGACCGAGCATATAGCCCGCGGTCAGGCTGTCACCGAGCGCGACGATGGTGAGGGCGTCGTCTGCGGCGCTCGCGGAGGAGGGCGCTGTCGCGAATGCAAGGGCAAGCGCGAGGCCCGCGAAAAACTTGCAAAGCGCATCTGAGAGGCCATATCGCATGATATCGTTCGCCTTTTCCATCACGTTCCGTGGGCGTAAGGGCCGCCCGCCTGTTCTCCGGCCCGAACCATTTTCGTCCCCGGAACGTATCACTCGCGCATATCCTTCGAGACAAACCCCATCAGGAAGGTCTGAATCGTTTGCCCGACAAGATCATCGAACTCGACAGCATCAAACTCAGCCTGCCGAGCGCGGCCGGTCCGGTCAACATTCTCCGGGGAATCGACCTCTCCATCGCGAAAGGCGAAACCGCAGGTCTGGTGGGGCCGTCCGGTTCCGGCAAGTCGACGCTTCTCATGGTGCTGGCCGGGCTCGAACGGCCGAGCTCGGGGCGCATCGTCTGCGCCGGCGAGGACCTCACTTCCTATGGCGAGGACAGGCTCGCGCGGTTCCGCCGGGATCATATAGGTATCGTCTTCCAGTCCTTCCACCTGATCCCGACCATGACGGCGCTCGAGAATGTCGCCATCCCGCTCGAATTTGCCGGGCGAACGGATGCGTTCGAACGGGCGGAGGAAGAGCTGCGTCTTGTCGGACTGAGCCATCGGCTCACGCATTATCCGGGACAGCTTTCGGGCGGCGAGCAGCAGCGTGTGGCGCTGGCCCGCGCGGTGGCCGGCGACCCGGAGATCCTTCTGGCGGACGAGCCCACCGGCAATCTCGATCAGGCGACCGGTGCGGAAATCATCGAACTCATGTTCGACCTGCACAGGCGCAAGGGAGCGACGCTCGTTCTCATCACGCATGACGAGGCGCTGGCGGCGCGCTGCCACAAGATCGTGCGGCTCCGCGACGGGCTGATCGAAAGCGTCGAGACGGGAGCGGCTGCATGAGCGGCGTGGAGGCTCCGCTTGGGCTTGCCTTCCGGCTTGCGCGGCGCGAGCTGCGCGGCGGGCTTTCGGGTTTTCGCGTCTTCATCGCCTGCCTCGCGCTCGGCGTGGCGGCGATCGCAGGCGTGGGTTCCGTTTCCTCCGCGCTGACGCGCGGGCTCGCCGAAGGCGGGCAGGATATTCTCGGCGGCGATGTCGCGCTCCGTCTCATCCATCGGGAGGCGGCGCCGGAAGAGTTTTCCTACATATCAGACGGCAATGCGGTTTCCGTTTCGGCGGAAATGCGGGCAATGGCGCGAAGCGCCGAAGAAATGGGGGCGCGAAGCGCTGGAGAAATAGGGGCGCGAAGCGCCGAAGAAGACGCGTCGCGAGGACAGACGCTTGTCGAGCTGAAGGCGGTGGACGATGCCTATCCGCTTTACGGCGCGATGGAGCTTTCGCCGCAAATGCCCCTTGAGGATGCGCTTGCGATCCGCGACGGGAGGCCGGGTGTTGTGGTCGAGCCCAACCTGCTCACGCGCCTCGATGTGGCGGTGGGAGATCTCGTCCGCATCGGCGACGAGGATTTCGAGCTGCGCGCAACCATCGCGCATGAGCCGGATCGCGTGTCGGACGGTTTCGCGCTCGGCCCGCGAGCGATGATCGCGCGCGATGCATTGCCGGGCACGGGTCTCGTGCAGCCGGGAAGTCTCGTCGAATATTACTATCGCATCCGTCTCCCGGAGGGGGCGCGCGCATCAGCCGATATCGCAGCCTGGGTCGGTGCGCTCAACGCACGCTTTCCCGATGCGGGCTGGCGCGTGACGGACAGGAGCGACAGTGCGCCGGGCGTGCGCCGCTTCGTCGAGCGCGTCGCGCTCTTTCTCTTGCTTGTCGGGCTCACGGCGCTCGTCGTCGGCGGCGTCGGTGTCGCCAATGCCGTCAAATCCTATCTCGACGGAAAGCGCGAGGTGATCGCGACGTTCAAGTGTCTGGGCGCTCCCGGCGCCTTGATCTTCCGCATCTATCTCATCCAGGTCATGGCGCTTGCCGCCGTCGGCATCGCGATCGGTCTTGCCTTCGGCGTGGTCGCGCCCTTCATCGTCGATGCCGTGGCGGGCGACATGATTCCCATTCCGGCCGAGATGGGCGTCTATTGGGGCCCGCTTCTTCTTGCGGCGGCCTATGGCGTGCTCACGGCGCTTGCCTTTGCGATCTGGCCGCTCGCCCGCGCGAGGGAAGTGCCCGCCACGGGGCTCTTCCGCGACATCATCGCGCCGGTCCGGCGTTTTCCCCGGCCCGTCTACGTCGCAGCGACGGCGGGCGCGCTTTTCGTGCTGGCGGGGCTTGCGGTCGCGCTCGCCGAGGAGCGGCTTTTCGCGCTCTGGTTCGTCGCGGGTGCGGCCTGCGTCTTCGCGGTGCTGCGGGTCGCGGCGGAAGGGATCATGGATCTTGCTGCGAAAGCGCCGCGCTTCCGGTCGCCGGAACTGCGCCTCGCGCTTGCCAATATCCATCGCCCCGGCGCGCCGACGCCCGCGGTCGTTCTCTCGCTCGGACTGGGTCTGACGCTTCTCGTCACCGTATCGCTCATCAACGGCAACCTCACCGGCGAGATTACAAAGGAGCTGCCCGAGCGCGCGCCCGCCTTCTTCTTCGTCGACATTCAGCCCGATCAGACGGATGCGATGGAAAGTCTCGTGACTGGAACGCCGGGCGTCACAGCATTCAACCGCGTGCCGATGTTGCGCGGCAAGATCGCAGCCGTGAACGGCGTACCCTCGGACCAGGTCGAGGTTTCACCCGATGCCCAATGGGCCTTGAGAGGGGACCGCGGGATCACCTATTCGGCGACGCTCCCGGAAGGATCGAGCCTCGTCAGGGGAAAATGGTGGCCGGCCGATTATGCCGGCCCTCCGCTCGTTTCCTTCGGCGAGGATCTCGCGCAAGGGTTCGGCATCGATGTAGGGGACACGATCACGGTCAATGTGCTCGGACGCGAAATCATGGCCGAGGTCGCAAATACGCGCGCAATCGACTGGACGAGTCTCGGGATCAATTTCGTGCTCGTCTTTTCGCCGGGCCTGCTCTCTTCGGCGCCGCATACCGTGCTTGCGACGGTCGAAATGGATGCGACGCCCGAACAGGAAGAAGCGCTGGAGCGGGAGGTGACATCGGCCTTTCCGAACATCACTTCCGTCCGGGTGCGCGAAGCGCTGGATGCCGTCAACGGGCTCCTTGAGGATTTCGCTCTTGCCGTGCGTGCGATCGGCGGGGTGACGCTTGCCGCGGGCGTATTGGTGCTTGCCGGGGCGATGGCGGCAGGGTTCCGCTCGCGAGTGCGCGATGCCGTCCTGCTCAAGGTGCTGGGCGCAACGCGAGGGCGCATTCTGGGAATCTATATCCGCGAATATGCGGCGCTCGGGCTCGCGACGGCCCTGGTGGCGGCGGTGGCCGGTACGGCGGCGGCCTATGTCGTCATTACCATGATCATGGAGATGCCCTGGCATTTCCTGCCCGGCACACTAGCGCTGACCGTGCTGGCGGCGACGCTTGTCACCGTCGCGCTCGGACTTCTCGGCACCTGGCGGGCGCTTTCGGTTCCCTCCGCCGGAGAGCTCAGGGCGGACTGAGGAGGGGGGGTAACCGGTGATCACGATTTCGCCAGCAGGCCGAAATGCGAATGCAGATTTCATGAATTTTCAATGGCTTAACCATCGAAATATCGAACCGTTCAACTCCGGTTTTGCTTGAATTCGCGAGCCTATCCGCCAATATATCGGCGAGCACACTCAGGAGGGTGCAGATACATGGCGAATTACGAACAGGACCGGCTCCATCAGACCCGGGTTGGCGCGCGCGCCGACATGTCGATCGATCAGGGCCTGCGGAGCTATATGCTCAGCGTTTACAACTACATGGCGGCGGCCCTCGCGGTTACCGGCCTCGTCGCCTATTTCGGCTATGCGGCGGCGGTGGTTGAGACGTCGCAGGGCATCGGCCTGACGAGCTTCGGCGAGCTGCTCTTCAACAGCCCGCTCCGCTGGGTCGTCATGCTGGCGCCGCTTGCCTTCATTCTGGTGCTGAGCTTCGGCATCCAGAAGCTCAGCCTTGCCACGACGCAGATGGTCTTCTGGGCCTTTGCCGCGATCATGGGCCTGTCGATGTCGTCGATCTTCCTCGTCTTCACCGGCGAGAGCATCACGACGACCTTCTTCGTGACGGCGGCGGCCTTCGGTTCGCTGAGCCTCTACGGCTACACGACGAAGCGCGACCTGACCGGCATGGGCTCGTTCCTCTTCATGGGCCTCATCGGCATCATTCTCGCGATGCTGGTGAACCTCTTCCTGCAGAGCTCCGCGCTGCAGTTCGCGATTTCGGTGCTTGGCGTGCTGATCTTCGCGGGCCTGACCGCCTATGACACGCAGCGGATCAAGGGCATGTACTACGAAGGCGACAGCGCTGTCGTCGCCGGCAAGAAGGCTGTGATGGGCGCATTGTCGCTCTATCTCGACTTCATCAACATGTTCATGTTCCTGCTGCAGTTCCTGGGCAGCCAGCGCAACTAAGGCAGGCAGGAAGCCGAAATGCAGAGCCCCGGCCGAGAGGCCGGGGCTTTTTGCTATTCAGGGTAGTGTCAGGCGTCTATCAGGCGGAGCGAGCGCTTCTCGAAGACCTTGAGGACCTGCCCCAGTTCATGACCGCGCTTCAGGATCTGGCCGCCGGGAGCGATCACCGCATAGGCGCCCTGACGCTTTGCGAGCTTCGGGCGCTTCTCGATCCTGTAGAGCGGCATTTCGCTGGCGCGGCGGAAGACGGAGAAGACGGCGACGTCCTTGAAGCCGCCCATGGCATAGTCGCGCCATTCGCCTTCCGCGACCTTCCGGCCATAGACGGATAGGATGGCGTCGAGTTCGGCGCGATTGAAGAAGACTTCCGCTTCCCTCTGCCGCGCGGGTGCGGCCGGTGCGGCGTTCTGCGGCGGCCGGGCCTTGTCCACGAGGCTGAGCCGGCCTGAAGCCGTCTTTGGGCGTGTATCGAAATCGGCAATGTCCGACATGCGGCGCCTCTCTTCCCTGCGGGGCCGGAATTGATGCCAAGCATGGCACGAGGACCGCGCCGCCGTCATCCGCTTGTTACAAAAACCGCGGAAGGCGGCGGTTTTTTCCGATGTGGGCGAGTGATTTACGAAACCACAATATTGCCTTGTTTCAGCCCTTGCTCAGCCACACTGGCCCTCCATCTTTGCATCGTTGCCTCACTGGCCCGGTTCCTTTCGATGTTCCGGTTTCATCAGCCCCCCAGCCCCACCGGGATAGATTGGGGGAGCCGGGCCACCCCTTCCCCCGGAGGGCAACACCCAAAGAAAAGAGCGTGAGCTCCGCCGCCCGGGTCCCCCCTCCCGGGCGGCTTTTTCTTTGCGCTTCATTGGCCGGGACGATGCCGGGGAGATGAAGCATCTTTCACTTGATGGGAGTTGCCGCCTGTCCTACACAAACTTCCGCCTTTTGGGCGCCTTTCGGGAGCAACGGGGAAAGGCGCAAGAGAGGACGCGAGACGGGGCGAGGCAGAAACCGGCCCGCCACGCATGAGGGAGAGACGCAATCATCCGGTCCGACAGCAACATGGCGAGCGGTAAGCAGCCTTCGGCAGGCGCTGCAGCAGAGCCTATGATCGTCATTGACGGTCTGACGAAGCATTTCGGTCCCTTCACCGCCGTGGACGGGATCGGTTTTTCCGTCGCCAAGGGCGAGGTGCTTGGCTTTCTCGGGCCGAACGGCGCCGGTAAATCCACCACGATGAAGATGGTGACGGGCTTCCTTGCGCCGAGCGCGGGAACGGCGCGCGTCTGCGGCCATGACATCGTCACTTCGACGCTGGAGGCGCAACGCGTCATCGGCTATCTGCCGGAAGGCGCGCCCGCCTATGGCGACATGACGGTGCGCGGATTCCTGAAATTCATCGCGCGTGTGCGCCGCCTAGCGGGCGCGGATGCGGAGAAGGCCATCGGCAGCGCCGTGGAGGCGACGGAACTCGAAGGCGTTCTCGAACAGCCGATCGACACGCTCTCCAAGGGGTTCCGCCGCCGCGTGGGCCTCGCGCAGGCGATCCTGCACAATCCGCCCGTCCTCATCATGGACGAACCGACGGACGGGCTCGATCCGAACCAGAAATTCGAAGTGCGCAAGCTCATCAAGCGCATGGCGGCCGAGAAGGCCATCGTGATCTCGACCCATATTCTGGAAGAGGTCGATGCGATCTGTACGCGCGCGCTCATCATCGATCGTGGCCGCATCGTCGCCGACGGAACGCCGGCCGAACTCATGGCGCGTTCTCGCTACCACAACGCCGTGTCGCTGACGCTTGGCGGACGCACGACGGTGGAAATGGCGGCGAAATTGCGCGCCATTGCGGGCATCGAGAGCATCGAGGTGAGCCCTCGCGGCGACGAGACGACCTTCACGCTCTTTCCGGTGCGGACAGGCGAAGGCGACACGGTGCTCATCGATGCCGTTGCGCGGCTCGCGCGGGAGGAGAACTGGCAGGTGCGCGCGCTTTACGGCGAGGCTGGGCGTCTCGATGAAGTGTTCCGCAGGCTGACACGCTCCGATACGAATGGCAGCGGAAAGGAAGCCGCATGAACGAGCTTCTCGCCGTTTTTCGCCGCGAACTCGGCGGCTATTTCGCGACGCCGCTCGCCTTCATCTTCATCGTGATCTTCCTGTTCACGATGGGCGCCTTCACCTTCTATCTCGGCGCCTATTACGAGAGCGACCAGGCGGATCTCACGATCTTCTTCAATTTCCACCCCTGGCTCTATCTCTTCCTGATTCCCGCCATTTCCATGCGGCTCTGGGCGGAGGAGCGCCGGTCGGGTTCGATCGAGCTTCTGCTCTCGCTTCCGATTCCGCTCTGGGCGGCGGTCACCGGCAAGTTTCTCGCGGCCTGGGTCTTTTCCGGCATTGCGCTCGCGCTCACCTTTCCGATGTGGCTGACGGTCAATTATCTCGGCGATCCCGATAACGGGGTAATCCTCGCCGGCTATATCGGCAGTTTCTTCATGGCGGGCGGTTATCTCGCCATCGGCTCCTGCCTTTCGGCAGTGACGCGCAACCAGGTGATCGCCTTCGTGGTCAGCGTTGCGGTGTCCTTCCTCTTCACCGTGTCGGGCCTTCCCATCGTGATGGACTTCTTCGCGAGCTGGGCGCCGCAGCAGGTGCTTTCCACCATCGCGTCCTTCTCCTTCCTCACGCATTTCAACGCGATCACGCAGGGCGTCATCGACCTGCGCGACATCATCTACTTCGCCACGCTGATCGGTGCCTGGCTCATCGCCTGCGGCATCGTGGTCGACATGAAGAAGGCGGGGTAAGGGACATGTTCAACCAGCAGATCAGCCGCTCGGCCTATCGCATCATCATGCTGGTGCTGCTGGCCGTGCTTTTCCTCGCGGTGAACATGTTCTCCAATGTCGCGTTCCGCTCCGCCCGAATCGACCTGACCGAGAACAGTCTCTACACGCTGTCGGACGGGACGAGGGAAGTCGTCTCGGGCCTTGAGGAACCCGTCACGCTGCGTTTCTTCTATTCGGAGAAGCTTGCGACGGATTACGGACGGATACGCACCTATGCGGGCCATGTGCGCGACCTGCTGGAGGAAATCCGCGCGGCATCGAACGGCATGGTGCGTCTCGAAGTGATCGAGCCCGAGCCCTTCTCGGAAGACGAAGACCTCGCCATGTCGCTCGGCCTCAAGGGAGCGCCGACGCAATCGGGCGACGTGATCTATTTCGGTCTCGTCGGCACAAATTCGGTGGATGGGCTCGAGGCCATTCCCTTCTTCACCGACGAGCGCGAGCAATATCTCGAATACGACATCGCGCGGATGATCCAGAACTTGAGCCGGCCGGAGCTGCCGGTGCTCGGCATCGTGACGAACCTGCCGCTCGATACAGGGGCGGGCGGGCTCATGTCGGCGATGCGCGGCGACTCGCTTCCCTTCATGATCTATGAGGAACTGCGCAACCGCTTCCAGATCGAATTCCTGGAGCAGCAGTTCCAGAAGGTGCCGGACCGGGTGGACGTGCTCATGATCGCGCATCCGCGCCCGCTCGACCGGCCGACGCTTTACGCCATCGACCAGTTCGTGATGCGGGGCGGCCATGTGCTTGCCTTTGTCGATCCGCATTCGGAAGTGAGCCTGACCGCGGGGCCGAATGGCGATCCCGTTCGCGGCTATACCGAGCAATCCGATCTCGGGCCGCTGCTTCAAAGCTGGGGCGTCAATTACGATCCGTCGCGGATCGTCGGCGACCGCAAGCTCGCGCAACGCGTGCAGACGGGTCTCGATGCCAGGCGCCAGGAGAGCGACTATGTGCTCTGGCTCGCCGTGCCGCGCGAGAATGTCGATACGAACGATCTCGTGACGGCGGATGTGAGCAGGCTCAATCTCGGCAGCGTGGGCTATTTCACGCCGGTCGAGGGCGCGACAACGGTGTTCTCGCCGCTCGTTACATCGTCCGGGGATTCGCAGACATACGATGTCGACTATGTGAAGAAGGGGCCGCGGCCAGACGACCTTCTGCGCGATTTCAAGGCGACGGAAGAACGCTATGTGGTCGCCGCGCGTCTTTCGGGGCCTGTGAAGAGTGCTTTCGACGGGCCCGTCGAAGAAGAGCACGAGCAGCAGGAAGGCGCTGCGCCGCCGCGCCGCTCCGGAGAGAAAGCCGGTCCTTATGTCGCGCAATCGCAGAAGGACGCGAATATCATTGTCTTCGCCGATAGCGATATTTTCGACGACCGCTTCTGGGTGCGCACGGATTCATATCTCGGCGAGCGCGTGGCGCAGCCCATCGCCGACAATGCGGTCTTCATTCTCTCTGCGATCGACAACCTGATGGGGTCGAACGAACTCATCTCGCTCAGGGCGCGCGACAAGTCCGACCGGCCTTTCACGGTGGTGGAGGAGCTGCGCCGAAATGCCGAACGCCGCTTCCTCGCCGAACAGGAGGCGCTTGAAAAGAAGATCGCCGAGGCGGAACGCAATCTGACGGAGTTGCAGACGGGCGGCGCCGGCGCGGATGCCGCGAGCGGAGGACCAGGTGAACAGGAATCGGCGGCGATACGAAAGTTCAGGCAGGAGCTTCTGGAAAGCCGCAAGGCGCTGCGCGACGTGCAACGCGATCTCAGGCGGGATGTAGAAAATCTCGGCGCGCAGCTTCGCTTCGTCAATATTGCGCTGGTACCGCTCGTTCTCGCGGTGGCCGCGCTTGCCGCCGCCTTCTATCGCTATCGCCGCCGCAAGGCGCGCGCCGAGAAGGGAGCGTGAGGTCCATGTTCGAAACGCTCCGCAGCAACAAGCCCCAGCGTAATCTCGCCGTTCTCGCCGCCGCCACGCTGATCGCCGTCATCGCGGCGGCGATCGCGGTCGTCACGGATGAAGGCAGCGTCAGGGCGACATTCGTGCCGCATCCCCTTTTCGAGGGATTGGACGAGAGGCTCGATCAGGTCGACAGGATCGTCTACACGGTGAGCCGCGGCATGAATGGCGTATCAAAGATCGAACTCGCGCGGAACGGCGAGGGGCGCTGGGTGACGCCCGCGCGTGGCGGTTATCCCGTGAGCGATGCGCTGGTGAAGAAGACACTATTGGGCGTGGGCGGCATGGAAGCCTATGAGCCGCGCACGGCCAATCCGGAATGGCACCGCAATCTCGGTTTGCTGAAGCCGGAGGATATCGGCTCCGCCGTGCGCGTCGAATTCTTCAAGGGCGATGAGAGGGTTGCGGGTCTTCTTGTCGGCAAGGTGCCGGAGCGTGCGGTCGATGTGAAGGGCGAAGGTCTTATCTATGTGCGCCGCGACGGCGAGGACGAAACCTTCCTCGCGCGCGGGCGGTTGCCTCTCTACAAGACGGTGAACGACTGGCTCGATCCGGCGTTCATCGATATTTCCCGCGAGAAGCTTGCCCGTGTCACGCTCTGGGCGGGCACGGAGACGCCTGTTGTTCTTTCGCGTGCGCCGGGCGAAGAGAATTTCTCCATCGAGAATCCGCCGGAGGGCCGCGCCTCGCGGGGCGCACCTGTCTTGAACAAGACCGCGACCGCCATTCTCGATTCGGGCTTCGACGATGTAGCGCCCGCCGCGACGCTGGACTTTCCCGAGGACACGCCCAAGGTCATTTTCGAAACCTTTGACGGGCTCCGGCTCCATATGCGCATGGCGGGCGAGGGCGGCGCGCTCTGGGCGAAGTTCGACGCGGAAGCAGACCCGGCGCTCGGGCCGGAGGGTGGGGATATTGCTCCCGCCGAAGAGCGCGCCAGGGAGTTCAATGAGCGCCTTGCCGGCTGGACCTACAAGCTGCCGCAGGAACTCGGCAATCAGCTCACCCAGACGATGGACCTGCTCACGCGCGAGGCAGGACCGGCGGATGCGATGATGAGCCCGATGCCGGAACGGGCGCAACCCTGATCCCTCACTGGGCCTGGGTCGACTCCATCCGCGCGGCACCGAGAATAGGCCCGCCATCGCCCGCCTGCAGAAGCGCGGCACAGCCTTCGAAGCCTCGTGTGAGAAGGTCGCTCTTGGGAAGCGTCAGTTCCATCGCCTGGCCCTTCCACATACCGATGGGCGTCAGTTCGCGCACGGCATGGGCATAGGCGACGGTGCGGCCCCGATTTTCGCCGCGCGAAATTTCCACGCGTTCTTCCTTCGTATAGCGGACCAGCCATAGCGTCGCGGGCCGTTCCGGCGTTTCGCCGGGCCCCACGCTGAGAGAGAGTGCGTCACCCTCGCCCGTGAAGGAAATGGATACAGGAAGCGGCTTCGCGCTCTCCAGCGCCGGTTCGATTTCGTGGCGGCGGCTTCCGACGCCTTCGGCAATGCCATTCACCACGATCTGCGGCGTGTAGACGCCGGAGAGACCGAGCGTCCGCGCATAGGCGCGTTGGCGCTCGGTATGGGCAAGGCTCGCCAGCGTGTCCTTCCAACCGAGATAGTCCCAGTAGTCGACATTGTAGGAGAGGGCGATGACGTCCGTGCGCTTCGCCAGATCGCGCAGATAGGCGTCGGCGGGCGGGCATGACGAACAACCCTGGCTTGTGAAGAGTTCGACGACGACGGGTCCCTCCCCGGCGCGCGCGGCAAGCGGCGCGAGCGCCATGAGAATGGCGGCGAACATGGCGAGGCTTGTTGTCAGGCGAAGGGGGGACATTGCGGCATCTCCTTTCCCCGGAAGAGGATAGGAACCGGCGGCAACACATACGAGTCACGTTAGCTTGAGCGGGCGGTGAGCGGCTTCAGGCATCGCCAAAGAAAAAGGGCGCCCCGAAGGGCGCCCTTTCCGTTTCAGCAAGGCCATCCGCCTTATGCGGCGAGGTTCCGCAGCACGTAGGGCAGGATGCCGCCATTCTCGTAGTAGTCGACTTCGTCCTGCGTATCGATGCGGCAGAGGAGTTCGATCGACTGCTTGCCGCCATCGGCGAAGGTGATGACCGCGTTCACCTTGGTGCGCGGCTTCACATTGGCGAGGCCTTCGATCGTCACCGTTTCCGATCCGTCGAGGCCGAGCGACTGCCAGCTCATGTCGTTCAGGAACTGGAGGGGCGCCACGCCCATGCCGACCAGGTTCGAGCGGTGGATGCGCTCGAAGCTCTGCGCGATCACGGCTTTCACGCCGAGCAACATCGTGCCCTTCGCCGCCCAGTCGCGGCTGGAGCCCGTGCCGTATTCCTTGCCCGCGAAGATGACGAGCGGCACGCCACGGCGCTTGTATTCCATGGCCGCATCGTAGATCGGCATTTGCGTGCCTTCCGGCTGCAGCTTCGTCAGGCCGCCTTCGATCCCCTTCAGCATCTGGTTCTTGATGCGGATATTGGCGAAGGTGCCGCGCATCATCACTTCGTGATTGCCGCGCCGCGCGCCATAGGAGTTGAAGTCCTGCGCACCGACCTGCTTGGAGTTCAGGTAGGCACCGGCCGGGCTCTGCACCTTGATGTTGCCGGCGGGCGAGATGTGGTCGGTCGTGATCGAGTCCGCGAAGAGGCCGAGGATGCGGGCATCCCTGACGTCGGAAAGCGGCGCGGGCTCGGGCTTCATGTCCACGAAATAGGGCGGGTTCTGCACATAGGTCGAATCCCCGTCCCAGTCATAGGTGAGACCGCCGGACACGACGATGCTCTTCCAGTGCGCATCGCCGTCGAAGACGTTCGCATAACGCTCACGGAACATTTCCGGGGTGACGCAGGCGCGGACCGTCGCCGCAACATCCTGGCTGGAGGGCCAGATGTCCTTGAGGTAGACGGGCTGGCCGTTGCTGCCCGTGCCGATCGGCTCGCTGGTCAGATCGATCTGCGTCGAACCGGCAAGCGCGTAGGCGACGACGAGGGGCGGCGAGGCGAGATAGTTCGCCCGCACGTCCGGCGAGACACGGCCTTCGAAGTTGCGGTTGCCCGAGAGCACGGCGGAGGCGACCAGATCGTTCTTGTTGATCGCCTGGCTGATCTCCGTCGGGAGCGGACCGGAGTTGCCGATGCAGGTCGTGCAGCCATAGCCGACGAGATCGAAGCCGAGAGCGTCGAGATCGTCCTGCAGGCCTGCCTTTTCGAGATAATCGGTCACGACCTGGGAGCCCGGCGCAAGCGAGGTCTTCACCCAGGGCTTCACCTTGAGGCCGAGCTTGCGCGCGTTACGCGCCACGAGACCGGCGGCAACAAGCACGTTCGGGTTCGACGTGTTGGTGCAGGAGGTGATTGCGGCGATCACCACGTCGCCATGACCGAGGTCGAATTCCTTGCCTTCGACGGGCACGCGCGTGGCGGCCTGTCCGGGCTTGCCGAATTCTCCCTCGAGCGACTTCAGGAAGCTCGATTTCACATCCGTCAGCGCGACGCGGTCCTGCGGGCGTTTCGGGCCGGCAAGGCTCGGCACGACGCTGCCAAGGTCAAGTTCGAGCGTGTCGGTGAAGACCGGGTCGGGCATTCCCTTCTCGCGGAACATGCCCTGCGCCTTCGCATAGGCCTCGACGAGCGCGACGCGCTCTTCCGAGCGGCCGGTCGCCTTGAGATATTTCAGCGTCTCGTTGTCGACCGGGAAGAAGCCGCAGGTCGCGCCATATTCGGGCGCCATGTTGGCGATGGTCGCACGATCCTCGAGCGCGAGATTGTCGAGGCCCGAGCCGTAATATTCGACGAACTTGCCGACCACGCCCTTCTTGCGGAGCATCTCGGTGACGGTGAGCACCATGTCGGTCGCGGTCACGCCGTCATTGAGCTTGCCGGTCAGCTTGAAGCCGATCACTTCGGGAATGAGCATCGAGACCGGCTGGCCGAGCATGGCCGCTTCCGCCTCGATGCCGCCCACGCCCCAGCCGAGAACGGCGAGACCGTTCACCATGGTGGTGTGGCTGTCCGTGCCGACACAGGTGTCGGGATAGGCGATCTCTTCCTTGCCTTCCGTCTTCGTCCAGACGGTCTGGGCAAGATATTCGAGGTTCACCTGATGGCAGATGCCGGTTCCCGGCGGCACCACGCGGAAATTGTTGAAGGCCTTGGAGCCCCAGCGCAGGAACTCGTAGCGTTCGCGGTTGCGCTGATATTCGATATCCACATTTTCCTTGAAGGCCGTCGGCGTGCCGAACTTGTCGACCATCACCGAGTGGTCGATGACGAGATCGACCGGCACGAGCGGATTGATCTTCTTCGGGTCGCTGCCGAGATTCTTCACGGCATCGCGCATGGCGGCGAGGTCGACGACGGCGGGAACGCCCGTGAAGTCCTGCATCAACACACGGGCCGGACGGTACGCGATCTCGCGATCGGATGTCCGGTTCTTGAGCCAGGTCTTCACGGCCTCGATGTCTTCCTTCGTCACCGTGCGGCCGTCTTCGAAGCGGAGCAGGTTCTCAAGCAGCACCTTCAGCGAGAAAGGCAGACGGGCCACGCCGTCGAGACCGTTCTTCTCGGCATCCGGAATGCTGAAATAGGTATAGCTGCGCTTGCCAACCTTCAGCGTCTTGCGGGCGCCGAAGCTGTTGCCGGGCGCTTTTTTCGCGACTGTTTTCTTCGGTGCGGTTTTCTTCGGTGCGGCTTTCTTGGGCGCGACCTTCCTGGACTGCGAGGCCGAGGGCTTCTTCACGGCGGCGGGCTTTGCCGGTGCTGCCTTCTTCGCTTTGGGCTTCGCCGCGGGCTTCTTTGCGGGCGCTGCCTTTTTCGGCGCGGCTTTCTTCGGCGCGGCTTTCTTCGGCTGCGTCGCCGCAGGCTTCTTCACCGCAGCGGCTTTCTTCGGTGCCGCCTTTTTCGGCGCGGCAACCTTCTTCGCGGCCGTCTTTTTCGGCGCGGCCTTTTTCACGGCAGCCGTCTTCTTCGGTGCCGCCTTCTTCGGTGCAACCTTCTTCACCGCTTTCTTGGCGGCGGGCTTCCTGGCGGCGGCAACCTTCTTCGCGGCCGTCTTTTTCGGTGCCGCTTTCTTCGCCGCTTTCTTCGGGGCCGTCTTCTTCGGCGCAGCCTTCTTCACCGCTTTCTTCGCGGCGGGCTTCTTGGCGGCGGCTTTCTTCGGCGCCGCCTTCTTCACGGCTTTCTTCACCGGCTTCTTCGCTGCTGCCGCCGTCTTCTTTGCCGCCTTCTTCACGGCTTTCGCCGGAGCAGCCTTCTTCGTCTTCGCCGCAGCTTTCGCGGCGGGTTTCTTTTTCGCCTTGGTGGATTTGGCCGTCGCCTTCTTCGCCATCTCTCTTGGTCCTCGATGATGCGCGGTCCGGACTGCAAAGGGGGGAATGCGGGGAGCCTCGCGGGGTGCCGCCCGCGACGCAAATGGGCGTGTGCGTCAATGCCCGATTTCGCCGCCGCTTCTCAGCCTGGAACCTATATGCTTGTCGCGCGGGACTATAATGTCTTTCGTAGTGAATGACCATGCTTCGCCCGGAAAAGCGGGCGTGATAATCAGCGTTGCAAACGGCGCGGGGAGTTGCGGATGACGGAAGTGCTTGTCGAGAAGAACGGACCGGTTACAAGCGTCATTCTGAACCGGCCTCACGCGAAGAATGCGGTCGACCGGCATGCAGCGGATGCGCTTGTCGCTGCCTTTCTCGAATTCGAGCGGGATGAAGATCAACTCGCTGCCGTGTTCTGCGGCAGCGAGGGCGCCTTCTGTGCCGGCGCGGATCTGAAGGCGGTGGCGAAGGGTGAGGGAAATCGCTCCGTGCCCCCCGCAACCGGCGCCGGTTTTTCGCGTCTCGCAACGGATGGACCGATGGGTCCGTCGCGAATGATTCTCAACAAGCCCGTCATCGGCGCGATTTCGGGTCATGCGGTGGCGGGCGGACTCGAACTCGCGCTGTGGTGCGACATGCGCGTCGTCGAGGAAGACGCGATCATGGGCGTCTTCTGCCGGCGCTGGGGCGTGCCGCTCATCGATGGCGGGACGGTGCGCTTGCCGCGCCTCATCGGCCATTCCCGCGCGATGGATCTCATTCTCACCGGCCGGCCCGTCGATGCCGGAGAGGCACTCGCGATCGGTCTTGCGAACCGGATCGCGCCGAAGGGAAAGGCGCGTGAGGAAGCGGAAAAACTCGCGCTCGAAATCGCGCGCTTTCCGCAACTTTGCCTGAGGCATGACCGCATGTCGGCCTATGAGCAATGGGACCTTCCCTATGATCGCGCGCTCGCCAACGAATTCGAGCATGGCCGCAAGGTGCTCGCCTCGGGCGAGACGCTGAAGGGGGCGGCGCGTTTTGCATCCGGCAAGGGCAGGGGCGGGCGTTTTGACGACATCTGAACTTTCGCTTTCCGTTCGCGATCTTGCCTGCGAACGCGGCGGCCGCCTCGTTTTCGAGGGGCTGTCCTTCTCGCTCGGGCACAGCGAAGCATTGGTGCTGACCGGGCCGAATGGCGCGGGCAAGTCGAGCCTGTTGCGCCAGCTCGCTGGCCTTCTCGACGTCACGCAGGGCGAAATCGAACTTTCCGGCGGCGATCCGGAGCGCACGATCGGCGAACAGGCGCATTATGTGGGTCATCTTGATGCGCTGAAGCCTTCGATGAGCGTTGTCGAGACGATCGAATTCTGGCGAAGTTTTCTGGGCAGTATTCCGCAGGGCGCGGAGACGGCGCTCGAAGCGCTCGGGCTCGCGCATCTCGCCGATCTTCCCGTCGCCTATCTCTCAGCGGGTCAGCGGCGGCGGCTTTCGCTCGCGCGGCTCATCGCCGTGCCGCGGCCCATTTGGCTGCTCGACGAGCCGACGGTGGCGCTAGATGCCGCCAGCGTTGCGCGCCTTGTCGCGCTGATGAAGGGACATCTCGGCCATGGCGGCATGATCGTTGCCGCCACCCATCTCGATCTCGGTCTCGATGGCGCCCGGCAGCTTCGGCTCGGCGCGGGAGTGGCCGTATGATGCGCGCCTTCCTTGCTCTTCTCGCGCGCGATCTGCGCCTCGCCGTGAGGCTCGGCGGCGGCGGCGGCATGGCCGTCTTCTTCTTTCTCGTCGTGATCGCGCTTCTGCCGCTCGGCATCGGACCGGACAGGGAGCTTCTCGCGAGAGTGGCGCCCGGCATGCTCTGGGTCGCGCTCCTGCTTGCCGCGCTTCTCACGCTCGACCGCCTTTTCCAGGCCGATTACGAGGACGGCTCGCTCGACCTTCTTTCTATGGGTTCCCTGCCGCTCGAACTCGTCGTGGTGGCGAAGGCGCTCGGTCACTGGCTCACCACGGGCCTGCCGCTTGTCGTCGTCACGCCGCTTCTCGGAGTTCTGCTCAACCTGCCGGGCGAGGCCTATGCGCCGCTCATCCTTGCCATGCTGATCGGAACGCCGGCGCTCAGTTTCCTCGGTGCCATCGGCGCGGCGCTCACGGTCGGAGTTCGCAGAGGAGGGTTGCTCGCCTCGCTGCTCGTTCTGCCCTTCTATGTTCCGGTGCTCATTTTCGGCACTGGCGCCGCCAATGCGGCATCGGGCGGCTTCTCGGGCGAGGCCGGTCAGCAAAGTCTGATCCTTCTTGCGGCGGTCGCCCTCTCGAGCCTCGTTCTGGGGCCGCTCGGCGGCGCGGCGGCGCTGCGGGCCAATCTGCGGTAGGGCTTTGCGATGTGCGATCCGGATTTCATCGTGAAGCCGTGGCAATATGCCTCCCTGGGCGGCTTGCCCTCATCGGGGACCCCGCGCTAAATGGCGGACATGAACAGGATTTCCGCCGCGCAGCGGTTTCACGCCTATGCCAATCCGGCGCGCTTCATGGCGCTGTCGGCGCGTCTTCTCGCGCCGCTTTGGGGGCTGAGCCTTCTTGTCGTGGGCGCGGGGCTCTGGTTCGCGCTTTTCGACTCGCCGCCCGACTATCAGCAGGGCGAGACGGTGCGCATCATGTATGTGCATGTGCCTGCGGCCTGGCTCGCCATGTTCGGCTATTCGGTGATGGCGGTGGCTTCGGCTGCGGGTCTCGTTTTCCGGCATCCCCTGTCCGATCTCTGCGCCAAGTCGGCCGCTCCCATAGGTGCGGCCTTCACCTTCCTCGCTCTCCTAACGGGGTCTCTCTGGGGCAAACCCATGTGGGGGACGTGGTGGGAGTGGGATGCGCGGATGACCTCCGTGCTCATCCTCTTCTTTCTCTATCTGGGCTATATCGCGCTCTGGGCGACGATCGAGGAGCCCGCGCGCGCCGCACGCGCGGCTGCCGTGCTGGCACTGGTCGGTGCGATCAACATCCCGATCATCCGCTATTCGGTCGTCTGGTGGAACACGCTCCACCAGCCCGCTTCCGTCTTCCGCATGGACGGCCCGACCATCGCGCCTGCCATGCTGCTGCCGCTTGCGCTCATGGGCATCGGGCTGACGCTTCTATTCGTCGCTCTTCTCCTCGTGCGGATGCGGGCCGAGGTGATGCGGCGGCGGGTGCGGAATCTCCGTCTCGCGCAGGCGGCATCCGCGGGAGAAGCATGAGGATGGCCGAGTTTTTCCATATGGGCGGCTATGCCTTCTTCGTCTGGTCCTCCTACGCGGCGGCGTTTCTCGTGGTGGCAGCGCTCGTCTGGCAAAGTGTCGCCGACTACCGCAGGCAAGTCCGGCTTGCCGAAGAGCTCGAAAAGGCCGCGGGGGGACGTGTCCGCCGCCCGTCGCGCGCGGAAAGCGGAGAGAAACCGTGAATGCGAAATTCCGGCTCGCGGCGCTTGTTCCCGTCGCGATCTTCCTGCTGCTCGCGGGACTATTCTTTGCCGCCCTTTATCGCGGCGACCCCTCGCGCGTGCCCTCAGCCCTGATCGGCCGCTATGTGCCGGAATTCGAACTGCCGCCGGTCGAAGGTATCGACAGGCCGGGGCTTTCCTCCGGCGATTTCGGCAAGGGCGAACCGGTCATCGTGAATGTCTGGGCATCCTGGTGCGTGCCCTGCCGGGACGAGATGCCGCTTCTGATCGAGCTTGGCCGCGTCTCGCGCGCGCCGCTCTTCGGGCTGAACTACAAGGACGATCCGGCTGCCGCACGCCGCTTTCTCGCCGAACTCGGCAATCCCTTCGCGCGCATCGGCAAGGACGCGACGGGGCGCGCCGCCATCGACTGGGGCGTCTATGGCGTGCCTGAAACCTATATTGTAGATGGAAACGGACGCATCGCGCTCAAGCATGTAGGGCCCCTGACGCCCCAGGCGATCGCCGAGGAAATTCTCCCCGCGCTGAAAGAAGCGCGCCTGTCGCCCGGCCGTTAGAGGAAAGGCGGACAGACGCTGCCTCCGTTTGCGGAATCAGCTCTTCTTGCGGCGCGGCGCGGCTTTCCTGGCGGCGGGCTTTTTCGCCGGCTTCTTCTTCGCCGGGGCGCGCTTTGCCGTCTTCTTCGGGGCCGCTTCCTCGACCTTCATGCCTTCGATCGCGCTGTTGAGCTGACCGAGACCCTTGAGCAGGTCGGACTGAAGCGTCTTCGGCAGAACGTCGAGAAGTGCCTTCTCCGCTGCAATCGCCTTCGGCATGGCTCCCTTGAGCGCACGGCGGCCGGCGGCGGTGAGGCGCACCGAATTCGCGCGGGCGTCCTCGGCTGTGCGCTTGCGGGCGAGAAGGCCGTTCTTGATCATGCGGCTGATCATGTCGGCCAGCGTCGAACGGTCGATACCCGTGCGGTTCACAAGATCGGTCTGGCTCAGGCCTTCTTCCTCGTTCACCGCGAAAAGCACGATGAACTGACGCGGCGTGATCGAGCTCGATCCCATCTGCTGCACGAACTGGTCATAGGCGAACTGCTGCGCGCGGCGCAGAAGATGGCTCAGCGAGTTCTCGAGATCGAAATTTCCGGTTGGCTTTTTGGCTGCCATTCTTTCGGTCCTCTGGATTGTCGGACACCGTGAAGTGCCGGGCGCTGGGGGCGATGTCCTTGCGGAACTGGTCTCCCAGTTTCGGGAGAAATTATCGTTGTATGCATTCGCGGCGTTTGTGTGGCCGTGCGCCGCGTGGCGATCTATCATCATATGCACCCGCATACCCCTCATATGCAAGGGGCGCATGCGGAAAAGCGCGGTTAAGATTGTCTATATAGGTCTGTGCGCGGACATTTCACCGTCACGGGTGTGAATTTGCCGCAAGAGTTCAGTTTCCGCACACGGCGGCTTTCCCGGCGCGAGGTAGTTCCGTGGGCGGACCAAAGGTTGAAGCAAGACGATGCCGGACGACGGAAAAAATAAAGGCGGGATGCCCACCGAACCCAAGCCTCGGGAAGCAGGCGCGCGAAACGATGTTATTTTCTCGCGACGCGTGCCAAGCGGAGACAGTCTCCCGCGCGACATATGCGATCATTGCGGTTTCATTCATTATGTAAATCCAAAGATCGTCGTCGGTTCCGTCGTTACCCATGAAGGAAAATTTCTCCTTTGCCGCCGTTCGATCGAACCGCGGCGCGGTTTCTGGACGCTGCCCGCCGGTTTCATGGAACAGGGCGAAACGACGGAGGAGGGCGCACGGCGCGAGGCGCGGGAGGAGGCGAATGCCGATATCGCGCTCAAGGACGTTCTGGCCATCTACAATATTCCCCGCATCGCCCAGGTGCAGATCATGTATCGCGCCACGCTGAACAGCCCGGAATTCTCCGCGGGCGAGGAAAGCCTCGAAGTCGCGCTTTTCGGCTGGGAGGAAATCCCGTGGGAGGAACTCGCCTTTCCGAGCGTCTATTGGGCGCTGACGCAGTTCCGCTCGGTTATGGGCAAGGATGTGATCGCGCCTTTCACCAATCCCGAAGGAGAGAACGGTAATCTTTTTCCGCGCCCACCGTCCGCGGACTGACGGGTCTTGTCCGGACAAGCGTAATCCTTGTCTGGAAAAATGGCGGATTTCGCGTCATTGTCTCCCCATAATTGCCCTGGGGAGGACAAGATGGCGAATGCGGCGGGTGGAACGCAGCGAATGACGGCGGAGGAAAGGCGGGTCATCTTCGCTTCCTCGCTTGGCACCGTTTTCGAGTGGTACGATTTCTATCTCTACGGTTCGCTCGCGGCGATCATCTCGGTACAGTTCTTCTCCGGCGTGAACCCGACGGCGGCCTTCATCTTCGCATTGCTCGCCTTCGCCGCCGGTTTCGCTGTGCGTCCCTTCGGCGCCATCGTCTTCGGGCGGCTCGGCGATCTTGTCGGACGCAAATACACCTTCCTCATCACCATTCTGATCATGGGGCTTTCGACCTTCATCGTCGGATTGCTGCCGGGCTATGCGGCAATCGGCTTTGCGGCGCCTGCGATCCTGATCGTGCTTCGTCTCGCGCAGGGGCTGGCGCTTGGCGGCGAGTATGGCGGCGCGGCGATCTATGTCGCCGAGCATGCGCCGCATGGAAAGCGCGGCGCCTATACGGCCTGGATCCAGACCACCGCGACGCTCGGTCTTTTCCTCTCGCTTCTCGTCATCCTTGCCTGCCGCCTTTCGATGGACAAGGAGAGCTTCGACGCCTGGGGCTGGCGCATTCCCTTCCTGCTTTCCATCGTGCTGCTCGGCATTTCGGTCTGGATCCGGCTGAAGCTCAACGAGTCGCCGCTCTTCCAGAAGATGAAGGAGGAGGGAACGCTCTCCAAGGCGCCGCTAACCGAAAGTTTCGCGCGCTGGCCGAATCTCAAGCTCGTCATCATCGCGTTGATCGGCCTCACCGCCGGTCAGGCCGTGGTCTGGTACACGGGCCAGTTCTATGCGCTCTTCTTCCTGACACAGGTGCTGAAGGTCGAAAGCCAGACCGCGAATATCCTGATCGGCGCCGCGCTTCTCCTCGGCGTGCCCTTCTTCGTTCTCTTCGGCATGCTGTCGGACAGGATCGGCCGCAAGCCGATCATTCTCGCGGGCTGTCTTCTCGCGGTCGTCACCTATTTCCCGCTTTTCTCCGCACTCACCCATTTCGCCAATCCCGCGCTCGAACAGGCGCGCGAGAGGGCGCCGGTCGTCGTTGTCGCCGATAGCGCGAGTTGTTCCTTCCAGTTCAATCCGGTGGGTACAGCCGCCTTCACCTCGCCCTGCGATGTCGCGAAGAGCGCGCTTGCCAAACGCGGTATTCCCTATGCGAATGCGCCGCTCGCCGACGGGGAGGAAACGCGGGTGACGGTGGGCGAGACGATCGTCCCCTCCTTCGATGCTTCGGCGGATGCGGACGGCTCTGCGCGCGCGGCTTTCGACGCCGCACTGTCATCGGCTCTTTCGGAAGCGGGCTATCCGGCCTCGGCGGATCTTGCCGCCATCAACTATCCGATGGTGGTCGCGATCCTCTTCATCCTCGTTCTCTATGTAACGATGGTCTACGGCCCCATCGCGGCCATGCTTGTCGAGCTTTTCCCGACGCGCATCCGCTACACCTCGATGTCGCTTCCCTATCACATCGGCAATGGCTGGTTCGGCGGCTTCCTGCCCACCGTTTCCTTCGCCATCGTCGCTGCGACGGGCGATCTCTATTCGGGGCTCTGGTATCCGGTGGCGATTGCGGCGATGACCTTCGTCGTCGGTCTCATCTTCGTGCCGGAGACGAAGGACCGCGAGCTGCATCCGGAGGGAAGCTGAGCCTTACTCGGCGGCTTCCGTTTCGTTCTTCGGCGCGTGCTTCGTGAGCACGGGGATCTGCGCGATGCCGAAGATCATGGTGAGAGGCATGACGCCAAAGAGCTTGAAGCTCACCCAGAAGTCGGTGGAGAAATTCCGCCACACGACTTCGTTGATGACGCCGAGAAAGACGAAGAAGAGGCCCCAGCGCACCGTCAGCACCATCCAGCCCTTGTCCGTCAGATTGAAGGCTCCATCGAAGAGCTGCTTCATGATGGGCTTGCCCATGGCCGCGGCGCCAAGAAGCGCTGTCGCGAAGAGCGCGTTCACGATGGTCGGTTTCACCTTGATGAACTGTTCGTCCTGGAGCCAGATGGTGAGCGCCCCGAAGATCATCACGAAAATGCCGGTCACGAGCGGCATGGTCGGTATCTTGCGGAACTTTACCTGCGAATAGATCAGCGAGATGGCGGTGGCCACCATGAAGCCGCCGGTCGCATAGAAGATGTTCTGCGATTCCGCGTTGCCGAAGATCGCATCGGCGCGGGAATTCAGCAGAAAGAAGACGACGAGCGGACCGAGTTCGATCGCCATTCGCAACCATTGCGAACCCGTCATGCCGCCATGCGTCGTTTCGGCCTTGCTGTCGCTCATATTCGCTCCCGTTCCGGCTCTTCAGTTACGCATGGGGTGGGGCACTGGATCATTTCGCGCCGGTGATCGCCCTCGCATAGGCATCCGCATCGAAGGTCTGGAGATCGTCGATCCCCTCGCCGACGCCGATCAGGTGCACCGGCAGCCCGAATTTCCTGGCGATGGCGACGAGAATACCGCCCCGCGCCGTGCCGTCGAGCTTCGTCATCACGAGGCCGGTGATGCCCGCGACCTGGCCGAAGATTTCCACCTGGTTCACGGCGTTCTGTCCCGTCGTGGCGTCGAGCACGAGAAGCGTCGCATGTGGCGTTTCGGGATCGAGCTTGCGCATCACGCGGATCACTTTCTCCAGCTCGGCCATCAGGTCGGCCTTGTTCTGCAGGCGGCCGGCCGTATCGATCATCAGCACATCCGTGCCTTCTTCCTTCGCGCGCGCCAGTGCCTCATAGGCAAGGCCCGCCGCATCGCCGCCGATCTTCGTCGCACAGACGGGGGAGCCGATCCGCTCGCCCCAGACTTTCAACTGCTCGACGGCGGCCGCGCGGAAGGTGTCGCCCGCGGCGAGCATCACGCTCTTGCCTTCCGCCTTCAGTTTTGCGCCGATCTTGCCGATGGTCGTCGTCTTGCCCGCGCCGTTCACGCCGGTCATCAGGATGACGAAGGGCTTTTTCGTGGCGTCGATCACAAGCGGCTTCTCGACCGGCTTCAGGACCTTCGCGATCTCGCCTGCGAGAATCTCGCGGACTTCCTCCGGGCTCACTTCCTTGTTGTAGCGGTCGCGGCCCACGGCCTCGGTGACGGAAGCCGCTGCGTCGAGACCGAGATCGGCGGAGATCAGCAGGTCTTCAAGCTCTTCCAGCGTCGCGGCGTCGAGCTTCTTCTTGGTGAAGATGCCGGTGATCCCGTCCGACAGGTTCTTCGTCGAGCGGGTGAGCCCTTCCTTCATGCGGCGGAAGATCGACTTCTTCTTCTCGCCGTTTTCCGTTTTCGTCTCGCTCTCGCTCACGCCGCCCTCAAACCTTCGAAACTCTTTCCGTCATGCGCGGCAAGCCGCAGCGGCAGGATCTCGCCCGCGCGCGCTTCTTCCTTCACGCGCACCGGCGTGAACTGATGCGTGCGGCCAAGCACCGGCGTTTCCATGAGCACCGGCTTCGTCGCGCCGAGCCCTTCTTCCAGATGTGCAAGCACGCGCGCCGCGCCCTTCGCGCGCAGCCGGTCGGCCCGCGCCTTCGCCGTTTCGCGCGCCACTTGCGGCATCTTCGCTGCGGGCGTGCCGGGGCGGGGCGAGAAGGGAAAGACATGCAGCCATGTCAGCCCGCATTCGTCGACGAGGCGCATCGTGTTCTCGAACATCTCATCCGTCTCGGTCGGAAAGCCCGCAATGAAGTCCGCGCCGAAGACGATGTCGGGGCGCAGCCGCCGCGCTTCCTCGCAGAAGCGGATCGAGTCGTCGCGCAGATGCCGCCGCTTCATGCGCTTCAGGATCATGTCGTCGCCCGCCTGCAGCGAAAGATGAAGATGCGGCATCAGCCGTTCTTCCTCGGCGATGAGGCGCATCAGATCGTCATCGGCCTCGATGGAGTCGATCGAGGAAAGGCGCAGGCGTTCGAGTTCCGGCACGAGCTTCAGGATGCGCCTTGCGAGATTGCCGAGGCTCGGGCGGCCCGGAAGATCGCCGCCGTAAGACGTCATGTCGACGCCGGTCAGCACGACCTCGCGGTAGCCGTTCTCGACCAGCGTGCGAACCTGGGAGACGACCTCGCCGGCCGGCACGCTGCGCGAGGGGCCGCGGCCATAGGGAATGATGCAGAAGGTGCAGCGATGGTCGCATCCGTTCTGCACCTGCACGAAGGCGCGCGCGCGGCCTTCGAGGCCCTGCACGAGATGGCCCGCCGTCTCCGTGACCGACATGATGTCGTTCACGCGCACCTTCTCGTTCGCGTGAAGCGCGAGCGCGGGCTCCCAGCTTTGGGCCTTCATCTTCTCGTCATTGCCGATCACGAGATCGACTTCGCTCATCTCCGCGAAGGCGTCCGGGTTCACCTGCGCCGCGCAGCCCGTCACGATGATGCGCGCTTGCGGATTCTCGCGGCGCGCCTTGCGGATCGCCTGACGCGCCTGGCGTTCGGCTTCCGCCGTCACCGCGCAGGTATTGAAGACGATGGCGTTGTCGAGGCCCGCCTTTTCCGCATGGCCGCGCATCACTTCCGACTCATAGGCATTGAGCCTGCAGCCGAAGGTGACGATTTCCGTCTGCCGCTTCATGCCGCCCCCGCAAGCAGCTTCGCGGGATCGATTTCGCCTTCATAGTCGAGCGCGGCGGCGCCCGTCATGTAGATGTGGTTGTCCGCCTCGCGCCATTCGACGGTGAGGTCGCCGCCCGGCAGGCTCACCGTGATCCTGCGCTCCGTCTTGCGGCGGCGGATCGCGGCGACGGTCGAGGCGCAGGCCGCGGTGCCGCAGGCCTTTGTCAGCCCGACGCCGCGCTCCCATGTGCGGATCTTCAGATGCGTGGGCGAGATCACCTCAGCCACGGAAATGTTCGCGCGCTCGGGAAAGAGCGGATGATGCTCGAGCATGGGTCCGATGCGGTCGAGTTCGATCGCGTCCACATCGTCGACGAAGAAGACCGCGTGCGGGTTGCCGACATTGACGACGCCCGGCGAATGCATGATCGGGTTTCCGAGCGGGCCTACCTCGAGTTCGATGCCGCGCGTGTCCTGGAATTCTTCGGAAAGCGGAATCTCGTTCCACTTCAGCCGCGGCTCGCCCATGTCGACGGTGATGTTTTCGGCGTCCGCCCGCGTCGCCACCGTGTTGCCACCCAGCGTCTCGATGATGACGGCGTCCTTGCCGGTCTCTTCCAGAATGAGCTTGCCGATGCAGCGAGCGGCATTGCCGCAGGCTTCCACCGTGCCGCCGTCCTGGTTGCGGATGCCCATGAAGGCATCGCCGCCATTGCGCGGTTCCTCGATGGTGATGAGCTGGTCGCAGCCGATGCCCGTTTCCCGGTTCGCGATGGCGCGCGCCAGCGCATCGGTCAGCGCAAGCGGTTCGCGGCGCAGGTCCAGCACGACGAAGTCGTTGCCGAGCCCGTTCATCTTCAGAAAATGGTGCGTCATGCCGGTCATGATGGGCGCATATATGGCCCTTTTTTGCCTCTTGTGCCAGTAGTGGGGGTGTAGAAGGAAGGACAGGGTAGAGGGAGGCTCCATGTTCTGGCTGTTCGGCATTCTCGCGGTGCTGGCGCTCGCCGCGCTGGCGGTCTTCATGCGTTTCCGCCGCCTTTTCGACGACAAGGTGGCGCGGCGCGTCCCCTCGCTTGCGCGCGAGCTCGGCGCGCGGCGGATTCTCGCCGTTTTCGCGCATCCCGACGACGAACAGCTCATCAACGGGCTTCTCACCTCCGCCAAGGCGGACGGGGCCTATCTCGCGATGGTCACGGCCACACCGGGCGATGCGGGCACGCAGTCGCCGGTGGTCTGCCGTCAGGAGGAACTCGGGATCATCCGCCGGGCCGAGGCGCTGAAGAACGGCTTTGCGCTCGGGATCGACGAGCAGGAAGTCTGGGACTACCCCGATGGCGGGCTGCCGGACCAGCCGGTGGAGGAACTCGTCGCCCGTGTCGCGGCGGCGCTGGAGCGCTATACGCCCGATCTCGTGGTCGCCTTCTGGCCCGCCAGCGGCGCCACCGGCCACAAGGATCATATGCGGATGGGCCTTGTCGCGGAGCAGGCGATAGAGCGGCTCCGGGCGGGCGGCGGTGCCTATAAGGGCCCGCGCCACATCGTCTATCCGCTCATTCCGCGCAATTCGCTGGTAACGCTTGGCGGCAAGACGGGCCGCTTCATTGCCGATAATCAGCCACTCCCCACCCATTCGACGCCGGGAAACACGGCCTCCAAGATCCGGGGCTGGAAGATCCATGCGGCCCAGGCGAATTTCGTCCGCAAGGCCTACAAGATGCCGACAAGGCTCCTCTATCTCATCTGGGACAAGGAGTTCTATGCCGTGCGCGAATATGGAGCCCTGTGATGGAAACGCTGTTGCCGCTCGCCGCCGAGGTCGCGGACCTGCTGAAGAAGCGGGGCGAGACGCTCGCGCTCTCCGAAAGCTCGATGGGCGGGCTCGTTTCGGCAGCACTCGTCGCCCAGCCGGGCGCCTCCGCCTTCTATCTGGGGTCGACCGTCATCTATACGCGGGGCGCCGCGAAGGCGCTCTACGCGCTTCAAGGCCCGCCCGCGCCGGATGTGAAGCCCCTCACCGAGCCTTACGTGGCGGCGATGGCGGAGGTGGTGCGCGAGAAGTTCCGCGCCACATGGGCGATCTCGGAAATGGGGGCCTCCGGCCCTTCCGGCTCGCCTTACGGGCCCGGCCCGGGCACGGCGGTGATCGGCCTTGCGGGGCCCAGTCCTGCCTCCCTTACCGTCAGCACCGGCTCGGCCGACCGCGTGGCCAATATGCGGGCCTTCAGCGAGGCGGCGCTTGGGCTCCTAGTCGAAGCGCTACGGAGCTAACATCATCCGCCGGGCGGCTGGCCCCAAATTTCGGCTAACTCCGCACCGCTTGCCGCTTACGGTGCCTTGGGGCCTGTGCCGCACGCGAAGATGCTTTGCAACGGTTTTGTGAGTTCCCTTCAAGAGGTACCGCACGAGCCCTTCAGCGTCCGGTATGGGGGTGCTGTGAACCGCACCCTGCTCGTCGATGATCTCGCCCGCTACTGCTTCTAACCACAGAGGCAATTTCTTCTCGAACGCTTCCTTTAGGGCTTCTGGTATGTGCAATGCCCAATGGACGTGGTGGTGGCCGCCGCCGGGGTTCTCGATGACCCACAAATAGGTCGGAGTTCCCCCTAGTGCACCGCGACTGCGCTTGTATCGGAGCCAGCGTGTGAAGTGGTTGTCTCTCAGCCGCTCAAAATAGCGGCTCGCATCCTCCCCTGGGCAGTCCAGATGGTAGAAGTTGATTGTCACATGGGTGTTCAGCGGCAGGCCCAAACGGCGCGCTAGCCGAACCGCCGGGTAGAAGTGAGCTGCCTGACGGCGGTTGATGAAGGAACTGGTTCGCGAGACTTGGTGACGGATCATGTTGTCGCTGTCCTGAGCATGACATACTACATAAGAGGGACTCGTCAGCCTTGAGGGCGCAAGGATACCTCTAACTCATTGAAGAACAAAGTGGAAACTTGTTCTGATGGGCGTGGGCGTCTGTCGCTGTTTTGCGTAGGGTCGGTCGGGTCAATCTCGCTCGTTTCTCATTGGCGCGGGTAGGCGCACGCCGTGCGCTTTTTGCTCTTTTGGACTCCAGAATCTCAAAACTTTGTACTTCTTGAGTTGACGAGTCCGGACTCCGACTGCTATGATTTCCGGGTTCGAGTAAGCGAGGGGGTGCCTTATGGGCCGTGACGAAGAGATGCGTTTGGAATGTCTGAAACTAGCTGAAGCAGCTAAAAAGAGTGGAGATGCGCGCCCGCTCCTGGTGATTGCAGAGGAATTTTACAGTTGGATTCAGGGGAAAGGTGTGAGCGGTAAGTCTGCTCGTGAAACTCCTGCGTCCTTGCACGGGCAGGCCGGAGTTGTGCAGTCGACTATGAAATTAGAGACGGACGAACAGGTAAAGCGGCAGCTAACGATAAAGGAAATGGTCTTGGAGTTGCTCGCAGAAGTCTTTCCTGAGGGACTTACAGCCTTGGAAATTCTTGAGCGTATTCAGGCGCGGTGGCTGCCCGGTTTAGAGCGCACCAGTCTTTCACCTCAGCTAAGTCGGCTGAAAAACGAAGAGCTCATCGCAAATGTGGAAGGGAAATGGAGGTCTTTGAGAAATGGAGAGGGCGTCTCAAGTGGTGATTGAGACGCCCTCGTCTGTCGAATAGGGGGCGGTTCAGTACGGGGTCTCGGTCTCCCACCCAGTTCCCCGAGGGTGCAATTCCCTCCGCCTCCACCAGCGCCCTCTTCGTCTAATGGTCAGGACGCCGACCTTACAAGTCGGAGACGTGGGTCCGATCCCCACAGAGGGCACCATTTTCAATAGCGAGATTTGATGCGGCTAGCAAAGTCTTGATTACCGCATGACTCTTAGTTGCCTCAGGTTGACTTGAGGGCGGGGAGCCCCTAGGTTCCGCCCACGTTTTCGGGACATTGCACACGCCCCGACCCGCCCGAGGCATCGCGCCCGGGTCACCTTCCGCCGGCGATATTCGCTCGCGGAAGCGTTTTTGCTTTGTGTAACAAGGATTTAGCGAACCAGTGTTCGAGAATCTGTCAGGCCGCCTCGGCGACGTTCTATCCAAGCTCAAGGGGCGCGGCGCGCTCTCGGAGAAGGATGTCGACGAGGCCATGCGCGAGGTCCGCCGGGCTCTGCTCGAGGCCGACGTCGCGCTGCCCGTCGCGCGAAGCTTTATCGACCGGGTCAAGGAGCGCGCGGTCGGCCAGGAAGTCCTGAAGTCGGTCACCCCCGGCCAGCAGGTCATCAAGATCGTCCATGACGAGCTGGTCGAGATGCTGGGCGGCGCGGAGGCCGATAGCTCGATTTCGCTGCGCGCGGCATCTCCCGTCGTCCTGATGATGGTGGGCCTGCAGGGCTCGGGTAAAACCACCTCGACTGCCAAGATCGCGAAGCGCCTCACCGCGCGTGAAAAGCGCAAGGTCATGATGGCCTCGCTCGATACGCGCCGTCCCGCCGCGCAGGAACAGCTGAAGATTCTCGGCGAACAGGTGGGCGTTGCCACGCTCCCGATCGTCGCCGGCCAGCAGCCCGTCGCCATAGCGAAGCGCGCCGTCGAAGCCGCGCGGCTCGGCGGCTATGACGTGCTGATGCTCGACACGGCGGGCCGCATCCATATCGACGAAGAGCTGATGGCCGAGGTCGCGGAAGTGCGCGACATCGCCGATCCGCATGAGACGCTTCTCGTCGCCGACAGCCTCACCGGCCAGGACGCGGTCAACGTCGCCGAGCAGTTCAATTCGCGTATCGGCGTCACAGGCATCGTGCTCACCCGCGTCGACGGCGACGGCCGCGGCGGCGCCGCGCTTTCCATGCGCGCCGTCACGGGCGTTCCGATCAAGCTTCTCGGCACCGGCGAAAAGATGGACGCGCTGGAGGATTTCCGCGCCGACCGCGTCGCCGGCCGCATTCTCGGCATGGGCGACGTCGTCAGCCTGGTCGAGAAGGCCGCCGAGTCCATCGACGCCGAAAAGGCGGAGAAGATGGCCGAGCGGCTCCGCAAGGGCCAGTTCGACCTCGACGATCTTGCCGAACAGCTTCGCCAGATGGGCCGGATGGGCGGCATGAAGGGTCTCCTCGGCATGCTGCCGGGCGTCGGCAAGGCGCAGATGCAGGCGGCCCAGGCGCATATGAACGACGGCACGATCAAGCGCCAGATCGCCATCGTTTCCTCCATGACGAAGGCCGAACGCGCTAACCCGAAGCTTCTCAATGCGAGCCGCAAGAAGCGCGTCGCGAAGGGCTCGGGCACCGAGGTTCAGGAAATCAACCGCCTCCTCAAGATGCATCGCCAGATGGCGGACATGATGAAGGCGATGGGCCGCCAGAAGGGCGGCATGATGTCGAAGCTTTTCGGCGGCGGTGGTGGCGGCCAGATGCCGGATCTCCCGCCGGAGCTCGCAAACGATCCGAAGGCGCTGCAGAAGGCGCTTTCTTCCGGCGGCGCCGGGCTTCCCAAGGGGCTCTCCGGCGGCGGCCTTCCGGGGCTTCCCGGCTCGGGCTTCGGTGGCGGCATGCCGCCCGGCCTTCCGGGGCTTCCTTCCGGCAAGAAGAAAAAGTGAATTCGAGAAATATCCGTATACGGATGGACTGATCTCCGGCAGCGATGGCCGGACTACTTGAAAGGTAAGACAAGATGGCTCTCAAAATCCGGCTCGCCCGTGGCGGCGCCAAGAAGCGGCCCTTCTACCGCGTCGTGATCGCCGATACGCGTTCGCCCCGCGACGGCCGCTTCATCGAGAAGATCGGCACGTTCAATCCGCTGCTCCCGAAGGACAATGCGGAACGCGTGGTGCTCGATATCGAGCGTGCGAAGCACTGGATCGGCGTCGGCGCGCTGCCGACGGACCGCGTTGCCCGCTTCCTCAGCGATGCCGGCGTCATGACGCGCGAAGCCCGCAACAACCCGAACAAGGCGAAGCCGAAGGCGAAGGCGCAGGAGCGTCTCGAAGCCGCGCGCATGGCGGCGGAAGAAGCCGCCGAGGCCGCGAAGGCCGCTGCCGAGGCTCCGGCCGAGGAAGCCCCTGCCGAAGAGGCGCAGGCGTAACAACGCCTGCGCGTCGCGCCAATGGCTGGCGGGCAGCGGAACCTCATCTGTCTCGGCGTCGTCACGGGCGCGCATGGCGTGCGCGGTCTCGTGCGGGTGAAGCCCTTTACGGAAACGCCGGAAGGCGTTGCCGCCTATGGGCCGGTGGAGACGAAGGACGGCGCGAAGCGCTTCGCCATCAGGGCGAAGGGCATGGCGAAGGATCTCGTCATCTGCGAGCTCGAAGGCGTGACCGACCGCGATGTGGCGGCCGCGCTCCGGGGCACGGAACTCTATGTGCCGCGTGAGCGCCTGCCGCAGACGGATGAAGACGAGGAAGGCTGGTATCACGCCGACCTCATCGGGCTCCGCGCGGTGGGCATCGACGGCCGGGTCTATGGCCGGGTCGTCGGGGTCGAGAATTTCGGGGCGGGCGACCTCCTCGAAATCGCGCCTGAGGAAGGCGGCGAGACGGTGCTGATGGGCTTCACGGACGAGAACGTGCCGGAAGTCGATATCGAGGGCGGGAAGGTCGTGATCGACCCGCCGCTAGGTACGTTCGAGGGGGGCACCTTCGACGGCGCGGAAGAGACATCGGAGACGGGCGATGAGTGACAGCTGGTCGGCCACCGTCCTCACGCTCTTCCCGGAGATGTTTCCGGGGCCTCTCGGCCTGTCGCTGGCGGGCCGGGCGCTCGAAGCGGGCACCTGGAGCCTCGAGGCGGTCGATATCCGCTCCTTCGCGACGGACCGGCACCGCTCCGTGGACGATACGCCGGCAGGCGGCGGGCCCGGCATGGTGATGCGGGCCGATGTCGTGGCGGCGGCGGTCGATGCGGTCCACCCATCGGGGGACCCAAGGCCGCTCATCTATCTGAGCCCTCGCGGGGCGCCCCTTACCCAGCAAAGGGTGAGGGAACTGGCCGCGGGGCCGGGCGTCGCCCTTCTCTGCGGGCGCTTCGAGGGGCTCGATCAGCGGGTCATCGAGGCCCGCCAGATGGAGGAGATAAGCCTCGGGGATTTCGTCCTTTCGGGCGGGGAACCGGCGGCTCTGGCGCTTCTCGATGCCGTGGTCCGGCTTCTGCCGGGGGTCATGGGCAAAGAGGCGTCCGGCGAGGACGAGAGTTTCGAAAGCGGGCTTCTCGAATACCCGCACTATACCCGGCCCCAGCTTTTCGAGGGCCGGGAGATACCGGCGGTTCTCACCTCCGGCGACCATGCAAAGGTTAAGGCGTGGCGCCGGGAGAGGGCCGAGGAGACCACAAGGCAAAGGCGGCCCGATCTCTGGGAGAAATTTCTCCGGAAAAGGCCCTAAGACAGTCGCCAATGCCCATTATTTATGTTAGGGAAGCGCGCTTCCGGGCCGGGATGTCCCGAAAATGCCCTGGACGCCTTCAATTCCGAGGTTGAGACCCATGAATATCATCGAGCAGCTCGATCAGGAGCAGATGGAAGCTCTTGCGAACGGCAAGACCATTCCCGACTTCGCACCGGGCGACACGCTCCAGGTCAATGTGAAGGTGGTTGAAGGCACCCGCGAGCGCGTGCAGGCCTATGAAGGCGTTTGCATCGCCCGCTCCGGCGGTGGCATCAACGAGAACTTCACCGTCCGCAAGATTTCCTATGGCGAAGGCGTGGAGCGCGTGTTCCCGCTTTATGGCCCGCTTCTCGACAGCATCAAGGTCCTCCGCAAGGGCCGGGTGCGCCGTGCGAAGCTCTATTACCTGCGCGGTCTGCGCGGTAAGGCCGCCCGAATTACCGAGAAGCAGGACAAGACCCGCTCGAAAGAGACCGGCGCCGCCTGATTTCGTCCGCATACGCGGAGACTGTCTCGAAAAGCGGGCAGGGCGCTCGGAAGCGCCCAGGCCCGCTTTTTTTGTTGCGCGGGCTCCGGCTGATTATCTGACACAGGGAAGACATGCGGCGGCATCCGGGCCGCCCGAAGGAAGAAGCAAATGGCACAGAGCACCATGCCCAAGACCATGTACGACAAAATCTGGGATGCGCATCTCGTCGAGATGGCTGAGGACGGCACCGGCCTTCTCTATATCGACCGGCATCTCGTGCATGAGGTCACGAGCCCGCAGGCCTTCGAGGGCCTGCGCATGGCGCATCGCAAGGTCCACGCCCCACAGAAGACGCTTGCCGTCGCCGACCACAACGTGCCGACGACCGACCGCTCGAAGGGCATTGCGGATGAGGAAAGCCGCATCCAGGTCGAGACGCTGGAACACAACGCTCAGGATTTCGGCGTCGAGTACCTGCAGATGTCCGACATCCGCCAGGGCATCGTTCATATCGTCGGCCCCGAACAGGGCTTCACGCTGCCCGGCACGACCATCGTCTGCGGCGACAGCCACACCTCCACGCATGGCGCCTTCGGCGCGCTGGCCCACGGCATCGGCACGTCGGAGGTCGAGCATGTGCTCGCGACCCAGACGCTGATCCAGTCCAAGGCGAAGAACATGCGCATCAACGTGGTGGGCAAGGCGCCGGAAGGCTTTACCGCGAAGGACATCGTGCTCGCCATCATCGCCGAGATCGGCACCGCCGGCGGCACCGGCTATGTCATCGAATATGCGGGCGAGGCGATCCGCGAACTGTCGATGGAAGGCCGCATGACCGTCTGCAACATGACGATCGAGGGCGGCGCCCGCGCAGGCCTCATCGCGCCGGATGAAAAGACCTTCGCCTATCTCGAAGGGCGTCCTCGCGCGCCCAAGGGCAAGGCGTGGGAAATGGCCGTCGAATACTGGAAGACGCTGCCCTCCGACCCGGATGCGAAGTTCGACAAGGAAGTTACCGTCGATATCGCCAATCTGCCGCCGCTCGTCACCTGGGGCACGAGCCCGGAAAACGTCATCAAGATCACGGACCGCGTGCCCGATCCGAAGGATGTGCACGACGAAGCCCACGCGAAGTCGATGCAGCGCGCGCTCGACTATATGGGGCTCAAGCCCGGCACGCCGATGACGGAAGTGAAGATCGACCGCGTCTTCATCGGTTCCTGCACCAATGGCCGCATCGAGGATCTGCGCGCCGCCGCCGCCATCGCCGAAAAGGCCGTGAAGGCGGGCCGCAAGGTCGCGCCGACAGTGAACGCCATGGTGGTGCCCGGTTCCGGCCTCGTAAAGGAGCAGGCGGAGAAGGAAGGTCTCGACAAGATCTTCCTCGAAGCGGGCTTTGAATGGCGCGAACCCGGCTGCTCCATGTGCCTCGCGATGAACGCCGACAAGCTCGCTCCGGGCGAGCGCTGCGCGTCCACGTCCAACCGCAATTTCGAGGGCCGTCAGGGCCGCGGCGGGCGCACGCATCTCGTCTCGCCCGCCATGGCGGCGGCGGCGGCGATTGCGGGCCATTTCGTCGATGTGAGGGAGATGAAGTAAGATCGTTCTTTAGCCGATAACCGGGGGGAGACGGCGATGACGAAAGGGCTGATGCGAGGACAGAAGAATGGCGCGGCGATAATTGCGCTGCTGATGCTCGCAGGGTGCGGCGCTGGCGATAATGACGGACTTGTCGCTGCAATGAGTCCTTTGACGGGATATGAGGAAGCGCCAAAGAGCAGCATCTGGGCTCTGGACCCGCTTCTGGGTTACAGCCACGAGGATCTCGGAGGTGACCGGGTCAAGGTCAGGGGCAAGGTGGCGGTCGCATCGCCACGTGAAGATGCCCTGATCATGGCGAAGGTTCGTGCCGCCGAGCTCACGAAGGAAAGAGGGTTTCCCTACTTCGTCATCGTGGGTCACCGGTCGGGATCGGAATGCAGGGGCAGTGTGCCGCAGGGCGGTGCGGGCAAGGCCGATGTCGGATTTCCGATCGAGGAAATCACGGTGCAGATGGTGAAGGAGAAAGCCGGGTTTCCGGAAGAGGCCTATCTGGAGCCGGAGAAGATCGTTGCCGAGTTGAAGCCTCGCATCGAGAATCCCGAGTACCAGAGTTGGGAGCAGCGCGGCAATGTCATGAGAAACCGGATGGCATGTGACGGTGTAATCCTCAGGGACGATTGATAGGTGCCGCCGTTGGAAAAAGCGACGGCGTGGAAAGTCGAGAGTGAAAGATGGAAAAGTTCAACAAGCTGACGGGCGTCGCGGCGCCGCTGCCGATCATCAATGTCGATACCGACATGATCATCCCGAAGCAGTTCCTGAAGACGATCAAGCGCACGGGTCTCGGCAAGAATCTCTTCGACGAGATGCGCTATGACGACAAGGGCAACGAGATTCCCGATTTCGTGCTGAACAAGCCTGCCTATCGCAATGCGCAGATCCTCGTCACGGGCGAGAATTTCGGTTGCGGTTCGTCGCGCGAGCACGCGCCCTGGGCGCTTCTCGATTTCGGCATCCGCTGCGTGATCGCACCCTCCTTCGCCGACATCTTCTACAACAACTGCTTCCAGAACGGCATTCTGCCCATCGTTCTGCCGCAGGAAGAAGTCGACAAGCTGATGGACGATGCGGAGCGCGGCTCCAATGCCATCATCACTGTCGATCTCGAAGCCCAGGAAATTCGCGGGCCCGATGGCGGCGTCATCAAGTTCGACATCGACCCTTTCCGCAAGCACTGCCTGCTCGAAGGTCTCGACGGCGTCGGCCTCACGCTGAAAAAGGAAGCCGAGATTGCCAGCTTCGAAAAGAAGCTCGAAGCCGAACAGCCCTGGCTCTGATTGCCGTCTGACCTCCGCAAGAAAAGAACGCAAATGACAAGAAACATTCTCATCGTCGCCGGCGACGGCATCGGCCCGGAAGTCATGGGCGAAGTCGAGCGCGTCATCGGCTGGTTCAACGACAACCGCAAGTTCGACGCGAAAATCGAGAACGAGCTTGTCGGCGGCTGCTGCTACGACGCGCATGGCGTCGCGGTGACGGACGAGACGGTCGAGAAGGCGAAGAAGGCCGATGCCGTTCTCCTCGGCGCGGTCGGCGGTCCGAAGTGGGATAACGTGCCTTACGAAGGCCGCCCGGAAGCGGGCCTGCTGCGCCTCCGCAAGGATCTCGAACTCTTCGCGAACCTCCGCCCCGCGCTCTGCTTCGCGGCGCTCGCGGATGCATCCTCGCTGAAGCGCGAGATCGTCGAGGGTCTCGACATCATGATCGTGCGGGAGCTCACCGGCGGTGTCTATTTCGGCGAGCCGAAGGAAATCACCGATCTCGGCAATGGCGAGCGGCGCGGCGTCGACACGCAGGTCTATACGACGAGCGAAATCCGGCGCATCGCGGAAGTCGCCTTCGACCTCGCGAAGAAGCGCGACAACCGCGTCATGTCGGTCGAGAAGCGCAACGTCATGAAGTCCGGCGTCCTCTGGTACGAGGAAGTGAAGAAGCTCCATGCCGAGAAATTCCCGGATGTGAAGCTCGAGCACATGCTTGCCGACAATTGCGCCATGCAGCTCGTGCGCAATCCGAAGCAGTTCGACGTCATCGTCACCGACAATCTCTTCGGCGACGTCCTCTCCGACATCGCCTCCATGCTCACGGGCTCGCTCGGCATGCTGCCTTCCGCCTCGCTCGGCGCGAAGGATGCTTCCGGCAAGGCCTGCGCGATGTATGAGCCGGTGCATGGGAGTGCGCCGGATATCGCGGGACAGGGTGCCGCGAACCCGATCGCCTCGATCCTCAGTTTCGCCATGGCGCTTCGCTACACCTTCGAACTTGGCGCCGATGCCGACCTGCTCGAAAAAGCCGTCGACACCGTCCTCGCCGATGGCTTGCGCACAGGCGACATCATGCAGCCGGGCATGAAGAAAGTCGGCACGAAAGAGATGGGCGACGCGATCCTCGCGGCGCTCACCAGGCTGAACGGATAAGCCGCTCGCCTCCCCCTTGCGGGGAGGCCCAAAAATCGTCGAGAAGCGCGATTTTTGGGGTGGGGGTCCGCAGCGCTCAACAAACTCGATGAGATTGGCGAGTTGATGGGATGCCGAGCCCCCCACCCGAGAAACCGCCGCTGACGCGTCGATTTCTCGACCTCCCCGCAAGGGGGAGGTGAAGATGTGACTTGTTTTGTTCCATGCCAGAATGCGAGCCATGGCAGATGAACGGGCGCGGCATTTGAGACGAAACCAGACGGAGGCGGAGCGGAGGCTCTGGCTCTATCTGAAAGACATGAAGCGCGAGGGCTTTCATTTCCGGCGGCAATGTCCGGTCGGACCCTATGTCGCCGATTTTCTCTGTTATTCCGCCAGGATCATTATCGAGGTCGATGGTGGTCAGCACGGGATGGATGCGGGGATTGCGCATGACCGGCGCCGGGACGAATGGTTCGTGGAAAATGGCTACCGCGTACTTAGATACTGGAACAACGACGTGCTCGGAAATACCGAAGGTGTGATGGAGACGATCCTGAGCATCCTGAATGAAGGCAAGAGGTCCTGACCGCGATCGGCGGGACACTGGAGAGACATCATGGGCTACAAGGTTGCCGTCCTCGGTGCCACGGGCAATGTGGGCCGCGAAATGCTCAATATCCTCGCCGAGCGCGAGTTCCCGGCCGACGAGGTCGTGGCGCTCGCCTCGCGCCGCAGCCAGGGCACGGAAGTGTCCTATGGCGAGCGGAACCTGAAGGTGAAGGCGCTCGAAACCTATAATTTCGAGGGCACGGATATCTGCCTCATGGCCACCTCGGGCGAAATGTCGGCCGAATGGGCGCCCAAGATCGCGGCCAAGGGCTGCGTCGTCATCGACAATTCGTCGAAGTGGCGCATGGATGCCGACGTGCCGCTCATCGTGCCGGAAGTGAATGCCGCCGCCATCGCCGGCTATACGAAGAAGAACATCATCGCCAATCCGAACTGCTCGACGGCGCAGATGGTCGTCGCGCTGAAGCCGCTGCATGAGGCGGCCGGCATCCGCCGCGTCGTCGTATCGACCTATCAGTCGGTCTCGGGCGCGGGCAAGGAGGCGATGGACGAGCTCTTCACGCAGACGCGCGCCATCTTCGTCAATGACGATATCGAAGCGCACAACTTCACCAAGCAGATCGCCTTCAACGTCATTCCTCATATCGACGTCTTCATGGAAGACGGCCAGACCAAGGAGGAATGGAAGATGACGGCCGAGACGAAGAAGATCCTCGACCCGAAGATCAAGGTGACGGCCACCTGCGTCCGCGTGCCCGTCTTCGTCGGTCATTCGGAAGCGGTCAATATCGAGTTCGAGCGGCCGATCTCGGACGAGGAAGCGCGCGACATCCTGCGCGAGGCGCCGGGCTGCCTCGTCGTCGACAAGCATGAAGATGGCGGCTATGTCACGCCGGTCGAATGCGTCGGCGAATATGCGACCTATATCAGCCGCATCCGCGTCGACCCGACCATCGAGAACGGCCTCAACATCTGGGTCGTCTCGGACAATCTCCGCAAGGGCGCGGCGCTCAATGCCGTGCAGATCGCGGAAATTCTCGGCGCGCGCTATCTGAAAAAGGCAGCCTGAACGGCGGACGGGAATCTTGCTCCGTCCCCTGACTTTCCGGCGTTAACCCTCCGATAAACCCTGCACAAAATATGTGCAGGGTTTCCGCCGTTTTTCGCGCATTCTTTTTCTGTACCCCGATAGAAAATTTACCTTTCACCTCGATACTCCCTTCGTCACGTAGGACAACCGGGGGCGAGTTGTGAGTAGCGTCGCGCAATCTGTCGATACGATCTGGGTGCTGGTCTGCACGATTCTCGTGCTTCTGATGCAGGCCGGTTTCGCCTGTCTCGAAAGCGGCTTCGTCCGCGCGAAGAACTCCATCAACGTCGCGATCAAGAACGTGCTCGACTTCTGCGTCGCGGGCATGGGCTTCTGGCTTGTCGGCTTCGGGCTCATGTTCGGCGCGAGCTATATGGGCCTTCTCGGCGGTTCCGGTTTCGCCTTCGAGGCTTCCGCGGGCGGCATGGGCAATACCGCCTGGATCATGGTCTTCTTCTTCTTTCAGCTCGCCTTCTGCTCGACCTCCACGACCATCGTCTCGGGCGCGGTCGCGGAGCGCATGAGCTTTCGCGGCTATGTCATCACCGCGGCCATTCTTTCCATGGCGATCTATCCCGTCTTCGGCCACTGGGCCTGGGGCGGCATCCTCGAAGGTCAGCCGGCGGGGTGGCTCGAGCAGCGCGGCTTCGTCGATTTCGCCGGTTCGACCGTCGTTCACAGTGTCGGCGGCTGGATTGCGCTTGCCGCGATCCTCGTGCTCGGTCCCCGCATCGGCCGCTTCGGGCATGGCGGCAAGCGGATCGAACCGCATGATATGCCGATGGCCACTCTCGGCATGTTCCTGCTCTGGATCGGCTGGTTCGGCTTCAATGGCGGTTCCACGCTCGCGCTCAATGCGAGCGTGCCCTACATCCTCGTCCATACGATGCTTGCGGCGGCGGCGGGCGGCATCGCGGTCACGGCGGTGAGCTGGGTCCGGAACGGTCTTCCGGAAGTGCAGACCGCGCTCAACGGCATTCTCGCCGGCCTCGTCGCCATCACCGCCAATTGCCACATCGTCTCCACGTCCAGCGCGGTTCTCATCGGCGCGGGCGGAGGGCTCATCTGCTATCTCGCGAGCCATGTTCTCGCCCGGCTTGAAATCGACGACGCGGTCGATGCCGTGCCGGTCCATCTTGCCGCCGGGGTCTGGGGCACACTGGCGGTCGCCCTTTTCGGCGATGTCTCGCTATTTCCGGGCGGCCATACGCGCCTCGAGCAACTCGGCGTGCAGGCGCTCGGCGTCGTGGCGGCGGGCGTCTTCGCCTTCGGCGTCGCCTATCTGGTGCTTCGCATCGTGGACCGTTTCCTGCCGCTGCGCGTCTCGTCGGATGCCGAACGCATCGGCCTCAACATCGCCGAACATGGCGCCTCCTCCGCGCTTCTCGACGTGCTGGGCGCGATGGAAGCGCAGGCTGCGCGCGGCGATTTCTCGAAGCCTCTTCCCGTCGAGCCCTTCACGGAAGCAGGCGAGATGGCGAGCCGCTACAATCTCGTGCTCGACAAGTTCAACAGCGAGGTGCGCATCCGCGAGCAGACGGCGAATGAATTGCGCGATGCGCGCGATGCTGCCGAACTCGCCAACGCCTCCAAATCCCAGTTCCTCGCCAATATGAGCCATGAACTGAGGACGCCGCTCAATGCCATCATCGGCTTCTCGGAGGTGATGAACGGCGAGCTCTTCGGGCCGATGGAGAACGAGCGCTACAAGGATTATGTCGGCGACATCCACAAGTCCTCGAGCCATCTTCTCAGCCTCATCAACGATATTCTCGACCTCTCCAAGATCGAGGCCGACCGCTACGAGCTCTATGAGGAGGAGCTTGAAGTGCTCGATGTCGTCGCGAGCTGCGAGCGGATGATGCGCCACCGCGCGGACGAGGCAGGGGTGAACCTCACCGTGACGGTAGAGGATGGTATGCCGCTTCTCTCGGCGGACAAGCGGGCGCTCCGCCAGATCCTGCTCAATCTCGTCTCCAATGCGGTCAAGTTCACGCCCCAGGGCGGCAATATCGAACTTGCCGCCTTCATGGAGCCGGACCAGCGCATGGCCTTCCGCGTGTCGGATACGGGCGTCGGCATGGAAAAGAAGGATATTCCGGTCGCTTTCGAGCCCTTCCGCCAGATCGGCAAGGACAGTTCCATCTATTCGACGGAAGGCACGGGCCTCGGCCTGCCGCTCACCCGCGCGCTCGCCCGGATGCATGGCGCGACGCTTGTGGTCGAATCCGAACCCGGCATCGGCACCATCATCACCATTCGCATGCCGCACACCCGCATCCTGCATGAAGAGCGCCGGATCGCGAGCTAGGTCCCGCCGCCCGTGCCACCTCTTTCACTTTGACGCTTCACAGGCGGCGCCGGCCTTTATAGTGTCCCTTCGCAATTCCCCGAAGGAGACAGTTTCATGGCCGATATCGCCGCCCGTCCGCGCCGCAGCGTTCTCTACATGCCGGGTTCCAATGCCCGCGCTCTCGAAAAGGCGAGGGAGATCCCGGCCGATGCGCTGATCCTCGATCTCGAGGATGCGGTGGCGCCGGATGCCAAGGAAGAGGCGCGCACCCAGGTCTGCGCCGCGGTGAAGCAGGGCGGTTACGGCAAGCGCGAAATCGTCATTCGCGTGAACGGCCTCGATACGCCCTGGGGCGCGGAAGACATCAAGGCGGCCGTCGCCGCCGCGCCCGATGCGATCCTCGTCCCGAAGATCAACTCCGCCGCCGATGTCGAGCGCGCCGAGGAGGCGCTTAACGATGCGGGCGCGAAGGGCAATATCCAGCTCTGGTGCATGATCGAGACGCCGCTCGCGACGCTCAACATCCAGTCCATAGCGCAGAAGGCGCGGGAGCCGGGCAGCCGCATGTCGGTCTGGGTCATGGGCACGAACGATATCGCCAAGGAGCTTCGCGCGGCCCATACGCCGGACCGTGTCCCCATGATGACCTCGCTCGGCCTCGCGCTCGTCGCTGCGCGGGCCTATGGTCTCGTCATCCTCGACGGCGTCTATAACGACATCAAGAACGAGGAAGGCTTCGCCGCCATTTGCCGCCAGGGCGCGGATATGGGCTTCGACGGCAAGACGCTCATTCATCCTTCCCAGGTCGGGCCCTGCAACGAGATCTTCTCGCCGGACCCGGAAACGGTCGCCTTCGCGCGGAAGACCATCGAGGCTTTCGAGCTGCCGGAGAACAAGGGCAAGGGCGTGCTGAAGGTCGATGGGCGCATGGTCGAGATCCTGCATGCCGACATCGCGCGGCGAACGGTCGCCATCGCGGATGCGATCGCGGAGCTTGAAAAGGCCAGCTGACAGGAGGCCATCGTGAAGGACAGCAGCATGGCGGCGGGAATTGCCTGTGGCATTGGTATCGGCACGGGCATCGGCGTAGCTATGGACAACATCGGCATGGGCATTGCGCTCGGCATTGGAATCGGCGTTGCGCTCGGCATTGCCTTCGACGGCGCGCGCAGGAATGGAGACGGCGAATGAGCGGAACGAACGCGAAGACCAATGAGGGCAATTATTTCGAGGACTTCAAGGTCGGACGCGTTCTCCGTCACGCGACGCCGCGCACGGTGAGCGAAGGCGATGTCGCGCTCTATCAGGCGCTGTTCGGTTCGCGCTTCTCGCTGCAATCCTCGGCGGAAGTCGCGCGGCATGCCGGTTACAAGACGGCGCCCGTCGACGACATGCTCGCCTTCCATATCGTCTTCGGCAAGACGGTGCCGGACATCTCGCTCAATGCTGTGGCCAATCTCGGCTATGCCGATTGCCGGTTCCTGAAGCCGGTCTTTCCCGGCGACACGATCTCGACGGAATCGAAGGTGATCGGCCTCAAGGAAAATTCCAATGGCGAGACGGGCGTCGTCTATGTCCGCTCCACGGGCCGCAACCAGAAGGACGAGATCGTCCTCGACTATGTGCGCTGGGTGATGGTGAGGAAGCGCGACAAGTCTTCCCCTGCGCCGGAAGAAGACGTGCCGCATCTGCCCGCCGCCGTCGGCGCGGAACATCTCGTGGCGCCTCAAGGCACCTCCTTCAAGAGCTTCGACACGGTCGCCTCCGGCTCGCCCCATCTCTGGGACGATTACGAGAAGGGCGAAAAGATCGACCATGTGGACGGCATCACCATCGAGGAAGCCGAACACATGATGGCGACGCGGCTCTATCAGAACACCGCGAAGGTCCATTTCAATCAGTATACGGAAGGCAAGGGCCGCTTCGGCCGCCGCCTCATCTATGGCGGCCATGTCATTTCGCTTGCTCGTGCGCTCTCCTTCAACGGGCTCGGCAATGCGGTTTTAATTGCCGCCATCAATGGCGGGCGTCATGTCGCCCCCTGCTTCGGCGGCGATACGGTCTTCGCCTGGTCGGAAATTCTCGACAAGGCGGAAGTGAAGGGGCGCGACGATCTCGGCGCGCTGCGCATTCGCACATTCGCCACGAAAGATAAGCCTTGTGGCGAGTTCCCGGGCGCAAGGGAAAAAGGCTATGAAGAGGGCGTCATTCTCGACCTCGACTACTGGGCGCTGATGCCGAGGCGCTGAACCGGCGTTAGGGGGCGGTTTACGCCGCGCATGAGAAGGTCGAAGGCGAAGGGCGGGGCAAATGCTTTCTTCAGGAACGAACAGCCAATCGGAAACGGGATGCGGCATGGACATGCGCTCGCCCGAAAGCACTGCCTTTCAGCAGGCCTGGGAGGCCTCGCGCGGAGCATCCTCCGTGCCGGCGCGCAGCGCGATCGATCTCCGCCGCTTTGCGCCCTTCGCGCCCTGGTTCGCGATCATCGAGCCCGATCCCGCCGCCGTCTCGCTTCCCTTCCGTCTCACGGGCTCGGGCTTCCGCGATTTCTTCGGTCAGGATCTCACCGGCATCGATTATCTGACGCTCGCCGATCCCGCGATCCGGCAGCATGCCTATGATTGCGTCATGGCGTGCCTCGCGCAGCCTTGCGGGCTGTGGCAGTGCACGCCCGCGACCACGGCCGAAGGCGGTTCCATCAATTACGAATACACGATCCTGCCGATTTCCAAATCGGGCGGCCCGGCCGACCATATCGGCATCTTCGTCAATTTCGAGTCGAAGCCCTTCGACGAGCTTCCCGGCCTTTCGCGCATCGAGCATTCGACGCTCTGGCACTGGCTCGATATCGGCCATGGCGTGCCGCCCGCCTCGCTCACCGAAAATCCCCCGCTCGGCTGAGCCTCAGGCGTCCGCCGGATAGATATAGGCGAGCGTCGCAAGGCAGATTGCGACGAGTTTTTCGTCTCCCTCGTCGTCCGCGCAGGTGACTTTCGTCTCGACCACGCATTGCCGCCGCCCCGCCTTCACGACCTCGCCGCGTGCGATCGCGCGCCGTCCCACGGCGGGCCGCAGCAGGTTCAGCTTGTATTCGGAGGTGACGAGGCTCACCGCGCCTTCCGGCAGCACGGTCGAGGCGGCGCAGCCTGACGCATTGTCGGCCAGATAGCCGATCACGCCGCCATGGATGTAACCATTGTTCTGGGTGAGGTCCCGGCGGTTCTCGACGCTGAGTTCCGCCCGTCCGCGTTCGACCGTTCCGACCTTCGCTCCCACCAGCACGGAAAAGGGCTGTTCCGTCAGCACCCGCGTCGCCCTTTCGAGCGGCGTTTCGCCGCCCGGCAGCAGGCCGGGAATCGTTTGCGTGTTCATGCGCGCCGTCCTCGCTTTCAAACCGGCCTTCATCATGCCTTTTGCCAGTTGCGAAGGCTTCGCAGTTAAACGCAAAGCGCTTTGCGGGAAGGTCTTTGCCCCAGCGTTTTCGGGCGCTTTTCGCTTGCCCGTTTCGCGCAAATCCCTTTGCGCGTTCGCGGCCGAACCGCTTGCCGGACAGGTGCGTAAGGAGATTTGCCATGTGCGCCGCCGCGCGATAAACAACGGGACAACACATGGCGGGTCCGCCCGGGTCCCGCTCTCTTCCTGTTGCCCGAATGGGGTTCTTCGGATGGCTGAACAGCGACAAGCCGTAGAGAGGCCGCTCTCTCCGCATCTCCAGATCTATCGCTTCACGATCACCATGGCGATGTCGATCCTGCATCGCATCGTCGGCGTCGCGCTTTATGCGGGCACGGCGCTTGTCGCCTGGTGGCTGATCGCAACGGCGACCGGCCCCGAAGCCTATGCCGTCTTCCGCTCGGTCGCGGATCACTGGTTCGGCCAGTTCGTTCTCATCGGGTTCACCTGGGCGCTGCTGCATCATCTCTTTGGCGGCATCCGCTATCTCTTCTGGGATGAGATCGTGGGGCTGAACAACAAATCGGCCGACATCATGAGCTGGCTGGCGGTCTTCGCCGCGCTCGCCGGCACGGTCGCCGTCTGGGCCGTCGTCTTCTCCATGCGGGGGGTGATCTGATGTCCGCTTCGAACAAGGATATGCGCACGCCGCTTGCCCGCGTCCGCGCTCATGGGTCCGCAAAGTCCGGTACGGGCGATCACATCCGCCAGCGCATGACGGCCATCGCCATGGTGCCGCTCTTCCTCTTCTTCATCGGTTTTCTCGTCTCGCTTGTCGGTGCCGACTATGAGACGGCGCGCGCCTGGCTCGGCAATCCGCTGGTCGCCATCGCAGCGCTTCTCCTCGTCGTCGCCGCGATCATGCATATGCGCATCGGCATGCAGATCGTCATCGAGGACTATGTGACGGGCGAGCGCCTTCGCAGCCTCGCCCTGATCGGCAACTTCTTCTTCTCCTACGCCGTCGGTCTCGCCTGCATCTATGCAGTCGCGAAGATCGGCTTCGGCGTCTGATCCCGTTCCTTCAAAGCGTCGAGACCACGTCATGACGGCTGATTACGAATTCCACGATCACACATTCGACGTCGTTGTCGTCGGCGCCGGCGGCGCGGGCCTTCGCGCCACGCTCGGCTGCGTCGAAAAGGGCCTTCGCACGGCGAACATCACCAAGGTGTTCCCGACCCGCAGCCACACCGTCGCGGCGCAGGGCGGCATCTCCGCCTCGCTCGGCAATATGGGGCCGGACGACTGGCGCTGGCACATGTACGACACGGTGAAGGGTTCCGACTGGCTCGGCGACCAGGACGCCATCGAATATCTCTGCCGCCAGGCGCCCGAAGCCGTCTATGAGCTCGAGCATTTCGGCGTGCCCTTCTCCCGCACGGAAGAAGGCAAGATCTATCAGCGCCCCTTCGGCGGCATGACCACGAATTTCGGCGAAGGCATCGCGCAGCGCACCTGCGCCGCCGCCGACCGCACGGGCCATGCGATCCTGCACACGCTTTACGGCCAGTCGGTTCGCCACAAGGCCGAGTTCTACATCGAATATTTCGCCATCGACCTCATCATGGACGATGAGGGCCAATGCCGCGGCGTCGTCGCGCTCGACATGGCGACTGGCGAAGTGCACCGCTTCCGCGCCTCGCTCGTCATTCTCGCGACGGGCGGTTACGGCCGCGCCTATTTCTCGGCGACTTCCGCCCACACCTGCACCGGCGACGGCAACGCGATGGTCTTGCGCGCCGGGCTGCCGCTCCAGGACATGGAGTTCGTCCAGTTCCACCCGACCGGCATCTATGGCGCGGGCTGCCTCATCACCGAGGGTGCGCGCGGCGAGGGCGGCTATCTCACCAATTCCGAGGGCGAGCGCTTCATGGAGCGCTATGCGCCGTCGGCGAAGGACCTTGCGTCCCGCGACGTCGTCTCGCGTTCGATGACGGTCGAAATCCGCGAAGGCCGCGGCGTCGGCGCGGAGAAGGACCACATCTTCCTTCACCTCGACCATCTCGATCCCGCGATCCTCGCCGAGCGCCTGCCGGGCATTTCGGAGTCGGCGCGCATCTTCGCGGGCGTCGATGTCACGAAGGAGCCGATCCCGGTCCTGCCCACCGTCCACTACAACATGGGCGGCATTCCGACGAACTTCCACGGCGAGGTGCTGACGCTGAAGAACGGCAATCCGGATACGGTCGTGCCGGGCCTCATGGCGATCGGCGAAGCGGCCTGCGTGTCGGTTCACGGCGCGAACCGTCTCGGTTCCAACTCGCTCATCGACCTCGTGGTCTTCGGCCGCGCGGCGGGCCTTCGCGCCGCCGAGCTCGTCTCGCCCGGTCAGCGCCAGCCGGAACTCGCGAAAGGCGCGGGCGACAATGCCATCGCGCGCCTCGACAAGTTCCGCAACGCCAAGGGCTCGACGCCCACCGCCGAACTCCGCCTCAAGATGCAGCGCGCCATGCAGGAAGACGTCGCCGTCTTCCGCACGGGCGAAACGCTCGTCTCCGGTCAGAAGCGCATCGCCGATGTCGTTTCCGGCATTCCGGATATCCGCGTCACCGACCGCTCGCTGATCTGGAATTCGGACCTCATCGAGACGCTCGAATTCGACAATCTCATCGTGCAGGCGGTCGCGACCGTCGAAGGCGCGGTCAACCGTCAGGAAAGCCGCGGCGCCCATGCCCGCGAGGACTTCCCGGACCGCGACGACGAAAACTGGATGAAGCACACGCTGTGCTGGGTCGACGACAAGGGCAAGCCCGCCATCGACTACCGTCCGGTGCATGCCTACACGCTTTCCAACGACATCGAATACATCAAGCCGAAGGCGCGCGTTTACTGAGCCGCGTATAAGGGTCTAGATCATGGTCCAGTTCCGACTGCCGAAAAATTCCACGATGAGCGAGGGCAAGACCTTCAAGGCCTCGCCGGATGCGAAAAACGTCAAGCGCTTCCGCGTCTATCGCTGGTCGCCCGACGACGGGAAGAACCCGACCATCGACACCTATGAAGTCGATCTCGACAAGTGCGGCCCGATGGTTCTCGACGCGCTCATCAAGATCAAGAACGAGATCGACCAGACGCTCACCTTTCGCCGTTCCTGCCGCGAAGGCATCTGCGGTTCCTGCGCCATGAATATCGACGGCGCGAACACGCTCGCCTGCACCAAGGGCATCGACGAGGTGAAGGGCGATGTGAAGATCTATCCGCTGCCGCACATGCCGGTGATCAAGGACCTCGTGCCGGACCTCACCAATTTCTATGCGCAGCACGCCTTCATCGAGCCCTGGCTGCAGACGAAGTCGCCGACGCCGGAAAAGGAATGGCGCCAATCCCACGAGGACCGCGAGAAGCTCGACGGTCTCTACGAGTGCATTCTCTGCGCCTGCTGCTCGACCTCCTGCCCGTCCTACTGGTGGAACGGCGACCGCTACCTGGGCCCCGCCGCGCTGCTCCAGGCCTATCGCTGGCTCATCGACAGCCGCGACGAGGCGACGGGCGAGCGCCTCGACGACCTCGAAGATCCCTTCCGCCTCTATCGCTGCCACACCATCATGAATTGCGCGAAGACCTGCCCGAAGGGGTTGAACCCCGCCAAGGCCATCGCGGAAATCAAGAAGATGATGGTGGAGCGTCAGGCTTAAAGAAAACGATCTCTGCAAAATCAAAGGCCGCCTCCGGGCGGCCTTTTCTCTTCTGCCTTTCCCAATCCAAAAGTGTCATCCCGGCGAAAGCCGGGACCCATTGGTTCCCTCAGCAAGAGCGGCTTGAGCGTGGGCGTGCGGCGTTGCGGATCATCCGCATCGCAAGCTGCGGCAATTCGAATTGCGACCTGCCTGCGCGAAGCCGGAGCTTCGCTTCGGCGAAGGCTGGGTGGGTCCCGGCTTTCGCCGGGATAACACATGAGTGTGAAGTCATGGATTCTGCGGCCGGGACGTCACTCCGCCACATACTCCGCATCGGGCGCCTGCCGCTCATGCGCAAAGAGGAGCGCCTTCTTCAGATCCTCGAAATCCGTCGCCACGCAATCGCTGTTCCGCACGACCATGCCGAAATCGGCAAGCGCCATGCCTTCCTCCTCGACCAGCGATACGAAATCAGGGCAGACCATGCCCCAGCGCTTCCAAGACGTGCCGTCGCGCTCCATCAGCGCATAGAAATTGCCGTTCGTCTGGTCCGCCTCGCGGATCATCACGGCATAGAGTTCCGGCCCGATTTCCTTCATCAGTCCGGCGAAGAGCTTGCTTTCCTCGCCCATGTCCATGAGGTAGCGGCCGTCCTTCACCGTGACGGTTGCCTGCTCCGGCGGTTCGTCGGCGCGCTCGCCACTCTCGTCCAGGGCATAGACCGTGAAGCGCGTTCCGTCCTCGACCGGAAAGTCGGCCTCGCCGGGCGAGATCAGATCGCCATCGGAAACCAGGCAGCCGGTCAGCAGAAGCAAGGCGGCGAAAGCGGCGAGACGGCGGATCATGGGCAGGCTCCCTCCCTGTTGTCCGGCACAGCGTAACAGAAAACCCGGCCGCCACTATCTTCTCAAGGGGCGCGCCGGGTTCCGTAGAGGGAGGGCGGAGGATGTGCCGGGGCAAGTCAATGCGAGCCGGGGCCTCAGCCGTTGTTCGAGTCTCGAAGCCGCAAATCGGTTCAATGAGGGTCGCGGCATGGGAGGAGCATGGCATGGGCCGTCTGAACGGAAGGTGAAGATCGCCGATCATTCCGCATCCGGACGGTTTACCCCTCCTTCACCATGACCTCGCGGACATTGATCTCCGGTTCCGTTTCCGCGAGCCGTCGCGCGGCGTCCATGAACTCGTGGCAATAGTCTCGCGCGAAATGAAACTCGACGGCGGCGCGGTCCTTCCATTCCTCGTAGAAGAAGAAACGTCCGGGCTCCAGCCGGTCCTCGAAGCAGCCATAGGTGATGTTGCCCGGCTCCTTGCGCGACAGGCACACCTGGCGCTCCGCCACCTTCTCGAACTCGGCGCGGTTTGCCTCTGCGATCCGTGCGGTGCCCGTTATCACGATCATCGTCTTTTCCCGCCCGATTGACTTCGGTGCAGAATAGCAGGCTTTGCCGAACGCGACATGATAGTTCGTAGGCGGATAGTGTGCGGGCGGGCAGGCGAGGCCGGCCCGCGCCGCTCGCCCATGAGGTACATGAGGGGGGAGGAGCGGCACGGGCCGTGGCGTCGGCTCTTGAGGGATGCTGACGCCGGGAGGAAAGGCGGGCCGGAGGGGAGGGGGAATCCAGCGCCCGCCTGCTTTCTCAAACGGACGGGGATTTCTTTTCCGTCGCGGCGGCGCGAAATTTTTCCCCCGTCCTCAGATGGGTGTCCTCAGGTGGATGTCCTGGGGGTGGGTGTCCGGGGCGGATGCGTCGCAGGGGGGCAAAACGGGGACAAGTTTTTTGCGAGGACATCTCCCGGTTTTCATGACGTTTTTATGACGTTTCGATGACGGTCGGCCCGGTTTATCCCCGGCGCGGCCTTTCCTTGTCCCCGCTTTCGCTTCCGGCCTTGACTCCGGATAATATTTTGATATTTATCGAAATATGGAAATGGAAGCCGCCATCTCAACCCTCTCCGCCCTCGCGCAGGAAACGCGTCTCGCGATCTTCCGCGCCCTCGTCCGCGCCCATTCGCCGGAGGAAGGGCGCGGCGGGCTTGCGGCCGGCGAGATCGCGGGTGTGCTCGGCGTCGCGCCCGCCACCTTGTCCTTCCACCTGAAGGAGCTCACCCATGCCGGGCTCATCCTTCAGCGCCGCGAGGGCCGCTCCCTCATCTACAAGGCGGACCTCTCCGCCATGCTCGGTCTCACCGGTTATCTGCTCGACGATTGCTGCCAGGGCGCTTGCGGAAGCTTGTCCCCATGCGCGCCGGGCGGCGCCACAATCCGCGAAAAGGAGTGCGCATCATGAAGCGTCTGCATGTGAGTTTCGGCGTGAAGGATCTCGAAAAGTCGGTGCTGTTCTATTCGACGCTGTTCGGCGCAGAGCCGTCCGTTCGCCGTCCCGGTTACGCGAAATGGATGCTCGACGATCCGCGCGTAAACTTTGTCGTGGAGTCGCTTTCGGGCGAAATCGGCTTCTCCCATGCGGGCATTCAGGTGGAGAGCCAAGAAGAACTCGAACCGATCTTCAGCAGGCTGAAGGAAGCGGAAGCCCCTTACCTGCCGGAAGGCGTCACGACCTGCTGCTACCACAAGTCGGAAAAGAGCTGGACGGCCGATCCCGACGGCGTGCGCTGGGAAGCCTTCTTCACCATGCACCAGATGGATGAATTCGGCTCGGGCCCGGAGCTGGAAAGGCTCGATGTGACGGAAAAGGATGCGCAGGCCTGCGGCTGCTCCGCGCCGAAAGCGGAAGCGACGCCTGTCTCAACTTGCTGCTAGATCATCCCCTTACGGAGTAAAGCGCCATGAGCGGCGACAGCGAAACCTGGAACGTCCTTTTCCTCTGCACCGGCAATTCGGCGCGCAGCATCATGGCGGAAGCCTATATGAACTCGCTGCCGGAGAAGCGCTTCAAGGCCTATAGCGCGGGCAGCCACCCCGGCGGCACCGTCAATCCGTATGCGCTCGATGTGCTTCGTACGGCGCGCATTCCCGTCGAAGGATTGCGGTCGAAATCATGGGACGAGTTCGCCGCTCCCGGCGCGCCGAAGATGAACTTCGTCTTCACCGTCTGCGACAATGCGGCGGGCGAAGTCTGTCCGATCTGGCCGGGGCAGCCGATGACGGCGCATTGGCCTTTCGCCGATCCGGCTGCCTTCGAGGGAAGCGATGCCGAGAAGCGCGCGATCTTCCTTGACGTATTCCGCCAAATAAGGGCGCGCATCGACATCTTCACGAACCTGCCGCTCCGCTCGCTCGACAAACTCGCATTGCAGAAGCGTATCGACGAGATCGGCCGCGATCCGGCAAAGGCGAGCTGATGAGCGAAGCATCTCCGCGCCGTCTCGGCTTTCTCGACCGCTGGCTCACGCTCTGGATCTTTCTGGCGATGGCGGCCGGCACTGCGCTCGGAACCGCCTGGCCCGCGCTTCCCGCCGCGCTTGAAGGTCTCTCCGTCGGCACGACGAACCTGCCTATCGCAGCGGGTCTTCTGCTGATGATGTATCCGCCGCTTGCGCGCGTGCGCTACGAGGAACTGCCGCGCATCTTCGAGGACCGGAAGGTACTTCTTCTGTCGCTCGTTCAGAACTGGCTGATCGGGCCTTTTCTCATGTTCGGTCTCGCCGTTCTCTTCCTGAGCGACGAACCTGCCTACATGACGGGTCTCATTCTCATCGGACTTGCGCGTTGTATCGCCATGGTCATCGTCTGGAACCAGCTCGCGCGAGGCAGCAACGAATACGTGGCGGCGCTCGTTGCCTTCAACAGTCTGTTCCAGCTCGTCTTTTTCAGCGTCTATGCCTGGTTCTTCCTTGCCGTTCTGCCACCCTTCTTCGGACTCGAAGGGCAGATCGTCAACGTGAGTTTCTGGGTCATCGCGGGCGCGGTTTTCCTTTATCTCGGCGTGCCCTTTGCGGCCGGCTATCTCACGCGGCGTTTCGTGCGGCCGCGCATCGGAGCGGAGCGCTACGACAACGGCTTCGTGCCGCGCATCGCCCCGCTTACGCTCGTCGCGCTCCTCTTCACCATCGGCGTCATGTTCGCTCTGAAGGGGGAAACGGTTCTCGCCTTGCCGCTCGATGCACTTCGCATCGCGGTTCCGCTCGCGCTCTATTTCCTCATCATGTTTCTGGTGAGTTTCGCGATGAGCCGGCTGCTTGGTGCGGACTATCCGCGCACCGTCTCGCTTTCCTTCACCGCGGCGAGCAATAATTTCGAGCTTGCCATCGCGGTCGCGATCGCCGCTTTCGGCATCGCCTCGCCCGTCGCCTTCGCAACCGTCATCGGCCCCCTGGTCGAAGTGCCGGTTCTGATCGCGCTGGTCAGTGTTGCGCTCTGGCTTCGTACCCGCTGGTTTGGGGCTTCGCCGCAACCCGCCGAATGAAAAAGGCCCGCGCCTTAAAGCGCGGGCCCAATTTTCATCCGTGAAAGGAGAGGGCAGGTTACTCCGCCGCCTTCTCTTCTTCCGCCGGTGCGGCTTCCTCGGCCGGAGCCTCTTCGCCGCTCATTTCCTCGCCGGCTTCTTCCATGGCCGCGCCCGCGTCTTCCATGGCTTCGCCGGTTGCTTCCGAAGCGTCTTCCGCGGCTTCTTCCGTGGCTGCGGCGGCATCTTCGGCGGCTTCCTCGGTGGCGCCCATGGCGTCGCTGGCGGCTTCCTCGGCCGCATCCATGGCGTCGCTCGCCGCCTCTCCCGTCGCTTCCATAGCGTCGGTCGCGGCCTCGCCTGCCTGATCCATCGCGTCCTGAACGGTCGCGTCTTCCGGATTCATCATCCGGTATCCGATCACCAGAACCACCGCGATCACGATAATGGCGATAGCGGTCTTCATGAAGTTGGACATGGTATTTTCCTCTTGGCGGTCGTTTCGCCTTGGTTTCACCCCGGCCGCGTGGATGCGGCCACATCAGGCCCCCCGTTTGTTCTCCCACGGTTCTTTCAGGTGCCCATCGCAATGTTAGTGATGATTTGGGGCAAAATGCCACCGTGAAACGGTGAATTACTGGAAAACTTTTATGCTTGTTGACGGTGTGTCACGCTCGAAACGGTGCCGAAACGGCTGCCGAGACAGGTGCGTAGCGGCGCTCCACAGAGGCCTTGCCGTTCCCTCTCGCGCTGGGCTAAGTAGGCCCGGCAGACATCATGGCGAACAGGGAGACGCGGCCGGCGAAAGCGGCGCGCGGCACGATACGAATGGCCAGAGAGCTCACACATTTCATCGGCGGCGCGCATGTCCAGGGCAAGAGCGGGCGCTTTCTCGATGTGACCAACCCGAACACGGGCGAAATCACGGCGCGGACACCGCTCGCGACCGCGGCCGAGCTTCGCGGTGCCGTCGAAGCGGCGGCGAAGGCCTTTCCGGAATGGGCCGCGACCAATCCGCAGCGCCGCGCCCGTGTCATGTTCGAGTTCAAGCGGCTTCTCGAAGCCAACATGAACGAACTGGCCGAGATGCTTTCCTCCGAGCACGGAAAGGTCATCGCGGACTCGAAGGGTGACGTGCAACGCGGGCTCGAGGTGATCGAGTTCGCCTGCGGCATCCCGCACCTGATGAAAGGCGAGTTCACGGAAGGCGCCGGCCCCGGCATCGACATGTATTCGATGCGTCAGCCGCTCGGCGTCGTCGCGGGCATCACGCCATTCAACTTCCCGGCCATGATCCCGATGTGGATGTTCGGCGTTGCCATTGCCTGCGGCAACACCTTCATCTGCAAGCCTTCGGAGAAGGATCCTTCGGTTCCGCTCCGCCTCGCCGAACTGATGATGGAGGCGGGTGCGCCTGCCGGCGTGCTCAATGTCGTCAATGGCGACAAGGAAGCGGTCGATGCGATCCTAACGGACCCGGTGATCCAGGCAGTAAGCTTTGTCGGTTCCTCGAACATCGCCGAATATGTCTATGCGACGGGCGCCGCGCATGGGAAGCGCGTGCAGGCGATGGGCGGCGCGAAGAACCACGCGATCATCATGCCGGATGCCGATATGGATCAGGTCGTGAACGATCTGATCGGCGCGGGCTATGGTTCGGCGGGCGAGCGCTGCATGGCGATCTCCGTTGCTGTTCCCGTCGGCGAGGAAACGGCGGACCGTCTTGTCGAAAAGCTCGTGCCGCGTGTTCAGTCTCTCAAGGTCGGCATTTCCACCGCGCCCGACAGCGACTATGGTCCGCTCATCAGCAAGGCCCATATGGACAAGGTCAGCGCCTATATCGATATGGGCGTGAAGGAAGGCGCGGAATTGCTGGTCGACGGCCGCGGCTTCAAGCTGCAGGGATATGAGAACGGTTTCTTCCTCGGCGGTTCGCTCTTCGACAAGGTCACGCCGGAGATGCAGAGCTACAAGGACGAGATTTTCGGCCCCGTTCTGCAGATCGTGCGCGCCAAGGATTTCGAAGAAGCCGCCGCGTTGCCGACCAAGCACCAATATGGCAATGGCGTCGCGATCTTCACGCGGGACGGCGATGCCGCGCGGAGCTTCGCCTCCCGCGTGCAGGTCGGCATGGTCGGCATCAACGTG
>DLCG01000017.1:271596-307581 GCA_002480495.1 Rhodobiaceae bacterium UBA7804 | reverse complement strand
GGCATGGTCGGCATCAACGTGCCGATCCCCGTGCCGCTCGCTTATCATACCTTTGGCGGCTGGAAGCGTTCGGCCTTCGGCGACACGAACCAGCACGGGCCAGAAGGCGTGAAGTTCTGGACCCGGATCAAGACCGTTACCTCACGCTGGCCAAGCGGTGGTGTGAAGGAAGGTTCCTCCTTCGTCATTCCGACGATGAAGTGAGTGGCCCTGGCACGATTTTCTGAAATGGCGCTTCCTTCGGGAGGCGCCATTCCTATATGAGCCCCACCACCCATTCACGGAGTCGCAACATGAGCGGCCAGGAACTCGATCTCGATGCCTATTTCTCGCGTATCGGCTATGAGGGCCCGCGCGTGCCGACGCTTGAAACGCTGAAGGCAATCCATCACGCCCACGCCCTTACCATCCCGTTCGAAAATCTCGACGTACTGGCGAAGCGGCCGATCAATCTCGATCTCGCTTCACTCCAGAAGAAGCTCGTGCAGGACAGGCGCGGCGGCTATTGTTTCGAGGTGAACGCACTCTTCGCCGCGGCGCTGCGCGAACTCGGCTTCGATGTCACCACGCTGATCGGCCGCGTGCGCTGGATGTCGCCGGAAGAGGTCGATACCGCCCGCTCGCACATGCTGATGCGGGTGGAGCTGCCGGAGGGGAGCTACCTCGCCGATGTCGGCTTCGGTGGCCTTACCATGACGGGGCCAATCCGCCTCGAGACGGGTATCGAGCAGCAAACGCCGCATGAGCCGCGCCGCCTTCTGGAACACGAGGACGGGCTTGAACTCCAGGCGAAGATTGCCGGCGAATGGACGCCCATATACCGCTTCACGCTGGAGCCGCACCGCCGCACGGACTACGAAGTGGCGAGCTGGTACACTTCCACCCATCCCTCCTCGATCTTCGTTCAGTTCCTGATCGCAGGCCGGCCTCAGGAAGGGAAGTGGATCTCGCTCTTCAACCGCGACTTCAAGATCCGCGGTCTCGACGGCAAGGCCGAGACGCGGATCCTCGACAGCGCCGATGAAATTGCAGAGGTCCTCGAGACCTATTTTGGCATTCGGCTCTCCGAGGAAGACAAGGCGCTCGCCATCGAACCCTATCTCGACCAGTGGCGGGCGATGTCGGCGGGCTAGGTCTCGTGCTTGCCGTTTGAAGCCATGACGTTCATAACGAGCGGAGACGACATCCTCCCTTCCGGCAGGTCATGAGTTCAGGTCCGCTTCTTCCCTATCGCGAGAAGATCGCCCGCGGCGAAATTGCCGAGGACGCGGCGCAGGCGCATATCGCGGCGCGGCTGCAGCATCTTGCCGATGAACTTGCCGAATGGCGGCCCGGACAGAAGGCGGGCCCTTTCTCCCGTTTCGGTTTCGGAAAGCCCGTGACGCCGCCCGAAGGGCTCTACATCTGGGGCGGGGTCGGTCGCGGCAAGTCGATGCTGATGGATCTCTTCTTCGATACGGTCGAGATCGCGCCCAAGCGCCGTGTGCATTTCCACGCCTTCATGCAGGAAACGCATGAGCGCATCTTCGACTGGCGGCAGAAGGAGAAGGAGGGAAAGGTAAGGGGGTCCGATCCCATTCCGCCCGTCGCCGACATGGTCGCGAAGGAAGCGGCGTTGCTTTGCTTCGACGAATTCCAGGTCCATGACATTGCCGATGCGTCGATCCTCGGGCGTCTCTTCTCACAACTTTTCGACCGTGGTGTCGTCGTGGTTGCAACGTCGAATCGGGCGCCGGACGGGCTCTACGAAGGCGGGCTCAACCGGCATCGCTTCCTGCCCTTCATCGATCTGGTGAAAACGAAGATGGACGTGCTTCATCTCGATAGTGCGGTGGATTACAGGCTCGACCGGATCAAGGGATTGCCCGTCTATCATGTGCCGCTTGGAGATGCGGCGGATGCCGCGCTCGACGATGCTTTCGAGAAGCTCACGGATTCTCCGCATGGAGAGCCAATGACGCTGTCGCTCAAGGGGCGGGCGGTGGAGGTGCCGGAAGCGCGGCACGGCGTTGCGCGCTTTTCCTTCGCCGATCTATGCGCACGTCCGCTCGGCGCAGCCGACTATCTGAAGATCGCGCAAAGCTTCCACACCGTCATCATTCGCGACGTGCCGGTCATGGGACCGGAGAGGCGGAACGAGGCAAAGCGTTTCGTGACGCTCATCGATGCACTTTACGAAGCGAAAACGAAGCTGATCCTGTCGGCGGAAGCTCCGCCCCTGTCGCTCTACGAGAAAGGGGATGGCGCCTTCGAGTTCGAGCGGACCGTTTCGCGGCTCATGGAAATGCAGAGCGCGGATTATCTGGATATCAGAAGCGCCGACTGATCCCGCGCGGTCAGAGCCCCATATAAGGCGAGTGGGCCGGACGAAGGCCAAGGCTCGTCACGGGCTTTTTCGCCGGCGCTTCGGCGAATTTCCTGGCCGAGATGTCCGGGGTCATGTCGAGTTCATAGTCCCATGACTGACCGAAGGTCGCCGACATCATCCCGAAGGAGACGGCCTGTTTGGGTTCCCGCCGCGAGGTTTCGCGCGCGATTTCGATAGAGAACTCATGAGCGGCGCGGCGGTCCACGGGCACGAAACCGAGCGCCAGCGGATCGAGATCGGCTGCGGCGACGGTCGTCTCTTCGATGTCGCCATCGTCATTGCGGAAAAGGGCAACGAGCCCGCCAAAATCGTCCCTGGTGGCGAGGGAGCCCTTGTCTTCGCAGAAGGAGCGGCCTTCGCGAAGCGCGGCTTCGAGGAAGCGGCAGTCCTTGCCCGTCAGCGCCGAGAGTGCATGCTCGCCAAGATCGCGGCCCGTCATGATGGTGGAGGAGATGCCCGCAATGGTGAGGACCTCGCCGATGGTGAGCGCGCCGATGGCGGGCGCCGCGCAGCCGGATAGTCCGAGCAGACCCGCGCCAAGGAGCGCGGCGCGGAAAGTGCCGGGAATTCCCTTGAAAAATCCGTGACGGATAGTCTGCGTCATACGCACGCCCCCAACCAATCGGTTCCGGAGAGTGAAAAGTCACGTCAGCCGGAACCTGGCGCGAATCCCCCCGGATCCCGCGCCCGCCCGCGCTGCATACCCCTCAGCATCGCGGGTCAACCTTTACGTCAAGTAAAAATCATGGGGTTTCGCGGGCTTCTGTGTCAATGCGAGACGGTTTTCTTGGTTAAGATCCGGACCTCGCAAAATAAGGCCTTTTCAGCGCCTCCGTTGCGGAGCGCGCGGATTCACGCTACTAGGCTGCCAGATTAACCACGGCGCACGCATATCGGAGGCTTTCAAACCATGGCGCGCAAGAAAATCGCTCTCATCGGCGGCGGCCAGATCGGCGGCACGCTGGCCCACCTCGCCGCTCTCAAGGAACTCGGCGACGTCGTCATCTTCGATATCGCGGAAGGCCTGCCCCAGGGCAAGGCGCTCGATCTCGCGCAGTCAGGCCCGGTCGAGGGCTATAACGCCGCCCTCTCCGGTACCAACAGCTACAAGGACATCAAGGGTGCCGACGTCGTGATCGTCACCGCCGGTGTGCCGCGCAAGCCCGGCATGAGCCGTGACGACCTGCTCGGCATCAACCTCAAGGTCATGTCGCAGGTGGGCGAGGGCATCGCGAAATACGCGCCTAATGCCTTCGTCATCTGCATCACCAACCCGCTCGACGCCATGGTCTGGGCGCTGCGCCAGTTCTCCGGCCTGCCGCACAACAAGGTTGTCGGCATGGCAGGCGTGCTCGACAGCGCGCGCTTCAGCTATTTCCTGGCGGACGAGTTCAACGTGTCGGTCGAAGACGTGACGGCCTTCGTGCTGGGCGGCCATGGCGACACGATGGTGCCTCTCGCACGCTACTCCACCGTTGCCGGCATTCCCCTTCCCGACCTCGTGAAGATGGGTTGGACCACAAAGGAGAAGCTCGACAAGATCATCCAGCGCACCCGCGATGGCGGTGCCGAGATCGTTGGCCTGCTCAAGACGGGTTCGGCCTATTACGCCCCCGCCACCTCGGCGATTGAGATGGCCGAGGCCTATCTCAAGGACAAGAAGCGCGTTCTTCCCTGCGCCGCCTATCTCAATGGCGAGTTCGGCGTGAAGGATATGTATGTGGGCGTGCCGGTCGTCATTGGCGCGGGCGGTGTCGAGCGCATCGTCGAGATCGACCTCAATGCTTCCGAAAAGAAGCAGTTCATGGGGTCGGTCAACGCCGTGAAGGGCCTTGTCGACGCCTGCAAGAAGATCGAGCCGGCCGTTGCCTCTGGAAAGCCTGCAAAGGGCAAGGCCCCCAAGGCGAAGGCCTCCGCCAGGAAGAAATAATCCGGGTTCTTCCGGAGGATTGAGGGCAGACCGAGAGGTCTGCCCTTTTTTATTGGCATTTTCAGTGTCAATATGACTTGTCTGCCGCGCGCGGAGCGCTTATTTAATGTTTCTCATTAGACGGGTTTGCAGGGAGGTTTTCGAATGGTGCGCTTGGTGGCGGCAGGTATCGGCCTGCTTGTAACAGTAGCCGCGATCGGTTTCGGCGTGGTCTGGTTCTCGCCCGCTGCTCAGGATGCGCTCATGCGGCGCGTCGTGGCCGCCAATGTCGGCGGCAATGTGGATGTGCTCGACGAGGACGCACTTCATGTCGTGCTCTGCGGCACGGGTTCGCCCATGCCAGATCCAGAGCGCGCCCAGTCCTGCGCCATTGTCTATGCAGGCGGCAAGGTCTTCATGATCGATTCCGGTCTTGGCGGGTGGGACAGGCTCGCCCGCTTCCAGCTTCCCGTCGGCGGGCTGACGGGTATCCTCCTTACCCATTTCCACTCGGACCACATCAGCGGCATTCCCGATATCGCGCTCAACAGCTGGGCGGCTGGGCGCCGCGACGCGCTGGCCCTTTACGGTCCGCCGGGGGTCGAGACGGTGGCGAAGGGTTTCGATCTCGCCTATTCGCTCGACGACGGCTACCGCATCGCCCATCACGGGCCGGAATTCTTCTCGGAGGAGGGTGCCGCCTATCTTCCCATTGTGGTCGATGTGCCCAGCCGCGACAGTTCAGTCACGGTCTATGACGAGGGAGGCGTGAAGGTAACGGCGTTCCGTGTCAGCCATGAGCCGGTGGACCCGGCTTACGGTTACCGGATCGACTACAAGGGCCGCTCGGTCGTCTTCAGTGGTGACACGAAGAAGGACGGGAATGTCGCGAGGTTCGGCAAGGACGTAGACGTGCTGATCCACGAGGCGCTGGCCGACCACATGGTTCATATGCTGGAGGAGGGGCTCGAGCTCAGGGGGGATCGCCGCGCCAAGGTCATGCACGATATTCCCGACTACCACGCCACACCGGTTCAGGCTGCCGAGATCGCGAATGAAGCCGGGGCGAAGCTCCTCGTCTATACCCATATCGTGCCCAGGCTGCCGAACGCCATTGCCGAGCGCGTCTTCCTGCGAGGCGTGTCGGATGTCCGCAGCGACGGGGTCACGCTTGGCTATGACGGGCTCTATCTTGAGCTTCCGGCCGACTCGGAGAAGATTGTCGAACACGATCTCCGGTGACGTTGCGTCACCAGACGCCGCAGCGCGGGAAGCGCTGCGGCAACTGAATTTTCTGTAAGCCGGCTGCATGCCGCGCGGGCCTTCCGGTCGCTATCTGCCGGTTGCGCCCGCCCGCTCGGGTGGTATAACTCCGAGCCATCCGACATACCTATCGGGCCATCTTTTCCTTTGGCGGTGCGGGTTCCCGCGCCGCTCTCCAGCCGGACGGTTTTTCATGAATATTCACGAATACCAGGCCAAGGCCGTACTCGCGAAGTACGGTGTGCCGGTGCCTCGCGGGCATGCGGCCTTCACTCCCGAAGAAGCCGTGGCGAAGGCCAGGGAACTCGGCGGTCCGGTGTGGGTCGTCAAGGCGCAGATCCATGCAGGCGGCCGCGGCAAGGCCGGCGGCGTCAAGGTGGTGAAATCCGTCGAGGACGTCGAGAAGGAGGCCAAGCGCCTTCTCGGTTCGACGCTCGTCACGCATCAGACGGGCCCCGAAGGCAAGGAAGTGCATCGCCTCTATATCGAGGAAGGCTCCTCGATAGCGCGTGAACTTTACCTCTCCGTCCTTGTCGATCGCGCGACCTCGCGCATCTCCTTCATCGCCTCCACCGAAGGCGGCATGGATATCGAGGAAGTCGCGGCGAAGACGCCTGAAAAGATTCTCAGCTTCGATGTCGATCCGGCTTCGGGCATCAGCGGTTTCCATGGCCGCAAGGTGGCCTACGCGCTCGGCCTCGAGGGCGACCAGGTGAAGCAGGGCGTCGCTCTCATCGACAAGCTCTACAAGGCCTTCGTCACCGAAGACATGAGCATGCTCGAGATCAACCCGCTCGTCGTCACGGGCGAGGGCGACGTCGTCTGTCTCGACGCGAAGGTGAATTTCGACTCGAACGCCCTCTATCGTCACAAGGACATCGTCGAGCTGCGCGACCTTACGGAAGAGGATCCGGCGGAAGTCGAAGCTTCGAAGTACGACCTCAACTACATCAAGCTCGACGGCAAGATCGGTTGCATGGTGAACGGCGCGGGCCTTGCCATGGCGACGATGGATATCATCAAGCTTTACGGCTCCGAGCCGGCGAACTTCCTCGATGTTGGCGGCGGCGCGACGAAGGAAAAGGTGACGGCCGCTTTCAAGATCATTCTCTCCGATCCGAGTGTTGAGGGCATTCTCGTCAACATCTTCGGCGGCATCATGCGTTGCGACATCATCGCGGAAGGCGTTGTTGCCGCGGCGAAGGAAGTTTCGCTCGGCGTGCCGCTCGTCGTCCGCCTCGAAGGCACGAATGTCGACCTCGGCAAGAAGATCATGGCGGAATCGGGCCTGCCCATCATTTCCGCGGATAACCTCGCCGATGCGGCCGAGAAGATCGTCAAAGCCGTGAAGGAGGCCGCATAATGTCCGTTCTCGTCGACAAGAACACCAAGGTCATCTGTCAGGGCTTTACCGGCAATCAGGGCACGTTCCATTCAGAACAGGCGATTGCCTATGGCACGAAGATGGTCGGCGGCGTAAGCCCTGGCAAAGGCGGCACGAAGCATCTCGACTTGCCCGTTTTCAACACGGTCGCGGAAGCGGTTGAGAAGACCGGCGCGACGGCGTCTGCGATCTATGTGCCGCCACCCTTCGCGGCGGATGCGATCCTGGAAGCAATTGACGCGGGCATCGAGCTTGCCGTCTGCATCACCGAGGGCATTCCCGTTCTCGATATGGTCAAGGTGAAGCGCGCTCTTTCGGGCTCGAAGACGCGTCTCGTCGGTCCTAACTGCCCGGGTGTGATCACGCCGGGCCAGTGCAAGATCGGCATCATGCCGGGCCATATCCACAAGCCGGGCTCCGTCGGTATCGTTTCGCGTTCCGGGACGCTTACCTATGAAGCGGTGGCCCAGACGACGGCGGCCGGTCTCGGTCAGTCCACCTGCATCGGCATTGGCGGCGATCCCGTCAACGGCACGAACTTCATCGATTGCCTCGACATGTTCCTCGGCGATCCCGATACGCATTCGATCATCATGATCGGCGAAATCGGCGGCTCCGCCGAAGAGGATGCTGCCGAGTTCCTGAAAGCCTCCAAGGTGAAGAAGCCGGTTGTCGGCTTCATTGCCGGCGTCACGGCCCCTCCCGGCCGCCGCATGGGCCATGCGGGCGCCATCATCTCGGGCGGCAAGGGCGGTGCGGAAGACAAGATGGAGGCCATGCGTTCGGCGGGCATCACGGTCGCGAAGTCGCCTTCTGCCCTTGGAACGACGCTTGTCGAAGTGCTTGGCAAGTAACGCAATAGGGGTCTGACGATCTTCAAGGGCGGGGCTCCCGATATTCCGGGGGCCCCGCTTTGCTTTTGTAGGCTCTTCCTGCCGAGAATGGTCTTTTTCGGTCTGCTCACGGCTTCGTTAATGTTATTTTGTCGCGAAGCTCCTATATCCTGCAGGTAGGCACATGATTTGGGCCCGTTTCTGGGGGTGTTCCAAAATGTGCCTTTGTGGCAAAACCTGTTTGACGGACAATTGCCTCTATGGCAATTTCCTCTTATGAAGCTTACCGACTGGCTCGAATCCAATAATCTCACGGCAAGCGCCTTTGCCGAACAGCTTGGCGTGTCCGTTTCCACGGTCACGCGCTGCATGAACGGCCAGCGCCGCCCCGAATGGCAGACGCTCGATGCGATCTACAAGGCCACCGGCGGTCAAGTGACGCCCAACGACTTCCTCTCCGATGAAACGGCCCTTCGGACACCGGACCAGGCGGCGGCGAAGGCAAATGGACCCGACATCATGAGCAAGAATGGCGAGAACGACCGCCTGGAGCGGACGTCCTTCCTCTATGGGGCCAATGCGCCCTTCGTGGAAGAGCTCTATGCGCGCTATCAGGACAACCCTTCCTCGGTCGACGGCGAATGGCGGACCTTCTTTGAAGGATTGGGCGATGCCCCCGAAGACGTGTTGAAGGAAGCGAAGGGCGCTTCCTGGAAGCGTGCTGACTGGCCGGTGCCAATGAACGGCGAGCTGGTGAGCGCGCTCGATGGCAACTGGTCTTCCGCGATGGCGGAAGCCGGCAAGATGAAGGAAAGGCTAGCCGAGCGCAGGCCCGCCGCTAGCGAAGACGAAATCCGCGCGGCGACGCTCGACTCCGTCCGCGCCCTGATGATGATCCGCGCCTATCGCATTCGCGGCCATCTCGATGCAGATATCGATCCGCTCGCGCTTCGCCCGAAGTCGCAGCATCCTGAGCTTCAGCCCGAAAGCTATGGCTTCGGTCCCGACGACCTCGACCGTCCGATCTTCATCGACAATGTGCTCGGTCTCGAGACGGCGACCGTGCGGGAGATGCTCGACATTCTGCGCCGCACCTATTGCGGAACGCTTGCGGTCGAATTCATGCATATCGGCGATCCGGAGGAGAAAGCCTGGATTCAGGAACGTATCGAGGGTCCGGACAAGGAAATCGCCTTCACCGACATGGGCCGCTCGGCCATTCTCGACAAGCTGATTGCCGCCGAAGGCTTCGAGAAGTTCTGCGGTGTGAAGTATGTCGGCACAAAACGCTTCGGTCTTGATGGCGCAGAGGCGATCATCCCTGCGCTCGAACAGGTCATCAAGCGCGGTGGCGCGCTGGGCGTGAAGGAAATCGTTTTCGGCATGGCCCATCGTGGCCGTCTCAACGTACTCACCAACGTGATGTCGAAGCCGTTCCGTGCGGTCTTCCACGAGTTCAAGGGCGGTTCGTCGACGCCGGAAGATGTCGATGGATCGGGCGATGTGAAGTATCACCTCGGCGCCTCGTCGGACCGCGAGTTCGACGGCAACAAGGTTCATCTCTCTCTTACCGCCAACCCCTCGCATCTTGAAATTGTCGATCCCGTCGTGCTTGGCAAGGCCCGCGCGAAGCAGGATCAGCATCACGACCGTCAGCGCGGGACGGTGATCCCGCTCCTTATTCACGGTGATGCCGCCTTTGCCGGTCAGGGCATCGTCGCCGAGTGTCTCGGTCTTTCCGATCTGAAGGGCCATCGTACGGGCGGTTCGATCCACTTCATCGTGAACAATCAGATCGGCTTCACCACGAGCCCGATCAACAGCCGCTCCTCGCCCTATCCGTCGGACGTGGCGAAGATGGTTCAGGCGCCGATCTTCCACGTAAATGGCGACGACCCGGAAGCGGTCGTCCATGCGGCAAAGATCGCAACGGAATTCCGTCAGCGTTTCAACAAGCCCGTCGTCATCGACATGTTCTGCTACCGCCGTTTCGGTCACAACGAAGGCGACGACCCGAGCATGACGCAGCCCTTGATGTACGAGAAGATCAAGGACCATCCGACGACATTGCAGATCTATTCGCAGCGTCTCGTCGAAGCCGGTCTGATGTCTGCGGAAGAGGTGGAAGAACGCGTTGCTGCCTTCCGGGCCCAGCTCGAAGAGGATTTCGAGGCCGTGGCGACCTTCCGGCCCAACAAGGCGGACTGGCTCGACGGGCGATGGTCCGGCCTCAGCAAGGCCGAGGGCGAGGCGCGCCGTGGCGAGACGGCGGTCGAAATCGACAAGCTGAAACGGATCGGTCTCAAGATCACCGAGGTGCCTGAGGGTTTCCACGTCCACAAGACGGTTCAGCGTTTTCTCGACAATCGCCGCAAGTCGATCGAGACAGGTGAAAATATCGACTGGTCGACAGCCGAGGCGCTGGCCTTCGGCTCGCTGGTGGAGGAAGGAATCAAGGTTCGGCTGTCCGGGCAGGATTCCGAGCGCGGTACATTCGTGCAGCGCCATTCGGTGCTGAACGATCAGAAGACCGAGGACAAGTACGTTCCGCTCAACAACATCTCCGAGAACCAGGCCGAGTATGAGGTCATCAACTCGATGCTCTCCGAGGCTGCCGTTCTCGGCTTCGAATATGGTTACAGCCTCGCGGAGCCCAATGCGCTCGTTCTCTGGGAAGCACAGTTCGGCGATTTCGCGAATGGCGCCCAGGTCGTCATCGACCAGTTCATTTCGTCGGGCGAGCGCAAATGGCTTCGCATGTCCGGCCTCGTGATGCTGCTGCCGCATGGCTATGAAGGCCAGGGACCGGAGCATTCTTCCGCGCGTCTCGAGCGTTATCTCCAGCTTTGCGCGGAAGACAACATGCAGGTCGCCAACTGCACGACGCCGATGAACTATTTCCACATCCTGCGCCGTCAGATGCACCGCAATTTCCGCAAGCCGCTCATCCTGATGACGCCGAAGTCGCTGCTGCGTCACAAGCGCGCCGTCTCCAACATCAAGGAATTCGGGCCCGGTTCCTCTTTCCATCGTGTGCTCTGGGACGATGCGGAGATCCTGCCGAACCAGAAGATCAAGCTTGTCCCTGACAAGGAGATGAAGCGCGTCGTGCTCTGCTCGGGCAAGGTCTATTACGATCTTTATGAGGAGCGCGAGCGCCGCGGCATCACCGATGTCTATCTGATGCGCGTCGAACAGCTCTATCCCTTCCCGGCAAAGTCGCTCATGACGGAACTTGCGCGCTTCCCGGATGCGGAATTCGTGTGGTGTCAGGAAGAGCCCAAGAACATGGGCGCCTGGTCCTTCATGGAGCCCAATATCGAGTGGGTGCTCGATCATCTCGGCACGCGCTATCGCCGCGCCTCCTATGCGGGGCGGCCCGCCTCGGCGGCGACGGCAACCGGCCTGATGAGCAAGCATAACCAGGAACTCAACCAGCTTCTGTCCGAGGCGTTAAGGATCGACTGATCCGGCCCGGAATACGCTAGAAGACAAGTTCGGAAAGGCAGACCCCCAATGGCGACGGAAATTCGCGTGCCCACGCTGGGCGAGTCGGTGACAGAGGCCACTGTCGCGCAATGGTTCAAGAAGCCTGGCGAGAGCGTCGCGGCGGATGAACCGCTCGTCGAACTCGAAACCGACAAGGTGACGGTCGAGGTGCCTGCGCCCGCCGCCGGCGTTCTCTCCGAAATCATCGCGAAGGATGGCGAGACCGTCGAGGTCGGCGCGCTGCTCGGCCAGATCGGCGAAGGCAAGGGCGAAGCGCCCGCGCCGAAGAAGGAAGAGCCGAAGAAGGCCGAGGCCAAGCCCGAATCGAAAAGAGAAGAGCCGAAGAAGGAAGAGGCGAAGGGTCCCGCAAAACCGGCCGATGCCGAGCCTTCTCCGGCTGTGCGCCGCGTCGCTGCGGAAAATGATCTCGATGTGTCGAAAGTCGAAGGCACGGGCAAGGGCGGACGTGTGACCAAGGCGGACGCAGAAGAGGCAGCTTCGTCGGCCAAGTCCGAACCGCAGGCAAAGCCCGCCGCCGAAGCGAAGGCGCCCGCTCCCGCCGATCAGGCTGCGCGCGAGGAGCGCGTGAAGATGACGCGGCTCCGCAAGACCATTGCGACGCGTCTCAAGGAAGCGCAGAACACGGCCGCTATGCTCACCACCTTCAACGAGGTGGACATGACGAACGTCATGGCGCTCCGCTCGCAATACAAGGATCTCTTCGAGAAGAAGCATGGCGTGCGCGTCGGTTTCATGGGCTTCTTCGTGAAGGCCTGCGTCCATGCGCTCCATGAGCTTCCCGCCGTCAATGCCGAGATCGACGGTGAGGAGCTCGTCTACAAGAACTACTATAATATCGGCGTCGCGGTCGGCACGGATCGCGGCCTCGTCGTGCCCGTCATTCGCGATGCGCAGGACCTGTCGATCGCCGACATCGAAAAGACGATCAATGATTTCGGCCGCCGCGCGCGCGACGGGGCGCTCAAGCTCGAAGAGCTGCAGGGCGGCACCTTCACGATCTCGAATGGCGGCGTTTACGGCTCGCTCATGTCGACGCCGATCCTCAACGCGCCGCAGTCCGGCATTCTGGGGATGCACAAGATTCAGGAACGGCCGATGGTCATCGACGGGAAGATCGAGATCCGCCCGATGATGTATCTCGCGCTCTCCTATGACCACCGCATCGTCGATGGCAAGGAAGCCGTGACCTTCCTTGTCCGCGTGAAGGAATCGCTGGAAGACCCGCAGCGCCTGCTGCTCGACCTCTGAGGTAAATTAATGGCTGATGCTTTCGACCTTGTAGTGATTGGCGCGGGCCCCGGCGGCTATGAATGCGCGATCAAGGCAGCGCAGCTTGGCCTCAAGGTCGCCTGTGTCGAGAAGCGAGACCGCCTCGGCGGTACCTGCCTCAATGTCGGCTGCATTCCCTCCAAGGCGCTGCTGCATGCCTCCGAGCTTTTCCATGAAGCGGGCGCGAATTTCGCCGATATGGGCATCGAGGTTTCGAAGCCGAAGCTCAATCTGAAACAGATGCTCGCCTTCAAGGACGAAGCCATCGACGGCAACACCAAGGGTATCGAGTTCCTCTTCAAGAAGAACAAGATCGAATGGGTGAAGGGCGAAGGGCAGATCGAAGGTCCCGGCAAGGTGAAGGTCGGCGATCGCACGCTTGAAGCGAAGAACATCGTCATCGCCACGGGGTCCGGCGTCGCGAAACTGCCCGGCGTCGACATCGACGAGAAGACGATCGTTTCCTCGACCGGCGCGCTTGAGCTCGGCAAGGTGCCGGGCAAGCTTCTCGTCGTCGGCGGCGGCGTCATCGGGCTTGAGCTCGGCTCCGTCTGGGGCCGTCTTGGCGCGGAAGTCACCGTCGTCGAATTCCTCGACAATATCCTGCCCGGCATGGATGGGGAGGTCGTGAAGAATTTCACGCGCACGCTGAAGAAGCAGGGTTTCTCGTTCAAGCTCGGCACCAAGGTGACGAAGGTCGAGAAGCAGAAGTCGGGCCTCAAGGTCACGGTCGAGCCCGCCAAGGGCGGCGATGCGGAAGAACTCGAAGCGGATATCGTGCTCGTCGCCATCGGCCGTGTCGCTTACACCGAGGGGCTCGGGCTCGACAAGGTGGGAGTCGCGACCGACAAGCGCGGGCGCATCGAGGTCGATGCATCGCTGAAGACGAGCGCGGACGGCATCTATGCAATCGGCGACGTGATCGCGGGGCCCATGCTCGCGCACAAGGCGATGGAAGAGGGTGTCGCGCTCGCCGAGCGTCTCGCGGGCCATTACGGCGCGGTGAACTACGATGTCATTCCGGGTGTGGTCTATACCTCGCCGGAGGTCGCCTCCGTCGGCAAGACGGAAGAGCAGCTCAAGGAAGCAGGCATCGAATACAATTCCGGCAAGTTCCCTTTCACGGCAAATGGCCGCGCCAAGGCGAACAAGACGACCGAAGGTTTCGTGAAGATTCTTGCCGACAAGAAAACGGACCGCGTGCTGGGCGTTCACATCATCGGCGTCAATGCGGGCGAGATGATCGCGGAGGCCGCCATCGCGATGGAGCTCTCGGCGAGTTCGGAAGACATTGCGCGGATGTGCTTCGCGCATCCGACCATGTCGGAAGCGGTGAAGGAAGCCGCCCTCGCCGTCACCGGCGCGCCGATCCATATGTAGGAACTCTTCCTCAGAGCCTCTTTTCTCGACCCGCAGGCATTCGCCCCGACGTCGAACTGCCGGCTCACCTGCGGCGCTGCGCCTTGTCATAGATGTCGAGCAGCCGCGCGGAATCGACTTCCGTATACATCTGCGTGGTCGAAAGGCTCGAATGGCCGAGCAGTTCCTGGATCGCGCGAAGGTCGCCGCCCCCCGCCAGCAGATGCGTCGCGAAGCTATGACGGAGAGCATGGGGCGTTGCGGTGTCGGGCAGGCCGAGCCGTAGCCGAAGCGTCTGCATCGCCTCGCGCACCTGGCGCTGACCGAGGCGTTTTCCCCGCGCACTCACGAAGAGCGGATCTTCCCCCGTGAGACCGAAGGGGCAGAGCGCGAGATAGCGCTCGACCGCCTCGCGCGCGGCGGGAAGCACGGGCACGATCCGTTCCTTGTTGCCCTTGCCGGTAATGCGCAGCGTTTCCTGCAGTGGCGCGGCGTTCCGGTCGAGCGCCAGCGCTTCGGAAACCCGCAACCCGCAGCCGTAAAGAAGCGTCAGCACGGCCGCGTCGCGAAGCCCCTTCCACGCTTCGCCGGGAAGGGCTTCTGCTTCGCCGATCATCGCGTCGGCGCCGGAAACCGAAAGCGGTTTCGGAATGGCGTGGGGCAGCTTCGGCGAGCGCAAGGTCGTCGCGGAGGCATTCGAAAGAATGTTCGAACGGTCGAGAAAGCCGAAAAAGGAGCGCACGCTCGAAATCATGCGCGCGATGGAGCGGCTCTGCAGTCCTTCGTTGCGGCGTTGGCTCACGAAAGCGCGGAAGTCACGCGTCTGGAGAGCCGCCAGTGCATCGAGGTCGGCGGGCCCGCCCAGATGATCGACGAGAAATTCGAAGAAGCGCGTCACGTCGCGATGGTAGTTCACGAGCGTCGCTTCGCTCATGCGTCGCTCACCCATCAGATGAGCATACCAGTTGCGAACTTCGTTCCGCGCATTGTCAGCAGCAGGGATTGCCCTTGCGGCTTCGTCCGGTGTGGGCGCGCCGCTCAGCGCGCGGGCGGCAGGTCGAGCCATTGGCGCACGCAGCGCTCGACGACACGGGCGAGGAATTCGAGCAGATCCACCGCCTGGTCGGGGTGGAACTGTTCCGCCTCGAACCCGCCAAGCGCAAGAAGGCCTGGCGGTGATGCGGGCGAGAAGTCGAGCCGCACCAGCGCCTCCGATTGAACTTCCTCAGCGAGATTCCCATAAAGGCCACGGCTGCCGCGCACATGCGAGGCAAGTCGGCAGCGCTCGCCGAAACCGAGAATGCGGTCGACGCCCCCCGGCTCCAATACGCGGACGCCGCGAATGCCGATGCCTGAAACTCCGTTCGCCGTTTCGATGCAGACGGTCGCGGCGCGAATGCCGAGTATGCGGGCCAGCCCGTCCGGCGCGGTGACATATTCGATCAGGTGCTCGAAGGAGCGGGCATCGAGGAGCTTCAGCGTCGCCGCATGCACCTGCTCGCGCGCGATGCTGTTCAGCGAGGTCGCCTCGATGAGGTCGGACTGGATGTCCCGCAGCATACGCACCTGGTTCTGCAACCGGCCGATCATGAAGTGCTGCATGTCGAGCACATTGCGGCCCGTGGACTGCGAGGGCGGTACCAGTGCCGAAATGAGATCGGGGTCGTTGGCAAGCAGCTCGGGATGCTGGCGCAGGTAGGCCTTCACATCTTCGACGGAGAGCGACGCTTCCGCCGTCTCGATCCGCTTCGCCTCGGTGCTGTCGTTTTGCTGGCTCATGCCCTCAGCATCCCCCGAAATACGTTTCTAAAGTATTTGCTGGCCGGTCTTTTTCCAATCCGAAAGGAACATTTCGAGCCCCTTGTCGGTCAGCGGGTGGGTGGCGAGCCCTTTCAGCACGGCGGGTGGTACGGTTGCGACATCTGCTCCGGCCAGCGCCGATTCCTTTACGTGGTTTGCATTGCGAATCGAGGCGGCGAGAATCTCGGTCTTCAGAGCCGGGTAGTTATCGTAAATTTCCCGGATTTCGCGGATGAGTTCCATGCCGTCGAGATTGATGTCGTCGAGGCGGCCGATGAAGGGCGATACGAATGTCGCGCCCGCTTTCGCCGCCAGCAGTGCCTGGTTGGCGGAAAAGCAGAGCGTCACGTTTACCATCGTGCCTTCGCCCGTGAGCGTCTTGCAGGCTTTCAGTCCGTCCCAGGTCAGCGGCACCTTGACCGCGATGTTCTTCGCGATCTTCGCGAGCTTGCGGCCTTCGGCGATCATGGTTTCCGAATCGAGCGCCGTCACTTCCGCGCTGACCGGGCCGTTGACCACGGCGCAGATTTCCTCGACCACTTCGAGAAAGTTGCGGCCGGACTTCGCGATCAGCGATGGATTGGTCGTGACCCCGTCCAGCAGGCCCGTGTCGGCAAGCTCCCGGATGTCGGCGATGTCGGCGGTGTCGGCGAAGAATTTCATGGATGCTGGTCTTTGCGATCGTTCGGGTGGGCCGGTTCGACCGCAGTGTAGTCGAGAGTGGCTCGGAAGGCTTCCTTCTTTTGCCGCCGCCTCCACGGTTGCGCAAGGTCTTGTCGTGGCTCTTGCTTTACGGCGCGTTACAGTGTCGTGTCGATTTCGAACCTTCTCCCCCCGGCAATTCGAATGGCCTCCGAAATATCCACAGAAGAAAAGATCGTTTCGGGAACCGCCAGCGTTCTGCTGCCTCTCGCCTTGCCGAAGCCCTATGACTACAAGGTGCCCGCCGGCATGGAGGTGCGGGCCGGGGACTATGTCATCGTACCGCTGGGGCCCCAGGAGCTTCTTGGCGTCGTCTGGGGCGAGGGCACGGGCGAGGTCGGCCACAACAGGTTAAGACCTGTGGCGGAAGTGCTCGATGCGCCGCCCATGCCGGCGGTTCTCCGCCGTTTCGTCGATTGGGTCGCAAGCTACACGGTTTCACCGCCCGGCTCGGTGCTGCGGCTCGCGATCCGCGCGCCCGGTGCGCTCGAACCGCAGCGCATGCGCACGGCCTACCGTCTTGGCGACGAGCGGCCTGCACGCATGACGCCCGCTCGTACTCGGGCGGTCGAAGTCGCGGGCGACGGTTTCGCGCGCACCGTTCGTGAGCTTGCGGAGGAAGCGGGCGTATCCGACAGCGTCGTGCGCGGCCTTGTCGATGCGGGGACGCTTCTTCCCGTCGATATCCCGACCGAAGTTCCCTTCGACGATCCCAATCCAGCAGCGCCCGGTGTCGATCTGTCGCCAGAGCAGCGCGATGCCGCCGCGCTGTTGCGCGCTCATGTGGATGCGGAAAAATTCTCGGCCGTGCTGCTTGATGGCGTTACAGGGTCAGGCAAGACGGAAGTCTATTTCGAGGCCGTCGCCGCCGCGCTCAAGCAGAAGAAACAGGTTCTGATCCTGCTGCCGGAGATTGCGCTCACGAGCCAGTTTCTGGAGCGCTTCGAGCGCCGCTTCGGCTGCCGCCCGGCGGAGTGGCATTCCGATCTTTCGACGCGAGAGCGCAGGCGCGTGTGGCGCGGTGTCGCCGAGGGCCGCGCGCCTGTCGTTGTTGGCGCACGCTCTGCCCTCTTTCTCCCGTTCCCCGATCTCGGCCTCATCGTCGTCGACGAGGAACACGATGCTGCCTTCAAGCAGGAAGATGGCGTCGCCTATCATGCGCGCGACATGGCGGTCGTCCGTGCTTCGCTTGGTCAGTTTCCGATCATTCTGAGTTCCGCGACGCCGTCTCTCGAAACTGCGGTGAATGCGGAGCAGGGCCGCTATGCGGAAGTGCGGCTTGAGGCGCGTCACGGCAAGGCGCAATTGCCGGATGTCACCGCCATCGACATGCGTGCCGATCCACCCGAACGCGGACGCTGGCTTTCGCCTGTACTCGTGAAAGAGATCGCGAAAGCGCTCGAGGCGGGCGAACAGTCCATGCTCTTTCTCAATCGCCGCGGCTATGCGCCGCTCACGCTCTGCCGCACCTGCGGGCATCGCATCGAATGTCCGCAATGCTCCGCCTGGCTTGTCGAGCACCGCTTCCGCCGCGAACTTGCCTGCCACCATTGTGGCTATACCGCGCCGGTGCCGAAGGCCTGTCCCTCCTGCGGCGCGGAGGATGCGCTCGTGGCCTGCGGGCCGGGCGTCGAGCGCATTGCCGAGGAAGTCGTCGAGATCTTTCCGGAAGCGCGCGTCGCCGTCGTTTCCAGCGACAATCTCCGGGGCCCCGCCGCCCATGAGGAAGTCTTTCGGGCCATCGAGGCGCGCGAGGTCGACATCGTCATCGGTACGCAGATCGTCGCCAAGGGCCATCACTTTCCATGGCTTACGCTGGTGGGTGTGGTCGATGCCGATCTGGGGCTCGAAAACGGCGATCTTCGCGCGGGCGAACGTACCTTCCAGCTTCTCCAGCAGGTGGCGGGCCGTGCCGGCCGGGCAGAGCGGCCTGGCCGCGTTTTCCTTCAGTCATTCATGCCGGAGCATGGCGTGATGCGCGCCCTAGTCTCGGGCCGCCGCGACGAGTTCCTCCAGCGCGAGGCCGCGGCGCGAGAACGGGTGGGCCTCCCGCCTTTCGGGAGGTTGGTCGGCGTGGTCGTCTCGGCGCCGGATGCCTCCCTGGCGCAGAAGATCGCCCGCGAAATGTCCCGCCGGGTGCCGCGCACGGACGAGGTTTCGGTGCTCGGCCCCGCGCCCGCGCCGCTTGCGCTGCTCAGGGGCCGGACAAGGCTGCGGTTTCTCGTGAAGGCGGGCCGTAACGTCAATATTCAGAGCTTTATCCGCGCCTGGCTCGAAGACATGAAGATACCGAACGCGGCGCGCGTCACCGTCGATGTCGATCCCTACAGTTTCATGTAGGCGCGCAGCCTGCGGCCCGTGCTTGTTGACGCTGGGTCAAGGCTTTGCTGCGTGACCTCAAAAGGCCCAAAATGCCGCAGTCGCGCCCATTTCGGGGGCCAGCATGTTGCGCATGCGCGGACCATGTGTTACCTAACGCGCGGCCTCGGGGGCGGGTCGTTTCCCGTGCCCCTAGAGGCCAAAATTAGCTAATGAATTCAATTGGTTGGCGCGAGACCCCCAGGTTTCCGCGCCGATTTCCACGAAAAGCACAGGCGAGCGCCGCACGTGTCATCTGATCATCCCGTCTCTGGCGTGGCAGGCCGTTATGCGACAGCCCTCTTCGAACTGGCGGAGGCGCAGGGCGCACTCGACGCCGTGGCTGGCGATCTCGACGGTATCCGTGCCATGCTGAACGAGAGCGAGGATCTCCTTCGCCTCGTCCGTAGCCCGATTTTCAGCGCCGATGAGCAGGGCCGCGCCTTCGCCGCGATCCTCGACAAGGCGGGCGCTTCGACCCTTGTGAAGAATTTCGTGGGTCTCGTCATTCGGAACCGCCGCCTTTTTGCCTTGCCGGACATGATCTCGGCCTACAAGGCGATCCTGGCGGCGAAGCGCGGTGAAATGACGGCCGACGTGACCTCTGCGCACGCGCTGAGTGGCGCGCAGATCGAAAGCCTCAAGGCGGCGCTGAAATCCGCCACGGGCCGGGACGTTAACATCAATACCAAGGTCGATGCCGGGCTCCTCGGTGGGCTCGTCGTCAAAGTTGGCAGCCGGATGATCGATTCCTCGCTGCGCACCAAACTCAATTCTCTGAAGATTGCCATGAAAGAGGCTTCCTGATGGACATTCAGGCTGCGGAAATTTCCGCCATCCTCAAGCAGCAGATCAAGGACTTCGGCGCAGAGGCGCAGGTTTCCGAGATCGGCCAGGTGCTCTCCGTCGGTGACGGTATTGCCCGCGTCTACGGCCTCGACAATGTCGAAGCCGGTGAAATGGTCGAGTTCCCGGGCGGCATCCGCGGCATGGCGCTGAACCTCGAGGACGACAATGTCGGTGTCGTTATTTTCGGCTCCGACCGCAACATCAAGGAAGGCGACACGGTCAAGCGCACGGGCGCGATCGTGGACGTTCCCGTCGGCAAGGGTCTGCTCGGCCGCGTTGTCGACCCGCTCGGCAATCCGATCGACGGCAAGGGCCCGATCGAGAGCTCCGAGCGCCGCCGCGTGGACGTGAAGGCACCAGGCATCATTCCCCGCAAGTCGGTGCATGAGCCGATGCAGACGGGTCTCAAGGCGATCGACGCCCTGATCCCGATCGGCCGTGGCCAGCGCGAACTCATCATTGGCGACCGCCAGACCGGCAAGACCGCCATCGCCGTCGACGCGATCCTTAACCAGAAGCCGCTCAATCAGGGCGACGACGAAAGCCAGAAGCTCTACTGCATCTACGTCGCTGTCGGCCAGAAGCGTTCGACCGTCGCGCAGATCGTGAAGACGCTCGAAGAGAACGGTGCACTCGAATATTCGATCGTGGTCGCCGCGACCGCCTCGGAGCCGGCGCCTCTCCAGTTCCTGGCGCCCTTCGCCGGCTGCACCATGGGCGAGTATTTCCGCGACAACGGCATGCATGCCCTCGTGGTCTATGACGATCTGTCGAAGCAGGCCGTCGCCTATCGTCAGATGTCGCTTCTGCTCCGCCGTCCGCCGGGACGCGAAGCCTATCCGGGCGACGTCTTCTATCTCCATTCGCGCCTGCTCGAGCGCGCCGCGAAGCTCAACGAGGACAATGGCAGCGGTTCGCTGACTGCGCTTCCCGTCATCGAGACGCAGGCGAACGACGTGTCGGCCTATATTCCGACCAACGTGATCTCGATTACCGACGGGCAGATCTTCCTTGAGACGGACCTTTTCTATCAGGGCATCCGTCCGGCGGTGAACGTCGGCCTCTCGGTGTCGCGCGTCGGTTCTGCCGCGCAGATCAAGGCGATGAAGCAGGTCGCGGGCAAGATCAAAGGCGAGCTCGCCCAGTACCGCGAAATGGCCGCCTTCGCGCAGTTCGGTTCGGATCTCGACGCGGCGACGCAGCGCCTGCTCAATCGCGGCGCGCGCCTCACCGAACTCCTGAAGCAGGGCCAGTTCTCGCCGCTCAAGGTTGAAGAGCAGGTCGTCGTGATCTATGCCGGCGTTAACGGCTATCTCGACAAGCTGCCGGTCGGCGATGTCGGCCGCTTCGAGGAAGAGCTGCTGCGTAACATCCGGACGAAGCACGAGGACATCCTCGAGTCGATCCGGACCGAGAAGCAGATCTCGTCGGAAACGGAAACGAAGCTCAAGGCCGCGGTCGAGGCGTTCGCCAAGGCCTTTGCCTGATCGAATTCCACGGCTTCAAGCGACACGCATCGGGTAAGGGCGAATGGCGAGCCTCAAGGACCTAAGAAACCGCATCGCGAGCGTCCGTTCGACGCAGAAGATCACGAAGGCGATGCAGATGGTTGCTGCCGCAAAACTGCGCCGAGCGCAGGAGGCGGCTGAGGCTGCACGCCCCTATGCGGAGCGCATGGACCGTGTGCTGGCCAATCTTTCGGCTGGCATGATCGGCCAGCCGGAGGCGCCCGCGCTTCTCGTCGGCAATGGCCGCGACGATGTGCATCTTCTCGTGGTCGCCACGGCCGACCGCGGTCTCTGCGGCGGCTTCAATGCTTCGATTGCGCGTCTCGCGCGCGAGGAAATCGCGCGTCTTACCGCACAGGGCAAGACGGTGAAGATTCTCGCCGTGGGCCGCAAGGGCCGCGATGCGCTGCGCCGCATGCATGGCGAGAAGATCGTCAAGACCTTCGAGTTCTCGGGTGTGCGCTCCATCGGCTTCGTCAATGCCGAGGAAATTGCGGCCACTGTGCTCGACATGTTCGAGGCAGGCGAATTCGACGTCTGCACGCTCTTCTATTCGCGCTTCCAGTCGGTCGTCTCGCAGATCCCGACCAAGCAGTCGCTCATTCCGGCGGCCGTCGGCAATCCTGACGATCAGCCCGAAGCCGATCTCGGCGGCGCGATCTACGAATATGAGCCGAACGAAGAAGAAATTCTGCGCGATCTTCTGCCCCGCAACCTCGCGGTGCAGGTATTCCGCGCGCTTCTCGAAAATGCCGCCAGCGAACAGGGCGCACGCATGTCTGCGATGGATAACGCGACGCGCAATGCCGGCGAGATGATCGACAAGCTGACCATTACCTATAACCGTACCCGTCAGGCGCAGATCACCAAGGAGCTGATCGAAATCATCTCCGGCGCCGAGGCGCTCTAGACAGGTTCGGATAAAAGGGCGGAGACGTCCCGGAAGACAAGGGGCCCCGGCGGGGCCGGTCGATCGGAAGGGGCGGCATGGCGGAGTTCGGTAGCGGGCGCGGCTGGAGACAGCGGTTGCTCGAGAATGTGAGAAGGCTTCTTGCGCGCGTCCTGCCGGGACGCGTTTTGGGGCCCAGGGCGCTTCCGGCGCCTTCCGCGGAAGATGGCAAGCTGATCGAAGGCTTTGCCGTCCATGTGGAACCGGAAGGCGAGTTGGAACGGACAAGCGGGGCGGTTGACGCGCCGCAGACAGGAACTTGGGAAGCCATCAGCCGCTTCCCGGCACGCGAAGCAGGGATAGACAGTATGAGCAATGTTGTCGGCAAGATCAGTCAGGTGATTGGCGCCGTTGTGGACGTCGAGTTCGACGGTCACCTGCCGGCCATCTTGAATGCGCTTGAGACGGAGAACAATGGCCAGCGCCTCGTTCTCGAAGTCGCGCAGCACCTCGGCGAGAACACCGTCCGTACCATCGCGATGGATACGACGGAAGGTCTCGTTCGCGGCCAGGAAGTGAAGGATACGGGCCGCTCGATCGCCGTGCCGGTTGGCGAAGGAACGCTCGGCCGCATCATCAACGTCATTGGCGAGCCGGTGGACGAAGCCGGTCCGATCAAGGCCGATGCGACCCGCGAAATCCACCAGGAAGCGCCTTCCTTCGTCGAACAGTCGACGGAAGCCGAAATGCTCGTCACGGGCATCAAGGTCGTCGACCTGCTCGCGCCCTATGCGCGCGGCGGCAAGATCGGCCTCTTCGGCGGCGCCGGCGTGGGCAAGACGGTTCTCATTCAGGAGCTCATCAACAACATCGCGAAGGCGCACGGCGGTTACTCCGTGTTCGCGGGTGTCGGTGAGCGTACGCGCGAAGGCAACGACCTCTATCACGAGATGATCGAGTCGGGCGTGAACAAGGACCCGCACGAGAACAACGGTTCGACCGAAGGGTCGAAGTGCTCGCTGGTTTACGGCCAGATGAACGAGCCGCCCGGGGCGCGCGCCCGCGTTGCGCTGACGGGTCTGACCGTCGCCGAACATTTCCGCGATCAGGGCCAGGACGTGCTTTTCTTCGTGGACAACATCTTCCGCTTCACGCAGGCGGGCTCGGAAGTGTCGGCCCTTCTCGGCCGTATTCCTTCCGCCGTGGGCTATCAGCCGACGCTCGCGACCGACATGGGTCAGATGCAGGAACGCATCACCACAACGACCAAGGGCTCGATCACGTCCGTGCAGGCCATTTACGTGCCCGCCGACGACTTGACCGACCCGGCGCCCGCGACCTCGTTCGCTCACCTTGACGCGACGACGGTGCTCAATCGTTCGATCGCCGAAAAGGGCATCTATCCGGCCGTGGACCCGCTCGACTCCACCTCGCGCATTCTCGAGCCGCGCGTCGTCGGCGAGGAACATTATGCCGTCGCCCGCCAGGTGCAGGAAATCCTGCAGCGCTACAAGTCGCTCCAGGACATCATCGCGATCCTGGGCATGGACGAACTTTCCGAAGAGGACAAGCTCGCCGTGGCGCGCGCGCGCAAGATCGAACGCTTCCTGTCGCAGCCCTTCCACGTGGCCGAAGTCTTCACCGGTTCGCCGGGCGTGCTCGTCGACGTGAAGGACACGATCAAGGGCTTCAAGGGCCTCTGCAACGGTGAGTACGATCACCTGCCCGAAGCCGCCTTCTACATGGTCGGCACGATCGAGGACGCCATTGCGAAGGCCGAGCGCCTCGCGAAGGAAGCCGCGTAACGCGACTGACCGGACAAGGTGAAAGCGGATGGCTGAGAAGCTGAGTTTCGACCTCGTATCGCCCGAGCGGCTGCTCATTTCCGAGCAGGTCGATCTCGTTACGGTGCCGGGCACGGAAGGCGACATGGGCATCATGGGCGGCCATGCGCCGGTCATGTCGACGCTTCGTCCCGGCGTCATCGGCGTCGAGACCGAAGGGCAGCCGGAACGCCGCTACTTCGTGCGCGGCGGTTTCGTCGAGGTGACGCCTGCGGGCCTCACCGTCCTTGCCGAGCATACCGTGCCGCTGGCCGAGCTCGACAGCGCGGCGCTGGAGCGCGAAATCTCCAATGCCGAGGAAGATGTGGCGGACGCCAAGACCGACGAAAGGCGCCAGATCGCGCAGGAAAAGCTCGACCACCTGAAAGCGCTTCGTCAGGCGCTCTGACCTTTTTCAGGGCAAAAGAAATAAAGAGGGGCGGCCTCCGAAACCCGGAGCGCCGCCCTTTCGTTTCGGAAGCGGCAGGAAAGGCGGCTGCGGCAATCGGCCTTGGCGCCGCCCTTAAACCCGGTGCCCCATGCCGCTATATTGATACCGTAATATGACGAGCCCGGCCCGAAGGGCTGTCGAATAGCAAGGCAGGGTCCCATGAGCCGTCACTGGACACTCGACGATATCAGATGGCAGGACTTCGACGCTTCGAAGGTCGATCCCGATATTCTGCGCGCGGTGAAGGCGGCGGCGATGGTCGAGTTCAACGCGCCCGACTATGTGACCTATCTCTGCAACGTCTTTGCTGACCGTCCGGACGTGAAGGAAGCCATTCACAAATGGGGTGGCGAAGAGGTGCAGCATGGCCAGGCGCTGGCGCGCTGGGCTGAACTGGCCGATCCCGATTTCAGCTTCGACGACGCCTTCCGGCGTTTCCGCGAAGGCTACTCGATCCCGACGGATGCGATCGAGAGCGTGCGCGGAAGCCGCGGCGGCGAACTCATTGCGCGCTGCGTCGTCGAGAGCGGCACATCCTCCTATTACACGGCGATCAAGGACGCGACTGACGAGCCGGTCCTGAAGCAGATCGCATCCAACATCGCGGCGGATGAGTTCCGCCACTACAAGCTCTTCTACGATCAGTTCAACGATCTCGGCGAAACGCCCCCTTCGATTCTCGATCGTATCCGCGTCGCGGTCGGCCGCGTCTCGGAAGCGGATGACGATGAACTCGCCTGCGCCTATTACGCGGCGAACACGCCGCCCGACGGCAGCGTCCCCTACAAGCGCGAGACTTTCGCCAAGGCCTATGAGAAGCGCGCGCTCGGCCTTTATCGCAGGCAGCACGTGGAGCGGCTGATCTCGATGGTCGGCAAGGCGGCGGGCCTCAAGCCGCATGGCCTTGTCATGCGCGCGGTTTCCGCGCTTGCCTGGCGTTACTGGCAGTTCCGGAACTGGCAGCTCGCACGCGCCGCAGTCTGAGCAGAAGGCAGGGTCACGAAGCCGGGCCGGGCGATCTTCCGTCCGCGACGTAGAGAAGCACCGCCTCTCCCCTGCCGTTCAGGGCTTCGGCGAGTGCCGGCGCCGGGCTTTCCGGCGTTGTCCCGATCTCTCCGCCAAGCGCCACTTTCTCCCCACGCTGGATGGCGACGCGGCCAAGCCCCGCTACCGTTATGCGCTTCTTCTTCGCCGTCTCAAGGATGACGACGCCGCTATAGCCCTTGAAGAAGCCGGCATAGAGCACGTTTCCCTCCGCCGGGCTCTGCACCGGACAGGACGCGGGCACGGCGATCAGGCGGTTCGACTCGCCTTCCGTGAGGTTCTGCCCTCGATCCGCCTTCACCCATATGCCGTCGATCTTGCGCGCGGGTACGCCCAGCGCGTCGACGATGCATTCCTTCCTGTCCGGCGCGTGTTTCTCGCCCGGGGGTGCGGCTGGTAGCGTTGCCACCGCCATGCGGGCTTCGTTCGTCTCGCCCCCGGTTTCTCCGGAGAGCCCGGCAAGATCCGCACAGAAGGCGGCATAGGCATTGTCGCCGTCGATACGCGCCGTGCCGCGCAGGCAGTCGTCGAGATCGGCAAGGCCGAGCAGCGGCGGCCGCGCAAGCGGGATTGGCGGCTCTTGCGCGCGAGCCATGAAAGCATAGCCGTTCTGAATAATGCTGGCGGCCATCATGCGTGCGTTGCGGTCGAGCATGAGCAGCACGATAAACGCAATGGCGGTAATCTGAAAAGCACGGCGGAAACCAGACATGCGCTCCTCCGGACCAGCCCGGTTCGCGATGGTTCCATGGCGGATTCCATCGTCTGCGTACCCCGCGAGGTCGATTCAAAGCACCAAATGGCGCTTGCGGCCAGCGTAAATCGGCGCCCGGCACCATTTGTTACATTACGGCACAATTGCGGGCTTCCATCTCTCCATGTTTTGGCGCTAGCATCATTGTGGTCGCAGTTCGGGGCTCGGCATCGACAGGATGTGTGTGATGCCTTTTTCGCTCACGCGTGACTCCGAGGCCTATTGGCGTTCGCGCTACGGGTCTGCGGAGAGGCCCGGCAACGGCCCGCAGGGCCCGGAACCCCGCAAGTCCGGCAATCCTCGTAGAAGAATCCATTTGAGGGCTCCTGTCTTTTCCGTAACGCGGAGAAGACATGGGCGGCTCTGGCTCGCGCTCGGCTTGGCAGTGGGAGCGGGCATGGCCTATTTTCTCCTTCTGCCGCTTGTGCAGATGCCGGCCGAGGAAAGCGCGGCACGCGTGGAACCTGCGGCTTTCACGCCTGCGCCGGTGCAGCCGGCCGTCATTGGCCTTTCGGCCTTCGATGCGCTGCTTGCCGATTTCGAGGACGAACGCGAAGCGAGCCTCGTCGCGCTTCGCGGATATTTGCTGACCGAGGGCGAGGGCTTCCATCGCGAATGGCTGCAGGCGACGGTGCGCATGCAGGAGGCCGCTGAAGCGCTTGTCCGGCAATCCTCGAGCTGGACGGACGGGCGCAAGCTCGTGCAGCTCGTGGAGATGCAGCGGCTTGTCGCCCGCCTTCTCGCGGAGCAGCGCGCCATTGCCTCGATCGCCGGTACTGTAAACCGTTATCCCGGTCTTCAGCTTTACACAGAGGATGTGCAACCCGCGCTTGAAGAGGCGCAGATGCTTTGCACCGAGGTGATGGATCGGATGCTCGCCACCTCTTCGCCGGATTTTGTCGGCCCGGTCGGGCCTTTCGCCGAATTTCGCGGCGATCTCGAAGATCTGCGCGCCGCACTTTCGAGCTACATGGGAGCGGCGGTCAGTGCCGGGCCGCCGGCCGCCGCAGGCCCGGCGCATCTCGATGCAATGGGCAAGATGCTTGCCGAGGCAAGACCGCAGGTTCCGGCGGAACTTCAGGCAAAGATCGACCGGCTTCGTGTGTTGCTCGACATGACGGAGGAGAAGCTTTCCCGCATCTTCGCGCTTCGCGACAGCGAGCGCTGGGACTATGCGAGTTATGCTTTCAGAACACGTGTCGAGCCGCTTGCGGCAAAACTTGGAAGTATCGAAGAGGAATGGCGCGCAAGCGCCGGAGAGCGAAGTTGAGGCGGCTCAGGCTTCGGGTTTCGCAAGAGGCCCGAGTTCGCGGACAATCTCTTCATAGACGCCGCGCTTGAACGGCACGATCAGTTCCACGAGTTCCGAGACGGGGACCCAGGTCCATTCGCTGAACTCCTGATGGTCGTCGGCAGCGATGTCGATATCGCCGTCCTCGCCGGTGAAGCGCATGGCGAACCATTTCTGCTTCTGTCCGCGATACTTGCCTTTAAGCGCTACGCCGACGAGATGTGGCGGCAGATCGTAGGTTAGCCAGTCGCTGGTCTCGCCGATGATGCGGGCCTTTTGCGTGCCCGTCTCTTCGCGCAGTTCGCGCAGCGCCGCTTCCTCGGGGCTTTCGCCCTCGTCGATGCCGCCCTGGGGCATCTGCCAGGTCAGCGCGCTGCCCGTATCGACTTCCTGCACGCGGTTGCCGACCCAGACGAGCCCGTCGCGGTTGATGAGCATGATGCCGACGCACGGCCGGTAGGGAAGCGTTTCGGGCGGCACCTGGGCTCCATCCGGTTTGTGGCTGGGCATGTGGCTTCTCTTTCCTTTGCCGGCCTTTACCGGCCTTTGCCGGCTTCTTGTCAGTCGCGTGCGAGCGCCGTTGCGGGAACGAGAACGAAGCCATCCTGCTTCAGGGCCGCCGTCCATTGCGCAAGCGCGTCGACGGTGACGGGGAAGCCGGAGGCGACGCCAAGCGCTTCGCCCGATTGTTGCGACGCATCCTCGAGCATGTCGAGCGACGTTGCGATGACTTCCGGATTCTGTACCGGATCGACGATGCGGTTCGCCTGCAGCGCGGGCAGACCGATGTCGCGTGCGAGGCCCGGTGCAAGGCTGCGCGCCGATGCGCCGTTATCGACATAGAGAAGGCCGCGCGCCTCGAGTGCAGCGAGAACCGGCTTCAGCGCGGAGGGCGATGTCGTGAAGCGCGCGCCCTGATAGTTCATGACCCCGGCATAACCGGTGAAGCGGCTCATCAGCCATTCGAGACGCGAGATATTCTCCGCCTTGTCCGCGCTCGTCAGCAGCGTATGCGGTCCCGGATCGTTCTGCGGATAGCCGAAGGGCTCCATCGGCAATTCGAGCAGGACTTCGTGCCCGGCCTCGCGCGCCTTGTCGATCCATTGCTGCAGATTGGACCCATAGGGCGCGAATGAGAGCGTTACTTCCGGCGGCAATGCCTCGATCGCATGGGCCGTGGCGCTCTCGCTGATGCCCATACCGCTCACGACCAGCGCAATCCGGCGGTCGGCCGGCGTGCCCGCCGGAACGGGGCGCGCGTAAACCTGCCAGGGCTTGCGTCCGTCGCGGCCGATCTTCGGCAGGGGGCCATTGGCCGTCTTCTCGACAAGGTTGGGGTCGGGAACCGGGGCGAGCACGATCGCGGCACCTGCCTGTGGAATGTCCGGTTTGGTGCCGTTGCCCGAAACGCTTTCGGCACCGAGAATTCGGACTTCGGAGGCGATATCCTCGTCGACACCCTTGTCGAGATTCTGCGCGGCTTCGAGAAGCGCGCGCTCTTCCGGGCTCAGCGTGTCGGGACCGGGTGCCTGCGTTGCTGGCGTCTCCGTCTCCGAAGTCGTACCGGGTTTCTCCGCGCCGGGTTCTTCCTGCGCCGGCGGGGCGGGCGGTTCCTCGGGCGCGAGCGCGACATGGACAACGGGCTCGCCCGCCAGGCGGCTGTCGGAAAGAAGCAGCCAGGCGAAAGTGCCGCCATACAGAATGGCGACAAGGATCGCAGCAATCGGAAGAAGGCCTATGCGGCGCCCCTTATCGTCCGCGGGTCCGCCGTTCATCGAACCGGAAGAGCCGCTCGCCGCTGTCTTCGCCACCATGCTCGCAAATCATCTCCGGCGGTGCGCTCGGCGCCTCAATTGGCCATGGCGCTGGCGGTCGTCCTGCCGGCACCGAGGAAAGCGGCGTCCTTGCGCGCGCCGTTCAGCAGGTCGATTGCATAGAGGAGCTGCTTGTCCTCGCTCTTGTCCTTTGGCACGAAGCTGTCGGAGCCTGCCATCTCGTCGCCTTCCTCGGCGGCAAGATGACCCGGCAGCGCGGACTCGCCCGTCAGCGTCGAGGTCTTCTTCTCCTCGGGCGGGGTCTGGCTCACCACGATATCGGGATCGATGCCCTTCGCCTGGATCGAGCGGCCGGACGGTGTGTAATAGCGCGCCGTCGTCAGCCGCAGCGCGCCGTCGGAACCGAGCGGGATGATGGTCTGCACGGAACCCTTGCCGAAGGAGCGCGTCCCGAGAATGGTCGCCCGGCGGTGATCCTGCAGCGCGCCCGCGACGATCTCCGATGCGCTTGCCGAACCGCCGTTCAGGAGCACGATGATCGGCTTGCCGTCCGTGACGTCCCCGCCGCGCGCATTGTAGCGCTGCGTGTCTTCGGGATGGCGGCCGCGCGTCGAGACGATCTCGCCGCCGTCGATGAAGTCGTCGCTCACGGCAATCGCCTGATCGAGCAGGCCGCCCGGGTTGTTGCGCAGGTCGATGATGTAGCCCTTGAGACGGTTCGTGCCGATCTGCTTGTTGAGGCTGTCGATTGCGGCTTCCAGAAGGTCCGCCGTCTGCTCGTTGAAGGAGGTGATGCGGATATAGCCGATATCGCCCTCGCGATTGAACTTCACCGACTTGATGGTGATGATGTCGCGGGTGAGCTTGACGTCGAAGGGCTCTTCCTTGCCCTTCCGCACGACAGTGAGCGTCACATCGGTGTTGACCGCGCCGCGCATCTTGTCGACGGCGTCGGAAAGCGTCATGCCGAGGATCTGCACGCCGTCGATATGCGTGATGTAGTCGTTGGGACGAAGCCCCGCCCGGCTCGCAGGCGTGTCGTCGATCGGCGTCACGACCTTCACGACGCCGTTTTCCATCGTGACCTCGATGCCGAGACCGCCGAATTCGCCACGGGTCTGCACCTGCATGTCGCGGAAGGTCTTGGGCGTCATGTAGCTCGAATGCGGGTCGAGCGAGGTGAGCATGCCGTTGATGGCGCTCTCGACCAGTTTCGAGTCGTCCGTCGGCTCCACATAGTCGGCGCGCACGCGCTCGAAGACATCGCCGAAGAGATTGAGCTGGCGATAGGTATTGGAGTCGCTCGCATGGGCGGGCGTGTCGAGCAGGCCCTGCTTTACGCCAGTGATGGCGGCGAAGGACAGAAGCGTGCCGACCGCGAAACCGGCGAAGACGGACTTGTTCATTTAACCACGTGCCTTCTTGTCACTCATGAGCAGCCAGGGCCCAGGGTCGATAGGATCGCCGTTCTTCCGGAACTCGATATAGAGCGCCGGTCCGCGGTCCGTTTCTCCCCGCGCTGCCAACCTGTCTTTTGCGGCCGGATCGTCCCTGGCAAGAAGCGGGCCCATCATGCCGACCGGCTCGCCGGCAAGGACGTTTTGACCCACCGAACAGTCAATTCTCTCCATGCCCGCCAACAATACATGGTAGCCCTCTCCGACCGAGATTATCAAGAGTTGGCCATAGTGCCGGAAGGGGCCTGCATAGGAGATTCTGCCGTCAAATGGGGCAACAATTTGCGCATCAGGCCTCGTCGATATGGTTATTCCCTGCGACCTGGTGCCGCCGCTCCCGCTCCCATAGGTGCTGATGACGGTACCGGTCACCGGGGGGCGGATGAGCCCCCTCGCGTCGGAAAAGAGCCGCGATGAGGGCATGGAAGGCGGCGAGGAGGGCGGTCTCAGCATTGCCAGCTGCTGCGGGGCTTCTTCCCTGGAAGCGGCTGGCTCCGCTGTCCGGACGGGCTCCGGCTCGCGTTCCGGCGCCGGGTCGGGGCGCGGCTCGGGCCTGACGGCGGGCAGGCGTTCGGCAGCCTGGTTTTCCAGCCGCGCGATGAGGTCCGACAGGTCTGTCGCCTGGCGGGAGAGGCGTTCGGCCCGCTGTTCCTCGGTCTCGGCCTCGGCGGCGAATTTCCGCTGCAGGGCGAGCTTCTGATCGAGCAGCGCCTGAAGCTCGGCCCGCTCCGTTTCGAGCGAGGCTTCGGCTTCCGAGAGCACCGTGCGTTCCGCGACGATCTCGCGGCGGAGTTCGGCAAGCTGTTCGAGGCGGTCCCGCAGCTCTTCCGCCTCGGCCTGAAGCTCCGGCACCAGCGTCCCGAGAAGGAGGGCGCTTCGAATGGAGGAGAGCGCATCGCCGGGGCGTACCGCGAGCGCGGGCGGAGGGTGCCTGTCGAGGCGGGTGAGGGCCGCCAGAAGTTCCGCCATCTCGCCGCGCCGCTTCTCGAGTTGCGCCGTCAGCACGGCCTCAGCCCCTTTCAGGCCCTGAAGACGATCTTCCGAGGCGGTTACATCGGCTTCGTGCTCCTGCACCCGGGCAGCGGCCGAAATGAGCTTCTCGCGGATTTCCTCCGCCTCGGCGCGGGCAGCGTCGGCCTGCGCCTTCAGCTCCTTCTGCCTCTCAAGGCTCGTGTCGATTTCCTTCTGGAGCTTTTCCAGTTCGCCCGGCTCGGCGACTTCCGCGAAAACCGGCGCCGCGGAATGCGCCGCGAAAGCCACCGCGATCAGCAGCGGGGCGAGCGCCCTATGCAGCGCCTCACGCACTGACCCTGTCTGCCCGTTCGGCCATGAGCGACATGCCGGTCATCTCCCCGGGGGCGGCCAGGCCCAGGAGATCGAGGATCGTCGGCGCGACATCGGCCAGCGTGCCGCCCGCGGGCAGGGCGCCCTGTGCGCCGCCCGCCATGATGAAGGGCACGGGCGATGCCGTGGTGCGCCGGAACGGAGCGCCCGTTTCCGGATCGCTCATCCGCTCCGCCTTGCCATAGGTTCCGCAAAGAATGAGCGTGCCGCCGCGTTTGTCGATCTGGGCGGCGATCTTGCCGAGATACTTGTCGATGGTCTCGACGGCCCCGATCGTCGCGCGCAGATTTCCCGAACGGCCGACAATGGCAGCGTTGCAGAAATTCGCGACGATGAGATCGTGCTCTCTCGCCTTCAGCGCCGCCAGCAATTCCGAGGCGAGGGCCGCCGCCGCGAGTTCCGGCCGCTTTTCCGATTGGGCGAGGGGAGGCGTGTCGGTCACGAGGACGTTCTCGCCGGGAAAGAGCGACGTCGCGCCGCCGCGCGCGAAGGTCCAGAGGTTTGCCTCCGTCACGCTTTCCGTCAATGCGAGCTGTTTGAGCCCGGCGCGGGAAAGACTTTCGGCGAGGCTCGCGCGGAAGCCGATCCCTTCGAAAAGCGGTTCCACGCGGGCGCCGAGCGGCGGCGTCAGGCGCACGAGCGAATAGACGCCGCTCAGCGGCATCGGCTTCTGCGACAATCCGGCGGCGACGGGATCCATGAGCGCGCCGAGCAGGGCCTGGCCATGATCGGGCTGCAGGTTGACGAGAAGCAGCGCATCGTCCGGTCTTATGCCGCGGAATGAAGAGACGAGGGCAGGCGGAACCTTGTCGTCGTTCAGTCCCTTGCGGTAGCACTCGTCGAGATAGGCGGTCGGATATTCCGTATAAGGAGCGTCGGCCTCCACGAGCGCGCGCCAGAGCTTCGCCGTCGCGGCCGGGTCGGGCAATTCGTCGAATCCGTGGGAGCGGCCGAAGACGCTGGCGAGTTCGGCGTGTTCAGCCCCCGAGATGTCGTCGAGGAACTCGCTCAGGTGCTCGATGCCGCCTTGCGGATCGGTGTCGATGCCGTCCATGACGCCATGGACCCAGACCTTCACCCCTTCATGGCTCAGAAGGGCCGCGAGAACGGCGAGGTGGTTCTGATGCCCGGCAATCCCGGAGGGTGTCATCGCGCCGATCAGATGGACGGCGCCGCCAAGCGGACGCACGCGCGAAACGATCTGCTTCAACATGGGATGGGAGGCGATGCCGCCGGGACCATGATCGGCGAAGACGCGGTTGATGCCCGTCAGCGGAGATTCCACGGGCCGCCCCGCGCCAAGCGTCGCATAGGCTGCCTGCGCATGACCCGGTTTTCCCGGTGCGAGGCCGGCTGCCTGTCCGGATGCGTCGAGCACCGTGCGCGGCGAGGTCGCGGCCAGCCGGTCATAGATCGGTGTGCGCGCAAGCGCGATCGCGTTTCCCTCGCGCTCCGCCCGGACGCCCCAGCCATCGAGCAAGGCAAGGACAATTGGTCGAACGCCGGTCATTTCAGCCCTGAAGAATGAGATTTGCGAACCCCGAGGTTCGAATCGCTGCGCCACCTGCAGCCGACTGGGAAACCTAGTGCAACGGCGGAAAACTGTCCACTTGCCGGAAGAGCGCCTCAGGCGCGGTGATAGGGGTGTCCGGAAAGGATGGTGACGGCCCGGTAGAGCTGTTCGGCGAGCATGACGCGCGCAAGCATATGCGGCCAGGTCATGGCGCCGAAGGCCATGATGTGAGCGGCATTGCCGCGAATGGAGGGCGAAAGCCCGTTCGCGCCGCCGATGAGGAAGGCGATGTCCTGTACGCCGCCATCGCGCCACTTGCCGAGCCGGTTGGCAAAGGCCTCGCTGGTTTCCACGCGGCCGCGCTCGTCCAGCGCCACCAGAGTCGCGCCTTTCGGCATGGCGCCGGTCAGCAGCGCCGCCTCGCGTTCCATGAGTTCGGCGCCTTCGCAGCGCCGTTTCTCTTCCACTTCCGCGACGGGCAGGCCCGTAATGCCGATGCCGCGTCCGGCCGCGTCGAGACGCGACAGGTAATCGTCGAGAAGGAGTTTCTCGGGGCCGCCTTTCAGCCGCCCCACGGCGCAGATCTGGACGCGCATAAATCACCGTCCGGCTTGGCGCCGGTCAAAACGCTCGATGGGGAGAAGCCGCAGGCGGCGTCCGAGGGAGCTATCGCCTCAGACGGCCAGCTGGTCCGCCGGTATATCGGCCGACCACATCTTCTCCAGTCGGTAGAACTCGCGCACTTCGGGGCGGAAGACATGGACAACCACGTCGCCACCGTCGATGAGCACCCAGTCGCCTTGTTTCAGTCCTTCGACCTGCGCCGTGCCGAACCCTGCGTCCTTCAGGCGGCGAACGAGGTGATCGGCCACCGCGCCGACATGACGCTGCGACCGTCCGCTCGCGACCACCATATGGTCCGCGATGGGCGTCTTTCCGGTAAGATCGATGGAAACCACATCCTCGGCCTTGTCTTCCTCCAGGCTCTCGAGCACGAGAGCGAGCATTTGCGAAGACTTGCCGGTATCGGCTGCCTGCTTCGTCTTCGAAGCCGCCGCCTTTCTGACCGCTCCGGCGGGCTTCGCCGCGCCGGGCTTTTGCTGGACCTTGAGGTCCGGGGATTGTCTGCTCAGGAACACACTCCTTGGATTCGCAAACTTTTACTTTCCTTTGTGTGCGGGCGCCGGAACGCCTGCGACATATAGAGAATATGCCTCGCAAGGCCTCAATTCAATGACAGGATTTTAATGGAGGCGTGACAGGCGGCCTCAGACCCAGCCGCCTGCGGCGCGGATTTCCGTTGCGGACCGGCTGCTTTCCGGACCCGAGAGAAAGGCGAGGGCGGGCGGCGCCACCAGTGGCAGAAGGGCGGCGTCGGTCGTATCGAGGGTTCTGTCGCGCAGCATCGAGGCGATTGGCGAAAGGCGGGCTTTCAGCGTGTAGCCGGGCCGCGGATAGATGGCGACCGGAACCGTTTCCAGAATCCCGCGCCAGTTCCGCCATTTCGGAAACTGCAGCATGTTGTCGGCGCCCATCAGCCAGACGAAATTCACATCCGCGAAGCGCGCCGTCAGCGCCTTCAGCGTGTCCGCCGTATAGCGCGTGCCGAGTTCCTTCTCGATGCCGCTCACCGCGATGCGCGGGTCGCGCGCCATTCTTTCGGCGGAAGCGAAGCGGTCTTCGTAAGGGGCCATGCCCTTGCCCGGCTTCAGCGGATTGCCGGGGGAGACGAGCCACCAGACGCGGTCGAGTTCCAGCGCGGCAAGGCACATTCTGGTGATGTGGAGGTGGCCCTCATGCGCGGGATTGAACGAGCCGCCGAGAAGACCGACCTTCAGCCCCGGTGTCAGCAGCTCCTTGCGAACCACCCTCACCACCTCAGGGGCGGACCTGGCCGCTGCCGCGCACGAGATATTTGAAGCTCGTGAGCTGCTCGACGCCGACGGGTCCGCGCGCGTGGAACTTTCCCGTCGCGATGCCGATTTCCGCCCCCATGCCGAATTCGCCGCCATCGGCAAATTGCGTCGAGGCGTTGTGCAGCAGAATGGCGCTGTCCACCTCCGCAAAGAAACGGTCGGCCGTCTTCTGGTTGCCGGTCACGATGGCTTCGGTGTGGCTGGAGCCATATTTGCGGATATGGGCGATGGCCCCGCCGATACCGTTTACCACCCGGACAGCGATGATGCTGTCCAGATATTCCGTGTACCAATCCTCTTCCGTCGCCGCCTTCACGCGTGCATCTGTCTTTTGCGTGGCTTCGTCGCCGCGCACTTCGCAGCCTGCATCGAGAAGCGCCTTCACGAGCGGAGCCAGATGCGTCGCCGCGCAGGCTTCGTCCACGAGCAGCGTCTCCGCCGCGCCGCAAATGCCGGTGCGCCGCAGCTTCGCGTTCAGCGCGATGTCGCGCGCCATGTCGAGATCGGCCTCTCCGTCCACATAGACGTGGCAGACGCCCTCGAGATGCGCGAAGACGGGCACGCGAGCTTCTTCCTGTACGCGGGCGACGAGGCTCTTGCCGCCGCGCGGCACGAT
>DLCG01000017.1:472-271298 GCA_002480495.1 Rhodobiaceae bacterium UBA7804 | reverse complement strand
GCTCTTGCCGCCGCGCGGCACGATCACGTCGAGATTGCCGCCGAGCCCTTTCAGCATTTCGCCCACCGCGCCACGATCGGTCACGGGCACGAGCTGGATCGAGGCTTCGGGGAGGTTCGAGGCGAGAATGCCCTCGACGAGCGAAGCATGGATCGCCTTGTTGGAGCGCGAGGCTTCCGAGCCGCCACGCAGCACGGCGGCATTGCCGGCCTTGAGGCAGAGCGCGCCCGCATCCGCCGTCACATTGGGGCGGCTCTCATAGATGATGCCGATGACGCCAAGCGGCACGCGAACGCGCTCGATATGGAGCCCGTTCGGGCGGTCCCACTCGGCGATCTTCGAACCGACAGGATCGGGCAGCGCGGCGATCTCCTCCAGCGCCTTCGCAATCCCTTCCACGCGCGTCGTGTCGAGCGTCAGCCGGTCGATCATGGCTGGCGTCAGCCCGTTCTTCTTCGCGTCGGCGACGTCTTGCTCATTCGCGGCCAGAATGTCGTCGACATTGGCGCGGATGCACATGGCGGCGGCGAGGAGCGCGGCGTCTTTCTGCTTCGTCGGGGCGGTCGCAAGCATGGTTGCCGCTTCGCGCGCCTTGCGGCCGATTCCGGCCATAAGGCCTGCGATGTCCGTCTCGCCGGTATTCAGTTTCACGATGCTCACGGTCGTCACCTGTCCTCGTCGATAGGCCGCAGGAGTATTTCAGGCGGCCTCCGGTCTTTCAATGCCCGGGCTTGCGGCGCGCCTGCCGTCATATGGGGCCGGCAGACGCAATTTTCACGGCTTTTTCAGCACCAGATCGTCGCGATGGATCATCTCCGCGCGGCCCGAATAGCCGAGCAGCTCCTCGATCTCGTGGCTCGAATGACCCATGATCGTGCGTGCGTCGTCGCTTGCATATGCGCTGAGCCCCCGCGCGATCTCATGTCCTTCCGCGTCGTGAACGCTGACGGCGTCGCCGCGTCCGAACTCGCCTTCGATGGCGGTCACGCCGGCGGGCAGAAGGCTCCGGCCGCCCATCAGCGCCTTCACCGCGCCATTGTCGATGGTGATGGTGCCGAGGCTTTTCAGCGAGCCCGATATCCAGCGCTTGCGCGCTGCGAAGGGTGTCGAATGGGCGGCAAACCAGGTGCAGCGCGCGCCTTCCTCGATAGCTTTCAGCGGATGGAGCGAGCGGCCATTGGCGATCGCCATGCGGGCGCCGCCTTCGGTCGCGATGCGCGCCGCCGCGATCTTCGTTTTCATGCCGCCGCGCGAATAGATGCTCGCCGCATCGCCCGCCATGGCCTCGATCTCGGGCGTGATCTCCGCCACTTCCGGCAAATGTTTCGCGCCGGGAAGGTGCGGCGGAGCGGTGTAGAGTCCGTCGACGTCGGAGAGCAGAACGAGGCAATCTGCCGAGACCATGCTCGCCACGCGTGCGGCGAGGCGGTCATTATCGCCATAGCGGATTTCCGTCGTCGCCACGGTGTCGTTCTCGTTGATCACGGGAACGGCGCCGAGCTTCAGCAGCGTGTTGATGGTCGAGCGCGCATTCAGATAGCGGCGGCGCTCTTCGGTGTCTTCGAGCGTCAGCAGGATCTGCGCGCAGGAAAAACCATAGGCCGAGAGAATTTCCTGAAAGGCATGGGCGAGGCCGATCTGGCCGACCGCAGCGGCGGCCTGGCTCTCCTCCAGTTTCAGTTTGCCGGGGGCGAGCTTCAGCGCGCGGCGGCCGAGCGCAATGGCGCCGGAGGAGACGATCATCATCTCCTGCCCTCGCGCGCGCATCCGCGCAACGTCTTCGACCAGCGCCTGCAGCCAGGTGCGGTTGAGCTTGCCCGTCTCTGCGTCCGTCAGCAGCGCCGAGCCGATCTTCACGACCACACGCTGCGCCTTTTCGAGATGAGTGCTCATGGGCTCCAGCCCTCTTCCTCTTCGCCTGCCTCGGCCTTTTCCTCTTCGCGCTTCGCCGCGATCTCGTCCGCGACGAGGCGGAGAATGTCGGTCACGCCCTCGCCCGAGACGCCGGAGATGACATGCACGTCTCCTCCGCTTTCTTCGGCGAGGATGGCGCGTTTCTCCTCGCGCTCTTCCGGCGTCAGCGCGTCCGCCTTGTTGAGGCAGAGGATTTCGGGCTTTTCCTCCAGCCCCGCGCCATAGGCTTCGATTTCGCCGCGAATGACGTGGTAGGCCTCCGCCACATCTTCCGCCGTGCCGTCGACGAGATGGATCAGGATATTGCAGCGCTCGAGATGGCCGAGGAACCGGTCGCCAAGTCCCGCGCCTTCATGCGCGCCTTCGATGAGGCCGGGAATGTCCGCCAGCACGAAGCTGCGCGCATCGACGGTGACGACGCCGAGCCCCGGCGCCAGCGTGGTGAAGGGATAGTCGGCGATCTTGGGCTTCGCCGCGCTCACCGCGGCAAGGAAGGTCGACTTGCCGGCATTGGGCAGGCCCACGAGCCCTGCATCCGCGATCAGCTTGAGGCGCAGGACGATGGTTTTTTCCTCGCCCTCCTGACCGGGGTTCGCGCGGCGCGGCGCCTGATTGGTCGAACTCTTGAAATAGGCATTGCCGAAGCCGCCATTGCCGCCCTTCGCCAGCAGGACGCGCTGGCCCACTTCCGTCAGATCGGCGATGAGCGTTTCCTCGTCTTCCTCGAAGATCTGCGTTCCCACAGGCACTTTCAGCACCACATCGGCGCCGTTCGCGCCCGAGCGGTTCTTGCCCATGCCGTGCATGCCGGTCTTCGCCTTGAAGTGCTGCTGGAAGCGGTAGTCGATCAGCGTATTCAGTCCCTCGACGCATTCGGCGACGACGTCGCCGCCCTTGCCGCCGTCGCCGCCGTCAGGTCCGCCGAACTCGATGAATTTCTCGCGGCGGAAGCTCACGCAGCCCGCGCCGCCGTTTCCCGAGCGGATATGGATTTTCGCCTGGTCGAGGAACTTCATTTCAGCTTTCCGTTCGCGCAAGCCTCATGGTGAGGCAGCGCACGTTTTCCTGCCGCGCGACGCACCAGCGGCTTTCCTCGCCAGTATAGCGGAAGCCGAGTTTCGTCAGTACGCGGCCCGAGGCATGGTTTTCCCAAAAATGTCCCGAGATCAGGGTCCCGGCGCCGAAGCGGTTCGCGGCTTCGGCCAGCAGCGCGCCCGCCGCCTCGCTCGCATAGCCGCGGTTCCAGTAAGGCTCGCCCACCCAGTAGCCGATCTCATGCGTGCCGTCGGCATGGGCCTGCAGGCCGCAAGTGCCGACGAAGCCCTCGCCATTCTCGATCGCGTAGACGAATTCCTCGCCTTCCTCGCGCATTTCCTTCTGCCTGCCGATCCAGTCCTGAGCCATGTCGAGCGTGTAGGGGTAGGGCATGCGCGAGAGCATCCGCGCCACGTTCCAGTTGTTGGCGAGGTTCGCGAGTCTTTCGGCATCGGCCTCGCCCATCGGCCGCAAGAGCAGCCTTTCCGTCTTCAGTTCTTCCAGCATCGGGATGCTCCGGTCCCGAGAGGGCATGAAAAAAGGGAGATGGCGATCCCATCTCCCTCTCAATTCCCGATGGTCGCCACCTTCGCGAGGTGGCGTTCACCCCGCGTCTTCAGTCCGCCGCTTCCGGCATGTCGGCCGTCACGACCGAGACGAAGGCACGGCCGTTACGGCCGTTGCGGAACTCGACGACGCCTTCCGCCTTCGCGAAGATCGTGTGGTCCTTGCCGATGCCGACATTGCGGCCGGGGTGCCACTTCGTGCCGCGCTGGCGGATGATGATGTTGCCCGGAATGACGCTCTCGCCACCGAACTTCTTCACGCCGAGGCGACGGCCTGCGCTGTCGCGACCGTTGCGGGACGAACCGCCTGCCTTTTTGTGAGCCATGTTTCTACTCCTTCGGGCCGCTTAGCCGGCAATGTCGAGGATCTTGACGAGCATCAGATCCTGGCGATGGCCGTTCTTGCGGCGATAGTTCTGGCGACGGCGCTTCTTGAAGATCGTGAGCTTCGGGCCGCGGGTGAGGTCCACGACCTCGGCCTTGACCTTGGCGCCATCGACGAGCGGCGCGCCGACCTTGGTCTCGCCTTCGCCGCCGAGCATCAGCACTTCGCCGAGCTCGATCTTGTCGCCGGCCTTCGCATCGAGGCGCTCGATCTCGAGGAGATCGTCTTTCGCGACCCTGTACTGCTTGCCGCCGGTCCGGATGACTGCGAACATTGGTAAATCCACCATGTAACGAAAAAGGCCCTGCGTCCGCCGGTGACAGCGGCACGGGCCGAATTGGCGCGCAATATACAGGGGGAGGTCGCCCTGTCAAGCCGCGAAAGGGCCTGAAATCAAGGCTTTTCGGCCTCCCTCCGCCCGGCGAGGGTTCGCCAGGCGCAGATCGCCAGAAAATAGGCCGATGCCCCGATAAAGGCCCAGAAGGCGGCGGGAGAGGCCTCTGCGGGCGGCGTTTCCGGCCCGCTCCTCAGCACCAGCCAGAAGGTCGAAAGCGCCCAGAGCGCCGTCACGGCCAGCGTGAGGGGCCGAAACGTCGCCACCCGGAAGGGGTGAATATATTTGAAGGGCACGAAGGTCAGTACGCCCAGAACGGCGATCACCGCGAGATTCGGCCAGTTTCCGCTCCCCAATACATAGAAATAAAGAACGATCAGGTTCCAGGTGGCCGGAAAGCCGGAGAAATAATTGTCATGGGTCTTCATCTCCCTGTTGCCGAAGCAATAGAGGGAGGTGGTCATGATCCAGGCGGCGGCGGGGATTTCCCAGCCCGGCGGCACAAGGCCGAACCGGTAGATCAGCAGCGCCGGTATCACCGTATAGGTCAGGTAGTCGATGACATGGTCGAGGATCGCCCCGTCGAAGCGTGGCGCGTATTCGCTCACCCGGACCTTGCGGGCCATGGGCCCGTCGAATCCGTCGATGATGAGGGCCGCGCCCAGCCAGAGCAGCGCAAGCCTTAGATCGCCCGCGATCAGGGCCGCAATGGCGAGCAGCGCCGTCACCACGCCCGATGCCGTGAAGGCATGGACGGCCCAGGCCGCCGCCACCCGGCCCGCGGGGAGCCTCCTTCTTTCCTTTTCCTCGCCTCGCACCTCGCTCATGGGTGGCAGTCTAGCAGGCGGAAGGGCCTTAACCTATGGGCGAGAAAAGCAGCTTTTGCTGTGTCTTCCGGCCTTGTGCGGGCGCTTCATGGCGTTTACATTCCGCGCCGTTTCAACCAACGGTCGGTCCGTCAAGCGGTCCGGTCCGTCCTCTGCGGAGAGGTGGCTGAGTGGTTGAAAGTACCGCACTCGAAATGCGGCGTACTCGCAAGGGTACCGTGGGTTCGAATCCCACCCTCTCCGCCACCCTACGCCTTCGGCTTCGGGCGGCAGGCCACTTTCACAAATAAAAATCTTTTGAAGTGGCTTGCCGCATGAAGCCGATATAGGCGTAGGAGTGTCTCCCGAAGCTCACGCCAGCGGGAGCGAAGGGGGACCTGACCCATGTGGACGTCTACTTTCTCGAACTCGCCAACGGTGACATCTATGTCGGTTCGACACCCGATCTGAAACGCCGGTTTGCTTCCCATATGAAGGGGCAGGTTCTTTCGACCAAGGCCCATGCGCAGATGAAGCTGCGTTCCTATGTGGCCGTCGAGACGGAATTCCGCGCGCGGGAACTTGAACGCTACTTCAAGTCCGGGTCCGGCAAGGCCATTGAAAAGCCAAAACCTGTTTTCGCCAATCCCACCCTCACCGGCATTTAAAAAGGCCCCGGATTTCCGGAGCCTTTTCGATTTCCGCGGAAGGGCTGCCTCAATATTCGTCGTGAAGTTTCACCCAGCTCATCGTGCCGCTTTCGTTGCGGCCCTTGGGGACGAGGTCGAGCCAGTTGAAGGCGCCTGCCAGAAGCTCCGCGCCGCGATGATAGGTCGAGTAGGTGTGGAAGATGCCGTCCTGCTCGTCCTTCACGAAGACGCTCACGCCGAACATGTCGTCGCTGTTCTGGATCGGCGTGCCGTAATTGTAGATCGCGCTTCCGGCGGCGCGGTCCTCGGGCGTGAAGGAGACGGCGAAGTCGTAGTTGAAGTCGCTGTCCTTGGCCGACACCCAGGGAAAGCTCCAGCCCATGCGTTTCCTCGCCGCTTCGATCTCCGCAATGGATGCGCGCGAGACGGCGGCAAAGGAGAGGTCCGCCTGTTCGAAATGCTGCCGCGCCGCGTCGATATTGTCGGAGATGAACGCACAGCCCTTGCAGATCTGCCCCGAGCCCGGAGAGAGCATGAAGTGATAGATGGCAAGCTGGCTGCGGCCATTGAAGAGGTCGCCAAGCGTGCATTCGCCCTGCGGGCCTTCGAACACATAGTCCTTCTCGATCTTCACCCAGGGCAACTCCCTGCGTTCGGCGCGCAGCGCGTCCAGCGCATGCGTCATGGCACGTTCCCTGGCGAGCAGCGCCTTTCGCGCCGCGAGCCATTCTTCCTGCGATACGACGGGATGGTTCATTGGTCGGTCTCCTTCGATTGAGGGTTTGGCGATTGAGCATGTGAGGCGGAGCGGAGCTTCATCCATGGCGGCAGGTGAAAGAGGCACATCAGCAGGTACATGAAGGTCATGCCGTCAAGCGGCAGCGGGCCTTTCATGGCGGCGCAGATCGGGTCGGCCATTTCCGCCTTCGTGGCGTGCAGGGCCATCACCGCGAAGACCGGCGATGCCGCGAGGCAAAGCAATTCGTCCGGCGTCGGCCAACGCGCTCGCTGGTTCCGCTTTCCGTTTTCGATGGCTATCGTCATCCTTCCGTTCCTCTTCCTTCGCTCGCTCCCGGCTTTCGCCGAAGCGGGAACAGAACTAGGACGGAGAGAGCGGGGTGCGGGAGTGACAAGTGTGACGGGATTTCGATGGACTCGCTGATCACGGCGGCCGCGCGTGCGCTCGCGGCGGGCGATCCGCTCGGCGCGTTGAAGCGCGTCGCGTTACGCGAGGATGCGGCTGCGCTCGCCCTGCGCGGCGTCGCGATGGCGCAGCTCGGCGACCTTGAGCGCGCGCGAGATCTTCTTCGGCGCGCGGCCCGCGCCTTCGGCCAAAAGGAACCCGTGGCGCGTGCGCGCTGTGCGCTCGCCGAAGCGGAAATCGCGCTCGTCACACGCGATATCGGAAAATCCCTTCAGACATTGGGAGCCGCGCGGGCGCTCCTCGACGCGCGCGGCGACAAGGCGAATGCGGCGCATGCCGCCTGTCTCGAGGCGCGCTATCTGCTTCTCGTCGGAAAACTCGACGAAGCGGAGAAGGTTCTCGAGGCGCTTGACGCGAGCCTGCTGCCGCCGGCGTCTCTCGCCGGCCATGCGCTTGTAAGGGCTGGCATTGCGATGCGGCGTGTTCGCGCGGGCCCCGCGCGCGAGGCGCTCGATGAAGCATGCCGCGCCGCACAGGCCTCCGCGATCCCGGCGCAGATGGCCGAGGTGGAGCGCGCCGCGCAATTGCTCGATGCGCCTGTGGCGCGTCTCCTGTCCGAAGGGCGCGAGCGCATGGTCCGGCTCGACGATGTCGAAACCCTTTTTGCGTCGGACATGATGGTGGTCGATGCCTGCCGAAATGTCGTGCGTGGGGGAAGCGTGCTCGTGCCGCTTCAAGGACGCCCCGTTCTTTTTGCTCTCTGCAAAAAACTTGCGGAGGTCTTTCCCGGCGAGGCCTCGCGCGAGGCGCTCCTTTCCGCCGCCTTCAATGCGCACGATGCGGACGAGTCCCATCGGGCCCGGCTCCGGGTGGAGATCGGACGTCTCCGCAAGGTGCTGCAGCCGTTGGCCGGGGTCAGCGCGACGGGGCGCGGCTTCGTGCTGGCGCCCAACGCGAAATCGGTTGCCGTTCTTTCGCCGCCGGTCGATGGCGATCATGGCGAGGTGCTGGCGCTTCTCTCCGATGGCGAGGCATGGTCGAGTTCGGCGCTTGCGCAGGCGCTCGGCGTCAGCCCGCGCACCGTCCAGCGCGCGCTCGAAGCGCTTGGGGAGCGCGGCAAGGCGGAGTCCTTCGGCCGTGGCCGGGCCTGCCGCTGGGTTGCGACCGCCATTCCCGGATTCCCGACAAGCTTGTTACTCCCGGCGCCGCTGCCGGGCGGGTAAGGTGTTTCCATGAAAAGCAAAGCCGCAGAAATCATCCGCGAATACGGGCCCTTTCCCGGAATCGAAAATGTTCACGGGGTCAGTTTCGATGGTGAGCGGGTCTGGTTCGCGACGGGCGGGCGCATCGAGGCTCTCGATCCCGAAAGCGGCGAGATCGAGCGTTCGCTCGCGGTCGAGGCTCATGCGGGTACGGCCTTCGACGGCAAATATCTCTTCCAGATCGCGGATCAGGTGATCCAGAAAGTCGATCCCCAAACCGGCGAGATCGTCGCGACGATCCCTGCGCCCGGCGACGGCAATTCGGGCCTCGCCTGGGCCGAAGGATCGCTCTGGGTCGGCCAGTACCGCGACCGCCTTATTCATCAGGTCGATCCGGAAACGGGCGCCGTGCTTCGCTCCATCCGCTCGGACCGCTTCGTCACCGGCGTCACCTGGGTCGATGGCGAGCTCTGGCACGGGACCTGGGAGAACGACAAGAGCGACATCAGGCGCCTGGACCGCGAAAGCGGCGAGGTTCTCGACCGCATCGACATGCCCGAGGGAACCATTGTCTCCGGTCTCGAGTCGGATGGCGGCACGCGCTTCTTCTGCGGCGGCGGAAACAGCGGCAAGGTCAGGGCCGTGCGGCGTCCGGGGAAGGCGTGAAGGCCGCGCCGGGGAACGAAAAAATCATTGTGATTCGGAGATAAAAACGCCGTCCCCGGACGATCCGGGGACGGCGCATGTCGTGATCCCTTGAGGGCGGTTCGCGTCAGGCCGCGAGGTCGAAGCGGTCGGCGTTCATGACCTTGACCCAGGCGGCCACGAAGTCCTTCACGAACTTCTCTTGTCCGTCGTCCTGCGCATAGACTTCCGCGTAAGCCCGAAGGATCGAGTTCGAGCCGAAGACGAGGTCGATGCGGTTCGCCGTCCACTTCGTCTTGCCGGTCTTGCGGTCGCGCACTTCATAGTGGTCGCCCGCCTTCACCCAGCTATTGCCCATGTCGGTCAGGTTGACGAAGAAGTCGTTCGTCAGCGCGCCTTCGCGGTCCGTGAAGACGCCATGCTTCGTTGCCCCGTGATTGGTGCCGAGCACGCGCATGCCGCCGACAAGCACCGTCATTTCCGGCGCGGTGAGGCCCATGAGCTGCGTGCGGTCGAGCATCAGCTCCTCGGCGCTGACGGCATAGTCCTTCTTCAGCCAGTTGCGGTAGCCGTCATGGATCGGCTCCAGCGGTTCGAAGGATTCGGCGTCCGTCATCTCGTCGGTCGCATCGCCCCGGCCCGGTGCGAAGGGCACGGAGATGTCGAAGCCGGCTTCCTTCGCCGCCCTTTCGATGCCGACATTGCCAGCCAGCACGATGACGTCGGCGACGCTCGCGCCGGCCTCCTTCGCGATCGGCTCGAGCACGGAGAGCACCTTGCGGAGACGTTCCGGCTCATTGCCTTCCCAATCCTTCTGCGGGGCAAGGCGGATGCGGGCGCCGTTCGCGCCGCCGCGCATGTCGGAGCCGCGATAGGTGCGGGCGCTGTCCCAGGCGGTCGCGACGAGTTCGCCGGTCGAGAGGCCGGAGGCGGCGATCTTCGACTTCACGGCGCCGATGTCGTAGTTCACCGGGCCTTGCGGAACCGGGTCCTGCCAGATCAGGTCTTCCTCGGGCACGTCGGGGCCGACATAGCGCGCCTTCGGACCCATGTCGCGATGGGTGAGCTTGAACCAGGCGCGGGCGAAGGTTTCCTTGAAATATTCCGGATCGGCCATGAACTTGCGGCAGATCGCGTTATAGATCGGGTCGACCTTCATCGCCATGTCGGCGTCGGTCATCATCGGGTTGTGGCGGATGGAGGGGTCGCTCGCGTCGAGCGGCTTGTCCTCTTCCTTGATGTCGACCGGTTCCCACTGCCAGGCGCCTGCGGGGCTCTTCCGCAGTTCCCATTCATGGCCGAACAGCATCTCGAAGAAGCCCATGTCGAACTTCGTCGGATGGGTTGTCCATGCGCCTTCGAGGCCCGATGTCACGGCGCGGCTCGCGAGGCCCTGCTGGCCGGGGTTCGCCCAGCCGAAGCCCTGTCCCTCGACATCCGCGCTTTCCGGGTCGGGGCCGAGCGTGCTCGCATCGCCATTGCCATGCGTCTTGCCGACGGTGTGGCCGCCGGCCGTCAGCGCAGCGGTCTCCTCGTCGTTCATCGCCATGCGCTTGAAGGTCTCGCGCACTTCGTAAGCGGTCTTCTGCGGGTCGGGTTTGCCGCCCACGCCTTCCGGGTTCACATAGATGAGGCCCATCTGCACGGCGGCGAGCGGGTTCTCGAGGGATTCCGGCTTGTCGTCGCTTTCGTAGCGGCCGCGGCCGAGCCATTCCTTCTCCGCGCCCCAATAGATGTCGATTTCCGGATGCCAGATGTCCTCGCGTCCGAAGGCGAAGCCGAAGGTTTTCAGCCCCATCGACTCATAGGCGATGTTGCCGGCCAGGATCATGAGGTCGGCCCAGCTCACCTTGTTGCCGTATTTCTTCTTGATCGGCCAGAGCAGGCGCCGCGCCTTGTCGAGGCTCACATTGTCCGGCCAGGAGTTCAGCGGCGCGAAGCGCTGGTTGCCGGTGCCGCCGCCGCCGCGTCCGTCCGCGAGGCGGTAGGAACCCGCCGCGTGCCAGGCCATGCGGATCATCAGCCCGCCGTAATGGCCCCAGTCCGCCGGCCACCAGTCCTGGCTGTCGGTCATCAGCGCGTGGAGGTCCTTCTTGAGCGCCGCCACATCGAGCTTCTTCAGCTCCTCGCGATAGTCGAAGTCCTTGCCCAGCGGATTCGTCTTGGTGTCGTGCTGGTGAAGGATGTCGAGATTGAGGGCGTTCGGCCACCAATGCATGTTCGAGGTGCCGCTCGAACTCGAGGTGGCGCCGCCATGCATGACCGGGCACTTGCCGCCTGTTGCGGCCTTCTTGTCCGTGCTCATTTGTCTGGTCCTCTTGTTGCCTGGGCGAATTACTTTAGAATTATTACAATTAAAAACTGGCTAGCGCAAGCGGAATGGAACCCCCTTGTGCCGATAAGCAAAAAGCCCCCGGAATCCGGGGGCTTCTCGGCGTTGCGGGTGTGCCGCATGGGGGGTGGAGTCAGCGGCCCGCTTTCCTCCGGAAGCCCATATTGAAGCTGATCGAGACGCGGAAGTCATCGCTCCGGTTCGGCTGCACGGAATGCTGCAGCCAGCCGGGGAAGATCAGCAGCAGCCCCTCGCGCCCCTTGTATTCCATCGCCTGGCTGTTGATGCGCGTCCGCGCCTTCACGGGGAAAGTGCACATCACGCGCTCGCGCACGGGATCGTAGAACTCGATATTGCCGCTCTTCTCCGGCACCTTCGCGTAATAGGCGCCCGACAGCAGCGAGTTCGGATGCACATGCGCCTTGTTGAAGTCGTCCGGCCCGTTCTTGTTCAGCCACATCTCCTGGAAGAAGAGTTCGAAGCGGTCGAAATCGAACGACAGATGCGCCGCGCATCCCGCGACCGCATTGCCGATGATGCGGCGGATCTCGGCAAGCTCTTGGCCTAGATGGAGGTTCGCGGCCGAGTGCCAGCCGCCGACATTGGAGCGCGTGATCGCGCGGCCTTGTCGCTCGAGTTCCTCCAGAACGGAGAGAATATGTGCGTCGATCCGTTCATGGTCGGGGACGCGGCGCGACCAGACGGGGGCCGGAAACCATGTCTCGGGCTTGAAGCCCGGCCGCGCTTCCTGCGTTGGCGCAGGCTTTTCGCCCGCCTCCGGCACGGCCTTCAACGCGCTTGCCTTCGCCTTCGTCATGGCCGTGCTCCCGCGAAATACGCGCCGCCAATTCGCGCGAAAATGGAGCCATCGGCAGTCGAGAATCTCTCTTTGACCATGTTGCAATCGTCCCTGTTGCACGCGGTTGCAATGGCGCCTTGCCGCCCTTGCTCTTCACCCGAATCTAGCGAAACCGTTTCGCGCGCATCCGGCTTTCGCATCCGAATGGAAGGAATTGGCGGCGATGACCGAAAATCCGGAAAAGCGAAACGTGACGGCACTGAAGCCCCCGGCAGGCCCGCGGGAAAAGAAGCCGACGCAGATTTCCTGCTCGCGCGGGCTTCACGCCTTCATGGAAAGGAACGGGCTGAGCTTCGGCTTCACTTCCTATCAGTCCGGCCGCCTCTATCTCGTCGGCCGCCTGCCGCGCGGCAAGGTGAGTTTCCACGAGCGCCATTTCGTTCATGCGATGGGCGTCGCCGCCACGCCGCAGCGTCTCTACCTCGCGACGCAATACCAGATATGGCGCCTCGAAAACGTACTCGCCGCCGGTCAGAAGATGGGTGATTTCGACCGCAACTATGTGCCGCGCAATGCGCAGACCACAGGCGATGTCGATGCGCATGAGCTCGGCGTCGAAAAGGGCGGCCGCGTCATTTTCGTGAACACGAAGTTCTCCTGCCTCTCGACCTTCAGTCTCACGCATAGTTTCAAACCGATCTGGAAGCCGCCTTTCATCTCGCGCCTCGCGCCCGAAGACCGCTGTCATCTGAACGGCCTTGCCATGGCCGATGGCGAGGCGCGCTATGTCACCGCCGTCTGCCGCAGCGACATCATCACGGGCTGGCGGGACCGCCGCGCTTCCGGCGGCCTCGTCATGGATGTGCGGACCGACCGCATGGTGAGCGAGGAGCTTTCCATGCCGCATTCGCCGCGCATTCACGACGGCAAGCTCTGGGTGCTGAATTCGGGCCGGGGCGAGCTTTGCCGCGTCGACGAGGAAACGGGCGCGCGCGAGGTCGTCACCTTCCTGCCGGGCTTCGCGCGCGGCCTCGCCTTTCACGGGCCATATGCGTTTGTGGGCCTTTCGCTTCCGCGCGACGGCAGTTTCTCCGGCCTCGAACTCGACGGCGAACTGGCGAAGCGCGATGCCGAGCCCTGGTGCGGCGTTCAGATCGTCGATACGCGCAACGGCAATATCGTCGAATGGATCAGGCTGAAGGGCGAGGTGCGCGAACTCTTCGACGTCTTCGTGCTGCCGGGCGTTTCATGTCCCAAGGCGACGGGTCTTCTCGACGGGTCGATCCGCACCGACATCTCCATCGAGAACTGGTCGCCGGATGACAGGCGCGATGCGCCCTCCGGCGAAAAGAAAGAAGCGGTGGCCTGACGACGCGGACTGTTCTGCTCTGTCCCCCGCCCCGAGAAATTCTTCGCAAGTTCGAATTTCTCGGGGCGGGGGCGATGGAGTTGGCCAAGGCAAAAGCCAAACGACTCGTCCGTTTTCCGTGTCGAATTGAATCGAAATCCGCGCGCCGTTAACCCGTCTCCATCGCGCACCTCGTATTTCCCCGCGCAATCCCTTGCACAATACCGTCCGCCGAAACGGGCCGGCTTAACGGTTTTGCGGTTGCGCCGTATTGGAGGAAAACACCTCTCCTCTTTGGCTTAGACTCAAGTAGAGCGCCTTTTTCCGCTCGCGCAGTCTTGCTCCCGAATTGACTCTTTTGGGGGCTCCCGATGACGAAGCGGAATAACGGAAAGAAGAATCGCGGCGCGAAGCCGGGTCAGATGAAGACCGCGGAGAACAATCTTCTCGGCTCGGCCTACAGCTATTACAGCGGCGTCGTGCGCACGAGCGGCGCGCCGTCGACGGCGGGCGGTGTGCGCCGCCTCTTCGCCGCCGCGCTTCTTTCCGGCGCGTCGATGGTCGCCGTCGGCCTCGGCGGCACGGGGCAGGCGAGAGCCGACGGCACATGCCTGCCCCAGGCCGGCGAAGGCGAACAGATCCTCTGCATCGGCACTTTCGATGAAACCATCGACATAGATGTCGAGGACGTCACGGTCGTTCTCGGCGAGGGCTCCATCGTCGACACGACGAATGAAGAGGCCAACTACTATGGCGACAATGCCGGCATCGTGGTCAACGGCGAGGGGGACCAGACAGTCGTCAATGACGGCACCGTGCTGACTGGCAGCTATTACGACGAATATGGCGAGCATCACGGTATCGTCGCTTATGCCGATGAGGGCTATGACGCCACGGCCATAAACAGCGCCACCGGCATCGTCGGCACGACCTCGGAAGATTCCTACGGTGTCTATGCACAGTCCGAATGGGACGAATGGTATGGCACGGCCACCGCCGCCAACTACGGCAACGTCTCGACCACGGGCGAAGACAGCACGGGCGTTTCGGCGGACGGCAAATATGCCAACGCCATCAACAAGGGGCTCGTCTTCACCGAAGGCTCCGAGGCGCGCGGCGTCTATGCTTTCGCGAAATACGACGCCTATGCCTACAACTCCGGCGAGATCGAAACGGATGGCAGCGAAGCGGATGGTCTTCGCGCCGTCACCGAGAGCTACTATTCGGAAGGCAGCGCCGACCTCGTGAATGCGGAAGGCGGCCTCATCACCACCTTCGGCGAGGAATCGGACGGCATCTATGGCCGCAGCGAAGAGGTCGATGTCACCAATGCCGGTTCCGTCATCACCTATGGCGACGGATCGAACGGCGTCAGCATCGAAGGCTATTCGGTCTATCTCAACAATTCCGGCAGCATCAGGACATATGGTTACGAGTCCGCCGCGGTCGAGGCGGATTCCGAAGGCGACGACACGACCACCATCGTGAATACCGGGCTCATCGCCGTCTATGGCGAGTATTCGGACGCCATCGAAGCCTCCGGCCCAACCGTCAGGATTACGAACGACGCCGTGATGGATGGCGAGGATGTCGTCGCCTATGGCGTGATCTATGCCGAGGAAGGCAATGCGATCGAGGTCGATGAGACCGACGAAGCGCGCGTCTACAACCGCGCTCATGCCGTCATCTCCGGTTCGGTCGAAATCAGTGCCAATGAATATGCCTATGTGAGGAACGACGGCAGCATCTCCTCCGAGGAGAGCGGCGATCCCGTCGTCGAGGCCTTCGCCGAGGAGGGCGATGCCGTCATCATCATTGGCGAAGGCGGCAGCGTGAGCAGCTGGGACGAGGAGGCGACCGCCGTCCATGCCGGCGGCGACACGGCCATCGTCAAGAATTACGGCTCGGTCTCGACCGGCTATTCGGAAGAAGACGATTACTACGGCGACGGTTCGGCAGGCATCCGCGTGCGCGGCGAGGATGAAGGCTCCCTCGCGCTGAGCACCGGCTCCGTCACCACGCGGGGCGATTACGCCGAGGCGCTTTCCGCAAGTACCGAATACGGTCTCGCCCAGGCGATCAATACCGGCGACATCGACACGTTCGGCACCGCCTCGGTCGGCGTCATCGCGATGGACTACAACACCTACGGGTACCACGAATATTCCGAATACTCGGGCGCAATCGCGGGCAATGCCGGCGATGTCGAAACGCGCGGCGATCTCGCTGGCGGCGTCGGCGCCTTCTCGGTCGAGAATTCCGCCACGGCCTATAACGTGCTTGGCGGCTCAATTACGACCTCCGGCCAGGGCGCGCATGGTCTTGCCGCCGGTACCGGCTTCGAAACCGTCCAGGAGGCGGCGATGGCGGGAGAGGGCAACGGCCATGGCGGCACTGCCATGGCGGTCAACGGCTTTCCCTTCGGCTTCTACGGTCCGGGTCCGCTCGATGTGGACGAGCCCGATGAAGGCCCCTTCGCGCGGATCACGGATTATGTCGACACGGAATATTTCGAGCCCTCCGACTATCGCTCGACCATCGTGACGACGGGCGACAACGCCATCGGCGTCGCCGCCATCTCGAGCGGCGGCTCGGCCTGGGCGGGCAACTTCTACGGCTCGATTTCGACCGGCACTTTCGACGAATATGACGAGCCCCATTCCGGCGAAGGATCGCACGGCCTCGTCGCCTATTCGGACTCGGATGAAGCCGTCGCCGTCAACAAGTATCATGGCGATATCGTCACGCGCGGCCACGGTGCCTACGGCATCTGGGCGACGTCCGACGACGACACCGCCTTTGCGTCCAACAAATATGCCTCCAGCATCGTCACCTATGGCGAAGGCTCCACCGGCATTCGCGTCGTTGCCTCGGGCGAATATGGCGCCTATGGCGAGGGTTACGATGCAGGGGCCTACAATATCGCCTCCAGCATCACCACCCATGGCGACGAGGCGGCGGGCATCTCCATCATCTCCTATGAAGGCGATGTGGACGTGGTCAATGCGAGCGCCAGCGAGGAATACGATCCCGAACTGCCCGGCGCCGCGATCACGACCTATGGCGACGATGCGGACGGCATGGAAGCCCATGCCGAATACGGGACCGTCCAGGCCTATAGCAGCGGCGCCATCGATACGTCAGGCGAAGAGTCTCATGGCATCGACGTCTCCGGTCAGACGGTCGAGGTCTACAATTCCGGCACGATCCGCACCCGCGGCGACTACTCGCATGGCATTCTCGCTTCCTCCGCGAGCGACCACACGACGACTGTGAGGAATGACGGTCTCATCATGGTCACCGGCGAGGATGCCAACGGCATCAATGCGAGCGGGCCCACTGTCGAGATCGACAATTACGACGAGGGTGAAATCTATGCCGCCCTCGGCGATGCGATCTATGTCGCCTATGCGGAGACAGTCACCGTCACCAATGACGGCCATGTCGGTTCGGGCACAGCCGACGGCATCGACATCCAGTATGCCGAAAGCGCTACCGTCACGAATGACGGCAACATCTACACCAATGAGTCCGGTATCGAGATCAGCGAGACGGAAGAGGTCGCCGTCTACAATCAGGGCTATATCGACGGCCGCGTGTCGGTCGAAGGTGCCTATGATGCCTATTTCCTCAACGACGAGGATGGCGAGGTTGTCGTCGCGGCAGGTGGTGGCAACGAGGATGGCGGCGTCTATCTCGAAGGCTTCTACAATGCGGAAATCGTCAATAACGGCACCATCACTGTCCATGCGGACGAGACCTATGGCGTGCATCTGCGCGGCAGTACGGTCGATCTGACCAATAGCGGCGCGATTGCGGCTTCGGGCGAATATTCCCACGCTGTCGTCGCCCGCTCGGAAGCCATCGCCACTACCACCATCTACAACTCCGGCACTATCGAGGCGACAGGCGACGATGCCGATGCCATCCAGGCTTCGGGACCGACGGTCAACATCACCAATGCCGGAACGGGCGTCATCTCGTCTTCCGATGGTGCGGCGATCTATGCCAGCGAGACGAAATACGTCTCCATCGTCAATGATGGTGAGATCACCGGCGATGTGCTCGTCTCCGCTCATAGCGAGCATGAGTATGGGGGCACCGTCGAGATCGCCCATACGGGTTCCGTCGACGGCAATATCGACACGTCGCTCGGCTATAGCGACGATACGATCCTGATCGACGGCGGCACGCTCACAGGCGCTGTCTATACCGGATATGGCATCGACGAGGTGACCGTGACCGGCGAAGGCGTCGATCTCGGCCAGGGTATCCATGCCACGGAAAGCGGCATCGCACCTCTCGGGATCGTCTACAACAGCGCTCATCTCACCTTCGCGCATGACGATACGATCGCCCTCGATGACGGTATCGGCGGCTGGGCCGTCTCGCATTTCGATGCGGTGGATATCGACAGCGGCAAACTCGTGCTCGACGGCGTCGGCATCCATACAAGCTATGCCGAAGGCACGGTCTCGGTGGCCGAAGGCGCGACGCTCGGCGTGACGGGCGAGGGCGCGGACATCGCGGGGCATCTCGATGTGACCGGCACGCTCGACATCGCACTCGGCGGCCATCTCGATGCGAGCGGCGCCGTCTCCTTCGGCGAGGGCAACACCTTCCGCACGGACATCTCGTCGGGCGGCGCGGGTGTCGTCTATGGCGATACCGTCTCCTTCGCGAGCGGTTCTACCATCGACGTCGATGTAATCGGCGGTCTTTCGGGTGTCGTCGGCGACGACATCCTGATCGCCTCGGCCGATAGCGAGAACGGCGTCACCGATAGCGGGGCGCGCGTCGAGGACAACACGATCCTCTTCGACTTCCTCAAGGTGATGAATGGCGGCGTGATCGAGAGCGGCTCCGCCGACGATCTCTTCCTGCGCGTTCAGCTCGCGGAGACGGCGGAGGATACGGAGCTCGACAATGATGGTGGCGTGAACCTCGTCAACATCGCCAAGGCGATTGACGAATATATCGCCACACAGCCGATCGATAGTCCGCTGACGCAGTGGCTCGCGCAGTTCGAGACGGAGGAAGAGCAGCGTCAGGCGCTTCTCGAGGTCGTCGAGGACACGCTGCCGTCGGAAAGCAATGCCGAGGGCACGAGCACCATGGCGTCCACGGATCTCATCTTCGACATGATCATGGATCGCATCTCGGGCGGTGGCTTCACCATTGCGAACAATGCAGGCGACACCGGCCTTTCGGCGGGCGACGCGATGCTCGGCGGCGAAGGCAAGTGGGCGCTCTGGGGCCGCGTCGGCGGGCTCAAGGCCGAATACACGCCTTCCGGCGTCAATGGCTTCGACACCGACATGTGGGGCGTCACCGGCGGTATCGACGGTGAGGTCGCGGCCAATACGCGCATCGGCCTCAGTGCCTTCTATACCTCCTCCGATATCGAGGAGAACGGTGCGGGCGCAAATGCGAGCAACACGGTCGATGGATATGGCGCGGTCGCTTACGCGAGCTACCGCCCCGGCGCCTGGTATGTGAACGGATCGCTCGGCTATGGCTTCAACAGCTATGAGAGCAGGCGGACCTCGCTCGGCGGCGTCAACACGGCGGATTATGACGGTTCGCAATTCGTGGCGCGCACCGAGATCGGCCGCATGTTCACCGCCGGCCGGTGGGACGTCACGCCGAATGCGGGACTTCGCTACAACCTTGTCGACGTGGATGCCTATACGGAGACGGGGCCATTGCCGACGACTGTCGATGCGCGCACCGTCGAGTCGCTTCGTGCGGCGGGCGGCGTCAATCTCCGCTACACGGCGGAGCTCGAGGGCGGCGCGCGCCTCATTCCGGAACTCGGCGTGAAGGTTCTCTCCGAACTTGCCGATCCCGACGAGGCGATCACCGGCAGCGTTGTCGGGGGCGGCGCCTTCACCACGCAGACCACGCCGCGCGACGATGTCTCCTATGGGGTGCTTGGCGGGCTCACCTTCGAAGGGACGAACGGCATCACGCTGCGCGTCACCTATGATGGTGAGTTCCAGAGCGACTATGAGGAGCAGAGCGTGTCGGCGGCGATTCGAATCGCCTTCTGACGAAGACGGTCCTCGCAGACCTGAATGGCGTCCCGGGGATATCCGGGGCGCCATTTTTTTGAGGACAGACTCCCCTGCGTGGCGGATACTTGTCCCCGCTTTGCGGGATAGTTCTCCCAAAAGAAAAGCCCGGCCGGAGCCGGGCTGATCATTTGTGACGTTATGATGACGTTTCGATGACGGTCGGGCCTTTTTAGCGCGAGATATCCCCGAAGGAGAGCGTCGTACCGTCCGCGAGATTGACGCAAGGCGCGGGTCCCTTGGGCCTCGCCTGGCAGAGATAGAGCGTATCGCCGCTCTCCACCCAGATACCCCCTTGCGGGTTCGGCATCATGCCGTTGCCGCCTCCCGAGGCAAGTGCGGCCACGACAATCGCGATGGCGATCAGCGTTCCCGATGCAATGATGGCATAGGGAAGATGCATGTCGGAGCGGGTGTTCCGCGCTCCGGCGGGCGTGTTCATTCCGTGTACCTCCTGTTTTTCAGACGCGAACATGCCGAAACCAGACCACGCGGTGCTGGTATCCTTCCGGCGTATATCCGATGAGGGTGAGGCCCGACTTGCCGACCGGCGTCGGGCCGAGTTTCGGCGAGTGATAGATCGCCGCCATGCCGCAGAGCTTTTCGTCCGGATTGTCCTTCGACCACTCTTCCAGTGCATCGCGGCAATGAATGGCAAGGCCTATCGCGATTTCACGGCCCTCGTATTCGGGCAAAGTGAAAACGCGCAGATAGCCGAAGCGCCTGTTGCGCAAAGGCCTGCAAGGCTTGATCTCGACTGTCGAGATCGCGGCGAGCCTGTCGCCGTCATAAGCGGCGCAACAGATTTCCTGTGCGCGCTCTTCCGGCGTTATGCCTTGCGGCAAGGCGCCATGCGCTTCCCATGCCGCAATAGCATCCTGTTCGATCCTGCGGTCGCGTTGCCGCCATCCATGTCTGTAAGTGATCTCGCCCATGACGTCCCCTCTTGCCGCGACTCGTACCGGCCGTTGCAGCGGGTTGCATTATTTGGCGAGAGGGCTGGTCCGGCGAGCGGGGATCGAACCTGAATGGAGGAAACGGCGATGACGGATCATTCCGCCATCGCCGCTTCTCGATGGTCTTACCAGCGATGCGTGAAGGTGAGCGTCACCTGCCGCTCCGCGCCGAACCAGCAGCCTGTCATGAGCTGTGTGTAGCAACCTGCGACATGACGCTTGTCGGCCAGGTTCGTGCCGTTGAGTCGCAGCGAGTTTCCTCCAAGCTGCGGGCTGATCGCGCCGAGGTCATACTCGATCATGGCGTCGAACAACGTGTAGGGATCGGTGGTGCCGAGCGTGTTGGTGACGTCGACATAGGTCTCACCGACATAACGCATGCCGCCGCCAATGGTGAGCCCGTCGATGATGCTCGACGGCAGGACGTATTCCGTCCAGAGCGACGCCGTCTCTTCGGCGACCTGCACGGGCGTCTTGCCGACGTTCGCGGCCGTTGTGTCTTCCGTCGTTTCGACATCCATTTTCGTGTAGAAGGCCGCGATGTTGAGGCCGTTCACGGGCTGGATGTGTCCTTCGAGTTCGAAGCCGCGCGAGCGAACTTCGCCTTGCTGGATCTGATCGCCGGGCGCACCGAGGGGATCGCTCACGGTGACGTTCTGTTTGGTGATATCGAAGACGGAGCCCGTGATCATGAACGAACCGTCGGGTGACTGGAACTTGAGGCCCGCTTCGACCTGCTGGCCCGTGGTCGGTTCGAAGGCATTGCCGAACCGGTCGGCGCCCGTCTGCGGCTCGAAGGATTCGGCATAGGAAATGTAGGGCGCCAGACCGTTTTCGAAATGATAGAGGACGCCCGCGCGCCCGCTGAACTGGTCCTGGCTGATGGACGAGTTGTTGGCCGGGGTCAGCCGGATAGTGTTCTTGCTCTCGTACCAGTCCTGGCGTCCGCCGAGCAGAACGACGAGGCCGTCGAGTTTCAACTGTTCCTGCAGATAGATGCCTGTCTGCTCAATCTCGTAGTTGTTGAGCTGCGTGCGCGGTACGGCGGGGAGCGGCTGATCGTTGTCCGGGTTGTAGATGTCGATCGGCGGCACGATGAAAGGCGTTAGCAGCGTGGGTACCAGATCGCCGCGTTCGAGGTCGGAGTCCAGTGTCCAGTAGTCGACGCCCGCAAGCAACGTGTGCGAGATCGCGCCCGTATTGAATTTCGCCTGCAGCCGGTTGTCGGTCGAGTAGGAGGTGCTCTGCTCGTTTGTGTAGATCATGGCGCGAAGGAGCGTCCTGTTGTCGGGAAGCAGCAGTCCGCCATAGACGCTCTCGTAGTCGAGGTCCGTCTCGAGGTAGCGTGTGTTCTGCGTGAAGGTGAACACGTCGTCGAAGCGGTGCTCGAAGATGTAGCCAAGCGCAAGTTGCTTGCGATTGAACTCTTCGAACTTGACGTCGCCGTCATAGAAATCGGTCGGGAGGGGGCCGTTCGGATTCGGAGACACCGAACCTGCGCCCGGCACGCCGCCAAAGGTGCCGCCCTTGGGATCGTGCTGGAAGTGCGTAAGGACGGTAAGGCTCGTCTTGTCCGTCGGTTGCCAGCGGAAGGACGGTGCTATCAGGCGGCGTTCCGTCTCTGTCGTTCTCGCCTGGCCGTCCTGTGCGCGCCCAAGGCCGATGAAGCGATAGGAGAACTTGCCTTCCTGATCGAGCGGTCCGGTTGCGTCGAGCAGGCCTTCATAGAGATTGTCCGAGCCAATGCTGACCGAAATTTCTCCCGATGCCGTGTCCTGGGGACGCTTGCTCACGGAGTTGACGAGGCCGCCGGGCGGGGCCGATCCATAGAGGACGGAAGCCGGTCCTTTCAGAATTTCAAGGCGCTCGACCATTTCCGGTGCGATCTGCGGGCTTGAGTACCAGCCGTTGTAAGGCATCAGCATGCCGTCGAGATAAGTCTGGCTGGTCGAGAAGCCGCGGATCGAGAAAAGATCGTAACGGCTCACGGCGCCGCCGCGATTTTCGGTCGTGATGCCGGTGGCGTAACGTATCGACTGCGCCAGTGACCGCGCGCCGCGCGCGGTCATGTCCTGCGAGGAGATGACCGAGATTGATTGGGGCGTCTCGATGATCGGTGTGTCTGTCTTGGTGGCGGTCGCGCTTTGAGTGGCGAAGGGGCCGTCGACCGGACCGTCGGCTCTTTCCCGCTCTCCCTCAACAACGAGCGGCGCGAGCTCCATCACCCCTTCTTTCGTGCCGCTCCCGCTTTCCTGTGCGTGAAGCGGAAGAGCAGTCAGCATAGCCGCGCACATCAGCACCGCTCCCAGCGGCGCCTGGCGTAGATCGAACCCCATGACGTATTACCCCATTTTAAGAACAATAATGCGAACTACTCGCAATAAATGCAGCTATAAAGAGATTGATTCGCAATTTCAAATGGCAATTTCACCCGGAATCAAAACGGCGGGACCCGAGGGGCCCCGCCGGAATGCGCAGAAATCCGGATGATTTCGGGTCAGGCCTTGTTGGCCGGCTTCAGCCCTTCGATGAGGTCCAGAGGCATCGGGAAGACGATTGTATTCGTCTTGTCGCCGGCGATGTCGTGAAGGGCGGCGAAGTAGCGCAGCTGCATCGCTCGTGCGTCGCCGGCCAGAATACGGCCGGCTTCGACGAGCTTCTCGGCTGCCTGCTGCTCGCCTTCGGCATTGATGATCTTCGCGCGCCGGTAGCGTTCGGCTTCCGCCTGCCGGGCAATTGCGCGGACCATGCTTTCGTCGATGTCGACATGCTTGATCTCGACATTGGCAACCTTGATGCCCCAGGCATCCGTCTGCTCGTCGAGAATGGCCTGGATATCGGCATTGAGTTTGTCGCGCTCAGCAAGCATTTCATCCAGCTCATGCTTGCCGAGGACGGAGCGGAGGGTCGTCTGCGCGAGCTGGCTCGTCGCTTCCATGTAATTCTCGACGTTCAGTATGGTTTTCTGAGGATCGACGATGCGGAAATAAAGGACCGCGTTCACCTTCACGGAGACGTTGTCGCGCGAGATGACGTCCTGCGTCGGTACGTCTTCCACGAAAGTGCGCAGGTCCACGCGGACCATCTGCTGGATCACCGGAATGATGATGATGAAGCCGGGGCCCGTTACACGCGTAAAGCGGCCGAGCGTGAAAACCACGCCGCGCTCATATTCGCGCAGGATATTGATCGCCGAGACAAAAAAGGCGACGAGCAAGACGCCGAGGAAAATGTAGACCGCGAATCCCATTTGAGGTCTCCTCTTGATTGTTGAGCGGTGCGCGGCACCGCTGTCTAGCCGACGATGAGCGTCAGCCCGTCCATTCGTTCGATCCGAACGGTGCTTTGCGGCGCGAGTTCGGCTGGTCCGCGCGCGTGCCAGCGCTCGCCATGAACATGCACATAGCCTTCGCCATTCGCCCATTCGAGGACACGCGCTTCGGCTCCCTGCATCTCCTCCGCGCCGGTCGCGACGGGCTTGCGCATCGCGCGCCAGGTGTAGCCGATGAGGAAGATCAGCAGCGCCGCGCTTGCCAGCGCTGTTATGCCGATGGTCCACCAACTGAGCTGAAACTCCGGCGAGTCGCTATCGACGAGAATGACCGCACCGAAAATGAAAGCCACAAGACCGCCGAAACCCGCGACGCCGAAAGTGGGCGTGAAGGCTTCCACCGCCATCAGAACCAGTCCGAATATAATGAGCGCGGCGCCTGCATAGTCCAGCGGAAGCTGGTTCAGTGCGTAGAGACCGAGGAGAAGGCAGATAGCGCCAAGAATGCCAGGGCCGAAGCTTCCGGGGTTGGAAAGTTCGAATATGATTCCGTAGATGCCGATCATCATCAGCAGAAAGGCGACGTTTGGATTGCTGATGAGGGCTAGAAGGTCGATCATGAAACCGGGTTCGAGATGTTCGATCAGTGCATTCGCGGTTTCGAGTTTTACCGGCCTTCCGTTTGCCAGAACTTCCCGTCCGTCCATCTGCGCCAGCAGATCGTCAAGATCGGTGGCCAGAATTTCCACCGCGCCGATATCGAGCGCTTTCTTCGCGCCGATGCTCTCTCCATCGCGCACCGCCGCTTCCGCCCATTCGGCGTTTCGGCCGTGTGTCTCGGCAAGGCTCACGATCAGCGCGACCGCGTCATTCGTCGCCTTGTTCGAGAGCGCCTGTTCGTTCGAGGGTGGGGAACCCTCGCCTTCCTTGCCACCTGTATCGCTTTCGGGTTGCTTCTGCGGCGAGCCGGGCATGGCGCCGCCACTCATCTGCACCGGTGTCGCGGCGCCGATATTGGTTCCCGGCGCCATGGCGGCGATGCCTGTTGCATAGATGATGTAGGTTCCTGCGCTTGCCGCATGGCCGCCACCGGGCCAGACATAGCCCGCGACAGGCACATCCGATGCGAGAATGTCGCTCACGATATCGCGCGTCGATGTGACGAGGCCGCCGGGCGTATCGATCCTGAGGACCAGCGCGTCTGCTTGCCGCGCGGTGGACGTTTCTATCGCATCCGCAATCTGCCGCGCAGTGGCGGGTCCGATCGCTCCGTCGATCGTGGATACGAGCACGAGAGCTTCTCGCCCCGTTTGCTTGCCGTCCGCCTGTCGCACCGCCTCCTGCGACAGGCCGAGTCCCGGCAGCGCGGCGCCTAGAAGCGCCAACAGGGCAAAGCTCGCGGAGCGCAGGGCGCGGTTCATTCGGTTCCTCCCGTGATCCGGTGCCGTGTCGCAGATAAGGGAACAGTCTGCCAAAGCCTGACCGGAATGGCCATGATTTCCACCCCGGCAAGTTCACCGGCCTTGCCGGGGCTTGCCGGAATTCCACTTTTCTTCAGCGAGGCGAGTCAGATGTCGAAAAAAGGAGGAATTTCATGTCGGATAATGTTTACAGGGTCATTGAAGTCGTGGGTTCGTCGCCGGAGAGCATCGAGGCGGCGATCGGCGGTGCCATAGAAAAGGCAAGCAAGACGCTTCGGGAATTGAGATGGTTCGAAGTGATCGAAACGCGCGGCCATATCGAGAACGGCAAGGTCGCTCACTATCAGGTGAAGCTGAAACTTGCATTCACGCTGGAGTGACACAAAACCGACATAGCGACTCTTTGTCTCTGGATCCGCCTGTCGTGTTCCCTCGCGCCTTCAGCTAGTCTGGCGCAGGCGAGACCTCGAGCGGAGAGCATTTCGATGGAAGGCGCGCGGAGCCATTCCCGCGTCGGGCGCAAGACGCATGTCGGTTCAGGCGGCGACGGCGCATGCATGGTCCTTGTCCAACATGACGCGGTGCCCGGTCGCGTAAGGCTCGCTGTCCCGCGTCTCTATCGTTCGCGAAAGATCAAGGCGTTGCTCGAGCACGGCCTCTCCCGCGACGTCGCCATACGCCGTCTTGCCGCCGACATTCGGACTGGCACTCTTCTCGTCGAGTTCGATCCGGCCCTTGAGCACGCCGAGATTGCGGGTCGCGTCGAGCACCTTCTCACGGGAAAGAACAGCCCTCTCGCCGCTCGCTCTGCTGACGAGGACATGTCGCCTGCCTCCGGAGAAGCGGATTGGCACATCCGTGATCTCGAAGAGATCGTCGCGTTGTTCGAAAGCGGGCGTCACGGTCTCACGGCGGATGAGGCGGCGTTGCGGCTCGCACGCTTTGGACCGAATGAGGTTCCCATCGCCGGCCCGAGGTCTGAGCTCGCGATGCTTCTCGATCAGTTCAAAAATCTGCCAGTCGCGCTCCTCGGCGGTTCCTCGCTGATTTCCCTCGGCACGGGCAGTCCGCTCGATGCGCTGGTTACGCTCGGCGTTATCGCTGCAAATGGCGGCATCGGGTACGCGATGGAAACGGGGGCGGAGAAGACCATCCGCGACATTACGGGCCAGGGCGAACACCGCGTACTGGTGCGGCGAGATGGCGAAGTCAGCGACATTCCCTCGCGAGAAGTCGTACCGGGTGACATTCTGGTTCTCACGCCCGGCACCTTCGTCCGCGCAGATGCGCGCATCATCGAGGCCATCGGCCTCACTGTCGATGAATCCTCGCTCACCGGCGAAAGCCTGCCGGTCGCCAAATATGCTGGATCTCTCGCCGATCAGCGCGCGCCGATCGGCGAGAGGTCGAATTGTGTCTTCCGCGGTACGGTGGTCGACGGCGGCAGCGGCCTTGCCATCGTGGTCGCGACGGGCGCGGCGACCGAAATCGGGCGCATTCAGGCTCTGACAGGCGAGGCGCATGCGCCACAGACGCCCATAGAGCGCGAGCTCGAGAGGATGGGACGCCATCTTGTCCTTCTCTCGCTCGGCGTATGCGGCGGCGTCTTCGCGCTCGGTGTTGCACGCGGCCTCGGCACGATGCCGATGCTGAAAAGCGCGGTGGCGCTCGCCGTTGCCGCCGTGCCGGAGGGATTGCCGGCCATCGCCACCTCGACGCTCGCCATCGGTCTGAGGGAACTCAAGCGCAAGAACGTGCTCGTGCGCCGGCTCGACGCCGTCGAAGGCCTCGGCTCGCTTAATGTCCTCTGCTTCGACAAGACCGGAACGCTCACACGAAACAGCATGACGGTGGAAAGTCTTTTCGTTGGCGGCAGGTCATGGCATCTCGGAGTCGACGGGTTCGGGACTGAAGACGGCAGGGCGGACCTTCGGCGCCATGAGATGAAGAAGTTCCTCGAAGTCGCTGCGCTCTGTTCGGAAGTGAAGATAGTGAGCGGCGAAGGGGGACCAAGTTTCCAAGGCTCGCCGACCGAGACGGCACTCGTCGACCTCGCCCTTCGCGGCGGTGTCGATGTGGCGGCGGTTCGTGCCGATAATCCCGTTGACTGCGTCATCTATCGCACGGAGAAGCGCAAGTTCATGGTGTCGCTTCATCACAGGTTGTCGGAAGAGAAGATTTCCCTGGCCGTCAAGGGCAGCCCCGACCAGGTGCTGGAGCGGTGCCGGTTGATGGAAGTGGACGGAAGCTTTGCCGCTCTCACGGGCAAGGACCGCGAGACGATCCTTGCCGAGAACGAGAGACTGGCAGGCGAGGGGCTCCGCGTTCTCGGCCTCGCCTATAGTCACGACGCGGCCATCGATCCGGAAGAACCGCACGACCTTGTCTGGCTGGGGCTCGTCGCCATGAAGGATCCTCTGCGCGGCGGGATGGCGGACCTGATGACAGAGTTCCACCGCGCGGGGATACGCACCGTCATGATCACGGGCGACCAGCCGGCGACGGCGCGGGCGATTGCGCGCGAGGTTGGACTTGCCGGGGGCGCGGAACCCGTCGTCGTCGATACCGCGCGGCTCGACGGGCTGGACGACGAGGCCTTCAGGCGTGCTGTGGCCGAGGGCCACGTCTTCGCTCGCGTAAGCCCCGTGCGCAAGCTGGAGATCGTTCGCGCGCTGCAGGCAGGCGGCTGGCGCGTCGGCATGACGGGGGATGGCATCAATGACGGGCCGGCGCTCAGGGCGGCAGATGTCGGCATCGCCATGGGCCGCGACGGCGCGCAGTCCGCACGCGAGGTTGCCGATGTCGTCATCCGCGACGACGACCTCACCACGCTTGGAGCCGGTATCGCGCAGGGTCGTGCAATCTATGCCAATATTCGCAAGGCGATCCATTTCCTGCTTGCGACGAATCTGTCGGAGATCGGTGTCATTGCGGCGGAGACGCTGATACCGGCCGATCAACTCGAGTCGCCGATGGAAATCTTCTGGATCAATCTCGTCACCGACATTCTCCCTGCGATCGGCCTTGCGCTCGAAGCGCCGGAGCAGGGCATCATGTCCATACCGCCGCGTGATCCGGCTACGCCCATGTTCACGCCCGACTACTACCGCATGCTTGCAAGCGAATCGGCGATCATCTCCGCCGCGGCGCTCGGCGCACATGGTTTCGGCCTCATGCGCTACGGACCGGGTCCGCGCACGCGCAGCCTCACCTTCTCGACGCTGGTCGGGGCGCAGCTCCTTCATGCGCTGTCTTGCCGTCATGACCGTTTTCACGGAGTGGGTGGCGCCGAACTTTTCGGCAACCCCCATCTGAACGCGACGCTGGCGGCTGCAGGCGTTCTCCAGATTCTGCCGCTTGCCGTACCGCCGCTCAGGCGGCTGCTCGGTCTCGCACCGGTGGGCATTGTCGATGTTGCCGTGATCGGCGCGATGATGGCCGCTTCCTTTGCAGGAAACGAATTTCTGCTGGCCCGCCGGACGACTGCAGACGGTACTTAGCGCTTCTTCCGCTTCTTTCCGTCTTTGGGCCTTGCTTCGTCGAACGAAGCGGTGCGGAGCGCGTTCATCGCGTACCAGAAGGCGGTGAGGGCGGGCATCGCTACCCGGCCGCGCGCAAGCTGAACGGCGCCCACCGCGGCAAAAAAGAGAAAGCTTGCCGAGTTGATGTCGAGCGCGCCCTCCGAGTGTTGCCGAAGTCCCCGTTCGAGGTGCTTCATACGGGCGCGCAGTTCCTTCAGCATGTCGGGCGCGCGCTCGGCTTCTTCGAGGCTGAAGAGCCCCGCTGCCTTGGCCGCGACGGCGATGGCAGCGAAGTCGCCGCCGTGACGGATCAGCATTCCGGCCGTGAGCGGGTTTGCCTCCACGGCCTGCACGCCGGGAAGAGCCGCCGTCGCGGTGGCGAGGCGGTCGAAGGCGTCGCGATCTCGCCTCAGCTTGGGAAGGCGTAGCCGCGCCCGCTCCGCCGTGAGATGTTCGAGTATTGCCGGGAGGGGAGAGGCGTCCTTGTTTTCGGGCCCTTCGGCAGCGTCAGCCTTTTCCTTGGTTCCGTGCACTGCCTGTCCGGCCTTCGGCGAGTTCGGCTTCTGCCTCGGCATAGGCGTCCTCCACGATTTCGATCACTTCCGCAACGGCCTCGCTCATCCGCTCGGCGAGGATTGCCGCAGTCTTCGCGGCGGTCTTCGCAGCGGGCTTTGCTGCGCGGGCGAGGGCCGGCGCGACGGCAGGTCCGAAAACGACGGCGCCCGCTGCTGCGGCGCCGAGCGCAGCCAGACCGAAGAACACACGTGCAGACAAAGGGTCCTCCTGTCTTCTGGAAAGGCCGGTGGCCTGTGAAAGGGCCGTTGTCCGGAAACCCAGTCTCCGTCATTGCCGGGCGGCTGTACAACAGGAAACGGTGTCGCGGACCGCAATGGACCGTCATGTCTCCGTCACACACCGATGAGGCGCAGCGCGGCGCGGTATTTCTGCGCTTTCTCCTCCCGCTCATGCGCTGGCGCGCTTCGCAGCGTGGCTTCAAGATTGTCCTGCAGGTCCGCGATTTTTACCGCGCGTGCCAGCGGGTTTGCTGCGGCGCGGCGGGCGAAGTCGAGGTAGTCTTCGCCTTCGCGGCGTGTCAGCGCATCGACTGCCGCAACAATCTCTTCGGGCACGGCCGCCTCCCGAAGACGTTCGAAAGTCCACCCCTCCACATGTTCGACGACATCATGAAGCGCCGCGACGATCCGCTCCTTATCGTTCGTCATGGACATCGTCACGCGCATCACATGGAAAATGTAGGGCTCGCCGGTCTTCCTGTCCCGCTCTCCCTCATGAGCGAGCGCGGCGATTGCGATTGCCCGTTCCAGCGTGATGATCATGACAGTTCCTCGAAATGGCTGCCGCAAGGGAAGCGCGGAACTTCGATGAAACGCGCGAAATGAACCGAGGTTCAATCTCGCTTGTGTTCTGCGGTTTGGCTACTCTTGCGCGAACGAAAGCATCGGAAAGAGGAGACGACCCATGGAACCCGTCAGGAAACTCAGCCGCTCGATCAGGGGTAAGGTCGCGCTCGTTACGGGGGCGGCGAGCGGCATGGGTCGTGCCACCGCGCATGTCTTCGCGGACGAAGGCGCGAAAGTTGCCGTGATCGATCTGAAGCAGGACCGCGTGGATGCGGTGGTGAAGGAGATCGAAGCCGCCGACGGTGAAGCGGCGGGATGGGCGCTCGATGTTGCCGACGGGGAGGGTATTGTCCGCGTCGTAAAGGAGGTCGGGGAGCGTTTCGGCGGGCTCGACATCCTTGTCAACAACGCGGGGCTTGCGACCTTCCACGGGATCGGCGAACCCGGCTACGAAGATACATGGGCGCTCGCGCTCGATGTGATGCTCACCGCGCACATGCGCTTCGTTCGTGCGGCGCTGCCCATGCTCAAAAAGTCGGGTGAGGGGCGGATCGTCAATGTGGCGTCGACGGAAGGTTTCGGCGCAACGCCCGGCAATTCGCCCTATGTGGCGGCAAAGCACGGCGTCATCGGCCTCACGCGGGCGCTTGCGGTGGAGCTTGGCCGCGAAGGCGTGACGGCGAATTGCATCTGCCCCGGCCCCATTCGCACCGGCATCACGCAGGAGATACCGGACGAGCACAAGGAAATCTTCGCCAAGCGCCGCGTGCCTCTGCGGCGATATGGGTTTCCGGAAGAAGTTGCACATGTGACGCTGAGCGTCGTGTTGCCTGCCTCGTCCTATCTCAATGGTGTGGCCATCCCGGTCGATGGCGGCATGCTCGTCAAGAACGCCTGAGCCAACGGGCTGCGCCCTCGCCCGCAGCCCGGCCGGTCGCGAGGCAGGCCGAAAGAAGATAGCCGCCGGTAGGTGCCTCCCAGTCGAGCATCTCACCGGCGGCGAAAACGCCTGCGCATTTCTTCAACATGAAACTTTCGTCGAGTTCGCTGAGCGCGATGCCGCCTGCGACACTGATTGCTTCGGCAATGGGTCGCGGCCGATCCAGCCTCAGAGGCAGGTTCTTGATCGCATGGGCAAGTTTCGCCGGATCGTCCAGCAAGGCTTTCCCGGCTATCTCGCGAAGCAGCGCGGCCTTCACGCCGTCGATTCCGGCCTTCTTTCTGAGATGGTTCGCAAGCGAGGTTTTCCCGCGCGGCGCCGAGAGTGCAGATGCGAGCTGGGAGAGCGTCCGGTCCGGGGCAAGGTCCAGCATGAGAACCGTATTCGCTCCGGCTTCAAGCGAATCGCGAAGCGCGGCGGACAAGGCATAGACGGCGCTTCCCTCGATCCCCGTTTTCGTGACGACGAAGTCGCCTTTCACGGTCCGGCCGCAGAAGGAAAGAGAGATCGATTTGAGCGGCGAACCTGCGAAGCGATCTAGCAGATGTTCGCTCCATTGTATGTCGAAGCCGCAATTCGCCGGGCGGAAGGGTGCTGTCTCCACGCCGCGCGCGGACAGAAACGGTGTCCAGCTTCCATCGGCGCCGAGACGCGGCCAGCTTGCGCCGCCAAGTGCGAGCACGGTCACATCCGCCGTAAACGTCGCTTCGCCGTCGGGTGTCCCGAAGCGAAGCGCACCGTCTTCCGTCCAGCCTTGCCATTCATGCCTCGCATGGAAGGAGACGCCACTCTCCCGAAGCCGTGCGAGCCAGGCGCGTAGAAGAGGCGACGCCTTCATGGCCACAGGAAATATTCGGCCCGAACTTCCCTCGAAGGTCTCGATTCCGAGTGCTTCCGCCCAGTCTCTGATGGCATTCGGCGGAAAAGCGCGGAGGGCGGGCTCCAGTAAGGTTCTCGCCTCGCCGAAACGTGCGAGAAAAGCCTCGAGCTGCTCGCCATGCGTGATGTTGAGACCGCTTTTGCCGGCCAGAAGGAATTTCCGGCCAAATGAGGGCATGGAATCGAAGACATGCACATCGGCGAGACGTGCGAGCCGCTCCGCGGCCATGAGTCCCGCAGGTCCGCCGCCGAGAATGGCGGCACGCGGGCGAGGAGAGGATTTTTCGGAAGTGTCGTTCACATGGGGAAGCTATCATCGGTCGCGCCCGAAAGCAGTCACGAATACCGGAATGTCATGACCGAAATCTATGTCGATGCCGATGCTTGCCCCGTCAAGGAAGAGGTGGTGCGCGTTGCCGAAAGGCATGAGGTTGGTATCTATATCGTCAGCAATAGCGGCATGCGGCCTACCGGTCATCCGCTCGTGCGGCAGGTTGTGGTTCCGGAGGGCCCCGACGCCGCGGATGACTGGATCGCGGAACGGGCGGGGCAGGGCGATATCGTTGTGACCGGCGATATTCCGCTTGCTTCCCGCGCACTCGAAAGAGGCGCGGCCGTCCTTGGGCATGACGGGCGGCCATTCACCACGGACAGTATCGGCATGGCGCTTGCCATGCGCGACCTGATGAAAGAACTGCGCGAGACTGGCCAGTCAAAGGGAGGCGGGCCGGCCTTCTCGCGCGAGGATCGATCGCGCTTTCTTCGTGCGCTTGAAGATGCGATCCAGAAGGAAAAGCGGCGCGCCAGATCCTGAAACCCGGCGCGCCGTCTCTTTCCTCTCGCGTTGCCTTAGCCTGGAAGGGCCGCCTTCAATTCGTCGGCTTCGTCCGTTTCGGCTTCGCCTTCGAGAATGGCGGTCATGTCCGTCCCGGCGCCGTAAACCGCCATGTTGCTATCGTCATCCCAGTTGATGTCGGTCACGCCGACCGAGGCACCGCCAAAGAGACCTTCGGTGTCGGACCATGTCACGACGTCGGCCTTGCCCCAGGACGCTTCCGCATCGCCGGACCAGTTGACGATCGTGAAGCCTGCATCGGCATCGAGCGTGATCTTGTTTCCACTCTTGAAAGCGTTGACCGCGTCATCGCTCATGAGCAGGAACGCCATCGCGCCCGCTTCGCCGCCGGCCTGTGCGCCGAGGCTCACGCCGCCGAAATTGTAGAAGGCGGGATCGCTCCACTCTCCGTCCTGCTTGACGAGAACGACGCCCGCGCCGCCTTCACCGCCAATGATCGCGGCGCCCTTGCCATATTACGGAACAATGTAGATGCCCTTGGCCCGAGAAAGGACTTCCCGGAAGCCTTCGTCCTGCCGCATCTGTCCGACGCTTGCCAAGCTCTCGTCGATCAGGTTCCGCGCTTCCTTACCGGCTTCGGCATGATCCGCGGCGGAGATGGAACCTGTCGTTTCGATGCTGCTCTTCGCGGCGGGAGTCTGAGCCTGAGCCTGAGCCTGAGCTTGGGCGTTTGTCTCGCTGCCTGCGGCCATTGTCTGCTGCGCGCCCAGAGAAAGGCTGAGGGCGAGCGCCGCGCATATCGCCGTCGACGTATAGAGTTTTCCGGTTAGTCGGCTTTTCATGCCGGTCCTCCTGTCCGTTGTCTCTGTCTACAGGAGGACAACCAAGGGACCGGTGCACAGTTCCACAATTCGTCGCGGTCCATGCCGGGCAGAGCATTCAATTCCGCTCACACGCGTTTGGGACTTCTGCGTCAGGCCGGGCCGGAAGGCTCGAAGTTCAGCGCCACCCCGTTCATGCAATAGCGCTTGCCGGTCGGCGGCGGGCCGTCGTCGAAGACATGACCGAGATGGCCGCCGCAGCGCCTGCAATGCACTTCTGTCCGCACCATGAAGAAGCTCCTGTCTTCGGAGGTTCCGATCGCATTGTCGAGCGGCGCGTAGAAACTCGGCCAGCCTGTGCCGCTGTCATACTTCGTCGTCGAGGAAAAGAGCGCGAGGTCGCAACCGGCGCAGCGATAGGTTCCCTGACGCTTTTCCTTGTCGAGGGGACTGGAGCCTGCTCTCTCGGTGCCATGCTCACGCAGCACGTAATATTGCTCGGGCGTCAGGAGCGCTTTCCATTCGGCTTCCGTCTTCGTCACTTCGAAGCTGCCACTCTCTGTAGCGCTGGCCTTACCGCCGCGCAGCGACAGCCCAACCGTTGTGAGCAGCGTCGCAATGGCGGTTCCGCCCATGAATATGCGTCGTGACATCATGACATCCTCCTCAATGTCCGCCTGCTTCGTCGCCCCAGATCTGTTCGAGGCGCGCATCGCGCCCGCAGCTCCAGCGGTAGAAGGTGTATCGGTTCGGATTCTTCATGTAGTAGTCCTGATGATAGGACTCCGCGGGAAAGAAGGGGCCGGCTTCGGCTATCTCGGTAACGATGGGTTGAGAGAAGCGCCCTGAGTCCTCGAGTTCGCGCTTCGATTCTTCCGCGAGCCTTTTCTGCTCCTCGTCGAGCGGGAAGATGGCCGAGCGGTACTGGCTGCCTGTGTCGCAGAACTGGGCATCCTTGCGAAGCGGATCGACATTGCGCCAGAAGATGTGAAGCAGTTCCGCGTAGCTCACCTTCGACGGATCGTAGACGATCTTCACAGCTTCCGCGTGGCCGGTACCACCGGCGGAAACTTCCTCATATGTCGGGTTCGCGCTGGTGCCGCCCGTATAGCCGGATGTCGTGCTGATCACACCTTCCGTCTTGTCGAATGGCGGTTCCATGCACCAGAAGCAACCGCCGGCGAAAATAGCGGCCGCTGTGCGGGATCGTTCGCCCGTATCGGCCGCCGCGGCGCTGGAAAGCGCATTCAGGCCAAGGACGAGCGGGATAAGAAAACGCATCTTCATTGGTATCTCCGTTTCCGGCTTGGGAGAGGCGCCGGCTTTACGAGAGGAAATGTAGGGCGGAAGTTCTGCGACCGCCTCTCACTTCCTCTCACGAGTTTGAGAGCGGCTCCTGCCGGAAGATTTGCTGAATCCTTAATCCACATGGACGGAAGGGATTTCCGGAGCTAGCATGGTGACGCTGATGGTTTGCTTTGGGAGGAGCTGCGATGAGCGTATCCGAGGGAAATGAGGGACTGGCGGCTGCGGAAGGCAACGGCCCCGCGATCCGTTCCATTCGTCCCGATCAGCCCTGGCGCTGGCTGGAGGCCGGTTGGGCCGACATGCGCAGGGTCCCCGGAATCAGCCTCACCTATGGGCTTGTCTTTCTCTGCGCTTCGCTTTCGCTTGTCGTTGCGATGATGCTTGCCGGCCTCAGCGCGCTTGTGCCCGTCATGGCGGCGGGTTTTCTGCTGGTCGGCCCCATGCTTGCCGTCGGCCTTTATGAGGCAAGCCGCCGTCTCGAGGCGGGGCTTCCTGTGCAGCTTTCCGACGTCGCCTTCGTATCGAGCCGCAATGTTTCCCAGCTCGCGCTCGTCGGTGCGATGCTTGCCGGGGCCATGCTGATCTGGCTGCAGGTCGCAGGCTGGTTGTTCGCCCTCTTCTTCGGCCCGATCGGTATTCCGCCGCTTTCGGAGTTTGCGCCGATGCTGCTGCTGACGCCGCGCGGACTTGCGATGCTCGTGATCGGTACGCTGGCCGGTGGTGCGATTGCCTTTGCCGTCTTCACGATTTCCGCGATTTCCGTCCCTCTGCTGATCGCGCGCGATATGGATGCCGTTACCGCCGTCAATACAAGCATTCGCGCCGTCCGCCGGAATTTCTGGACGATGCTGCTCTGGGCATGGATTGTCGCCTTGCTCAGCGCCGTCGGGATCGCGACCTGGTTTCTCGGTCTGGCGATCATCTTTCCGCTGCTCGGCCATGCGACATGGCATGCGCAACGGGCTCTGGTGGGCGACACCGACTAGCTTTTCTCCGGCGGATCTTTCCTTGGGGTTTCTTCGGGTTCCTCGTCGAAAAGAATGCGCTCGGCCGCGCCTTCTAGATCGTCATACTGCCCGGCCTTCAGCGACCAGAGAAAGGCGACGAGCCCCAAAAGGCCGAGCAGAAGGGCGACGGGTACCAGAAGGATGAGTATGTTCATGGAATCTTGCGCGCCAGCCTTGCGCGGCTCGCCAGATTGAGACGCAGCGAATTCAGCGTCACCGTGATCGATGAGCTCGACATGGCGATCGCCGCGACGAGCGGCGTGACGTAACCGGCAACCGCCAGCGGAACGGCGATGGCGTTGTAAGCGAGGGCGAGCCCGAAATTCTCGAAGACGAGGCGGCGGGATTTCCGGGCGACGTCGACGGCTTCGACGATTGGAGCAAGCTGCATTCCCTGAAAGATGAAATCCGCCGCGGTCTGGCTCACATCTGCCGCGTCGGCGGGAGATATCGAGACATGCGCGGCGCGAAGTGCAGGGGCATCGTTCAGCCCGTCGCCGATCATGGCGATCTTTCGGCCTTCGCTCTCCAGTTCTTCGAGGCGCGCAATCTTGTCCGCGGGGCGTGCACCGGCGCGCCATTTCCGAATACCGAGTTCCTCGGCAAGTCGTCTCACGGCAGGTTCGCGGTCGCCCGACAGAAGCTCAATATCGAAGCCGCGGGCCTTGAGGGCAGCGATCGTCGCTCGCGCGTCCGGGCGTGGCGTGTCCTCGAATCGGAAGCAAACGGACCGTTCGCCTTCCTGCCAGAGCCACAGTTCCGAACCGCCATGCGGGGCGCCTTGCGCGCCACATGCGAAGTCGGCATTGCCGAGCCGCACGGTCTTGCCGTTCAGCTTCGCCTCCATGCCCATTCCCGGTTCCTCGCGCACATCGTCGAGAATGGGGCGGGGGGAGACGCTGCCATGTGCGGCCAGTGCGACGGCAAGCGGATGCCTGCTCGCGGCGGCAAGCCCGGCACCAAGCGCGAGTTCTCCCGGCGACATCTCCTCGCCGTTCACGAGACAGGGGCGTCCGAGTGTCAGCGTTCCCGTCTTGTCGAAGACGATCGTATTGGCCTGAGCAAGCCGTTCCAGTCCGTCCGCCGCCTTGACGAGCACCCCCTGGCGCAGCAATCGCCCGGTCGCAACGACCTGCACCACGGGGACGGCCAGACCGAGTGCGCAGGGGCAGGTAATGATAAGAACGGAGATCGCGTAAGTGAGGGCCGTTTCCCAATGCGCACCGAGCGCGAACCAGAGCATGAGGGTTGCCGCCGCCATGATGTGGACGGAAGGGGAATAGATCCGCGCCGCGCGGTCGGCGATACGTACATAGCGCGCGCGGCCCTGTTCGGCCGTTTCCATGAGGCGCACGATCTCGGCGAGGAGAGATTCGTCGTCGCGCTTCGTCACGCGGATGATAAGGGGCGCGCCAAGATTGAGTGTTCCCGCAAAGACGGAAGTTCCCGGCTTCACCTGTTCGGGAACGCTCTCGCCGGTCACCAGACTCGTGTCGACATCGCTCGTGCCAGTGACGACCTCTCCGTCGGCGGGGATGCGCGCGCCGGAAACGACGAGAACCTTCATGCCGGGTTCGAGGCTTTCAACCGCAATGGACCGGTGGCTGTCGTCCGGCGCGATCAGTGTCGCCGCGGTCGCGCGAAGGCCGAGCAGGTTTTCCGCCGCCGAGCAGGCCTTGGCGCGGGCCTGCACATCCAGATAGCGGCCGATCAGGAGGAAGAAAAGAAGCGTCACACTCGCATCGAAATAGACATGGCGGGCATTGACCATGGTCTGAACGAGGCTCATCGCGGTCGCGAGGATCACCGCAAGCGCGATCGGCACGTCCATGTTCATCGTCTTCGCTCTCAGCGCCTTCAGGGCGGAGCGGAAGAAGGGCTGGCCTGCATAGGCGATGGCGGGAAGCGCGATCAGGGCGGAAACCCAGTGAAAGAAGCTCCTCGTCGTCTCGTCCATATCGGTCACGAGACCCGACCAGACGGATACCGAAACGAGCATCACGTTCGCGGCGGCGAACCCTGCGACGCCGAGTGCTTTCAGAAGGGAGCGGCTTTCGCGCTCATCCAGCGTGCCGAGAAGCTTCGGATCGAAAGGGACGGCGGTGAAGCCGGTATCGGCCAGCGCGCGAAGGATAGCGCGCGCCTTGAGGCGGGCGGGGTCCCAGCGGACCGCGACCCGCTTCGTCGACAGGTTCGCCCTCGCATAGTCGACGCCTTCGAGTCCCTTGAGCGCGCCTTCCACCTTGCGCAGGCATCCCGCGCAATGCATGCCGGCCACGACAAGATCGAGCCGGGCTAGCCCGTCATCCGTACGCCGCACGAAAAGGTCCGGATCTATACCGGGCCTCTCTTCAGCGATTTCCGCTTCGGTCATCGGTTCCTCAGTCGCGTATGATGACGCGCTTTTCCTCGACGAAAGTCTCACCATTCGCTCCGCTAGCCGCTATGCGAATGAGCCAGTTGCCCGGATGCTCGAGGTCGAAGACCGCTTCATAGGCACCGGGCGCCGTTTCCGTGAGGTTCATCCGGCGATCCTCTCCGGCAACGACGGGCCGCCAGAAGGTGCCCTGAACGGAGAGACCGCGGACGGGCGCGCCCGTCGCATCGGCGAAAGTCACGCGGAGAGCGGTTTCGTGCCCGGCCCCCGCGACCTGGTCTGTCTCGATGCTTGATGTCCAGCCGAGGCTTCGCTGTGCCTCCATCCGGGCGAGAACGTCGTTATAGGCGCGCCCCTTCTGATAGGCGCCTTCCACTTCCACCCCATCGAAGGTCGAGAGGGCGCGATAGACCATCAATCCGTTCACGCCGAAGACGATGGCGAAGAAAAGAATGAAGCCGGCCAATGCATGCCGCCCGGTGATCTTGCCGAAACGGGTCGAGGGCCGGAAGTCGGAGTTTTCGATGCTCATTCGGCCGGTCCCCGGAAAGTGGTTTCCTTCGTGGCGGTCTTGCCGTCCGCGAGGTCGGTGACGATGAAGTCGAAATCGGCCTCGCCTCCATTCAGCGCTTGCGCGCGCTCGGCGGGCAGGCTGACGAAGAAGCGGACATTTTCGAGCTTGTCAGCCTCAACGACGACGATTTCATTTGCCTCGCCCGCAAGGACGGCACGGGTCAGGATAGCGCCGTCGAGCCCCTCGATCGAGACCCGATAGGTGCGCTCCGAATGCTCCTTGTTGACGATCTTTACCTGATAGCCGTTGCGGATCGATCCGTCCGACAGGCGCACGAAGAGCGGGTTGCGGTCCGCGAGCACGCTGACGTCCAGCGTCGAACGGTTGGAAAGCGCGACGAGCATGATCGCGGCGACCAGCGCCAGCACACTCGAGTAGAGGATCGTGCGCGGCCGCACGAGGTTCAGCCGTGGCGCTTCGCCTGCGCGGCGGCGCTCCTGATTGCGGAACGTGTCATAGGCGATGAGGCCCCTTGGGCGCTCGACCTTGTCCATGATCTCGTTGCAGGCATCGATGCAAAGCGCGCACTGGATGCATTCGAGCTGCATGCCGTCGCGGATGTCGATACCCATTGGGCAGGCAGCGACGCATTGCCCGCAATCGATGCAGTCGCCGCGGCCTTCCCAGCTCGTGCCCTTCTTGTGGGGCCCACGCTTCTCGCCGCGATCTTCCTTGTAGCTGACAAGGAGCGAATCCTCGTCGAACATCGCACCCTGGATGCGCGGCCAGGGGCACATATAGATGCAGACCTGCTCGCGCGCGATGCCGCCGAGGAGGTAGGTCGTGAAAGCGAAGAGGGCGATGAACAGATAGGCCGCCGCAGGCGCCTCGAAGCTGACGAGTTGTCCGGCAAGTGTCGGCGCATCCGCGAAATAGAAGACCCAGGCACCGCCGGTCGCGAGCGCGATCAGGATCCAGGTGAGATGCTTGCCTGTCTTGCGGGCCAGCTTCCCGACGCTCATCGGCGATTTGTCGAGGCGGATACGCTTCGCGCGGTCGCCTTCGAAGAAGCGCTCCACATGGATGAAGAGATCGGTCCAGACCGTTTGCGGACAGGTATAGCCGCACCAGACGCGGCCCGCGACACTCGTGACGAGGAAGAGCCCCAGCGCCGCGAGAATGAGGAGGCCAGTGATGTAGTAAAATTCCTGCGGCCAGATCTCGAGAAAAAAGAAATAAAAGCGGCGCGCCGGAAAATCGAGCAGAACGGCCTGATCGGGAAGTGAGGGGCCCCTGTCCCAGCGCAGCCAGGGTGTGATGTAGTAGATTGCAAGGGTCACCGCCATCACAAGCCATTTCAGGCGGCGGAAACTGCCGTGAACCAGCTTCGGATAGACCTTCACGCGGCTCGCATAGAGCGACCGGTTCTTCTCCGAATTGACGGCTGTATAGCTTTCACCCTCACGACCATGCGGATTGGCGCCCGCTGTAGCCGCGGCCTCGGCGGCAAGACTTTCGAGGGTGGTAGCGGTATCTGTCATCGGTCTACTCGAGGATCCGGTCCCCGGAGGCGGAACGCCCGGAAGCGTTCCGCCCTATCGTCCGGCGGTTACTTCTCGCCACCGCCCAGGGAATATACGAAGAGCGTCAGCGCGTTGATCGTGCCCTCATCGAGGCGTCCGCCCCAAGCCGGCATGACGCCGCTGCGTCCGTTTGACACGGTTTCGACGATGGAGGCCTTCTCGCCGCCATAGAGCCAGATGGCGTCGGTCAGGTTCGGCGCACCGAGTTCCTGGTTGCCCGTGCCGCCGTCTCCGTGACAGGCGACACACTGGCTTGCGAAGACTTCGGCACCGCGCGCCGCGGCTTCCTGGTTTCCGGCGCGGCCGGAGAGCGACAGGACATATTCCGCAACGTCGTTGATTTCGGTGCGGTTGAGGATGCCGTCCCGGCCATAGGCCATCATGACGTTGTTGCGGGTCTCGTCGTCGCCGTCCCAACGGATGCCATGGGCAAGCGTCGTGTGGATGTCGTCGAGCGTGCCGCCCCAGATCCAGTCGTCGTCGTTGAGATTGGGAAATCCCTTCGATCCTTGAGCGCCCGAGCCGTGGCAGGGCGCGCAATTGTCGCCGAAGGCGGCCTTGCCGGCACCGAGCGCGACTTCCATCAGTGCCGGGTCGTTGGCGATCTCTTCGAGCGGCATGGTCGCGATCCGCTCCATGGCGCCCGAGCGGCCCTCGGCAACGGCGGCGAGCTCGTTCGTCACGACATTGCGCTGCTCATAGCCGATCACACCCTGGGTATAGGTCCAGCCGCTACCGGTGAGGTAAGGCCAGGCGGGCATCACGACCCAATAGGCGAAGGACCAGACGATCGTCGCGTAGAAAGTATAGATCCACCACTTGGGCAGCGGATTGTTCAGCTCGCGGATCCCGTCCCAGCTGTGGCCGGTGGTTTCGACGCCGGTCACCTCGTCCTTGTGCTTCTCGCTCATTGTCCGGGCTCCTTGTCCTTCTTCTCGCTGTCTCCGGGTTCCTTGTCCTCAAGAGGCAGCTTCGCCATACGGTCGAATTTTTTCTTGTTCGAGGGCCAGAGGGCATAGATCACCACGGCGGTGAACATCACCACCAGGAGGATAAGACCGCCCGTCCCGAACCATGTTCTGACCACTGAATAGGTCGTCTCGCTGTCCAAGGCGTACTCCTATTGCTTGAAGTCGGCGTTCTCGTAGGCGTTGAAGTCCACGAGTGTGCCAAGCATCTGCAGATAGGCGACCAGGGCATCGAGTTCCGAGATCATCGCGGGGTTTCCGTCGAAGTCGCGGGCGACTGCCTTCGGATAGCGAGCCATCAGCCCCTCCGTATCGGCATCGGGGGTCGCCTGCGCCTCGAGATCGGCCTTCGCGTTCTCGAAGTTCTCGGCCGTATAGGGAACACCCGCCACGGCAAGCGCCTTCAAACCATCTGCTGCGAAGCGGTAATCGAGCGGGGTCTTCGCGAGGAAGGGATAGCCCGGCATGACCGATTCAGGCACGACCGAACGCGGGTCTTCCATGTGAAGGCGGTGCCACTCGTCGGAATACTTGCCGCCGACGCGCGCGAGATCGGGTCCCGTGCGCTTCGACCCCCACTGGAAGGGGTGGTCGTATTTGCTTTCCGCCGCCAGCGAGTAATGGCCGTAGCGTTCCACTTCGGAGCGGAGCGAACGGATCATCTGGCTGTGGCAGGTGTAGCAACCTTCGCGGATGTAGATGTTGCGGCCCGCGAGTTCGAGCGGGCTGTAGGGACGCACGCCCTTCACGTCCTCGATCGTGCTCTTGATGAGGAAGGTGGGAACGATTTCGACCAGGCCGCCTATGGCGACCACGATCAGCGTCAGGACGAGGAGCAGGATCGAGTTCTTCTCGATCTTTTCATGCGTGAACTTCTTTGCCATGACCTTTGCTCCTCACTCGGCGGGTTGCGGCATCGCACCGGCCGGGGCGGCGGCGGGCGCAGGGGCGGGCAAGGGTTCGCTTTCGCGGACGCGTCCCTTGATGGTCATCCAGCAGTTGTAGACCATGATCAGGGCACCGGCGAGGAAGAGAACGCCGCCAAGCGCGCGGATGACGTAGAAGGGGTGCATCGCCTCGACGGTTTCCGCGAAGGAGTATTCGAGGAAGCCCTGCGCGTCATAGGCCCGCCACATCAGGCCCTGCAGGATGCCCGACACCCACATCGAGGTGATGTAGAGAACGATGCCGATGGTGGCGATCCAGAAATGCCAGCTCACCAGGGCGAGCGAGTAAAGGCGCTCGCGCTTCCAGAGCCAGGGAATGAGGCAGTAGACGGCGCCGAAGGAGACGAAGCCGACCCAGCCGAGCGCGCCGGAATGCACATGGCCGATGGTCCAGTCCGTATAGTGCGAGAGCGAGTTCACGGCCTTCACCGACATCACCGGGCCTTCGAAGGTCGACATGCCGTAGAAGGCGACCGAGACGACCAGCATGCGGATCACGGGGTCGGTGCGTAGCTTGTCCCATGCGCCCGAAAGCGTCATCAGCCCGTTGATCATGCCGCCCCAGGACGGCATCCAGAGCATGATGGAAAAGGTCATGCCGAGCGTCTGCGCCCAGTCCGGCAGCGCCGTGAAGTGCAGATGGTGCGGGCCTGCCCAGATATAGATGAAGATCAGCGACCAGAAATGGACGATGGAAAGCCGGTAGGAATAGACCGGCCGTTCGGCGCGCTTCGGGATGAAATAATACATCATGCCGAGGAAGCCTGCGGTCAGGAAGAAGCCCACCGCGTTATGTCCGTACCACCACTGGATCAGCGCATCCTGTACGCCGGGGAAGAGCGCATAGCTCTTCGACGAGGTCAGCGTCTCCGGTATCGCGAGGTTGTTGCCGATATGAAGCATCGCGATGGTCACGATGAAGGCGAGGTAGAACCAGTTCGCGACGTAGATATGCGGCTCCTTGCGCTTGGCCAGGGTGCCGAGAAAGACGAGGAGATAGACGACCCAGACAATGGTGAGCCAGATATCGGCATACCATTCGGGTTCGGCATATTCCCTGGATTGCGTGACGCCCATCAGGTAGCCGGTCGCCGCCACCACGATGAAGAGCTGGTAGCCCCAGAAGACGAACCAGGGGGCGACGTCGCCCGCAAGGCGCGCCCGCGAGGTCCGCTGGACCACATAGAAGGATGTCGCGATCAGCGCATTGCCGCCAAAGGCGAAGATCACCGCCGAGGTATGCAAAGGACGGAGGCGGCCGAAATTCAGGAACTCGGTGTCGAAATTGAGTACCGGGAAGGCGAGCTGGAAGGCAATGACAACGCCGACCAGAAAGCCCGCCACGCCCCAGAAGAGCGTCGCGATCGCACCGGCCTTCACAACGCCGTCATTATAGCCAGTGCCGTCGTCGGCCGCGTGGCCCTGCGTGGCGTTGATGTGGCGCTGGCCCAGCATCATGACGCCCGCCAGAAAGGCGAAGGCAAAGAGCCAGGCATGCGCTGCCATGGGTGCGTCCGCCGCCTTGGCGGCAATGATGATGGAGAGAACCGCCCCCGCGATGAGTGACCCTGCGACGGCCCATGCCGCCGAAGTCATCGTGCCGGGAAGGTTCGAGCCCGGCGCGCTTGAAACCGCCATGTCACGCTATCCTTTTATGCGTTGCCTCATGCCGGATAGCGCGGGGCCGAACCCCTCGATCGATCTGTCAGCCCCTGATGCTCCCAGCCCCAAAACCATATCACTTGTGCGGATAAACGAGAATCGGCCAGCTTGCCGCGCTGCAAAATGTCACATCCGGCAAATGGCTGTGAACCTGATCAACCCCGCAGGATCGCTCGCCTGAAGCGTCCCAGTGCGATGAAAAAGAAAGCCGCGCCGATGGCCGCCATAACGGCCAGCTGAGGCCAGACGATCGCGAATCCCGCGCCGCGATAGAGAATCGCCTGCGAGAAGGCGACGAAATGCGTGGAAGGTGAAACCTGCATCGTGTTCTGCAGCCAGACCGGCATGCTCTCGAGCGGCGTCGATGAACCGGACAGGAGCTGCATGAGAATGAGAACCGGCATCACGAGAAGGCCATATTGCGCCATCGAATTGGTGAATGTCGCAAGCAGGATGCCAAGCGCCGTCACCGAGAACTGATAGAGCAGCGCACCCGCGATGAAGAGCGCGAGCGACCCCGAGGTCCGGACGCCCAGAATTCCCTGAACGACGAGGATCAGGGAGAGGGTTGCCGCGAACACGATGACGAGACCGTTCGCCCAGAGTTTCGACGACATGATCTCGATTGCCGTTACGGGCATGACGAGAAGATGCTCCAGGGTTCCGTGTTCGCGTTCCCGGATGAGCGCCGCGCCCGCGAGTATCACGGAAAGCAGCGTGATGTTGTTTATGACTTCCATCACCGAGGTGAAGGGAACGGAATCGAGATTGGGGTTGAAAAGCGCGCGCGCCACGAGTTCGGCTTCCTGCCTCGTCGCCTTGCCGCTCGTGCGCAATGCGCGCGTCACCTCATCGGTGACGATTGTTTGTATGTAGGTTGCTCCCGTCCCCGCCATCGACATCGCCGTTGCATCCACATTGAGTTGCAATGTGGGGGATTTCCCGGACAGGAGATCGCGCTCGAAATGCGGCGGAATATCGAGGATGAAGACATAGCGTCCGGAGTCGAGCGCCTCGGACGCCTCCTCCGCGCCGATGATTTCCGCTTTCTGGAAGTAGGGCGGCAGAAGTGCGGCCGCGATCTGCCGTGAGAGCGGCGAGCGGTCCTCGTCGATGATCGCGACGGATGCATTCGAGACTTCGAACTTCACCCCGGTAGCGACCTCATAGATGCCGAATGAGAAAGCATAGACGATCAGGAAGACGAGAACGGGATCGGAGCGCAGCGAGCGAAGTTCCTTCACGCCCAGCCGGAAGATATTGAGCAGGCTTCGCCGCAAGGATGAAAGGCCGCCGCCCGCCACGTCACTTCTCCTGCTTGCGAAGGGCGACGCGCGCCGCCGCGAGGAACACAATGCAGAAGAGCGCGAGCGCGATATGCGCCTGCCAGAGGTCGGAAAAGCCCAACCCCTTGGTGACGGCGCCCGAACTGATCTCCTGAAACCATGAAGAAGGAAAGAGCTTTCCCATGTGACGGGAGGTCCCTTCCAGCGTCGAGACAGGCGTCAGCATTCCGGAAAAATTCACCGTCGGTGTCATGGCCACGATGGCTGTCGCGAAGAGGGCGGCGATCTGGCTTCTCACGAAAGACGAGATGAGCAGGCCGAAGGCGGTCGATGCGCCGACATAGAGTGCGGCGCCCGCTATCAGTGCGGAGAGGGACCCCTCGACGGGAACCCGGAAGAGAAACAAGCCCATCAGCAGAAGCGAGAGGAAGCTCGCAAAGGCAAGAGCCACATAGGGCAACTGCTTTCCAAGAAGGAACTCGAGCCGCGTTACCGGGGTTGCCCGGAAATTCGCGATCGAACCCATCTCCTTCTCGCGCACGACGCCCACCGCCGTCATGATCGCGGGAATGAGCATCATCAGCAGCATGTAGGCGCCGGGCACGATCGCGAAGACGCTCTTGAAAGCCTGGTTGAAAAGAAAACGTGTCTCGACATGAAAGGCGGCCTCCGCCGTGGGCATGGGCTGGAGGCGCCGTTGTTCCTCGGCATATCGCGCGATGATCGCCTCGCCATAGCCGAGCGCGGTTTCGGCGCGAAAGGGGTTCGAACCCGCGACAAGGAGCGATATCTCGGGACTGTGGCCCGAAAGCAGGTCACGGCCATAGCCTTCCGGTATCTCGATTGCGAGCGTGATATCGCCGCTCTGCAGGCGCCGGTATCTCTCCGCGGCGCTCTCGATCGCGGCGCGTTCCTCGAAATAGCGCGAGCCTTCGAACTCGCGCAGCAGCGTGCGGCTTTCGAGCGAGCGGTCCTGGTCGAAGACCGCATATGGAATGTTCTCGACATCGAATGAGATGCCGTAGCCGAGCGTAACCAGAAGGATGAGAGGGCCGACAAGAGCGAAGGACAGACGGACCGGATCGCGCAGAAGCTCCATCGCTTCGCGCCTCGTATAGGCCCAGAGGCGGCGTTTGCTGAAGAAGCGCCGATGTCCGGCTTCCGTTTCCGTGACGGGCGCGGGCAACTCGTCCGTCTGCGCTTGCGCGTCCGTGCCGAATTCCGGCAGGTCCGCCGCCTCACGCAGATAATCGACAAAGGCTGCCTCGAGTGTCGTCTCGCCGCGCTCTTGCGACAATACGCGCGGCTCACCCACGGCGAGCACGCGTCCCGCATGCATGAGGGATATCCGGTCGCAGCGTTCCGCCTCGTTCATGAAGTGGGTGGAAATGAAGATCGTCACGCCCTGTTCACGCGACAGGTCGATCAGATACTGCCAGAACTGGTCTCGCGCGATCGGGTCGACGCCGGATGTCGGCTCGTCGAGGATGAGGATTTCCGGATCGTGAATGACGGCGACCGCGAGCTGAAGCCTCTGGCGAATACCGAGAGGAAGCCCGTCTGGCCGGGCGGTTTCCACTTCTTCCAGGTCGAAGCTTTTCAGCATTTCCCGCACGCGGTCTTCGCGCCTCTCTTTCGGGATGTGAAAGAGTTCCGCATGCAGTTCCAGGTTCTGGCGAACCGTCAGTTCCTCATAGAGGGAAAAGCTCTGCGACATGTAACCGACGCGCCGCCTCGTCGTCATGTCCCGTGCGTTGAGTTCCTTGCCGAAAAGCCGGGCGGTGCCTTCGCTCACCGGCAGAAGGCCAGTCAGCATCTTCATCGTCGTCGTCTTGCCGCAGCCGTTCGAGCCCAGAAAGCCGAATATCTCGCCGCGTTCGATGCGGAAGTTCACCCGGTCGACGGCAACGAAGTCGCCGAAGCGGCGGGTCAGATCGGTCGCCTCGATCGCGGGCTCGCCGTCATGCGACATGCGGGGCGGTACGTGCACCGGCTTGTGGCGCGCCCGCTTTTCCTCCGGCAGCAGCCCGATGAAGGCGGCTTCGAGCGTTTCCTTTCCTGCCGCCTCGCGAATATCCGCCGGCGCTCCCGTGGCAAGCACCCGGCCGTCATCCATTGCGGCCAGCCAGTCGAAGCGTTCCGCCTCCTCCATATAGGCCGTAGCCACGAGCACGCTCATATGCGGGCGGCGGGCGCGGATCGTGTCGATGAGTTCCCAGAATTGCCGCCGCGACAGAGGATCGACGCCGGTCGTCGGCTCGTCGAGGATCAGCAGGTCCGGGTCATGGATGAGAGCGCAGCAGAGCCCGAGCTTCTGTTTCATGCCGCCGGACAAGGCGCCCACGGCGCGATCGGGAAAGGGCGCAAGTCCCGTCGCCGTCAGCAATTCCTCGATGCGCTCCCGGCGCTCCGCGGCGCCGAGGCCGAAAAGCCGTCCGAAGAAATCGAGGTTCTCTTCGACGCTCAACGTCGGATAGAGGTTCTTGCCGAGGCCCTGGGGCATATAGGCGATGCGCGTATGGCAGAGGCTCCGGTGAGCGGGCGCCTTCATGTCGCCGTCGAGTACCGTGACTTCGCCCGACTGGATACGCCTCACGCCGGCAAGGATCGCGAGCAGCGTCGACTTGCCGACGCCGTCCGGCCCGATCAGCCCGGCCATGCAGCCGGCGGGTATGTCGAGCGTCACGTCATCGAGAGCGAAGGTCTCGCCATAGCGATGCGTGAGGCCGCGCAGTCTTGCGGCGGCCCTGGAATCCCTGTTGTTCGTGCCGCCGTTCATTCGGCCGTGCCGCTTGCCTCGCCCGTTTCACCCTCTCGCGGCGCACCGTCGCGGGGCTGGGCGATCGGCGGCAGCTTCACGGCAAGCTCCTCCGGCCATTCGGTGCCGGCAAGCGTGCGGACATAACCCATGCCTCGAACGCCCGTTTTCACGCGCGCTTCCACGCGGGCAAGAAGTTCCGGATCGACGCTGAGTTTCACGCGGAACATCAGGTTCTCCCGCTCCTCGCGGGTTTCGACCGCCTTGGGTGTGAACTGGGCATCGCTGGCCACGAAGCTCACACGGGCGGGAATCACGTAATCGGGGATGGGATCGATCACGAGACGGGCCTCGTCGCCGATGGCGAGACGGCCGGCCTCGGCGGCGGGCAGGAAGATCGTCATATAGACATCGGAGAGGTCGAGCAGGGTCAGCACGCGGCCTCCCGCAGCCAGCACTTCGCCGGGTTCGGCCAGTCGGTACTGGACGCGGCCGGAGCGCGGGGCCTTGAGGACGGTGTCGTCCAGCATGTCCCGAAGGCGTGCGAGGTTCGCGCGCGCCGCTTCGATCGCGGCTTCCGCGGCGGCGCGGTTCGCGGTCGCGGTGCGTAATCCGGCCTCCGCCGTGCGCGCCTGCGCCCGCCGCTGGTCCAGCACTTCGGTCGGGATATGGCCGTTTCTGCTCAGTTTCTCGGCGCGGCTCAACTCGCGGCGTGCAAGGTCCAGTTCGGCCTCGCGCTGGGCGATCCCCGCCTCCGCCTGGGCCTTCTGCTCCTCTGCCCGGCGGACATCGGCTGTCGCCGCAGCAATCTCCGCCTTTATCTGGGCATCGTCCATCCAGGCCAGGATCTGCCCGGCGGTTACGAAGTCCCCCTCGTCGACGCGGACCTCTTCCACACGGCCCGCATATTTCGTGGCGACATCGACCTGTTCGGCCTCGATGCGACCGTTCGACGCGGAGATGCCTTCCGGCAATCCGGAGCCCAGAACAGAGAACCAGTAATAAAGACCGAGCACTGCAAGAACGATGGCCGCGGTGCCGAGAAGAAATGCGTTCCGTCCCGCAGTCAGCCGCTCGAGAATGGGGGGCATGGAATCCTCTTTATTGACCGGACATTTATAACCCCGATCGCGGTGCGCTTGCTTGAGGCAAGTCAACGCAGCGCGAATACGAATACGGAGTATCGAGCCACATTAACCAAAAGTAATGCTGCCCGCTCCGGCGCGGCTACCGAGCATCATGCGCGCAATAGATGCAGATTCAATGTTTCGCCCGCCACACATGCCTTTCTTCATCTTTTTGGCGGACAATTAAGCTGTGCCAAACCGGCATGTCGTGATAATTGAAAGCCCGCCCGAAAGGGCGTTCAGATTGCGAATTCTTCGAAAAGACGCTATTTCCGCCCCGCCGGAGAAAACCGGCTTCGGCGGATGCGTTGGTTCCGGCCTTTCGCGGTCTGGCGAGAAGAACAATAGCGGCGAGTGTGGCGCAAGCCTCGGGGTCGCCGGCACAGTCGGAAAACGAGACCGCGATGTCCGTTCCGCCAGTGCAAAAAATTGAGCGAAAAAGAAGAGCTGAAGCTCCAGCGTCCATAGACAAGCCTTCGATGCACTCTCCTGCAAAAGAGTGCGATCCCAAGGGGAGGTTATTTTGCAGCGTATTGAAAATTTCGTGTTCGGTCTGCGCGCCATCATCCTGCTGGCCCTTTTCGGCTTCACGGTGGTCATGGGCGTGTTCGCATCCCAGCTGAAAATGGATGCCGGCTTCACGAAGATGCTCCCGATCGGCCACCCCTATATCGAGACCTTCTTCGAGTATTCGGAAAGTTTCGGCGGCGGTAACCGCATTCTGGTCGTCCTCGAGAACAAGAAGGGCGACATCTTCCAGAAAGACTTCCTCTACAAGCTGAACGACGCGACCCAGGATCTCTTCTATATCCCGGGTGTGGCGCGCCATACGGTTACCTCGCTGTGGACGCCCAACACGCGCTTCATCGCGGTCACGGAAGAAGGTCTGGAAGCGGGCGACGTCATCCCCGCGAATTTCGCAGGCGAGCCCGAGGACATCGACACCGTGATGCAGAACACGCTGCGCGCCGACCTTGTCGGGCGTCTCGTGTCGGTCGATTTCCGCTCCGCGATGATCCGCGCCGAGCTTCTCGACTTCAATCCGGAAACGCAGCAGCGCCTCGACTACTTCGAAGTGGCGCGCAAGCTCGAAACCGACCTGCGCGACAAGTATGTTTCCGAAGATACGGACGTAAAGATCGTTGGCTTCGCCAAGCTGACCGGCGACATCGCGGACGGCGCCTCCTCGGTGGTGCAGTTCTTCACGGTCGCCTTCCTTCTCACCGCTTTCATGCTCTGGCTCTACTGCCGTTCGTGGGTTCTTACCGCGGTGACGGTCGGCGCCTCGCTCTGCTCGGTGGTCTGGCAGTTCGGCCTTCTGCGCATTCTCGGTTACGGCCTCGACCCGCTCGGCGTGCTCGTGCCGTTCCTCGTCTTCGCCATCGGCGTCAGCCACGGCGTGCAGCAGATCAATATGGTCGGCGCGGAAATGGCCGCCGGTCTCGACAAGAACAAGGCCGCCCGCGCGACCTTCACCTTCCTGCTCCGTCCGGGCCTCATCGCCCTGCTGACGACGCTGGCGGGCTTCGCGACGCTCTACATCATCCCGATCGGCATGATCCAGGAGCTCGCGGTTACGGCCTCGATCGGTATCGCCTTCAAGATCGTCTCCAACCTCATCATGCTTCCGCTGCTCGTCTCCTATGTCGCGCCGCCGGAACAGGAGTATGGCGCGAAGGTTCGCAAGGCGATGGAGACCCGCGCGAAGCTCTGGCCGGCGCTCTCGACCCTTGCCAAGCCCGGGCTTGCCTTCCCCTTCGTCTTCGTCTGCTTCGTCATCGGTGCCGTCGGCTTCTACGAAGCGCGCGACAAGCAGATCGGCGACGTGCATGCGGGTGCGGGCGAACTCTGGCCGGATGCCCGCTACAATCAGGACAGCCGCTATATCGCCGACAAGTTCGCGCTTGGCCTGAATGTTCTCACCGTTATCGTCGAGTCGGACAGCGTCGTCTGCATCGACTACGGCAAGATGCACTATCTCGAGAAGTTCAGCTGGCACATGCGCAATGTGGATGGCGTGCAGTCGGTCATCAGCCTTCCCGTGCTTGCCCGCAAGATCAACAGCATGTGGCAGGAAGGAAATCCGAAGTGGCAGAACCTGCCGCGCAACTCCGCCGCGCTTGCGCAGGCCACGTCGAGCATCTCCAGCTCGTCCGGCATCGTGAACACGGATTGCTCCACGGCTGCGATCGCGATCTTCGTCAAGGACACCAAGGCCGGAACGGTCAAGCATGTCGTGGCGGAGCTTGAGGACCACATCGCCAACAACAAGTACGACGGTCTGAACCTGCGTATCGGTACGGGTAACGTGCCGATCGTGGCCGCGACCAACGAGATCGTGCACAAGTCCGAGCTCCCGATGCTCCTCTATGTGTACGCGGTCGTGATGACGCTTGTGATCCTGACCTACCGCGAATGGCGCGGCGCGCTTTGCTGCGTGCTTCCGCTGATCCTGTCGACCATCATCGGCGACTGGTTCCTCACGGCGGCGGGTATCGGCCTCAAGATCTCGACTTTGCCCGTGCTTGCCATTGCCGTGGGTATCGGCGTCGACTACGGCATCTACGAGTACAACCGCATGCAGCGCTACATGCGCATGGGCAAGACGCCGCACGAAGCCTATCTGCAGGCTCTCTACGATGTCGGCTCCGCGACCATGTTCACCGGCGGCACGCTTGCCATCGGCGTGAGCACCTGGGCCTTCTCCGCGCTGAAGTTCCAGGCGGATATGGGTCTGCTCCTCACCTTCATGTTCCTCGTGAACATGATCGGTGCGGTGACGCTCCTTCCGGCGCTCGTCGCGGTATTCGAGTATATCTGGCCGCTGAAGCGCGAGCCGCTCTCCGAAGAGGAAGCGCGCGCGGTGATGCGCGGCCACTAAGGGGACTGGCCGGCTCGTCCGGCTTTCCCGGCAAATCGAAAGGGCGGCCCTCGCAAGAGGCGCCGCCCTTTCTCTTTCGGCCGCTGCGGATGAGGGAGTCCGCTTCGTCGTTGCGGCCGGGGAGGATCAGTCGCCCGCGCGCGGCGCGGCGCCGTCCGGCATTGTCCCGGCCGCGCTCTCTTCGAGGTCGCGCGGCGCCAGCAGGTAATACATGGCCGGCGTCACGAGGCGCGAGAGAAGCGTCGAGGAGACGAGGCCGCCAATGATGACGAAGGCCAGCGGCGAGTAGAGACCCGAGCCCTGCATCGCCAGCGGCGTCAGACCGCCGATTGCCGTCAGCGAGGTGAGCAGTACCGGCAGAAAGCGGATTTCGCCGGCGCGTTCCACCGCCTCGCGCAGCTCCACGCCTTCGCGGCGCAGCTGGTTGGTGAAATCGACGAGCAGGATCGAGCTCTTGATCTCGATGCCGATGAGCGCGATGAAACCGATAACGGCCGTGAAGGAGAGCGAATAGCCCGAAACGAAAAGGCCGAGAAGCCCGCCCAGCATGCCGAGCGGTATGACGCCCGCGACGACGGCGGTGGTGCGGAAGGCGCGGAACTCCAGAATGAGCACGCCGATAATGCCGAAGATGGCGATCAGGATCGCATCGCCAAGACCGGAAAAGCCTGCCTGCCGCGCTTCGATCTCGCCGCCCGCCGCGAATTGATAGCCGGGCGGAAGCGGCAGATCGGCAAGACGGCGGAAGACCTCGTTCGTCACCTTTTCGGTGTTGTAGCCGGTCTGCGTATAGGCGGTGACCGTCGTAAGGCGCTGCCTGTCGAACCGGTCGATGCGGGCGGGCGCGGATTCGAGCCTGGGCTGCGAAAGCTGGTTCAGCGGAATGGCCTCGCCGCTCGCGACGGGCACATAGATATTCTCCAGCGTCTCGATCGTGTGATGCTTGTCGAGCGGCAAGCGTGTGACGATCGGAAACTCGTCGCCGTCTGTCTCGCGGAAGGCGCCCACCGTTTCCCCGACGATTGCGAGCCTGATGGTGCGGTCGATCTCGCCCGGCGTCACGCCGAGAAGCCCGGCCTTTTCCGTGTTGATGCCGAGATTGTAGTCGGTCCGGTCGAGGCGCACCGGGTTCACGACGTCGCGCGTGCCCTCGACGTCTTCGATGACCCGCGTCACCTCCGCCGCGAGTTCCTTCAGAATACCGAGATCGGGTCCGAATATCCGAACCGCGATCGGCGCCTCGATCGGCGGGCCGTTCTGGAATGTGCGAAGCACGATCTGGGCGCCCGGATATTTGGCGAATTCGGCGCGCAGCTCGTCGTGAAGTTTCGGGGTGCGCTCGCGGTCGAATTCCGTCATCTGCACGAAGGCTTCGGCCTTGTTGGCGCGCTGTTCGCGCGCATTTTCGTTGTAGAAGATCTGCGGGTTCGAGCGGCCGAGATTGCCCATCACCCATTCGATCTCCGGCCGCTCCAGCAGCTTCTCCGTCACATAGGCGAGCGCCTTTTCCGTTTCCTCCAGGCTCGTGCCCTGCGGTGTTTCGATGCGAACGACGAACTGGCGGCTGTCGGCGGGCGGGAAGAGGCTGAAGCCGATAACGGGGATGAGCGCGAAGCTCGCGAAGCAGACAGCCATGGCGCCGATCACGGTGGCGCGCGGCCAGGTCAGTGCGAAATGCAGCATCGGGCGGTAGAAGGTATGGATGCCCCGCATCACGATGCGCAGGAAGATATTGCCTTCGGGATGCGCCTTGTCGCTCAGCAGGCGGCTGGCGAGAAAGGGAATGATCGTGAGCGCGATGCCGAGCGATGCGGTGACCGTGAAGAGAACGGCGACGGGGAGCGATCGCGTGAACTTGCCCGCGCCTTCCGGCAGGAAGAGAAGCGGCAGGAAGGCGAGGATCAGCGCCGCGGTGCAGCCGACGACCGCGAGCGATATCTGCGATGTCGCGGCGATGGCGGCTTCGTAGCGGCGCTTTCCCTCGCGCAGATATCGCTCGATATTCTCCACCACGACGATTGAGTCGTCGACCAGCAGGCCGAGAGAGAGAACGAGTCCCGCGATGGAGAGCTGGTTCAGCGAAAAGCCGGTCAAGTTCAGCATTGCGATGCCGACGGCGAGCGAGAGGGGGATCGAGACCATCACGATGCCGGCGGCGCGGAGCCCGAGCGGCAGAAGCGTGATGCTGACAAGCGCGACGGCGATGGCGAAGTCGATATAGAGACGGTTCAGCCGGTTCGCGACGGAAATCGACTGGTCGAAGGCGCGTTCCATCCGGATATCCGGCGGCAGGCGCTGCTCGAACTGGTCGAGCACCTCGAAGATGCCGTCGCGCACCTTGAAGACGTTCTGGCCTTCCTTCTGGTTCGCGGTGACGAAGGCGGCGCGCTTGCCATTGTACCAGCCGAGATAGGTCGCCTCCTCGGTCTCCCAGGACACGTCGGCCACGTCGCGCACGCGCACGAAATTGCCGCCGAAATTGCCGACCACCGTGTTGCGGATTTCCTCGAGATCGTCATAGCCGCCCGCCGTCTTGAGGTTGAAGCGGCGCGCGCCCGAATGGATGGGCCCGCCGGGGAGTTCCGTGGAATCGGCCCCTACCGCGTTCGCGACTGCGGTTACGGGAATGGCAAGCGCGGCCAGCCGTCCGAAATCGAGCGCCACGCGCACTTCCGATTGAGGTAGCGCCCAGACTTCCGCGTCGCGCACGCCGGGCACGCGGTAGAGCTCGTCCGTCAGGTCGTCCGCCAGGTCTTCCAGCACGCGGTTCGGCGCCGTTTCCGAAACGAGCGCGATCTGCACGATATTCGTGAGCGAGGTTCGGAACTTGTTGATGTCGAGGCGGCGAATGCCGGAGGGAAGCGATGGGCGCAGCGCATTTATCTCGCGCACGACGTCATCGTATTTCTTGTCGGGATCGGTCGACCAGTCGAACTCGACCGTGATCACGGCAAGTCCGTCTTCGGCGCGGCTTTCCAGTTCCTTCAGGTCGTCGAGCCGGTTCACCGCGTCCTCGATGGGGCGGATGACGAGCTTTTCGATGTCGGCCGGGTCGGCGCCGGGAAGCGCCACATTGATGACGGCGAAGGGTCCCTTCAGTTCGGGGTCTTCGGCGCGGGGAATCGTGTTGAAGGCATTGAAGCCTATCGCCGCCAGCATGGCGAAGACGACGAGCGTGAACTGCCAGTTGCGGACGGCAAATCCGGAAATGTTGCTCAGGATCATGGCTGGGCAATCTCCGGCGCCGTGGCGGCGCGCGCCGCCTTGAGGTCGCTGACCACGCGAATTTTCGCGCCGGGCCGGAGATAGGGCGCGCCCGCGCTCACCACGCGGTCGCCTTCGGAGAGGCCGCCCCTGACGATGATGCTGTCGCCCGCCACGCGCAATATCTCGATGCGTATCGGACGAACGGTCATGCTCTTCTCATCGACGACATAGACATTGGCCGTGGCGCCATGTCCTTCCAGAATGGCGGTCGCCGGTATCGCGAGCACGTGCGCGCGCTTGCTGGCCGCGACGGGCTCGATCCGCGCTTCGCCGATAAACCCGCTCGCCGTTCCCGCCGGCGTGTCGTCCAGTTCGATCTCGACTTCGAAAGTTCCCGTGCGCGCCTCGCTTGCCGCGGCAATGCGGCGAACGGTGCCTGCGATTTCCCGATCCGGAAAGGCATCGAGCGTCACATGCGCCTTTGCACCTACCCGGATCTGCGCGACGTCGCGGTCGGCCAGTCCGGATTTCAGGATGAAGCCGCCGCCGCCCTGGCTCACGGTGAGTATCGGCGCACCCGCGCTCACGATCTCGTTGGGCTCGGCCATGCGCGAGAGGACCACGCCGTCCGCGGGCGCCGTGATGGTCGATAGCTGACGGTTGAATTCGACGCGCTGCCGCTCCGCCACGGCAAGGTCATAGGCCGTTTCCGCATCCTGCATGGCCTGATTGCTTGCAAAGCCCTTTTCGAAGAGCGGCTTCAGCCTCTCCACGTCGCGCTTCGCCTTGGCTGCGGCGGCTGCCGCGCGGCGGGCATCGGCGCCGATCTCGCGCATGTCGAGTTCGGCGAGCACGTCGCCCTTCTTCACCCGGTCGCCCGTATCGACGGCGATGGATTTCACGAGGCCCGAAATCTTGAAGGAAAGGGTCGCGTCGAGGTCCGGGCGCACAAGGCCGAAAGCCGTCACATAGGCGGCTTCCGGCGCGGGGCGGGCCTCCGCCACCTGCACGGGGATCGCCGCCGCCTCCGCTTCCGGCTCTCCGGGGTCCTCGCCGCAGGCAGCAAGCGACAAAACCACCGCGGAAATCGCGGCAAGGCGTACCATGCGCGAGAAGGACCCCATTCCCAGCCTCCCTAATTACCTAACGGTGTTTATTTAGCGTACCTCCGATGATGGTCAACCCTCCCGAACGGTGTTAATTAGCGTTCATGGCGAAAAAAACGGGAAAGGGGCCCTCGGATTCGGCCCCGCGACAGGCGAGGAAAGAGAAGGCCCCCGCGGAAATGCCGGGCAGGCCGCCCCGCCGCCGTCTTTCCCCCGAGGAGCGCCGCCGTCAGATCGTGGCCGCCGCCAAGGCGCTCTTCTCGGGCGAGGGGATCGAGCATGTCTCCATGCGCAAGATCGCAAAGGAAGTCGGCATCACCCAGGCGGCGATCTATCAGCATTTCGAGAACAAGGAGGCGATCCTCTTCGTCATCATCGAGGACTTCTTCTCCGACCTTCTCGAGGCGCTTTCACGCGCGATCGAGAGCGAGGCGCAACCGCTCGAGAGGCTGCGTCGGGCGATGCGCGCCTATATCGACTATGGTCTCTCGCATCCGGAGGCCTATCGCCTCGTCTTCATGACGCCGATGTCGGGGCTCGTCCGCGCCGGCATGGCCGTTCCCCGGACGGAGGAGGCGAAAGCCCGGCCGTCAAAGGGATCGCTCGCTTTCGGTGTTCTGGATGGCGCCGTGCGCGAGGCGGTCAACAGGGGCATGACGCGCCACGGCGACACGGATCTCCTCGCCGAGGCGATCTGGGCGGGCGGTCACGGGATCGTTTCCCTCATGATCACCCATAACGAGTTCCCCTGGACCGATCCTGAAGGTTTGATCGATCTCGAAATCGATCTCCTTTTTCGCGGTCTCCTCCATGAGGGGTGCCCCATGCGCTCGAAGATGTTCCCGACGGTCTGACCAGCGGTCACTTTCTGTATCTCTCTGATTCCAAACGACTTTCCTTGCGTTGCACGGAGAGGAGGGAAAACTGACTGCCCGTCTAGTTGACTATATAGTCATTATTTGACCATTTAGTCACAATTGGCGAAACGCCTCGGGGAGAGAAACATGGCCAGCCGGAACGCCGTTGCCGCGAAGCAGGACGAGGCCGGATCGCTGCGCCGGGAGCGGATGCGGGCCATTCTCGTCGAGGCGTCGCTCAAGCTTTTCGCAAAGCAGGGCGTGGATGCGACGACGATCGACGAGATCGTCAATGTCGCGGGCGTCGCGAAGGGCACCTTCTACAACTACTTCACGGACCGGTCGGAGATCGCACGGGCGGTCGGCGCCGCAATCCGCCACGATCTCGATGCTGCGGTCACGCGGCTCAATGAGGGTATCGGCGACCCGGCGGAACGCATCGCGCGCGGTGTTCGCCTCTTCATGGCCAATGTGGTCAGCAACCCCGACAAGGCGGCGATGCTCTCGCGTCTCTATGACGGCGGTCTCGCCGTCGGCAGTGCGGGGAACTTGCCGCTCCTCGACGACATTCGCGCGGGCATCGCACAAGGCCGCATCCATGTGCCGGACGAACAGGTCGCGCTGCACTTCATCGTCGGTCTCGCGACAGCCGCCATGCGTCATCTCCTCGATACGGGCGCGGGCACGGAAATCCTGCGCGGCGAAGGTTATGCGCATGACATCGCGCAGATGTTGTTGCGTGGCCTCGGCGTGGCGGAGACGGACGTGCAGGACATCCTGTCCCGTCCTTTCGATGCGACGGGTTTCAGTTTCCTGTGAAAAGGCGCGCCAGGCGGTTCAGGGAGGAAAGAAAATGATCAAGGTCACCGATATTGCCTATGTGCGCTTCCGCGCGCCCGATCTCGACGAGATGGAAAAATTCCTTCTGGAGTTCGGCCTTCATCGCGCGGAGCGGCGCGCGGACAAGCTCTTCATGCGCGGCACGGACCCGCTGCCCTTCGCTCATGTGACGGAGCTTGGAGAGCCTGGCTTCGCGGGCCTCGGCTTCTATGCGGAAAGCGTTGCCGACCTCGAAAGGCTCGGCCGGGAATTCGGCCTGCCCGTCGAGGAGAGCGATGCGCCGGGCGGCGGCAGGATCGTCCGCTTCACCGACCCGAACGGCTTTCCCGTCGATGTCGTCGCCGGGCAGACCGCGCCGGAAGCGATCGCGCTCAAGCGTCGCCTCGTTCACAATGACGGAGGCGACCGTCCGCGACGCGGTGTGCCCCTTCGTGTCGAGCCCGGTCCCTCGCAGGTGAAGCGCCTCGGCCATTGCGTGATCAATGTGAAGGACTTTCGCGAAAGCGAGGCCTGGTACAAGGAACGCTTCGGCCTCGTCACCTCCGACGAAATCGAGATCGCGCCCGGCGCGCCCATCGGCGCCTTCCTGCGCTGCGACCGCGGCGCGACGCATGTCGATCATCACACGCTTTTCCCCGTCGGCACGGGCACGCCCGGCTTCAATCACGCCGCCTTCGAGGTCGCGAATTTCGACGATCTCATGGCCGGTCACCAGGTGCTGGAGAAGTCGGGCCGCAGGCATGAATGGGGCGTTGGCCGGCACATTCTCGGCAGCCAGATCTTCGACTACTGGCGCGACCCCTGGGGTCACACGGTCGAACACTGGACCGATGGCGATCTCTTCAACAATGAAACACCGCCCAATGTCGTCGGCATCGACAAGCTGATGGGCAACCAGTGGGGACCGGAAGCGCCGCCCTCCATGGGCTCCTGACAAGAATTCAACGAAGGAACTGGAAGCATGAAACTCGCAACCTTTACCGAGGGTGGCTCCACACGCATCGGCGTCGTCCGCGATGGCGGCATCGTCGATCTCTCGGTTGCTGTGCCCGATCTTCCGCGCGACATGATCGCGCTCATCTCGAGCGAAGCTGCAATGGCGAAGGCGCGTGCGGCGGCGGAAGAGGCAAGTACCATTCCCCTCGACAAGGTGACGCTCGAAGCGCCCATTCCCTTTCCGGGCAAGGTTCTCGCCATCGGCCTCAACTACCGCGACCATGTGGAAGAATCCGGGCAGGCGATGCCCGAGCATCAGGTCTGGTTCAACAAGCAGCACAACTGCATCACCGGCCCTTACGCCGATATCGCGCTTCCCGCCGTTTCCTCGCTGCTCGATTACGAGGCGGAGATGTGTTTCGTCATCGGCAAGCGCTGCAAGCATGTGCCGAAGGAACGCGCGCATGAAGTGATCGCGGGCTATTTCGTCGGCAACGATGTCAGCGTGCGCGACTGGCAGCTCCGCACGAATACATGGCAGATCGGCAAGAGCTTCGACACGCATGGTCCCACGGGCCCGTGGATCGTGACGCCCGACGAAGTCGGCGATCCGCATGCGCTCGACATCAAGTGCTGGGTCAATGGCGAGCTCCGCCAGAACTCGAACACGAAGCATCTCATCTTCAACTGCTTCGACCAGATCGCGCATCTGAGCCAGGCCTTCACGCTGGACCCGGGCGACGTGATCTTCACGGGCACGTCCGGCGGCGTCGGCGCGGCAATGAAGCCGATGCAGTTCCTCAAGGAAGGCGACGTCGTTCGCGTCGAGGTCGAAAAGCTCGGTTCTATCGAAAATCGCGTCGTGCCGGAAAAGGCCGAGACGGTCATCGAAGCCGCATAAAAAGTCTGGGGGAGGCGCATCATGAAGCGCGAGCAAACGGAAGTCCTGATCGTCGGGCTTGGGCCCGTGGGTGCGGCGCTCGGCGTCTATCTCGGGCGCATGGGCGTTTCCGCCATCGCCATCGAGCGCGACAGGCACGTCTATCCGCTGCCGCGCGCCGCTCATCTCGATCACGAGACGATGCGCCTTCTCCATCTCGCGGGCGGGGCGGAAGCCGTGGCGGCGGCAAGCCAGCCGCTATCGGCCTATGAGTTTCGCAATGCCGCGGGCGAGCTTCTCATGGGTTTCACGCCGGGCGGCGAACTCGCGCCCACCGGCTGGCCCTTTTCTTCCATGTTCCACCAGCCGACGCTCGAACATGCGCTGCGCGCCCGCCTTGCCGAAATGCCGTCGGTCTCGACGCGGCTCGGCCATGCGCTCAAGGGCTATGAGGTTGCGGGCGAGGGCATCGTCGCGGAAGTGGAAGGCGAGAGTGGCGTTTACGAAGTCGCAGCGCGTTTCATTATCGGCTGCGACGGCGGCAACAGTCTCGTGCGCCGCTCCGCCGGCATCGCGCTTGACGATATGGGTTTCGACGAGCCCTGGCTCGTCATCGACACGGTGTTGCAGAACGGCGTGACGCGGCTCTCGACTGTCGGCCTTCAGCATTGCGATCCCGCGCGCCCCGTCACCTCCATGCCGATGGCGCCCGGCCGTCACCGCTGGGAATTCATGCTGCTCGACGGCGAGACCCCGGAAGATGTGACGAGCGATGAAGCCATCGCCGCCATGCTCGCTCCTTACGCGGGTGCCGCCTCCCTCGATATCGAGCGCCGCGCCGTCTATCGCTTTCATGCGCTCGTCGCGGAGAAGTGGCGTCAAGGTCCGGTCATTCTCGCGGGCGATGCCGCGCACCAGATGCCGCCCTTCATGGGGCAGGGTCTCTGCTCGGGCACGCGCGATGCCGCGAACATCGCCTGGAAGATCGAGGCGGTCCTGCGCGGTCGCGCGGATGAGAGCCTTCTCGACAGCTATCAGGCCGAGCGTGAACCTCATGTGCGCATGATCACGGAAATGGCCGTCTCGATGGGCAAGGTCGTCTGCACGCGGGATGCGGAAGAAGCGCGCCTGCGCGACGAAGGCATGCTCGCCCAGCCGGAAGACGCCCGCATGAAAGGCATGATGACGCTGCAGGGCATCGCGACCGGCATCCTTGCGGGCGGCGGGGCGGTCTTCCCCGATCCCGGGCATGGGGCGGCCCGGCTCGACGATGCGGCGGGCTATGCGCCGATCCTGATCGTCCGCGAGGATTGCGAGGCCGCGCGCGCCTTCGCCGATGCGGGCGGCTTCACGGTGCTCTGCCGCGATCTGCCCGACCCGCAAGGGTATCTCGCGATGCTTCTCGGCGATGCGCCTGCCGTTCTTGTCCGGCCGGACCGCTATGTCTTCGGCATTGGAGAGGCGGCAGTCCTCACCGCCGCCTGGGCCCACTATCTCGCAAGCGGTGTCGCGGGGGCTCCTGCCGCCGCGGCATGAAACCGCTAGGCGGCGCGGCGTTCTTTCGCTCATAATCCTTCTCGTATCGGCTTCGATGCGAGGGGGAGGGAAGAAGATGCAGGGGCTTTCCACGGATCGTCCGGCGCCGGGTGCGGCCGGTCAACCGATCCACACCATGACCTTCGGCGATCTTTTCGCCGCGCTGAAGGCGGGATGGCGCGATTTCCTTCGCGCGCCGCTTTTCGGTCTCGCGACAGGCGGCTTCATCGCCGTCATCGGTATCGTCATCGTCGCCTCGCTCACCGTCTGGGACATGCCCTGGCTCATCTATCCTTTCGCCATCGGCTTTCCGCTTGTCGGCCCCTTCGCCGCGGTCGGTCTTTACGAGGTGAGCCGCCGCCTCGCGGAAGGGGAGCGCCCCGCCTTCCGCGATGTCGCCGCCGTCATCTGGGCGCAGCGCCGCCGCGAAGTCTCGTGGATGGCCTTCGTCATGCTCTTCGTCTTCTGGGTCTGGATGTATCAGGTCCGCCTGCTGATCGCGCTTTGTCTCGGTCTCGTTTCCTTCGCCTCCTTCGAGCAATTCCTGACCGTCGTCTTCACCACGCAGTCCGGCCTCATTTTTCTCGCCGCCGGTCATGTCGTTGGCGGCTTCCTCGCGCTCGTCCTCTTTTCGATCACGGTCTTCTCGATTCCCATGCTGCTCGAGCGCGATCTCGACATCGTCACCGCGATGATCACCTCGGTGAAGGCCGTGTTCCAGAGCCCTGTCGTGATGCTGGGCTGGGGCGTCTTCGTCACGCTCTCGATCCTTGCCGCTTCCGCGCCTCTCTTTCTCGGGCTTCTTGTCGTGCTGCCCGTCTTCGGCCATGCGACATGGCATCTTTATCGCCGCGCCATTCCCGCGCCGGTCTGAAGGGGTCATGAAAAAAGGCGGCTCCTTCGAGCCGCCTTTTCCGCTTCGCGTCTTTTCGTCCTGTGCGCCGCTCAGGCTGCCTTGCGCTTCATCGAGTAGCGCACGGGCAAGCGCTTCAGGCCGGAAACGAAGCTCGCCTCCACGAAGGCCGGATCGCCCGCGAGCTCGATATGGTCGAGCCGCGCGAGAAGCTCCTTGTAGAGCGCCTTGATTTCCATCTTGGCCAGGTGCTGGCCAAGGCAGAGATGCGCGCCATAGCCGAAGGCGAGGTGCTTGTTCGGCGAGCGTTCGATGTTGAAGGTGAAGGGATCGTCGAAGGCGTCCTCGTCGCGGTTCGCCGACCAGTAGCACATCAGCAGGTTGTCGCCCGCCTTGATCTTCTTGCCGCGCAACTCGTAGTCGACGGCGGCGGTGCGGAAGAAGTGCTTCACCGGCGTCGTCCAGCGGATCATCTCGTCGATGGCGCCGTTCAGATATTTGTCAGGATCGGCCTTGAGCTTGGCGAACTGTTCCGGGTTCTGCATCAGCGCAAGGAGGCCGCCCGCCGCGGTCGAGCTCGTCGTGTCGTGGCCCGCCGTCGCAACGATCACATAATAGGACATGGCCTCCAGATGGCCGATGGGCTCGCCGTCGATCGTCGCATTCGCGATCACGCTCGCCACGTCGTCCTTTGGATTCTTGCGGCGGTCTTCCGTCAGCGCGTTGAAGTAGTTGAAGAAGTCCGTCACCGTGTTGACGTTGAAGTCGGCGTTCTCGCGGCGGAGCTCCGGATCGGTCGAGCCGAAGAGTTCCTGCGTCAGCTTCAGCATGATGGGCTCGTCTTCCTCCGGCACGCCCAGCACCGTCATGATGACGCGCAGCGGATACCAGACCGCGACGTCCGAGACGAAGTCGCATTCGCCGCCCTTCTCCTCCAGCCGGTCGACATATTTCTCGGCCAGTGCGTCGACGCGCGCCGAGATCGCCTTCAGGTTTGGCGGCATGAACCAGGCCTGCGTCAATCCGCGATAATTGCGGTGGTCGGGATTGTCCATGTCGACGAGCGAGCGGATAAGCTTCGACTGGCCGCCGGTGAACTCCTTCACCTTCTCCTCGACCTCGATGGTCTGGAGCGTCAGGCGGGGATCGTTCAGGAACTTGTCGTTCTGCCGCTCGACTTCCATGATGTCGGCATGCTTCGCCACCGTCCAGAAGGGCCGGTACTCGTCGGGCTCCGTCCAGCGCACGGGGTCTTCCTTGCGCAGTCGCGTGAAGAGTTCATGGAACTCGTCGACATGCGCATAGGTCTTGGGGTCGACGATGGCATTGTCGATTTTCTTGTCGCTCATGGGGATGGTTCCTCCTCCGCCGGGTCACGGCTCTGAACTTTTTTGACTTTCGCCCGTGCGCTTTCGGACAGCTTTCCACCAGCTCCGCCGTGACGCTACGTAAACCGTCAAGTTCTTGCGCTGTAAGGCTTTCTTTCCACTTTGAGCAGTGTTTGCGCCACATGCAAGAGGGCGTTTCCGGCTGGACAAGGTGCGCTTCGTGTAGAAGATGTGCGGCAAATATGCGGGCATCGTGGTTGCCGAAACCGACCGTGTATATACATATCAGGAAGCGTCATCGCGTGTGTCCGGGTTCCGGGCCGGGCGAGCAAACCAAGGAGAGATGAAAATGGCGGAAGCCTATATCGTCGCCGCCGCCCGTACCGCGGGCGGCCGCAAGGGCGGCAAACTGAAGGACTGGCACCCCGTCGATCTCGGCGGCAAGGTGATCGAGGATCTGGTGAAGCGCACCGGCGCCGATCCCGAGCTCATCGAGGACGTGATCGTGGGCTGCGTCGACCAGGCGGGCGAGCAGGGCATGAACGTCGCGCGCAACGCGGTGCTCGCGGGCGGCCTGCCGGAAACCGTGCCGGCCACCTCGGTCGACCGTCAGTGCGGTTCCTCGCAGCAGGCGCTCCATTTCGGCGCGCAGGCCGTCATGTCGGGTGCGATGGATGTCGTCATCGCGGCGGGCATCGAAAGCATGACGCGTGTGCCGATGGGCATGCCGATAGCGCTTCCCTTCAAGAACGGCTTCGGCATCTACAAGAGCCCGAAGATGGAAGAGCGCTACCCGAACATCCAGTTCAGCCAGTTCGCCGGCGCCGAGATGATGGCCAAGAAATACGGCCTCACCAAGGACCAGCTCGACGAGTTCGGCTTCAACAGCCACCAGAAGGCGATCAAGGCGACGCAGGCCGGTCTCTTCGATAACGAAATCGTGCCGCTCGAAATCACGCTTGAGGACGGCTCGAAGGAAATCCACAAGGTGGACGAAGGCATCCGCTTCGACGCCTCGCTGGAAGCCATCAAGGGCGTGAAGCTGCTCGCCGAAGGCGGCGCGATCACGGCCGCCACCTCGTCCCAGATCTGCGACGGTGCGTCCGGCGTCATGATCGTGAACGAGAAGGGTCTCAAGGCGCTCGGCGTCGAGCCCATCGCCCGCATCCACCACATGACGGTCGTCGGCGGCGATCCGGTCATCATGCTCGAAGCCCCGATCCCCGGCACCGAAAAGGCGCTGAAGAAGGCCGGCATGAAGATCGAGGACATCGATCTCTATGAAGTGAACGAAGCCTTCGCTTCGGTGCCTGTCGCCTGGGCGAAGCATCTCGGCGCCGATCCGGAACGCCTCAATGTGCATGGCGGCGCCATCGCGCTCGGCCATCCGCTCGGCGCGTCTGGCACCAAGCTCATGGCGACACTCGTCAATGCGCTCAAGGCCAGGAACAAGCGCTATGGTCTCCAGACCATGTGCGAAGGCGGCGGCCTCGCCAACGTGACGATCATCGAGCGTCTCTGAGAAATCCGGCGTCTCCGGACGGGAAGGGCGGTGCAGCGATGCACCGCCCTTTTTGCTGCCGCTCGCCTATACTCGGATGAAGGGAAACGGCAGGACGGGACTCATGTCGCTCGCTCACGACAATCACGCTCACAGCTGCATCATTTGCGGGCCGGGCAGGCGCCATGGCGCTCTGGTTCCGATTTCCTCCGTGCGGGAGCCCATTCTGGCGCTCATCCGCAACGATCATCCAGCGCTCACGCCTGAGGACCGCATCTGCCGCGAGCATCTCAACCGCTATCGCGACCTCTATGTCCGCCGCGCGATAGAGGCGGACAAGGGGCAGCTCGACGAACTCGAAAAGGAAGTCGTCCGCAGCATCCAGGAAAACGACATCCTCTCGACCAATGCGGACGAAGCCTTCGACGAGAAGCGTTCGCTCGGCGAGCGGCTTGCCGATGTCATCGCGGATTTCGGCGGCAGCTGGAGCTTCATCATCTTCTTCGGCGCGGTGCTTTTCGGCTGGATCGCGCTCAATGTCGCCGGTCTCTTTGCCGCGCCCTTCGATCCCTATCCCTTCATCCTGCTCAATCTCGTGCTCTCCTGCCTCGCCGCCATCCAGGCGCCCATCATCATGATGAGCCAGAACCGGCAGGAGGCGCGCGACCGTGCCCGCGCCCGAAACGACTACAAGATCAATCTCAAGGCCGAACTCGAGATCAGGCATCTGCACGAGAAGATCGACCACCTGCTCATCCATCAATGGCAGCGTCTGATGGAAATTCAGCAGATCCAGGTCGAACTCATGAACGAGATTGCGGGCCGCGGCCGGCATCGATAGGCCCTGGCTGCGGTATTCCGGGAGCGGCAGTTCGTACTACGCATTTTTGTGCGGAATCTGTTAGACTGATCAAAAGCCGTCCCCGGGGGGAGGCCCGCCCTTCCCGGGCGGTACCGGATCATGAAGAAGCCAGACACATGAAGATGAAGGAACTGGAGGCCGCGACCGGCATCGGGCGCGAGACCATCCGCTACTACATTCGCGAAGGCCTGCTGCCGGAACCCGTGCGGCCGAAGCGCAATGTGGCGGCCTATGGCCGCGAGCATGTGAAGCGGCTCAATCTCATCCGGAAGCTTCAGCAGGAGCGTCATCTTCCGCTCTCGGTCATCAAGACCATCGTCACCTCGGAGACGGGCGAACCCGCGGGCGGGTTCGAATCGCTGATCGGGCTCGAGGTCGCGATGGGCCCGCTGCTCGCCGACGGGCGGAACCTCGCGCCGAAAAAGCTCGCCGATGTCGCGAAGGATACGGGGCTTCCTCTCGCCGATATCCGCAAGTTCGCGGAGATCGGCCTCATCCATATCGACCAGCGCGACGGCGGCGAATGGCTCAACCAGCGCAATGTCCGCATCATGGAAATCATCTCGCAGACGCGCGCCGACGGCTTCGTGCCCGATATCGGCTATACGGTCGAGAGCTACGATTTCTATCCGCAGATGATCGAGCTTCTGGCGCGCCGCGCCGTGGTCGGCTTCTATTCGCGCCTCGGCGACAAGCTCGATCAGCCCGCCGCCGCGAAGCTCGCGGTGAACGGTATCCGCACCCTGAGCGAGATGGTGCCGCTCATGCTCATCGAGCGCATCGTGCGCATGGTCGAGAAGATTTCCGAGAGCGGCGAACTGCCGACCGAGGAAGACGAGGTCTGATTCCTCAGTCGCCGAGCACCAGCGTGTCGGCCTTGCGCCAGTAGACCCAGTATTCCTCGCCCGCCTTGAAGGTGAACTCCTCGATGTCGCTCGAGACGTTCGAGATGTCGGCCTGCAGCGGCGCGCCCGTGCCGATGTCGAAGAAGACGTTGGAGTAGCTGCCGAAATAGGCGACTTCGCCGACCTTGCCCTTCACCTTGATGAGTTTCGGATCGGTCGGCTCCTTCTCGTCCACGAAGATCTTTTCCGGCCGGACCGCGAGCGCCACCTTGCCGGTCGCGTTTCCTGCCAGCGTGACCTCGCCGATCGCCGGCGCCGTCACCTTCACTTCGCCTTCGCCCGCCGCGACCGCGTCGCCCTCGATCATGTTGATCTTGCCGATGAAGTCCGCGACGAAGCGGTTGGCGGGCGCTTCGTAGAGCGTCGCGGGCGGCGCCACCTGCTGCACCGTGCCTGCATTCATCACCGCGATCCGGTTCGCCATGGAAAGCGCTTCCGACTGGTCGTGGGTCACGATGACGAAGGTGATGCCGACCGTCTTCTGCAGGCGCACGAGTTCGAGCTGCATCGCCTCGCGGAGCTTCGCGTCGAGGGCGGAGAGCGGCTCGTCGAGCAGCAGCACGGAGGGCCGCTTCACAAGCGCGCGCGCAAGCGCCACGCGCTGGCGCTGGCCGCCCGACATCTCGTCCGGCATGCGCTTGCCGAGAGAGCCAAGCTTCACGAGATCGAGGGCTTCCGCGACACGCTCCCTGATTTCCTTCGCGGGCCGCCGGTCCATCTTCAACCCGTAGGCGACGTTCTGCTCCACCGACATATGCGGGAAGACCGCGTAGGACTGGAACACCATGTTGATCGGGCGCTTGTTCGGCGCCACCTTGGACATGTCCTGCCCGTCGATGATGACCCTGCCATGCGTCGGCACCTCGAAGCCCGCAAGCATGCGCAGCAGCGTGGTCTTGCCGCAGCCCGAGGGGCCGAGCAGCGCGAAGAACTCGCCGCGGGCGACCTCGAGGTTCACATTGTCGACCGCCTTGACGGTGCCGCCGAAGATCTTGCTGACATTCTCGATCCGGATGATCGGTTCGCCGGCCGAGGGGTTCTTTGCTGCTTCGCTCATGGGGCTTTTCCGAAACTCGTTGGCGGTCAATGCGCGGCGGAGCCGAGCATGTTGTTCCTGTTCTGCATCCTGAGTGCGAAGGCGGTCACGACCAGCGTCAGCAGGATCAGCACGGTGGAGGCGGCGTTCACTTCCGGCGTCACCGAGAAGCGAACCATGGAATAGATCTTCACGGGGAAGGTCACCGTGTCCGGCCCGCTCGTGAAGAAGGTGATGACGAAGTCGTCGAGCGAGAGCGTGAAGGCGAGAAGCGCGCCCGCGATGAGGCCGGGCTTCATGTGCGGCACCACCACGTCGCGGAAGACCTGGAACTCGCTCGCGCCGAGGTCGCGCGCGCATTCGGCAAGCTCCGGATTGAAGCTTTCGAGCCGCGCGCGGATGACGATCGCGGCGAAGGGAAACGAGAAGGCGATATGCGCGATGGTGATGGCCGAGAGGTTGAACGGCCACATCATGCCGGAGGGCCAGCCGATCCGCGCGAAGAAGACCATCATCGCCACGCCCATGCAGATCTCGGGAATGACGATGGGGAGCGCCATGCCGCCCTCGTAGATTGCCTTGCCGGGAAAGCGGTAGCGCCAGAGCACATAGGCCGTCAGCGCGCCGAGCACGGTCGAGAAGATCGTGGTGAAGACGGCGATGGTCAGCGAGTTCGCGAAGGCGAGCATCAGCGCGTCGTTGTTGAAGAGCTTCACATAATAGTCGGTCGTGAAGCCGCGCCAGACGACGTTGCGGCGGCTGTCGTTGAAGGAGAAGGCGATGAGGCCGATGATCGGCGCATAAAGGAAGAAGAGCGTCACCGCCACGGTGATCCGGAGCGAGAGCCGCCGCGAATAGTCGAGCGGGCCCATCGGGTCGGGGTTGCGCTTGAAGAGGCTCATCTGACGTCTCCTCTTCCTTCCTTCCTCATCAGCACGGCGCGGATCGCCAGCGCGAAGAAGGTCGCATACATGAGAAGGAAGCTCAGCGCCGCGCCGAAGGGCCAGTTGTTCGCCTGCTTGAACTGGCTCGCGATCACGTTCGCGATCATCTGGCTGTCCGTGCCGCCGAGAAGGTCGGGCGTGAGGTAGGAGCCCATGGCCGGAATGAAGGTGATGACGATGCCGCTCGCAATGCCCGGCAGCGCCAGCGGCACGACGATGGAAAAGAAGGTGCGGATATGGCCCGCACCGAGGTCGAGGCTCGCTTCCAGGTAGGAGCGGTCGAGCCGGTCGAGCGCGGCATAGAGCGGCAGCACCATGAAGGGAAGGCTCACATAGACGAGGCCGAAGACGACCGCCGTGTTGTTGTAGAGCAGCGCCAGCGGCTCGAAGGGGCCGACGATGCGGTTGTCGCCCAGCCCGACGAAGGAAAGCAGCCAGTCCGCGTTCACCACGATCCATTCGAGGCCGTTATTGATGAAACCGTTGGTTCTGAGCACCGCGATCAGCGCATAGGTGCGGATCAGCAGGTTCGTCCAGAAGGGCAGGATGACGAGGAGCAGCAGCCACATGCGCATCGTCGGCTTGGAGAAGACGATGGCGATGGCGACCGGAAAGGCGACCACGAGACAGATCGCCGTCGTCGCCGCCGCCATGACGATCGATTTCCAGAAGATGCCGAGATAGAGCGGCTCCAGCGCGCGGGCATATTGCTGCAGGTTCCAGTCGAGCGTGATGTCGGTCACGCCCGTCTTGGTCGAGAAGCTGTAGAGCCAGATCAGCGAGAGCGGAATGATGAAGAAGGCGACGAGCCAGAACGTCGGCGGCGTAAAGGCCGCGAAGAACGCCTTTGCCGATCTCTTCCAGTTTTCCATGTGCAGGCCCCCCGAAGGGCAGGAAAGAGAAACACAACTCGAACGGCGGGCGGAGGTTCCCCCTCTCCGGCCCCGCCGGTCCCTTTCAATCTCCGTCTCCAGCGTGGCGGAGATTGAAAGAGGCCGGCAACAGGATAGCAGAATTGAAAAGGGCGGGCAGTTTCCTGCCCGCCCCCGTTTCCGCTCAGGCGGCGTTGATCTTCGTGCAGAGCTCCTCGCGCATCTGCACCACGTCCTCGCCGAGATAGGCTGCCGTCTCGGAAGCCGCGATGGCTTCTTCCGGCGGGAAGATGGCCGGGTTGGTCCGGTACTCTTCCGGCATCAGGTCGAAGCCCGCCTTGTTCGGCGTCGCGTACTGGATGTAGTCCGTGATGAGCTGGTTGGGCTCGGGCTCGTAGATATAGTTGATGAAGGCATGCGCGTTTTCCGGGTGCGGCGCGCCGGTCGGAATGGCCAGCGTGTCTTCCCAGATAATGCCGCCTTCCTTGGGCAGCACGAAGCCGACATCGTCGTCCTCGCTCATGAGCTGCGCGATATCGCCATTATATTCCATGGTGATGTCGACTTCGCCCGAGGCGAGCAGGTCCTGGCCGTTGTCTTCGGCGAAGGACTTGATGTTCTTCTTCTGCTTGATGATGAGCTCGGCCGCCGCCTCGTTCTCGGCCTTGTCGGTCGAGTTGACGGAGTAGCCGAGATATTTCAGCGCGCAGCCGATCATCGTGCCGCAATCGGAGAGCAGCGCGATCTTGCCGGCATATTCGTCGCTGTCGTAGAGCACCTTCCAGCTGTCCGGCACCGAGGAGACCTTCGACTTGCGGTAGCCGATGCCGATCGTGCCCCACATATAGGGAACGGAATATTTGCGGCCCGGATCGAAGGGTTCGTCCAGGAAGCGCGGGAACAGGTTCTTCATGTTCGGAATCTTCGAGTGATCGAGTTCCTGCAACATGCCGGCCGCGACCATGCGCGGGATCCAGTCGTTCGACGGCACGATGACGTCGTAGCCGGGATTGCCGGCGCGCAGCTTCGCGAAGAGTTCCGAGTTGTCGGCGAAGAGGTCCATCTTCACCTCGATGCCGGTCGCTTCCTGGAAGTCGGCCAGCGTCGTCTCGCCGATATAGGTATCCCAGTTATAGAAGCTCAGCTTCTTCTCCTCGGCGGCGGAAGCGAATTTCGGCATCGAAGTGATGCTGAGGCCAACTGCGGCCGCTCCCGTCATGAATTGCCGGCGCGAGATCGCTCCCAGCAGTCCGGCCATGCCTCTCTTGCGGTTCATTGGATGTCGTCCTCCGTCTTGTGGTGTCTGTGCCCCGCCCCTGCCTTGAGGTCGAGCGGCCGAGAGATCGTCAGTGTTCAATGGTTTTCGCATCGGCGCAAGCGCACCCGCCGTTTCCCTTCGCAAAAGCGTCAAAAATTTTAAACGGGCGTTGCCCCGGCGCAAGCGGCGGCAAAGCCCTCTCCTTTCCGCAAGCGGAAACCTCACGAAAAGTTCATGTGCGGTGCAAAAGATTTCGGCAGTCCGCTCTTGCGCCCGGCAAGGCGCGTCCCGACATCCCGCTGGCTTGCGGCCGTGGAAAATGGCACGTTAAGCGTCAATAGAAGCCCACTCCGCATTCCGGGAAAGCGAGCACCGCCCATGATCGATCTCTACACCGCCTCCACGCCCAATGGCTGGAAAGCCTCGATAACGCTTGAAGAACTTGGGCTCCCTTACGAGGTCCACGCGATCGAGCTGCAGAAGAACCAGCAGAAGGAACCGGCCTTCCTGAAGATCAATCCGAACGGGCGCATTCCCGCGATCGTCGATCGCGACGAGGGTGATTTCGCGGTTTTCGAGTCCGGCGCCATCATGATCTATCTTGCCGAGAAAACGGGCAGGCTGATGCCGGCGGATGCAAAGGGGCGCAGCCGCGTCATCCAGTGGCTCATGTTCCAGATGGGCGGCATCGGCCCGATGATGGGTCAGGCCAATGTCTTCTTCCGCTATTTCCCCGAAAAAATTCAGCCCGCCATCGACCGCTACCAGAACGAATCGAAGCGTCTCTTCACCGTTCTCGATGGTCACCTGAAGGAGAACGAGTATCTCGCGGGCGATTATTCCATCGCCGACATCGCCAACTGGTCCTGGGTCCGCACGCATAAATGGTCGGGCGTCGAGATAGACGATCTGCCGAACCTCCAGCGCTGGCTCGATGCCATTGCCCAGCGTCCCGCCGCGCAGAAAGGCATCACCGTGCCGGTCGATCTCGCCGCGCTCCGCGAGGGCAATGGCGAGGGCGCGAAGAAGTTTGCGGCGGAAGCACAGAAGATGGTGCAGCGGTAGGGAAGGTTGAAGGGCCTCAACGGTTTCGACCAAGCTAAAGCGGTGGAGTTGCTCCCTCGCCAAAACAACAATGTCATCCCGGGGCTTGTCCCCGGGACCCATTGGTTCCCTCAGCAATAGCAATTGTTCTCCGGGCTCAGTCCCCATACTCGTTGAAAGCTGTAGCAAGAGGCGCCGTGACCTGCCTGCGCGAAGCCGGAGCTTCGCTTCGGCGAAGGCAGGGTGGGCCCCGGCAACGAGTGCCGGGGTGACACCTTCTTTTTGAAAAGCGCAAAGCCGCGCATCGCGCTAAACTCCTGCCATGACCATTACCTCCGAAGAAGAACTGGAAGGCCTCAAGGCCATCGGCCGCATCGTCGCGCAGGTGCTTGCCGCCATGGGCGCCGCCATCGAGCCCGGCATGACGACGGCGGAACTCGACGCGCTTGGCCGCGCCATGCTCGAGAAGGAAGGCGCGCGCTCCGCGCCCGAACTGGCCTACAAGTTTCCGGGCGCGACCTGCATCAGCGTCAACGAAGAGATCGCGCATGGGATTCCGGGGACCCGCATCATCCGCGCCGGCGATCTCGTCAATATAGATGTGTCCGCGGAGAAGGATGGCTTCTTCGGCGACACCGGCGCGAGCTTCCCGGTGCCGCCGGTGAAGTCCCATGTCGCGCGTCTCTGCCGCGACGGGAAGCGCGCCATGTGGGAGGGCATTCGTGCGGTGAAGCCGGGCGGCCGCCTCAATGCCATCGGCGACAGTATCGAGCGCTTCGCCGACAAGGGCGGCTATACGCTCATCCGCAATCTCGCGAGCCATGGCGTCGGCCGCTCATTGCATGAAGAGCCCGAAGGGATTTCCACCTGGCGCGATCCCTCCGACCGCCGCCTCATCCATGAGGGCCAGGTCTTCACCATCGAACCCTTCCTTTCGATGGGCGGCGACTTCGCCGCCGAACTCGACGATGGCTGGACGCTCGTCTCCGATCCTTCCGCCCCCACGGTGCAATACGAACACTCCCTCGTCGCAACGAAGAACGGCCCTGTGATCCTGACGCTGGCGTGAGACTGTTCGCTCCTCGCCCCAGAGGGGAGAGGGAGGGAGCGGGCGAAGCGGCGACGAAGCAATCCAGAGCCGCACCCCCAAGCCTTTCCATCTGAACCACCCTCCCCCTGTGGGAGGGTCGAACGAGCGAAGCTCGTTCGGGGAGGGGGACTCCGCTCACGGCGAAGATTGATGTGCTGTCGCTCTCCGCTTACCCCTCCCCGAAATTCGCTTCGCTGGCGCTCGCCAATTTCGACCCTCCCACAGGGGGAGGGTGGGCCCTGAACACAAGCCTTGCCACAACCAGAAGTGTCATCCCGGCGAAAGCCGGGACCCATCTGACTCGCGTCTGTCTTCTAGCTTTCGGTCTTTCTGGGACCGTCGCCGATCGTTGCCGAAATTCTATCCGACAACGCCTTGGTGAACTCATCCAACTTTTCGGGGTGCCAGCCGATGTGGTTGTACTGCCGCGTATCAAAGTGAATCTTGTTCTCCGCTAGCAAATCGGCACGGCATGTCGAAATGACTTCCATTCCCAATCCACGTGCGAAACCAGCTTCATAATAAACCCCACCTCGCATTCCTGCTTCACCGTGAGTGAAGTCGGCAACAAGGAATCTGGAGCGTCTGATTTCCGCGATGATCTCGTCGTCGATCTTGTTGTTGTGGTGCAGTTCATCAATAACGCGAGGAGTATAACCAGCATTGAGAATGCCATTCTTAATGGCGTTTCTCACTGCCAGAGTCTCCTCGCTGAACCACATCGCAATAAAGGCTTGTTCCGAGGCGATTTCCTTTTTCTTTATGTCGGCGAGGCGTGCGTAACCATCCATCGCGATATAAACGCTTCCTCCTCCGATAACCTCCGTGAGTTGAATGGCGCCAGTTTGATCGAGAAATTTTAGGAGAAAACGTATTTCTTCGGCCCGTGTGGACTCAGTCCAAGCCAGCATTTCCGGATAGGCGTCGCCCTCTCGATAGGAGAATTTGAGGGGTTGGCCAATCATTGGTATTGCGGCTTCTAGGAATTCGAGTAGTCGATCAGCTCTACGCCGAACGTCGAGCGAAGGCGCGACTTTCATCTCATCGAGTATCGTGCTCGAGATTTCGGGGCAGTCTATCCCGAGGTTATGTTGGTCGACGATCCAAGTAGTCAGGCGAGCCTTCACAGAGGGGTCATCGACGCTTTGAAGCATCGCTTGGGCTGTGCGTGTGATGAAATATCGTCCGTCTGTGCGAGGAGAGATGATTTCGGTGCCGTCGCGAGATGTTGGTTCTTCTTTTGCGGGGGTAGCCCATATAGGGCACTTACGCTCAGCGCTCGACATGATTCTCTTGTCCCTTTGCTATAGTGAGCACGTGATTTAACTTAACAAATTGCTGTTCGGTGCTGTGCGTGCAGTTTGCTCCTTCCCCCTCCCTCCAGCGCCTCAAGCCGGTCGATCAGCCCTTCGAAGCGTTCCGGCGGCACGGCGTAGAACTCGACACGGTTGCGCGAGAGGATGGCGAGTGTGTCGCCCATTGCTCCCCTCATATGCGCGGACGGGTTCTTGCGGAAATCGGTCACGGAAATGGTGCGCCTTGCGCGCATGGGCGTGATCGGCAGCGGGGGCATAGGCGGTCTCCATCAAATGAGCGAAAGGCGGAGACGTGGCGTGTGCGCTTGCGCGTTATCGCACCCTGGCCTGCACACCGGCCGTCTCCTCTCCCGTCATTCTCGCCGCCGCTCGTTAGCCGGGGATAAGCGCGCTTCGGAGCGGGGCGGGGATATCCCCGGCGGTTTGTAACGGTTCGATGACGTTTCGATGACGGTGACCCCGCCTTTATGCCCGCCCTTGACAATCCGGCTCCTTTCTTTAAATAAGAATAAGTCGCAAGTGCGACTTTCAAAGGACCAGACCCATGCGCGACCTCGTGAAGACCATGACCTACGCCACGCTCCACTTCTCGGTGGGCTTCGGCGTGACCTATGCGCTCACCGGCGAATTCGCCATCGCGGCGGGCGTCGCGCTGATCGAGCCTGCGGTGAACACGGTCGTCTTCTTCTTCCACGAGAAGGCATGGGCGCGCTTTCCCGCCGCGGCTTTCGACAAGGCCTTGGAAAAGCTCGGCTTTCATCATCGCGGGGGCCTTCCGGCGCAGCCCGCCTGACCTCTAGCGCCAGGCCCAGACGGGCTGTTCGAGATGGGCGACGCGCGTCGCCCGTCCGCGCAATCCCACTTCTCCGAACTGATAGAGCACGGCTGCCGTCGGCGCGTGGATGTGATCCTCGCCGAGCGGCAGGCGGATCACCGGCCGCTCGCTTTCGGGTATTTCGAGAAAGACGGGCGAGTCCTCCCTTGTCAGTTCCTCGAGCGGGAAAGGGTGGATCGACTGGACCTCGCCGGGGTTCGGTTTCATCGCCCGCGTATCCGCCGCCCAGACCACGACAGGCGTGATGAGGTAGCCGGACCGCGTCGGATAATCGTCAAGCATTCCAAGCACTTGGGTAGGAGCAAGGTCGAGCGCCACTTCCTCGCGCAACTCCCGCAGCGCCGCCTCCAGCGCGTCCTCGCCTTCGTCGAGCCTGCCGCCCGGCAGCGCCCATTGGCCGGCATGGGCGTTCATCTTCGGGGCGCGCCTTGTCAGCAGGAAGCCTGCGCCCGGCCCGTGCGGCCCTTCATGCGGCACCACGGTGATCGCCACCGCCGCGCGCTTCAGTGCGCCGTCGTGAAGCCCCTCTCGCGGAAAAGCCCTGAGCCTCGCCTCGATCGCGCCGCGCAGTTCATCGTCGAAAAGATAAGCCATCGTCTCTCCCTCGCCGCCTTCTAGCATGGTGGCGCGCGGCCCGCCGCCTTGCCGTACCGGTGTTTAAGATAGCGGACGTTTACATGACGCTGGCGTGACGCGCGTTGCCGCTTCTCCCGGCAGTAATGCGTCTTTCACAGGCACTCTTCCGGTTTGTCCGGGTTTTCCGCTATCCATATCCCGATCAATATATTAAACGCATAGCCCCGATTGGCTCCATACCCCTCCTTGGAGGCGGTTCTGCCGCGCGCTACACTTTTCGTCAGTTCCCTCCCCTCACGAGGCATCCCATGCGCATCGGCGTCCCCAAGGAAATCAAGGTTCACGAATATCGCGTCGGCATGACGCCGCCCGCCGTCCGCGAGGCGGTGCATCACGGGCATGAGGTTCTGGTGCAGAAGGGCGCGGGTTTCGGCATCGGTCTCTTCGACGAGCAATATGAAGCCGCCGGCGCGAAGATCGTCGATACGGCGGAGGAAATCTTCGCCAGGGCCGACATGATCGTGAAGGTGAAGGAGCCGCAGCCCGCCGAATGGAAGATGCTGCGCGAGAACCAGATCCTCTTCACCTATCTGCACCTCGCGCCCGATCCCGAGCAGGCGCGCGGGCTCATGGAGTCGGGCTGCATCGCCATCGCCTATGAAACCGTGACCGACCAGCGCGGCGGTCTGCCGCTTCTTGCGCCGATGTCGGAGGTGGCTGGCCGAATGTCGATCCAGGCGGGCGCGCATTGCCTCGAGATCGCGCAGGGCGGGCGCGGCATGCTGCTGGGCGGCGTGCCCGGCGTTCCCGCCGCGAAAGTCGTCATTCTGGGCGGCGGCGTGTCGGGTACCAATGCCGCGCGCATGGCGATGGGCCTCGAAGCCCATGTCACGGTGATCGATCTCAATCTCCACCGTCTCTACGAACTCGACATGCAGTTCGGGCCGAGCCTCAACACGATCTATTCCACGGTCGATGCGATCGAGGAAAGCGTGCTGGGCGCGGATCTCGTCATAGGCGCCGTTCTCGTTCCCGGTGCGGCCGCGCCGAAGCTCGTGACGGAAGATATGGTGAAGCAGATGAAGAAGGGTTCGGTGCTGGTCGATATCGCCATCGATCAGGGCGGCTGCTTCGCGACCTCGCATCCGACCACCCATGCCGAGCCGACCTATGTGAAGCACGAGGTCGTCCACTACTGCGTCGCGAACATGCCCGGCGCCGTCGCGCGCACCTCGACCTTCGCCCTCAACAACGCGACGCTCCCCTTCACGCTGGCGCTTGCGGACAAGGGCTATCGTCAGGCCCTGCTCGACAATCCGCACCTTCTTGCGGGGCTCAACGTCCACAAGGGGCAGGTGACCTACAAGGCGGTGTCCGATGCGCTTGGGGTCGGCTACAGGGATGCCGCGAGCGTAATTGCTGCCTGAACCAAGTTGTTGGAATAGCTCACACATTTCTCCCGGCCCGAGGATAATTGTCCCAGTTCGGGCCAGTTTAAGTGTGAGTTAACCATATGGAGCGAGTCTCCTCCCATCGGCCGCTGCGGCGGAAAAGGGATGGGGGCAGACATGTTCGAAAAGGCTCAGCGCGACCGCTTCTGGCTGGTCCTCGGCGCGGTGCTGGTGGCGTTATTCGTGATCCAGAAGGAGCGGGGGCTCGTGGACCCGGCTCCGCGCGAGCGGCAGGAGGTAAGGGTTTACGACCGTGGCGGCATGGACCGGCTGGTCGAGAAGACAATCGAGATTCCGACCACCTCGGCTCGTCCCGCCGCGCGGCCTCAATATACGCAGGTTGCCTGGAACGACGATCCCTATGCCGGCCTCGTCACGGGCTCCATCAGCGCTTCCGTGCCGAAGCCTCTCGCCCGTCCGGGCCGGAGTTCGGCAGGCTCGGTGCAGGTTGCCGCGCTTTCCGCGCCGGAGGGGCGCTACTACGCACAGGTGGGCTCCTATTCCACCATCGACCGCGCCAGCCGCCGCTATTTCGACATTCTGGGCCGCGAGCCGGACCTCAAGCCCGGTGAGCGCGTCGCCATTGATATGGCGCGGGTTTCAGGCGAAGAAGTTCACCGCGTTCGCATGGGCCCCTTCGCCAGCGAGCGCAGCGCCCGGAGCGCCTGCGCGCGGGCCGCTGTCTCCGCGGATGAGTGCGCCATCATTCATCTCAACTAGGGCGGATTCCTGCATTTCGGGCGGGCCCTTATGGACTTTTCGCCCGCTTTCGCTGTATAAGGCCGCCAAAGGCCGTCCGGAGTTGCCCAAAGCGCTGCCGGTTACGGCTAGTATTTTGTTTTCAAAGCCTTTTTCGCGAGGGCAGGCGTCCGCAAATGGTGGGCCGCTCGCGGAGCAATCGGAGCGAAGCCCATGGCCGTCCCCAAGAGGAAAACCACCCCGTCGAAGCGCGGCATGCGCCGTTCGGCCGATGCGCTGTCGCAGCCGGCCTATGTCGAGAACCCGGATTCGGGCGAGCTTCACCGTCCCCATCACGTGGACCTGAAGAGCGGCATGTATCGCGGCAAGCAGATCCTGAAGCCGAAGGGCGAGTAAGGCTCACCTGCTTCGGCACGAGTTTCGAAACGCCGCCCCCCGGGGCGGCGTTTTCCTTTTGCGGCTATTCCTGCAACCCCTTCAGCGCCGCGCGGCAGATGTCCCGCGTCTGCGCCGTCACCATTTCCTTCCAGTCATCGGCATCGACGTAAAAGGCATCGCGGATTGCCTTCGCGATTTCCTTTGCCCTGGGGTTCTCAGCGCCGCCGTTCTGGTGAAGCCAGTTGTCGGACTGAAGCGCGATGGTGACTTGCGCGATCGGAACGGTGCCGAATTCGAGCCCGCCAGACGTCACCTCGCGGCCCTTCAGCTCCTCGGCAAAGCAGACGGGGATCGAGCCGGGCACGTCTGAGGAAACCGACGCGCCGCCGACCGTCGAATGAACGATGTCGCCCCACCAGCGCCGCATTCGCTTGTAGGTCTCGCTCGTTTCCGGCTCGACGCAGATCATCTCGCCCTGTCCGCGCGCGCCGAGGCCGGTATGGATATCGACAAAGATCACGCGGCTCGCCTGAGCCATTTCCTCGCGAATGATCTTGCGGAGTGTCCTGTTCGACCAGACGGGCTCGCGCCCGCCGAACTGCACGCCATCCGCATGCGTGTACTGCCCGGCCGAGAGCGCATGCTGCATGGCGCGGTGACCGTGCCTTTCGGCATAAGCCTTCATGCGCGCGCGGCTCTTCGCCATTGTTTCCGGTGAGAGGTCGCGCGGGTTGATGGCGTCCGCCAGTTCCTCGTAACCGGGGTTCTCGGGGTGCGGTTTCGAGTGGTCGATGAAGTTGCGGTTGAGGTCGACATTGTCCTCGTTGACCCGCCGGTTCCAGGCAAAGCCGTAAGGATTGATCGCATGCACGAGAACGAGTGCGGTGCCGTCCGGCAACTCGTCCGCGAAGCCTCCCGAAAGAAGCGCCGTCTGCACGCCCGAGCCGCAATAACCCTCGACGCCGTGTGTTCCCGAGCCAATAGCGAGAATACGGCTCGCGTCCGCCGGCCCGATCCGCGCGACATCCGTCGCGAGCACTTCGCCCTCGGGGCCCTTCAGCGGATGTTCGTGATGGTTAATGCGCGCACCGGCCCGTCTCGCCGCCTCGAGGAACTTCGTGCGCGCCTCCGGATAAGTCCCTGAAAAATATGGAGATGCTGTCTGCACTCTGAGGCGTCCTCGGTGTTGTTCATGAGCCGCAATGCCGTCCTTCATTGTCGGCATTCGGTCATGTGAACGGGTTATGGTGCCGAAACTGTGCTAGACTGACACACAACAAGTCAGTTTGTGGGGGCAAAAAGAGGGTTCGACAATGCTCGGTACGCTGCCGCTGATGGCAATCGTCATCATCATCTACAACGTCATCATTTTCCTGACCGGTCTCTCCATGGAGTCGCAGGTTACCTCCATCACGCTGATCTCCGGCGCGATCTGGACGATATCGGTCGGCGACGTCATCGTCTTTACCGGACTGATCCTGCTCTTCCTCGAACTCATCAATTCGACCAAGACCGGCGCATCGACCATCGTCAATCATGCGCTGTCGATGCTTGTGCTGCTCATTGCGCTCGTCGAGTTCATTGTGCTGCCGCAGTTCGGAACCTCTACCTTCTTCGCGCTCGTATTGCTGGCGCTTTTCGACGTGATCGCGGGCTTCACCGTGACCATTACGGCGGCGCGCCGCGACTTCACCGTCGGCGAGTAATCACTCATCGTCTTCCGCGGCGTCGAGCAAAAGCTCGTATGCCGCGGCGAGGCGGGCCGTCATCGAATGGGCGGGGATATCCCGTCCGTCGATGCGCGTGACGGGAACAAGCCCCATCAGGCTGTTCGTCACGAATGCGCCGGAAAAGCGCGAAAGCCGCGCGGGCGCGATTTCCTCTTCCGAAACGTCAATGCCGATATCGGGTGCGAGTTCCAGCAATGCCGCCCGCGTGATGCCCGGCAGGATGCCGCAGTTCGCGGAAGGGGTGACAAGTTTTCCGTCCTCCCAGAAAAAAATGTTCGCCGCGCTCGCGCAGGCGACGTTCCCATTCGTGTCGAGCAGCAGTGCATCATCCGCGCCTTTCTCGCGGGCTTCCTCCTTTGCCAGCACATTGTCCATATAGGGCAGAGCCTTGAGCCGCGAAGAAGGCGACCAGGGATTGCGTCTAGGGGTTGCAGTGACGAGCGAAAGCCGTTCCGGGGGCGCGCCCATTTCCGCACAGGTGATCAGCAGCGTCGGTTTCGGTTCCGCGGGCAGCGCGAGGCCGCGTGGGCCGGGGCCCCTCGTAACCGTCACGCGGACGGAGGCGCGAGGGGCGTCATCGAGCCCGTTCTCGTCCAGCAGATCGGCGCAGGCCATTTCGATTTCGGCGAGTGAAAAGGGAAGTGGGAGGCCGACCAGCTCAGCCGCAGCGCCGAGACGCAGCATGTGTTCGTCCGCGAAAAGAATATGCCCATGCAGCGCCAGCATGGTTTCGAAGAGCCCGTCGCCCAGCAGGAATCCCCGATCCGAAGGATCGATCCGGGCATCTCGTGCATCCGATATCGTCCCGTTCAGCCAGATCTTCATGCGCTCCTCCTCTCCTCTACGGGGCGCGCCTTCGCGGTCCGCAAAAAATTGGCGAGCAGCGCGTGGCCATGTTCCGTCAGCACGGATTCGGGATGGAATTGTACGCCATGGATCGGCAGGCTTTCATGCTCAAGCGCCATCAGCACGCCGTCTTCCGTGTGTGCGGTGGCATGGAGCGGTCCTTCCGGATCGAGCTCTGCGACAAGAGAATGATAACGCCCGGCGATAAACGGCGAAGGGATGCCCTCGAAGATTCCCTTGCCATCGTGAAGGATTTTCGATGGTTTGCCGTGAACGGGCTTCGGTGCGCGGGGGATATATCCGCCAAAGGCGGAGGCGATTGCCTGATGACCGAGGCAGACGCCGAGAAGCGGGATACCGCGCTCCGCCGCCGCCTTCACCAATGGAATGGAGATGCCCGCCTTGTCGGGGCCGCAAGGGCCGGGGGAGAGGATGATCGCTTCCGGGCCCAATGCAAGTGCTTCATCGACCGCGATTTCGTCCGTGCGGATGGTGCGCCGTTCATGGCCCAGTTCTCCGACATAACGCGCCAGGTTGTGAACGAAGCTGTCGAAATTATCGATGACGAGAATCACGCGCTTTCTCCCTCGAGGAGAGATGCCTTTGTATCCGAGGTTCCGGCTGCGGCGCGCATGTCCCGGGCTTTGGCCAGCGTTTCCTCATATTCCGAAGCAGGATCGGAATCGGCAACGATGCCCCCGCCGGCTTGAAAGGTGACGCGCCTGCCTTTCACGGTCATGGTGCGGATTGCGATGGCGCTGTCCATGTTTCCGTCCGCGCCGAGATAGCCGATGGCGCCGCAATAGGGGCCGCGCGTTGTCGGCTCCAGCTCGGCGATGATCTCCATTGCGCGGCGCTTCGGCGCGCCCGTCACTGAACCGCCGGGAAAGCAGGCGGCGAGAAGGTCGGCGGCGGATTTCCCGAGGCGAAGTTTTCCCCGGACCGTCGAAACCAGGTGATGAACATTCGCGAAGCTTTCGAGCTCGCAAAGTTTATCCACGACGACGGAGCTGTCCTCGCAGACGCGCGATATGTCGTTGCGCAGCAGGTCCACGATCATGACGTTTTCCGCGCGATCCTTTTCGGAGGCGAGAAGTTCCGCAGCGAGGGCGTCGTCCTCGGCGCGTGTCGCGCCCCGCTTTCGCGTCCCCTTGATCGGCTTCGTTTCGACTTCGCCGTCCCTGCACAGGAGAAACCGCTCCGGCGACGAAGAAAGGAGCGCTCCCTCGCCGAAATTGAAAAAGGAGGCGAAGGGCGCCGGGCTCGCCTTGCGGAGGCGAAGATAGAGTGCGTAGGGCGTATCGCACGGGCCGATCTCCGTTTCGAAACGCTGCGAGATGTTCGCCTGGAAGATGTCGCCCGCATGGATGTAGTCGATCACGCGGGCGACAGCGCGCTCATATGCCTCGCGCGTGAAATTCGCCGAAATGGCGGGACTGCCGGGCTCCTTGGGCGTGGCCGCATGTTCGAGACATGACAGGCGTTTCCGCATGGCTTCGGCGCGCGTGCTTGCATGCTCGCGCCGCTTTTCCGGATCGTGAAGCGGCAAGCCCGTCGAGACGATGAAGGCGCGCCGTTCCGCCATGTCGAAGGCGAGAACGGTATCGTAGAAGCCGAGCGCCAGGTCGGGCAGGTTCTGGTCGTCGATCGCGAAGGGAGGCTCTTCAGGCGGCAGGCGCTCGAGCGTCCGGCCGAGCCCATATCCGAAGAAGCCGGCGGCGCCGCCGATGAAGGGTGGCATGCGGCAATCGCTTTCCACCGGGGGCAGGGTGGCGAGCATCTGCTTCAGGATTTCGAATGGCTTGCCGGCGTCTCGCTGACGCCAGACCAGCGTCTGAAAGGGCTCAATGGCGATGAAACTCCATTGGCCGTGGCGTCCTGTGTCGAGCCCTGGACCGGCCGTTGCGCTATCGAGAAAAAGCGCGAAGGCTTCCGACGCAAGGTCGTGGAAAACCTGGTGCGGCGATATCCAATCCAGCTCTTCGACGAGCGGCTTCATTACCCGATTACTCACTTTCGCCCGACCGTATCGGCGCTCTACTCGGCTGAAGGTTTCTGGACCTCGAAGCCGTCTTCATTCGCCTGGTCGTGACTGCAACTGCCGCAGCGGCGCGATTCAAGGCGCGTCATTGGACCCCGCGGTTTGCCGCCCGGGCCCGCCGAAGTCACCCGCGCATCCTGAACGCGCAGAAAACCCTCGATGAGACCGGTCACCAGACCCGGATCCGCGAAGGTGATGTTATGCCCGGCGCTGGGATAGGAGCGAAGCTGGGCCTGAGGAATAAGCTCCATCAGCCTCGTGGCGTTCTTGTAGGGTACGGTTTCGTCGGCTTCACCCCAGATCGCGAGGACGGGCTTTCCGGATGCGCCTACTTCCGCGAAAGCCGCGTCGGCGCCGGTCAGCGGATAATGCCGCATCGTGGAGAGAAGGGCGTCGCCATATCCGCGATACTCGAGTTGCCGGTTGAAACCGGAAAGGAAGGCGCCGGGATTGGGTGCGCTCACGGCCTCCTGGGAGGCGGCGCTGTAGAAGATGCGCGTGCCGAAAAGACGAACGATCCAGTCGCCGATGAGCGGGCGCGTCAGGAGTTCCGCATTCTCATTCCGCGCGACGCCTAGGCCCGCCGGCGCTATCAGGGTCAGCGAGCGCACCTGGTCCGGATGGCGGGAGGTGAAGATCGTCGCGATCGCGCCCCCCATTGAGTAGCCCACAAGATCGACGCGGCGATTGATCTTCAATGCCTCGATCAATTCGGCGAGCTGACGGTCGAAAAGGTCGGCGTCATAGATCGCGTCCGGCCGGTCGGACAGCCCCCGGCCGAAATTGTCATAGGAGAGCACGCGATAACCCGCCTGTGTCAGGGGCGCAAAATAATCGTCCCAGACGATGGATGGCGTGGAGAAGCCATGCACCAGCACCACGACAGGTCCGGCCTCGGGACCTTCCAGACGGTAGTGCACTGTGCCCGAAGGCAGGGTGATGAAGTCATGCGCGTTGCCTTCGGCCTCGAGTGTCGCGCGGGCTTCCGCATCGAGCGGTATGCGTGCGCGCCCTGCAGCCCAGAAGCTCATCAATATGATGAGGATGAGTGCGAGGCCTATAATTGCCACTCCTTTCACGAACGCCATGATGCCTTTCGACCTTTCCTGCCTGCCGCCCCGCTTCCGTTGCGGAAGGTGAGCGAGGACGCAGTCTAGAGCCTTGAAGAGGTCTCCACAAATGGCGCCCAAGGGTTGCGGGCGCCTGTAAATACGGGCTTGATGCACTCCAAAGCAGGCGCGTTTCAAGCGCCGTTCCACAGGGAGACGGACATGACGAATGCATTCAAGGACCAGGTGCTGGCGGGCAAGGTTGCCTTCGTCGCCGGGGCATCCAGCGGCATAAATCTCGGCATCGCGCAGCATTTCGCGCGAGCAGGAGCCAAGATCGCCCTTATCAGCCGTAGCCACGAAAAAATCACGGCGGCGGCCAAGACGATCACGGATGAAGGCGGGGAAGCCATCGGCATGGCTGCAGATGTCCGCGATTTCAATTCCGTGGACCAGGCCATGAAGCAGGCGCAGGAGCGGCTCGGCAATTTCGATGCCGTGATCTCGGGTGCCGCCGGCAATTTCGTTGCGCCTGCGCTCGGCATGTCGTCCAACGGTTTCAAGACGGTCGTCGACATCGATCTGATCGGCACTTTCAACGTGCTGCGCGCCTCCTTCCAGTATCTGAACCGGCCGGGAGCATCGCTGATCTCGATCACCGCGCCGCAGGCGGTCAATCCCAGCCTGTTCCAGGCGCATGTTTGTGCTGCCAAGGCGGGCATCAACATGCTGACCAAATGTCTCGCGATGGAGTGGGGCCCGGCAGGTGTGCGCGTGAACGCGATATCCCCGGGTCCAATAGCCGATACCGAGGGTATGGCGCGCCTCGCGCCGACACCGGAAATGGAGAAGGCGATCAAGTCGCGGATCGCCTTGCGGGACTATGGAACCAAGACGGATATCGCCGATACGGCGCTCTTCCTCTCGACGGACAATGCAAAATACATCACCGGCACGATTGTCGATTGCGACGGCGGTTCGAAGCTCGGCGATGCGGGTGCCGACGCGCTGGGCGACTTCAAATAGAGGTTTTGCGGACGCAAGGGGAGCGAGAGGAGGAAAGGCATGACGCAGGTGGCCCGGATTCAACCGTCCGAATTCAATTGCGTGCTCTATGAGGTGCGCGACCATGTCGCGATCGTCACGATCAACCGGCCGGAGCGCCGCAACGCGCTCAACCGGCGTGCCTATGACGAGGTGGAGGCGGCGTTCCGCGCGGCATCCGCAGATCCGGAGGTGCGCTGCGTGGTCGTTACCGGCAAGGATCCCGCCTTCTGCTCGGGCGAAGACGTGAAGGAGATGATGACCGGCGAGCAACATGAGCAGAGCGTGACGCGCCTGACCAGCGTGCGGCCCGAGCCGACGCCCGCCGCCGTCGCCGCGCTCGAATGCGACCGTCCCGTCATCGCGGCGGTCAATGGCGCTGCGGTCGGCTGGGGGATGGAGCTCACGCTCTTTGCGGATATCCGCATTGCCTCCGAGCAGGCAAAATTCGGGGAGATTTTCATCAAGCGCGGCCTCATCACCGATGTGGGCGGGCTCTGGCGGCTTCCGGCGATTGTGGGGCCTGCCAAGGCAGCGGAACTTCTCTTCACCGGCGACGTCATAGATGCCGAGGAAGCGGCGCGCATCGGCCTCGTGTCGCAGGTCGTGGCTCACGAGGAACTGATGGAACACGCGCTGGCGCTGGCCGGCCGCATTGCCGTCAATGCGCCGCTTGCGCTGCGCTTCATGAAAGAAGGGCTGCGGCGGACCTCCTATGGCGATCTGCGCGAAATCGGCAGCTGGGTGAGCGGTACGCTGGGCAAGCTCTTCCAGACGGAAGATCATCGCGAGGGTGTGCGCAGTTTCCTCGAGAAACGCGCGCCTGTGTTCAAGGGACGCTGACGGGAAAGATGGCGCTTTTCTTCGATCAGGAATGGTTCGACGCGAAGCTCGGCGAGGCCGGATTGACGAGAGACACCGTTGCTACGGCGCTTGGGCTCTCGCGGGTTCAGGTCGATGAAATATGGAAGGATCAGCGCGAGCTGGCCCCGCGGGAAGTGAGCCTTCTCGCACAACTTCTCGGGGCGGCTCCAGCCGAAGTGGCCAACAAGGCCGGGGTTTCGACGCCCGTTCCCGCGGCGCAGGCTCCTTCGCCCTCCGCGGAAGGCCAGCAGGCCTTGATGGCAAGGCTCGATGCGATGGATGCTCGTCTCACGCGCATGGAACGCGCGATCGCCGACCTTCACTCTCTCATTCTGGCGACAATGAACAAGTGAGGGCGCGATGCGCGATCTACACCTGCCCGGCCGTTCCACCGTTCATAGCGTCAACGGCATGTGTGCAACGTCGCAGCCGCTGGCGGCGGAGGCGGCAATTGCCATCCTGCGTGCGGGTGGAAATGCCGTCGACGCGGCGATTGCGGCGAGTGCCGTTCTTTGCGTCGTCGAGCCCTACAATACGGGGATAGGCGGTGACTGCTTCGTCCTTCTTTCGAAGAAGGGGAGCGCAGACATCATCGGCCTCAACGGCTCCGGCCGCTCGCCCGCGGCTCTTACACTCGAAAAACTCAAGGCGGCCGGCGGCGATCTTTCGCTCAACAGCGTGCATTCGGTAACGGTGCCGGGTGCTGTCGATGCATGGGCACGGCTCATCGCGGATCATGGAACGATGGAGCTCGGACGGGTTTTCGAGCCGGCCATCCGTCTGGCCGAGGAGGGTTTTGCCGTTGCGCCGCGTATCGGTCTCGAATGGCATTTTCTGGAAGGGCACCTGGCTCACGACCCCGACGCCGTTGCGCACTACACGAAAGACGGCAAGGCGCCCGCTGCCGGAGACAAGTTCCGGTTGCCGGCGATGGCGGAAACATTGCGGCTCATCGGCCGGAAAGGACGCGACGTCTTCTATGAAGGACCGCTTGCCGAAGACATGGTTGCGAAACTCAGCAGCCTTGGCGGCTTCCATACGCTGGAGGATTTTGCGTCGACGCGATGCAACTATGTCGATCCTGTTCGCACGAATTATCGCGGCAGGGAGATTTGCGAAATTCCGCCCAACGGGCAGGGCATTACCGCGCTTTTGATGCTCAACATACTTTCGCGCACAGGGCTCGATGCTCTCGACCCGAACGGTGCGGTCCGTTTCCATTACGAGATGGAAGCGGCGCGGCTTGCCTATGACATGCGCGACCGCTATGTCGCCGATCCGGATTTCGGAGAGGTCCCGGTAGAGCGGCTTCTGTCGGATGCTTTCGCCGATGAACTGGCGACCCGCATAGACCCGGACCGGCGTATCGCGGAGCTCGGCGCCGTGCGAGACCCGCTCAACCGGGATACGGTCTATCTCACGGTGGTGGACAAGGACCGCAACGCCGTGTCCTTCATCAATTCGCTCTTTTTTGGCTTCGGTTCCGGTATCTGTGCGCCGAAATCGGGCGTCATGTTCCAGAACCGGGGCTCCGGCTTCGTTTTGGAGGAAGGGCATCCCAATTGCGTGGCGGGGGCCAAGCGGCCGCTCCACACCATCATCCCCGCAATGCTTGTCGAGAAGGGCCGCGCCGTCATGCCGTTCGGTGTCATGGGCGGCGCCTATCAGGCGGTGGGTCATGCCCATGTGGTTACCAACATGGTCGACTATGGCATGGATCCCCAGCAGGCTCTGGATGCACCCCGCGCCTTTCCCGTTGGGGACGGGATCGAGGTCGAGCGTGGCGTTCCGGCGGAGACGAGGGAGGGCCTCGCCGCCAGGGGGCATCTCGTTCGCGACGCGGTGCTGCCGCATGGCGGCGGGCAGGCGATCGTCATCGACCACGAGAGGGGAACGCTGATCGGCGGCTCGGATCCTCGCAAGGACGGAGCCGCGGTCGGGTACTGAGGGAAGCGGAGGTCAGAGCTTGCGCTGGTGCCGGGCCGGGCGAAGCGTTTCCGCAAGAAGGTCGGGCAACATGTCAGCGCCGATATAGGCCGATGTCGCGTGGCGCCGCGCCTCGTCCTTGCCGGTGGGAGATCGGGGCCAGGACCAGTGCTGGTCGATATATTGTGCAAGGAAGGCTGCAACGGGCCGGGTCGTGGAGAGGTCCGGACGTCCGAGCCCGGCATGGGCGGGTGTCGGCGCGACCGGAAGAGGCGCGGGTTCGCAACGCCTCGCACGCTGCGCCTCCTCCTTCCGCTGCGGTGCAGCCAGGGCGCGTCGTACCCGATCCAGACGTTCCACTCCCGACATGGTTCCTCGTTCATTGATCCCGCAAGCGGGGATAAGCCGCATCGCCAGCGGACTTCGCAAGAATCCTGCCACGTTCGATTGTGCCGGTGGAGTGGTTTGTTCGGCCTCTTTGTGCCGCTTCGAAACAAATGTGTGAATTAACCAGCAATATTAAGCCTTTAGTTTCCACCACGCTTCTCGAATTTTTAACGGCTCAGGCCTGACTATCGCTGCTCACGGACGCAGAAAGCGTCTCGTATGAGCCGGGCGGGCTCGAACAATGAACACGGCAGGAGCGGTGTTGTGGACTCGAAGACGCAGGAAGCGCGCAGAGTCAGCGTGGCGTATGGCAGTGAATCGATGAAGGCGCGCGACGATCTTCTGGAGAGCGCCGTAACCGCTGTGGGCGATGCCGCCTACAAGTGGTCCCTCGATGACGACCTTCTGACATGGGGGCCCGGCGCCGCCCAGCTTCTCGGAATTTCCGACATTTCGAAGATATCGACGCATCGCGACTTCGCGGGGCGGGTCGCGTCCGAAGGCCCGAGCCGCTACGAATGCGTTTGCCGTTCGCGCGAAAGCGACACGGGCGCGGGCGTTCCTTACGAACTCGAGTATCAGATCCGTGACGATTTCGGCGGTATGCGCTGGGTCGAGGATCGCGGCCGCTGGTATGGCGGAGCCGATGGCGCTCCCGCTTTCGCCGTCGGCGTCCTAAGGGCCATCGATGAGCGGCACAAGCGCGAGGAGGAACTTGTTCGCCTGTCGACCTATGACGAGCTGACCGGCCTCCTCAATCGCGTCCGCCTCAAGGAAGCGCTCATGGACACCATGGTGGCATCGCAACGCGGCCGCCAGAATTCGGCTTTTCTGCTCATTGCGGTCGACAATCTCGCTCTCATCAACGACGCCTTCGGGTTCGACGTCGCAGACGAGGTGATCGTGAGCGTCGGCAAGCGCCTTTCCTCGCTTGCACGCCGGGGGGACTCGCTTGGCCGCTATGCGGGCAACAAGTTCGGCCTGATCCTGCGGAATTGCAACGAGGAACGTCTCGGGGGAATCTGCGAGCGCCTTCTGGCACAGGTTCGCGACAAGGTGGTGATGACGGCGCGCGGTCCGGTCTCCGTTACGGTTTCGGCAGGGTCCATTTCGCTTCCCGGCCATGCTTCGAGCGTCGACCAGGCGCTTGCCCGCGCGGAAGAAGCGCTGGTCGCCGCCAAGCAGCGCATGCGCGACAGCCATGTCGTTTATGCGCCGTCGCGCGAGCGCGAGAAGACGCGTCTGCGCAACATAAATGTTGCGGACGAACTTATCACCGCGCTCAACGACAAGCGTATTCGTATCGCCTATCAGCCGATCGTGGACGCGGCTTCCGGTGAGCCCGTCATCCATGAATGCCTCGTACGCATGGAGCAGCTGGACGGCTCGATCTTGCCTGCTGGACATTTTGTGCCCGTGGCCGAGAAACTCGGCATCATCGGCCTTCTCGACTACCGAGTGATGGAACTCGCCATCGAAACGCTGCGGACGCGGAGCGATGTTCGTCTTTCGCTGAATGTGTCAGGGCGTACGACGAGCGACCGGCTCTGGCGCGAGACGCTGGCGAGCTATCTCGCCGCCGACCGCAATGTCGCGGAACGGCTGATCATCGAGATCACGGAGACCGTGGCCATTCATGAAGTCTCGGAACTCACCGAGTTCGTTGCGACCTTTCGCGACCTGGGATGCAAGATCGCGATCGACGATTTCGGAGCGGGATATACGTCGTTCCGCAATCTGAAGATGCTGGACGTGGATCTAGTGAAGATCGACGGCTCTTTCGTGATCGACCTTGCCACCAATCCGGACAATCAGTTTTTCGTCCGCACGCTGGTGAACCTCGCACAGAACTTCAATCTGCCGACGGTTGCCGAGTGGGTCAGCAATGCCGAGGAAGTGGAGATGCTCAAATCCCTGGGGGTCGAGTATCTGCAGGGCTTCTATCTCGGCGAGCCGACACTGTCGCTGCCGGGTGCGGTAGCAAAGCTCCCCGCCTGGCGCGTGGTTGCGTGAGGACTATTTCTTGGACAGGGCCTCGAGCTGGGCCTGCATCTGCGAAATCTGCTTCTTGAGTTCGTCGAGTTCGTCCTGACGATTTTCACCCGTTTCCTCGGCGGCTTCCGGCTTTTCCGGTTTTGCCTGTTCCCTGGCGCCGCGTTCGCCCGATGAGGGCCGCCCGAAGGGCGAGAACATGCGCATGGCGCTGTCGAACATTTCAAGATTGTGACGGATCTGGTCCTCGAACTGGCTCAGCCGTTCGCGGCCGCCCAATGCGCTCGTCACGCGATGGCGAAGCTTTTCCTGCTCCTTCGAGAAACTGTTCATGCTCATCTCGAGGTAGGAGGGGATGAAGCTCTGCAGGCTGTCGCCATAGAACTTGATCAGCTGCCGCAGGAAATTGATCGGCAGCAGGTTCTGCCCCTTGCCTTCTTCCTCGAAGATGATCTGGGTGAGCACCGAGCGGGTGATATCCTCGCCCGTCTTCGCGTCGCGAACCACGAACTCCTTGCCCTGCTTCACCATTTCGCAAAGATTGTCGAGCGTCACATAACTCGACGTCGCGGTGTTGTAGAGCCGCCGGTTCGCGTATTTCTTGATAACGATGACATCATCGTCCGTGGATGAGGTCTTTTTTGCCACGGCTTTCCCAATCTCTCGTTTTGCAATGTTGTCGCGTCGGGCCCACCTTTTTGATCGGTGACGGCAATTGCTTGCCGCAACGGTCCCTTGCCCCCTGTCATTCGGCATTGTGACGCGGTATTGTTGCGCTGCGCAAGCCCCGCATTGCGATGCACCGAAAACAGCCTTGCCGCGTCCGGTCCTTCGGGCGCAGAAGTCCGGCTTCGTGCGTCAGGGGACCGAACAGTTCTCCGGCCCGGTGAGGCCGGTTCCAGGGAGCAAGCCATGAGCAAATCCGGTACCGAGGTGGTCATCGTCGGCGCGGCGCGTACGCCTGTCGGCTCTTTCAACGGCGCCCTGTCGAGCCTGCCCGCGCATGAGCTCGGCCGTATCGCCATTTCAGCCGCGATCGAGCGGTCGGGAATCGAGAAGGAAGCGGTATCGGAAGTGATCCTCGGCCAGATCCTGCAGGCCGGGCAGGGGCAGAACCCGGCCCGTCAGGCCGCCATCAATGCCGGGCTTCCGGTCGAGGTGCCTGCCTGGGCCGTTAACCAGCTCTGCGGATCGGGGCTTCGCGCCGTCGCTCTCGGCCATCAGGCGATCCTGAACGGCGACAGCGAGGTCGTGGTTGCGGGCGGCCAGGAAAGCATGAGCCAGGCACCTCATGCGGCCTATCTCCGCTCGGGCCAGAAGATGGGCGATATCCAGTTCGTCGATACGATGATCAAGGACGGTCTCTGGGATGCCTTCAACGGCTATCACATGGGGCAGACCGCCGAGAACGTCGCCGCGCGCTGGCAGATCACGCGCGAGGAGCAGGACGCATTCGCCGTCGCCTCGCAGAACAAGGCCGAAGCCGCGCAGAAGGCCGGCCGCTTCAAGGACGAGATCGCGCCGGTCGCCATCAAGTCCCGCAAGGGCGAAACGGTCGTGGAGAACGACGAATTCATCAAGCATGGCGTGACGCTGGAGGGCATTCAGGGCCTTAAACCCGCCTTCCAGAGGGATGGCGGCACGGTCACCGCGGCGAACGCTTCCGGCATCAATGACGGCGCCGCTGCCGTTGTGCTCATGAGTGCCGACCGCGCCGAGAAGGAAGGCCGCAAGGTGCTGGGCCGCATCGTTTCCTGGGCGCAGGCCGGCGTCGACCCGGCCGTCATGGGTACGGGGCCGATCCCTGCGTCTCGCGCCGCCCTCAAGAAGGCAGGCTGGACCATCGACGATCTCGACCTCGTCGAGGCAAACGAGGCATTCGCGGCGCAGGCGCTGGCGGTCAACAAGGATCTCGGCTGGAACCCCGAGATCGTGAACGTGAACGGCGGCGCCATTTCCATCGGTCATCCGATCGGCGCTTCCGGGGCACGCGTCTTCGTGACGCTGCTTCATGAGATGGAGCGGCGCAATGCAAAGAAGGGCCTCGCCACCCTCTGCATCGGCGGCGGCATGGGTATCGCGCTTTGTGTCGAACGCTGACTTGCAGGCGCTCGAAATATTTCAGGACGGGGATAACCGACAATGACGAAAGTTGCGCTCGTGACGGGCGGTACGCGCGGTATCGGCGCCGCAATTTCGCTCGCACTCAAGGCGGCGGGATACAAGGTGGCTGCGAATTACGCCGGCAATGACGAGGCGGCCGCGGCCTTCTCGAAGGAGCACGGCATCAATGTCTACAAGTGGAATGTGGGCGAGTATGACGCCTGCGTGAAAGGCATCGCGACGGTGGAAGCGGAACTCGGGCCGGTCGATGTGCTCGTCAACAATGCAGGCATTACGCGGGACGGGATGCTGCACAAGATGACGCCTGCGCAGTGGCGCGAAGTGATCGCGGTCGATCTCGATTCCATGTTCAACATGTGTCAGCCGCTCATCAACGGCATGCGCGAACGCGGCTTCGGGCGCATCATCAATATTTCGTCGATCAACGGCCAGAAGGGCCAGATGGGGCAGACGAACTATTCTGCCGCGAAGGCGGGCGTCATCGGTTTCACCAAGGCGCTGGCGCAGGAAGTGGCGCGAAAGGGTGTGACGGTAAACTGCATCGCGCCGGGCTATGTCGATACCGACATGGTCGCCGCCGTTCCGGAGAAGGTGCTTGAGAGCATTGTCGCGACGATCCCCGTGGGCCGTCTCGGCAAGGCGGAGGAAATCGCCCATTGCGTCACCTTCCTTGCCGATGAGAAGGCGAGCTTCGTGACGGGTGCGACGATCACGGCGAATGGCGCGCAGTACATTGCGGGCTGATCGTTTCCGCTTTCAATGAAGAAACGCCCCGGAATTTCCGGGGCGTTTTCGTTTCAGCCTGCCTGCTTTCCGGCTTCTTCCTGCAGACGGTCATATTCCACGTCGCGGCCCGGGCGCGGCATGCCGGGATAGACCCAGCTGTCGGTCGGGCCGATATCGACATGGGCATAGGGCGTCTTCGTCGGATAGAAGCCGGCACCGCCTTTGCCCAGCTTCTTCGCCACGCGGTAGACCTCCTCGGGATCGAGGAAGTCCTGCGTGATATCCATCGCCATGCCACGCATATGGAAGCTGCCCGGATCGACGCCATTGCCGCGCCGGAAGAGCCAGTCATTGGTTTCCTCCGAGCGGTAGCCGGACATGGCATAGATCGGGTTTTTCGAGCGCGTGTTCGCGTCGATATCCCAGAGAAGATCGAGCAGGGCAGGATGCACGTCATGCACGTCGCCCGTGCGCAGGTCCCGCATGAACCAAGATACGCGCTTGAGCGCCTCTTCCTCGTAGCCCTTGTCCGTCCAGTAGGTGACGTTGAGCTTTTCCCCGGAATTGAGACTCTGAAGGCGGAGCGTCTTCTTGTGCGGGGCATCGGCGCGAACAATGGCGGGCGCGGCGACAAGTCCGGCTGCGCCAAGCCCGAGGGCGAGCGCCCTGCGTCTTGTCGGCAAGAATAGTTCCGATGCTGATTTCGATCTCATGGCGAAAGGCTACTCAAGGGCTGTTGCAGGCTCAAGTGACGGTTTCAAGGCCGCGGTTTCCGGCTCTTCGGGCATTACCTCCGTGCGGCGCAGCGGACGAATAAGCGGATCGGCCGCCTTGGCGGCGAGTTCGCGCGCACCTTTCTCCGGCACGAGTTGCGCGAAGCTGTAGCCCTCCGCCAACAAGGTTTCGATCAGCGAGGAAAGCATGGCCGCGGTCCGCGGCTTTGTGTCGTGAAGGATCAGGATGCCGCGGCCGACATAGGCGATATTGCGGAGCGCACGGATGCGCACCTGGTAAGAACTGATCGATTTCCAGTCGTCCGCGCCGAACTCGCAGGAAAATGTCGCGATGTTGCGTTCGCCGAGCCAGCGGATGAGCTTGCTGCTGTCGTTGAGGCCCGGAAAGCGGAAGAAGGGTGCCAGTCTTTCGCGGTCTTCTTCCGGCGCGGTGGCAAGGGCTGCTTCGACGGCCTCGAAACCTTGCCGGATCTGGCGCTGGGCGCTGCCAGGCGAGAAATGACGCAGGTTGTTCGGATGCGACCAGGTGTGCGTCGCGATGGTGTGACCCCGCGCTGCGACTTCGCGCACGATCTCCGGGTGTCTCTCCGCATAGATCCCGACCATGAAGAAGGTCGCCTTGACGCAATGCCGGTCGAGAATGTCGAGGATAAGGGGCGTGGTTTCCGGGTTCGGCCCGTCGTCGAAGGTAAGCGCCACCTGCTTCGGCCCAAGGCCCACGGAGCGGGGATACTGCATCCCGCCATAGGCGGGACCTCCCTCGGTCGGCACTTCGATAGCCGCCGTCCGCTCTTCGCAAGCAGCCTGTTGCGCGCGCGCGGGCACGATCGCGCAGAGAAGCGCGGCCATGACGCCCGCAGAGGCGAGAACGGATTTCACTTTCAGCCCCCCAAAGGACCGGCGACAGCCGCACGGCCCGTCCCAGTCTAACCTTTCAGCCAATCCCAGAAAGCAGCGTGGCGGCAACAGGCCAAGGGAAAACGAAGAGAAAAGCGAAGAGGGTTAACCTTCGGGCGGCCGCCAGCCGGGTTCGGCCATTTCGAAGCCGGAGAACTCGAAGCCCGGAGCAACCGTGCAGCCCACCAGCGTCCAGAGGCCGAGCGGTTCGGCCGCCTGCCACACCTTTGGGGGGATCACGATCTGCGGTCTCTCGCCAGCATCGAGGTTCTGCCCGAGAAGAAGCATTTCCGGCCGGTTGCCCTCCTCGTAGCGGGAGAGGGCGAGGGGACCGCCCGCGTACCAGTGCCATATTTCCGCGGCGTCGACGCGGTGCCAATGCGACCTTTCTCCTTCCTTGAGGAGGTAGTAGATCGCGGTCGAATGCGCGCGTGCGTCTCCCGTTTCGTCGCGAAAGTTTTCCACGAAATAGCCGCCTTCCGGGTGCGGCTGCATGTTCAGCAGTTCAATGATGGCGTCGGCATCCATGCCGGCGTCGAATGAGGGCATGTCAGAAATTGTCCTTTCTCTTTCGGGTTTCGGCGAAAACCTCCACATCCGCAGCCGCTTCGAGGCCAATGGTCCGGCGCAGGTCCGGGCTCGCCGCACGCAGGAAGGGGTTGGTCTTCTTTTCAAGACCGATGGTCGTGGGGACGGTCCATTCACCGCGTGCGCGCTTTTCGTCGATCTCCTTCGCGCGGGAAACAAGCGCCGCATTGTCCGGCTCGACGGACAGCGCGAAGCGCGCATTCGCTTGCGTGTATTCGTGCGCGCAGTAGACGACCGTATCGTCGGGCAGCTCCATCAGCTTGCCGAGCGAGGTCCACATCTGCTGTGGCGTTCCCTCGAAAAGCCTGCCGCAGCCCAGCGCGAAGAGCGTGTCGCCGACGAAGGCGATATGTTCCTCGTCGAAGCTATAGGCGATATGGCCGCTCGTATGTCCCGGAACGTCGATGACGCGCGCCCGCGCCGCCCCGAGTTCCACGATATCCCCTTCGCCTACGGCGCGGTCGATGCCCGGGATCTTGTCCTTCTCGCCCTGCGGGCCGATCACGATGCAACCCGTCTTTTCCTTGAGCTCCGCGTTGCCGCCCGCGTGGTCGAAATGGTGATGCGTATTGAGGATATGGGTGAGCTTCCAGCCCTTCTCCTCGAGCGCCGCAAGGATCGGCTTCACTTCCGGCGTGTCGATGGCCGCCGTCGCACCGGAGGAGGGCTCGTGGACCAGATAGCCGTAATTGTCGTTCAGGCACGGGAACTGGTGAATTTCGAGCTTGGCCATATCATTTTCCTCCGAGGGGCACCGGGTTCAGAGCCCATGTTTTCTTCGCGTTAGGCTCGCCCGGTCCAGACTTGCCCTCTAGGGTAGAGGTCTTGGGCGCCCGCGTGAACCCGGCGCGGCGCGCAGATTTGCTAGGATTGTTCCATGCATATGGACGTGATCGACCTTCGCGATTTCTACGGACGGCCGCTGGGCCGGGTCGCGCAGTACCAGATTGAGCGCCGTGTGGACGAGATCTGGCCGGATGTCCGTGGCCTCAATGTTCTGGGCCTCGGTTTCGCGACGCCCTATCTCACGCCTTTTCTCGGCAAGGCCGAGCGCGTCATCGGCCTCATGCCCGCGCGGCAGGGCGTGATGCAGTGGCCGGCGGACGGTCGCTGCCTCACGGGCCTTGTCGACGAGCGCGAGCTTCCGCTGCCGGAAGAAAGCATGGACCGGGTTCTTCTCGTTCATGGGCTGGAAGCGAGCGAATCCATGCGCGTTCTGCTGCGTCAGATCTGGCGGGTGCTGGCGCCGGGCGGACGCTTGATGATCGTGGTGCCGAACCGGCGCGGGCTCTGGGCGAGACGAGAGGCGACGCCTTTCGGCCACGGTCAGCCCTTCTCGCGCAGCCAGATCACGCAGCTCTTGCGGGAGTCGATGTTCTCTCCATCCAGATGGGAGGTCGCGCTTTTCGTGCCGCCCTTCGACTGGCGGCCGCTCTTGCGGTCCGCGGCGGCCTGGGAACGGGCGGGCCATATGCTCTGGCCGCGTTTTTCAGGCGTCATCCTGGTGGAGGCGACGAAGCAGATCTACAGCGCCACGCCCCTGCCCGCGGCACGGAAGGTAAAGTCGCGCATTCGCGCGATCGCGCCGCTGCCGTCGCCCGTTCCCTCGCCGCGCGATGCCGCGCCGGAGGATTAGTTCTCAGTTCTTTCGCGACAGCAGGAAGACGGCATCGCTCGCAAACAGATTTGCGAAGCAGCCGGGATTGGAAATCCGGCGTGCCTTCTCGCCTGTCAGGATCAGCGCGTCCTCGATTTCGAGGCCGAGTTCGGCGCAGAGCGAGGCGAAATCGAGCACCGTGCAGAGATGGATATTCGGCGTGTCGTACCAGGAATAGCCGAGCGACCTTGTCTCCGGCATGCGTCCGCTGAAGAGCAGCTTCAGGCGTACCCGCCAGTTGCCGAAATTCGGAAATGACACGATGACGTGCCGCCCGATGCGCTTCATCTCGCGCAGCACGGCCTTCGGATTCCGCGTCGCCTGAATGGTCTGGCTGAGGATCACGTAGTCGAAAGCGTCGTCGGGATAATCGACGAGATCCGTGTCGGCGTCGCCCTGGACAACGGCAAGGCCGCGCGCCACGCTGGCATTCACGCCTTCCTGACTCAACTCCACGCCTCGACCGTCTATGTCCTTCTGCGCGCGCAGCAGCGCCAGCAGGTCGCCGTCGCCGCAGCCGACATCGAGCACGCGGCTTTCCGGCGCGATCATCCTGGCGATGAGATCGAGGTCTATGCGGCCCGCATCCGAGCCATTTGCGTTGCTCATCCGGCGATGCCCCGTGTGCGCGCAGCGCTGCCGATGAAGCCTCGCAGCGTTGCGAACATTTCCGGCTCGTCCAGCAGAAATGCGTCGTGCCCCTTGTCGGTCTTGATCTCGACGAAGCTCACCTTCGCGGCCACCGCGTTCAGCGCATGCACGATCTGCCGGTTGTCCGAGGTCGGAAAGAGCCAGTCGCTCGTGAAGGAGACGACGCAGAAGCGGGATTTCGTGCCTCTGAAGGCATTGGCGAGTACTCCGCCGAAATCGTCCGCGAGGTCGAAATAGTCCATCGCGCGCGTGATGTAGAGATAGGAATTCGCGTCGAAGCGGTCGACGAAGGTCGATCCCTGATGGCGCAGATAGCTCTCGATCTGGAAGTCGGCGTCGAAACCGTAGGTAATGCTTTCGCGGTCCTGCAGGTTGCGGCCGAACTTCCGGTGGAGTGCTGCCTCCGACAGATAGGTGATATGTGCGGCCATGCGCGCGACCGCGAGCCCCTTTGCGGGGTTCGTGCCGTGCGAAAGATAGGCGCCCTGCTTCCATTCGGGGTCGGCCATGATCGCCTGGCGGCCGACCTCGTGGAAGGCAATGTTCTGGGCCGAATGGCGCGCGGCGGTTGCAATCGGGATCGCGGAGAAGACGCGATCGGGATAGTCCGCCGCCCATTGCAGAACCTGCATTCCGCCCATGGAGCCGCCGATCACGCAGAAAAGGTCGCCGATGCCGAGCTTGTCGAGCAGCATGGCTTGCGCGCGTACCATGTCGCCGATGGTGATGACGGGAAAGCTCAGCCCGTAGGGTCTGCCGGTCGCGGGGTTGATGTCCCGGGGGCCGGTCGTGCCCTGGCAGCCGCCGATCACGTTCTGGCAGATGACGAAGAAGCGATTTGTGTCGATCGGCAGCCCCGGGCCTACCATATGGGGCCACCAGCCGGGTTTGCCGGTCAGGGGGTGCGTGCTCCCGGCATACTGATCGCCGGTCAGTGCGTGGCAGATCAGCACCACGTTCGACCTGTCGGCATTGAGCTCGCCATAGGTCTCATAGGCGATGGTGAAGGGGCTCAGCTGAACGCCGGAATCGAGCGCGAGCGGTTCGTCGGGGCCGAAGGTCATGGTGGCTCTGCGCACCCTGATCCCGCCTTCCTCGAACTCCGCGCTGTCGGGGCCTGCGGCGCCTGGCGCGCCCGCGGCCTTCTCGATGCTGTTCATAGCGCCCGTGCGCCGCCCTTTTTCCGGCTTGAGTGGTTGTCAGGCGGGCTCCCGAGCCCCCGCCAAACAGGGTGCATAGCTAGGGATGCACCCCCCAAAATGTCAATGTTTTCTTTGATTTTAGCAGGTGTCCCTCGTATGAATACCGCTCTCGCGGGCCGGAGTGGGGGGCCTCCCGCGGGCCGGAATCCCCCGCCGAGTTGAGCCCGATGACGACCGAGACTGCTACCCCTGAAAAGGCCCTCGCTGATGTCCGCAAGGAGATCGACGCGATCGATCACGCCATGCAGGACCTTCTGCAGAAGCGCACGGAGCTTGTGGTCGAGGTCGCCGAGGCAAAGGCGCGCGCGGCGAGTGCGGCCGGCAAAGGCAGCTTCGTCGCTTTCAGGCCGGGGCGGGAGGCCGAGGTCATCCGCAGGCTGGCCGAGCGCCACGAAGGGGCACTGCCGCTCCGCGTTCTGATCCGGCTCTGGCGCGAAATCATGTCCGCCATGACGCGGATTCAGGGGCCCTTCCGCGTCGACGTCTTCGGGCCGAAGGACGATGCGCTCGATTTCTGGGACCTCGCCCGCAACTATTATGGCTCCACCACGCCCATGGAGCTTCACGGCAATGCGCGCGACGTGCTGCGCCGCGTGGGGCATGACCGGTCGGCGATCGGCATCCTGCCACAGCCCGGCGCGGCGGCGGATGACGACTGGTGGGTCGGCTTTGCGACGGGCGGTGTCAGCGACATGAAGATCGTGGCGCGGCTTCCCTTTGTCGATGTGGCCGGCGATGCGAACGGCGCCCGTGCGCTGGTTCTCGCGCATAGCAGCTTCGAGAACACGGGAGACGACACGAGCCTTCTTGCCCTTTCTACGGCCGAAAGCCTGAGCGATGCGCGCGTCGTCGCGCTCGTGAAGGATGCGGGCATCGAGGGCCGGCGGATTGCCGGCGCCCGGATCGACAATGGCGCGGCGAAGCATGTCTATCTCGTTTCCGTGCCCCATCATCTCGCCGAAGACGACGCGCGCCTCGCGGCGCTCATTGCCGATCCTGTCGTAGAGGTCCGGCTTCTCGGCGGTTACGCCAATCCGCTCAGCCGTGAAAATGACGGCGAGTGAGGACAAGATGAAACGTCCCGAGCCGCAGCGCGGCATCCTCGAAATCGCACCCTATGTCGGCGGCCGCGCCAGCGCGGAAGGCGCGCAGAAAGTCTACAAGCTGTCGGCGAACGAAACGCCGCTCGGGCCGAGCCCGAAGGCACATGAGGCATTTCTCGGCGCCGCGGACAGTCTCGCGCTCTATCCCGATGGCGGCGCCGATGAACTTCGCCATGCCATCGCCCGGCGTTACGGCCTTGCCGCCGACAGGATCGTTTGCGGGGCGGGTTCCGACGAATTGCTGCATCTTCTCGCGCAGGCCTATCTCGGTGAAGGCGACGAGGCTATCTCAACGGAGCATGGTTTCCTCGTCTACCCCATCGTCACGAAGGCGGCGGGTGCGACGTCCATCATCGTGAAGGAGAAGAACCTTCATACGGATGTCGATGCCGTTCTCGCCGCGGTAACGGAGAAGACGAAGATCGTCTTCATAGCCAATCCGAACAATCCGACGGGAAGCTACATTCCCGCCGACGAGGTGCGCCGGCTGAAGGCGGGCCTTCGTCCGGACATTCTTCTCGTGCTCGACGCCGCCTATAGCGAATATGTGAGCCGTAACGATTACGAAGCGGGGATCGAGCTGGTTGCGACATCCGAGAATGTCGTGATGACGCGCACTTTCTCCAAGATCTACGGGCTTGCCGCACTGCGTCTCGGGTGGATGTACGCACCCGCGCATGTCTGCGACGTGATCAACCGCATTCGCGGCCCCTTCAACGTATCCGTGCCCGCGCTCAAGGCCGGTGTCGCGGCCATTCTCGATACGGATCACCTGGATGCGGCCCGCGCGCATAACGACAGATGGCTCCAATGGTTGAGCGACGAGATCGGCAAGACCGGTCTCGAAGTTGTACCGAGCGTCACCAACTTCCTGCTGATCCGTTTTCCGAATGAACAGGGCCGCACGGCAAGGGATGCGGACGAGTTCCTGATGAAGCGCGGGCTCATCCTGCGCGCGGTCGCAAGCTACGGCCTTCCGGACTGCCTGCGGCTCACCGTGGGCCCGGAAGAGGCGAACAGGCTTGTCGTGCAGGCGCTTGCCGATTTCATGGCGGGCAGGGCACCGTAATGAGCGGGGCCGATCCACATTTCGGGCGCGTTGCGCTGATCGGTCTCGGCCTCATCGGCTCGTCGCTCGGTCATGCGATGAAGCGTGGCGGTCTTGCCGGGCATGTCGCGGGCTATGCCCGCTCCGAGGCGACGAGGAAGCGCGCGCTCGAAATCGGTTTCGTCGACAGCGTTCATGGCAGCGCCGCGGAAGCGGTCAAGGATGCCGATCTCGTCATTCTCTGCACGCCTGTCGGATCGCTCGGTGCCATTACCGCCGAAATCGAACCTCATCTCAAGAAGGGCGCCATCCTCACCGATGTCGGATCGGTGAAGCTCGCGGTCATTCGCGACATGGGTCCGCATGTGCCCGAGGGCGTTCACTTCATTCCCGGTCATCCGATCGCAGGGACGGAAGAATCCGGCCCCGATTCGGGCTTTCCGGAACTCTTCGACGGGCGCTGGTGCATTCTCACGCCCGTTCCGGGAACTGACGAGGCGGCTATCGAAAGGCTCAGCGCCTTCTGGACGGCTTGCGGCTCGAAGGTCGATGTAATGGAGCCCAAGCATCACGATCTCGTTCTGGCCATCGTGAGCCATCTGCCGCATATCATCGCCTACAATATCGTCGGCACGGCGAGCGATCTCGAAACGGTCACGCAGTCGGAAGTCATCAAATACTCGGCCTCGGGCTTCCGCGATTTCACGCGTCTCGCCGCTTCCGATCCGACCATGTGGCGCGATGTCTGCCTCAACAACAAGGAGCCGATCCTGGAGATGCTTGCGCGCTTCTCGGAGGATCTGACGGCGCTGCAGCGCGCGATCCGCTGGGGCGACGGGGACAAGCTGTTCGACCTCTTCACGCGCACCCGCGCGATCCGCCGTTCGATCGTGGATGCGGGTCAGGATATCGCCGCGCCGAACTTCGGACGCACGCCGAAGAAGCCGGGCGGCGAGCAGGGTCAGTAAAGCGGTTCAAGCTCCGCGATGGCGAGCGGTCCGAGATAGAGTTTTCCCTCGCGCATGACGACGGGAAGGCGGACCTCGTTCGATTTCTTGCCCTGAAACTGGGAAACGAGCACGAGGCCTGCAAGCGCCACACGCGCCTCGCGTTCCTCGACCACTCCATCTTTTTCCAACGCTTCGAGCAGCGCTTCGAAATCGGTGATGCGCGCATCGAGTTCGCCTTCGGGGCGATGTTTCGCGTCGAGCCCGATTTCACCGCTCGCATAGAGATCGAGAGGCCCCCACTTCACGACGAGGTCCGAAATAGCCAGCGTGCCGCCTGCGGCCTGCCAGTCGCGCATCAATTCCACGGCGCTTACATAGCGCGCCTCGGGAAGACCGCGAAGGCGCGTCTGTGCGAGGAAGAAGTCCATTGCCGGACCGAGCGCGGGAATTGCCGTCCCGCTTTCGACGGCAACATTCTCCGCCTGGAATGCGATGTCGTAGCTTCCCTTCTCGGCGCTTCCGTCGGGATTTTCGGCCGGCCGGGCATGCATCTGCAGGCGTCCGGCCGAGACCTTCTCCATTTCCCCGGTCGCGCCGACGAGGTGTTCGCCGTCGAGTTCCGCAATATCCATGGCGAGGCGCCCGAAGGGCCGGTCCGCAAGCTGTACATAGCTTGCCCGGGCGGAACCTGCCTTGAAGCGGATCTCGTTGGTCGTCTGCAGCGCCGTTCCCGGATCGCGATAGGTCAGGCGCTGCTCCCCCTCGAGCGTCAGGATCGCGTGGCGCAGATTGTAGGGCTGAAGGGCAAGATAGGCGCCTTCTCCCTGCCAGTTCCATTTCTCCGGCGTGGCGGGCGCGGCGGCCGCGGGCGACGAGAATTGCGCCTCGATGCGGAACGGGTATCCGCCTACTGCGAAATCACTCCATGAGGTGACGATCTCTTCGCCGCTGCGCGCGGCAAAGGCCTCGACGGCCTTCTTCACCTCGCCGGCCACCATGAACCAGTAGACGGAGTAAATGACGACGAGACAGGCCAAGGCGAGGGTAGGGCCGACGATGCCCCATCGGATTCCCTTACGTTCCCTTGTCGTTGCCGTATTGCTCATCGATTTTCGTTCCGCCGGTTTGCGCCCGTCCCGCGCATGCCTATATTTGGCCGCGCGAGCGGAGTTGTCAGCATGCAGGATTTATGGGTCTTTGGATACGGTTCGCTGATGTGGCGGCCCGGATTCGAATTCGAGGAACGCCGCCCAGCCTTGTTGCGCGGTTATCATCGCGCTTTCTGCGTCTACAGCCATGTTCATCGCGGTACGCCGGAGAAGCCCGGTCTCGTTTTCGGACTCGATGCGGGCGGCTCCTGCCGGGGCGTTGCCTTCCGTGTCGATGCGGCGCGGGCGGAAGATGTGAAGCGCTATCTGCAGGCACGCGAGCAGGTGACGCTCGTCTATCGCGATGTCGTGAAGCCGGTCGAACTGGTGGATGAAGGACGCCGCGTGGAAGCTCTCTGCTTTGTCGTGGACCGGGCGCATGAGCAATATGCGGGACGGATCGATTTCGATGAGCAGGTGCGGCTGATCGCGGAAGGCGAGGGGCGCTCCGGCAAGAATCCCGATTATCTGGAAAGCACCGTGCGCCATCTCGACGAGGCGGGTCTTGCCGATGAAGGGCTCACGCGCCTCTGGCAAGCCGTAGAGCGGCGTCTGCGTCGATAGAGGCTACGCCGGCAAAGCCCGCAAGGTCGTGCAACGCCGCGCGAATATTTTTCTCCCTCGCCCGCGTCAGCTTCACACCGGGTTCGAGCCAGAACCCCTTCATTTCGAGCTTTCCTTCGGCCCGATGCGTCTTCATGTCGGCGCGGCCGATGAACCGCTCGCCCTCCATCAGCGGCAGCACGTAGTAGCCGTATTGCCGTTTCTTCTCCGGCACGAAAACCTCGATCCGGTAGTCGAAGCCGAAAAGCCGCAGCGCGCGCTTGCGGTCGCGTATGGCGGGGTCGAAGGGTGAGAGGAAGCGCGTTCTCTCCGGCGCGGCGGCGCGCGCCAGACGCTCCTCGATATCGGCCGGGGCGACAGCGCGTGTTCTTTCGCCATTCACGCCTTCCACCTCTACCTCAACGGTCTCGCCGCGCTTGAGCGCCCCGGCCGTCCACGTTTTCGCGTCGGCGATGGAAACAAGCCTCCAGAACCCGGCAAGCTCCTGCGGCGTTGCCATGCCCAGCCTGTCGAGTGCCTCGCGGCAAGCCCAATCCGCCGTTGCCGCTTCGCTCGGTCTTGCCTTTCGAAGTTCTTCGGGGATGACGCGTTCGGCAAGATCATAGACTTTCTCGAAGCCCTCGCGCCGCGCGATGGCGACTTCGCCGCTCCGCCACAGCGTTTCGAGTGCTGTCTTTGAGGGGCCCCAGCCCCACCAGCCTCCTGCTCCCTTGTCTTCGAAGTCGCGCGCCATAAGCGCACCCTCGTTGCGGAGCCTGCGGCGCACGTTCCGCAAGACCTTCGCGCCGTCGTCGCCGATGCGGTCCTGCCAGCGCGGGTTTGCCGCGATCCGCGCCTTCGCGGCCCGGAAGCGGTGCCGCCAATGCGGATAGAATTCGATGGGGATCAGCGAAGCATCATGCGTCCAGTGTTCGAACAAGGCCACATGGTCATGATGCAGGACGCTCAGATGCTCGCGGCGATAGCCGGGCGCGCGCGAGAAAAGAATCATGTGATGGGCGCGCTCGACCGTGTTGATCGAATCGAGCTGCACGAAGCCGAGCTTGCGAACGAGCGACAGCGTCTCCGTCTCTCCATGCGCTTCCGGCCCGTCGAGGCTCAGTGCGTGAACGTCGAGGAAAAGCCGCCTTGCATCGCGGTTCGAAATTTCGAGCGGCGCCATCGGTTCAGTTGCGGGGTTCGTAGACGAATTCGAGTTTCAGCCCGTCGGGGTCGGCGAACATCACCGCGTAATAGCCGTCGCCATATTCGGGATAGTCGGCAGGCGGATCGAGAACGGTTGCGCCGATCTCGATCAGCAATGCGTGCAGCCGGTCGACGTCTTCGCGGCTTTCCGCAATCCAGGCGATGTGGTGAAGTCCGGGCGAATTGCGGTCGTGGCCCCGGCCCGCGTTCGGGCCCTTCGCCTTGAAGATGCCGATGGTCGGCAGCTTGTCCTTCGAAGAAGCGTGTTCCCAGTCGATACCATTCGCGTCTTCCGACCAGCGGCGATAGCCCATATGGCCTAGAATGGCATCGTAGAAGGGGGCAGAGGCCCAGGGGTCTTTCACCGTCAGATCGATGTGATGAAGGAAGCCCCGCATATCCGTCCCCTTTCCGTTTCAGCCGCTGCGGTCGAGCAGAGCCTGTTTCTCTTTCCCGAGCCAGCGAAATCCATCCATGGCGAGCTTGGCAAGATCGCCGGCCACGTCCTCATGCGGCGGCGGCATGCCCGCCTGTCCGAGATCGCCAAGCCCGTCCCATATCTTACGCTCCGTGCGGGCGAAACTTTTCAGCAGTGTGCCCGCCTCGTCTCCCGATATAGCGGCCTGCGCACGAAGCGCAATCTGCTTCAGCCATTCCATGTCCGCATCTGGCGAGCCCGGCAGAACGTCGTCGCGCTTCAGCAGTTCGGCGATCTTTCTGGCGGCATCTGCATAGGCGGCGGCGCGCTTCCTGGCGAAGGCCTGCCATTCGTCTTCGGTCACGTTCGCCGCCGCTTCGTAGTAATGGCTAGCGGACTGGCAGGCGACACCGAGCGCGCGGAAGGCGCCTTCCTCCTCGGAGAGCATCAACTGGTTCATGTCGTCTCCTTTCGAGGGACGATGGCCTGGAGCGCGCCACGCTTCACACGGAAGCGGACCGGCGTCTCCGTCAATTCCTCTCCATCCGCGAAAACATGGCGCGGCGGCGAGGTGGTGATCGAGATTTCCTTGCCCTCGTCGCAAAAGACTTCCGGCGCGAGTTCCGTGTGCCCGAAACGCAGAAAGGGCAGGAGCGCCGCCATGCCGAAAAGCGAGCGCGGCACGGCGGCGTAAAGATGGAGCAGGCCATCCGTCAGCGTCGCATCGGCATGCACCGTCATGCCGCCACCGTAATAGCGGCCATTGCCGACGAGAAGCTGGATGCAGCGGATATCCTTTCTCGCCTTGCCGCCTTCGAAACGCGCGATGAAGGGCTCCGCCGTCCTGCCCGCCTCGAAGGCGCTTACCGCATAGCTCAACACGCCGAGCTTTCCCTTGCGCTCCTCGGTCTGCAGGCGGCTTATCGTGTTCGTCATGCCGATGCTCGCCGCATTGAGGAAGGGCTTGCCGTTCGCATAACCGACATCGATGGCGGCGATCTCGCCGCCCGTCAGAAGCCCGGCAAGTTCCTCCGGCTTTTCCGGCATGCAAAGAGAACGGGCGAAGTCGTTCGCGGTTCCGGCGGGCAGCACAAGGAGGGGGAGCTTGCGGCCGATCAGCGTCGAAATCAGCGGGTTCAGCGTGCCGTCCCCGCCTGCGACGGCCACGGCATCGGCCTTCGTCTCCTCGATGAGGCGAGTGCTTTCTTCCGGGTTCTCCGGCTTTTCGTGGCGAACCTCGATTCCCTGCTCCGCGGCCTTTTCGAGGAAGGGTTCCGCCTCCCAATGCTTGCCGCCGCCGCTATGCGGGTTCTCGATCAGAAGAAGCGTGCGCATGGGCTCCTTTGCCGGTGAAGAGGGGAAAGGGACCTTCCTTATCTAGACCGGGAAAGCGGGAGGGAAAGTGCGTGCCGGTTCTAACTGCACTTCGAATAGCCGCAGGAGGTGCAGGTCTCGCAGCCTTCCTGCTTGACCATGCCGCGCTCGCCGCAGCGCGGGCAGCCCTTGAGCGAGGTCACGGCGGGCGCGTTTCCGGGCGGCGGATTGCCCGCAACCGCGCGCAGCGCTTCCGTCACGGGCTTGCCGTCCTTTGCGGCGATGAAGCCGGTGTCGATCATGTGCTGCTCGATCACCTCGCCGATGGCGGCAAGGAGGCTCGGCACGTAGCGGCCCTTCATCCAGGAGCCGCCGCGCGGATCGAACACGGCTTTCAGCTCTTCCACCACGAAGGTCACGTCGCCGCCACGGCGGAACACGGCGGAGATCATCCGCGTCAGCGCGACCGTCCAGGCGTAATGCTCCATGTTCTTCGAGTTGATGAAAATCTCGAAGGGCCGCCGTCTTCCGTCCTGGATAATGTCGTTGATCGTGATGTAGATCGCATGGTCCGATTCCGGCCATTGCAGCTTGTAGGTGAAACCCGGAAGTACCGTCTCGCGCTCCAGCGGCTTCGACATGTAGACGACGCCATCCTTCTCGTAACGATCGTGATGAGCCTCCGGCGCGGCGAGCGGCAGCGCCGGCTGCCCTTCCGCTTTCGCCTCGGCCGGTGCTTCGTCCACGGAAAGAACGGAGCCGCGCACCTCGCTCGGGCGATAGGTGGTGCAGCCCTTGAGGCCCTTTTCATAGGCATCCATGTAGACGTGCTTGAAATCCTCGAAGGAGATTTCCTCGGGCACGTTGATCGTCTTGGAGATCGAGCTGTCGATGAAGTCCTGCACCGCCGCCTGCACCGCGATATGTTCGCCGGGTGTCAGTTCCTGCGCATTGACGAAATAGTCGGGAAGCGATGCTTCCGCGCCAAAGGTTTCGCGGTAGCGCTCGACCGCGTAGTCGCGCACCTTTTCCTCGCGCCTTGTGCCGTCCGGCATCAGCACTTTCCGCGTATAGGCATAGGCGAAGACGGGTTCGATGCCCGACGACACATTGCCTGCGAAAAGCGAGATCGTGCCTGTCGGCGCGATGGAGGTGACGAGGGCGTTGCGGATGCCGTGTTCGGCGATGGCGTCGCGCACATCCTTGTCGAGCGAGGCGATGGTTTCGCCCGCGAGATAGGCGTCCGGCACGAAGAGAGGGAAGGGGCCCTTCTCCTTCGCGATCTCGACGGAAGCGAGATAGGCCGAGCGAGAAAGCGCCTTCATCCATTTGCGGATGAGTTCGATGGACGCGGCCGAGCCGTAGCGCGTGCGGCACATGATGAGCGCGTCCGCGAGCCCCGTCACGCCGAGGCCGATGCGCCGCTTCGCCTGCGCTTCGTGGCGCTGTTCGGGAAGGGGGAAGCGCGAGATGTCGATCACATTGTCCATCGCGCGCACGGCCACGTGGACGAGTTCGGAAAGCTCCGCCTCGTCGATATGCGCATCGCCCGTGAAGGGTTCCTTCACCAGCGCGGCGAGATTCACCGAGCCGAGAAGGCAAGCGCCATAAGGCGGCAGGGGCTGCTCGCCGCAAGGGTTCGTCGCGCGAATTTCCTCGGCATAGTAGAGATTGTTCCGCTGGTTGATGCGGTCGATGAAGATGACGCCCGGTTCCGCATAGGCATAGGTCGCCGCCATGATGCGGTCCCAGAGCGCGCGAGCCTTGAGCGTCTTGTATGTCTTGCCGCCGAATGTCAGCTCCCAGTCGCCGTCGCGCTTCACCGCTTCCATGAAGGCGTCGGTCGCGAGCACAGAGAGGTTGAACATGGTGAGGCGCCCGGGTTCCTGCTTCGCCTCGATGAAGGCCTCGATATCCGGGTGGTCGCAGCGCATCGTCGCCATCATGGCGCCGCGGCGCGATCCCGCCGACATGATGGTGCGGCACATGGCGTCCCACACATCCATGAAGGAGAGGGGGCCGGAGGCATCCGCCCCCACGCCCTTCACCGGCGCACCCTTGGGGCGCAGCGTCGAGAAGTCGTAGCCGATGCCGCCGCCTTGCTGCATGGTCAGCGCGGCTTCCTTCAGGTTCTGGAAGATACCTTCCATCGTGTCCGGGATTTCGCCCATCACGAAGCAGTTGAAGAGCGTGACGTCGCGGCCCGTGCCCGCGCCCGCGAGAATGCGGCCGGCCGGCAGGAAGCGATAGCCTTCCATCGCCTCGCGGAAGCGGACCTGCCAGTGCTCGCGCGCCTCCGGCGCCTCGGCCTCGGCCAGTGCTTTCGCAACCCGGTCCCAGCTATCGGCAACCGTCAGGTCGAGCGGCGTCCCGTCCTCCGCGTGGAGGCGGTACTTCATGTCCCAGATCTGTTCGGCGATAGGTTTCATGGGCTGGAGACTAGCACTTTCGCGGCTGAAAGAAGTTCTTGTTTTGTCTACAAGGAGTTCCCCTTACGGGCTCCATTATATGGTTGTTTTTATTAAAAGATTCCAGATTTCCCCGCTTTTCACAGGGGAGCGGGCCGCTTTTTCCCCAGACCCGGAGGATCTAGCGCGGGCCGCCCGCCTCTTCGACGAGCTTCGCGGTCGCCGTCTCGATGCGGGTCTCGAGCTCGGCCATGAAGGTCTTGCGGTCGAGCCCCGCCGGAATGGGCGGCAGGAATTCGAGCAGGATGGTGCCTGGCCGGCGGGTGAAGCCGCGCCGCGCCCAGAAGAGGCCGGAATTGACCGCCGCGGGCACGCATTCGACGCCGAGCTGGCGGTAGAGCGCGGCGACACCCGGCTTGTATTCGAGTTTGGAGCCGGGGGCGGAGCGCGTGCCTTCCGGGAAGATGACGACGGGGCGTCCCTCCGCCACGGCGGCCTTTCCCTGCGAGACGAGGCGGCGGATGGCGGCGGCTGCGGCGCCCCGGTCGATGGCGATCATGCGCGCCTTCTGCGCATACCAGCCATAGAAGGGGATCCAGAGAAGCTCGCGCTTCAGCACCATGGCCGGGTCCTTCAGGATCGCGGTCATCACGATCGTGTCCCACATGGACTGGTGCTTGGAAGCGACGAGCACGCCGCCTCGCGGCAGTTCGCCCCGGACCTCGTAGTGCGTACCCGCGATGACGCGGAGCAGCCAGAGCGTCAGATGCGACCAGGCCTCCATCGCGTAGAGCGTGAAGCGCCTCGGCAGCACGAGGCAGGGCGTCGCCGCGATCACGATCACGACCGACATGGCATAGAAGACGAGATTGAAGGCGGCGGAGCGGAGAAAAAGCAAGGCGCGGGGTTCCTTCCTGCCTGTCAGGACGGCATGGACGACTGGCGCCCATAGGTCAGCGTCAGCAGATATTTCGTGTATTCGGAAATGAGCAGCCGCGTGGTGCCCGGATAGGCCCACCAGCCGTCGAGATGCAGTGTGTCCTGAAAGACGGGGAAGGGCCTGATCTCGACATCGGGCATGGCGCGCTGAAGTTCGAGCTTCGCGCGCGGCAGGTGATAGGTGCTGGTGACGAGAATGATCGAGCGGTAGTCTCGGCGCCGGACCCATTCGGCCGTCTCGTCCGCATTGCCGATCGTGTTCTCCGCCATATGGCCGACATCCACGCAGCAGTCGAATTTCAACGCCTCGCCGGGCACGATTTCCTTCAGCGAGCGCGCACTGACATCCGGGTGAACGCCGGTGATGAGAAGCCGTTTGCCCTTGCCCTGTTCGAGCAGGCGATAGGCGGCGGTGATGCGGTCCGGTCCGCCCGTCAGCGCGACGATTCCGTCCGCCGCCGCGATTTCGGCGGGGGGTGTGCGGTCGAGTTCCGCGGTGAAGAGGAAGAAGCCGCCCACATAGGCCGCCAGCCCGAGCGCGGCAAGGCCCACGGCGATCCGCGTGAGGCGCCAGCCCTTCTTCTGCCGCAGCGTGCCGACTGCCGCCATGCCCTTCTCCGCTTCGGGCGGAGGCCCCCTCCGCCGCGCCAAATCATCCGCCCGTATTCTATCATGCGGGCCGGGCGCACATGATATGACCCGAAGGTCTCAAGTAAAGCGCCCTCCGGTAGTCCCGAAAAACGGCCTCAGAGCATGCGTTCCAGGGTCTGGAACACGGTCACGCGGGCGGTCATCACGGATACCAGCGCCGCGGCGAAGGGGATGACGATGAGGGCCGGGAGATATTCCGGGCCGATTCCCGAAGCGGAGACGAGGTAGAGGTCTCCCGTGGCCCCGGCGAGGCCGAGCATCAGGAAGGCGCCCGCGCCAAGCCCCGCGCCGATCAGCCCGCCCCGGAAACCCAGATGCAGGAAATGGCGCTGTACCTCGGATGCAATGAAGCCGTCCCGCGCCCCGATCAGGTGCAGCACCTCCACCACATCCCGGTTCGCCGATAGCCCGGCCCGCGTCGCAAAGACGACGATGGCGATGGTGGTCGCGGCGACCAGCGCCAGGACGCCATAGGCCAGCCACTCCGCCGAGCGGGCGGCGCTCACGATTTCGCTTCGCCACTGGCGGTGCGTGTCGAGCGCGGCACCGGGCGCGGCCGCCGCGATATCGATGGCGAGTGCGGAGAGGTCGGGCGGTGCGTCACCGTCGATGGCGATGTCGACAAGGCGCGGCAGCGGCAGGTCGCCGGCAAGTACCTCTCCGCCGAGCCAGGGTTCGAGAAGCGCCGCCGTATCGTCGAGCGACAGGGGCGTGGCGCTCAGAACGCCCTTCGTCCGCGAAAGCACGCCAAGCACGGCGTCGACCTGTTCTTCCGGTTCCATCTCGCGCGACGGTTTGATCTCGACGGTGAGCGAGCCGGAGAGGTCGTTCGTCCACTCGCGTGCCTTGCCGCCCACCGAAAGCGCCGCGCCGAGCGCTAGGCTTGCAAGGAAACACATCGCGGCGACGACGAGCATGAGCGACATCCCGGTCGCACCCGCCGCCGGCATCACGCTTTTCGTCTCGACGAGCATTGCCGCCAATGCGCCTGCGGGGCCGCGCTCCTCGTCGTGAAAGGTCGGCGCCTTGTCGGCGCCTTTCAGCGGATCAGCCACGGATGGTGAGCCTCCCGTCTCTCAGCACGAGTTCGGGGGCGCCCGCGCTTTCCACCAGCGCGCGGTCATGCGTGGCGATCAGCACGCTGGTGCCGAGCCTGTTCAGTTCCACGAAGAGGCGCAGCAGGCGCTGGCCCATCTCCGGGTCGACATTGCCTGTCGGTTCGTCGGCGAGCAGGACTTCGGGTTGCGCCACCACGGCGCGGGCGATGGCGGCGCGCTGCTTCTCGCCGCCCGAAAGCGTCGGCGGCTTCGCGTTCATCCGGTCGCCGAGTCCCACCCAGGCGAGGAGTTCTTCCACATCGGCGCGATATTCGCCTTCGCGCTTGCCCTGGATCTTTAGCGGCAGCGCCACGTTTTCATAGGTGGTCAGATGGTCGAGCAGGCGGAATTCCTGGAAGACGACGCCGATGCGCCGCCTGAGCGGCGGCAGTTCCGCACGGGGCAGTGTCGCGATGTCCTGCCCGAACATGGTGATGAGGCCGCGCGAGGGGCGGTTTGCAAGAAACATGAGCTTCAGCAGCGATGTCTTGCCCGCGCCGGAAGGACCCGTCAGGAAATGGAAGGAGGCCGGCGCGAGGTGGAAGCTCACATCGCGCAGCACCTCCGGTCCCATGCCGTAGCGCATGCCCACATTCTCGAAGCGAATCATGGAGCGACGGTATCATGGAACGGCGAGGGGCATGGAGGCGCGCCCGCCGGGAAAGCGCACTTTTCCGCGAAAAAAAGGCTCTTCGCCCTCTCCGCTTAACGCCGCTTTAACCATGCGCGATCTTTCAATAGGCTCATGCCGATCTCCCGCGCGCCGCCTCTCGCGGCCGGGGCGGGAGAAGTTCCCTTTTCCTTCGTCCAGGTTGAAACCCTTGTCCCGGATGATCATCCAATGCCCGTCATGTTCGGCCCGCTATCCGGTGGATGGCGCGTCCTTTGCGCCGTCCGGCCGCAAGGTGCGCTGCGCGAAATGCGGCCATAGCTGGCACCAGTCGCCGCCTTCCGGAAACGAGGAGGCGTTCTCTCCGCCGCCGTCCCCGGAGGAGGAGATGGCAGCGCCCGTGGTCACGCCCATCCGGAAAAAGATTTTCGGCGAGAAGTCTCCGGCGCAACCCGATGCCGCCGCCCCGGATGCGTCATCCGGCACTTCGGCGAATGACGCCGCTGCCAAGGGTGATGAGAAGGACGAAGCGCCTGCGGCCAGAACCGGCAAGGTCGCCGATATAGGCAACCGGTTCCGGGCGGAAGTTCGACGCGCGGCCTCCATGAGGCGCGGCCGTATGCTGAGTGCCGCGGGATGGGTGGTTCTCTTCCTTTTCGTCGGCGGAACGCTCGCGGGCGGCTGGAGCTACCGCGAAAGGATCGCCGCCTTCTGGCCTGCCACGGCGAAGCTCTATGCGGCGGCGGGCGAGGAAATCAATCTGCGTGGACTCGAGTTCCGGAATGTCACCTATGAACGTCAGACCGAGGACGGCCTTCCCGTTCTTGCCGTCATGGGCGAGGTGGTGAACGTCGCGGGCAAGGACATCGCCCTGCCGAGGCTCAGGGTCGGGCTCCGCGACGAGGCGCAAAAGGAACTCTATCACTGGACCTTCGCGCTCGCCGAAGCCTCGCTTGCCAAGGGGGAAGCCGCGCCCTTCATCACCCGCCTGTCGAGCCCGCCGCCCGAAGCGCGCGACATCGAAGTGCGCTTCATCGACAGGGCCGATCTCGCTTCCGCGATGCCTTCGGGCGAGTCGCCGGAAGCGGCCCCGGCGGCGGAACCGGAATGAGCCGCCTCGCGCCAAGGGGCGCCCGGATTTCGGTGCTCTTTCCGGCGGAGGAAATCGCGGCCCGTGTCCGGAGGCTTGCATCCGAGATCGTGCGCGAACTTGGCCCCGAGCCGCTTATCATCCCGATCCTGAAAGGGAGTTTCATCTTCGCCGCGGATCTTCTGCGCGCGTTGCACGAGGCGGGTGCCGAGCCCGACATGGATTTCATCACGCTCTCGAGCTACGGCAAGGGAACGCGCTCGCTGGGCGAAGTCACCATCATGCGCGATACCGAGGCCGCGATTGCGGGCCGTGACGTGCTTCTCGTCGACGACATTCTGGAATCCGGCCGGACGCTGGCCTTCGCCAAGGATCTCATGGCCGCGCGCGGCGCGCAGCGCGTCATGACCTGCGTCCTGCTCAACAAGCCGGGCAAGCTCGCCGTCGATGCGAAGGCGGATTTCACCGGCTTCGACTGCCCGGATCGTTTTGTCGTCGGCTATGGCATGGACGTTGCCCATGCCTATCGCCAGCTTCCCTTCGTCGGCTATATCGAACGGTGACGGTATGGCGCGCATTCTCATCGCAGAAGACGAACCCTCCGTCCGCAGTTTCATTCAGCGCGCGCTTCAGGGCGTGGGTCATGAAGTCGAATGCGCGGGCGATGGAAGCGATGCGCTGGAGGCTCTCGCCCGCGCGCGTCAGGGCAATCGCGCTCACGATCTTCTGTTGACGGATATTCTGATGCCGGTCATGGACGGGGTCTCGCTCGCGCTTCTCGCCTCTCGCGATGCGCCCTCGCTCCGCATCATGCTGATGACCGGTTATTCCGATCAGCGCGAGCGCGCGCATGGGCTTGATGCGATCATTCAGGACATCCTCCTCAAGCCCTTCACGCTCGACGAACTCGTCATGCGCGTGCAGGCCGTGCTCGATGCGCCGAAATAATCAGAAGCGCTTGAGCAGCCGGTCGAGATAGTCGAGTTCGATCTGCGGACGGCCGAGCTCCATCGCGCGTTCGCGCAATTCCTTCAGGATGCGCTGGGCGCGCTGGGTGTCGATCTCGTCAGGCACGGAAACATCGTTCGTATCGAGCGGCCCGCGCATCGGGCGGCCGAAAGGGTCCTTTCGCGGCGAGCCTTGCGCCGTGCCCTGGCCGGAGCGGCCTTCCATCAGCTTGTCGGCAAGCGCCTGCGCGCCTTTCTGCATGCTTTCGATGGCCTGCCCCTGCGACCCGGCGGCGCGGTCGGCGCGCTGTGCGTCGAGCCTGTCCTTCGCGTCTTCCATCGCGCCCAGCGCCCTGGCCAGGGCTTCCGGCGCTTCGGCCCCCTGTTCCGCCAGCTTTTCGAGCATGCGTTCCATCTCCTTGTTCAGCGCATGCTGCTGCTGGGAGAGATCGTTCAGTTCCTCGCTTGCCTGTCCCGAGCCAAGCTGTTGTTCGGCGTTCGGGTCGTTGCGAAGCCGCTCGAGTTCGCGGAACGTCTTGTCCATGAGCTCGCGCTGCTTCGAGATCATCTGGCCGAGTTCCTCGATCGACTGCGCCATCGCCTGCTCGCTCGGGCTGGGCGGGCCCTGTTCGCCCGGCATCTGCAGGTTTTCGAGAATGTTCTGCAACCGGTCGAGCATCGCCTGCGCCTGCTCGCGCGCGCCGCTCTGCGCCAGTTCCTCGATCCGCCGCATCATTTCCTCGAGCTCGCCGCGCTCGACGGTCTGCGTTTCGCCGTCCGGAAATTCGCTCTGCGTCAGCGCGTCTTCGGGACCTTGCGTTGCGGCGAGCGCCTCCATGTAGCGGTTGAAGGCGTCCTTCAGCTCCGCCATCAGCCGCTCGATTTCCTCGCTTCCCGCACCCTCCGCCAGCGCCTCGGCGAGCGCCTTGCGGGCGTCGCGCAGGTCGCGTTCGGCAAGCGACAGGTCGCCATCCTCGATCCTGAGCGCGATGGACCAGAGCAGATCGTAGATACCGGTCAGGTCCGTGTCGCGCCGGGCTTCCGTCAGCCGCCAATAGGCCGCGCGGAGCGAGAGGTAGACGACCTTGTCCTCGATATAGCGGTCGGCATCCTGCGTGAAATTGTCGATGAAGCGGGCGACGCTCGCGCCCGAGCGCGGATCGAGCGCGAGGCGGCGGCGCTGTTCGACAATGGCGCGGGCGAGCGGATCGGTGAAGTCGCGAGCGGGCAGGATCATGGAAACGGGTTCGGATCTGCCCTCCTGCTTCAGGTCGTCTGTCGCGACCAGCGTGATCGTCACCGGCAGCCCCGCCCAGGGATGCGAGGTGAGTTCGGCAAAGGTCTCGCCCTCCGCATCGCGCGGGCGGCCTCCCGGCAGGCTCAGCCGGATATCCGGTGCCGTCACGCGCGGCTGCGGAACGTCGATATTCTTCTCGGGTTCGGGAAGGCCGGTGCGGTCGAGCGCGATCCGCGCCTCGGCGCCCGAGACGCCGTAATCGTCCTTCACACGATAGCGGAAACGCAGCGCCCCCGAAGCCGCCTGCGCGATCTCTTCGGTCAGTTCGATGGAGGGGTCTTCGTCCGGTGTCACCTCTATATGCCAGGCGCGGATCATCCGTCCGCCTTCGGTCAGCGCCATGTCCGCCGTCGCTTCGAGGGTTGCGTCGATCGAATGATTGTCCGCGCTCACCGTTTCGAGCGTCAGCGGTTCGCTGCGGTCCTCTCCGTGGCTTTCGAGAACGGGCGCGTTCTTCAGTCCGTGGACGCGGATCGAGAGCGTGCTGCCTTCCGGTGCCTCGATCCTTTCGAGGTCGTGAACTTCCGCCTCGTTCCGTTCGAGATAGACGGGGGGCTTTCCCGTATAGCCGGGCGGGGTGATCCAGGCTTCGATATTGGCCGCGCGCGCGCCCGCGGCGCCCGGCAGCAGCGCATCGGAAATCCGGTCGAGGCGGCCAGCGCCCGTACCCGCGAGGCCGATCACCAGCAGCAGCGCGACGGCGGCGCGGATCGCATAGGGGTCGCGCCGCGCGAGCACGGAAAGGGGCAGGCCGATCCTGAGCCTCGCGATCCGCTCCGAGATCCAGCGGCGATGCGCGGCCCAGAGCGCCGGGTCGCCCGTGTTCTCCGCCGCCACATCCTCATAGGAGGAAAGCGGCGCATGGACGAGACCGGAGGATTTTTCGAGATGGCGCAGCGCGTCGTCGCGGTCCGGCCAGCGGAAGCCGCGAAAGCCGCGCCAGAGAAGCCAGACGGAGAGTGCGCCGAAGCCCGCGAGCAGCGCCCAGTGGAGCGGTAGAGGCAGATGCGCGAAGAAGCCGAAAAGCGCCAGCGCCACGAAGAGCCCGGCCACCGCCGCCGCGGGCCAGATGGCCGGCAGGATTTCTTCCCAGACGAGAAGCGCGCGGGAAATGCGTACACGGCGTTCGACGCGCGGCGGCAGTTTCGTGCCGCGCGGCGTCTTCCGTTTCCCTTCCGGTCTTTCGCCTCCGGGGCCGGTCAAGCCTTTCGCCCTCAATTGCTGCGTGCCGCTCCAGGCTCTGGAACCGCGCCTAATCGAGCCAGGAAGGAATGATATCCTGTTTCAGCATTGCGTCATAACTGGGGCGGGCGCGGACTTCGGCGAAAACATCGCCCTTCACCATGACCTCGGGCACGAGCGGCCGCGTGTTGTAGGTCGAGGCCTGCACGGCGCCATAGGCGCCGGCCGACATGATGGCGACGAGCTCGCCGCTCTGGAGGCGCGGGAGTTCCCGCCCCTTGGCGAAGAAATCGCCCGTTTCGCACACGGGGCCCACCACGTCGTATGTGACGCGCTCCGCGGCGCCTCCTTCCGCCACGGGGCGGATCTCGTGAAAGGCGTCGTAGAGCGTCGGACGAATGAGGTCGTTCATCGCGGCGTCGAGAATGAGGAAGTTCCGGTCGTCGCCCTGCTTTTCGTAGATGACGCGCGAAACGAGAATGCCCGCATTGCCCGCGATGAGGCGTCCCGGCTCGAAGGTGAGCGAGCAGCCGAGATGGCCCATCGTCCGCTTCACCATCCGCGCATATTCGTCCGGGTGCGGCGGCACGTCGTTGTCGCCGCGATAGGGAATGCCGAGCCCGCCGCCAAGGTCGATGTGGGCGATCGCGTGGCCGCGCGCGCGCAGTTCTTCCACCATCGCGGCGACGCGGGCGAACGCCGCCTCGAAAGGCGCGAGATCGGTCAGCTGGCTGCCGATATGGACGTCGATGCCGTTCGCCTCGATGCCCGGCAATTGCTTCGCGCGGTCATAGACGGAGGGTGCGCGCTTCCATGAAATGCCGAACTTGTTTTCGGCCTTGCCGGTCGCGATCTTCTCATGCGTCTTCGCGTCGACATCGGGGTTCACGCGGATCGCGACACGCGCGGTCAGGCCCCGCGCCGATGCAAGCTGCGAAAGGAGTTCGAGTTCGGGTTCCGATTCCACGTTGAACCGGTCGATCCCGGTTTCGAGCGCGAAGCTCATTTCCGCTTCGGTCTTGCCGACCCCGGAAAAGACGATCTGTGCGGGCTCGATACCGGCGGCGAGCGCGCGCCGCAATTCGCCTTCCGAAACGACGTCCGCGCCCGCGCCCTGCCTGGCCAGCGTCGCCACCACGGCGAGATTCGAATTCGCCTTCACCGAATAGCAGACGCGCGCGGGCTGTCCCTTGAAGGCGTCCGCGAAGACGCGGTAGTGCCGTTCGAGCGTCGCGCTCGAATAGCAGTAGAAGGGCGTGCCTATCGCCGCGGCAATGTCCGGGATCGCGACGTCCTCGGCGTGGAGAACGCCGCCGCGATATTCGAAGTGATGCATGTTCCTGTCCGGATGCGCGTCGCGCTCAGTAGTCGCTGACGCGGCGGCGCGGCGCGATGTCTTCCATTTCGTCGTCGAGGGGTTCGGCGTCGATGGGCGGATTGTCGCCAAGCACTTCCGATGCCGAGGGCGCGCTCTCGCTCGCCTGCGGTTGCTGTTTCGCCCCTTCGGGAAGTTCGAGGTCGCCCTTCCGCCCGCAGGCCGAAAGCGTCGCGGCGAGCGCGAGCCCGAGCATCGCCATCCATATCTTCCGCTGCATGCTCATCCGGCTTCTCCCCGCTCTATCGGCTGCTCTCGCGCCCGAGTTCATCGCGCCACCACTTCGCGGCGGCGCGCACATTCTCCGGCGAGGTGCCGCCGAAGCTCGTCCGGCTGGCGACGGAATTGTCGACGCCGAGCACGGAATATACCTCATCGGTGATGCCGGGCTCCACCTCGCGCATTTCGTCGAGCGAAAGCCCGTCGAGGTCGATGCCCTTCTTCTCCGCCCTGGCGACGAGCGCGCCGGTCACGTGATGCGCCTGCCGGAAGGGAAGGTTCAGCGCCCGGACAAGCCAGTCGGCGAGGTCCGTCGCGGTGGAGAAGCCGCGCGAGGCGGCGGCGCGCATCGCCTTTTCGTTGACGGTGAGCGTCCTCACCATGCCCGTCATCGCGGCAAGCGACAGCGACAGCGCGTCGAGCGCGTCGAAGGCGGCTTCCTTGTCTTCCTGCATGTCCTTGGAATAGGCGAGCGGCAGGCCCTTCATCACGATGAGGAGCGAGGTCAGCGCGCCGATCACGCGGCCCGCCTTCGCGCGCACCAGTTCGGCGGCGTCCGGATTGCGCTTCTGCGGCATGATCGAGGAGCCGGTGGTGAAACTGTCCGGCAGACGCACGAAGTCGAAGCCCGGCGTCGACCAGATCACGATCTCTTCGGCAAGCCGCGTCAGATGCGTCGCCGCGATGGAGGCAGCCGCCAGCGTTTCGAGCACGAAGTCGCGGTCCGACACGCTGTCGAGCGAGTTCCGCGTGGGCGCATCGAAGCGCAGCGCCTTCGCCGTCTGCTCCCGGTCGATGGGAAAGGACGTGCCGGCAAGCGCCGCCGCGCCCAGCGGGCATTCGTTGAGCCGCTTGCGCGCGTCCTGCAGCCGTCCCCGGTCGCGTCCCGCCATTTCCACGTAGGCGAGGCAATGATGCCCGAAGGTCACTGGCTGCGCCGTCTGGAGATGCGTGAAGCCCGGCATGATGGTCGCGGCGTGTTCTTCCGCGCGCGTCAGCAGCGCTTCCTGCAGGTCGCGAAGCTGGCCGTCCAGATGGTCGATCGTGTCGCGGATATAGAGCTTGAAGTCGGTCGCGACCTGATCGTTGCGAGAGCGGGCGGTGTGGAGCCTTCCCGCGGCCGCGCCGATGAGGTCGGCAAGCCTCGATTCCACATTCATGTGGATGTCCTCGAGGTCGCGCCGGAACTCGAACTCGCCTCCCTCGATTTCGGCGAGCACGGCGTCCAGACCCGCGATAATTTGATCGGCGTCCGCCCTTGAGATAATTCCCGTTTCGGCCAACATGCGGCAATGCGCTTTCGAGCCCTCGATATCCTGGGCGAAGAAGCGCTGGTCGAAGCCGATGGAGGCGTTGATCTCCTCCATGATCCGGTCGGGGCCCTCGCCGAAGCGTCCGCCCCACATCTTGTTGCTCATGTCGTTCTCCGGGCTCTTTTTCGAGCCGTTCCGGGGCGCCTCGGGCAGCGCTGCGTAACCGTGCCGAAAAAGAGTAGGGAATGTTCCAGGGAAAGCCGAAAACAATCGCCATTCTGGCCGCGGCGGTGGTCTTGGCCGCCGGGGCGGTATACTTGATCGGACAGGGGGGCGGCAACCCGGACGCGCCTTCCATGAGCGAGGCCGCGGCCCGGCTCGATGCCGCCGCGACCGGCGAGGTCGCCAATTTCACGGCAAAGCCCGAGCCCGCGCCCATCCCCGATTTCAGCTTCCGGAATGGCGATGGCGAGGAGCTGACCCTTGCCGATTTCCGGGGGAAACTCGTCCTTCTGAACATCTGGGCGACCTGGTGCGGGCCCTGCCGGGAAGAGATACCCGAGCTCGACCGGCTTCAGGCGGAACTCGGCAGCGACCGTTTCGAGGTCGTGGCCCTCAGCGTCGACAGCAAGGGCGAGACGCTCGTCCGCGATTTCCTCGCCGAGGTAGGGGCCGAGGCGCTTGCCCTCTATATCGACCCCACCGCCAAGGCGAATTTCACGCTGGGCGCCTTCGGCCTGCCGACGACGCTTCTCGTCTCGCCGGAGGGCCTGGAGATCGGCCGCATGGTCGGCCCCGCCCCCTGGGCGAGCGAGGATGCCAAGGCATTCATCGAGGAAGCTCTCGCGCTCTACGCGCCAGCGGGCGAAGGTTGAGCCTCGGCCTCTAGAGGGTATCCGTTTCCGCGCGCGCCACGAAAAGCGCGCCGACAGTCTGCGCGGGTTCGCTTCCGCCAGCCGTCAGGGGCACGGACAGGCAATGGCCGACGAGATAGAGGCGGCCGGAGGCGGCGAAGGGGACCTTCACGAAGACCGGTTTGCGGCCGAAAAAGGCCTTGCGCGTGATGAATATCCAGCGCCGCTGCACGGCGGCGGGATCGCCATGCGAGAAGGCGCCGCCTTCCTCCGCGAATTCCGAGAGAAGCTTGCCGGTCCGCTCCTCCCCCAGCAGTTCGACCAGCGCCGTGCCGAAAAGGCGGGTGCGGAAGTCTTCGCCACCATTCACCGCTTCCGCGATGATCATATTGGGCAGGAATTTTGCGATCTTGACGGGGTCGATATCGGCGCGGTCGGCCAGTTCCCGTTCCCCGCGCACGCTCTCCAGATAGTCATGGAGCGCCACGACGGAAGGATGTTCCGGCGCCTCGATGAATTGAGGCTCGTCGGTGATCTTCTTCGCGCGTTCCCCGGTTCCGAAACTTCCCGTCATCCTCCACCCCATGCGTTCCCCTGCGCATCGCGGGGGACTTTTGCATGATGCAGGTTAACGAACAGGTAGTAATTTCGTTTCTGATGCGGAATCTTCCGGCGCCGCTTCAGCGCGTGGGAACCGGCTTTTCGCCGCGATAATCGTAGAAGCCGCGCTGGGTCTTGCGGCCAAGCCAGCCCGCCTCGACATATTTCACGAGAAGCGGGCAGGGCCGGTATTTCGAATCTGCCAGTCCGTCGTAAAGCACCTGCATGATCGAAAGACAGGTATCGAGCCCGATGAAATCGGCCAGTTGCAGCGGTCCCATCGGATGGTTCGCGCCGAGCTTCATCGCCTTGTCGATGCTTTCGATGGAGCCCACGCCCTCATAGAGCGCATAGACGGCCTCGTTGATCATCGGCAGCAGGATGCGGTTCACGATGAAGGCGGGAAAGTCTTCGGCATTGGCGACCTTCTTGCCGAGCGAGTTCGCGAATTGCTGGATGGTTTCGAAGGTGGCGTCGTCGGTCGCGATGCCGCGCACCAGTTCCACGAGTTCCATGACGGGCACGGGATTCATGAAATGCATGCCCATGAAGCGTTCGGGCCGGTCGGTGGAGGCGGCGAGCCGTGTGATCGAAATTGAAGATGTGTTGGTGGCGATCAGCGCGTCCTCGCGCAGATGCGGGCAGAGTTCGGAGAAGATCTTGCGCTTCACTTCCTCGTTCTCGGTCGCCGACTCGATCACGATATCGGCATCCTCGAAGCTCTCCATGCTTTCGGCGGCGGAGAGCCTTTCGAGCGCGGCGTCGCGCTGCTCGACGGTAATGCGCTCGCTCGAAACCTGGCGCGCCATGTTGCCGTCGATGGTCGCAAGGCCGGCTTCGATGCGGTCGCGCGAAATGTCGTAGAGCGCGACGTTGTAACCCGCCAGCGCGCAGACATGCGCGATGCCGTTGCCCATCTGACCGGCGCCGATGACGCCCACCTTGCGAAACTTCATAACTCGAACCCGTGGTTTCGGGCCGCCCCGGGCGGCCTTTCGATTTGCGCCTAAGAATGGCGCGTAAGCCTTGCAGCGTAAAGAAAAAGCGCCGCCGGTTGCCCGGCGGCGCTTCTTTTATCCTGTCTCCGGCGGGAGATAAGGTTCAGAGGCCGGCCTTGCCGAGCTCTTCCTCGAGTTCCGGCACCGCCTTGAAGAGGTCCGCCACGAGGCCGTAATCGGCGACCTGGAAGATCGGCGCCTCTTCGTCCTTGTTGATCGCGACGATGACCTTCGAGTCCTTCATGCCCGCGAGATGCTGGATCGCGCCGGAAATGCCGACCGCGATGTAGAGCTCGGGAGCGACGACCTTGCCGGTCTGGCCGACCTGGTAGTCGTTCGGCACGAAGCCCGCATCGACCGCGGCGCGCGAGGCGCCGACGCCGGCGCCGAGCTTGTCGGCGATCTTTTCGAGCATGGCGAAGTTCTCGCCGTTCTGCATGCCGCGGCCGCCCGAGATGATGATCTTGGCCGACGTCAGTTCCGGACGATCCGACTTCGTCAGTTCTTCGCCGACGAATTCGGAAAGGCCCGGATTTTCGGCGGCGCCGATCTTCTCGACCGAGGCCGAGCCGCCCTGACCCGCCGCCGGGAAGGCGGTGGTGCGGACCGTGATGACCTTCTTCGCGTCGGTCGACTTCACGGTCTGGATGGCGTTACCGGCATAGATCGGGCGCTGGAAGGTGTCCGGCGCGTCGACGGCGGTGATTTCCGAGATCTGCGCGACGTCGAGAAGCGCGGCGACGCGGGGCATGAAGTTCTTGCCCACGGTGGTGGCCGCGGTGACGATCGCGTCATAATCCTTGGCGAGGCCCACGACGAGAGCGGCGAGGGGCTCCGCAACCGGATGCGCGTAGAGCGCGTCGTCGGCGACGAGCACCTTCTTCACGCCGTCGAGCTTCGCGGCGGCTTCGGCCACCGCGTCGCAGCCCTGACCGGCCACGAGAACGACGACATCGCCGCCGAGCTTCGAAGCGGCGGTGACGGTCTTCGCGGTCGCGTCGTTCAGCGCCTTGTTGTTGTGGTCTGCAATAACAAGCGTGGTCATCCGATCACTCCCGCTTCCTTGAGCTTCGACACGAGTTCGGCAGCCGACTCGACCTTGATACCGGCGGAGCGCTGCGGCGGCTCGGATACCTTCACGACTTCGAGGTGGTTCTTCACCTCGACGCCGAAGTCACCCGGCGTCTTTTCGTCGATCGGCTTCTTCTTCGCCTTCATGATGTTCGGCAGCGACGCATAGCGCGGCTCGTTGAGGCGCAGGTCCGTGGTGATCACGGCCGGCATCTTGAGCTTCAGCGTCTGCAGGCCGCCGTCGATTTCGCGCGTCAGGTTCAGCGCGTCGCCGGCCACCTCGACCTTCGAGGCGAAGGTGCCCTGCGACCAGCCGAGCAGCGCGGAAAGCATCTGGCCCGTCTGGTTGCAATCGTCGTCGATCGCCTGCTTGCCGAGGATGATGAGGTCCGGCTTCTCGGCTTCGGCGACGCCCTTGAGGATCTTGGCGACGTTGAGCGGTTCGACCGTATCGTCGGTCTTCACGAGAATGCCGCGGTCGGCGCCCATGGCGAGCGCGGTGCGGAGCGTTTCTGTGGCCTGCTGGACGCCGATCGAAACGACGACGACTTCGGTGGCCGTTCCCGCTTCCTTGAGGCGGACCGCTTCTTCGACGGCGATTTCGTCGAAGGGGTTCATGGACATCTTCACATTGGCGAGATCGACGCCGCTGCCATCCGATTTCACGCGGATTTTCACGTTGTAGTCGACCACTCGCTTGATCGGTACGAGGACTTTCATCGAGGCGGACTCCCTGCGCAATGCCTTGGCGGCGAGAAACGGGGATCGCTTGTGCCCCCGGCCTCACGGATACCTTGGCGCCGGTCTTGGTGTAGGTCTTGGGCGGCGGCCGGTGGCCTTGAAAACGGCTGTTTCTCGCGTGAAACGGTGCCGAACGCGCCCGGTGCCACAAAGCTGCTGTTGCGGTGCGGGAACCTAGAGGCCCCGTCCGCCCCTGTCAACGAATAGGGCGGGGCGCGAAAAGGGGCAATTCGCCGCCCTAGCGGGTTCCGCCGGGAACCCACATCACATCGCCCGGGCCCTTGCCGTCCTCTCCCAGATTGGCATATCGCGCGGCGACGAAAAGGAAGTCCGAGAGGCGGTTCAGATAGCGCAGCGCCTCCTCGCTCACCATCTCGTGCGGGCCCTCCATCAGCGCCGTCACCTGGCGTTCGGCGCGGCGGCAGACGGTGCGGGCAAGGTGCAGATAGGCCGCCGCGGGGGTTCCGCCCGGCAGCACGAAGGAGCGCAGCGGCTCGAGTTCGCCATTCAGCTCGTCGATCTCGTTTTCGAGCCGTGTGACCTGCGTTGCCACGATCCGGAGCGGCTCATAATCGAGCTTCTCGTCCTTCTCCGGCGTCGCGAGATCGGCGCCGAGGTCGAAAAGCTCGTTCTGGATGCGGCCGAGCATGGCGTCGAGTTTCGGCATCCCGGCGGTGTGAAGCCTTGCGATGCCGATCGTCGAATTCGTCTCGTCGACCGTGCCGTAGCTTTCGATGCGGAGCGCGTGTTTCGCCACGCGCTCGCCGGTCGCAAGCGCCGTCGTGCCCTTGTCGCCGCTCTTCGTGTAGATCTTGTTGAGGGTGACCATTCTCTCCCCGTCAGGGTTTCGCGAAAGGCAGCATCCGCCTCAGCACGTTGTCGCGCAGAACGACATGGTGATAAAGCGCGGCGAGAATATGCACGGTGACCAGCGCGGTCAGCAGATAGCCGTTCAGGCCGTGCAGCACATGCCCCACCTCGTTGATCGCGTCGTTCTGCGCGATCTTGAGGGGTATCACGCCATAGGCAACCGGTTCGCCCTTCGATGTCGTCGCCATCATCAGGCCGAAGACGGGCTGCAGCGTCACGCTTGCATAGAGACCGTGATGAACCGCCTTGGAGGCGATCTGCTGCCAGCGCGGCATGTCCACCTGGGCGGGCCGCGGGTTGCGCCCGCGAATCGCCAGCCAGATCACCATGAGGACGAGGATCACGAGGCCGGTGCCGAAATGCATGGTCGCCGTCTCGCGGCTCAGCGTGAAGCCGCCGTAAAGCATGATCAGCACGAGCACGGCGAGCGCCCAGTGCAGTGTCTTGACCGGCGTCGTGAAGCTCGATGAAGCGGGTGCGGTTTCTTTCATGGCTCGGGGTCCCCCTGGCTGTGGCGCTGATGCGAGATTCGCCCGTCGCGGGCGCCGGATCAAGCTGCCCGCGTGTCATTACAGTCACATTACGGTGTGTTCGCCGCGGTCCTATTTCTTCCAGGCGCGCCGCCACTCGGCCACCGCCTCGCCGATTTCGTGCGGGCTGTCTTCCTGGATGAAGTGGCTTCCCTTCACGGTCACTTCGCGCTGGTTCTTCCAGCCCCGGCAGAATTCGCGCTGCGCGCCGATCAGGATCGCGCCGGGATCGGCATTGACGAAGAGCTTGGGGAGATCGTTCGCCGCCATCCAGTCCGCATAGGACTGCACGATGTCGGTCACGTCTTCCGGCTCGCCGCCGAGCGGGATCTGGCGCGGCCAGGTCAGCGTCGGCCGCCGGTCCTCGCCTTCTTCCAGGAAGGGGCGGCGATAGACCGCCATCTCCTCCTCCGTCAGCTTGCGCAGAATGGAGCCCGGCAGCACCGCCTCGATGAAGAGGTTCTTCTCCAGGATCATTTCCTCGCCCGCTTCCGAGCGGAAGCCCTCGAAGATGCGTCTGGCATCCGGGTTCCATTCGTCCCATTCGAGCGGCCGCACGATCCCTTCCATATAGGCGATGCCTTCCACGGCCTGCCGGTTGCGGTTCGCCCAGTCGAAGCCGAGCGCCGAGCCCCAGTCATGGATCACCAGCGTCACGTTCTTGGTCGCGCCCACCGCTTCGAGAAAGGCGTCGAGGAAGCGGCGATGCTCGCGGAAGGTGTAGCGGCCGGGGCCGGAAGGTTCGAGCTTGTCGCTGTCGCCCATGCCGATCAGGTCCGGCGCGATGCAGCGGCCTTGTGCCTTCAGGTGCGGCATGACGTTTCGCCACAGATAGGACGAGGTCGGGTTCCCGTGAAGGAAGACGATGGGGTCGCCTTCGCCCATCTCGCTATAGGCCATGCTGCGGCCGGAGATGGTGACGTGATCCTTCGGCAGTTCGGCGGCGGAAATCTCTCTACCGGGCATTGGCGGCCTCCTTGCTCATGCCTTCCCTCCCTGCCGCGATGCGCGGACGGGAGAATCCGGGGCGGGGCGCATCATAGGCCCGTTCCTCTCCGTCTGGAACGCAAACGGGCGCTGCCTGGTTCGCAGCGCCCGTCCGATAGCCCGGATTTCCGGGGATTCTTCAGAATTTGTAGGCGTAGCGGATGCCGATATTGGTCAGCCCGTTATTATCCTCGCAGAGCGAGGCGTTCGACATGTGGTCGAAGCCGACCATGATCGCGTTATGGGCGTCGAAGCTGTAGCCGAGCGACACGCTTTCATGGAAGTTGAGGCGGCAGCCGTAATTGCGGCTCTCCGGGGTCACGCGGCTCGTCTCGCCATCATGGATCGCGCCGCCCAGCGTGAAATCGGCGAAAATCGCTTCCGTCAGATAGAAGGTCCAGCCGAGGCCGGCATAGGCGAGGCTCGTGCCGTTGCCCGTATTGATGTTCGCGCCGATCACCGGATTGGGCGAGAAGGCCCAGTCGAGGAAGTCCGGCGAGGCGAAGCGAGCCTCGAGATTGATATCCGGATCGCTCGTTTCGTGGCGGTTGCGCACCAGGTCGCTGTCATGGTCGAGCACGCCGATGCGCAGCTCGGTCAGCAGGCCCTCCGCCGAAGCGGGCGCCGTGGCACAAAAAAAGGGCGTCGCCGCGAGCGCGGCGAGAGCGAAGCGTTTCAAGATCACGTTTAGGTCCCCTTGCTCGGTAAACTTTCCCCGGACTTGGTCAAATTACAGGGAAATTATTGAATTTACGATAACCACGAGGTCATAGAACCCCGGAACCCTGAAATGGTTCGCCCGTCCGTCCGCCTGTGCGGCTCAGAGCGTGCTCAGATAGAGTCCCGTCATGATGATGATAATGGCGAGGAACTGGAGCCCGACGCGCCAGCGCATCAGTGTTTGCGAACGGCTCGCAGAACCGCCTCGCATCATGTTCCAGAGACCGAGCAGCAGCACGATGAGTACGGCGCCCATCGCGATGGGCCCAAGCCATGAGAAAAGGTCGGCCATGGCTCAGTTTCCTCCTTCAAGAAGGCGGCGGGCGATCACCTGCGCCTGAATTTCTGCCGCGCCCTCGAAAATGTTGAGGATGCGCGCATCGCAAAGCACGCGGCTCACCGGATATTCGAGCGCGAAACCGTTGCCGCCGTGGATCTGCAGCGCATTGTCCGCCGCCGCCCAGGCGACGCGCGCGGCAAGGAGCTTCGCCATGCCCGCCTCGAGGTCGCAGCGCCTGCCGCCATCCTTCTCGCGCGCGGCGAAATAGGTGATCTGGCGCGCCACCATGATCTCGACCGCCATCATCACGAGCTTTCCGAAGACGCGCGGGAAACTCATGATCGGCTTGCCGAACTGCACACGCTCCTGCGCATAGCGAAGGCCGAGTTCGAGCGCGCATTGCGCGACGCCGACCGCGCGGGCCGCCGTCTGGATGCGCGCGCTCTCGAAGGTCTGCATGAGCTGCTTGAAGCCCTGGCCTTCCTCGCCGCCGAGCAGGTTTTCCGCCTTGACCTCGAAATCGTCGAAGCCGATCTCGAATTCCTTCATGCCGCGATAGCCGAGAACCTCGATCTCGCCGCCGGACATGCCCTTGGCCGGGAAAGGGTCGTTGTCGTCGCCGCGCGGCTTTTCCGCGAGCAGCATCGAAAGGCCCTTGTAGCCCGGCTCGTCATTCGTGCGGCAAAGCAGCGTCATCACGTCGGCGCGCGCCGCATGGGTGATCCATGTCTTGTTGCCGTTCACCTTGTAGACGTCGCCGTCTCTCTTGCCTCGCGTCTTCAGGCTCGCAAGGTCGGAGCCCGTGTTCGGCTCGGTGAAGACCGCCGTCGGCAGCACTTCGCCGCTCGCGATCTTCGGCAGCCACTTCTGCTTCTGTTCCGCCGTGCCGCCGCCGAGAATGAGCTCCGCCGCGATTTCCGAGCGCGTGCCGAGCGAGCCGACGCCGATATAGCCGCGCGACAGTTCTTCCGACACCACGCACATCGATTCCTTGCCGAGGCCGAGCCCGCCGAACTCTTCCGGGATCGTCAGGCCGAAGACGCCGAGCTCCGACATCTGCGCCACCACATCGAGCGGGATGTAGTCGTCCTTCAGATGCCACTCATGCGCATGGGGCACGACTTCGGCATCGGCGAATTTGCGCATCTGGTCGCGGATCTGTTCATAGGTGTCCTCGAGGCCCGCATCGCCGAAGGTCGCCGCGCCCGTATTGGCCGCGATCAATTCGGCGAGCCGTGCCCGCACGGGGGCGGTGTTGCCGCCCATCACCAGCTTTCGCACGGCATCGTTGAAGAGGACCTGCGCCTCGTCATGCGTGACGCCCAGATCGCGCATGCGCACCGTTTCGCCCTGGCTCATCGGAATGCCGCCGGCTATCTGCGAGAGATACTCGCCGAAAGCGGCCTGGACGATCAGCGCCTCGAATTCGCCGAACCGGCCTTCCTCCGTCATCCGCGCCGCATAGGAAGCAAGCTGGCGCAGCGCCTCCACATAGGTCGCGAACCAGGCAAGGCCATGCACCGCGAACTGTTCCTTTTCGATCAGCGCCGCCGAAACCTTGCCGTCTTTCGCGACCTTCGCGAAAACCGCGGCTTTCGCCTTGGCGAAGAGGGCATCCGCCGCTTCCACGGCGCTCACCGTCGAAGGCAGAAGGTCGTCGAGAAGGGCGGCGCTCCCTCCCGTCGGGGCGGAGGCTGCAGCGGCGTTGGACTGGCTCATGGGGCGAACTCGCTCGTATCGGACATAGACAGGACGGCCGGGGCTCCGGAAAGGGCCTTATCTTGGTGTGGAATCCGGAATTTCGCCGGGAAGCGCGGGGGAATGTCCGGTTGGAAATAGCACGCGCTTCTCAATGTCTATATATCTCGAACCCGGGGCTCCGGCCAGTCGGGCCCCCCGATTCGTTGAGACAGGTTCGAGACAAGGCCTGACGGGGGCATTCCATGGACAGCGCCAGGACGAGTACAGCGGCCCATAGCACGAAGGTGGTGGGCCTCGTCATCGGTGCGCTTCTCGTCGCGCTGGCGGCGGTCATGCTCGTGCCCGTGCTCGCCGAAATCGTCGCGCGCAGCGACGACTGGGAGGCATTTCTTTCCTCCGCCGTCGTGACGGGCTTCGTCGGCGGCGCTCTCATGCTCGCCAACCAGACGGACGAGCGCGACCTCACCCATCGCGCCACCTTCCTCGTCACCACTTTCGGCTGGCTCTCCGTCGCCGCCTTTTCGGCGCTTCCCTTCGCCTTCTCGCGGCTCGACATGAACTATACGGACGCTTTCTTCGAGGCCATGTCCGGGGTCACGACAACGGGCGGCACGGTGATGATCGGCCTCGACCGCGCGCCGCCGGGCATTCTGCTCTGGCGCTCGCTTCTGCAATGGATCGGCGGCATCGGTATCATCGTCACGGCGGTGGCCATTCTGCCCTTCCTGCGCGTCGGCGGCATGCAGCTCTTCCGCACCGAAAGCACGGACAAGACGGAAAAGGTACTGCCGCGTCCGGGCCAGATCGCGGTTGCCATCGGCGAGGTCTATCTGCTGCTGACGCTTCTCTGCGCGCTCGCCTATATCGTTGGCGGCATGACGCCCTTCGATGCGATGAACCATGCGATGACGACAGTGGCGACGGCGGGGTTCTCGACGCATGACGCGTCCTTCGGTTACTTCGAGAATTCCTTCATTCACTGGACGGGCACGATATTCATGATCTCGGGCGCGGTGCCGCTTGCGCTTTATGTGCAGACGCTTCGCGGGTCCAATGAAAAGATCTGGAACGATCCTCAGGTGAGAGGGTTCATCTCCCTGCTCGCGGGCGTCTCGGTTCTTCTCGCGCTCTGGCTTGCCGCGCGCGGCGACTACGGTTTCTTCGAGGCGCTCACCCATACTGCGTTCAACGTCACTTCCATCGTCACGACCGCAGGCTTCACCAGCGATGATTATCAGCTTTGGGGGCCTTTTGCCGTCATGGTCTTTTTCATCCTGATGTTTGTTGGCGGCTGTACCGGGTCGACGGCGGGCGGCATGAAGATATTCCGCCTGCAAATCCTCGCGATCCTCTTCAAGACGCAGGTGCGCCAGACGCTCTATCCACATGTGGCGCAGACCATGCGCTATGGCGAGCGCACCGTAAGCCGCGAGATTGTCTTCTCCGTCGCGCTTTTCGTTTTCGTCTATCTCGCCTCGATGCTCGTCGTCGCAATGGCGCTTGCGGCTTTCGGCCTCGACTTCACGACGGCGCTTTCCTCCGCCGTGACCTCGATCGCGAATGTCGGTCCCGGCCTCGGCCCCATTGTGGGCCCCGCGGGCAATTTCGCGACGCTCCCGGACGGTCCTAAACTCATCATGGCCTTCGCGATGCTGCTCGGCCGCCTCGAACTGCTCACCGTCCTCGTCATGTTCTCCAAGGACTACTGGGAGCGGTGAGGGTTTTCCACCGCACCTTTTGAACTGACTGCCCGTCTATTGCCGCGTCTCTCTCCCTTTGCGACCTTCTTGCGTCAGGAAGCGCGGGGAGGGAACTCATGAAAAGCCTTGCAATTGCGCTTGTTGCGCTCGCGGCGGCATTCGCCGCGCCGGCCGCCATGCGCGCGGATTCATTGCGGGAAGGGACGGATAGCATGACGGCGAAATCGGAAATCGCGGAGCTCGTGAACAATTGGGGCTTCTGGCGCGATCGGGAGCGCTGGCCGGAACTCGCATCCACTTTCCATCCGGGCGGCACGATCTCGATCAGCTGGTATGACGGCCCGCATGAAGGCTTCGTCGAGGCTTCGAAGATGATTGCCGCTGGCGGTGCAGCGCTCCTCAAGCATCAGCTTGGCGTGCCCTCCATTCGCATCGAGGGGGCACGTGCGGTGAGCGAGGTCAATGTCGTCATCATGGTGCGGTCGTCCGCGCCCTTCGGCATGGTCGACACGACCTCCCATGCGCGCTTTGTCGACATGCTCGAAAAGCGTGACGGCGCATGGAAGATCCGGAAGCGCGTCGCGGTCTATGAGAAGGACCGGATCGACCCGGTCGACACGACCGCGCTGCCGGCCTCTCTCTTCGAAGGGCTCGACGCCTTTCCGGCCGAGCTCCGTTTCCTCGCCGCGAGCATGAAGCGCGGCGGCATCGAACTCTCGAAGACCGTCGTGCTCGACAGGAGTGCGGAAATGAAGGCGCTCTATGGCGAGGCGGATGCCTGGCTCGCGGGGCAGTGAGCCCGGTCTGTTTCAATGACAGTGCGGCGCCGGGGCCGTCATAAAATTGTGTTTGGCGCCCACGCTCTCTTGCCGCCAAACTGCCGCCCGTCTCGGAATAGGGAGGGTACGGATGAAAGCGCTTGGTCTCCTGCTGCTGCGTTCTGGCTTTTCGTTTCTCGTCGCCGTCTGGGCAGCGGCGCGGATCGTATCGCCCGAGGGCGGTATTCCTCTCCTCGCCGTCTGGCTTCCCGGCGTGCAGCCCGATGCACTCTCCATCCAGCTTCTCGGCGGGCTTGGCGTCCTTCTTGCGGTTCTGGTGCTGACCGGGTTCTTCCGCCTTGCCGCCTATCCGATGCTCGTCCTCGGTCTTCTTGCCGCCGCCGTTTCGGCATGGCCCTTTCCCGCCGCGCCGCTCGATCTCGTCGCGGGCGGCGTAACCCCCTTCCTTCTTCATTCGGTTCTCGTGCTGGCCGCCTTCGCGCCGCTCGCATTTTATGGCGACGACCGCTTCGCGCTCGACCGCCTCTTCATGCGGAGCGCACCGGTGGCGGCAGCGGCTATGGCTGCCCAAAATGTACTGTCCGCGGAGGAAGTTGGGGCGGCCTCCGAGGCGCCAGCCGCGGCCGCGCCGTCAGAGCCTGCTGCTGCGCCCGAACCTGCTTCCGACGCCGCCGAAGCGCCTGTCGAGCCGCAGGCGGAGGCAGCTGCCGGCGAACCGGCAGCAGAGCAGGCGGTGGCCTGCGAAGTGCCCGCACCTGCGTCCGGGCCTGCCTTGGCCGAATCGGGCGAGCCGGAAAAGTCCGCCGCCTGAGGGGGTGGAGGCTGTCCGAAAACCGGGGATTGTTTTTTCCCACTCACCCTACCGCGCGGGCGAAGGCGGAACCGGGGACAAGTTTTTTCGCCGGACGCCGGTCAGAATGAAAAAAGGGCCGGGTTATCCCCGGCCCTTGGTCGTCTTGTCCCCGCATGGGGGATATCTTCGCTGCTTGTGACGTTTCGATGACATTACGATGACATCGAGCCGTTTCAGGCCGCCTTTGTCCCCGCTTCGACGGCGTCCTCGACCGTGCGCAGGCCCGGGCGCGCGGCCGAAACCAGCACCGCCATGTTGCCCGGCAGGTGCTCGTTCTTCCACATCTTGTCATGCGCCAGTGGAATGTCCGCCCACGGAAGGACTTCCGACATGCAGGGGTCGATGCGGCGCTCGATCACGAGCTGGTTCGCGGCGCTCGCCTGTTTCAGATGCGCGAAATGCGAGCCCTGGATTCGCTTCTGGCGCATCCAGACGAAGCGCGCGTCGAAGGTCAGGTTGAAGCCTGTCGTGCCCGCGCAGAAGACGACCATGCCGCCGCGCTTCGTCACCATGCAGGAGACGGGGAAGGTCGACTCGCCGGGATGTTCGAAGACGATATCGGGATCGATGCCCTTGCCCGTGATATCCCAGATCGCCTTGCCGAACTTCCGCGCCTCTTTCATGAAGTCGTTGAACTCGGGCGAATTCACCTTTGGCAGCTGGCCCCAGCAGTTGAAATTCTTTCTGTTGATGACGCCTTTCGCGCCCATCGACATCACGAAATCATGCTTGCTGTCGTCGGATATAACGCCGATGGCATGGGCGCCCGCCGTCGCGCAGAGCTGCACGGCGAAGGAACCAAGGCCTCCGCTCGCACCCCACACAAGCACGTTCTGTCCGGGCGAGAGAATGTGCGGGCGATGGCCGAACAGCATGCGGTAGGCCGTCGCAAGAGTGAGTGTGTAGCAGGCACTTTCTTCCCACGTCAGGTGCTTCGGACGCGGCATGAGTTGCTGCGATTGCACGCGGCAGAACTGCGCGAAGGAGCCGTCCGGCGTCTCGTAGCCCCAGATGCGCTGCGTCGGCGAGAACATCGGATCGCCGCCATTGCATTCCTCGTCGTCGCCGTCGTCCTGGTTGCAATGGATGACGACTTCGTCGCCCACCTTCCAGCGCTTCACCTTGGAGCCGACGGCATAGACGATGCCGGACGCGTCGGAGCCTGCGATGTGATAGGGCTTGTCATGCACGTCGAAGACGGAGATCGGCGTGCCGAGGCCGGCCCAGACTCCATTGTAGTTGACGCCCGCGGCCATCACGAGGACGAGCACTTCGTTGGAGTCGATCTCCCAGGTCGGTACGACCTCGACCTGCATCGCCTGTTGCGGAGGTCCGTGCCGCTCGCGGCGGATCGCCCAGGCGTACATGTTTTTCGGCACATGTCCGAGCGGCGGGATCTCGCCGACCTCGTAGAGATCCTTTTTCTCCGTGTACGCCATAATCTACCTCTCTCGCCGTTCTCGTTCGGGCCCGCTGGCTTGGCGCGGATCATTGGCATTTGACGCTGCGGATGCAAGGGTATTTTGCACCGCAATATAAACCTCATCCCGGTAAACCCGTGGAATTCCGCCATTTATTTGACGTAGCGGAAGGCTGAATACGGAGTTAGGCTACGCATATTGCTCGGGAGGGAGGAGAAACCGATGCAGAAGATCAAGGACATGTATGCGCTCGCGCTCGAGGACAGTCACTGGTCCGTGCCGCAGAACTTCGACGCGATGTTCAACTGGAATTACGATCCCGAACGCACCGCGATGATGGGCCTCTATCGCAAGGGCGTGGAGATGCAATGGGATGCGAGTGAGCGTCTCGACTGGTCTCAGGAGCTCGACGAAGACAATCCGGAACAATTGCCGGACGAGATGCTGCCGATCAACGGCATGGCCGAGTTCGAGAAGATGTCGCGCAAGGAGAAAGCCAATGTGCGCAAGCATTTTCAGGCCTGGCAGCTCTCGCAATTCATGCAGGGCGAGCAAGGCGCGCTGATCTGCACGGCGAAGATCGTCACGCAGGTGCCGGACATGGATTCGAAATTCTATGCCTCGACGCAGGTGATCGACGAGGCGCGCCATGTCGAAAGCTACAAGCGGCTTCTCGAGAAGTTTGAGCTTGCCTATCCGATGACGAAGCCGCTGCAGGACCTCATCGAGCAGACACTCCGGGACAGCCGCTGGGACATGACCTATCTCGGCATGCAGGTCGTGATCGAGGGGCTTGCGCTCGCTTCCTTCGCGCAGATTCGCGACAATGCGCAGAACCCGCTTGCCGCCGCGGTCAATGCCTATGTGATGCAGGACGAGAGCCGTCACGTCGCCTTCGGCCGTCTCGCGCTTCGCGACTACTACCCGCAGCTTACCGAGAAGGAGCGCGACGAACGCGAGGAGTTCCTGCTCGAAGCGAGCTATCTCATGCGCGACCGTTTCGACGCTGTCGAAGTGTGGAAAAATCTGGGCCTCGATCCCGTCGCCTGCGGCGAGCACATGTATCACTCTGGCTTCATGGCGAAGTTCCGTTCCTCGCTCTTCACGCGCATCCTGCCCATCGTGAAGGATGTCGGCCTTTGGGGCCCGCGCATCCGCAAGGGATATGAGGAGATGGGCGTTATCGATTACGCCGATCAGAATGTCGACGAGTTGCAGCGGGCGGACGAGAGCATCGCGCTCGAATTCGATGCTCGCCGCCGCCATATCGAGAGTATTGCGGCGCGTGCCGCCGGTACGACTGCGACGGCCGCTGCGGAATAGAAAATCTCCGCTTCACGATACGAAAAGGCGCCGGTCTTGCGGCGCCTTTTTCCTTTTGGCGCACGCGATCCCGTTTGAAGCCCAATTGCTGCCACAACTACCCTTCTTGCTGTCTCCCTGGTGTTCTGTTGTGGAGAAGAAAGATGCGGAAGAAACTCGCCATTCTCGCCCTTTCCTTCGTGTTCGGCGTTTCCGGTGCTGCGTTCGCTGGCAATGGCAATGGAAAAGGCCCGCCTCACGACAAGGCTCACGGCGGCGACAAGATTGACGGCGCTGTCGATCTCGCAGTCTCGGTCGCCTTCGGTACGCAAGAAGCACGCATCATCCGCGACTATTTTTCTTCGAACGCCTATGAGATGAAGCCTTTGCCGCCCGGCATTGCGAAGAATCTCGCGCGGGGCAAGCCTCTGCCTCCCGGTATAGCGAAACGCTATCTGCCGCTGGAACTATCGTCACGCCTTCCCGTTCGCGCCGATTATGAGAGGTTGATCGCAGGAGACGACGTATTGCTCGTTTCGCTGGCGACGGGCGTCATCGTCGATATTCTGAACGACGTGCTCTGAGCAAACGCGCTTCCAAGAAGAACCGCCGCACGGAGCGATCTCCGTGCGGCGGTAGTTGTTTCACAGTCTTTCGATCCTCAGGTCTTACCAGAGGCCGTGTTTCTGGATTTCGGCGCGTCCCACGACCATGTGATGGACCTCATCCGGACCGTCGGCGAAGCGCAGGTGGCGCATGTCGGTATACATGTCCGCGAGCGGCGTCCATTGCGAGATACCGGCGGCGCCGTGCATCTGGATCGCCTGATCGATAATGAGGCAGACCCGTTCGGGCACCATCGCCTTCACCGCGCTCACATAGACGCGCGCTTCCTTGTTGCCGAGTACGTCCATTGCCTTGGCGGCCTGAAGAACGGCCAGACGCATCGCGTTGATCTCGATTCGCGCACGCGAAATGATCTCGAGATTTCCGCCGAGCTTTGCGATCGGCTTGCCGAAGGCCTCGCGCGTCGCCGAGCGCTTTATCATCAGTTCCAGAGCCTTTTCGGCCTTGCCGATCGAGCGCATGCAGTGATGGATGCGGCCGGGCCCCAGGCGCACCTGGCTGATCTCGAAGCCGCGCCCTTCTCCCAGCAGAATGTTTTCCTTCGGCACGCGCACGTTGTTGAAGCGGATATGCATGTGGCCATGCGGCGCGTGGTCCTTGCCGAAGACCTTCATCGGTCCGAGAATCTCGACGCCGGGCGTGTCCTTCGGGACGAGGATCTGCGACTGCTGCTTGCTGGGCGGGGCGTCGGGGCTCGTCTTCACCATGACGATCATGATCTTGCAGCGCGGATCGCCGGCGCCCGAGATGTAGAACTTCTCGCCGTTGATCACCCATTCGTCGCCGTCGAGGACGGCGCTGGTGCGCACGTTCTTCGCATCGGAGCTGGGTACGTCGGGCTCGGTCATCGCATAGGCCGAGCGGATTTCACCGTTCAGGAGCGGCTCCAGCCACTTTTTCTTCTGCTCCGGCGTGCCGACGCGCTCGAGCACTTCCATGTTGCCGGTATCCGGTGCGCTGCAGTTGAGCGACTCGGAGGCAAGTGGCGATTTGCCGAGTTCGGCGGCGATGTAGGCATAATCGAGATTGGTGAGGCCAGAGCCGATTTCCGATTCCGGCAGGAAGAAGTTCCAGAGGCCGGCTTCCTTGGCCTTGTTCTTGGCGCCTTCCAGAAGTTCGAGCTGGCGCGGGTGCCAGGACCAGCGGTCCTCCTTCTCGTCGTTGAGGCGGAAGAATTCTTCCGTGATCGGGTCGACATTCTCGGCAATGTGCTTCTGCACGGCGGCCATCAGGGGCCGGGCCTCTTCCGACATGGCGAGTTGGAAGAGATCCTGGTTGAGTTCTGACATGAATTGCGTCCATCCCATTTTGTGTTGAGTTTCGATCCGCGCAGGGTACAGCGACACCGGCGCGATATCCATTGCGGCGCGCGCTCTTTGCGAGCCCCTTTTGCAGCGCAGCAAAGCCTGTGATAATGGGCTCTCAAAAGGTTTGTTGACGCGAGGTCAGGCGATGAGCGGAAACGGTGAAAACGGTACGGGCGGTCCGAAGAAGGACAGGCCCTGGATTTTCCGCACCTATGCCGGTCATTCGACGGCCAAGGCCTCGAACGAGCTTTACCGCACGAACCTTTCGCGCGGCCAGACGGGCCTTTCCATCGCTTTCGATCTGCCAACCCAGACGGGGTATGACAGCGATCACGTGCTGGCGAAAGGCGAGGTCGGCAAGGTCGGTGTGCCGGTCTCTCATATTGGCGACATGCGAACCCTCTTCGAGGGCATTCCCATGGAGCAGATGAACACCTCCATGACGATCAACGCGACGGCGGCCTGGCTACTGGCGCTCTACATCGCCGTCGCCGATGAGCATGGCGCGGATCGGAAGAAGCTTCAGGGCACTGTCCAGAACGACATCATCAAGGAATATCTCTCGCGCGGCACTTACGTCTTTCCGCCAGCGCCGTCGATGCGTCTGCTGACCGATGTCGTCTCCTATACCTATACGGAAGTGCCGAAGTGGAACCCCACCAATGTCTGCTCCTACCATCTGCAGGAAGCGGGCGCGACGCCGGTGCAGGAGCTTGCCTTTGCGCTTGCGACGGCGATCGCCGTGCTCGACCGTGTGAAGGAAGGTGGGCAGGTGCCGGAAGCCGACTTCCCGCAGGTCGTCGGCCGCATCAGCTTCTTCGTCAATGCGGGCGTGCGCTTCATCACCGAAATCGCGAAGATGCGTGCCTTCGTCGATCTCTGGGATGAAATCTGCCGGACACGTTATGGCGTGGAAGATGCGAAACTTCGCCGCTTTCGTTATGGCGTGCAGGTGAATTCGCTCGGTCTCACCGAGCAACAGCCGGAAAACAATGTCTACCGCATCCTGCTCGAAATGCTCGCCGTGACGCTGTCGAAGAATGCGCGCGCGCGCGCCGTACAGCTTCCTGCCTGGAACGAGGCGCTTGGCCTGCCACGGCCCTGGGACCAGCAATGGTCGCTCCGCGCGCAGCAGATCCTGGCCTATGAAAGCGATCTTCTGGAATATGAAGACATCTTCGACGGCTCGAAGGTGATGGATGCGAAGGTCGAGGCGCTGAAGGCCGAAGCGCGCGAGGAACTCGCGCGTATCGAAGAGATGGGCGGCGCGGTCGCAGCGGTCGAGAGCGCCTATATGAAGGAGCGTCTCGTCGAGTCGAACTCAGCCCGCCTCGAGGAGATCGAGGCGGGTCGCCAGGTTGTAGTTGGCGTCAACAAGTATGAAGAGTCTTCGCCTTCACCGCTCTCGACCGGGGCAGGCTCCATCCATGTCGTTGACGAAGGCGTCGAGGCGGAGCAGATCGCGGCGCTGAAGAAGTGGCGCGAGACGCGTGACAATGAAGCGGTGAAAGCGGCGCTTGCGGAACTGTGCGCGGCGGCGAAGGAAGGCCGCAACATCATGGAGCCTTCCATCGCCTGCGCGAAGGCGGGCGTGACAACAGGCGAATGGGGCACGGCGCTTCGCGAGACCTTCGGCGAGTATCGCGCGCCGACAGGCGTCAGCCGCGCCGCGCGCAACGCACCGGGCGATCTCGACCGCGTGCGCGAGATGGTCAATGCCGTCTCGGCGAAGCTTGGCCGCCGCCTCAAGTTTCTTGTCGGCAAGCCCGGTCTCGACGGTCACTCGAATGGAGCCGAGCAGATCGCAGTCCGTGCGCGCGACAGCGGCATGGATGTCGTCTATGAGGGCATCCGTCTTACGCCGGAGCAGATCGTGAAGGCCGCGCAGGACGGCGAGGTCCATGTTGTCGGCCTCTCGATCCTCTCCGGCAGCCATGTCTCGCTGGTTGAAGACGTGATGAAGAGGCTTAAGGAAGCCGGGCTCGACAATATCCCGGTCGTTGTCGGCGGCATCATTCCGTCGGATGATGAAGAAAAGCTGCGCGCCGCAGGCGTCGCCGCGATCTACACGCCCAAGGATTTTCAGATCAACGACATCATGGCCGAGGTTGTCCGTCTCGTGGACTACAACACGGAAGAGGCGGCCTGAGGCTCGCTGGTTTCAAAGCTGGCGTGCCTTGTCATAGAGCGCGCGCGACAATAAAGGGCCGGACATCCTTGCCTTGAGAGCCGTGAAGTTCGCTCTGCAGGAGTTCGAACCCGGCCGTACGAATCTCTCGCTCAAGCGATATGGTCGAAAAAGGGGTCACCGAAGAGGGTGCCTTGCCGACAAGACGCATAAGCGGAATTGCGAGCCGGACAAGCGGGTTCATATCCCCCACGCATGGCGTCTTGGAAATGAAAAGGCCATGAGGCTTGAGAACTCTGCGGATGTTGCCGAGAACGGCGGAGGTATCGCCGGCCAGATGCAGATAGTTGAAACCGAGCACCGCATCGTATCGGCTGTTCTCGCTCGCCAGCGTGCTGGCGGTCGCCTGCCTGAAGCTCAGCCGGCCAGCTAGATCGGTGCGACCCGAACCCGCAAATTTTTCTCGGGAGATGGCAATCATTTCTTCGGAAATGTCAGTCGCAAGATAGTTTTCCACCGCGTCTGCAAGGCGCATCGCGGTCGTGCCCGTGCCGCAGCCCAGTTCCAGCACCCTGTGGCCGGGTGCAAGGAATTCTCTTGTGCGCGTCAGCGTCTTCTCGAACCCTGCCATGTCGGCAATGGGAGATGTCGCGTATTTCCGGGCGGCCTTGTCCCAGAAACGCCTGTCTTGGTCGCTCATACGCTCTATCCCGATTTTTCTGTACCCCTTTACCCGGGATACGTCGTTGGCGAAGCCTGCCCTGCTTCGCACGCGACAACCGATTCTGAAAGCCAGCCTTGAAAGCGAGCAAGGACGGCTTTGCCTGAAGCATCACATTCTCGCCATATTCCCATAATGTTTCCGCCGCATTGGAGTCCTTCAATGGCACAATGTAAGCAGGGATTTTTGCAGTCCTTACGGCGGCTGATATTTCGATTTCTTGATCTATTCCGGACTCCGCGCCAGCCGCCCTGAATGTTAGAGTTAAAAAGTCGTTAACGCGGGGTGCGTGAGGAAAGGGCCGGCTGATGAGCGACGGTTTCGACACCATGGGCGGGCAGGGCGGTCAGAAGAAGGACCAGACGGCGTGGCACTATGGGCGCAATGCCGAGCCCTTGCCGGAACTCCATGTCTTTTCAAGGCTTTCAGAGCTGGATGCGGCCTATGCCGCGGAGCTTGCCCGCCGTCGCGCGAGGCAGGAGACGCTAGAGCGCGAGATCGTTGAACTCGCAAAGCAGCTTGCCGCGCCGCTTGAGGGCGCTGTTTCGGAAGAACCGAAAAAGAGAGGCTTCTTCGGCCGGAGGACCAAGGCATGAGCGGCGTTTCCCTCATCTCCGAGGACATGCGCGCCCAGATCACGCGCAACTATGTCGCGAGCGAGCGCGAGGCGCGGTTCGCGAGCTTCCATTTCATGGCGTTCTTTCTGGTCGGACTCATAGCGGTCGGTGCGCTGGTCGTCGACTACATGATCGTCAGCGAGTTCTGGACACGCGCGCTGGCAAACGAGTTTCTTGAGCTCCCGGGCGCACTCGGCTCTTCCGTTGCCTTCAAGTCGATGCAGGTGCTTTTCGCCACGGTGGCAGCGCATATCCTCTATGAACAGCTCGGGCCGTTCGGCAAGGCGCTCTTCGTGCGTATCGTCTTCGTGCTGGCTCTCACCATGCTTCTTGGCGTCGGTGTGCTTCTCGCCTTGATGTCGCTTCCGAACGGCATCGCCGCGACGAGCGATGGCAGCGTCGGCTCCTCGCTCGGCAATGCCCTGGCGGGCCTCGGCATTGCAACGGAGGCGACGCAGGAAACCGCGCGGACTGCCAGCGAGATCGACCAGATGCGCGGATGGCAGCCAATGGCCTGGCTTGCCTCGCTCGGCATCGTCTTCCTCGTCGTGACGGGTGTTGCGGCGCTTTGCATCCACTACGCCGTCTCCTCGCTTCGCCGCGTGTTCCATGCGCGCGACTTCCGGCATCGCAAGGGGGCGATGGAGCGTCTCGCCTCGCTCGAAGCCGAGTATGACAGCAATCGGCATTCACTTTCCGAGATGGAGGGACCGGAGAATCGCCGCCATCTCCTCTGGACGGGGCTCATGCGCGAATGCCGTTCCTATGAGCAGGGGCTCGACGAGGCGCGCCGGGATGGCAACAAGCTTGCCGCTGGCAATATGGTCGTCGGACGCGGGCTTCTTGGACGGCGCAAGCAGCAGGCGCCCGCGCTCGCAAGTGGCGCAAATAGCCAGTTCGCCGACCGGCTCAAGGCTTGTGAAGATTCACGCCATCTCGGCCGCTACGAAAAACTTTTCGACGACTGGTGGGAGCGCCGTTCGCGCAATGCGATGAAAGCCGGGCCGGCGCGGCTCGAATCCGTGCGGGAACCGCTCGGCGAGCTCATTCCGCCGAGCGCGTCTCGCCGCATTCCCATCGGCAAGGCTGGCGAATGAGGCTTTTCCGTATTGCATGCGCGGCCGCCCTTGCAGCCAGCCTTTCCCTCGCCCTCTCTCCGGCCGGGGCGGACGAGACGCCGCGCCCGGAGACTGTGATCATCGGTCTCGATATGTCGAAGAGCAATCCTCTCGTTGAGGATCCCGCCTATGCGGCGCGCGTCGCACAGCGCACCGCCGCGGAGCTCGAAACGCTGTCCCTCAAGTCGCGGGTCATGCTTCGGACATTCGGGTCTTACGATACGAGCGCGAATGCGTTGAAGGTCGATGAAGTTGTTTCCGCTCGTTCGAAGCCGCAAGCGGTTGCTGAAGGCATGTCGGCCATCATCGCCGCCGTCCCTCGGCTTGTCCAGGAGGGCAAGCTGAAGGCGCAGGGCTATACCAACGTGGTTTCTTTCCTTGAAAACATGTCTCAGCTTGTAGACTGCGATGCGTCCGAGGTTCGTGTGATCCTTCTGACGGACGGCTTCGAGGACTCGGAATATACGAAGCTCGCAAGCGGCGGTTCTTTGCCGATGCCTGAGCGGTTATATCCGGGATGCGCGGAGATGATGATGCTCGGCGTCGGACAGGGCGGCGGAAGTCCGAGTGCGACGAAGCGCGTGCGCGAGCAATGGGCGCAGTGGGCCGAAGCGGCAGGCTTCGAGAAATTTACCGGTCTCTACGACTGGTGAATCGCGGTTTTGACGCCGCGGCGGCGCGGGGATAGTGTCCGCGGCTGTCGTTCCGCCCGTCTTTCCCGGATAAATCCATGGATGTTGCGCTTTCCCTCGTGCTGCCGATCTTCGGCATCATTGCCGTCGGTTATGCAGGCGCAAGAACGAAGCTCATCAGCCATGCAGGCGTCGACGGGCTCGACACCTATGTCTTCACCTTCGCCATGCCAGCGCTGCTCTTCCGCAACCTCGCCAATACGGAGTTTCCTTCGACACTGCCCTGGGGCTTATGGATTTCCTATTACAGCGCCATGCTCGCGGTATGGGCCGTCGGCTCTCTCATCGCGCTTTTCGTGCTGCGCCGTCCTGCCTCGGATTCCGTCATGCTGGGCTTCGGGTGCGGTCAGGGCAACACGATCATGCTCGGTCTGCCAATCATCCTTACGGGCTTCGGTCCTGAAGCGGGAACGCCGGTCTTCCTGATCCTCGCCTTTCACGGGATCATTCTTTTCACCATCGCGACCTTCCTGCTGGAACTCACCCGCGCGCGGGGAGAAGCCGAACAACCAAGCTTCGGAGCGATCTTGAAAGAGGGGCTCATCAACACGGCGCGCAATCCCGTCATCCTCGGGATTGCTTTCGGCGTGGTCTATGGTCAACTCGGTGTAGCGCTGCCCGGCATCATCGATACGTCGCTCGACATGATCGCCCGTTCAGCCATCCCTTGCGCGCTTTTCGTGCTGGGCGCGATGCTCACGCGATACAGTATTCGCCGTTCGGTCGGCGCGGCGTCCATAACGACCTTCTTCAAGCTGATCGTTCATCCCGCGCTCGTGTTCGCGATGACGTATTACGTCTTCGATCTGGAGCCGCTCTGGGTCACGGCCGCGACGCTTCTCGCGGCCATGCCCACAGGCGTCTATTCCTCAATCCTCGCGAACCGGTATCAGGCGGCGCCGGGCGCCGCTTCAAGCACGGTCGTTCTTTCGACGGGGGTCAGCCTTCTCACGCTGACGGTATTGCTCGGCTGGTTTCTGTGAACCTCAGTCTCCGCCCGCCGCCATCACGATGTCGGGTCTGACGGTACGCTTTCTTCCGGTGAGGCGGAAAGCGTCAGGTCTGACATAGAAGAAGCTTAGCGGCGTCTTCTCGACGAGCCTGTAGGCGATGATTGGCGAAATCACGGCCATGGCCGTGGCAACCAGCGTGATGAGATCGCCATTCTCGAAGCCGAGCTTCACCATCAGAATGCGCGTTGCCGCCATGGGCAGGAAGAACGAGAGGAAGATGTAAAGCGAGTGCTTGCCGACGAAGGTAAGCGGTCCGGCAAACCCCTTCGCGGCGAGGACGCTCACAAGCATCACGGCAGCGGCGCCGCCGGCGAAGCCCATCAGAAGCTCCAGCGCGCGAATGTCGATCAGGCGGGAAAAGACAACGCTTGCAACGCAGGCGAGAAGGAGAAGCGCGAGAGCCACGCCTTTCATCGGCTGCGCGCGCGCCCAGTCGGCGATTTCGAAAATCTGCCTTGCGCCGTAGACTCCCGCGACGAACCAGACAAAGCGCCAGGCGAATTCGTCGATGAGCATCCATCCCGTGTCGAGGCGGGTGAAGTAGAGAGCAATGGCAAAGAGGAAGATGAAGAAAGGCCGGGCATTCCGAAGCAGACGGAGTGTGATGAAGAAGAGCGACAAGGCATAGATGAACCACAGCACGGCGAAGGGCTGTATCGGGATCATCAGGAGGTCGACATAGGTCACCGTCCACGCACCCTGATTTGGCACGATGATCTTTATTCCAATCTGGATGACGGACCACAGCACGTAGAAATAGGCAAAGTGGACGATCTTCCCATCCACGAATTTCCGCCAGTCGCCGAAAAGCGCCTTGTAGGCGAAGAGACCGGCGACGAGAAAGAAGAGCGGCATGCGGAAGGGCTTGGCGAATTCGGCGATGGCGCCGAACACGAGCGGGAGATGGCCGATGGCATTCTGAACGCCGAATGTCGTGTGTTCCATGACGACCAGAATGATCGTCAGGCCCTTGGCGGCGTCGATCCAGCCAATGCGTTGTTTCGAAACATTTGTCGCGTTTTCGCCAGCCATGGGGGGCTCCTTCGGCTCGAAAAGGCACGGATTCCGTCCTGAACGGAGACCCGGTGCCGGGTTTGAGCCATATGAAGCAGATTTCGCGCCAGCCACACCTGCGCGGCGAGCATGGTGAAGATGAGGTTAAAGGCCGACCATGCGGCGAATGTCGGCCGGTGTGCGGCCCTGCGCTCTTAGTTCGCGCAGGCCCATGTCCTTCGCGCTTTTCGACAGACGGCGACCCGTTTCGTCGCGGATAAGGCCGTGATGATGATAGCGGGGTTCGGGATAACCCAGAAGGATCTGCAGGATGCGATGGATATAGGTCGCGGGAAAGAGGTCCTGTCCCCGCGTAATCAGAGTCACGCCTTGAAACGCATCGTCCGCCGTTACGGCGAGGTGATAGCTCGTCGGGACGTCTTTCCTTGCGATGACCACATCGCCGAAGAGTTCCGGTTTGATTTCCAATATCCCGGTGTCGCCGCGCGTGCTCGTCCCCTCCTCGTAGAAGGTGATCGGGCCGCCATTGATGCTTTCCGCTTTCGCCTTTGCCTTTTCGATGTCGAGCCGCCACGCATAAGAGCGGCCTTCCCACATCAGCTCATTCAGACGTTCCCTGGGCATGTCCTTGTAGATGCCCGGGTAGAGCGGTGCGCCGTCGGGATCTGAAGGCCAGGCCTGAAGCGGGATACCGCTCGCGAGGATCGCATCCTGGATTTCCTTGCGGGTTGCGAAACAGGGATAGACAAGCTCCATGTCGCGGAGCCGTTTCAGAACTGCTTCATATTCGGCAAAATGTTCGGACTGCCGGCGAGCCGGCTCTTCCCATTCAATGCCTAGCCAGGCCAGATCTTCGTAGATTCCCTCGACATACTCCTCACGACAGCGGCCAACATCGATATCCTCGATGCGCAAGAGGAGGCGGCCGCCAAGCCGTTTTGCCGTTTCGAAGGCGAAGAGAGCGGAATAGGCGTGGCCGAGATGCAGCCATCCGTTTGGACTCGGCGCGAAGCGCAGGACTTCGCGGCCGCTCGTGTCATCCTGCATTGAAACGGCAACTCCGGCAGGCTTAGGGTGTCGCATTGATAGCCTGCGGCGAAGCGCGGCGAAAGAGGAGGCAGAGGGAATGACGCTCAATGGCCCCAGCGTGGCGGCGAAAAGCGGCGAGGCACGGCAGCTCGTCATCCTGTGTCATGGCTATGGTTCGGACGGCAACGACCTCATAGCGCTTGCGTCTCACTGGCAGCGGGTCATGCCGGATGCCGCCTTCATCGCACCAAATGCGCCTCAGCCCTGTGATGGCAATCCGATGGGTTATCAGTGGTTTCCGATCACGCGGCTCGATCCGGCGGAGATCGCGCGCGGCGTGGAAGCCGCGGCGCCCGTTCTCGACCGCTTCATCGACGAGCAGCTTTCCTTGCGCGGCCTTGAGGGCTCGCAACTCGCGTTGGTCGGATTCAGCCAAGGCACCATGATGGCGCTTCATGTTGGCCTCCGCCGCGCCGTTCCGCCCGCCTGCATTGTAGGCTATTCGGGAGCGCTCGCCGTGCCGGAACGTCTGGCAGATGAGATGCGCGGGGCGTCGCCTATCCTGATGATTCACGGCGATGCCGACGACATGCTTCCCGTCTCGCGGATGCATCAGGCGGTGCAGACCCTCGGGGAGGCGGGTCTTACGGTGCAGTGGCATGTCTCGCCCGGTCTCGGCCATGGTATCGACCAGACTGGCCTCGAACTCGGCGGACGCTTCATTACCGATGCCTTTGCTGGCCGCTATGGGCCTGCGGTCGCTGCAGGGTGAAATCGGTGCCAAGGACTGGCAGCTTCACAAAGCCGTTGCACCATATATAGTAAGCTTTCGAAAGAGGGGCCCGCTGCGATGGGCAGCTTTCGGCCCCAGGAGGGTTGGCGTGCAAGGATCGTTTGCTACGCCGGACGCCTGTCCGGCCCTTGTGTTGAATGCGGATTACAGGCCGCTCAGCTATTACCCTCTCTCGCTCTGGTCATGGCAGGATGCGATCAAGGCGGTGTTTCTCGATCGTGTAAACATTGTCTCGTCCTATGAGACTCTGGTCCGTTCACCGAATTTCGAAATGCAGCTGCCGAGCGTGGTGTCGCTGAAGTCCTATGTGAAGCCCGCGCGGTTTCCGGCCTTCACGCGCTTCAACCTGTTTCTGCGCGACCGGTTCACCTGTCAGTATTGCGGCGCGCGGCATGAGCTCACCTTTGACCACGTGGTCCCCCGTTCGCGCGGCGGCCAGACGACGTGGGAAAACGTCGTCACGGCCTGTGCCCCCTGCAATCTGAGGAAGGGCGGCAAGATGCCGGAGCATGCGGAGATGCATCCCATGCAGTTTCCCTTCCGGCCGACGGTGAGTGACCTGCACAAGAACGGCCGCGCCTTTCCGCCGAACTATCTCCATGAGAGCTGGCAGGACTATCTCTACTGGGACAGCGAGCTGGAACCGTAGGGGTCAGGCCTTTTCCGAAATCCGGATGGCGAGGCGGCAGGCGGCCTTTATGGCACCGGAGAGCAGCGGATAGGCGGGGGCCTCTTCGGCGCCGGAGGCAATCGCCTCGTCGCGATGTTCCACTTCTTCCTGCCGGAACTTTTCGATCGTGTCCCGAAGGGGCTTTTCTTTCTCGCCCATCTGGTCGAGGCGGTTCACCTGCGACCTGTAGTGCTCGTCGATGACCTCCTCCACAGCCGCCGTGCAGGCATGCGCCGCCTTCTCACCGAGAAGTGCGGTGGCTGCGCCAAGCGCGAAGCCCGCGACATGCCAGACGGGGGTGAAGGCGGTGGGACGGACCTGACGTTCGTTAACCAGTTCGTTGAAGCGGGTGAGATGCACCTCTTCGTCCTTAGCCATGCGCTCCAGCGCGTCGGCGATCTCCTGCTTATGCGGAAGATTGCGGAAGACCGCGCGTTGACCCTCATAAATGCGGACCGCGCCATATTCTCCCGCATGGTCGACACGGATCATCTCCTCGATAGCGGAACGTCGCGCATGCCCCGGTTGTGCGGAAACGCGAGCTGCCTTCGAAGATGCCTCGCCTTCTGCCATCAGACCTCTCCTCTGCTTTCACGGAAATAGCGCAACAGCGGCAGCGCGGAAAGGGCGGTCAGAGCGAGCGAGATAAGGAAATTGAAGCCCGCGAGCGAGATGCCGAAAATCGACCAGGCGGCGGCATCGCAACGGGGAGGCTTGGCCCCGCCCGAGAGCGCGGACTGCAGGTCTTCCAGGGAGTTCGACACGAGGTTTCCGCCCGCGCAGCTTTCCGGCCCTGCCCACCAGTGATATTCGACGCCGGCATGATAGGCCGAGATGCCCGCCCCCGTCAGATAGGCGGCGGCGCACAAGCCGAGAAAAAAAAGCACGCCGATGCCGATATTGGCCTCCCGGGAGAGGATGCCGGCAATGAGGGCGGCGCCGATGGCGAAATAATGCGGCTGACGGCCGAGATAGCAGAGTGAACAGGGCACATAGCCCAGCACATGCTCGAAAAACAAGGCACCGCCGATCGTCGCGGCGCTCGCGGCGATCAGAATCCAGGGGATGGCGTTCGACGGAATCCGGTCCAGCATGGGCGGCATTGAAGCATGGCGAGGCCTTGCTGTCCCGCGCCTTCTCGCCGCATTTTCCCGCAATGCGGCTTCCGTTCTCTTTTCCGTTGAAGGCATGGCGGGGCGCTCTATTATGCGCGCCCGACGCTTCAGTGCCCCTGTGGCGGAATGGTAGACGCGGCAGACTCAAAATCTGTTGTTGGCAACAACGTGCTGGTTCGAGTCCGGCCAGGGGCACCATTCCCGGTCGATTGCCCGGCAAGGAGCCGTCCATGCCTTACGGGAAAAATGCCGATCTTCCGCAACCGGTCAGACGGGCTTTGCCCGCCCATGCGCAGGACATATTCCGGGCGGCATTCAATCATGCCTTCGATGCTCACAAAGACGATCCCCGGCAGGAGGAGATCGCGAACCGGATTGCCTGGGGCGCCGTGAAACGCCTTTACGAGAAGCGGAACGGCAAATGGGCACCGCGGCACCCGCAAGGCTGATCCCTTTCCGTTCAGGCGTGGTGGCCGCTTACCGCTTTTGCCAGTTCGCCCGTTTGTGTCCCGTTTGCGCAATGCGAGATGTCGCCAAGACTCAGCATGCCGACCATGCGCTTGTCCTTGTCGATGACCGGAAGGCGGCGAACTTTCTTCGACTCCATGAGTTTGATGGCATTTTCCAGGGAATCGTCCGTATGGCAGTAGGATATGCCGGAGGTCATCACATCGCGCGCCGTCATCGCCGCCGCATCATGTCCGTTGGGCAAGGCGCGGATTGCGATATCGCGATCGGTTACCATTCCGATCAGGCGGTCGTTCTCGCCGACCGGCACCGCGCCGATATCGTGCTCCTTCATGATCTTCGCAATTTCGGGGACCTTTGTCTGGGGCGATACCCAGGCCACGGATTTGTGCATGGCTTCTGAAACTCTCATCGCTTCTCTCCTTCTCGAAAAGAACGGCAGAGCGTCGTCCAACATGATTTCTAGGCGTGCGACGCGTCGCGGTCTTTGACGCCGATCAATGATGCTTCGGGTCTTGCCGCCTCATCTTCAGACAAAAGATTGAATACGAGAGGAGGTTGGTTATGGGAATGTTGTTGGGCAAGGTCGCAATGGTGACGGGAGCGGCTGCCGGGATTGGCCGCGCGACTGCACTCAAGTTTGCTTCGGAAGGGGCAAGGGTTTCCTTGTCGGACATCGACGAAGATGGGGGTGATGCGACCGCATCAATGATCCGGGAAAGAGGCGGCGATGCGCTTTTCGTGAAGGGGGATGTCGCAGATCCGTCTGATGTTGCGGAACTTGTAGCGAAGACGGTCGCGCGGTTCGGCAGACTCGACTGCGCCTGCAACAATGCAGGAATCGAGGGCAAGGTTGTTCCTCTTGCCGAGCAGCCGCTCGAGAATTTCGAGCGTGTCATCGCGGTCAATCTGCGGGGTGTATTTCTGTGTCTACAGGCCGAGATACGGCAGATGCTGAAGAATGGCGGCGGCGCGATCGTCAATCTCGCTTCGGTCGCCGGGCTCATCGGCTTCCCCGGTCTCGCGCCCTATGTGGCCTCCAAGCATGGCGTTAATGGACTCACCAAGAATGCGGCTCTCGAATACAGCAAGCTGGGCATTCGTGTGAATTCAATCTGCCCGGGCGGAATAGATACGAGAATGCTCGATTCGCTTGCGGCGCAGTCGACAGGCGGCAAGCTGACGACAGGAGAGCTCATGAATCCGCTGCATCCGATCGGGCGGATAGGTACGCCGGAGGAAGTGGCGGAACTTGTCGTCTGGCTTTGTTCCGACAGGGCTTCCTTCATTACGGGGGCCAATATTCCGATCGATGGCGGGTTTGTCGCCCAGTAGGAGGCTTCTTTCAGCAAATCATTCTCTGCATCAGGACGAGATCAAGCCAGCGGCCGAATTTGCGGCCCACCTCAGGCATGCGGGCGACTTCATGAAAGCCGCACCGTTCATGCAGCCGGATCGAGGCGAGGTTGCTGGCTTCGATCCCCGCGACCATGACATGGCATCCGAGTTGTTCCGCATCCGCGATCAGCTGCGTCATCAGCAATCCGGCTATGCCTTGCCTGCGCCGGTCTCCCCGGACATAGACGGAATTCTCGACGGTCTGGCGATAGCCTTCATGCGGACGGAAGGGACCGAAAGTGGCGTAACCCGCAATGCCGCCGGTGTCTTCCGCGACGAGAACGGGAAAGCCCTGTGTCTCGCGCTCTTCCAGCCATTTGCGCCGTCCTTCGAGGTCCGACAGGGTCTCGTTCCAGATGGAGGTCGTGTTCGCCACGGCGTCGTTATAGATCGCGAGAAGACCGGGTAGGTCGCTCTCTTGCGCTCGCCGTACGGAAATCGAAGGCACGATCATCTGAAACTCCGCATGGGCCGGTGCACGGCGTCTATTGATTCATTCTATCAAGGCAAGCCACCGCGCTGCACAGCAATAAATTTAATTGATCAATCAATTAAATTATGAGAAGACTACTCCACCGTGAGTTATTCAGTTGGAGTTCATTGCGTTGCGCGCCCTTGTTCTCGTTTCCAGTCCTCGCCGTGATGGCAATTCAGCCATGCTTGCCGAGGCGGCGCTGTGCGGGCTGGAAGCTGCCGGGCACGACGCAGAACTGCTCTTCGCGGACGATGCCGTCTTCGCCTTCCTGCGCGATTGCCGCCGCTGCCGTCGTTCCGACGGCGAATGCGGCATCGATGACGGCTTTCGGAAAGCCTTTCTCGAGCGCTTTCTTCCGGCGGATGGCGTGATCGCTGCAACGCCAGTCTACTGGTACGGCATGTCGGCGCAGCTCAAGGCCTTTTTCGACCGCATGTTCTGTTATGTCGCGGCGTCTCATCCCAAATCCGATGAAGTCGTCGCTCGAATGGTCGAAAAACGCCTGGGGCTTCTTCTCTCCTCGGAAGAAACCTTCCCCGGTGTCGGCGCGGGTATCGTGCATCAGTTTCAGGAATATGCGCGCTACACCAGATCGGCGTTCGTCGGCGCCGTTCATGGCTATGGCAACGCGCGCGGCGATGTCGCGCTCGACCCGGGCGAGCCGCTTTTGAAAGCCGAGCGCTTCGGCCGCGAATTCTTCTCCCGTCATTCTAGCGACTACCAGATCGACACCCCACGCGCAGGGCGTGTCTGGAACTAATGCATGTCAGCGTCAATCGGCCAGTAAAGGAAAAGTGCGATGAGTGAAAAGGAACAGGCGAAGGAACTTCAGAAGAAGCTCGCGAGTGAAGGCGTCGAATATTGTTACGCCACCTATGTCGACGTGCATGGGGTCTCGAAGACCAAGTGCGTGCCGATCAGCCATCTTGCGCACATGATGGGCGGCTCCGAGCTCTTCACGGTCGGTGCGCTCGAAGGCATGGGCCTTGTCGGCCCTCATTTCGATGAGTGTGCGGCCGTCCCCGACCTTGCAAGCGCCACAGTCCTCCCCTGGGACAAGCGGTACTGCTGGTTTGCCTCGGACATGTATTTCCACGGCGAGCCCTATTCCAATTGCAGCCGCGTGATCCTCAAGCGCGCGACGGATAAGGCGGCGCGAAAGAAGCTCGTCTTCAATCTCGGCATCGAGCCCGAATTCTATGTGCTGCGCCGCGAGGGGGATATGCTCGCACCGCTTCAGAGCGAGACCTTTCATGGACCGACCCCTGCCTATGATCTCCATCAGATATCAATGGCCGGTCCATTCCTCGAAGAACTGACGCGCTATGTCGAAGGACTCGGCTGGGGGCTTTACTCCTTCGATCAGGAAGGTGGACGCGGTCAGTTCGAAATCGACTTTGGCTATGCCGATGCCTTGACGACTGCAGACCGGCTCACCTTCTTCCGCTTCATGGTGAAGACCATTGCGCGCAAGCATGGCGCGGTGGCGAGTTTCATGCCGAAGCCCTTCAGCAACGACTTCCGTTCCGGTGCTCACCACAACATGTCGCTCATGGACATGGAGACGAGAGAGAACCTTTTCGATGCTACGGTGCGTCCCGTGGGCGAGCTGGCAAAGAGCTACGGGCTCGAAGCGACGGACGATACGCTTCATTTCGTCGGCGGCCTTCTCGACCACGCACAGGCGCTCTGCGCCTTAACCTGTCCGAGCTACAACTCCTACAAGGGTCTGATCGCGCAGGGTGAGATGCCCGACATGTCCTGGGCGCCGGTGCTCAAGGCCTATGGGCGCAACAACCGCTCGGCGATGCTACGTTTGCCGATGAACCGGCCCTGCATCGAGAATCGTGCGCCGGACATGAGCGCCAATTTCTACCTTTCGGCCGCGATGAGCCTTTATGCCGGTCTCGATGGGCTTGAGCGAAAAGTCGATCCCGGCCAGCCCCTTAACGACAACCTCTACCTCTCGCGCGATGTCCGCTCACAGGCGGGCAGTCTGCGCCGTCTGCCGCGCACACTGCTCGAAGCTTCCGATGCGCTTGAGGAGAGCGAGTTCGCACGCAGCGCGCTTGGCGACGAATTCGTGGACATCTTCGTCGCCCAGAAAAGGAAAGAGTGGGATGCGCAGTTCTACATGGTGACGAAGACCGAGCGTGACCGCTACCTGACCTTCGTCTGACATTGAGGAAAACGACATGACATCCTGGGCTAAATCCACGGGGCCGCAGGTTGGCGATGCGATCAAGGGCAAGGGCCGCACAATTGCGGTCCTGCCTATCGGCGCCACCGAACAACACGGGCCGCACCTTGCGACCGGTACGGACACCATGCTTGCGGAGGCGATTTGCGCGGAAGCATGCCGCCGCCGGAACGTGTTGCTTCTGCCCTCGATTCCCTATGGCTGTTCCTTCGGCCATTCGGATGCCTGGCCCGGCACGCTTTCATTGTCGCCGGAGACGCTCACTGCCGTACTCTGCGAGATTGCCTCCTGGGCGATCAAGGCCAACGGCATTGACCGGCTGATCTTCATTTCGGGACATGCGACCAATGGGCCCTCGATAGAGAGTGCCATTCTCAGGCTTCGCTATGAGTTTCCGGAAGCGCGTTTCGCGACGCGCGGGCTCTGGGAAATTTCCGCGGAGGCGTTGCGGCTCTATACGCTCGATGCCGCGGATATCCACGCAAACATCGCCGAGACTTCGATGGTGCTGGCGCTCGATCCGGAATGCGTGGAGATGGACAAGGCGGAAGACGTCGAGGACGTGACCATCGGTCTGGTCTGGCGTTATGCGATGCCGGCCGTCACGAAGAACGGCGTCGTGGGACGTCCGAGCGAATCCTCTGCTAGTCTCGGCCGCGAGATGCTCGATGCGATCATCGGCGATTTCGAGAAGCTTCTCGAACAGGCCGAACATGAGGACTGGCCGGAAATCCCGGAGCCCGTGAAAGGCGGAAAAGTGTGACTTCGAAGAACAAGCGGCAGGCCGCAAAGAAGCCTGCCCGCAAAGTGGGGAGACCGGCTGCGGAAGGGCCGAACGAGGCGAAGCGCGATGCGATCGCGGCGGCCGCGCTTGAGCTTTTTTCGCGCTCCGGTGTAGCTGCCGTTTCCAACAAGGAGCTTGGCGAGGCGGCAGGCATCAATCCTGCGCTCATCTACTACTACTTTGAAGACAAGGACGATCTCTTCCAGTTCGTCGTGCGGAAAGCTCTTTCGGATGCGCTTGCCGCCTATGACGACATCAAGAAGGAAAAGGGCGGTATCGGCGACCTCGATGCCTGGTTGTCGAGCAACCTGCTTCTCTTCGGCGAGATCACGCGCTTCCTGAAGGTCATCCTCGACTATGCGCATTCCGGCCAGCGGTCGAAGCAGACCGACATGGCGATCGCCCGCTTTTATGAGACCGAAACAGGTCTCATAGCGCATGCGCTGAAGGAGGAGGGTGAGGCATCCGGCGAGGCTGAAGATCTTGCGCAGCTCGTATCCGTCTTTCTCGATGGCATCATGGTCGCGCGTGTGGTGCGGCCGGATGTCGATTCCGAACGGCTGATAGGGCTGATGCGGCAATTGCTGAAGAACAAGAAACGCTAGTCCTTGTCTCCAAGGTGGTCATTCAGGAGTTTGGCGAACCAGGCGCGGAACCTTCTGATACCGTCCTGGTCGAGACCTGCCGCTTCGGCAAGTTGACGCCCGACGATCGCTTCGCCGAAAGCAGCATTCGCCGTCAGCATGGCGAGGAAGAGCGTGTCTTCCTTGTCTGGAGCTGGCTTGCCTCTTTCCTTTGCGTAGTCCGTGCGGCGCGCCTGCAGCGCGTCGACGATCTCGCCCATGATGTTGTGGGCGTCGGATTGCTCGGTGGCGCGGCCGGTGAGTAGAAGCCAGGACAGGAGCCGCGCCGTACCCCTGTCGCTCAGCGCCTCGAAAACATGCCCGATATGATCTGCAGCGTCCCGGCTCGCGTCGTTCTCGCCGAGGGCGCCAAGGAGCGAATCCCTCAACTGCGTGTTGGTTCGGGCAATGAGGGCTCGCACGAGGCCTTCCCGATTCTCGAAGTGATGGAGAATCGCGGGATGCGAAATGCCCACGTCCCTTGCGATGTCCTGCAGCCGCAAGCCCTCGGGCCCCTGCCGCGCCAACCTTGCCTCGGCGGCGTCGAGGATCAGCCGCCGGGCTTCGTCAGCCGTGCGGCGGATTCTTTTCGGAGGCTGCTTTTCCGCTGCTTTCCCGGACGTTTCGTCCGAAGGGGCGGGATTTTTTGCAACGCTGGACACACGGAACTCCTCTCGCACCGCCGAATATATTGACAAGAATGTCAGTATTGACTATATCAGAGGCCAAGGCTGGCGGCAGCAGGCTTACTATAGCAACGGGACATACCCCATGACGATTGCAAGCCCAACAGAGTTTGACGGCAAGCATGTGGCAAAGCGCAAGCGCAAGCGTATCCAGCCTCTCAAGGCTTTGCGCGCAATTCGCGCCCTCATCGCCGACAAGGAGGATACCAGTCAGGTATTCCGGATCATCGATGCGCTGTCGGGTGGTGCCAACGACCGGCAGTTCCAACGTTTCGTGAAGACGGAAACCGGCCAGCGAATCCTTGCCGAAAAGCGGAATCTCATCACCGCGCTGAGCGACCGCGACTACCTTTCATCTCTGCCGGCAGGCACGCTGGGTCACACCTATTACGAGTTCATGGCCGAGGAAAACCTCACCGCCGATGGCCTCGTCGCGGCGAGCGAAGTCATTCCAGAGCGTGACGACCGTACCGAGCAGGAGCGGATATTCGGCTATCGCCTCCGCGATCAGCACGATCTGTGGCACGTGACCACGGGCTATGGCCGCGACGGTCTGGGAGAACTCGCGCTTCTCGCCTTCACCTATGCACAAACGCGAAATCGCGGCATCGGCTTCATCGTGCTGGTCGGTTCGCGGATCACGCGCAAGACGCTTCCGGATGTGAATGTCTGGAGCGTTATTCGCGAAGCCTACCGGAATGGCAAGAAAGCCGCCTGGCTGCCTCAGACGGATTGGGAAGCCATGTTGGCGAAACCGCTGCCGGAGGTGCGTTCTCTGCTCAAGATCGCCGAACCGCGCGCCTATCGCGAGGCCGAACCTATTGCCCTCGCTGCGGAGGAGGCCTTCAAGGCCATGCGTTCCGGAGAGGCGCAGGCGATCGCCGCCTGACTTTCGCCAGTCCCCGTTCTGCTGATTTTGGCACCGGCTCCATACCCGTTATGCTTGCGAAAACCGCAGCTGAAGGGAAATGAGGCCGGTGCTGACTGTTTACGGACTGAAGAATTGCGACACATGCCGCAAGGCGCTCAAGTGGCTTGAGGCGGAGGGCATTGCCCACAAGTTTCGCGACGTGCGCGCCGACGGCGTGACGTCCGCGGATATGAAGCGTTTCGCGAAGTCTGCAGGCTGGGAGGCCCTGCTCAACAAGGCGAGTACGACCTGGCGGGGTCTTCCGGACAAGGATAAAGCCGATATCGACGAGGGGCGTGCGATTGCCCTGATGAGCGAGCATCCGGCCCTGATCAAGCGGCCTGTCTTCGATTTCGGCAAGGGCGATATCGTCGTCGGCTTCCGCGATGTCCAGAAAGCCGATGTCCTGAAGGCGCTCGGCAAATGAGAATGCGGCGGCGCGGGGTGTCCGAACCGGCGCTCGGGCTTCCGATCGAGACCCCGCGGCTCATTCTGCGTGACTTCACCGCGCGAGACTTCGAGGCGGTCCACGCCTATTCTTCGCTTGATCAGGTTACGCGGTATCTGGTCTGGGGCCCGAACACCACGCTTCAAAGCAAGCAGACGATCCGCGCCTATCTCGACGACCAGAAGGAACGCCCCCGGCACAATTTCGATTTGGCCATCGTCAGCAAGGGCGAAGGGCAGCGCGTCGCGAGACAGAAACTCATAGGCGGGGCCGGGCTCAAGCTGGTCGATTGGGAGAATCGGACGGCGGAGATCGGATATGTTCTGCATCCGGATTACTGGGGAGAGGGGTTTGCGCTGGAGGCGGCTCATGCGCTCATCCATGCCGGGTTCGTTGACCTCGGCCTGCAGCGCATCATCGCGACCTGCGATCAGCGGAACAAGGCATCGGCAAGAGTGATGGAAAGGCTCGGAATGCGCCGGGAAGGCGCCTTCAGGGGCAGCAAGCACATCCAGGGAGAATGGCGCGACGAGTTCCTCTATGCGATCCTCGCCGCGGAATTCCTTCGCTAGAGATCGCTCACCGGCTTCGAGAGGAGATCGTCGTCGGGTTCCCGGACATTCTCACCCCGGCGGATGAGGAACTCGATCCAGCTTCCCCTGTCCCGGACCTCCACGAGTTCGTGGCCGGCCTCGACGCAGAAATGCGGCATGTCGATCCGGGCGACGGGATCGCTAGCGAATACCCTCACCAATTGTCCGGGTTCAAGCCTCAGAAGCCGCTTGCGGGCCCGCAGGACGGGCAGGGGGCAGCGCTGGCCGATCACGTCGAGCAGGATCTCTCCTCTCTGCTCTGCGGTGCCCGCATTGCGGCTGTTCCCGTTCATCCCCGGTCCTTCTCAAGTCCTGTTTCCATGGCGGGCGGGATAATGGCGCTGCCATCCGGCCCTGTCACGCGTGACATCGATCACATCGATTTTACGCCGGGAAATACGGCTTTTCTTGACGCTTGAGCAAGGGGACAGGCATAACTGAGGCAAGACGGAAGTTTACATAATCAACACTGGAGGAAGGTTCGAGATGGGTCTTGTCAAACGGATCGGCAACGAAATTACCTTCGTGCGCGCCGCGCTCCGTTCGCTGGGAAAGCTGAAGGCAATCAGGGAGGACACGTCACACACCTTCTCCGACACGATCGAAAAGCTGGCGGCGGAAAAACCGAACAATATCGCCATCTATTTCGAGGACCGGGCGCTTACCTACCGCGAGTACAACGAAGAGGCCAACCGCTATGCGCGGTGGGTGAAGGATCAGGGTCTCGGGCGCGGCGATGTCGTGGCGCTGATGATGGAGAACCGGCCCGAATATCTCATCGCCTGGCTGGGTATCGTGAAGGCGGGTGCGACGGCCGCCCTCATCAACACGAACCTCACCAAGGGTCCTCTCGCGCATTGCCTCAACATCTCGAACGCCAACCACATCGTTCTGGGTGCCGAGCTTGCGGAAAATTACTCCACGGCGGCCGACCAGCTCGAACGGCCGATGACGGTATGGGTCACCGGCGGGCAGGTGCAGGGTGCGAACGATCTCGATCCCGTGCTCGCGGGCCAGTCCGGCGACGCGCTCCCCGCCGATATCCGCAAGGACGTGACGCAGGACGACGACGCTCTCTTCATCTACACAAGCGGCACGACGGGCAATCCGAAGGCCGCGCGTATTCCGCATGTCCGTCTCAGCACGATGATGGCCGCTTTCGCCGCGGGCACGAATGCGACGGAGAAGGACCGCATGTATGTGGTCCTGCCGCTTTATCACTCGGCGGGCGGCGTCTGCGCCGTCGGCACCACACTCACGGTGGGCGGTTCGGTGATCCTGCGGCGCAAGTTCTCGGCGACGCATTTCTGGGACGATGCGGTCAAGTACAAGGCGACGCTTTTCCAGTATATCGGCGAACTCTGCCGCTATCTCCTGAACACGGAGAAGCATCCGAAGGAGCGCAAGCACAAGCTGCGTCTGGCGGTCGGCAACGGCCTGCGTCCCGAAATCTGGAAACCTTTCCAGAAGCGGTTCCGCATTCCGCGCGTTCTCGAATTCTACGGTGCGACCGAAGGCAATGTGGCGCTGATGAATTTCGACGGTACGCCGGGAGCGGTTGGCCGGATTCCGGCTTGGGCCAAGTCGAAGTTCAATGTCGAGATCGTCAAGTTCGATATCGAGAATGAGCAGCCGGTGCGTGGCCCGGACGGTTTCTGCATCAAGGCGGAACCGAACGAAGCCGGTGAGGCGCTGGGCAAGATCACCAACGATCCCGAGACGCCGACGGGCCGTTTCGACGGTTACGCCAAGAAGGAAGAGACGGAAAAGAAGATCCTGCGCGACGTGTTCGAGAAGGGCGATGCCTGGTTCCGGACGGGCGATCTGCTTCGTCAGGACAAGCTCGGCTATTTCTACTTCGTCGATCGTATCGGCGACACGTTCCGCTGGAAGGGCGAGAATGTTGCGACTTCGGAAGTTGCGGAAGCGATTTCCGTCTTCCCGGGGGTCAAGGAGGCGAACGTCTATGGCGTTCATGTACCCGGCGCCGATGGCCGAGCGGGCATGGCCTCGATCGTCGCAGAGAACGGATCGCTCGACCTCGAAAAGTTCCGCAATCAGATGCAGAAGGAACTTCCCGACTATGCGGTGCCGGTCTTCCTGCGCATCCAGCCGGAGATGGAAGTCACGGGCACGTTCAAGCACCGCAAGGTGGAACTCGTGAAGGAAGGGTTCGATCCTTCCGCGATTGCCGAGCCGATTTATTTCAACTGCCCCGTGCAGAAGAAGTATGTGCCGGTCGACCAGCATCTCTACGGCAAGATCTGCTCCGGCGAATTCCGCCTTTGAGGCGCGGTTTCAGGACAACAAAAAAGGGCGGCTCTTTCGAGCCGCCCTTTTGCATTGCGTTGCCCGCTTATTCGGCGGCGTCGTTCTTCTTGTCGAGCCCCATCGCGGCGAGAATTTCAGGCCGGATGTTTTCGGTACCCTTCTTCTCGACATGCTGGGCGACGCGGCTGCCGACAGCCATCATCGCTTCGCCCATGAAGGTCGGACGGTTGTCGCGCGCCCAGTTGAGCGAGGCCTCGCGATTGTCGTTGAGGTTCTGGAACTTCGGGAAGACATAGCGCGCCATCAATTCATAGGAGCGCTTGGTGTTCTCCCAGTCGGCCCAGTTATGAGCGAGCTGCATGAAGCAGCCGAAGCCGCCCGACTGCGCCTGCAGACGTTCGATCTGTGCGATGGCGTCGTCCGGCGTGCCGATCACGGCCATGCCCGAGGCGATCAGTGCGTCAACCGGGTCCGAGCCGTCGGTCGGCGCGAGCGGGAGCGCCGCCACTTCACGGAAATAGTAGAGCCACTGTTCCAGGCCGAAGCGCACATTCTCGCGCGCCTTTTCCCGCGTTTCGGCGATGTGAACCGGGCCGACAAGCCGCCACTGGCTGCGGTCCACTGTCTTGCCGTTGTCCTTCGCCGTGTCCTCGCAGATCGCCCAGTTGGACGAGAGTGCATTGAAGCCGCCGGCGGAAGTCGCGCCGATCGAGAGCAGGCCAAGGCCGTGGCGCCCGGCCGCCGTTGCGCCGGTGGGCGAGACCTGGCTTGCGACCGCGATCTCGACCGAAGGCCGCGACCAGGGCGTCATCTGGAGCTGCGCATCCTTCAGTTCGAACCAGTCGGTCTTTGCGGTGACCTTCTCACCGCGCAGCAGTGGCACGATCACGTCCAGCGCCTCGTCCATCATGTCGCGCTGTTTCGCAACCGTGATGCCCATCATGAAGGCATCGGAAGGAAGCGAGCCGGGGCCGACGCCCAGCATCACGCGGCCGCGCGTAATGTGATCGAGCTGGTTGATGCGGTCTGCGAGCATCAGCGGATGGTGATAGGGCAGCGAGGAAACGCCCGTGCCGAGCTTGATGTTACGGGTGCGTTCGGCGACCGTCGCGATGAAGAGCTCAGGGCTTGCGATGAGCTCATAGCCGGCTGAGTGATGCTCGCCGATCCAGGCTTCGTCATAGCCGAGCTTGTCCATCCACTGGACGAGTTCGATGTCGCGCTCCAGCGCTAGGGTCGGGTTTTCATTCAGGGGGTGGAAGGGTGCGATGAACGCACCAAAGCGCATTTTCTGTCCCGGCATGGGTGTGTTTCCTCAGCTTGTGAATTTCATTGGCCCTATCGGAAGCCCGATGAGGTCGTTTGTCCATAGTCAGGAGGCGGCAATCAGTCGGCGGCTCCCCGTTTCCTGGCCTTTTCTTCTTCTTCGGCCTGATGCTTGGCGATTGTCTGCATGGCTGCGTTCATGGCCGCGCCGATGAATTCGCCGGAATTCTCCGTCGCCCAGGCAAGGCTTTCCTCGCGAGCCGTGTTGGCGCCATGGAACTTCGGTTTGACGTGGCGCGCGAAGAGTTCATAGGAGCGCTTGGTATTCTCGAAGTTCGCCCAGTTATGCGCGAGCATGAGGAATGCGCCGAAGCCGGGGATCTTTTCCTGCAGGCGTTCGATCTGCGCGATGGCATCGTCCGGCGTGCCGACGATCGCCTGGCCGCTCTCGATCATGCCGTCCAGCGGGTCCTTGCCTTCCTTCGCGTCGAGCCCCATCGGATTGATCGAGCCGAAATAATGCCGCCATTTGTCGAAGCCGTATTTGACCTGCTGGCGGGCTTCCTCGCGCGTTTCGGCAAGATGCATCGGGCCGACGAGACGAAGTTTCGAGGGGCTCATCGCGGTGCCGTTTTCGGCAGCGGTCTTGTTCGCGACCTCCCAGTTGATGCCCAGAGCGTCATACCCGGCCGTATTGGTCGCCGCGACGCAGAGCATGCCGAGGCCATGCTTCCCGGCGAGCTTGCCGCCGGAGGGTGTCACGGAGCTCGCGACCGCCACCTCCGGGTAGGGGTCGCTGAAGGGACGAAGCTGCAGCTTCGCATTGTTCAGCTTGAACCACTCCGTTTCGGCACTCACCGTCTCGCCCTTGAAGAGACGCAGGATCACCTCGAGAGCCTCCACCATGCGGTCGCGCTGCTTGGAGACTTCGATACCGAGCATGTAGGCGTCCGAAGGCAGCAGGCCGGGGCCCACGCCGAACATGATGCGGCCCTGGGTCATGTGGTCGAGCTGGATGATGCGGTTCGCCGCCATCAGCGGATTGTGATAGGGCAGCGAGACGACGCCCGTGCCGAGCTTGATGCGGCTGGTGCGTTCCGCGGCAGCGGCGATGAAGAGTTCGGGGCTGGCGATGATTTCATAGCCGGCCGAGTGATGCTCGCCGATCCAGGCTTCTTCGTAGCCGAGTTTGTCCAGCCACTCGACGAGTTCGATGTCGCGGCGGATCGCAAGAGTCGGGTCCTCGTCGACCGGGTGGAACGGCGCAAGGAAAATGCCGCTTCTCAGCTTGCCCATTTGTCTCTCTCCCTTGGTTTCGAAATGGCGTTTTCGCTCAGGCTTTCTTTCTGAGCCCGTTGAGCTGGAATTCGAGAAGACCGCGATTGATCTCGTCGGTGTCGGATTCGGGGTTCTGCAGCCACCATGCGGTGAAGGCGCTCCATGCCGCGACCAGTGCCACGGCGGCGACTTCTGGCGGGCAGTCCGTCGTGAATTCTCCCCGCTCCTGACCGCGCGCGACGATGCGAGTCACCAGGTCGAGCACGCTTTCATTGACGGCGGCGGCCTTGCTGACCAGAGCGGGCTGATCGAGAAACTCGCGCAGCATCTTGTGCATGACCGGCGCGTTGATTTCCCAGGCCTCGCGCAGCACGGAGACCAGCAGCAGCAGCTCCTCTTCGGCGGTGCCCTTGTAGCCTGCCAGCCTTTCGGTGAGAGAGCGCGTCACTTCCTCGTTGAAGGCGGCGATAAGCGCGGATTTGCCCGCGAAATGCAGAAAGAAGGTCGCCTTCGCAATGCCTGCCGCCGAACAGATGTCCTCGATGGTGACATTGTCGTAGTCGCTTTCCGCGAAGAGGCGCATGGCGGAGCGGTAGATCTCCTGACGTGTGCGCTCTTTCTTGCCGGCGCGGCGCGGGGCATTCTCCGCCTTGGGCGGGGCCTTCGATTTCAGAAGTTTCGTCATGCTTTTTGGCCGTCTCCTCATAGAGAAATTAGACCGTGGTATATTTTTTCACAAGTCCGCATTTGCCGGTCGGGAGGATGGGGTGGGCCGTTGCGGGGTTAGGGCTCATACCCTAAGACATTGAACTCAAGATACTGGCCTCGTGCTTTGGCCAGAAACCATAAGAAGAATCCGGGAGAAAATCATGGGACGGGTAGAGGGCAAGGTGGCGCTGGTCACCGGTGCGGCAAGCGGTATCGGCCGGGGCGCCGCGGTGGCGCTCGCCGCCGAAGGTGCCAAGGTCGTCGTCACGGATGTGGACGAGGCGGGCCTCAAGGAAACAGTCGATATCATCGTGAAAGCGGGCGGCACCGCCAGCGGCCACAGGCAGGACGTGACCAGCGAGGAACGCTGGAAGGAGATCGTCGCCGCCACCAAGGAAGAGTTCGGCGGGCTTCATGTGCTGGTCAACAATGCCGGTATCGGTATCGGCGCTTCTGTCTTCGAAATGAGCTATGAGGACTGGAGCCGCCAGCAGGCGATCAATGTCGATGGCGTCTTTTTCGGCGTGAAGCATGGCATTCCGCTCATCGCGGCGTCGGGCGGCGGCTCGGTCATCAACATCTCTTCCGTCGCCGGGCTTCAGGGTGCGCCGGGTCTTGCCGGCTATTGCGCGACCAAGGGCGCCGTGCGCCTCTTCACCAAGGCGGTTGCGCTCGAATGCGCGCAGGCGCAGATGAATGTGCGCGTGAATTCGGTTCATCCCGGCATCATCGACACGGCGATCTGGCAGAAGATTCCGCAGGGCGGTGGCGGCGTCGGTGCCGTTTCCTCCAGCGTGCTGCAGTTGCCCGAGGGTGCGAACACGATCGATCCCAATGCGATCGCAACGGTCGGCGCGCCTCTCGGTTATGCGGGCCTGCCCGCCGATATCGCGGCGGGGATCGTTTTCCTCGCTTCGGACGAGTCGCGCTACATGACCGGTTCCGAACTCGTTATCGACGGGGGCATGACGGCCCGCTGACCCGTCACTGGGTCTGGACGATTTCGTCCGTGATCTCCCAGTAGCCGTCGAGCCACTGGACGATCTCGCTGGCGCAAGGGTGATCGACGGCGGCGTAGCGGTTTCGCAGCGCCGCCGTTTCCTTTTCGTCCATGCCGTTCAGTCCCTTGTCCTGCATGAGCGGCAGATCCTCAGCGAGCATTTGCGCGAGTTCTGCTCCACATATGGTTTCCGCAGCGGCGAGGAAAGCCGCATTGGAATCGTAGGTCCCGACGCCATAGACGGTCTCCAGGGAGAGCATCGGAATGCGGCTGAGCATGGGTTGCGAGGCCGGGTTCACGCCATGCGCGGACATATGCTGCCCTGCTTCCGCCGGCCGTCCCGTGAAGGCGCGCAGATGGAGGAAGGGCGACATGCGCTGGCCGTCGTTCACCGGGTAATTGTCCCAGATGAAGGGCCGCCGCTTCAGCGTCTCCGTCACGCGCGCGAGGTGATCCGCGGGCATTTCCGTCGAACAGACGCGCGGGCCTGTCCAGAATATCTCGATGGCGGGATCGAGCCCTTTGCCCAGGGCTTCCAGATAGCCTTCCGGTCTCTGGCCGAAGACGCGGTCGAGGACCGGATCGTCGGTATAATAGCTCGGACAGACGATAAGTCGCCCCGCCTTCGTTCGTTCCGCCGCGCAATCCACGATCTCGATCTGCTTCTCCGCAAGTCCGGGGAGGTCGCCGCGCATGTCGTCGAAAAGAATCGCAAGGTCATCGATGCCGATTTCATCGAGCCAGCGGAGCTTCTGCGCCAGCGCCTCGCGGGCCGCTTCGTCGAAATCGAGATAGAGCTCGTAGGGACTCAATCCGACGCCGAAGCGCACGCCTTCCGCGCGGCAATGCGCGGCAAGGTTCGAAAGCTGCCGGACTTCATCGGCCGGGTGAGGTTCTGCCCAGCGGCGGCGCAGGAAAGCGTCCGCCTTCGGTGCATAGAGAAAGAAGCGATAGCCATGAGGCGCGAGCGCGCTCACATGGGCCGCGCGCGCCGCCCAGTCCCATGGTCGTCCGTAGAAACCTTCGATGGTGCCGAGTTCGGGAATCATGTTCCCGAGACTATCACGACTTGAGAATGAGGAAGCCGGCCCTGGGGAAATGCACCACGACCTCGCCGACGCGCGGGTCGCTCCGCCTGATCGCGACATGCTGCGCGGAGGAGGAGACGAGTTCGCCCGGGATCGGGTCGCGGCCATAATCGTCCGCCATGATCGTGACGGAGTCGCCGGGCTTCAGCCCGTTGGGCTCGCCGGGATCGGCTTTCGCTTCCTCCGTGCTTGTCGCGGCCTTCGCGATGTCGAGTGCCTCCTCGCGCGATACTTCCTTCCGCGTTCCATGGCCGAGGCCTGCCACGCGTTTCTCCCATGCAAGGACGCCGGGGAACGCCTCGATGAGCTTCACGCCGCCGGGGCTCGCCCAGCGCACGAAGGCGAGATTGTAGAAGGCGCTTGCATCGGCAAGCCCCGGCTCGGTTCCCAGAAGGAAGGTCCGGCCGTCCGCGAGTTGCCCTTCGAGCCAGTCGAGCTGGGCGCGGAACTGTTCCGCCATCATCGGCGCCGCCGCCTTCATGCCTTCGATGTCGAAGGGGCGTCCCGTCAGCTTCTCCCTGTCCTTGATGAAGGCGTCATCGGCAATCGGTGTGCCGCCGCCGAAGATGATCGCGACCGCCGCCTGAAAGAAGACGCGGTCCGCCCACATGGCAAATCCCCAGCCAAGCCCCTTGTCCGCGCCGGGAAAGAGCGTTGGCGAGGGAAACCGCCTTTCGAGTTCGCGCAGGATGATCTGCGTGTCGCAATATATGTCGGCGCCGATCTGCATGACGGGGATCTTGCGGTAGCCGCCGGTCAGCGCCACGAGTTCGGGTTTCGGCATGATGACGGGTTCGTCGCAGGCGAACCATTCGAGACCCTTGATGCCGAAGGCGACGCGCACCTTCTCCGAAAAGGGCGAGATGTCGTATTGATGCAGGATGATCGAGCGAGCGTTCGCGGCCATGATGTCCTCTTATTCGAATTCGTGGCTGAAGCGGATATTGTTCTTCTTCAGCCCTTCGAGAACGATCTCCGGCCCTCCGGTCTTCATCATCCATTCGAGACGATGATCGCGGTATTCCCGCTTGAAGAGCCCCTGGTCGAGTATGTTCGCGATCTGCTCCATCCCGGCAATGCTGTCGCGCGTTTCTAGCGCCGTGCGGGCGACGCTCGGGCGTTCGTTTGCCCGCGCGAGCCATTTGCCGAGGGGTGAGCCTTCGTCCGGTCCGTTGCCGAAGCCGACGGATGCATTCACGTAGGGTGCGACGGAAAGATCCCCCCAGCCGAAGGCGCGGTCGTTGAACCAGTCGTTCGGCCCAAGCTGCTTCGTCAGCCAGCTCTGGAGCTTCGCCGTCTGCCCGGAGGCGCGCTTCTGGATTTCGGCCGCCTTGTCGCCCGAGGCGCGGCGGAACCAGGCGATTTCACCGAGGCCCCAGTTGATCGCCTCGTAATGCGTGTCGCAGACATCCTCGATCATGCGGACCTTTGCCCGCGCCGCCGGTGTTGCGGGAAGCATGGCGGGCGAGGGGAACTTGTCTTCCAGATATTCCAGGATGATGGTCGAATCGAAAACGCGAACATCGCCATCGATCAATGCAGGCACTTCGGCGCGCGGGTTCGCTTCCACGAATTCGCCTTGCGCGCCGCCAGCGCCTATTCCCTCCGGCGTTCTGAGGTCGAGATCGACGTTCTTCTCGCGCGCGGCAATTTTCACCTTCTGCGCGTAAGGCGAGAGCGGATGCTCGTAGAGAATGACCATGATTGTCCTCCCATATGGCTTTGGCGCGGATCATCGGGTGCGCGCCGGTGCCTGTCCACAGGTCGAACGATCACGGATGCGTGACGTTCCGCATGAGAACGGAAGATGCCGTGATGACCCTGGGTCAGCCTCTCAGGCGGCCCTGCCTTTTGGCGATCTCGGCCATCTGGCCGAAGATCGTCGGCACGTCGTTGGGCGTATCGTCACCGGAGAATTCCTTGTAGAGCGTGGAGACGTTTACGACGATGCGCTCGCCGTCTCCCCAGCTGTCATAGTCCGACATGTCGATGTCGACCGCTGCATCGAAGGCGGAGAGACCGGCGTCGTAGCGCTTCTTCGCCTCGTCGCGGATATAGACGAGATAGTCGCGCACCGCCTTCACGCCGTTCTTTCCCGTGATCGGCCCGTGTCCCGGCACCACGGTTTCGACATCCATCGCCATGATCCTGTCGCAGGCGGAGATCCAGTTGCCGACCGGGCCTTCCCACATGATCGGGTGGCCTTCGATGAAAAGGATGTCTCCCGTGAAGACGGTCTTGTCCGCAGGAACGTAGACCAATGCGTCACCCGGCGTATGCGCGGGGCCGACATGCATGATGCGGATTTCCTTCGAACCGACATGACGCGTGAGTTCCGTCTCGAAGGTCGTGGTGGGCAGTGTCTGCGTCACGCCCTTGAAGTCGAAGGGGCCGAAACATTGCGTCACATATTTACCGAGATCGCCCATCTGCGGCGCCATGTCGAGAAAGCCCGCGAGAAGCGCGGGTGGTTCGTGCTTCATGCCTTTCACGGCGAGCTTGTGGGCAATGATTTCCGCGCCCGCGCAACACTCGTTGCCGTTGCAGTGGTCGCCATTGTGATGCGTGTTGACGAGAGTATTGATCCTCTGCGCGGCCTTTGGTTCCGCCTTCTTCATCGCGCCGAGCATTTCGCGCGTCAGGGGCACGTCGAACAGCGTGTCGATGAGGAAACTCTCGCCATCATCGACGACGAGCCCCGCATTGGACCAGCCCCAGCCGCCATCCGGCTGCAGCCAGGCATAGCCGCCATTGCCGAGATCGTGCAGGCCCTTCGTGTATTGAAAGCGGCTCAGTCCGAAACCCATCTTGTCCTCCCCCTGCTTCCTTGCTTTTCGGTTCAGGAAATGCCCGTCATGCCGCTGTCGACGGCTAGTGTCTGTGCGGTGATGTAGACGCTCTCGTTGGACAAGAGGAAAAGCGCCGCATAGGCGATCTCCCATCCCGTCGCCTGCCGGCCGAACGGCACGGGCGTGCGCCCGCGCGAGGGGCGGCCCTGGGTCGCCAGCCTCCCGAGTGGCGTGTCGACGAGACCGGGCGCCACGATATTCGCGCGGATGCCGCGGCGCGCGCCTTCCAGCGCCACATGCCGCATGAGGCCGCCAAGTGCGGCCTTCGAAGCGTCATAGGCGGGAAGCCGCGAGCCCGCGACAAGCCCGGCGATGGAGGAGATGAAGACGATGGGCGAACCGTCCGCAAGCCGCGGCAGCGCCGCCTTGCAGCAGAGCATGGGGCCGCGCAGGTTGACCGTGAGCACCTTGTCCCAGTCTTCCGGCGTTGCGCCTTCAAGGCCGAGACCGCCCACGCCGATGCCGACATTGAGGACTAGGCCGTCGAGCGTGCCGAGCGCCGTTTCCGCTTCCGCGATCATCGCCGTCACGTCGTCCGGATTTGAAATATCGGCTTCGATGGCGTGGGCCTTGCCGCCTTCCTCCACGATCCGGGCGACCGTTTCCTCCGCGAGCGCGAGGTTCATGTCGGCCACGGCGACTTCCGCGCCCTCGCGTGCGAAGAGGAGCGCCATGGCGCGGCCATTGCCCACGGGATCGGTCGCGGCGTCGAGCACGCGCTGGCCGCCGCCCACGACGAGGATGTGGCGCCCTGCGAGCCGTCCGCGTCCGGGCGCTTCGCCTTTCGATTCAGGCGGCAGCGGCCGCACATATCCTTCCTTCTCAGCCATGTCTGTCGAGGCCCCGCCTGATCTCGTCGAGGCCGCTCGTCTCGATATCCCTCTCCTCGAGATCGATCTCGAAGGTTTCGAGATAGCGGCAGACGAGGAGATAGGTGCCGATCACGATGACGAGCTCCTGCATGCCGGTATCGCCGAGATACTCATGCGCATCGGCGAAGAGTTTGCCGTCCGCTTTCACGTGAGCCACCTGATCGTCGGTGAAGAGGAGGGCTGCGTTTTCGGCCTCGCTGAAAAGCGGCGAGGGGAGAGCCCCCGCCGAAGCGGCGATACGCTCCTCGCTCATGCCGATCATGCGCGAGACGCGGCGATGCTGATGGAGTTCGTAATTCGACTTGCATAGATGCCCGACCCGCAGGATCACCAGTTCGCGCAACTCCGGTTCGAGCACTCCGGCATTGAGATAGGAATTGATGAACGCCATGAAGGGCAGGAAAGAGGCGCCGCTTCCGGCAATCATGCGGAAGATGTTGAGCTGCGGGAGGCTTTCGAGGAGGTCCCGCGCTTCCGCCGGCAGTTTCGCGGGATCTGGATAGGGAATGCGCGCCATCGTTCAGTCCTGGACGCCCGGTATCTTCAGGCCCGATTTATGGCCGGGTTCCTCTATGTCGACATCGAAGGTTTCGAGGAAGTTCGAGACCAGCGTATAGAAGCCGATGGTGATGACGAGTTCCTGAAGCTGCTTGTAGCCTAGCTTCTCCGCCAGCGGATTGAATGTCGCGTCGGAAGCGCGGGTGTTCTTCACAACGTCGTCGGTAAAGCGCATCACCTCGCGCTGCGTTTCGTCGAAGATTTTCGCGTCCGGCCCTTCGTGGATCGCCTTGATGAGCTCCTCGGACATGCCGATCTTTCGCGAGATTTCCTCGTGCTGATAGACCTCGTAGGAGGAGCCCCGCAGGATGCCCGTCCGCACGATGGCGATTTCCCGCAGCACGGGGTCGAGCTCGCCATGGATCAGGATCTCGTTTCCGAGCTTGATGAAGCCGTCGATCATGTCGCCGGAATGGCCGAGCATGCGGAAGATGTTGAGCTTGGGCAGCTTCTCATAGGTCCTGGCGGCGCGGCCGGTGGCCTTCGCCGGATCGAAATAGGGGATGCGGGCCATGTTCGAGGGTTCCTTCCCTGAAAGTCTGTTTTCTTTGTCCGGCAGTCTAACCCGCGCCGACGCTGCGTCCAGCCGGTTGCGCGCAAGGCTCGTCATTCAACAAGCCGTGTGCGGGCTCCGGCTTCTCTTGCCCCGCCCGCAGGGGCGGTTACACTCTCGCGCAACAGGACCCGAAAGAGGGCCGGAAATTCATGGTCTGACAGCGCCGGGGAGCGGAGGGATTGCCCCCATGCTGTATCGGGACGCATCAGCCGAATTGGGGAGGAATCGACGCCATGTTTGACGCCGAACGTATCAAGTGTGTGGCCGATGTGACGAGGGCGCAGGCCGCCGTCCGCCCGGACGCCATCGCGCAGGTCTTCGAAGGCCGCCAGACCACCTATGCCGAACTCGACCGGCGCGCCAGCCAGGTCGCCCAGGCGCTGATCGCGGATGGATGCAAGCCCGATGCGCGCATCGGCTTCATGGGCAAGGGCTCGGATCGCTATTTCGAGATGCTCTATGGCGCCTTCAAGGCGAAGGCCGTGGTGGTCGGCGTCAATTGGCGCCTTGCCGCTCCGGAAGTTGCCTATGTGCTGAACGACTCGAAAACCGAGATCCTGTTCGTCGGCGCGGAATTCTACGATCTCATCGAGAAGGTGCTGCCGGAATGCCCCACGGTGCGCAAGGTGATTGCGCTGGATGGCGGCCGCAATGACTGGCAATCCTTCGACGACTGGCGCGATGCCGCGAAAGCGGAAGACCCGATGCTGCCGGCTGCCCCCGACGATGACGTGATCCAGCTCTATACGAGCGGTACGACGGGTCATCCGAAGGGCGTGCAGCTCACCAACGCCAACTATATTTCCATCTTCAAGCAGGGAGCAGGCGCCGGCTGGGCCAATTGGGGCGAGGATGACGTGGTCCTTGTCTGCATGCCGCTCTTCCATGTGGCAGGCGTCAATATCGGCATTCTCGGCAATCTGCATGGCTGCCGGAATGTGATCCTGAAGGATGTCGACCCGCAGGTGATCCTCCAGCTCATCGAGTCAGAGAAGCTCACCATCGCCTTCATGGTGCCCGCGGTCATTCTCTTCCTCCTGCAGCAGCCCAATATCGGCGAGGTCGATGTTTCGAGCCTTCGCCAGATTCTCTACGGCGCATCTCCCATCGCGGAAGATGTGCTTCGCCGCGCGCAGGAAACCTTCAAGGGTGCGGGTTTCGTGCAGCTCTATGGTCTTACAGAGACGGCGGGCGGGGCTACCAGCCTGCCGCCGGACGCGCACGATCCGGCAAAGGGCAAGCTGCGTTCCTGCGGTATCGTCAGCCCCGACATGGAAATTCGCGTCGTGGACGAGAACGGCAAGGATGTGCCGGTCGGCGAGGTCGGCGAGATCGTCATTCGCGGCGGGTCGGTGATGAAGGGCTACTGGAACCGCGCCGAAGCCACGCAGGATGCGATCCGCGACGGCTGGTTCTATTCGGGAGACGCCGGCTTCTTCGACAAGGACGGCTACCTCTTCATCCATGACCGCGTGAAGGACATGATCGTCTCCGGCGGGGAGAACATCTATCCGGCCGAAGTCGAGAATGCGCTTTTCGGCCATCCCGCGATTGCCGACGCTGCCGTCGTCGGCGTGCCGCACGAAAAATGGGGCGAGGCGGTGAAGGCGATCGTCGTCCTGAAACCCGGCGAACATGCGACGCACGACGAGATCATTGCCTTCGCGAAGACGCGCATCGCCAGCTACAAGGTGCCGAAGTCGGTCGATTTCATCGATGCGCTGCCGCGCAATCCGTCCGGCAAGATTCTCCGCCGCGAACTCCGCGCTCCCTACTGGGAAGGACGCGAACGCATGGTCAACTGACCGGCGGAAGAAAATTCGAGATCGAAAATCCGGGGCATCGCATGCGTCAGAACATGCGGGCCCCGAACGCCATTCATATGTGGAGGAAACGATGAGTCTCGCAGAAGAGAGCGCCGCGCCCGCGCCGTTCAAGCCGCTGAAACAGAAGCCGCCGAAGATCACCGTGCGCCGCACGGATGACGGCACGATCTACATTTCCTCGGACCATCCGCTGCCCGAGATGAAGCGGAGCGTCCCCCACATCCTCGAAGAGCGCGCGGTGGAGCACCCCGAGCGGAATTTCATCGGCGAGCGCGGTGCCGATGGCGCATGGGCCTTCATCACCTATGGCGAGGCGAACGCGAAGGCGGATGCCGTCGCCAGTGCGCTCCTCGCGCGCGGTCTCGACCAGTCGACGCCGCTGATGATCCTGTCCGGCAACTCGATCGCCCATGCCGTCATGGCGCTTGGCGCGATGAAGGCGGGCGTTCCCGTCGCGCCGGTCAGCGTTCCCTATTCGCTGATGAGTTCGGACTTCGCAAAGCTTCGTCATGTCGTGGCGCTGACGCAGCCGAAGATGATCTTCGCCGACCATGGCGATCTCTTCGCGAGGGCGCTTGCCGCCGTGGGCGAGGGGGCGGAAATCGTCACGCAGACGGGCAGCGTTTCCGGGGCGACCTCCTATGACGATCTTGTCTCCACCGCGCCGAGCGATGCCGTGCGCGCCTCGATGGAAAAGATCGGTCACGACACGGTCGCGAAATATCTCTTTACATCGGGCTCAACCGGCATGCCGAAGGGCGTCATCCAGACGCATCGCATGATGATGGCGCAGATCGCCGCCGGGGAAGCCTTGCGGACCGAGGAGCCGGACCCGAGCGAAATTCCGCAGAGCCTCGAATGGATGCCCTGGAACCATATTTCTGCGGGCAATATCAGCTTCAATGGCAACATGTCCTCGGGCGGCACGGTCTATCTCGACGCGGGCAAGCCCATTCCGGGCATGTTCGAGCAGACAATCGCCAATCTGCGCGAAGTCAGTCCGCGCGTTTTCGGTTCGGCGCCCGTCGCCTTTGCCATGCTTGCCGACGCGATGGAGCGCGATCCGGCGCTTCGTGCGAGCTTCTTCAAGAACCTCGAATATATGGGCTATGGCGGCGCGACGCTGTCGAGCGACATCTATGATCGCATGCAGGCGCTTGCCGTCGCCGAGACCGGCATGCGCATTCCGCTCACCACCATGTATGGCGCGACGGAGACGCAGGGCATCACGGTCGTCCACTGGGTGACGGAGCGCGTCGGTCTTGTCGGCCTGCCCGTTCCCGGCATCACGCTGAAACTCGTCCCCAATGGCGCGAAGCTCGAAGTGCGCGTGAAGGGCCCGACGGTGACGCCCGGCTATCTCAACGATCCGAAGAAGACGGCGGAAGCCTTCGACGAGGAAGGTTTCTACAGCCTCGGCGATGCGGCGAAGTTCCTCGACGAAAACAAACCCGAGCTCGGTCTCGTTTTCGACGGCCGCGTGACGGAGGATTTCAAGCTCTCCTCGGGCACATGGGTCTCGACCGGCACGCTCCGTGCCGATGCCGTCGCCGCCTGTACGCCGCTCGTGCAGGACGCCGTGGTCTGCGGTCTCGACAAACCTTATATTGCGCTTCTCGCCTGGCCGAATATCGCCGGTGCGCGCAAGGTCGCGGGTCTGCCGGACGATGCCGATCCTCAGTCCGTCATCTCGCATCCGAAGGTCGTGGAGCATCTGCGCGCCGCGCTTCAGAAGCACAACAGGGCCGGTGGCGGCTCGTCCACGCGTATCGCGCGCATTCATCTCATGCTGGAGCCGCCGTCGATCGACGGCCACGAGATCACCGACAAGGGCTATGTGAACCAGGCGGCAACGGCTGCCCGCCGCGCGCATCTTGTCGAGCGCCTCTATCAGGACCCCGCGCCCGAAGACGTGATCGTCGTTTAAGGGCTTCTCTTTCAGCGTCATGGCCCGCATAAATCGGGTCATGACGTTTTAAGGAGAGAAACCGTGATCCGTCCCCGCGATGTTCTCGATTTCTGGTTCGGCGCCGGACCGGAAAAATGGTTCGCGAAGAGCGATGCCTTCGATGCGGAAATTCGCCGCCGTTTCGGCGAGGCGCATGCGCAGGCGGCTGAGGGCAAGCTCGATGGCTGGGCGGTGGATGCGCAAGGCTCGCTCGCCCTCATTCTCGTGCTCGACCAGTTCTCGCGCAATCTCTGGCGGAACGACCACCGCGCCTTCGCGCAGGATCAAAAAGCGCTTGGCCTCGCCGACGAGGCGGTGCGCCGCCGCTATGACGTCGAGACGCCCGCCACCGCGCGCAAATGGTTCTACATGCCCTATATGCATGCCGAAGACCTCGCCGCGCAGGAGCGGGGCCTTATCTATTTCGCGCAGCGGCTCGACGATCCCGAGACGATGAAATTCGCCGTCGAACACGCCGATATCATCCGCCGCTTCGGCCGCTTCCCCCATCGCAATGCGGTGCTGGGGCGAGAGACGACGCCCGAGGAGCAGTCCTTCCTCGATGCGGGCGGTTTCGCGGGGTGATTTCCCCTTGGTTCTCTTTCCGAACTGACCATATATCCTCAAGCTCAAGGTGAAGCGGGAGGCTGACACATGGTCGAAACGGCAATCGTCGCGGGCGTCGGCCCGGAAAAGGGGCTTGGCGCGGTTCTGGCCCATCGCGCCGCGAAGGAGGGGCTCCATGTCTTCGTGGCGGGCCGCACGCTCGACCGGCTCGAAGCCGTCGCCGAGGCGATCCGTGCCGAAGGCGGCGCGGCCACGGCGATCCTCTGCGACGTGACGAGCGAGGCGCAGGTGATCGATCTGTGGAACTGCGCCGAGGAGACAGGCCCGGTGAAGCTCGCCATCTACAATGCGGGCAACAACATGCCGGGCAAGATTTCCGGCATGACGGCGGATTATTTCGAGCGTTGCTGGCGCGTCTGCACCTTTGGCGCCTTCCTTTTCGCCCGCGAGGCGTCGGACCATATGAGCCCCAGGGGCGAGGGTACACTCCTCTTCACCGGCGCTTCCGCGAGCCTCCGGGGCCGCGAGGGCTTCGGCGCCTTCGCCGCCGCCAAAGGGGCGCTCCGGAACTTCGCCCAGAGCGCGGCCAAGGAATTCGGCCCGCTCGGCATTCATGTCGGCCATGTCGTGATCGACGGCGCCATAGACGGCGAGAAGATCCACAGTGCGCTGCCGCAATATGCCGCCCAGCGGGCGGATGAGGGGCGTCTCATCGACCTCTCCGGCATAGCGGAGGTCTATCTCCAGATGCACCGCCAGCCGCGCGCCGCATGGACCTTCGAGGCGGATGTCCGCACCAGCGCCGAGCCCTGGTAGGGCCCGCCGGCGGCAAAATTCGCCCATGCCGGGGCAGGCTGTTCCGGCAAAGCTTGCCGGTGCGCTCACCCCGGCGGGCGGCCTAATTGTTAAGTCATTGATTTAAATTGATTTTCATCTCTGGTCCGGGGGTTGCAATCCGGTTGGCAAAACAAGTCCAACCGGAGACCCCGAGACATGATCACCGATCACGAAATCAACCTGCTCGCTGCCTATATGGTCGATACCCATGGCCGCAAGGCGCTTTCCTATGCCGATACGGCGGTTTGCGAGCTCGAGCAGATCGGCGAGAAAATGCGCGCCGATGCCTGGCGCATGCTCCGTGTCGTGGTCGAGGACATGGTCGAGGGCCGCCGCAGCCGCGACGGACATATCCTTCACTGAACCGAACTGACGCCGGGGCGGCCTTTATTTGCCGCCCCGCAGCAAACTTGCCGCTTGGCGCGTCCGGCGCCCGGCGGATAAAAGGGTCCTCACATAAAAACAAGGCGGGAGGACCACCGGACATGTCACTCGATCCACAGGCGAAGGCGCTGCTCGACCAACTCGCGGCCGATCCCGATGCGCCGCGTCTCATCGACCTGCCGCCGGAGGGCGGGCGCGAGATGTATCGCGCCATGGCGGGCATGCTCGATCTGCAAGGCGTCGCCATCGGCAAGGTCGAGGACCGCACCATTCCCGGGCCCGGCGGCGAGATTCCCGTCCGCCTCTACACGCCCGTTGCCGCGGGCGGCACTTGCCCCGCGCTCGTCTATTATCATGGCGGCGGCTGGGTCATCGGCGATCTCGACACGCATGACGCGCTTTGCCGCACGCTCGCCAACGAGGCGGGCTGCAAGGTGATCGCGGTCGATTACCGCCTCGCGCCCGAGCATCCCTTTCCCGCCGCCTTCGACGATGCCTATGCGGCCGTGAAGTGGGTGGAAGCGAATGCCTCCGAGATCGGCATCGACCCGAACCGCATCGCCGTCGCGGGCGACAGCGCGGGCGGTAATCTCGCCGCCGCCGTCTGTCTCAAGGCAAAGGCGGAGAAGGCGCCGGAAATCGCCTTCCAGCTTCTCATCTATCCGGTGACGGATGCGCCGCGCGGCACGCAGTCCTACAAGGATTTCGCGGAAGGCTATTTCCTCGAAGCCGAAGGCATGGACTGGTTCTGGAACCATTATGTGCTGAGCGCGGGCGTGGACCCCTCAAATCCCTATGCCGCGCCGCTTCGCGCGTCCTCCTTCGCGGGTCTTCCGCCCGCCTATGTCGTCACCGCCGGTTTCGATGTGCTGCGCGATGAAGGCAAGGCCTATGCGGAAGCGCTCAAGAAAGCGGGCGTCGATGTCGAGTATGTGAATTACGAAGGCATGATCCACGGCTTCTTCAACCTGCAGGGCGCGCTCGACGTATCGCGCGATGCGGTGAAGGCGGCGGCTAAGGCGCTTCGCGAGGCGCTCGCCTAGGTCATTTCCTCGACAAGAGAATGAAGAGAGGCGGCGACATGTGCGCCGCCTTTTTTTGCGCGCGCCTCGTCCGCCTCGCGGAACTTGCCGGTCTTCACGAGTACGCCGGGAAGCCCCGCCGCTATCGCCCCTTCCACATCGCCTTCGACGTCGTCGCCCACCATCGCGATCCTTTCCGGCATGAGGCCGAGCTCCTTCGCCGCCGTCAGGAAGAAGTCGCGCGCGGGCTTGCCGATGAGCACGGCTTCCACTTCCGCCGCATATTCGAGCGCGGCGACGAATGGACCTGCATCGAGTTCGAAACCCTTATCTCCGCGGAAGAAGCGGTTCCTGCCCAGCGCATAGAGCCTGCCGCCTTCGATCAGCACGTTGAAGGCGCGGTTCATCGCTTCGAAGGTGAAGTGCTCGCCCGCATCGCCCATGAGAACGGCGTCGGGCCTTGCCGCTTCCTCCGGGCAATCGGGCAGAAGGTCCGGGTGGACGAGGAGATGCGGCTTCGCGCCGTCGCGTGCGAGGATCGCGCCTGCGACGCTTGCAGGTGTCACGATTTCCTCCTCCGCCACGTCGAAGCCGAAGCGGTGGAGTTTTTCCGCAAGCCTTGCTCGCGCCGTCCGCGTCGTGTTGGTCAGGAGGCGGAATGGAATGTGTCGCTCGCGAAGGAGCGCGAGCGCCTCTGCCGAGCCCTCGATCGCTTCATCGCCCTGATAGAGCACCCCGCCCACATCGATGAGCAGGCCTTCCACTTTCTGGAGCGGCTCCGGTTTCTGCGCCATGCACTGACCTCGCGTCGTGTTGCACGTCTCCCCGCCGTCTCCTCCCTTGTTGACCCTCGGTCAAAAGTCTAGGGCGGGAATGGAATGCCGCACAAGCATGGGATATATGACGGGAAAGCCGACAAGAGACATTCCGGGGAGAGAGACATGCCTGCGCTGCGTTCGCCGCTCGTTCATCCGTTCTCGAATTTCGATGTGCCGCATCTTCTCGGCGTCCATGCCGCCGCGCGGCCGGACCATCCCTTCCTCATCTGGGAGCCATTCGAGGGCGAGGCGAAGGTCTGGTCCTATGCGCGTTTCGAGCATGAGGCGCGCCAGGTTGCGGCAGGCTTGAAGAAGCGCGGCGTGAAAAAGGGCGAGCGCGTTCTCATTCACCTCGACAATTGCCCGGAAAGCCTCATCGCCTGGTATGCCTGCGCCCATCTCGGTGCCGTCGCGGTCACCACCAATGCGCGCTCGGTCGAGGACGATCTCGTCTATTTCAGCGAACATGCCGAAGTCGTCGGCGCGATCACGCAGCCGCGTTTCGCCTCGCTCGTCGCCGCCGCCTGCAAGCGCATCAAGTGGCTCGCCGTCACCGAAACGGATAATGGCGCGGAACCGGAAGAGAAGAACCGTCCGCCGAAGTCGGAAAGTTTCGCCGCGCTTTACGGCGATGTGTCGGACGTGCCGATGCGCGCGCCGGAGCCCATGCTGCCCGTCGGCATTCAATACACCTCGGGCACGACCTCGCGGCCGAAGGGCGTCGTCTGGACGCATGCGAATGCGCTCTGGGGCGCGAAGCTCTGCGCCCTGCACGAGGATCTCCGGCAGAGCGACGTGCATCTCACCTATCTGCCGCTCTTCCACACCAATGCACAGTCCTATTCCGTTCTCGCCGCGCTATGGGTTGGCGCCACGGTTGTTCTCCAGCCGCGCTTTTCCGCGTCGCGCTTCTGGTCCGTTTCCGCGAAACATGGCTGCACATGGACTTCGATGGTGCCCTTCTGCGTGCGCGCGCTGATGGGGCAGGAAAAGCCGAAGTCCCATTCCTACCGCTATTGGGGCAACGGCATTTCCGCGCCTCCGACCGACGACTATTTCGGTATCAAGACCATCGGCTGGTGGGGCATGACCGAAACGATCACGCATGGCATCGTTGGCGACATCCATCTGCCGAACCGGCCCATGTCCATCGGCAAGCCCTCTCCGGCCTACGAGATCGCGATCCTCGACGACAATGGCGCTCCGGTCGCGCCGGGCGAGACGGGCAACCTTCTGGTGCGCGGCGTGCCCGGCCTTTCGCTCTTCCTCGAATATCTCAACAATCCGGAAGCGACCGCCAGGACCTATGATGATGAGGGCTACTTCATCACCGGCGACCGCGTGACGCTCGGCGAGGATGGTTTCATCTCCTTCGCCGACCGCGACAAGGACATGCTGAAGGTTGGCGGCGAGAACGTCGCCGCATCCGAAATCGAACGCGTCATCATGACCGTGCCGGGCATCCAGGAATGCGCCGTGGTCGCGAAGCGCGACCCGATGCTGGACGAAGTGCCCGTCGCCTTCGTTCTCGTTCCCGGCGGCGAGGCGGCCGCGCCGAAGGATCTCGCCGCGCAGATCGACGCAGCCTGCGCAAAGGGCCTTGCGGACTTCAAGCGCCCGCGCGACATTCGGATCGTCGATGCACTGCCGCGCTCGACCCTCGAAAAGATTGCGAAGGCCGAACTTCGCAAGATGGTCGAGGAGGCGTAACGCCAAAGAGGCAAGACAAGAGGGCAGGGGTCACGAGCGGGAAGGCATCACCGGCGCAGCTCTTCATTCCGAAGCTCGTCACCGTGCTTCGGGAAGGTTATCGCTTTGCCGATTTCCGTGCCGATTTCATTGCCGGTCTCACCGTCTCCATCGTCGCGCTGCCGCTTTCCATGGCGCTTGCCATCGCGAGCGGCACCACGCCCGACAAGGGTCTCGTCACCGCCGTCGTCGCGGGCTTTCTCATTTCCGCGCTTGGCGGCAGCCGATTCCAGATCGGCGGGCCGACCGGCGCCTTTGTCGTCGTCGTGTTCAATGTCATCGCGCTGCATGGCTATGACGGGCTCGTGCTCGCGAGCGCGATGGCGGGATTGATGCTCATCGGCGCGGGGCTGCTCCGCGTCGGCACCTTCATCAAATATATCCCGGAGCCCGTCGTCACGGGCTTCACGGCGGGCATCGCGGTCATCATCGCGACGAGCCAGATCAAGGATTTTCTCGGCCTCACGCTTGCGCATGAACCGGCGGAGTTTCTCGAGAAAATCTGGGCGCTCGCGGCAGCGCTGCCCACGATCATGCCGCAGACCTTCCTCGTCGCCGTAGGCTCGCTCGCTCTCATCCTCTATCTCAAGGGCAAGCGGCCGAATTGGCCGGGCTTTCTGATCGCGGTCGTTGCCGCTTCCTTCTTCGTCTGGCTTTTCGCGCTTCCCACCGACACGATCGGCTCGCGTTTCGCCGGGCTTGAGCCCTCCTTCGCCATTCCCGCTTTCCCCGATGTCTCGATGGAGCGGATCGTCGCGCTTTTCCCCAGCGCCTTCACCATCGCCTTCCTCGCGGGCGTCGAGTCGCTTCTCTCCGCCATGGTGGCCGACAGCATGACGGGCCGCCGCCACCGCTCGAATTGCGAGCTTGTGGCGCAGGGCGTGGCCAACTGCGCCTCCGCCGCTGTCGGCGGTCTTCCCGCCACGGGCGCCATCGCGCGCACGGCCACGAATATCCGTGCGGGCGCGCGCGGCCCTGTCGCGGGCATGTTGCACGCGATCTTCCTGCTCGGCTTCATGGCCGTCGCCTGGCCGGTCACGGCCTATATCCCGCTCGCCTCGCTTGCGGCCGTTCTTCTCGTCGTCGCCTGGAACATGTCCGAGATCGACAAGTTCCGGCATTTGATGCGCGCGCCTCTCGGCGACCGGGCGGTGCTTCTCATCACCTTCGCGCTCACCGTGATGGTCGACCTCACCGTCGCCATCGAGGTCGGCGTCGTTCTTGCCGCCGTCCTCTTCATGCATCGCATGTCGGAAGCGGTGGAGGTGCAGGCCGATCTTCATCTCGTGGAAGAGGATGTGAGCGACACGAGCCCCCGCGAATTCGTGCCCATGCAGGAATATGAGCTGCCGCCCGGCGTCGCGGCGAGCCTCATTCGCGGGCCGTTTTTCTTCGGCGTCGCCATGCGCCTCGGCGAAACGCTCGACCGGATCGGCGCCACACCGAAAGTGCTGATCTTGCGGATGCGCGCCGTACCGATCATCGATGCCACGGGCGTCTCCGCGCTCGAAACCATGATCGAGCGTTGCGAGCGGAACGGAACGAAGGTCATCGTCACCGCGCTCCAGCCGCAGCCCGAGCGCGTGCTCGGCGATATGGGCGTCCTTGCCCGCGTCACCCGCGCGCCGGATTTCGCCACCGCCATAGAAATGGCGCGCAATGATATTGGATGAAACTCGAAAAAGAGTACTCGGCAGCATGGGCTGGATCGATCACGGCGCGATCTGGTGCTGTGATCTTGAGTCCAGAGCTGAAACCCTTATCCCGGTTCCCGGCGCTCAGTTCGTCGGTGTGCGCGGCGGTAGGGACGGGTTTTTCCGCGTCACCCACGGCGAGAGCGCGGGTGTTGTCGCTTCGGTGCGCCACGTCAGCCGTCCTGAAGAAATTCTTTCTTCGGTCCTGCTTGACGCCACTGGCCCCGTTCTTGATGGCGACATGGACGTCTGGCGCATGGTCGATCGAGCATGCGTCGTCAAAGGATTGACAGGGCAAAAAGTTCTTCTGGTTGAATACCTACTTGGTGAGGTCAAGGACATCGACCTCGGCTGGTACAATGCGGAGACCTACGATCTCGGGTATCAGGGGCTTGTTGACTGCCTCGCGGTGTCCGGCGGAAAGGAAGTTGTCGTTTCGGTTCAGCGCAGCTCGAAGCTCGTTATCGTGGACGTGGCCACCAACCTTCCGGTTGGTTCTATTGTCTTGGCTGGAAGCGGTGGCAATCCAGGAATGTCGATGATTTCGGGCTCAACTTTTCTTGCAAGCGACTACGACACTCTTTGTCTTGTCGACGCCAGTGCGCGCCGCACCACTCAAAAGGTGCGGCTTCAGGATGGAGGAGACGGATTCCAGCGACGCTTCGTCGGAGAGTATCAGGCTCAGATCGATGGCTTGTGTATTGTCGCCCGGCCCTACAGCAATGATGTCGCTCTTCTCGACAGTGAACTGAATGTGATTGGTCAGGCACCTGTGAAATGCCAGCCTATGCAGGTGTGTATGACTTCGTCCCGAGAGTTCTTGGTTCGTGACTGGCAATCCGGCATTCCGGAGTTCGGAGAATTTTCCGGTAAGCTCTAACCGTCTTCTACCCCAGCACCTTCCCCGGATTCATCACGCCTTTCGGGTCCATCTCGCGCTTCGTGGCGCGCAGGATCGACATGCCGATCTCGCCCTTCTCCTCGCCGAGCCAGGGAACGTGATCCGCGCCGACGCCGTGATGATGGCTGATCGTGCCGCCATTCATCTCGATCGTGTCCGACGCCGCGCGCTTGATTGCCTGCCATTGCTCGACTTCGCGGTCGAGCTGGCGCGGGAAAACAAACGTGAAATAGAGGCTCGCGCCGTCGGGATAGGAATGGCTCACATGCGCCATCACGATCCCGCGCGCATTCTGCTCCGGCACGTTGGCGGCAATCGCATCGGTGATCGCGCCCACCACTTTGTCATGCAGGTTCGCGATGTTCGACCAGCGCGTCGAGGTTTCGAGCGTCTCGACGCCGAGCCCACGATCCATCATCGGGTCGCGCACGGCAGGTCCGTTGAAGCGGCCGTGATACCAGCGTTTGCCGGGCCCTGTGCCCAGCGCCAGCGCGCCGAGCCGCTTGCAGATCGCTTCCGTCTGCTCCTGCGCCCAGACAACCGTTTCCTTGCTCCCTTCATGCCCGATCAGCATGAGGCAGGGCGCGTCGTCGAAGCCTTTCATCTTGAGGTACATGCGCTGGAGCTTCGACTTGAGGCCGCCCGAACCGGAGGATGAAAGCGCCTGGAAGAAATAGGTTTCCGGCGCATCCGACAGCCGCACCATGGCGACGGGAATTTCCGCGTGATTGATGCGGCGCGCGGCCTCGACGCCCTGCGCAAAGGTCTTGAAGAGATAGCCGCGATAGTCCTTCCGCTCCGGCAGGTCGTGGATCTTCACCGTCGCTTCCACGATGACGCCGAGCGTGCCTTCCGATCCCGCGACGAGCTGGTTGAGGTTCGGCCCCGCGGCGGAGGCGGGCGTTGCCTCCGTCGTCCAGAAGCCCTTGGGCGTTGCGAGCTTGGCCGAGACGAGCCACTTCTCCGCCTTACCATAGCGGTTCGATTGCTGGCCCGCGCCGCGCGCCGCGATCCAGCCGCCCAGCGTCGAAAGCGGGAAGCTTTGCGGGTAGTGGCCAAGCGTCACGCCGTGGCTCTGCAACTGTTCCTCGAGATGCGGTCCGTAGATGCCCGCTTCGATCCGCGCCGTCATCGACACCTTGTCGATCTGGATGATGCGCGTCATCAGCGTCGTATCGAGGGTGAGTACCGCGCCGCCGAGCGACTTCGGCATCGCGTTGACGCCACCGACCACCGACGACCCGCCGCCGAAGGGAATGAGCGCAATGTCTTCCTCGGCGCAGAGTTTCACGATGGCGAGCACCTCATCGGCGCTCCTCGGATAGACGACGGCGTCGGGCGCCATGTCGAGCTTGCCCGCACGCAGATAGAGAAGGTCGTGATAGCTCTTGCCGCGCGCGTGGAAGGCGCGTTCATAGTCGTCGGCCCGCACCTGGTTGTCGCCGCAGATGCTGCGCAACTTGCCGAGCACATCTTCCGAAAGCCGCGAATGCGGCAGGCGGATGTCGTGAAGTGCCACGGCCGGCGTCGAGGGCAGGCGTGAGACGCCCAGCGCCTCCTCTATCCAGGCCCATTGCGGCGCATCGGCGGGCAGCGGATTTTCCTGTTTCACCGGGCCCCAGCCGTTCCAGCGCAGTGTGGTGCGGTCGATGGTCATTCTCGTTCGTCCTCTTCTCTCAGCAGCGCAGCGTCAGCGCGCCGGGCATGATCTCGAAGCGCGCGGGCAAACGCCCCGGCCCCTCGCCATCCACATCGATAAGCACGGGCTCGGGGCCCATCGGCGTCGCGGTCACCGTCCGCGCCCGCACCACCGTCACCTTGGGCCCGTTCACATGCGTTCCCTCGCGCAGGTTCCCGTCGCCGTTCACAAGATCCATCAGCTTGAGATCGCGCATGATGACGACGTCGAAAAATCCGTCATCGGGCTCGGCGTCCGGCGCCACCTTCATGCCGCTGCCGAAATAGCGCCCATTCGCGACGGCGGTGAGGCCGATATTCGCGATGGTCTCGAAGCCCTGATCCGTCTCGATCTTCACGGGCCGAGGCTTGTGGCGGAGCGCCGTCATCAGCGTCGCCCAGGTGAAGGTGAAGTTGCCGCCGAAGCTCTTCTGCCAGGTCGCCTCGTTCACCGCGCGCACCGTTTCGCCGGACAGGCCGAAGCTCGCGATATTGTTGAAATAGCGCGTGGTCTCCTGTCCGTCCTCGGCGATGAAGGTGAGCTTGCCGATGTCGATCCGGCGCGTATTGCCGCTCGCTATGCGCTTCACACCTTCATGCGCTTCCTCGGGCAAATCGAAGGTGCGGCGGAAATCGCCGCCCGTGCCTGCGTTCAGAATGGCCAGATGCGCCTCCGGGTTGATCGGCAGCCCGTTCTCGAAAAAGCCGTTCACAACCTCGTCGATGGTGCCGTCGCCGCCCACCGCGATCACGAGCTGCGCGCCGTCCTTCAGCGCGCGCGAGGTGAGTTCGGCAGCGGGCAGGAAGTGCGGCGTCGATGGAGCCTTCGTGAAATGCGCGCGCACCGGCCCCAGTTCCTTCTCGATCGTCTCGGAGATGACGCGCCAGGCGCGGCCCGTCCTGCCGCCGCCCGAACGCGGGTTCACCACCGCCGCTACATGCGGCATTCCTCCACCGCTCATGCTTCCCTCCCCCTCTTCTCCCCGTCAGATCGTCTCGAAGAGCCGCAGCGTGCCCGCCATCTCGTTAGCGAGCGCCGTTTCGTCCCAGCCGAGTTCGCGGCCCATCAGCTCCGCCACCTGCTTCACCAGCGCCGAGCCAGGATTGCCGAGCGTGCCGAGCCCCGTGCGGCGGAAGATCACGTCGTCGAGATGGATAGCCATTTCGTGCCGCACGGCATGCACCACCTGCACGCCGATCACCGGATTGTCGGGTGCGAGCCTTTTCAGCAGCGCTTCGCGTTCGCCGGGCTTCTCGTCCGCCGTCGCCAGAACTTCGTCGATGCGGCTGCCATAGAAGTTCGCGAGATTTTCAACGATGTCCGGCGCTAGATGAGGGAAGCGCCGTTGCGCCCGCTCGATGAATGTCTTGAGCCGCGCCATGTCGCCGCCATAGACCGGCGTGCAATGCGTCTCGCATTTCGCCTGCCGCCCAAGCTTCTTCAGCGCGAGATCCACGACCTGTTCGGCAAGGTGGCGCGATGTCGTCCATTTGCCGCCGATGGCGGAAATGAAGCCGTCGATCCCTTCCTCGGGCGCGTGGTCATAGACCTCCGCCGCACGGCTCGCATTGTAGCTGTCCTTCTTGCCGCTGCCTTCCTCTTCCTTCGGCGTCGTGTCGACCAGCGGCCTGATGCCTGCATAGAAATGGATCACGTCCTCGCGCTTCAGGTTCAGCCCCGGCAGCCCGTCATTCACCACGCGCAGGAAATCCACGATGTCCTTCTCCGTCACGCCGAGCTTGTCCGGATCGTCCTCGAACACGGTGTCGGTCGTGCCGATGATGGTGTGGCCGCGCCAGGGAATGACGAAGAAGTGCCCGCCGATTGCGGACTGGATCGCCAGCGCATGATCGCCGGAGAGGTCGCGCGTGATGATGTGAATGCCCTTGGAGCGGATGAGCTGGCGCGCGGGCGTCTCGTCGGCCATGGCCATTGTCTTGTCGGCCCAGGGCCCGGCCGCGTTCACCACCACCTTGCCGCGGATCGTGTGCGTCTCGCCCGTCACGGCGTCCGCCACCGTCACGCCGGTCACCTTCACGCCGCGCCCGAAAGCCGCCTCCGTGGTGAAACCCGTCACCTCGGCATAATTCGCGACATCCGCGCCATATTCCACCGCGCCCTCGATGCATTCGAGGCAGAGCCGTTCCGGCGCATGCATCTGGCAGTCGTAATAGACCATCGCGCCGGTCAGCCCCTCGCGCCGCAGCGAAGGCACCATGTCGAGCGCCTTGCCCTTCGACAGGCGCCGGAAGCCCGGCAGCTTCTTGTCGTCGTCGGAGAGCCAGTTGCGGTCGTAGGAGAGGAGATCGTAAAGCGCGAGGCCGATCCCCAGCACGAAGGGGCCTTTCATGCCCCAGCCATAGGTCGGGATCACGAAGGGGAGCGGATGGACCATATGCGGCGCGACATTCTCCCAGATGCGCCGCTCGCGCAGCGACTCGCGCACGAGCTTCAGTTCCCCGTTCACGAGATAGCGAAGCCCGCCATGCACGAGCTTCGAGGAGCCCGATGTCGTCGCATGGGCGAAGTCGTCCTTCTCGAGCAGCGCCACTTTCAGCCCGCGCAGTGCCGCGTCCCAGGCCGTGCTCGCGCCGGTAATGCCGCCCCCCACGATCACGAGGTCGTATTCGGTGGCGCTCATCGCATTCAGGTCGCGCTGCATCTTGGGGAAATCCGTTATTGGCCTCGAACAGGGAAGGCGAGGCTAGCTCCCCGGTCCCTCAGGGTCCAGCAGGGGCCGGGGCGGAAGGCTCGCCTTCTTCCTGCAATATCGGATATAAAACCTCTCGCGTCCCCTCGAAAACTGCAGGGTCCGGAAATGGCCGTCAGGCGCGGGAAAAAAGCGAAGGAAGGGGCGGGCGGCGCCGAGCTCGCGGCGCTCCAGGCATCCGCCCTCGCAATCCATGAGGCGCGCGGCCTCGCCGCGGCGGAGGCGGCGCTTTCGGGCCTCGCCGCCCTCATCGCCATGCCGCGCATGATCTGGACGCCCGATGCCGCCTCGCCGGTGCAGGATGCGGCGGCCGAAGGTTTCATGCGCCGTCAGGGCTGGTCTCCGGCCATTATCGCCGCGCTTTCCGAAGGCGGCGTCGCGCTCCGCATGCCGCTCAACATTCGCTGCCGCTTCGAGCACATGCCCTTCGCGATCAGCCTTTACGACGATCACCGCCGCCATCGCAGGCCCTATAGCGGCGAGCAGAAGGAAGTGGCGGAAATGATGCGGGGCGAGGGCTTCAATGCCGTTCTCGTCGTGCCCGTGCGGCTCCCTCTTGCCCGCGTCGCCATGCTCGGCTTCGCCGGGCCGCAGGTGCTGGAGGAGGCGGAGGAGATCGCCGCTCTCGCGGGCCCGCAGCTCATGCTCGCGGGTCATGCCTTCACCGCCCTGCAGGACAGGCTCGCGAAGCGGAGCGGCTCTCATGAGGAAGACCGCGCCGCGCTCACGCCGCGCGAGCGGGATTGCCTCGCGCTTGCCGCGCAGGGCTTCCGCGAGACCGAGATCGCGGAGCGGAACGGCATAAAGCCGACGACGGTGCGCTATCACATGGACAATGTGGTGGCGAAGCTCGGCGCCCGGACGCGGGCGCACGCCGTTGCCATCGCCGCGCAATTGGGGCTCGTCGCGACGCGCTAGCCGCGCTTCTTCAGCCCCTTCTGCTCCAGCCGCCATTTGAGATGGCTGAAACGGTCCTGTCCGAAAAAGGGCTCGCCCTCGAAGACCATCAGCGGCACGCCCCAGTGTCCCGCCGCTTTCTGCGCCGCCTCGTTTTCAGCGATCACGGCCTCGAGCCGGTCCTTTTCCTGCCCGGCTTCGGCGTCGAGCGCATCCATGTCGAGCCCGGCGCGCTTCGCGGCGTTGCGCAGATGCTCGCCCTCATTCCATTTCCTCACGCCGCCGAAGATCACGGTCGAAATCTCGTAGAGGAAGGGCAGGCCCTTGCCCTTTTCCGCCGCCAGCACGCCCGCGCGTGTGAGCCTGCGTATATAGGGCTGCTCCTCCGGCACCTCGCCTGTCTTCATGTCCATCACGATGGGATCGGGCGAGGGCCAGGCGTAAGGCAGCCCTTCCATCTCGGCGATCCGCGCCGTGTCCTTCAGCAGGTAGGGCGGCCACATCGGGTTCACCTGTTTGAAGAAGCCGGGAATGCGCACCGCAATTGGATAGACCGGCCGCACATTCGCCTTCACGTCGAACTCGCGCTCGAATTCGAGGAGACGCTTCGTCACGAGATAGGAATAGGGCGAGCGGAACGACCAGAAGAGATCGTATTCGAGCGTCATGGGCTGTCCTCCCCTGCGGCGTCGCCGCGCTGACCTTGCGCGGTGCTTCTCGCACCGCTTTAATGTTTTTCATTATTACCGTTTGGGGTGCGCCTCCGGCAAGGGCGCTGCTACAGTTTTCCCAATAACGGAAACAAAAGCCACCAGGGGAGGACCATCCATGCCGCAGGTCAAGGCGAACGGCATCACGCTCGAATATGAAAGCTTCGGCCCGCAGGATCGCGAGACGATCCTGCTCATCATGGGTCTCGGCGCGCAGCTCACCATGTGGCCCACCGAACTCTGCGACGAGCTCGTGAAGCGCGGCTACCGCGTCATTCGCTACGACAATCGCGATGTCGGCCTTTCGCACAAGTTCGACGAGCACGGCATGCCGGATATGGCGGCGATTTTCGGTGCGCTCATGGCGGGCCAGCCCGCGCAGTCGCCTTATTCGCTGGACGACATGGCGGCGGATGCTGTCGGTCTTCTCGATGCGCTGGGCGTCAAACAGGCGCATATCGCGGGCGCCTCCATGGGCGGCATGATCGCGCAGCTCGTTGCCGCGAACCATCCCGAGCGCACGCTCTCTCTCACCTCCATCATGTCGACCACCGGCAATCCGGAAGTGCCGCAGGGCAAGCCAGAGGCCATGGCCGTGCTGATGACGCCCGCGCCGGAAGGCGATATTCCCGCAGCCATCGAGCGCGGCATTCTCGCCTGGAACACGATCGGCAGCCCCGGCTACAGGACCGACGACGAGACGTTGCGCCAATGGGTGACGCGCGATGTGAACCGCTCGCTCTATCCGGTCGGCACGGCGCGCCAGATGGCCGCCATCGTCGCCAATGGCGATCGCCGCGAGAAATTGAAGAACATCAAGGTACCGGCGGTCGTGCTGCATGGCGTGGACGATCCGCTCGTTCCCGTCGAGGGCGGGCGCGACACGGCGAAGAGCATTCCGGGTGCGGAGCTTCGCGAAGTGCCGGGCATGGGCCACGACTTCCCGCTCGCGCTGGTCGACACCTTCGCCGACGCCATCGAGGCGGCGGCGAAGCGGGCGGCCAAGGCGCAGGCGGCGGAGTGAGCCCCATGACCGTGAACATGAAGACGGTGAAGGCGAACGGTATCGCCATCAATTACGAGGATCGCGGACCGGCGGATGCCACGCCCATCCTCTTCGTCAACGGCTATACCTCCACCATGATGAGCTGGCCGGAAGAGCTGATGGAGGGCCTTCGCGAAAAGGGTTTCCGCGTCATCCGCTACGACAATCGCGATGTCGGCAAGTCGGAGAAGCTTTCGGGCCTCCCCAAGATGCCGGATGTCGCGGCGGCCGTCCGCGAGGGGCGCGAGCCGGAGATGCCCTATACACTTGCCGACATGGCGGCGGACGGGATCGGCCTCTTGGATGCGCTCGGCATTTCGAAGGCCCATGTCATGGGCATTTCCATGGGTGGCATGATCGTGCAGCGCATGGCGATCCATTTTCCGGAGCGTCTTCTCTCCGTCACCTCCATCATGTCCTCGACCGGAAACCCCGATCTGCCAAGGGCGAGCGAGGAGGCGATGAAGGCGCTGCAGGCGCAGCCGGAATCGGAAGAGCGCGAAGCCGTCATCCGTCATCGCATGAAGGGCCGCCGCGTCTATCAGAGCCCGGCCTATCCCATGTCGGACGAGGCGCTTTACGAGCGCTGCGCCCGCGAGTTCGATCACATGTACTATCCCGAAGGCGGCGTGCGCCAATATGCGGCGATCATCGGCGACGGGTCGCGCGTTGAAGAGTTGAGGCAGGTGCGTCTGCCCTTCCTCGTCATTCACGGGGACTCGGATCCGCTCGTGCCGCCCGCGGGCGGCGAGGACACGGCGAAGTCCGTGCCCGGCGCGAAGCATGTCGTGATCGAAGGCATGGGCCACGACCTGCCGGTCGAACTCTGCCCGCAATATGTCGATCTCATCGCGACACATGCCCGTGCGGCGGAGCAAAAGGCGGCGGCGGAGTAAGCGTCACAGCAGTTCTTCTCACCCTCCCCGAGGGGAGGGTGGCTCGCGGGCTTTGCGGTTCCCCGCATTATGCGAAACTGCGTCGTTGCGCGTGGAACGGGTTTATCTCCACCTCGTTAGACCTATCTCAAGGAGAGAAGGGGCGCCGCGTTTCGCGGAGAGCCGCGAGACGCTTTCCGAACTGACAAGGAAGGAGAGCGAAAATGGCGAAATCACGCATAGCAATCGTCCTCACCTCCCACGGGGAACTTGGCGACACCGGCGAGAAGACGGGTTTCCACTATGAGGAGATGACGACGCCCTGGTACGAATTTCTCGACGACGGGGCGGAGGTGACGCTCGGCTCCATCCAGGGCGGCGAGCCGCCCGCCGATCCCGGCAGCCTGCCGGACGACAAGGAGAAGCGCGCGGCCTCCGTCCGCCGTTTCCTCGACGACGCGGCGGCGGTGAAGGCGCTCAACAACACGAAGCCCGTCGCCGAACTCAACGCCAAGGATTTCGACGCGGTCTATCTACCCGGCGGTCATGGCTGCATGTGGGACATGCCGGAGAACGACGCGCTCATTCGCCTGATCGGGGAAGTCTATGAAAAGGGCGGTGTGATCGGCGCCGTCTGCCATGGGCCCGCCGGTCTCGTCGGCGTGCGCCTGTCCGACGGTTCGCCCTTCGTGAAGGACAGGCTCGTCAATTCCTTCACCGACGAGGAAGAAAGGAAGGCCGGAAAGGACAAGGTCGTGCCTTTCCTGCTCGAGACGGAACTGCGCGGTCTCGGCGCGCGCTTCGAAGGCGGCAAGCCCTTCGAGCGGTATGTCTGCCGCGAGGGCCGCCTCGTCACGGGCCAGAACCCGGCTTCCGCCGAAGGCGTCGCACATGGGATGCTGATGGCGCTTCATGCGCTGAAGCAGAAGGCGGCGGAGTAGGCCCATCACGCATATCTCATGGTCCGGCACATAGTGCCGGGCCATTTGTGCGTGTAGCGCTTCTTCAAATAGAAAATGTCATCCCGGCGAAAGCCGGGATGACACTTCTTCTTTCTTCTGTCCCGTTACCGCATTGCGGCGTGTGTCGGCTCTAGGCATGAGCTCCACGAATCCCCATACTCCTGTCAGGGAGGATGCGCGGCAACGGAGCGTTCGGCGCATGCCAAAGGCGCAAGCCAACGGAATCGAGATCGAATATGAGAGCTTCGGCTCCGGCGAGGACGAGACGATCCTCCTGATCATGGGGCTCGGGGCGCAACTCACCCAGTGGCCGCGCGAACTCTGCGACGAGCTCGTGACGCGCGGCTATCGCGTCATCCGTTTCGACAATCGCGATGTCGGCCTTTCCACGCGGATGGAGCGCCGCACGGCCGATTGGCCCGACGCGCTCTTCTCCCTCATGCAGGGCAAGTCCGCGCTCGTTCCCTACACGCTTTCCGACATGGCGGCGGATGCCGTGGGCCTTCTCGATGCGCTCGGCATAAAGCGTGCGCATATCGCCGGTGCCTCGATGGGCGGCATGATCGCGCAGCATGTCGCCTTCGACTTCCCGGAGCGCGTGCTCTCGCTCACTTCGATCATGTCGAGTTCGGGCAATCCGCTGCTGCCGCCGGCGAAACCCCGCGTCTATTCGCTCTTCCTCTCGCCCGCGCCGCCCGCGCATGACAGGAGCGCCATCGTCGCGCGCGGCGTGAAGACCTACGAAATACTGGGCTCCCCCGGCTTTCCGACGGATCGCGAGACGCTCGAACAATGGGTGACGCGCGATGCGGCGCGCGCCTATTACCCGGCGGGCGTGGTCCGGCAGATGGCGGCCGTCATGGCGGATGGCGACCGCCGCGCGCGGTTGCGCCGGATTGCGGTGCCCGCGGTCGTTCTCCATGGCGAGGACGATCCGCTCGTGCCCGTCGCCGCGGGGCTCGACACCGCGGCCAATATTCCAGGCGCCGAGATGCGCGTCGTGCAGGGCATGGGGCATGACATGCCGCTCGCGCTCGTGCCCGCCATCGCGGATGCGATCGTTGCGGCGGCGGAACGCGCCACGGGTGTGAAGCGCCCGCCCGCGCCCGAGCCCCGTTTCGCCGAACCCGCCATCGAGGTTTCGCCCGCCACCGCCCTCGCGCCCGATGCCGAGGCGCCGGTCTTCGAGCGGCCCGAAAAAGAAACGCGCCTCCGTCGCTGGTGGACGAAGGCGCGCGGTTATTTCGCTCGCTTTGGAAAGTGAACGGGTCTCAGACCTCCGCCGAGCCGCCATCGACCGGGATGGTCGCGCCGGTCGTATAGGCGCTCGCGCGGGACGCAAGGAAGATCGCGACGCCCGCCGCGTCTTCCGGCGTGCCGATGCGGCCAAGCGGGTTCCCCGCCTTGATCGCGTCGCCGAAGGTCTCGAGCGTCGCCTTCATCATCTGGCTCGGGAAGGGTCCGGGCGCGATGGCGTTCACCAGGATGTGTTCGCGCGCGAGGCGCTTCGCCAGATGCCGCGTCAGCATGATGACGCCCGCCTTCGACGAGGAATAGGCATAGGTCTCGAGATCCGGCGGCTCGATGCCGTTCACGCTCGCCGTGTTGATCACGCGCGCCGGGTTCTCCGCGCTGGCGGATTTCCGCAGCAGCGGCAGCATCTTCTGCGTCAGGAAGAACACGCCCTTCAGGTTGATGTTCATCACCTTGTCCCAGCCGCTCTCGGAATATTCGTCGATAGGCTCGCCCCAGGCCGCGCCCGCATTGTTGATGAGCACGTCGAGCTTCGGCTCGCGCTTTTCGAGTTCGGCGGTGATCCCCGCAATGCCCTCGCTCGTGCCGAGGTCGAAGGGCAGCGAGATGCAGGTTCCCTTCTTCGAAAGTTCTTCCGCCAGCTCGTTGCAGGCCTGCGCCTTGCGGGCGGTGATATAGACCTTCGCGCCGTTTTCCACGAAGCCCGTCGCGATCATCTCGCCGATGCCGCGCGAGCCGCCGGTGATGAGGACGGTCTTGCCCTCGACGCTGAAGAGATTTTTCATGTGGCTTTCCCCTTGAAGGATCGATTTCGATGGCCGGGAAGCTATCCGACGCAGGGGAAATGGGCAAATTCGTGCTGCGGTCTTTCGGCTCGCGTGTCTCGGATCTCCAAAACAATAATGCCACCCCGGCGTCGCCAAAAATAGAAGTGTCATCCCGGCGAAAGCCGGGACCCATTGGTTCCCTCAGCAAGAGCGGCTCTTGCGCCGGAGGCTGCTGCTGGTTCTCCGATCACATCTCTTGCTGTGGCAAACTGATCTGCGAGTGGGTCCCGGCTTTCGCCGGGATGACATATGTAAAAAAGAAGAAACAAAAAGGGCGCCTCCTGCGAAGCGCCCTTCCTGCATCCGGTATGCGAAGCCCTCAGAAGGCCGCCGCGTCGAGCTCCATATAGCCTTCCGCGCCCATCTTCGCGCGGTCGAGCCAGCCCGCCGTCATCGGAATTTCGCGTTCCATCCAGTAGCGCGCCAGCGTCAGCTTGCGCTTGTAGAAGTCCTGGTTGCCTTCGCCGCTCTTGATCTTGGCGAGCGACACCTTCGCCATCTGCGCCCACATCCAGCCGATGGCCACCGTGCCGAAGATGTTCAGCATGTCGTAGGAGGCCGCGCCCGCATTGTCGTAGTTCTTCGGCGCGTTCTCCATCAGCCAGCCGGCCGCTTCGCCGAGCCGCTTGTAACCCGCCTTCAGGGGCTCGATATAGGGCTTCATCTCGGCGTCGTTCTCGTTCGCCTTGATGAACTCTTCCACCTTCGCGAAGAAGGTCATGGTCGCGCGGCCGCCCTTCGCCGTCATCTTGCGGCCCACGAGGTCGAGCGCCTGAATGCCGTTGGCGCCTTCATAGACCTGGTTGATGCGCGCATCGCGCACGAACTGCTCCATGCCGTGGTCGCGCACATAGCCATGCCCGCCGAAGACCTGCATCGAGTCGTTCGCCGCCTGGAAGCCCTTGTCCGTGAAGAAGGCCTTGATGATCGGCGTCATGAGCTGCGCGAGATCGGCCGCCTCCTCGCGTTCCTTCTCGTCCTTGCCGAAGATCTGCAGCGAGAAGAGCATCGAGACATACATGGCGAGCGCGCGCGCGCCCTCCACGAACGAGCGCGACGAGATCAGCAGGCGGCGCACATCCGGGAACACCATGATCGGGTCCGCGGGGCCGTCCGGGTTCTTCGCGCCCGTGAGCGAGCGGCCCGCAAGGCGCTCATTCGCGTAGGCGACGCCGTTCTGATAGGCCACTTCGCCGATCGCGATGCCCTGAATGCCCACGCCCATGCGCGCGCCGTTCATCATGCCGAACATGCCGGCCATGCCCGCCGACTTCGACTTCTTCACTTCGCCCGTTTCCGTCTTCTTCTCCGGCGGGCGTCCGCCGAGGCGATAGGCCACCGCGTCGTCGAAGTTCAGCACGGCGGTCGCGTTCCCCTTGATGCCCATCTTCTTTTCGATGGAGCCGCAGGAAACGCCGTTGCGGCCCGTGATCTCGCCGGTCTCCTTGTCGACCAGCATCTTCGGCACCATGAAGAAGTTGACCGTCGAGAGATCGTTGGCGAGCTTGCCGTCCTCGTCCGGCACCTTCGCGATCACCATGTGGATGATGTTGTCCGTCATGTCGTGATCGCCGCCCGAGATGAAGATCTTGGTGCCGGTGATGCGGTAGGTGCCGTCTTCCTGCGGAACGGCCTTGGTCTTCATCAGCTTCAGGTCCGTGCCGCAGTGGGGCTCGGTCAGGCACATGGTGCCGGTCCATTCGCCGGAGATCATCTTCTTCGCGACGTGTTCCTTCATCCAGGGTTCGCCCGTGGCCCAGAGCGCGGAATAGGCGGCCGTCGTCAGCCCCGGATACATGGAGAAGGCCTGGTTCGCCGACATGCCCATTTCCGTGAAGGCGAAGGTGATGACGGAGGGCAGCCCCGCGCCGCCCGCTTCCACGGGCGCGCCGAGGCGGTTCCAGCCGTCCTCGCAATATTTCTGGAAGGCTTCCTTGAAGCCGGGCGGCGTGCGCACGACGCCGTTTTCCAGCACGCAGCCATGCTCGTCGCCCACCTGGTTCAGGGGCTGCAGCACTTCCTCGCAGAATTTCGCGCCGCCTTCGAGGATCGCCTGCGTCATGTCCGGCGTCAGCTCGCCGAAGCCCGGCACCTCGCTGCGCTTGTCGATTTCGAGAAGCTCGTGGAACAGGAACATGAAGTCTTCCACGGGGGCCTTGTAGCTCGGCATGGGCGCGCTCCTTTGGGTCGGCTTTCGTTATTGAAACTCAGGCTTGTCTCTAGAATTCAGTGTCATCCCGGCACTTGTTGCCGGGACCCAATCCACCTCGCCGCAAGCGGCTTGGGCGGGGCTCCGGCACGGCCTCTCAGTTCGCCGCCATGGCCAGGTCAGGCCCGGCCATCCACGCCTTCCTTGAAAGGCTTCGGCATGGGCCAAACGCCACGAGAGAAAGGGCTTAAGCCCCCGCCGCCGCTGCGTCAATCTTGACCGCATGACGCTTACCCGGGCCGCTTCACGCTGCCTTCAATTTTGTCAGTAAGCGCGCCGGAATATGGCGGAAAAGGAGTGAGATGTCGAGGGACGAAAATATTATCCCCCTGCGGAAGACATGGTCTTGTGACCTCCCTTAGGTGTCCCTATATGAACCAACATCCGGTCACGAAAGTCTTCAGGCTGGGGGGACCGGAGCGTCAGTTGAAACTGTCAAGCCCTAAATGAGCGGCGATTAGTACGATGAGGTTCATAGTAATCTCCAGTATCCGCCGGTCGTCACGGGACGCCAGAGCGCGTAGCGCCATGGTGACAGTATAGACGATTTCGTCGACTTGGACCCGCAGTCCTAGGGTTGAAGACAGCCCGTTCAAACGGTGTGGGGCGAAGAGTGCTAAGCCGCATGTGGGTCGGCAATATCTTCGTCCCCTCTCGCTGAGGCCCAAATGACGGACTGGAAACTCAAGCCCAGCGATCTAAAGAAGTACCCGCACTTTGACGCGCCAATTTCTGCCGCTGCTGCCGAAGCGTACGTCAAAGATCCGGCAAAGGTGGTTGCTCACCCGTTTTATCCGTTCATCCGATATATCCAGAACTGGAACAAGTTTGCGAAAAAGGGCGCGCTCGGTAAGTCAAAAGAGCGTCCTATCCGCTACGGGGCCCGCTTGGATGCCTACATATTCTCGTATTATCGATATCTGTTGGCGCAGCGTTATGAAAGCCTACTGAAGCGGTACAATCTCGCAGGAAACATACTAGCTTATCGGCGCATTCTAGGTGCTGATGGTCGAGGTAAATGCAACATACACTTCGCCAAAGACGCTTTCGACTTCATCGAAAGTCTTGGTGATTGCTATGTGATCTGTCTCGATATCAGCAGCTATTTTGAATCGCTAGACCACCTGATGTTGAAGAAAGTGTGGGCGGGTCTTCTGAAGGAAGAAAAACTGCCTGCCGATCACTTTGCGGTATTTAAAGCTATTACAAACTACGCTTACGTTGATAAGCAAGAGGCCTATGAGCGTCTTGGGTACTTTGGAAATAAAAGGAAGGCAAAATCCGGCAAGGATATTTCCGGGTATTTAACTGCGTATACGGATATGCCGACGCAACTTTGCTCCGCCGCCAAATTTCGTTCCGAGATCGCCGGTGGTGGCGGGAAAAAATCAATCATTCAAAAGAACGACGACGCTTACGGGATTCCTCAGGGAGCACCATTGTCTGACTTGTTAGCCAATATGTATTTGCTTCATTTCGATCGGGAAGTTCGAACATGGATGCGCAAGCGTGGAGGCGTTTACTTCAGATATTCCGACGACATTCTACTTATTGGGAAGGGCGGAGAGAAAGAGGCCTTGGCGCTTTTGAAGAAAATACAGGCCCTTATTCCAAAGTACGGCGCGAAGCTCGCGATTAAAGATAGCAAGTCGTCAATTCATGTCTTCCGTCAAATATCGGGAAGACGAACTTGTGAATGCGTCTTCGGAAAGGGAAGGAATGGTTTGGAGTATTTGGGGTTCAGATTCGATGGGCGGAATGTTTATCTAAGAGATTCGACGCTGGCTAACCTGAACCGGAAGGTAGTGTATGCCGCGCGTAGACGCGCTAATTCCCTTGCGACCCGATACGCAAACAAAACAGCCGATGAAATTTGGGACGAGTTCGGATTCGATCAGTTTGTGCAAAGATTTTATAAGGTCGAAGATTTTGACAGCGTGAGGGACGACGTCCATAGCTGGACATTCTGGACGTATGCTCAACGGGCGGCGACAATATTCGGTTCCAAAGGCCGCAAGATTAAATCCCAGTTGAAGGGGTTCAGGGATTTTGCGGAGGAAAAAGCCCGGGGAGAAGTGGAAAAAGCAGTGCTACGACGCGACCGAAAGTAGCTTTTGCATTTCCAATAGAGTTGTAATTCGGCAGATATCTTGATTAAGCATCGATAGTTGCATTGTCCCCTCCGTAGGGTGGCCATCCCCCTCCCATAAACTTCCTCTTAAGCCCCGCTGCGGCAAACTTTCAGCGCAAGGAGCATCGGGGCGCAGGAAGCGCCAGATCGTTTTCCAGGCCGGCGGAAGCGCCTGCCGGTTCGGGAAACGACCCGAGTAAAGCCCGGGGCAGGAGGAACCCATGGAGAAGAGGCCGCAAGCCGCGCCCAACAGCGAAGCCGCGCCGCGCGTGCCGCCGTCTCCCGCCATCCAGGCGGAATATTGGGGCGAGCCGGAGGAAGTCCGCGCCCGCCTGACGGCCGAGGCCCCGCGCGACGTTCTCGACTACTGGCTGAGGCTCCGGGGCTCCCGCCGCTTTCCCTCCCGCGCCGATTTCGACCCCATGGAGATGCGCCGCCATCTCGCCAATATCTTCATGCTCGATGTGCTCCCCGAAGGCGTCTTTCGCTACCGCGTCGTCGGCACGCTGATTTCCGATTTCTTCGGCGTCGGCAATCCGGCGGGCATGACGCCGCAGGATGTCTTCGGCGCGAATGCCGAAGTCGCGCTCTCCCCCTTGCGCATCTGCACCGCCGAGCGCATGCCCTATCTGCACACGGCGTCGGCAAGCTGGATCCATCGCGACCGCAACTATGTCTATTATGAAGCGCTGCTGCTTCCGCTCGGCGACAGCGACGAGGAAGTGAACAAGGTTCTGTGCTGCGCCGAATTCGTCACCGAGGAAGAAGCCGCGCGCATGTGAGCTATCGCGGCAGCGGCGCCGCCGTGAACGCTGCCCGCTCCCCCCGCGCCTTCATCGACCATGCGGTCCACAAATCCTGAAGCGGGTCCTCCATCTCGCCCGCGCGGCGGATCACGTCGCGCGCCCGTTCGCGCTCCGGTGTAATGAGTCCTCTCGCGCCGATCCGGTCGCGCTGGGCGGCAGCGGTCATCAGCCTGCGGAGCATGTCGAGGCGCTGGCCGAGGTCCGCCTTCCGCATTTTCGCGGCCTCATGCGCCGTTTCCGCGCCGAGCGCCATTTCCGCCTCCGCCATCGCCGCCCTGGTCCCTTCGAGGAAGGCGAGCGCCTCCCGGTATTCACCCTCGCTCATCGCGCGGGGGTCGCGCGCCTCAGCCTTCGCTGTCCCCGGCGCATGGAGGAGAAGGGCGGGGACAAGAAAAAGCGCCCCGAAGGTGAAATAAAGATATGCCCGCCTCACTTGTCCTCCTGCGCTCCGGTTCCCCCGCCCGGCGAGGCCCGCTCGCATCCGGGGACAAGTCTCTCCGGCTTTTCCCGCCGGGTCGAGCGCCGGGGAGGAGGTGGAAGCCCGCTTATCCCGCAAAGGGGGATAAGTCCTTCATTTGTAACGGTTTGATGACGTTTCGATGACGGTCGGCCTTTTCCGGCGCCCTTTGTCCACGGCCCGTGTTCAGCGCCGAACAGGGCGCCGCCCGCGCCTGAACCGGCATGCCCGCTCGCCAGAGCGCCCGAAATGGCTAGACTGCGCGCCAACAGGCATCGACTTATCCACGGAAAGAGCATTCCATGTCCGAGACCATCACCCCCGAAAAGCATTTCGACGACGAGGCCGGCCGGGACGGTCTGGGCCAGTCTCTCGGTATCCTCCGTACACTGTATATGGACAAGGAGGCGGGCCGCGCCGCGATCGAGGTGGAGGCGGAAATGCGCATGTGCCATTCGGGCGGCGTGGTGCAGGGCGGTTTCGTCACCGGCTGGATCGACGCGGCGATGGCGCGCGCGGCCATGTGCGTCACGGATTTTCAGCAGACGCCCATGTCGCTTGAAATCAAGGTGAGCTTCTTCTCTCCCGCGACGCCGGGCATTCTCGTTGCCGAGGCGTGGATCGAGCGGCGGGGCCGCTCCACCATCTTCCTCGAAGGCAACCTGAAAAACGCCGCGGGCGATGTCGTCGCGAAGGGCACCTCGACGGTTCGCATGATGCCGCTCATCGACATGAGCAAGAAGAAGTAGCTGGGGGGCACGCATTTCTCGCTTCTCCTGCCTTCAACTTCACTCACACGAAACTGTTGCGCGATGGTAACGGAATGCGCGAAAGAACATCGCGGGTTCCGTTCTCCATAATTTTCCGTCGCGAAAAATCATTGTGCGACAGGCACTTCTTCAATTGTGTCAACAATCCGGCATGGCTGCCTTGCAACGGCCACTTGCGGCGTCGAGGCCACGCGCGCAATAGTCGCGCGGGCTTTGCGGGGGCTTCGGATTAAAGACACGAGGCTCTTACAAGATGAAAAACGCAACACGCATTCTCTGCGCCGCCGGCCTTGCGCTGGGTCTCGCCGGTTTTGCAAACGGCGCGGCGGCTCAATCCGCCGATGCTTCCGGCGACGGCAATCTCTACAACCAGACGGCGTTTCAGCGCGGCCTTTATGTAGGTGCCGGCGTCGGTTGGGGCTGGGCGGATGATGACGACGACTGGACCTGGCGCGGTCAGGCCGGCTGGCGTCTCAACCAGTATCTCGCCGTCGAAGGCTTCTATGCGGATCTCGCCGACATCACCGTCGGTGGCGTGAGCGACAATGTCGACACCTATGGTGTGGCGGGTCTCGTTTCCTTCCCGGTCAACGACACCGTCGCCATCTACGGCAAGGGCGGCATCCACAACTACGACCAGCCGGGCGATGATCGCGAATTGTCCTGGCTCGGCGGCGCGGGTATGGAGTTCGCCGTGGCGGACAATACCTCCATCCGCACGGAATGGACGCATTACGATCTCGACAGCGACAGCGTCGACGATCTGACGGCGGCCGTGGTTTTCGGCTTCTGATCCGAGGGACAGCGTCCCGCCCTGGCGGGGGAACAGGCCGGGCGGGCGAGCGGCCGCTTCGCTTCAGGGCGAGGCGGCCGCTTTCGTTTGGAGAGAGAAATGCCTGCGGCGCAGGCACTTCTCAGCTATTCGTGTAGTCAGGCCTGCGCTTGCCGAGGAAGGCGGAGATGCCCTCGCGGAAGTCGTTCGTCTGCGCGCAGAGGATCTGGTTGCGGTCTTCCATCGCGATGGCCGCTTCGAGGCTTCCCGCGTCGACCGACATGTTGAGGCATTCCTTCGTCAGGCGAAGGCCGAGCGGCGAGGTCGTCAGCATCTCCTCGATGTAGGGCGCCGCCGCCTCTTCGAGCTTCTCGTCTTCCACCACTTCCGAAACGAGGCCGACGCGTTCGGCGCGCTCCGCATTGATGAAGCGGCCCGTCATCATGAGTTCCGACGCGACCGAGACGCCGACGAGGCGCGGCAGGAAATAGCTCACGCCGATGTCGCAGGCGGAAAGGCCGATGCGGATGAAAGCCGCGTTCATGCGCGCGCTCCTGCCCGCGATGCGGATGTCGGAAGCAAGCGCCAGCGCGAAGCCGCCGCCGCAGGCGGGCCCGTGCACGAGGCTGATGATCGCCTGCGGGCAGCGGCGCATGCGCATCACGATTTCGCTGATGCGGCGTTGGGAAACGAGCCCTGCCTGCGGGCTGCCGCTCGCGCCGCTGTCGTCGCGGTTCGAGCGGTCCTTGAGGTCGAGGCCGGCGCAGAAGGCGCGTCCCGCGCCTTTCAGCACGACCACGCGCACGGAATGATCCGTGTAGAGCTTTCCGAAATAGTCTTGGAGTTCGTCCACGAGTTCGGGGTTCATCGCGTTCAGCGCGTCGGGACGGTTGAGCGTCACCCGGTCGACGGCGCCTTCCTTCTTCACGATGAGCGTGTTGTAGGCCATGTCGCATTCCTCCCTGTTCAATTCGTTTTCAGGGAGCCTAGCGCGTGGGCCTGCCTGCGCAACTGACGCAAGGGCGGTCAGCCGATATGGGCTTCCATTTCCTGCTGGATCGCGAGCGGCAGGTCGAGCCAGCGAAGCGCGAGCGCGCCGCCCGGATCGAGGCGCATCACTTCCGCCGCGAAGCCGAGCTTCCTGTTGTCGCCCGCCCAGTAGAGATGGCCGCTCAGGATGTTGCCGATTGCGACGGCCTCCGCGAAGCCTTCGACGCAGGCGCCGCCCGCCGACCAGTCGCGCGCCCTGTGCGCATAGCCGCCGATCTCGACCATCAGCAATGGCGCCGATGCACGCGCCGCCTGGCGCTCCTCGGGCATGTCGCTCCCGCGCAGATGGTCGAGCAGTCTCGAGATCAGGGACATCAGCCTCCCTTTGGAACATCGGGCGTTCCATTCGGCAAAGCCGATTTTCGGAGGTGGCGGGGCCCCGTGCAAGCGCTTAGTGCGCGGCAGCGTTAACGGATCCTTCAGCCGGGATGACAAGGCCCCGTTCCTTGCGCTATAGCAGGCTCCTTCGTCACGCAACGTCCGGAGCTTCCATGTCCCAGAAAGACGCCAAACCCGTCATGATCGAGGTCGGTCCGGGCGAGCTCATCGACAAGATCACCATTCTGCGCATCAAGTCGGAGCGTATGTCGGATGCGGCGAAGCTCGCCAATGTCCGCCACGAACTCACCGTGCTCGAAGACGCGCGCAAGGCGAACCTCGAAGACAGCGCGGAGATGCGCCGTCTCGAGGGCGAGCTCAAGGCTGTCAATGAAGCGCTCTGGGTGATCGAGGATGACATCCGCCAGTGCGAGGCGGACAAGGATTTCGGCCCGAAATTCATCGAGCTTGCGCGTTCCGTCTACAAGCAGAACGACAAGCGCGCCGCAATCAAGAAGGAGATCAATCTCCTCACGGGTTCGGCTATCGTCGAAGAGAAGTCCTACACCGAATTCGAGTAAGCGAGGCGGCGCGTTACCTCGTCGAAGACGCGGGTGACGGATAGCGCCGCGAGATCCTCCACTTCGATCGCGCCGAAATTCTCGCGCAGGATTCCCGTTCGTTCCGCTGGCATATGCGTGCCGAAAAGCGCGAGGCCGGGAACGCCCATATGCGCGGCGAGGTGGCTCGGCCCCGTGTCGTTGCCGATGACGAAGCGCGCTCCTTTCAGGATGCCCGCAAGCTCCGCCCAGTTCGTCTTCTCGATGCAGGTGCCGGGAATGGAGCGCGCGAGTTCCACCTCGTCGGGACCGGGCGCGGTGACGACCGTCTCTCCTGCTGCGATCAGCCGTTCCGCGAGTTCAGCGTAGTATGGCCAACGCTTCTGCGGGTGACGTGCGGAGCAGCCCGGCACGAGCACGATGTAGGGCACCGTCACGCCCGCCTTCGTCAGCAATCCGTTTACATCATCGGCAAGCCATGAGACGTCGGGTTTGCGCGTGTGGCGGATGGTCAGTCCCGCATCTTCCAGTTGTCCGGCCAGCCGGTCGAGCGTGCGGATTTTCTTCGGCTCCTTTGCGCGGTGCGGATGGCTGCATCCCTTCGCCGTGCCAGACCAGCGGCGATCCTTCAGCATCCACCTGAAGTAGAAAGCGGTGCGTTTGGAGTTCTGCAGGTCGTAGATCATGTCGAAGCCGCGTGCGCGTATCTTCTTGCGGAGAGCGCGCATGCGGTCGATCCGCCAGCGCGGCGCGCGTTCGTCCACGATCACCTCATCCACATGCGGGCAGCGCGCCAGGATCGCGCGATATGGTTTCATCGTCAGCACGGCGATGAAGGCATCGGGATGGTTCTCGCGGATGTCGCGCAATGCGCCTTCGGCCTGGATCACGTCGCCAAAGGCGCCATGCTTGATGACGAGAATGCGTTTGGCATCGGCGGCGAAAGGGCAGGGCGAAGATGAGGTCATCGCGGCATCCGCCTACATCCGTCCGCCGCGCCAGATCACGCGGCCGACGATCTTCAGCTTCTCCGCATCCTCCTTGCGAATTTCTTCCGCGGGGTAGCGGCCCGCATTGTCGCTTGAGACGATGACGCCGCCATCGATCTTCGTCTGAAGCCGCTTCACGAGCAGCGTGCCGCCGCTCGCCAGAACATAGATGCCGCCGCCGCGCAATTTCGGTTCGGCCGTATCGGCAAGCAGCAGGTCGCCTTCCGCGAATGTCGGCTCCATGGAATCGTCCGGCGCTTCCACTGCAATCAGCTGCGCGGGGTCCGCCTTCAGTTCATTGCGGATGAAGTCGCGGCGGAAGGAAATCGCATCGAGAAGCGACCGGTCCTCGATCGTCATGCGCTTGCCCGTTTCCGTGTCGAGCGTCCGCAGGGTGAAGCGCGGCACGAGCATATGCGCGCCGGCGCCGCCTACCTGATCGCGCCGCAGGTCGAGCGGTGCAAGTTCGGCAAATCCCGCTTCGGCTTTCCGGCCCGCCCCCTCGGCTCTCATCTCTCCCATGCCGGTCAGCACCCAGTTCATGTCGAAGCCTTCACCCGACAGATGCGCCAGCACATGCGCATTCGGAGCGGCATTCTCCAATTCGTAGTTTTGCCACGTCGTACCAGAAACGCCGACTCGCTTGCCCATTTCCTTTTGTGAAAGACCAAGAAATCTTCTTATTTGAACAAGGCGGGCGGAGACACTCATCTTATAGAGGTACCGGTTTGAGAGCGGCAAAAGGAGAGAAAAAACCTAATAAAATCAGCGTTCTGTGAAAAATCTGCACGCGTGGGGTGCCCCGCGCCAGAAGACGTAGGCAGAGTGGCCAAGAATTCTTGTTGACTGATGCCAAGATATGTTTGTATTAAGGGTTTGTTGCCTACCAACAAAGTTATACAGCCAGGCGATCAGGCTGCCAAATCCCTGTTACTGCGACGGAGGAAGAAATGCGCCATTCCGCATTACATCTGAAGCTGAAGCCTGAGCCTGATGTTCTGCCCTTCACGGCAAAAGGTGGTGACCCCGGCGCGATTCGAACGCGCGACCCTCAGATTAGGAATCTGATGCTCTATCCAGCTGAGCTACGGGGTCTCAGAGATGCGGGTGTCTCCAGGCGTCGCCAGGTCGCCGCGCCCGGAAACCTAGGTCAGCTCCCTTCGCGCCGCAATAGGCGGATGAAACAGCGGCATAGCGACGGGCAATTCGGCGCTTTGCGTCTTCATCCAATTTGGCCTAAATATCTATATCTACGCTTTAAGGTTGATTTTGGTTGTATGTGCCATTCTGCAACACGCATTGATTGTTGTCTCAGGCCGCTTCCCGATTTTCAGAATGAAAGGGGGGCAGGATGCGCGTGCTGATCATCGGCGAGCAACCGATCTTCTGTGAGGGCCTTTCCTCGATCGTGAGGCGGCTCTATTCCGGCGCAGATATACGTGTGGCCACCGGTCACCGGCCGCTGAACGGAACGGATACCGGATCGGCTGATCTGGTTCTTTTCGATGCAGGAAGCGGGATTCTTTCCGATGTGGAAACTCTGAGCGACTTCGTTTCCCGGACGGATGGCAAGATTGCGGTTTTCAGCGACAGGAGTTCGCCCGGTTTCGTGCGGGAGGTGATGGATCTTGGCATTGCGGGGTTCATACCCAAGACCATGAGCATCAATCTTGTCGAAAGTGCGTTGCGTATGATCGAGATGGGTGGCCGTTACGTGCCGGACATCCTGCTCACCGTCGAAGCCGAAGGATTTGCAGAGCCGCCGAAAGCGTTTGTCGGCGCCGGCCAGGAAAAACTCACGCCCCGTCAGCGGGAGGTTCTGCAGGAACTCGGCAAGGGACGATCCAACCAGGAGATTGCGCGAGTGTTGGGTATTTCCATCGCCACCGTCAAACTCCATGTAAATGCAATCCTGCAGGCGCTTGGCGTTCGAAATCGCACGGAAGCGGCTATCATCGCGCTCAGAAGCAATCCGCGCCCGCCTGTAGAGGGATCTGCCTGAGAAGGGGCTCTGGCCAGTGTATTGAGGTGATCGCATGATTTTGCAAGATGCGCCTTCGCCTCTTGTCCTGATCCTGACCTTTCTTGTCCTTTCCTCTTTTCAATTCGCGGAGGGTGCTCGCGCCGCCGAATGTCGTCTCGAGGATGACGAACAATCTTCACGTGTCGTTGAAATCGTCGATGGGGATACCCTGCTGCTCGAGGACGGGCGGGAAGTTCGATTGACGGGTATTCAAGCGCCGAAATTGCCGCTAGGGCGTCCCAACTTCCAGGCCTGGCCGCTCGCAGTGGAAGCGAGAAAAGCTCTCTCCGACCTTGCTTTGGACAAGACAGTAATGCTCCGTTTCGGGGGTACGCGGAGCGACCGGCACGGAAGGGTTCTTGCGCAGGTTTTCGTTAAGGACGCTGACACGGAGAACCTCTGGCTGCAAAGGGAGATGCTGCGTAGCGGTCTGGCGCGCGTTTACACCTTCAACGACAACCGTGCGTGTAGCGACGAACTCCTTTCGGCTGAACGCGAGGCGAGAGGAGCCGGGCGTGGGATCTGGGTGGACCCCTTCTACGATATTCGCGATGCATCGAATCCGAACGGTCTCATGGAGCGCATCGGAAGTTTTGAACTCGTCGAGGGTGAGATTGTCTCCGCCACGCAGGTTCGGGGACGGCTCTATATCAACTTCGGTGAGGACTACCGAAACGACTTCACGGTGACAGTCCGGGAGCGGGACGTTAAGCTTCTCGCTGCCGAAGAGCCTTGGACGTCGCTTCTGGATGATTCTACCGGGCGGAAAGACCTGGCCGCCCTTTCGGGCAAGCTTGTCCGGGTTCGAGGATGGCTCGACCGCTACAACGGCCCGGAGATCGAGATATCCCATCCGGAACAAATCGAATTTTCAAGGGAAGATCATTGATCTAAATGCATCCCCCCGGAATATGGAGCCATATGTTGCGCGTCATTCTTCCGCCGATGGGACTTGGTCTTCGTCTTCTTGTTCCAGCACTGTGCCTTGCCGTCATTGCGGGATGCGCCGCAAATCCGGCTACAGGCGAGAGGCAAATTGCGCCGCTCATGTCCGCCGAACAGGAGGCACGGGCGGGGGCGGAAGCGCACCCGAAAATTCTTGAAGCCTATGGCGGTGCCTATGACGATCCGCGGCTCGGCAGCTACGTCGCGGAGGTGACCGCGCGGATCGTACAGGTCACGAACCGGCCAGACGGCCCTTATCGGGTGACGGTGCTGGACAGCCCGGTCGTCAACGCCTTTGCCTTGCCGGGAGGCTATGTCTATGTGACGCGTGGCCTTATGGCGCTCGCCAATGACGAGGCGGAACTTGCGGGTGTCATTGGTCATGAAATCGGGCATGTGAATGCCCGGCATTCCGCGCAGCGCCAGACAGCCGCAATGGGAACCTCACTTCTCGGTGCAGTTCTCGGGGCGGTCGTTGGGAGTGATGCCATCAATCAAATCGTCGGGCTCGGCGGTCAAGGATTGCTTGCAAGCTACTCCCGGGAACAGGAATACGAAGCCGATATGCTTGGCGTTCGCTATCTCGCTCAAGCTGGCTACGACCCTTATGCTGCCGCCGACTTCCTCGAAGTAATGGGGGAACACTCGGCTCTCACTGCAAGGATCCGCAACGCGCAGTACAGTGCTTCACGAAACGACTGGCTGGCCAGCCACCCTGCGACGCCTGACCGGGTCGCCGCAGCTGTTGAACATGCGCGTGCGACCGGAATTTCCATGGGGCAGCAGCGACGAAATCGCGAAGCCTATCTGGCGGCCATAGATGGCATCCTCTATGGCGACGATCCCGAGCAAGGCATAGTGCGGGACCGCGAGTTCATTCATCCGAAGCTTCGATTTGCATTCAACGCACCGCAGCGCTTCTCGATCACGAACAGCCCGCGCGCGGTTCTGATAGAAGGGCCCGAAGGCACCATCGCGCAGTTCGATGGCGCAAGTAAGCAGGCGGATCTCGAGATTGGACAATATCTTGCCAATGTGTGGGCGAGGGGTGTCAGGCTCACGTCTCTTGAGCGTTTCACGCTGAACGGAATGAAGGCCGCCACGGCGACCGCGACAATCGGCAAATATAACGGACGCATTGTGGCGATAGAGTACGCGCCCGATCAGGTCTACAGATTCCTGATGGGTACTCTGCCACAAACGGGCGACCGCTACGACGTGGCCCTGAAGTCGATTGTGATGAGCTTTCGAAAGATTACCGCCGCAGAGGCACGGTCGGTCGAGCCGCTGCGGATAAGGATCGCGACCGTTCGCGCAGGCGAGATGGCTGCGGATTTTGGCCGCCGGATGGCTTTTTCCGATTACCCGACAGAGCGTTTCCGCGTGCTGAACGGGCTTGGCCCAAACGAGCAACCTTCTACCGGCCAGCGTGTTAAGTTGATCGTGGATCGCTAGAAAAGATCAGGCGAGAAGCCCCGCTTCCTGCGGATCCGGTACTTTGCTCAGCAACGCATCCCGGAGCTTCCGCAAGGCGGCATGTTCGATCTGGCGCACGCGCTCCTTGGAAATGCCAAGCTGATTTCCCAGTGTTTCGAGCGTCACAGCCTCGTCGCGCAGACGACGCTCCCTGATGATCGTCAGTTCACGCTCATTGAGAGTTGTCAGAGCTTCCTCAATCCATTTGGCGCGCTGGCGACTGTCATGGGTTTCCATGACTTCATCTTCGGGCAGAGGGCGCTCGCAGGGCAGAAGGTCTTGCCATTCGGTCGTGCTTTCCGCCGAACTCGTATCGCTGACCATTGCATTCAGCGAACGGTCGCCGCTCATCAGGCGAGCATCGATCGCCTCGACATCGCGGGCGCCAACGCCGAGGCGCCGGGCGATAAAGATGCGATCTTCTTCCGTCAGGTTCTGCCTGGTTCCGTTTGCGATCAGGGAACGAAGCCTGCGCAGGTTGAAGAAAAGCGACTTGTGCGCCGCGGTCGTGCCTGTCCGTACGATCGACCAGTTGCGCAGGATATAATCCTGGATCGCCGCACGAATCCACCAGCTTGCATAAGTGGAGAAGCGGACCCCGCGTTCCGGCTCGAAGCGTGCGGCAGCCTGCATGAGACCGACATTCCCTTCCTGTATCAGGTCGCCATAGGGCAAGCCGTAATTCCGGAAGCGGGTGGCGAGCGAGATTACGAGGCGCATATAGGCGCGGGTGAGTTCGTGCAGGGCCTGTTCGTCCCGTTCTTCCTTCCAGCGCCGCGCGAGTTCGAATTCATGCTTTTCGTCAAGCAACGGGACCGTCATCGCGCGCTTCATGAAGCGGCGATTGGCTCGCTGGGTTTCGGGCGTGTCCATATGTGCCATCTCGGTCACCCCTTCCTTGCAGGATGTGGGACTTCGCAGCTTGTGTCGATTTTTCTACGCTTCAGCCTCCGTCTAAGATCAACTCGCCGTCCCGAAAAATGTTCCCGTTTCCGCGCCACGAGGTGAAACGTCAAGGCATCCAAACAAAAAGGCCCGGCTGATGCCGGGCCTTTCAATTTCAGCAGAGAGTCGCCGTTGAAGCACTTATGCTGCCTCGCTGGCTTCATCGGTCTTGGGCGTCTTCTCGCCTTTCGGCGTTCCCTGAAGTGCCTGTTCTACCCTTTCGATGGCAGCATCCTCGCCGATCCGCTCCACGGCGGCGACTTCACGCGCCATACGGTCGAGCGCAGCCTCGTAAAGCTGGCGCTCTGAATATGACTGTTCCGGTTGACGTTCGGAACGATAGAGGTCGCGAACCACCTCCGCGATCGAGATCAGATCGCCAGAGTTGATCTTGGCTTCGTATTCCTGAGCTCTGCGGCTCCACATGGTGCGCTTGATACGCGCGCGGCCCCGAAGCGTCTCAAGCGCGGAATCGACCACGCCTGCGTCGGAAAGCTTACGCATGCCGACTGCACTTGCCTTGTTGGTGGGCACGCGGAGTGTCATCTTCTCCTTGTCGAAGTTGATGACGAAAAGCTCGAGCTTGTGGCCCGCCACCTCCTGCTCCTCGATCTCGAGAATCTGTCCGACGCCGTGCGCGGGATAGACCACGAATTCCTTCGCCTTGAAGTTAGGCCGCGGTGCCGCGGGCTTCGCAGGCTCAGCCTTTGCCTTGGGCGTTTCGGTTTTCGCAGGCTTCGCCTGGGTGGACGTCTCTTTCGCCGGCTTGGCTTTTTCAGCGCTGCGCGCTTTTTCAGCCCGGCTCTTGGCTGCGGCGATCAGCTTGCTGGCGGCGTTGCTCGGTGTTTTGGGCGCCTGCTTGGCAGGGGCGGCTTTCGCTTCCGACTTGGCGGCGGGCTCCTTTTTCTTCGGAGCGGGCTTTGCAGGAGCAGCCTTCGCCTTTGCCGCGGGCTTCTTGGCGGCGGCAGACTTTGCGGCCGGCTTGGCCGCAGCCTTCGGTGCAGCTTTTGCCTTGGCAGGCTTCGCAGCAGTCTTGGCGGCGGTTTTCGGCGCTGCCTTGCTGGCGGTCTTGGAGACGGCCGTCTTGGCTTTCGCCGGTGCAGCCTTCGTCGCCTTGGTTTTTGCGGTTGCCGCTTTGGCGCCGACCTTGGCCGGTTTGGTCGCGGCTTTCGATTTCACGGGCGCAGACTTCGACTTGGGTGTCTTGGTGGTTTTGCTCGCCATCGTCTTTCCTATACCCAGCCTTTCTCTTTTCCGAAGGCCTGAAGGGGCATCATGCCCGCTTCGCGGCTCAGTAATTCGCGCTCCGCTGTCATGTGGAGGTGCCGCTCGCCAGCGGGCTGTCGAAGACTCCCGACCGGATTGACGTTCCGGTTCTACAGAGCCGATCGAACAAGAAGACCATCCTCGATGGCGACACCTGCGCCTTCCTGTAGGGGGCGAGGCCCGCGATCGGGGTTCGGCCTTGTTGCCACCCTTCCATCGGGCTCAACATCTCCAGCCAAGCCGGAACAAGAAGTCTAGCCACCTTGCGCCGGAAACTGGTTAGACACACTCAACTCGTTGGCGGGCCCTAGACCTTTCGATCAGGTGTGCGCCTGCGTTCGCGGAAATTCCTGTGCGACATATATAGCACAAGAACCGGTCCGTTGGAAGGACGTCCGCTAAAAAGACAGTTAACACAGGAGGATAGGCGTTTTTCTTCGCAGTTTCCTGAGGCTTTTTGGGGATTCAGGGAGCCGGGAAGAGGCTGGGAAGGGTTAGTCGCCCTCACCAGGTTCGGGGCTGAAATGCTCCTCGAACTTGCCCGAAACGCCTTGCCAGTCATCTGCATCGGCGGGCGGCTCGCGCTTGATCGTGATGTTCGGCCACTTGCCGGCATATTCATTATTGAGCTCGAGCCACTTTTCCAGGCCCGGCTCCGTGTCGGGCTTGATGGCTTCGGCAGGGCATTCCGGTTCGCAGACGCCGCAATCGATGCATTCGTCCGGATGGATAACCAGCATGTTTTCGCCCTCGTAGAAGCAATCAACGGGGCATACCTCCACGCAATCCATGTATTTGCAGCGGATACAGGCATCGGTCACGACATAGGTCATCGCACTCTCCAATAGCGCCGCCGGCTTGTAGCGGCCGCTCCTTCCGGGGTCTCCCCCTCTGCTTATCCTTGCGGTCGGGGCGTAATGCCGAGCCGGGCCATGACACGCTGGCGCGCTTGCCCGGATTCGCGATCGGGAACGTATATCAGCCCCGCGACGCGCCGCAACAAATTGGCTTCGTAGTCGTCGAGAACACCGTCCGCATAGACGACTTCCCACATCTTTTCGATCAACTCGACCCGTTCTTCCTCGCTATATGCCTGCTTTATGGCTTGGGCCCAACGGTGAAGGTCGAGTGTCTCTGATTCCTCGTCTTCGGCTTCTCCTACCAGTGCGGACACATCCTGAGGAGAGAGCCCAAAGGAGTCCGCGGCTATGCGACGGATGGTCTCGCGCTCTTCTTCACCGAACTGTGCGTCGGATGTAGCCGCCCTGATGAGGAGCGCCACGACCGCCACCTGAAGATCGTCGAAGCCTTGAGACTTTTCCTCCGGCGGGCCGAGCAGAAAGGATTTCAGCCGATCAATCATGCTATTTTACCTACAGTCGGCGGAAGAAATATTCAACCACACAAAAAAATGTGAATTAGGAATCGTTCTCACGGAGGGCATCGGTCTGGCGGCGCTCTTTCTTGGTCGGACGGCCTGATCCGGCATCGCGGGCAGGGGGCGTTACCTCTTTCCGCTCCGGTTTCCCGGAAGATGCAGGGGGATCGAGATCCTCATAAAGAAGGCGTGCTTCCGGGGCAGGCCCTCGACGATCCGCAAGGAAAAGGATTCTCACGACCCGTATATGGGGGCCGAGCGGAAAAGTCAGGACGTCGTCCGGTCTTATCGTGCGGCTTGCCTTAGAGACGCGCTCACCATTGACCCGAAGGCGTCCCGACTGGACAAGCGAAGCAGCGAGTGACCTGCTTTTCAAGAAACGGGCGCACCAAAGCCAGCGATCGATCCGCTGACCGGGGTTCGCCGGGGTGCCGGTCATCAGGATCCGTTGCCGTTCACGCGATTCTTGAGGACAGCAAGAGCGGCGAAGGGCGAATCCGGATCGGGCTCGCGTTCACGCGGCTTCCGGTCCTGTTTCTGCTGCGGACGGTGTCCGCGCTCGCTCTGCCGGGGCGATTTACCGCCGCGCGGCTCTTGCTCTTCGCCGGTCTTGCGCTTGTCGCGCCGGGGTTTTCTGTTGCGATTGGTTTCGGGCTTGCCGCCGCCATGACGCCGGCGCTGCGGGCGCCAGATTTCCATCTCGACCTGCCCGGAGGATTCTTCGTTCTCAGAGGCCTCGTTGGTCTGTGCCCCATCCAGGACTGCTGCTTCCTCGGCGGGAGCAGGTGTTTCCGCCTCGGCGGAGTTTTCGGTCTCTTCCTGCCCGGTAAAGGCGGTTTCCGCCATCTCGAAGGTTTCTTCAGTCGCGGATGGCTCCTCTGGTTTCGCCTCTTCGGGCTTTGTTTCCTCGGCTTTGGGCGGCGTAACGCGCTCGACCTGCGAACGGTAGCCGAGACCGCGCAGGAGGCTTGCGAATTCCTCGCCCGAACATCCGACGAGAGACATCATGTCCGGCGTGACGATGAAGCCGCCATTATAGGTGCGGGCGGCGATGATCGGACGAATGAGATCGGCGACGCGTTCCAGCATGTCGATGCGAACCGCGCGTGTGCCGCAGACACGGAAGCCCACGGTTTCGTAGAAGCCCGACGGTGCCGCGGGATCGGCAGGCACGGATGTAAGGCCGGGCGTCGGAGGGGCCGGGAGCTTCGAAAAAGCGTCTTCCTCGGCTCCAGCCCGGTTCAGCGCCCAAAGCGTAAGGCAGAGCCGTGCGGGCGCGGGTTTGAGCAATGCGGGCATGAAGATCGAGTAGGCGCCAAAACGCACGCCGTGCTTGCGAAGCTGTCCGCGTGCCGCCTGATCGAGAGCGCGAACGTCCTCGGCCATGCTTTCACGCTTCAGCGACCCCAGATTTTCGACGAGACGGAAGGCAATGCCGCGGGCGAGGCCTTCGATATCGGTTGCATCTCGCAGTGCGACGAGCGGCGCCAGCACCTGTGCAACATGCACCCTGAGCCATGCCTCCAGCCTTGTCTGGACGCTTTCGCGGGCGATGCCGTTCAGCTCTTCGCCTGCAACAAGTTCGACCTTGGGAAGGAGCACATTGTCCGAGCCTTTGAGTTCGGCAACCGGATGGCCAGCCCAGAGGATGCGGCCATGCTCCGATAGCGAAATGTCTGCATCCGGGGCCGTCGTGAGACGCTGTGCCCGGCTTGCGATTTCACCCGCAAGCGCCTGAGATGCCGCATTGCGCAGAACGCGGCCCTGTTCCCCCTCAGCCCGCGGATCGGGAACAAACATGAATCCCTCAAGGCGACCGACAAATTCGCCCTCAACCAGTATTTCGCCGTCACCGTTTACAGCCGTCATGAGATCCTCGTTCTGGCGCAGCCGCTTCATCAAAAGGCTGGTGCGCCTGTCGATGAATCTCTGCGTCAAACGCTCGTGGAGAGCATCCGACAGCCTATCCTCTATCGCACGCGTATGCTCTTGCCAATGCGCGGGATTGTGAAGCCAGTCCGCCCGGTTCGCCACATATGTCCAGGTGCGTATATGAGCGAGCCTTGCCGCCAGGATATCGATGTCACCGTCAGTCCGGTCGAGACGGCCCATCTGACGTTCCAGCCAGTCCTCCGGAATATGTCCTCGCCCTTCTGTCGACGGGTCCATCAGGAAGAGGAAGATGCGTGTCAGCAACCCCGCATGCTCGCTGGCCAGTGTTTTGCGGAAATCGGGTACCTGCGCGACTTCCCATAGCCGTTGGATCGCATAGGGTGACCTGAGGCAGGCGCTGACGTCAGGGTCGCGGACCATACGAGAGAGCGCTTCCAGATCGTCTCCGACCTGCGCACGTGCAAGGCCGGGTCTTCCGGGCGGTATTTCCAGGCTGCGCATCAATGCCGAGACGCTCGAAAAATCGAGATGAGGATTGCGCCATTGAAAGACACGTTCCGGCTCGAATTGATGACTTTCAATCCGGGAGATCATTTCTTCGGAAGGCACAGCAGCATCGCCGGTAACGCCGAATGTGCCGTTATTCATGTAGCGTCCGGCGCGTCCGGCAATCTGCGCAAGTTCGGAGACCTGGAGCGGGCGATGTTGCCGGCCGTCGAATTTCTGGGTTGAGGCAAAGGCTACATGGTCGACATCCATGTTGAGCCCCATGCCGATTGCGTCGGTCGCGACAAGGAAGTCGACTTCGCCAGATTGGTAAAGCGCGACCTGCGCATTGCGCGTGCGCGGGCTCAGTGCGCCCATGACGACGGCAGCGCCCCCGCGCTGCCGCCTGATGAGTTCCGCGATCGCATAGACCTGGTCGGCGGAGAAGGCAACGATCGCGGAGCGGCGGGGCAAACGCGTGATCTTCTTCGATCCCGTCCAGGAAAGTTCCGAGAAACGCGGCCTGTTGATGAAATGCGTTTCGGGCAGGAGCTTTTGAATGAGGCCCCGTGCGGTTTCGGAGCCGAGCATCATGGTTTCCGCATGCCCGCGCGCGCGAAGCAGACGATCGGTAAACGTGTGACCGCGCTCGCGGTCGGCGGAGAGCTGGATTTCATCGACGGCAAGAAAATCGACTTCCCGGTCCAGGGGCATCGCTTCGACCGTGCAGATGAAATAGCGGGCGGAAGCGGGGAGGATCTTTTCCTCTCCGGTGATCAGCGCAACATTGCGGGAACCTTTGGCTTTTACGACGCGGTCGTAAACCTCGCGTGCCAGGAGGCGCAGCGGCAGGCCGATCATGCCCGTTTCATGACCCATCATTCGTTCGACGGCCAGATGGGTCTTGCCGGTATTCGTGGGGCCGAGCACGGCCGTGATGCGACGGCGTTCCGCGAGGCGGTCGCGGGTCTGGCCTGAGGGATACTGGGAGAAGGGGTTACTCATGTTTCGAGCCGCACCTTCCGCGTAAAGCGGGGCGGATGCAAGGCCGGGAGTGCATTAACCTATCGGATATTAGGAATTGGAATATTGGGCGAACGAACCGGGTCCGAATCGCTGACCGTGTCATTTTCCACCTTCGTTCACGGCTAAATCTTGTGTTCCAGCAATGGGTTAGGCAGACGAAAAGTTAACGGCAAGATTTCTGATGAACCTTCCGTAGCGTCCGGGCGGGGGCGCTGGCTGCGCTGTTCTGGCGCTCTTTCGGATAATGGACCGCGGTCTATAGTGTGCGGATCGACATACAAACCAGTGCCGCAGGACCCACCCAAGAGGTCTGCGGCAATCGCGGGAGGAACAGCGATGGACTTCACGATTCCAAGGGAAATTACCGATTATCTGGCGGTGCTCGACGATTTCATCGAGAAGGAGATCAAGCCGCTCCAGGCGCAGGACGACAATGAGCGTTTTTTCGACCATCGCCGTGAACATGCTCGCACGGACTGGGACAATGACGGTCTGCCCCGCCACGAATGGGAAGAGCTCCTTGGCGAGATGCGCCGCCGCGCGGACAAGGCAGGCCATCTGCGCTATGCGCTGCCGAAGGAATATGGTGGCAAGGACGGCACCAATCTCGGCATGGCGGTTATCCGAGACCATCTGGCCGCCAAGGGGCTCGGGCTTCACAACGATCTTCAGAACGAAAGCTCCGTGGTCGGTAATTTTCCGACGGTTCTGATGTTTCGCGATTTCGGCACCGACGAGCAGAAGAAGAAGTTCATCCCGGGCTCGCTCGACGGTTCGATCCGTGTCGCATTCGGTCTGACCGAACCTGACCACGGCTCGGATGCGACGTGGATGGAGACGACGGCGAAGCGCGAAAAGCGCGACGGCGTCGACGGCTGGCTCATAAATGGCGCGAAGATGTGGAACACAGGCATGCATGTCGCAACGCATGACTTCGTGTTTGCGAGGACGAGCGGCAAGCCGGGCGATGCGCTCGGCATCACGTGCTTCATCGTGCCGGTCGATGCTCCGGGTGTTAAGATCGAGGAGTATCTCTGGACGTTCAACATGCCGACGGACCATCCGCGCGTTTCCTTCACGAATGTGTGGGTGCCGGAAGGTTCCTATCTCGGTGATCCGGAGCGCGGCCTCGAACTCGCGCAGCACTTCGTTCACGAAAACCGCATCCGCCAGGCTGCTTCGGGTGTCGGTGCAGCTCAGTACTGCATCGACGAGAGCGTCGCCTATGCGAAACAGCGCAAGCCGTTCGGCAAGCCGCTCGCGTCCAATCAGGCGATCCAGTTTCCGCTTATCGAAGCGCATACCGAGTGTCAGATGATCCGCAATTTCATCTACAAGACGGCCTGGGAGATGGACCAGATGTCGAAGCCGGATGTCGCGAAGTATCTTTCCGACAAGGTTTCGATGTGCAATTACCGTGCGAACCGGCTTGTTTGTCAGGCGGCGGATCTCGCGATCCAGGTGCATGGCGCTATCGGATATTCACGCCACAAGCCTTTCGAGCATATCTACAGACATCATCGCCGCTACCGGATCACCGAAGGGTCGGAGGAAATCCAGATGAGAAAGGTGGGCGGCCATCTCTTCGGCTTCATCGGGGCCAATCGTCCCGCCAAGGCAGCTGGGTAGATATCGAATCCAGGCAAGTAATGATCGAAGCCGCCTCGTTATTGCGAGGCGGCTTTTGTTTGCCCTTCGCCGCCGGACCAGACAAGACGCCAGCCCGGAAGCGTCATCGTCGCGATTGTCCCTTTGCCGATTTCGCTTTCGAGTATGAAGCTGCCGCCATGCATCTCGATCAGCGATTTCGTTATCGGCAGCCCGAGGCCGGTACCGCCATGCTGGCGCGCGTTCGTGTCATCGACCTGTCCGAACGGTTCCAGTACCTCAGCCAGCTTTTCCTTCGGTATGCCTATGCCATCGTCGCGGACCGAGATCGATAGATCGCCTTCCCTGGTGATGGCCACCGTCACGTCGATATTGCCCCTCTCCTCGGTGAATTTCGCCGCGTTCGAGAGAAGGTTCAGCATTATCTGACGCATGGCTCGCTGATCGGCGTTCAGGTTGGGCATCTCCGCGGGCATGTCGAGCCTTACCTTCTGCGCCTTGTCCATGGTTCTTGCGCGCATGATCTCCACCGACCAGCGCAGGACATCGGCCATATCGACTTCTTCATCCTCGAGCGCATAGCGGCCGGCCTCGATCTTCGAAATATCCAGGATATCGTCGATAACATTCAGGAGGTGGCGGCCACTATCCTGAATATCGTTCGTATATTCGCGGTATTTCTCCGACCCTATCGGGCCGAACATTTCCTGACGCATGATTTCGGAGAAACCGATGATCGCATTGAGCGGCGTGCGCAGTTCATGACTCATATTGGCCAGGAACTTCGATTTGGCCCGATTGGCGAGTTCTGCCGCCTCCGTGGCGCGCTGAAGCTCTTCTTCCGCTCTTCTGCGTTCGATCGCAATACCGGCCAGATGTGCTGCCCCGAGCAGATAGTCCGTTTCCCAGACACCGGGCTCATAGACATCCGAAAAATACAGCGCGAAAGCACCGACGACCTTGCCGTCATGAGCGACGATCGGCTGGAACCAGAGGCTCTGAATTCCATGATCCTTCATGTAGCGTGAAACCATCTCGCCGTGCATGTCGTCCTGAAGGTTGGTTGCGACGATCTTCGAACCGGCAAGCGCCATGCGGCCAAAGGCGTGATCGCGTTGCTGTTTCCAGAAATCACCTACCCAGGTCTTGAAGTCGTCCGGCAGGCGCGGGGCGGCGCAGGTCACCAGATCGCAGGATGCATCGAGGAGAAACACAGCCGCGCGCCCGGTGGGGTTTGCCTCTTCCGCGCCAAGAGCGAGAAGGGACATGACTTCGTCGATCGGCTTGCCCGTTGCGAGCGCCTGCAACACACGAAACTGATTTCGCTGTTCGGTTTCGGTCCGCTTGCGCTCCGTGATATCCCGAATATTGATCACATATCCGCGGACGTTCGGGTCGTCGAGCAGGTTGGTCATGCTCGTTTCGATCCAGACCGTGCGGCCCGCATAGCGCGGAATCGCCAGTTCGTGCGAGAGCGTATTCCCCGGGGACGATCTGCCCTCAGCTATTTCTCCCAGAATTTCGTGCTTCTGCTCTTCCGTGAGAAGGTCGAGGCAATTCCGTCCTATCAAATCCTCCGGCGCAAGGCCGAGCTTGCCTGCCGCGGGGGAGGCATACTGGATCACGGCCTTTTCGTCCGTGACGAGGACGACGTCGAAGGCATTTTCCACGAGCGCACGAAAATGATGCTCGCGTTGCTGGAGTTGTATGTTCGCCTCTTCGGCGCGTCGCCGGGCGGCTTCGGAGACGTCGCGCGCCTTGCCGAGGTCCTCGATGAGGTCGGCATTCCTGAAGCGCAGTTCGTGCGTTTCGACGGTGCTCGCTCTTTGTTGTCCTGCGATGCGGGACAGGAGAAGAAATGCGGGTACGCAGGCAAGGCCCAGAGCCATGAAGACGGGATTCAGGGTCCAGATGCAGACGCCTATGACCGCCATCATGATGGGAAGGGTGACCGCGACGAGAATTGGCACCAGATGGAAGGCGATCTGCGACGCCATTATCACGTGAACGATGAGCACAGTGAGAATGGCGAGGTTCTGGATGCCTCCGCCGCCTTGCCAGAAAAGCGGTACGAGCCCGAGCCATACAAGGTTGAGCAGCCAGTAGCGCAGAACCGTTGCTCTGATCCACCGATCGACGTTCAGCGGTCCGCCCTTTTCGTCGAGGGAAAAGAAGCGATGCTGGAAAAGGGCGTACTCGCCATAGCCCGCAACGATGATCAGCCACCAGAGAATGATGACAGGCTCGGGATAGGCGGGCGTGAAGGTGAAGGCAATGGCGCCCGAGATCGCCGGGAAGAAGACCGGCAGGCCTCGATAAGACCGCATGATCGTGCGGTAGAGTTCAAGGCGAATGGTGGCCGCGCGTTCTGTCTCCGCGGTACAACCGCGGGCAGTGACGTTCGCAATCTTGTCCACTCTCTCACCGGGCATTTCGACGGGGTCTCCTCCCCCAGATCAGAACCCCACCCGATGTCCGGTTTAAAACATGGAAGTAAAGTTTCCCTGAATGGCCTTAACCCTTTCGAAAGCAACAAGAAACCCCGCCTGTCGGCAAACAGGCGGGGTTAAGATGTTGGACCTGAAATCAGTAAGGATTGGGAATGGTTTGAATATCGGAGGCGCTTGGAGCAGGCCTTCTGCCCTCGACGCTGCAGGCCCGCCGAATGCCACGGTCGATACCGGAAGACGGTGTCCAGTAGCTGGGAACCCAGCTTTCCGCGCGCTGGTCCGCGACAGAAAGCTGCTCGCTCGTCATCACGCCACGAAAATCCTGGACGAATGAGAGGTCAGGCTGAACGCCAAGCGAAAGCAGGCTCGGATTTCGGCTGTAGAGTTTCGCCCATTTGGCGGCCTCCACCATGTCCGTGCCCACGCCTTCCCCTTTGAAGTAGAGACCTGCCATGAGCTTCTGCGCGTCGGGCCAGCCGCTATCGGCGGCGCGGCGCACCCATTCAGCGCCTTCGGCCTGCTTGCCGGAGGCGATCAGACACTGACCGAGCGCCATCTGAGCGCCCTCATAGCCATGTCCGCGATAGGCGAAGCAGGTCAGGACGTCGAAGGTTTCCTCGTCGCAATCCCCCCGGGCCGCCTTGCCGACGGATTTCGCATAGAGGGTGCTGGCCGGGTCCTGTTCGGCAAGCGTCGGTATCACCCGTCCGTCCGCATCGCGCTTTCGGGCGGCGCCGCCGCCGCTGCAGGCTGCGAGGATGAGCCCAAGAGCGCTTATGGCGATTACCGCGCCTGCCTTGGAGGTCAATCGAATGCATCTAACGGACATGTTCTCCCCTCAATTCATCTTCCGTGGCCTGTTGGGGCCTGCCTGGCTTTCATTTGAGCCCATATGCTGACGCAGCGAAATAGCCGCGTTCCGGCTCTATTCCGCCGACCGTTTGACCCGTTGCCACGCTTCCCGGATACTCCGGCCCGCTTTTGGGGCTGCTGACTGTGCCATGTTATGCTGCCTTCAACGAAATTTCGCAATTTGCCGTGAGTAGAGATGAAGATGGCCGACAAGAAGACTCTCAAGGACTGGGAAGCCACGGTCACGAAGCAGACCAAGGGTGCGGGTCCGGATTCGCTTATCTGGCACACGCCCGAGGGAATCGACGTCAAGGCTCTCTACACGGCGGAGGATCTCGAGCGCATCGCAGCCGAAGGCTATGACGCGAACACGCTTCCGGGCCTGGCGCCCTATACGCGCGGGCCGCAGGCGACGATGTATGCGGGCAGGCCCTGGACCATCCGTCAATATGCGGGCTTCTCCACGGCCGAGGAATCAAACGCCTTCTACCGGCGCAATCTCGCAGCGGGCCAGAAGGGCTTGTCCGTGGCTTTCGATCTTGCCACCCATCGCGGCTATGACAGCGACCATCCCCGTGTGGTCGGCGATGTCGGCAAGGCAGGTGTTGCCATCGACAGCGTCGAGGACATGAAAATCCTCTTCGACCAGATTCCGCTCGAGGAAATGTCCGTGTCGATGACGATGAATGGCGCGGTAATTCCAATTCTCGCAAATTACATCGTTGCGGCGGAAGAGCAGGGTGTGAAGCCGGAGCAGCTTTCCGGAACCATTCAGAACGACATTCTCAAGGAGTTCATGGTTCGCAACACCTACATCTATCCGCCGGAACCGTCGATGCGGATCATCTCCGACATCATCGGCTTCTGTTCGAAGCACATGCCGCGCTTCAACACGATTTCGATTTCCGGCTACCATATGCAGGAAGCGGGTGCGACGCAGGTTCAGGAACTTGCCTTCACGCTTGCGGATGGCCGCGAATATGTTCGTGCCGCCCTGTCGGCGGGTCTCGATGTCGACGATTTCGCGCCGCGTCTATCTTTCTTCTTCGCCATCGGCATGAACTTCTTCATGGAAATCGCGAAGCTTCGTGCGGCGCGGCTTCTCTGGTCGCAGATCATGTCGGAGTTCAATCCGAAAGATCCGAAGTCGTCCATGTTGCGGACGCATTGCCAGACTTCCGGCGTCTCGCTTACCGAGCAGGATCCCTACAATAACGTCATTCGCACGACGATCGAGGCTATGGCTGCCGTTCTCGGAGGCACGCAGTCGCTGCACACGAACGCGCTTGATGAAGCGATTGCGCTGCCCACGGATTTTTCGGCCCGTATCGCACGCAACACGCAGCTCGTCATCCAGCATGAAACGGGCATCACCAACGTCATCGATCCGCTCGGCGGTTCTTACTATCTCGAGACCCTGACCCACTCTCTCGTCAAGGAAGCCTGGAAGCTGATCGAGGAGGTCGAGGAACTCGGCGGTATGACCAAGGCTGTCGAAAGCGGCATGCCGAAACTGAAGATCGAAGAAGCCGCAGCGCGGCGCCAGGCCAAGATCGACCGCGGCGAAGAAGTCATCGTCGGCGTCAACAAGTATCGCCCCGCGCAGCCCGATCCGATCGAGATTCTCGATATCGACAACGCCAAGGTGCTCGCTGCGCAGGTCGAGCGGCTCAAGAAGATCAGGTCGACGCGCGACGAGGAAAAGTGCCGCAAGGCTCTTGCGGCCCTGACGGAGGGTGCGCGAGGCAAAGGCAATCTGCTCGAGTTGGCGATAGCTGCGGCGCGGGCCCGGGCAACCGTGGGCGAGATATCCGATGCGATGGAGGAAGTCTTTGGCCGCCATCGTGCCGAGATCAAGTCGATTTCCGGCGTCTATGGGCAGGCCTATGAAGGTGACGAGGGCTTCATGAAGATTTCCAAGGAGATCGAGGCATTCGCGGAAGCCGAAGGCCGCAGGCCGCGCATGCTTGTTGTGAAGATGGGGCAGGACGGTCACGACCGCGGCGCCAAGGTGATCGCCACGGCATTTGCGGATCTCGGCTTCGACGTCGATGTCGGTCCTCTCTTCCAGACTCCGGAGGAGGCCGCTCGCGACGCCATTGAAAATGACGTGCATGTGATCGGCATTTCGAGTCTCGCTGCTGGCCACAAGACCTTGGTGCCGGCTCTTGCCAAGGCGCTCAAGGACGAAGGTGCAGACGACATCATCATTATTTGCGGTGGCGTCATTCCGCAGCAGGATTATGAATTCCTGAAGAAAGCTGGTGCCTCCGCGATTTTCGGCCCGGGAACCAACATTCCCGATTCGGCACGCGAAATTCTCGCGCTTATCCGGGAGAAAAGGCAGCGCGCAGCTTGATCTGCCGAAAAACCGGTCGTTCTCGAGAAGTGCTTATTTGACAGGCATTGCGTGCGTCAAAAGCGCACTGGGGTGCATTCTGTCTTGCAACCTGTTTCTCGCCAGATTATCCCCCCGGGCAACTTCCGGTCGCAGAACCGGACAGGCAGGGCACGCGTGCCGCTCAACGATCTCCGAGCCGCCGCCAATGGGCCCGCCAGGCAAGACGTGCACTCCCGGAGGAGGAAACCCGGGTAAACGCGGCTGCCGCTTGACGTTCCACAATTGAGAGATCCGCGGAGGTGCCATGAGCACCAAAGATGGTTTGGCGCGCTCGAAGGAGCGCGGCTCCGAAAGTGTTGTTGGCGTCCGGGACAAGGATGACCGCCAGAGGCAGTACTACGACATGCTGGCGGTGAAGCTTGAGGGACTGCTGAGTGAAATCGAGAAGTCGGGAGTGCCGCCGGAGGATGATCTGGTGGAGCGGCTTCGTGCGCTTCACAAGGAAGTCAGCAGAACGGACACCGGATCGAGAGAAGGTTAGTCCGGTCAGTTCGCTTCGAGGCTGGCGGCCGCCGTGTTTACACCGAGCGGCCGCAAGCGCACCACGTCGAGGACTGCGCTGCCGACCGGCGTTCTCATCTGTACGCGAACGGGTATGTAGAACCTGCCGCTCTCGACCGGCGCGAGCCATATCCATGTGGCGTCGCGTTCCTTCAATGTCTTCGCAAGTTTCGTCTTGTCCATTCCCGCGCGCGGTGTCATGCGAACCTTGCAGACGACAGCTTCGCCGCTATAGCCCCGGTCGCGCGTGGTAATGCTGTCGTTGCGATCGAAGGTCAGGTAGAGATCGTAGCGCCGCTTGCCGTCGAAGACAGGCAGTTTCCTGTTGCAGGGGTTGCCTTGCGCGACGACCGGAAGAAGAAGGCTGCTGACGGGATCGAGTGTTCCCTTGCGCTCGAAGGGTTGGGTCGCCTCGCGCTCTTCCGGTGAGAGTGGCGGGTCGAAAACAAGCTGCGGCAAGCCGGTCTTGTCATAGGTAAGGAGACGTTTTTTCGTTTCCTCATTCTCGACCGAGGTAAAGGCGAATCGGGAGGGGTGAAGTCTCTCGCCGTCGACGCGGCCTTCACTTGTCATCGTCCATCTGGCGTCCCAGAACTTCTTCGGCAGGCCGGCCGACCCCAATTCGCTCTGAAGCGAGTATTTCTCGCCGCCCAATCTTGCCTTCATCATGCCTTCGGCGACGATCACGCCACCGATATAGATCGTGTAATCCGCGCTTATACCTCCGGGAAAATCCTCGTCCGGCTCGACGGTTCTTGCCGCAGCGGGCAAGGCGCAGACGGCGCTGAGCACGAGCGCAATGGCGATCTTGCGCAAGGATGTCCTTCGATCTGGAATCAGACGGTTCATAGCCAGGGTCCCGATCCTTTCAGGTCTTCCCCCGCATTCTCGCCCAATATCGCCTTCGGAAGCTGAACCCAGGCTGAACGGCCGGGGCTGGACGGAGGCGAGCGGGACAAGTATGCAACTGGGACCATGAGCGGGACAGAGAAAAAACAGGCGGGGCGGCGGTCCTATAACCGGGAAAATCCGGACCCGCGGGAGCTTGCCGAGGGGATAAGGGCGGGGAGCCGCACAGCGCTTGCCCGGGGGATTACGCTCGTCGAATCCTCGCGCGCGGATCATCAGGACATCGCGCAAAAGCTGCTGGCTGAGCTTCTGCCCGATACGGGCAAGGCGGTCCGGCTGGGGCTGTCGGGTGCGCCGGGAGTAGGCAAGTCGACCTTCACCGAGGCGTTCGGTCAGTACCTGACCGGCGAGGGACACAAGGTAGCCGTGCTCGCCATCGACCCATCCTCGGCCCGGACCGGCGGATCGATCCTCGGCGACAAGACACGTATGGAACTTCTTGCCCGCAATCCGAACGCCTTTATCCGGCCGTCGCCCTCCGGCGGCACGCTTGGCGGCGTCGCGCGGCGCACGCGCGAGGCGATGCTTCTCACGGAAGCCGCGGGCTACGACGTCGTCATCGTGGAAACGGTCGGTGTCGGCCAGTCGGAGACGTCTGTTGCGGAGATGGTCGACATGTTCCTCCTCCTGCTTTCTCCGGGAGGCGGCGACGAGCTGCAGGGGATCAAGCGGGGCATCATGGAGCTCGCCGACCTCATCGTGGTGAACAAGGCTGATGGAGACCTCGTCCCTGCTGCCAAACGTGCCCAGATGGAATACAAGACCGCTCTTCATCTGATGAAACCCAAGAGTTCAGCCTGGAGTCCGAGCGTCCTTCTGGCGTCCGCCCTCAAGGGGCAGGGACTAGCCGAGATCTGGGCTGCCGCCCTCGATCACCGCAAAGCACTTTCCGAAGCCGGGGAACTCGACAAACTCCGCGCCGCGCAGGCCAGGGCATGGATGTGGACGGAGATCCGCGAGGGGCTTTTTGCGGCGCTCAAAGCCGACAGAAGGGCGGCAGAGCTCCTTCCAGAGCTTGAGGTGGACGTAGCGGAAGGCAGGGCCACGCCCACGGCGGCGGCGAAACGTCTGCTTTCCCTCGTTCTGGGAGAAGGAAAGGGCGGCTAGGCCCCCTTTTCCGGCCTTGACGTGCCACCCCGGGCCTTTTATACGTGCGCGCCTGTCTTAGGTGTTTTTTCGGGCTTCGCGCGCATTTTCCGCTGCGGCCCTGCCGATACTGCAAAGGAAATCCTTATGTCCCGCCGTTGCGAACTCTCCGGCAAGGCCGTGATGTCCGGCAACAATGTGAGCCACGCGAACCGCAAGACTCGCCGCCGCTTTCTGCCGAATCTCTGCCAGGTGACGCTCATCAGCGATGCGCTCGGCCGCCAGGTCAGCCTGCGGGTCTCCGCACATGCGCTGCGTTCCGTCGAGCATAATGGCGGTCTCGACCCCTTCCTTCTCAAGGCTCGTGATGCGCAGCTTTCTGCCCGCGCGCTGAAGCTGAAGCGTCAGATCGAAAAGGCGCAGACGGCTGCGGCCTGAGGGTCTTCCAGATTTCGAGTGAACGGGCGGCGATGAAGCCGCCCGTTTTCTTTTCCGGCGGCGTTTACCCAGATTTCCAAAATTTCACGCTTCCTCTTTCGAGCGTTGTTGAGCGCGGCTAGACTCCGCCCCCTGAAGTTTGGGGGCGTAAATCATGCTTGATCGGGGAGTGGATCGTGTGCCGGTAAGCCGGCCGGGGCCGGTGACGCGGTTCCTGACCGCGCTTGTCCGCCTCATCCTGCCGGTCATCGCGCTCTGTGCGGTCTTTCTTCTCAGCTTCCATCTCAGGGATGTTCCCGTTCCCGAGCTTCATGCGCTCCGGGATATCGATCCGCTGCTCGATCCTTCCGGCTGGATCAATTGGAGCTTCCTTGTTTTCCCGCTGCTTTTCTTCGTGCTCAACCTCTCCAGCCGCCGCTATGGCGCCGCCCTGACCTTGACGGCGGCGTTGCTGACCTGGATCGCCCTTGGGGGCGGAATTTTCTGGGCGATGAGGGAAGGATTCATCGCGGACTTCGAGCAGGAGATTGCGCCCTATGCCGTCGCGGCATCGTTCGCCGGTGCGGTGGCGGTCGCCCAGCTCGTCAATATTCTGCTGTTCGACTGGCTGCGCGGTATTCCCTGGTGGAAGGCGCCATTCTTCGCGGCCTTTGTGGGTGGGCTCGTCTTCGCGGTGGTGTTCAACACACGACCGGCCATGGTTTGGGATGCCGAGCTTGGCGGACGTATCGCCGTCGAGGCGGCGATCCACTTTACATGGGCTCTTGGCCAGCTTCTTCCGACTGCCCTGCTTCGGCGGACGATCCGTCCTCTCCCGGGCTTTGGAGGCGCTTGATATCCTCCCTTTCGCTCATGGGTGCCGGGGTTCGATCCGGTTGCATCTCCAGATCGAGTTTGAACATCAGAAGCAGAGTGCGCTGAAGCGGATTGAAGTTGTCGTCGGAAATCAAATAGACGAACAGGTCTCCGTTCTCCTCCTGCCGGACCGCAAGTCCTTCCATGTTGTCGATCGAATAGCGTTGCCCGACATCGATCAGAACCTCGCCGTCCAGCACCGCATCCTTTCCGAGGCTGTCGCCGGGAACGAGACGCATCTGCATCCCGACGCCGGCCAGAGGCGAATAGCGGCGTTCCAGCAGCAGCAGGTTTCCATCGGGAAGCACGGCCATGTCCGTGGGGCTGAAAGGTTCACGCTGCCGCAAGCCAAACCACGCGATGTCGTGTCCGTCGGCAATGAAACCCTTGATGTTCCCGAGCGGATCCAGAGTGTCCTCCGTGATCGCCAGAATGCGAGGTTCACCGCCTGGTTCAGCCGGGGGGAGCACTTCGAGTGACTCGATACCGCCATTATTGTTCAGGCGGCCAAAGTGCCGTTGCGTCAGCAATTGCTCTGGACGGGCATCCGCGCCATAGGTCTTGAGGTCATAGCGCCAGATGCGGTGCGCGCGTTCGAAGCCCACATAGGCCGTGCCCATCAGGCTGTCGCTGGCTCCCGGTTGCACGACAAGGCTTTCCGCGTCGCCGAGCGATTTGCCCGCGACCGGATTGCCGTCGAGGCCGAGCAATGGAGCCATCTTCGCTTCGGCCATGCCGGAAAGCCGGCCGCGTTCGTCGTACAGGAGAATCGCCGTCAACCAATGCCCTGTGTCGGAAACCGACAGCATTGCCGCGCCGTCCTTGCTCACCGCAAGCCCCGACCAGCCACCGAAGTCCTTATTCGGAGAGGTAATCTCGATTCCGCCCGCCCATGAGAGCTTTCCGGTCCTTGTCTCGTTCCTGTCCTCCGGATTCCAGAGCAGCGGTGCCGTTGAGACTTCGACGCTCCCGGTTGCGGCGATGGCCGTGGAAATCGCGAACGGCGGAGCCGCAAACGAAATGCAGATCGCCAAAGCACCCAATACGCGATAACCGATAGACAATTCAGATCACCCCTCTTTGCCGGCGGACGGTGCCGGTGCGGGCATCATATCGGTGTGTTTACCGCTTACAAGAGAACGGTCTGCCGCGGCGCGTCGGCGGCCCAGGGGGAGCGGTCAAGCCCGAGCCTTGTCCGGCTTAGCCACCGGAAAAGCATCATGGCGGAAACGGCCGCGAGACCTGCCGCGAGGCCGAGCCAAATGCCGACTCCTTCAAGTTTCATCGGAAAAGCGAGAAACACGCCAGCGCTCAACCCGATCACCCAGTAGCCGATACCCGCGAAGATCATGGGTATCCGCGTATCCTGCAGTCCGCGTAACATACCTGCGCCGATTGCCTGTGCGCCGTCGAATACCTGAAAGAGCGCCGCGATCGCGAGAAAGGAAACGGCAAGCTCGATAACGGTCCGGTTCTCCGGCGCGTTGCGGTCGAGGAAGATACCGATCAATGCATGGGGAAAGAGCATCATGGCGAGGGCCATCGCCGCCATGAAGGTGACGCCCATCACAAAAGGTATCCAGCCTGCACGGGTGATCGCTGCCTGGTCGTCGGCACCGAGTGCCCGGCCCACCCTTACCGTCACAGCCTGCGAGAAGCCGAGCGGCACCATGAAGGAGACGGCGGCAATTTGCAGGGCGATGGAATGTGCCGCGAGCGCCTCGGCGCCGAAAAGCCCCATCAGCAGCACGGCGGCGTTGAAGACCAGAACTTCAAATGCCAGCGTCATGCCGATGGGCAAGCCGAGGCGCCAGAGTTCGCGGTAGCGGGCCCAGTCCGCGCGCCAGAAGCGGCCGAAGACGAAGTACCTGCGGAAGCGGCGGTCGGAAACGACAATGAGCGCCATGGCGCCGAACATGAAAATGCTCGTCAGAACGCTTCCAATGCCTGCGCCGGGAAGTCCTAGCGCCGGAAATCCCAGATGACCAAACATCAGGCACCAGTTCGCGAATGCATTGAACGGAACGGCGAGCGCGCCGATTGCGAGCGCCCAGCGTGGCCGTTCGAGCGCCGAAATGAAAATGCGCAGCACGACGTAGAGGAATGTCGGCAGCAAGGCCCATTGGAGCGCGCGCGTATAGGATGCCGCCTTTCGGGCGAGCTCGGGATCCTGACCCAGCAGAACGAGAAGGGCTTCGGCATTCCAGAGCACGAGCCAGAATGGAAGGCAGAGCGTCGCGCCTGCCCAGAAAGCCTGACGGATTGTTCTCCGCACATCGCGCACGGAGTGGCTTCGGCGGCCGAGTTCGGCTGCAGCCATTGGGGCGGCGGCAGTCACCACGCCAATGCCGAAGATCATCATCGCGAAATAGATGTTCGAGCCGAGTGCGCCGGCGGCGAGTGCCTCGGGTCCGAGCCAGCCCATCATCACGACGTCGGTTGCATTGATGGCGACTTGCGCGAGATTGGTGGCGATGAGCGGCCAGGCGAGCGCCATCGTCGCCTTCGCTTCGGCGATCCAGATCGTCCGTCCGGTTGCACTTGTTGCAGCGGTCATCCCTGGCGACTTCTTTTTGAAGAAGAAAAGCCGCGCAGAATATTCCCCCGTCCGGGAAGCTCAAGCTTTCTTTTGTTTATTCCGCAACCGGTTTCCTGGCGCGTATTCGCGCGGCAAGCGGGAAGGGCAGATAAGCCAGGAAGATCAGAAGCACTGCTGCGATGAGACCGTGAGGCTCCCATAGCTGCATCGCAGCGCCGGAGAGCGGCGCGCCGACAAGAGCGCCCGTGCCCCACATCGCCGTCGTGAAGGCACTGGCCCCAGCCAGTTCCGCGCCGCGGAAGCGTTCGCCGACCAGAACCATCGCCAGGGTGAAGATGCCGTTCGCGAGCCCAACGACGAGAAACAGCGTGATCCCTGCGGCAAACACAAGAGGCATGACGAAGGGCAGGACGAGATAGCCGCCAATGGTTGCGACGACGAGTCCCGAGAGAAGATTGAGCCTGTTCATCCTGTCCGCCGCGATCCCGATAAGCGGCTGAGTGGCAATGGCCCCGAGAGCCGCAACGGTGAGCAGGGCGAGGCTCGCCTCTTCCGTCATGCCGGTCCGGATCGCATAAAGGGGGAAGAAAGTTACGAGCGAATCCTCCGCTGCCGCGAAGAAGAAGTTTGCAAGAAGCGCCGCGGGGGCGATGAGAACAAGCCGCCACATCGCACGCGACGTACCGGCTTCTCCAAAATGATCACGGCTGCGATCTGCGGTCGCGACGACCAGCGCGGCGACCAGCATCAGCCCCGCCCCGATATAAAATGGCGTGACGTCCGTCCCGATAAGGGCGAGCAGCATAGGCCCCGAGGCAAAACCGGCGGCTGCGGCCGCGCTGTATACGCCGATGACGCGCCCGCGCCGCTCATCGGGGGCGAGCGAGTTGATCCATGCCTCGCTCGTTGCCCATAGAAGTGTTCCTGCCGTACCCAACAGGAAGCGAAGCGGAAACCAGGCGAGAAGATTCGGATAGGCGGCCATGAGAGCAAAGGCGACGCCCGCCATTACGAGCCCGGCGATCATCACATGGGCGGGCCCGAATCGCCGCATGATGCGCGGCGCGAATGGTGAGATAAAAAAGACGGGTGCCGCCTGAGCCGCCGTCGAAAGCCCTATCATGGCGGGCTCGACACCTTGCCGTGCAAGGATGATCGCGGTGAGGGGGAAGGCAATCCCCATCGAAAGGTTCACCATGCCCATGGAGAGAATGGCGGCTGCGAGACTGTGTTTGTGTTTTGGGTGGAGCAAGGGGTGAGGGTTCGTCATCCGGTCCTGTCTCGGCTTGCGAAGAGGGACCGTGAGCAGGCCCCCATCAGCGCCCCGCGCTGGCCCTTGCGCCGCCCCGCGCTCCGGTTGCGCTCAGCCGTCCGCTTCGGCGCTGACCGCGCTTCTGCCCGGCTTCGTCCTCGAACAGTTCGGCCAGTTTCTCGGTCATGGCACCGCCAAGCTGCTCCGCATCGACGATCGTAACCGCGCGGCGATAGTAGCGGGTGACATCATGGCCGATACCGATCGCGATCAGTTCCACGGGTGAGCGCGTCTCGATTTCCTCGATCACGCTGCGCAGATGCTTCTCGAGGTAATTGCCGGCGTTCACCGATAGGGTCGAATCGTCGACCGGTGCGCCGTCCGAAATCACCATCAGGATGCGCCGCTGTTCCGGACGGGCGAGAAGGCGGTTATGCGCCCAGATGAGCGCTTCGCCGTCGATGTTTTCCTTCAGCAGGCCTTCCCGCATCATCAGGCCGAGATTGCGCCGGGCGCGGCGCCACGGGCTGTCCGCCGCCTTGTAGATGATATGTCTGAGATCGTTCAGGCGGCCGGGCTGGGCGGGCTTGCCTTCCGCAAGCCAGCGTTCGCGCGACTGACCGCCTTTCCATGCGCGTGTCGTGAATCCCAGGATCTCGACCTTGACCGCGCAGCGTTCGAGCGTTCGGGCGAGAATATCGGCGCACATGGCCGCAACCGTGATGGGGCGTCCGCGCATCGAACCCGAGTTGTCGAGGAGCAGCGTCACGACCGTGTCGCGGAAGTCCATATCGTGTTCGACCTTGTAGGCGAGCGGCTGCGTAGGATCGGTCACGGCGCGGGTCAGCCTCGCAGCGTCGAGGATGCCTTCCTCCAGGTCGAATTCCCATGTGCGGTTCTGCTGAGCCAGCAGACGACGCTGCAGCTTGTTTGCCAGCCGCGAGACCACGCCCTGCATCTGCTGCAGTTGCTGGTCGAGATATTGCCGCAGGCGCGACAATTCCTCGAGGTCGCACAAGTCTTCGGCCGCGATCACCTCGTCGAACTGAGGCGTGAAAATCTTATAGGAGGGCTGCCGGTTGCGGTCGTCGGCTTGCTGGTTCGGGCGCCAGGGCTGGTTGCCGTCGCTCGTCTCGTCGGTGTCGCCGTCCATCGGCGCGTCGTCCGCTTCGACTTCGACCGTCTGCTCGTCGCCTTCCTCGCCTTCGCCTTCGGCATATTCCACCTGCTCGGCGGAGGCGCCATCGGGCTGCTCGGCTTCGCCGGACTGGCTGTCCTCGGAGCTCTGCTCACTGTCGCCTTCCTGATCCTCGGCATCTTCGGAAGACTGGTCAGGGGCCTCGCCGAGTTCATCGCCCATGTCGAGATCGACGAGTATGTCGCGCGTCGCGCGGGCGAAGGCTTCCTGGTTTTCCATGAGTTCGTGAAGACGGTTCAGGTCCTCGCCTGCCTTCTCCTCGATCCATGGCCGCCATTGTTCGACCAGCTTCCGCGCGGAGGGGGGCGGGGCTTCGCCCGTCAGTTTCTCGCGCACCATCATCGCGACCGCTTCGGAAAGCGGCGCTTCCTCGCGCGAGGTAATGCGGTCATAGCCGCGCGCGGCGCAACGCTGTTCGAGTGCCGCCGTAAGATTGCGCGCCATGCCGGCCATCTGGTTAGCGCCGATCGCCTCGCAGCGGGCCTGCTCCACGGCGTCGAAGACGGCGAGCGCGTTGCCGCCTTCCGGCTGAAGGTTTGCATTCACCTTTTCGTCGTGATGGGCAAGGCGGAGCGCATAGGCATCGGAGACGCCACGAACCTGCGCCACTTCTTCGGGGGGCAGGTTGCGGCTCGGCATGGGAAGGCGGGCGCGCAGGCCGCGCAGGCCCGGCGCTTCCGTGCCGAATGTGACGTTGAGCTCCGGCTGTTCTGCAATCGTGCGCATCGTCATGCTGAGCGCACGCTTGAAGGGCTCGACCGGGCTTTCCTTTGAACTCATGGCGTCCGTCGGTTCTTTGCTCACCGGTTCAGTGGTCACGCCGGGCCCTTTGCCGGGAACGGCGTGATCCGGTCTCAGGCGACCTTGATGTTCGCTGCGGAGTCGGGAAGATCCTGGCCGAAGCAGCGCTGATAGAATTCGGCCACCGTGGCACGTTCCAGTTCGTCGCACTTGTTGAGGAAGGTGACGCGGAATGCGAAGCCGACATCGCCGCCAAAGATACGCGCGTTTTCGGCCCAGGTCAGAACGGTGCGGGGGCTCATCACGGTCGAGATGTCGCCATTGATGAAGGCGGAACGCGTGAGATCGGCCACGCGCACCATCGCGTTGATGGTCTTGCGGCCTTCCTCGGTGTCGTAGCTCTTCAGCTTCGACAGCATGATGTTCACTTCCTCGGCATGCGGCAGGTAGTTCAGCGTGGTCACGATGTTCCAGCGGTCCATCTGACCCTGGTTGATCTGCTGTGTGCCGTGGTAGAGGCCGGACGTATCACCCAGACCGACGGTGTTCGCCGTCGCGAAGAGGCGGAATGCCGGATGGGGGCGGATCACCCGGTTCTGATCGAGCAGCGTGAGCTTGCCCGAGGCTTCGAGTACGCGCTGGATCACGAACATCACGTCCGGGCGGCCGGCGTCATACTCGTCGAAAACGAGAGCGACGGGGTGTTGCAGCGCCCAAGGCAGGATGCCTTCGCGGAATTCGGTGACCTGCTTGCCTTCCTTCAGCACGATCGCATCCTTGCCGACGAGGTCGATACGGCTGATATGGCTGTCGAGATTGATGCGAATGCAGGGCCAGTTGAGGCGTGCGGCGACCTGTTCGACGTGGGTCGACTTGCCGGTGCCGTGATATCCCTGAACGATCACGCGGCGGTTATAGGCAAAGCCCGCCAGCAGGGCGATCGTGGTGTCCTTGTCGAACAGGTAATCGGGGTCGAAATCGGGCACGTACTCGTTCGGCTCCGAAAATGCCGGAATTTCCATGTCGATGTCGATCTTGAACACTTCCCGGGCAGACACCTTCTTGTCCGGGAGATTCTCCGACATGCCGTTTCTCGCTTCGAAGCTCATCCTTGTCCTACTTCCGTACCCTAGGTGTTCGGAACCGGCTGCCAGCAGCCGGCAGTTCAATCAAAAAGGGGGCGCACGCCCTCGGGCCGCGCACCGCCCGGATCGGCGATATCTCCTGGCCTGCCCTTGCCGCTTCCGCTTATGAGCAGAAGCCGCTTTTACGGAGGTAATCGTAGGCCTGAATGACCTTGCGCAGACGCTCCTCGGCAGACCTGTCCCCGCCATTGGCGTCCGGATGGTGCCTTTTTACAAGTTCCTTATACCGTGCCTTGATCTCGTTCAAGGATGCGGTCGCCGGGAGCCCGAGCGTATCGAGCGCCTTTTGCTCCAGAGCGCGCGGCTTCCGCCGCGTTTCCGCCTGTTCCCGGGCCTCCGAATGGGGTGTCTCGTCAAAAAAGCCAAACGCATCGCGAAAAGGCGATGCTCTTCGGAACCGTGCCTCGAAAGGCGATCCGAAGGCGGCATTCGCGGCGTTGACGCCAAGGTTCCAGGTCGGCCGGTGGCCGGTCAGAGCCTCCTTCTGGAAGGCGGCGACATCGTCATCGCTCATTCCCTTGAAGAAGTCGTAGCTCCGGTTGAACTCGCGAATATGCTCCTCGCAGAACCAGATGTATTGCGCATCGGCGGAAGAACCGTCGAGCGGATGGTTCGGCCCGGCGGATGAGCGGGGCGCGCGATGCTTGCCAGCTTCGCGGCAGTCGCCCCATTCGCATTGTTTGGGCGGCTGTTCCCGCTTCATGCGCCGGACATGCGGAGGCTCTTCCACGCCGCGGCGTTTCCTGGGGGCGATCCGTATCGAATCGAAATATTTCGAGTTCAGGTTCACGAAGCAAATTATGGGTTGGCGGCGCCGGCAAAACAAGGAAGCATGGCGCGCCTCGGGTTAACGATTAGCGTAACGGAGTGGTTCATGACCGTCGCGGAGACGATACGCCGCAAGCTCGAATCCGCTCTTTTGCCTGAACGGCTGGAAGTAGTGGATGAGTCCCATCTCCACAAGGGGCATGCGGGGCACCGGCCGGAGGGCGAAACCCATTTCCGCCTGATGGTTGTTTCCGCCGCCTTCGCCGGGAAGTCCCGGGTGGAACGGCAGCGGCTCGTGACGGCGGCGCTCCGGGAGGAGATGGGCGCTCCCATTCACGCCCTCTCCATGAAGACGCTCACGCCCGAGGAAGCCGCATCCGGCGAGCGCTAGTCCGCGGCTCCGGCCTTGAGGTTCCGGGCGGGGGTGACGCGCATCTGCGCAATCTGGTTGCGCTGGCGCCGGGTGATCTCGAAGCGGAAACCGTGAAAGGTGAAGGCCTGCCCCACCTCCGGAATGGTCCGGGCCTCGTGAATGACGAGACCGGCGATGGTGGTCGCCTCGTCGTCGGGCAGCGACCAGTCGAGCGCGCGATTGAGATCGCGGATCGGCACAGAGCCGTTCACGACGACCGATCCATCCGGCTGAACGCGAACGCCGGCCACATCTATGTCGTGTTCGTCTGAAATCTCGCCGACGATTTCCTCGAGAATGTCTTCCAGCGTGATCAGGCCCATGAGCGCGCCATATTCGTCGACGACGAGCGCAAAATGCGTCTTGCGGCGCAGGAAGGCGTTTAGCTGATCCTGCAGGGTCGTCGTGTCGGGTACGAACCAGGGCTTCGTCGCCACCTCGAGAATGTTCACTGCATCCGGGTTCCAGCCTGCGCCTGCCAATGCACGCAGCAGGTCCTTCGCATGCAGTACGCCGATGATGTTTTCCTGTTCGTCGCGCCAGAGAGGAATTCGCGTATGTGGACTGCCGAGAACCTGCGAGACGATTTCGGCATTTGTCTGCGAGGCATCGATCATCGCGATATTCTTGCGATGGACCATGATGTCGCTCACTTCGAGGTCGCGAAGATCCAGAATGCCGCCCAGCATGTCGCGGTCGATCTTCACCACGCCACCTTCGTGATGATGGAGGTTGATCGCGCCGCGCAGTTCTTCGTGCGCGGAAAGCACTTGTTGCTGGTCATCCACGTCGAGACCGAAAATCCGGAACGTGTGACGGACGATGAACTGCACGGCCGCGGTGACGGGACCGAACAGAAAGATGATGATGCGCAGCGGTTGCGAAACGGCGAGTGCAACGCGATCCGTGTTGGTGATTGCGAAGGTCTTCGGAGCCACTTCCGCGAAGATCAGAACCACGGCCGTCATGACGAGCGTCGCATAAACGACACCAGCATCGCCGAACAAGGCAAGGAAGAGGCTTGTCGCGAGTGCCGATGCGAGAATGTTGACGAGGTTGTTGCCGAGCAGAATGGCACCGATCAACCGTTCGCGGTCTTCGGTGAGGCGCAGGACGATTCGGGCGCGCTTGTTCCCCTCTTCCGCCAGGCGATGCATCCGGGCGCGCGACGCGGCGGTAAGCGCCGTTTCCGAACCTGAAAAGAAACCGGAAAAGAGCAGCAGCAATACGATGGCGCCAAGAATGACGCCGAGGCCGAGCGAAACCATATCAGGCGGGCTCCCTCTCCCGCAGCAGGGCCCGAAGCGTGTCGGGATCGACGTCGCGCGTGATGAAGGCATCTCCGATGGCGCGTGCGAGAATGAAGGTGAGTTTGCCGTCCAGAACCTTCTTGTCCTGACCCATCAGCGCAATGAGTTCGTCGGCATCGGGCAGCTTGCCGGGAATGTCGGCGAGCGAGCAGGGCAGGCCTGCGCGGGCGAGATGCTGGCGGACACGCACCGCATCCTGGCGCGGGCACAGGCCGAGCCGGGCGGAAAGCTCGAAGGCGAGGGTCATGCCGACGGCTACGCCCTCGCCGTGAACCAGGCGGTCCGAGAAGCCGGTGGCCGCTTCGAGTGCATGACCGAAAGTATGGCCGAGATTGAGAAGGGCGCGGACACCGCCTTCGCGTTCATCGGCCGCCACCGTTTGTGCCTTTGCCTCGCAGCTCTTCACGATGGCGTGGATACGCGCTTCGACATCGCCGTCCTTCAGGCGGTCGACATTCGCTTCCAGCCAATCGAAGAAGTCGCGGTCGCCGATGAGGCCGTATTTCACGACCTCGGCATAGCCTGCGAGAAATTCGCGCATGGGCAGCGTCTGCAAGGCGTCCGTATCCGCGAGCACAAGGCGCGGCTGGTGGAAGGCGCCCGCGAGGTTCTTGCCATGCTTCGTGTTGATGCCCGTCTTGCCGCCGACAGAGCTGTCCACCTGCGATAGCAGTGTCGTCGGTATCTGGGCGAAGTCGACGCCGCGGCGCAGGATCGAGGCGGCAAAGCCGGTCAGGTCGCCGATCACACCGCCGCCCAATGCGATCACGAGGTCGCCGCGCTCGATCTCTTCACCAAGGAGCCATTCGGTCAGCTTTTCGAGCTGTGCGAAGGATTTCGTGCTTTCGCCCGCGGGGAGCTTGATTGCCGAATGGCGGATGCCTGCCTCGTCGAGGCTTTTCTCGAGAGCAGGGAGGTGAAGCCTGCCCACCGTTTCGTCGGTGACGATGGCTACACGGTGGCGGCGGAGCAGGGGCGCAATATGATGACCCGCATCGGCAATGAGACCGGGGCCGACCAGGATGTCATAGGCCCGGTCGCCAAGTTCAACTCTTACCTTCTTCATGTCGTCAGTCATTCCCGGCCACCGGCATTCGCCTCCGCGGCATGTTCCGCGCGGAAGCGCGTCAGTTTCTCCATCACCTCATCGACGACCGCATCGTGCGGTCCCTCGAGGCTCTCGATCGTGATGTCGGCTTCCGCGTAAACGGGGTAGCGCTGGTCCATCAGTCTCTTCATCGTTTCCCGCGGATCGTCCGTCTGCAGCAGCGGGCGGTCGCCGCGCTTGCCCACGCGCTTCATCAATACGTCGAGATCCGCCTTGAGCCAGACCGAAATGCCGCGGGCGGCAATGTTGGCACGAGTGAGCGGGTCCATGAAGGCGCCGCCACCCGTGGCGAGGACGCGCGGCCCCTCCCCGAGAAGCCTCGCGATCACCCGGCGCTCTCCCGCGCGGAAAGTTGCTTCGCCGCGCCGCTCGAAGATTTCGGGGATAGTCTCGCCAGCCGCCTGCTCTATCTCGGCATCCGTATCCACGAATGCAAGGTCGAGGCGCCGTGCGAGACGGCGCCCGACGGTCGTTTTGCCGGCCCCCATCAGGCCGACGAGAACGATCGAACGCTCGGCGAACGGAACCGGCGAAAGCGCCTCGTTCTCATCCCTTTCGTCCAGCCGTTCGTCCGGCTCTTTCTGGTCGCCTGGCTTCATCATTCCATTGTCTGATCTTGAGGCATTCGGCCATTCTGGCCGCCTTAACCTTGTTGGCCTAGTCTTCCCATTCTTCACCGGATGGAAATTCCGGATTTTAGATAATCGTTAACGGGGTTGCAGCCGCTCAGGGCTGTAGATAAGGCCTTGCGAGGGCCGAGTCGCGCCCAAATTTCGCCGCAAGCGGACCTTATGGCTGGATGACTGTCCCGGCGGCATGAACCCGAAGGTCGAGGCCCCGCGGTCTCGAACCACAAGAAGGAAGAATCATGAGCCGTGCTACCAGTTTCCTCGCCCTTGCCGTCATCCTCGTGATCGTCGTCGTGGGTGGGCTTTTTTATCTGGATCAGGCGGTCGAGCCGCAGGCCCAGACAGTGGAGAAGGTTCTCCCGAATGACCAGTTCACGCGTTAAGCCGACGGCACGGCGGCATCTTGCCGCCGGGTTGGCGCTTTTCGCCTCGGTATCGGTTTGCGCCGCCGCATCCTTCGCTCAAGAGGCGAATGTGCTGCAGGCGCCCGATGGCATGCAGCCCGTCCGGCCCGTGCCCCAGTCCCTTGCCGAACCCGGTTCAAGCGGCTCCGGCGGCGGCAATCCGGCTGCGGGTCCGCAGAGCATCGTTCCGCCGGGCTTCGGCGCAACGACACCCTCATCTGCTGCCCCCGACCCAGTCCCTTCCCGTCCTTCGCAGTTCTTCCCCGCCGGGATCGAGCCTTCCGGTCCGTCCGTCCGTGTCCTCGGCTCCGTTCCGGGGCAGGGTGGGGCCGGTATCGAAATCGGTACTCTCTCAGGTGTCGATGCTTCCACGGCGGGGCTCTTGAGCGCGCAGCAGGGTGGTTTCGGAAGCGACATGTGGCGCGGCGCCTCGCGCGCGGATATCGACAACTATCTTGGCCGGCTTCCCGTGCCTTCCCGCTCCCCCATCGTGAGCGACCTGGCCCGCCGCCTGCTTCTTACCGGGGCGCAGCCGCCCGAAGGCGCCGGCAGCGCAAACTCTCTCCTGGCAACGCGCCTCAATCTGCTGATTGCGGCCGGTCATACGGAGGCGGCTCTGGAACTTGCGCAGGCCGCCGGCCGGGACCGCTCTCCCGGCGTCGCCGCCGGACTGGCGCGCGCCGCTCTCGCAAAGGATGACGAAAGACTCGCTTGCGAGGCGCTGAAGGACATTCCGCCCGGAAACGATCCGGCGCATGACGCCATGGCGGCCTTCTCCGTGAAGCTCAGCGCCTATTGTCAGCTCGCGGCGGGCAATCGGGAGATTGCAAGCCTGACGCTCGATCTGGCTCGCGAGGAAGGGCTCGACGATCCGCTTTTCTATTCGCTGGCGAGCGAGGCAGCGGCAGGCATCGTTCTGCGCGCGCCGGAACCCAACGAGCTGGGGATCGTCGATGCGGCGTTCTACAGGCTGGCGAAGCGCGATCTGCCGGAGAACGCGGTAGCCATTGCCGCACCCGCGCTTCTTCCCTCGCTTCTGGACGATCCCTCTATCCCGGCCGAACAGAAGGTCGAAGCGGCCGAAAGGGCTGCGGCCTACGGTTTGATCAACGGGCGGCAGCTCGCCGCCTTCTACCGCAAGCCGCGCTTTACGCCCGAGCAATTGGCCGGTCTCCTCACCTCCGATATTCCGGAGGCCTCGCCGCTCCGCCGTGCAATGATCTACCAGTCGATCTCTTCCGCGGTTGCGGCGGATGAGCGCATCCGGCTTTTCAAGCTCGCTTTTGCGACCGCCGAAGCCGCAGGCCTCTACTATCCGACCGTGGAAGCCCTATATCCGGAACTGGACAATATGGAGCCCAATGAGGCGCTCCGTCCGCTGGCGGCGGCGGCAGCGCGCGCGTTCATCGCGATCGGCGAGAGGGCGAAAGCCCAGCAATGGCTCACTCTTGTGACCTCCAGCGGGCAGACGCTTGGCCGTGATGCCCGCGAGTTGACCGGACTGATGCGTGTGGAAGGCGGATCAGCGACCGGCTTCGATGCGAAGGCATTGTCGGCTGAGATTGTCGCCGACCTCAAATCCGGCGTGAAAACCACGCAATTCTACGCTGCGAGCGAAGCCATGCTGCTCGATGCGCTCGGTTTTCAGCTCGATCCGGCGGTTTGGGATGCATTGCTCGATGCGCGCGGTGCGCTGACGGGCAAGGTTCCGCCCGAGGCCTTGCTCAACCGAATGCAGGCGGCGGGCGTGAGAAATGCCGTGGGTGAAACCGTGTTGCTTGCGCTTGATGCGATCGGCCGCGAAGGTCCGGGCGCTGTACATCCGCGAGCATCGGCGCAGGCCGTGTCGAGCCTTCGCGCCGTCGGTCTTGAAAGCGAGGCGCGCCGCCTCGCCCTGGAAGCGTTGATGGCGAGAAGTAATGCCGGACGCGGTTGAGTAAAAGGTGAGTTCAATGTCGAAAGAGTCTCGGGAACGCGGACAACATCTGGAAGCATTTCTCGAAATGCTGAGCGCGGAGCGCGGTGCTGCCCGCAACACGCTCGATGCCTATGAGCGCGATCTCAAGGATTTTTCGGCATTTCTGACGGCGCGAGGAAAACCGGCGACCGGCGCTACCACGAAAGATATTCGAGACTATCTGGAGGGCCTTTCGGATCAGGGGCTCTCCGCGTCGACTGCCGCGCGCAGGCTTTCCGCCATTCGCCAGTTCCACGGTTTTCTCTTCACCGAGAATATCCGTTCCGACGACCCCTGCGGCTCGATCGAAGGTCCGCGCCGTGCACGGCCGTTGCCAAAGACGCTGACGGTCGAGGAAGTGGATGCGCTTCTTTCCGCCGCGCAGCGCGCCGAGGATGGACGCACGCAGGAAGAAGCCGTGCTCGCCTACAAGCGCGCGCGGCTCGTCTGCCTGATGGAAGTGCTCTATGCGACGGGGCTTCGCGTCTCGGAGCTCGTCGGCTTGCCGCTTTCGGCGGTGCGTGGCGATGAGCGGTTCCTCGCGGTAAGCGGCAAGGGCGGGCGCGAGCGCCTGGTGCCGCTCTCCGAAACGGCGCGAGCCTCCATCGACGCCTATCTTCCTCTTCGCTCGATGCGCCTCGGGGACCAGGTTTCACCCTGGCTGTTTCCGTCCCGAGGACGTCAGGGTCATCTCACCCGTCACCGTTTCGCGCAACTCCTGAAAGATCTCGCCGTTGCCGCAGGGCTCGATCCCACACGCGTCTCCCCACACACGCTCCGCCATGCCTTTGCAAGTCATTTGCTTGCCAATGGTGCCGATCTGCGGGCCGTGCAACAGATGCTCGGCCATGCCGATATCTCTACCACGCAGATCTACACGCATGTCCTCGACGAGCGTCTGAAGGAGCTCGTACAGACGCATCATCCTCTTGCCAAGAAGGGCAACAAGGCGTCCTAGCGCTTTTCGATCCGCGCCAGCTTGTCGGGATTGCGGATCATGTAGAGCGCGGAGATGCGGCCGTCGCTCACGCCGAAACTCAGGGCCGAATGCACGCCCTCTTCGTCATGCATGATGAAGCCGGGCAATCCGTTCACCGTCGCAGGCTCTACTGTAAAGTTCTCGGGCCGCTTCCTCAGTATGCCCATGAAGAACCGCATCACACGGTCCGGGCCGTAGAGCGGATTGAGTGCCGCGAGCGCCTTTCCGCCGCCATCCGAATAGAAGACGACATCCTCGCTCAGGCAATCGATCAGTGCTTGCGGGTCCGCGTTCGCGATTGCGGAGTTGAAGGCGGATGCGAGACGGAGATGTTCGCGGCTGCTTGTGTCGAAACGGGGGTGCGTTTCCTGTACGCGCTTGCGGGCACGGCTCACCGTCTGGCGGCAGGCGGCTTCCGACTTGCCCAGAAGCGCGGAAAGTTCGCCATAGTCGTAGTCGAAAGCGTCGTGCAGCAGGAATGCTGCCCGCTCCTCCGGCGCCAGACGTTCCAGAACGTGGAGCAGCGCCATCGAAATGTCGTCGGACAGCGAGAGCCGGTCTTCCGGCGTCGGTTCCGATTCGAGGGCGGCCGAGACGATCGGTTCCGGCAGCCAGGGGCCGATATAGGTTTCGCGCTTGGCGCGCGCGGCGCGAAGCTGGTCGATGCCGAGCCGCGCCACTGTCGTTACCAGCCAGGCCTCGGGATTGCGGATGTTGGCGGTGTCCGCGTTTCGCCAGCGGAACCACGCCTCCTGAACCACATCCTCCGCGTCACTCGCGGAACCCAGAATCCGGTAGGCGACACCGAAGGCGCGCGGGCGATGCCGTTCGAAGACGGCCTCCGCCTCCCGGTTGTTGTCCGATCCGCCGGTCATGCCGCCCTCGCCGTTCCCAGCGCCGCCTCGGTTTGCTCGCCTGCAATGACGACGCGCTGACAGGCCTGACCATATCCCATCGCTCGCTTGACCGTTGGAAAGACCCGCGACGATGCGATAGCGAGCGCGATCTCGCTTATCCCCGCCTTGCCCCAGCGCCGCTCGATGGCGCTGCGGAGGTCTTCGGACCTCGGGTCGCGCGCGACGAGATGGCGGGCAAACTCGAAGGCGAGTTTCGTCTCCTCGTCCATAGGCTCGAGATTTTCCTCGACGGCGGCGCGGAGGATTTCCGGGCTCGCGCCCGCGTCGAGTGACAGTTTGATGACGGTTTGAAGACAGGGGCCGCAATCCTCGGCGTGGACCGCCGCGATGCGGACGGCGCAGGCTGCATTGAGCGGCAGTGTTCCGCGGTGCCGGCTCATGGGGACGAACAGCGCAAAACGCCAGAAACCGCTCGGTGATCCTGCATGGAGATCGCGCATGAAATCCGCGCTCTCGCCGGTGATCGCCTCCTGCCTGCGGATCAATCGTTCGATGGTATTTTTCAGCATAATGCCTCTCCTTCAGGCTGCCGTCCGTGCCGGTGCGCACCACCATGTGAGCGCCGCGGAAATGAAAGGGGGCAGGAAGACGCCCGGCAGGTCGACCAGCACATGCTCGATGGGAAGCCGTGCTGCGGCTATGTCCCATACATGGAGCAGGGCATGGAGACCGAGATAGAGCGTCACAGCGCCGAGCAGAGCGGTGGCATGAACCGGCCACCGGATCGCCGCCCCGCTCAACAGGGCGAGCATCAGATAGGCGACGCCGATATCGCGCACAAAATGGGGGTTATAAGGCCCGGTATTGGACACGCCGTCGATGCTGGCATACCAGCCGGCAGGGTCGGCCAGCATCCAGATTGCGTTGATTAGCCAGACCAGGGCGAAAAGGGCGAGGACCACCCGCTTTAGGGGGCTGCGGCGGGAAAGGGGGGATATCAGTTCGGCCAATGGGGCCTCCTCCATGTATGGGGTGGACGTTTTTCATGAAGAAGACGGCGATGAAGAGGTCTTTGTGACAGCCGGGCCGTGAACCGCAGGATTCCGCCATTTACCTTCGATCTCCGGGCCGGTTGACAAGGGCGCGGGGGCGGGCCAGTGTGCCGCGCACTTGCAAAAAAAGCGGGTCCCCATGAAGGTCCGCTGCCCGGTTCCGCAGCTTGCGGCCGGACAGGAGCTGCCGGAGCGCGATGCATACCTATCTCGATTTCGAGAAACCGATTGCCGAACTTGAAGGGAAGGTGCAGGAGCTGAAGCTCCTCGCCCAGGAAGATCCGTCCGTCAGTATCGGCGACGAAGTGGCGAAGCTCGAACAGAAGGCCGCCCAGCTTCTTCAGGAAACATATGCCTCACTGACGCCCTGGCAGAAAGTTCAGGTGGCGCGTCACCCGGCAAGGCCGCATTTCCTCGATTATGTCGAACGTCTTGCTGAAGATTTCACGCCGCTCGCGGGCGACCGCGTCTATGGCGAGGACGCGGCCATCGTCGGAGGCATCGGCAGGTTTCGCGGACGTTCGGTGATGTTCATCGGCCATGAAAAGGGCTCGGACACGCAGAGCCGTCTGAAACACAATTTCGGAATGGCCCGACCGGAAGGTTATCGCAAGGCGATTCGCCTGATGACGCTTGCCGAGCGCTTCGGCATTCCCGTTGTCACGCTCGCCGACACATCGGGTGCCTATCCGGGGATGGAAAGCGAAGAGCGTAGCGTCGCAGAAGCCATTGCGCGCTCAACCGACCGTTGTCTCTCTCTTGGCGTTCCGCTCGTTTCGGTGATCATCGGCGAAGGCATGTCCGGCGGCGCCATTGGCATCGCCTGCGGCAATCGCGTGCTGATGCTCGAACACTCGATCTACAGCGTGATCTCGCCCGAAGGCGCCTCCTCCATTCTGTGGCGGAGTTCCGACAAGGCAAAGGACGCGGCGACGGCGATGAAGATCACCGCGCAGCATCTGCATGAACTCGGCGTGATAGACCGAATCCTGCCCGAGCCGGTAGGCGGCGCGCATCGCGAGCGCAATCAGATGATCAAGGAGACGGGCGATGCGATCGCCGAGGAGCTGAAGGGTCTCGAGAAACTCGATGCCGACTCCCTCAGGCGTGTCCGCCGCGAGAAGTTCCTCGCCATGGGGCGTCTCAGTCTCTCCTGAAGATCAGGCCCAGAAGATCAGGCCCAGAAGAACATGATCAGCGGTACCGCGACGAGAACGACCACGGTTTCCAGCGGAAGGCCAAGCCTCCAGTAATCCGAGAACTTGTAGCCGCCCGGGCCCATCACGAGCGTGTTCGACTGATGGCCGATGGGTGTCAGAAAGGCGCAGCTCGCGCCTATGGCGATGGTCATCAGGAATGCATCCGGGTTCACGTCGAGCACCTGCGCGATCGCTATGGAAATCGGCGCCATGATGAGCGCCGTGGCGGCATTGTTCACGACGTCCGTCAGCACCATGGTGGCAATGAGAAGAAGCGCGACGACGGCCCAGACGGGCAGCGTATCCGCCATGCCCGCGATCGTTTCGGCGATGAGAAGATCGGCGCCGGTATTCTGCAATGCCTGGCCCACCGGAATCATCGCGCCGAGAAGCACGATCACAGGCCAGTCGATATGCCGGTAGAGATCGCGCAGCGGCAATATCCCGATGATGACATAGAGGACGATCGCCGCGATGAAGGCGACGGCAATCGGCAGGATGCCCGTCATCGAAAGCCCGATGGCGCCGGCGAAGATCGCGAAGGCGGTCCCGAGCCTGCGCGGACCGCCGAGGCGAAGGCCGCGTTCGGGCAACGGTAACAGGCCGAGTTCGACGGGCACCTTCAGGTCTTCTCCCTCGCGGGTCTGCAGGAGAAGCACGTCGCCCGTCTGGAAACGGACATTGTGCAGGCGTCCGCCGATGGGTTCGCCCTGACGTGCGACGGCGAAGAGCTGAAACTCGCCCTGTGAGAGGCGCGCGAGCGTGCGCGGCCCGAAGCCGATCAGCTGCGAGTTCGGCCCGACAATGGCTTCCACCAGCTTCAGGTCGCTGCTGGTGATGTCGGAGCGTATATCGCCTTCGGGGCCGACGAGTTCGAGCCCCTGCGTGTCGAGGAATTCGGTGAGTTCGGCCGGATCGGCGCGCAGGATGAAAAGATCGCCAGCTGTGATCGGCTGCCAGGACTCCGGCTGGTAGAGCTGGCCGTCCTCGCGCACGCGCGCCGCAATTGCGATCTCTTCGCCCGCCGCCGTTTCCATGTGCGCGACGCGACGCCCGGCAAGCGGGCTCTTGTCGCGAACGCGCACCTCGATGACATATTCCTCGAGTGAAAACATGTCTTCGGGCTGCACGCCGCCCTTGCGTTCGCGTGGAATGAGCCGCCAGGCGCCAAGCGCGATGAAGAGAATGCCGATGACAGCGATCGGCAGTCCGACCCATGCGAAGTCGAACATATGGAAAGGTTCCTCCGCATAGGAGCGGCGGAAGCTCGCAATGATGATGTTGGGCGGCGTTCCGATCAGCGTGATCATGCCACCGAGCATCGAGCCGAAGGCAATGGGCATCAGGAGCATCGCCGGCGGGCGGCCGCGCTCCGTTGCCGTCGCCAGTGCGACTGGCAGCATGATGGCGAGCGCTCCCACATTGTTCATGAAGGATGAAGCGAGAGCGACTACACCGGTGAGAATGGCGATATGTCCGGTTGCGGTCTTCGTGAGAGGTTCGATCCTCTGCACGACGACATCGACGAGACCCGAGCTGCGCAGCGCTTCCGATACCACGAGCACGGCGGCAACCGTTATGACGGCCGGGTGACCGAAACCGGAGACGATTTCGGCCGGCTCCACCAGGCCGGCGAGGCCGACGGCCACCAACGCAATGAGAGCGACGATGTCGTGACGCAGCTTGCCTGACGCGAAGAGGACAAGAGCAAGGAAAAGGATACCGAAGGCAAGTCCCTGCTCGAGCGTCATGTGGTGGCGCCTCCCTTCGTCACGCCCATTTCGCGAAATGCGTCCCGCACGTCGTCAGCAAAGAGTTCCGGCTCCTCCATCGCCGCGAAATGGCCGCCCCGGTCCATGATGCGCCAGCGCACAATGTTGTAGCTGCGCTCGGCCCAGGAACGCGGCGTGTCCGGGAGGACGTCGATCGGATATTCGGAATAGGCTGTGGGAACGACAACCTTTTCGCCGGGAAGAAGTTGCGCGGAGCCCTCGGCCGGTCCCGCCTTGTAGAGTGTGTTCGCGGAATTGATCGTGCCGGTGAACCAGTAGATCGAGAACTGGGTGAGAATGTCGTCGAAGGGGAAGCGGGCGATCATGCCTTCCATCGTGTCGGTCTTATCGGTGTCGCCGAGCCGGTAATATTTGTCGGCGAGCCAGCCCGCGAGACCGGCCGGGCTATCCATCAGGCCGAAGGCGAGCGCCATCGGCTTCGTGGACTGGATGGAGCGATAGCCTTCCTCCTGCCGCCACCATTTCTGCATTCCTGCAATCCAGTGACCTTCTTCCTCGCTCACGGGCGGCTGGCTTTCGTGCTTCAACGCTGGCCGCAGCGGCAACATGGTGAGGTGTATGCCCATCAGGCTGTCGGCATGCTGCAGGGCGAGACGCGAGGTCACGAAACTCCCCCAGTCGCCAGCCTGTGCGGCGTAGCGATCGTAGCCGAGAACCTCGGTCATCAGACGGTGCCAGAGATCGGCGATGGCCGCCGGGCCTATCGGCTTGCGGGGCAGCGAGGAAAAGCCATAACCGACAAGCGAGGGCACGATTACGTCGAAGGCAGGTCCGTCGCGTCCATATTTTTCCGGATGGGCCAGGGGATCGACAACGTCCAGAAATTCGCGAAAGGTCGATGGCCAGCCATGCGTGAGGATCAGGGGGATGGGATTGTCTCCCGAGCCGCGCTCATAGAGGAAGTGGATCGTGTGGTCTTCTTCGTCGTCATCCGTCAGCGTTGCGCGGTACTGCGGAAAGCGGTTGAGCTTCGCCTCCGCCGCGCGCCAGTCGAAATCGTCGCGCCAATATTCGATGAGCCGCTCCATGTATGGCAGGCTCGTACCGTACTCCCAGTTCTCGTTGCCGAGCGGCTCGTTCGGAAAACGCGTACGCTGAAGCCTGCGCTTCAGGTCTTCGATCTCCGCATCCGGCACATGAATGGTGAAGGGATCGGCGGGCACGATGCGATGTGACATGGCGTGTGTCTTACCCCTTCACCTGGTTGATAAATGCGCGCAGGTCATCGGCGAAGACCTTGCCGGTTTCGAGCGCCGCAAAATGTCCACCATGTTCGAAATCGCTCCAGCGGACGATGTTGTAGCCCTTCTCCACCATGCTGCGCGGAGGAAAGACGAGAAATTCCTTCGGGTAGTTCGCGATCCCGGTCGGAATGTCGACCTGCGTTCCCGGCGCCATGTTGGTGCCGCCTTCCTCGAACATGCCGCGATAGAACCATGTGGCGGTGTTGAAGGTTCCGGTAACGAGATAGATCATGATGTTGGTGAGGAGCTGGTCCTTCGAGAAGGCATTCTCGATATGCTCCTGGCCTCCCGGTCCACGCCTGTCGGACCATCCGTTGAATTTCTCGACGATCCAGGCAGCCGCGCCGACGGGGCTGTCCATCATGCCGTAGGAAAGCGTCTGAGGCTTCGTCATCTGCAAACGCAGATAGGCGCTTTCGAGCTCGAACGTCATGGCCGCGCCGGCTGCCCATTGCTGCTCTGCTTCCGTTTCGGGCAGCGCCGCGGGCCGAACGCCATACATGTTGAGGTGAACTGCCTTGCAGCCGCCGCCCTTCGTCACCGCGTGGTCGTAGGCCAGCCAGCCCGAAACCACGGACCCCCAATCGCCGCCTTGCGCGATATAGGTCTCGTAGCCGAGCACCTCGCGCATCAGCTTGTCCCAAAGCGCCGCCGTTCCGCGCGGGCCGATGGGTTTCTTCGGCTTGCCGGAAAAGCCGTAACCGGGAAGTGAAGGTACGACGAGGTTCACACCGTCCTCGGGGTTGCCGCCGAATTTCTCCGGATGAGCGAGCTGTTCGATGACGCCATAGAATTCGAAGACTGAGCCCGGCCAGCCATGCGTGAGAACGACCGTCTCCGGGTTCGATCCGGACCCTTTCACATGAATGAAGTGGATATTCTGTCCGTCCACCTCGGCATGGAACTGGGGAAAGGCGTTCAGTTTCTTCTCTGCCGCGCGCCAGTCGAACTTCTCCGCCCAGTAGGTGCAAAGTTCACGCATATATTCCATGTCGGTGCCATAGGCCCAGCGATCCGCGCCGGGCGCGATCTCCGGCATTTCATGCCATTCATAGGCGCGCACCTTCGCCATGATTGCATCGAGCTTCCCTTGCGGAATTTCGATCGTGAATGGCGTGGGGCTTTTCCCGGTCATTTCGGCCTCGCTGTTCTGCGTTGTGGTTTTTCGTTGCCGGGGATTATGGCAGCGCGGGGCGCCGCCGCAAGCGGGCGAGATTGCAGGCAGGTCCAACCGTCTCTAGAGTTGCGCGACAAGAACACGGAAAATCGAGGGGAGAGGGAATGGCCGAAGCTGCAATGGCCAAGGAGACAGCGCCTGCAAAGCTGTCGCCGGGCTATCGACGTTATGCGCTCATGATCCTGGTGCTCGGCTATACGTCGAGCCATGTCGATCGAAACATCATGGGAATCCTTCTTGAGCCCATCAAGGCGGAACTCATGTTGTCGGATACCCAGCTAGGCTTCCTGTCTGGCATCGCCTTTGCGATCTTCTATGCCACCCTCGGCATTCCGATCGCGCTCATTGCCGACCGCGGCAACCGGCGCAACATCATCGCCTGGGCCATCGCGATCTGGAGCGGCATGACCGCGCTTTGCGGATTGGCGACGAATTTCTGGCAGCTTGCGCTGGCGCGCATCGGCGTCGGTATCGGCGAGGCCGGCTCCAGCCCCCCGTCTCATTCGATGATCGCAGACATGTACGCGCCGAACGAGCGCGCAAGCGCCATGGCCGTCTATTCGCTCGGCGTCTATTTCGGCGTGATGATCGGCTTCCTCGTCGGCGGCTGGGTTGCGGTCTGGTATGGCTGGCGCGCGGCTTTCTTCGTCGTCGGTCTGCCCGGTCTCATCCTGGCGCTCATTGTGCGTTTCACGCTTGTCGAGCCGCCCCGGGGCGGTGCGGACGGGATGGCGCCGGAGAAGCACGACGCGCCGCTCAACTTTCGCACCGGCTTAAAGATCGTCAAGGAGGGGTTCCATCATCTCTGGCACACGGCCGCCGCGCGGCATGTCGTGGTCGGTGTGACCATAACTTCCTTTGTCGGGTATGGCGGTGTGATGTGGGGTCCGGCATTCCTCATCCGCACTCATGGCATGTCGATCGGCGAGGTCTCGAGCTATCTCGCCTTGATGGTCGGCATCGTGGGCGGTCTCGGCGCCTATATCGGCGGGCGGCTGACGGACCACCTGGCGGCGAAGGATGCGCGCTGGAACACATGGGTCGTCGCATGGGCGAAGATCCTCGTCGTGCCCTTTATCGTTGCGTTCTATCTCACCGACAACTGGCCCGTCTTCCATATCGGAAGCCATGGCGTTTCGATCCTCTGGGTCCTCTATGTGCCGATTTCGTTCCTCGGCGCCTTCTATCTGGGGCCCTCCTTCGCGATGATCCAGACGCTCACGCCGCCTGCCAAGCGTGCGTTGGCCTCGGCGGTGATGCTGTTCATCATCAACATCATCGGCCTCGGCTTCGGGCCGCAATTCGTCGGAATCCTGTCGGATATCTTCAATCACAGCTTCGGTATGGGTAACCAGTCGCTGCGCTGGGCGCTGTTCGGAACGGCGCTGCTGAATATCTGGGCGGCAGCGCATTATTTCCTGGCGGGGCACCATCTGAAGAAGGCAGGCTCGGGCGGCCATCGCGCCTGACGCGGGATAGACGAAAGAGAAGAGCCGCATCCTCGGATGCGGCTCTTTTCGTTTCGGCGATTCGTTTTTGCGGCGACAGCTATCTCAGAGCGCGCCGTGGCAATGCTTGTATTTCTTGCCCGAGCCGCAAGGGCAGGGCGCGTTTCGCGGGGTTTTGCCCCAGGTACCGGGATCGTTCGGATCGGCAGCGACGCCGGGATCGTTCCGCACCGTGCGCTGGACCGTCGCCGTGTCGCCATCCGAAATCTCTTCCTCGCCCGTTGTCGGGTCGGCGTGATGCGCATGCATCTCCGGCAGAGGTTCGTTTTCGATTCTGGGCGCCTGTTCTTCCGTCACGAACTGCGCAACGGAAAGCTGGCGCGTCACGTCCTCGCGAAGCCGGGAGAGCAGGCTTTCGAAGAGTTCGAAGGCTTCGGACTTGTATTCGTTCAACGGATCGCGCTGGGCATAGCCTCTCAGCCCCACGGCCTGGCGCAGATGATCGAGCATCATCAGATGTTCGCGCCAGTGATGGTCCAGCGTCTGCAGCAGAACGGCCTTCTCGACCTGCCGCATGAGCGACGGCCCGACCTGTGCCGTTTTCGCCGCCATGAGGCGATCGGAGGCCGACTGGATGCGCTCGCGGATTTCCTCGTCCGCAATGCCTTCCTCTTCGGCCCATTCCTCCACCGGCAAGTCCAGATCGAGCGTCTTCTTCGCGTCTTCCTTCAGACCGGCAAGGTTCCATTGTTCGGCATAGGCCTTTTCGGGCACATGCAGGGCAACCATGTCGTCGATCACCTGGCGGCGCATGTCATCTACGGTGTCGGAAATATCATCGGCCCGCATGAGTTCGATGCGCTGTTCGAAAATCGCGCGGCGCTGATCGTTCATCACATTGTCGAACTTCAGCAGATTCTTGCGGATGTCGTAGTTGCGCGCCTCGACCTTCTGCTGCGCCTTTTCAAGCGCCTTGTTGATCCAGGGGTGGACGATCGCCTCGCCTTCCTGAAGGCCGAGCTTCTGCAGCATGCCGTCCATGCGGTCGGTGCCGAAGATGCGCATCAGATCGTCTTCGAGCGACAGGTAGAACTTGGATCGACCGGGGTCGCCCTGGCGCCCGGAGCGGCCGCGAAGCTGATTGTCGATGCGGCGGCTTTCGTGGCGTTCCGTGCCGATCACGTAGAGGCCGCCGGCTTCAAGCGCCTGGCGCTTCTTCGCCTCGATGTCCGCCTTCACTTCTTCCGTCTTGCGAGCAAGGGCAGCTTCATCCTCGATGCCGGCCGTCTCGTCGGCAAGCCGCATTTCCAGATTGCCGCCAAGCTGAATGTCGGTGCCCCGGCCCGCCATGTTGGTCGCGATGGTGATCGCACCGGGTACACCGGCCTGAGCCACGATATGGGCTTCCTGCTCGTGGTAGCGGGCGTTGAGCACCTTGTGCTTGACCTTCTTCTTCTTCAGAAGCTCGGAAAGCGTTTCGGACTTTTCGATCGAGGTGGTGCCCACGAGCACGGGCTGGCCGCGCTTCGCGCAATCCTCGATCTCGGCGATCATCGCCTCGTATTTCTCGCGTGCCGTGCGATAGACCTCGTCATCCTCGTCCATGCGGGCGATCGGCTTGTTGGTCGGAATCTCGACCACTTCCAGACCGTAGATGTCGGCGAATTCGTTCGCTTCCGTCATCGCCGTGCCCGTCATGCCCGAGAGCTTCTCGTACATGCGGAAGTAGTTCTGGAAGGTGATCGAGGCGAGCGTCTGGTTCTCTGGCTGGATCGGCACGCGCTCCTTGGCCTCGAGCGCCTGGTGCAGTCCGTCGGAATAGCGCCGGCCTTCCATCATGCGGCCGGTGAATTCGTCGATGATGACGACCTTTCCTGCCTTGACGATGTAATCCTTGTCCTTCTGGAACATCTTGTGCGCGCGCAACGCATTGTTCACGTGGTGAACGATGGAGATGTTCTCGATGTCGTAGAGGCTGCCCTCTTCGAGGATACCGCGCTCCCGGAGAATTTCCTCTATGCGCTCGTTGCCCTCCTCGGTGAGGTTCACCGTGCGCTGCTTCTCGTCGAGTTCGTAGTCCTCCTCGCCGATCAGCGGGATTATCTCGTCGATCGAGAGATAGAGATCGGACTTGTCGTCGAGCGGGCCTGAGATGATGAGCGGCGTGCGCGCTTCGTCGATCAGGATCGAGTCCACTTCGTCCACGATCGCGAAGGCATGGCCGCGCTGCACCATCGAGCTGAGCTGGTACTTCATGTTGTCGCGCAGATAGTCGAAGCCGAGCTCATTGTTCGTGGCGTAGGTGATGTCCGCCGCATAGGCCTCGCGGCGCTGATTGTCGTCCAGCCCGTGCAGGATCACGCCGACCTCGAGGCCGAGAAAGCGGTGAACCTGGCCCATCCATTCGGCGTCTCGCTTGGCGAGATAGTCGTTCACGGTGACGATATGCACGCCCTTGCCCGGCAGTGCGTTCAGATAGGCCGCGAGCGTCGAAACCAGGGTCTTGCCTTCGCCCGTCTTCATTTCGGCGATGTTGCCCTCATGCAGCACCATGCCGCCGATGAGCTGCACGTCGTAGTGACGCTGGCCCAGCGTGCGCTTGGCGGCTTCCCGCACGGCGGCGAAGGCTTCGGGCAGGATCTCGTCGAGGGTCGCGCCATCCGCGAGGCGGGCGCGGAATTCCGCGGTCTTGGCCTTCAGAGCGTCGTCGCTCAGCGCGGCCATATCCGTTTCGAGCGCGTTGATCGCTTCGACACGGGCTTTGTAAGCCTTGATCTTCCGGTCGTTGGATGAGCCGAAAAGACGCTTGGCGAAGGCGCCCAAGCTTGCCATCAGGTCAAATTCCTCTTGCGGTGCGCTCCCGATGTAAGGGGGCGTCTCTGGCTTGTCAATCGAGCGCGGGCCTCCGCGGATCTTGGCGGAAGCTCGCAATTTGCCGGTAACTGCACCGTTTATGGGCGGGGTGTGGCGCTTGTGTGACCGGGGTGCGGGCCCCATTATGGCCAGCCCGATTTCGGCCCCTTTCGGCTGCTTCCCTGAACGAAGCTCCGAAGAGGGGGTTTCTGCCCGCTCGATCTGCTTGTCCGCTCAAGGAGGGTCCATCCCATGTCCGTTTTCCGTCATTCCGCCTCGGTGGCCGCTTCCCTGGCGCTCCTTCTGGCCGCGCTTTGCGTAAGCCCCGTGCTTGCCCAGGAGAAAGAGGTCAGCGACGAGGTGGTGGCAGAAGTCGACGGAACGCCGATCCGCTATTCGGATATCGCCATGGCGGATGAGGAAATGGGCGCGGCGCTGGCCCAGCTCGAGCCCCAGCTGCGCTTCCAGTATCTCCTCGGCATGCTGATCGACAGGCGGGTCGTCGCACTCGAGGCGAAGGAAAAGCATGTGGACGACGATCCCGCGGTCAAGCGCCGGCAGGAATACTTCAACGAAAAGGCGCTGCGCGACGTCTACTGGGTCCAGCTCATGCAGGACAAGGTTACCGATGAAGCGGTTCGGGCCTGGTACGAAAAGAATATTGCCGAAGCTCCGGCGGAGCGGGAAGCCCATGCCCGCCATATCCTGCTCGAAAGCGAGGAGCAGGCGAAAAAGGTCGCGGCCGAGATCGACAGCGGCAAGAGTTTCGAGGATGCGGCGAAGGAATATTCGCGCGATCCTGGCTCGCCGGATGACGGGGACCTCGGCTTCTTCCGGAAGGAAGAAATGGTGCCGGAATTCGCAGAGGCGGTCTTTGCGATGAAGCCCGGAGAAGTCTCCGGGCCGGTGCAGACGCAGTTCGGCTGGCATGTGATCCAGCTCGTCGAGTTCCGAGACCTGCCAAGGCCCACGCTGGAGGAAGCGCATGACGACATCGTGCGGAAAATTGCGCGCGAAGAGGGGCAAAAGGTCATGGAGAAATTGCGCTCCGATGCGAAGATCGAGATTATCGGCGCCGAATCGGCCGCGCCTTCGTCCGGACGCCCGCAGCTTGCGCCGCCCGCCGAAGAGTAACGCGGGCGTGAGAGGCAGCTAGCAGGCGGAGCGGCGTATGGCGATCAGGAAGACGACGCGGACGGGCACCAAGACTTCGGTGAAGCCCAAGCGCAAGGCGAGCGGGAAGGCAAAGGCGAAGCCGCACAGCAAGGCGAAGCTGACCCGCGCCCAGCGCAAGACGGCGAAGCCCAAAGCTGCCGCAAAGCCGAAGGCCGCGGCAAAATCCGCCGCCAAGCCCGCGAAGAAACCCGCCCGGAAGCCGGTCAAGAAGAAGGCAGCGCCCAAGGTTTCCCCCCTCGCGCCCAAATCATACGCCAAGCTGCCGCCCATCGAAGGCGTGCTTCTCGGCACGACAGCCGCCGGCATCAAATACAAGGGGCGCACCGATCTTCTCGTCGCGAAGATGGTGGATGGCACGCAGGCCGCCGGTGTCTTCACGACCTCGAAGACCGCCTCCGCGCCCGTCGAATGGTGCAAGTCCTCCCTTTCCGATGGCGGCGAGGGCCGCATGCTCGTCGTCAATTCCGGCAATTCCAACGCGTTCACCGGCAAGGCGGGCGTCGCAACGGTCAAGGCGACGGCGGCTGCGGCTGCGCAGGCCGGGAATTGCCGTCAGAAGGATGTTTTCATCGCATCCACCGGTGTCATCGGCCAGCCGATGGACCCCGAGCCCTTGGTAAAGGGTATCGACGCCGCGCTTGGTGCCGCTTCCGCCGACAAGTGGGACGAGGCCGCCCGTGCCATCATGACGACGGACACCTATCCGAAGCTCGCCACGCGCAAGGTGAAAGTCGGCAACGCCGAAGTGACGATCAACGGCATCGCCAAGGGGTCGGGCATGATCGCGCCGGACCTTGCCACCATGCTCGTCTTCATTTTCACGGATGCGGCGATCCCGGCGAAAATCCTGCAGACGCTGCTTCTGCTGGGCGTTCGCGACAGCTTCAACGCGATTACGGTCGACAGCGACACCTCCACCTCCGACACGGTGCTTGTTTTCGCAACGGGCACCGCGATGAAGGATGAAGCGCCGATCACCAGGGCAGGCGATCCGCGGCTTCGCGATTTCCGGGCGGCGCTCGACGACCTCATGCTCGATCTCTCGCACCAGGTGGTGAAGGACGGCGAGGGCGCGACGAAGTTCATCCGTATCGCGGTCTCGGGCGCGCAAAGTCATCAGGCGGCTCGCCGGATCGGCATGGCTATCGCCAATTCGCCGCTCGTTAAGACGGCGATTGCGGGCGAGGATGCGAATTGGGGCCGCGTCGTCATGGCGGTCGGCAAGTCGGGTGAGGCGGCTGATCGCGACAAGCTGTCGATCCGGATCGGCGGTATCGATGTGGCGAAGAACGGCATGGCCGTGCCCGGCTATGACGAAACGCCGGTCGCTCGCCACATGAAGGGTTCGGATATCGACATTGAAGTGGATGTTGGCGTCGGCAAGTCCTCCGCCACGGTCTGGACCTGCGATCTCACATACGACTACATCCGCATCAATGCGGATTATCGCAGTTGAGCGCGTTTTCCCGATCTTAACCAAGATCGCACAAAGCGCGGCATTCCGGCGCAGCTTCCATTCTGCCTTAACCTGGAGATTTCACCATGGAAGACGAACGCAAAGGCGTCGCGGGTGAGCCGAAACGGCTCGTGCTCGTCGCCGCCTGTGCGTTGGTCGATGCGGATGGGCGGGTTCTTCTCGCCCGACGTCCCGAAGGCAAGCCGATGGCGGGTCTCTGGGAGTTTCCGGGCGGAAAGGTCGAGCCGGGCGAGGTGCCCGAGGTCTGCCTCATCCGGGAATTGCGCGAGGAACTCGGCATCGACGTCGCGAAGGCCTGTCTTGCGCCGCTGACCTTCGCGAGCCACGAGTATGAGGGGTTTCACCTCCTGATGCCGCTTTATGTATGCCGGCGGTGGGAGGGACAAGTGAGCCCTCTCGAAGGGCAGGCGCTCAAATGGGTATCTCCCGCGAAGCTTCGGGAATACCCGATGCCGCCTGCGGATGAGCCGCTGGTGGCGGTATTGCGCGACCTGCTTTAAGGGCGTGCCGCAGGGCGAAGGGGGCGAGGATGGTGAAGGTTGTTGAATTCTGGCGAGCGTTCCGGGCCGACGAAAAGGGCGCTACCGCGGTGGAATACGGCCTTATCGTTGCCGGCATCGGTATCGCCGTGCTGACCGGTGTCGGCACGGTCCGCGATGCGATGATCTCCATGTACAACGATGTGATCGTGCCGGCCCTGAGCTGATTCCTAGCGCGGCGTCTTGTCTCCGGCCGGCAGTTCCTCCGTTCCGAGCGCATCCGCCAGCCGCGTGTTTGCGCTGCCCGGCGCAAGCGGTTTCTGCTGGCTTTCATGCGGCGCCCATCCGGTCACGATGACGATGTCGAAGGTCGCGGGCACGCGGCCATCGGGCAATCCGAACTTCTCGCGATAGATTTCCGCGGCGCGTATGAGCGTGCTGCGTCTGAGCGGCGTGCGCCTGCGCTCGCTCAGCGCGTTCGTCTCTCCCATGCCTCTCAGTTCCGCCATCAGTCTCAGCGGATCGGCATAGCGGACGGTCACGCGGTCCGTGTCGGCGACGGGCAGGGCGAAGCCCGCGCGCTGCAGCAGGCCTCCCATATCGCGCAGATCGGCAAATGGCGAGACGCGCGGCGACAGGCCGCCTTCGCATTCGATCTCCGCCTCCGCCAGCGACTGGCGGAGTTCGGTCAGCGTCTCGCCGCCGAAGAGGGCGGCGATGAAGAGCCCGTCCGGCTTCAGGGCACGACGGATCTGGATAAGCGTGCCCGGCAGGTCGTTCACCCAGTGGAGCGAGAGAATGCTCGTCACCAGGTTGAGGCTCTTGTCGGCGAAGGGAAGCATTTCCTCATCCGCGACGACCCTTGCCCCTTCCGCATGGGCAAGCATGCCAGCCGAAAGATCGGCCGATATGAGTGTACCGATCTTGCCGTCCTGAAGCGCCGCGTCAGCCGTTGCCGTGCGCAGGCTGCCCCGATGTGCGCCGAGATCGGCGGCGATCTCGAAGCTCCGGTTCACGCCAGCGATGCGGTCGACAATGTCTTCGCCCGCGCGGCGTACCAGGAAGTCATGCGCGGGAAATCGATCCGCCGCGCGGTCGCGGCGGCGGCGGAGCACCTGGCGGTCGAAGACGCGCATTCTGGGGTCGGCTTCTCTAGGTGTTTCTGGCATGGCGCGCATATTGGTTGCGCCAGGCCCTCGCCGCAAGGCCGCCCTCTCCATGCTAGGATCGAAAGGCAGAAAAGAAGAGGGGGCAATGGCGGCTTTCGCGGCATGGGTGGAAAAGGCGCAGAAGGGGCTTCTCGGCCTTGCCGATGCCGTGCTGCCACCGCTCTGTCTTGCCTGTGGCCGGGGCGTTGCGGAGCATGCCGCGCTTTGCGGCTCCTGCTGGAATCAGGTCGATTTCATCGAGCGGCCCTTTTGTGCCGTGACGGGGATGCCCTTTCCCTATGAAGCGGGGGAGGGGGCGGTCAGCGCCGTCGCCATTGCTCACCCGCCCCCCTATGCGCGGGCCCGTGCCGTCATGCGCTACAGCGACGCCAGTGCGCGGCTCGTCCACCGCTTCAAATATTCGGACCGCATGGAGGCCGCGCCGGCCTTTGCCCGCTGGCTTCTGCGCGCAGGTTCGGACATTCTCGCCGGGGCCGACATGGTGGTGCCTGTGCCGCTCCATCGGCGCAGGCTCTTCACCCGCCGCTTCAATCAGTCGGCTGAACTTTGCCGGGCGGTCGCGCGGCTTGCGGGGCTCGTCTATGAGCCGGATCTCCTCATTCGGGTGAGGGCGACGAGGCCGCAGGTAGGGCTGACGGGCGACCAGCGCCGCCGCAACGTCGCCCGGGCCTTTTCCGTTCGCGAGGGCGCCGGGGCAAGGCTTGCCGGGCGAAAGGTCGTTCTGGTGGATGACGTCATGACCACCGGCGCCACGGCCGAGGCCTGCTCGCGCGCGCTCCTTCAGGCGGGCGCTGCCGAGGTGTCGGTGCTCTGCCTTGCGCGGGTTGTTCCCGCGGGCGGCGCATCTATATGATAGACATGATTTTTTTTCACGGAGTGCCGCCCATGGCGGATGTAACGATCTACACGACGATGATGTGCCCCTATTGCTACCGGGCGAAAGGCCTGCTGCAGAAGAAGGGCGTCTCCTTCACGGAGATCGATGTCGGTATGGATGCCGACAAGCGGCGGGAAATGATGAACCGGGCGCATGGCCGGCACACAGTGCCGCAGATATTCATCGGCGATACCCATGTCGGCGGTTGCGACGATCTCTACGCGCTGGAATCCGCGGGCAAGCTCGATCCGCTTCTCGCCGCCTGAACCATGAGTGCGCCTCCCACAAGCTTCACGGCGGCCTGCGTGCAGATGCGCTCGTCCTGCGACGTGGCGGAGAATATCGCCGCGGCGAAGACGCTTGTCCGCGAAGCGGCGAGCAAGGGCGCGGACCTCGTCATGACGCCCGAAATGACGTCGCTTCTCGTCACCAGGACGAGCGACCTCTTCGACAAGGCGCGTGAGGAAAAAGACGACGAAGCTCTTGCCGCCTTCCGCGCGCTTGCGAAGGAAAAAGGGATCTGGCTGCTGCTGGGTTCGCTACCGATCCGATTGTCCGACGCGAAGGTTGCGAACCGCTCCTTCCTCCTCTCGCCGGAGGGCGAGGTGGCGGCGAGCTATGACAAGATCCACATGTTCGATGTCGATCTTGAGGTTGGCGAGAGCTACCGCGAGAGCAGGAATTACGAGCCGGGCGCCGAGGCTGTTCTGGCGCGGCTTCCCTGGGGCCGTATCGGCCTCACCATCTGCTACGATGTCCGCTTTCCGCAGCTCTATCGCACGCTCGCGCAGGCAGGCGCAGACTTCCTCACCGTGCCTGCCGCCTTCACGCGCCAGACCGGTGAAGCGCATTGGCACACGTTGCTGAGGGCGCGCGCCATCGAGACGGGCTGCTTCGTCTTTGCGCCCGCACAGGGCGGGAAGCATGAATGCGGCCGCGAGACCTATGGCCACAGCCTCATCATCGCACCCTGGGGCGAGGTGCTCGCGGAAGCGGCGAATGACGAGCCGGGTGTCATCCTTGCCGGGATCGACATGGAACGCATCGCATCCGCGCGCCGCAAGGTGCCGAGCCTCGGGCATGATCGCGGCTTCATCCTTCCCGAAGCCGCGCAGGCGAGGCGCGTGTCATGATCCGCTACGCGCTTCTCTGCGAGAAGGACCATGAGTTCGACGGCTGGTTTCCCTCGTCGGACGGGTTCGACGCGCAGGTCGCATCCGGCGATGTGTTGTGCCCGCATTGCGGCAGCCCGAAGGTGCGCAAGGCGCTGATGGCTCCCAGAATCGGAAAAAGCATCGGAAAGAAGAGCGCGGCCAGCGAAGTGGCGGCGTCGGCGCCCGCCGAATTGGCGCAGAAGATGAGCATGATGATGCTCGCGCTGAAGAAACATGTCGAAGAGAATTGCGACTATGTGGGCGATGCCTTCGCCGAGGAAGCGCGCCGCATCCATTACGGCGAGACCGAGCATCGCGATATCTATGGCGAGGCGACGCTGGATGAGGCGCGCGAGCTGATCGAGGAAGGCGTCGAGGTTGCGCCGCTTCCGCTCACGCCGCGGCGCGGCGTGAACTAGGCTTTCACACCGAAGACGTCTCTCAGATAGGGATTGAGGAACTTGCCCTCGGGGTCGAGTTCCGCGCGCACTTCCAGAAAGTCGTTCCACTTCGGATAGAGGCCCGCGAAATCCTCCGCCTTCAACGTATTGAGCTTGCCCCAATGCGGGCGACCCTCATGCTTCCTGAAGATCGGCTCGATCAGGCTGAAATAGGGCGTGTAGTCCTCTTCGTGATAGCGGTGCACCGCGATGGAGCAGCTCTCGCGCCTGTAGAAGGGGCTCAGCCAGATGTCGTCGGGCGCGACGGTGCGGAATTCGATCGGGAAGAAGACTTCCACATCGTTCGTCTCGATCGCTTCGATGATTTCCTTGAGCGCTTCGGGTCCCGCCTCGCGCGGCAGGTGATATTCCATCTCGTTGAAGCGCACATTGCGTTCTGTCGAGAGCGTCTTGTGCGAATAGTCGATGCGCTCCTCCGGCTCCATCCCGCCCAGAATCTTCTGGATCACCCAGCGCCGCGCGGAAGGCGACCAGCCGAGCCAGTCCTGCAATTGCTGCAACTGCCGCAGGCCGTCATCGTCCTCGTTCACGGGTTCGGGCGTTTCGGCTTCCTCCGTCTCGTCATTGACGATGCCGATGGTCATGCCCGAATAGGGGATGTAGTAGAATTCGAAGTTGCGGTGCTTCGCCCATAGTTCAGGCGCCTCATCGAGCATTTGCTCGACGGGTGCGGTCCATGTGCGCCGCTTCAGCTTGTAGAGCGGGCGTGCGGCGAGCGTCGTCTCCGTCACGATGCCGAGCGCGCCGAGCGATACGCGCGCGGCCTGGAAAAGATCCGGCGTCTTCTCTGCGTCGATGTCGATGGCTTCTCCCGAGGCCGTCATCAGCCGCATGCCCTCGACAAAGGTGGAGAGCGAGCCGATATCCGAGCCCGTGCCATGCGTGGCGGTCGAGATCGCGCCTGCAATCGTCTGCTTGTTGATGTCGGGCATGTTCTCGAGCGCGAGACCGTTCTCCGCGAGCGCTGCGCCCGTCGCGCCGAGCCGTGTGCCCGCCTTGAAGGTCGCGCGGCCCGCCGCTGCGTCGGCGCGGACGAGCCCGCTCATGCGGTCGAGCGAGAGGAGCGTGCCCTCCGTCGGCACGAGGCCCGAGAAGGAGTGGCCCGCGCCTACCGCGCGAATGGGCGCGGCGCTTTCCACTATCACCTTCGCAAGTTCAGCTTCATCAGATGGCGCGACGCGCATCGACGGCGTGCAGCTCTGGCCGCCGGACCAGTTCTTCCAGGGGATGACGCGCTTTCCTTCTTCCGCCGCGAAGGCCCTTGCGATGGAGCCCGGAATGGTTCCCGTCGCGGCAAGCGCGGAAGCGGAAGCCGCATATTGCAGCAGGCGGCGGCGCGAGAGCGTCATTCTGTTTCCCCTTCTTCATTTTCTTCCGCGAGCGCGGCCGCCGAAGGCGCGGCCATGAAATGCGTCAGCGCGATGAAGTCTTCAGCGCCGCATTCGATGCACTGGCCAAGCGGCGGCATGCCATTGAAGCCGTTCACGATATTGTCGAGTAGCTGGTCGTCTCCCTTCGCGATACGCGGGGCCCAGGCCAGGGTGTCGTGGGACTGCGGTGCGCCCGTCGCCGGTTCCTCGTGGCAGGTCTTGCAGCTTGTCGCGTAGAGCTCCGTTCGCTCCGGCGTGAGCGTTACAGGCGCCAATGCGTCCTTGCCTTCTTCGCAGCCCGCAAGCGCGGCAAGCGCCAGAGCGCCCGCGCAGATCCCCATCCAGTTTCGCATGTTCCCCCTTTGCGAATTCGTTCGGCGCCTTTCCCTACCGGGCCGGCCGTTCGGCGAGCGCCATGTAGTTCACATCCGTGTCGCGTCCGAGCGACCACTTGTCGGCGAGCGGATTATAGCTCACCCCGGTCAGTTCCTTGAGGCGAAGGCCCGCGCCTGCGATGCCCGCCTCCATTTCGTTCGTGGTGATGAACTTCTTCCAGTCATGCGTGCCGCGCGGCAGCCAGCCGAGAATATATTCCGCGCCAATAATCGCCAGCGCATGCGCCTTGAAGGTGCGGTTGAGCGTTGCGACGAACATGAGCCCGCCCGGATCCAGCATGCCCGCGCAATCGGCGAGGAAGCGCATCGGATCGGCCACATGCTCGATCACTTCCATGTTCAGGATCACGTCGAAGGTTTCGCCCGCTTCCGCCAGATCCTCCGCCGTGGTGCAGCGATAGTCGATGTCGAGCCCCTGCTCGGCGGCGTGGACGCTCGCGGTCTTGATGTTCTTCTCCGACGCATCGGCGCTTACCATCGTTGCGCCGAGCCTTGCCATGGGTTCGGACAGAAGTCCGCCGCCGCAACCGATATCGAGAAAACGCAGCCCCTCGAAGGGGCGGATCGCGTGCGCGTCGAGGCCGAAATGGGCAATCACGCGCTCGCGGATATAGGTCAGGCGGACCGGGTTGAATTTGTGGAGCGGGCGGAATTTTCCGTTCGGGTCCCACCATTCGGCTGCCATGGCCGAGAAGCGCGCGACCTCCTGCGGATCGATGCTGGAAGCGCTTCGCGCCGTTCCTGCCGCCCCGGATTGTCCTTCGCTCATCTTCATATCGGCCATTACGCGAGCTTTCCCCAGCGTCAATAAGGGTTTTCCCGGCATCAACCGCCGGTTGCGGCTCTGCCCGGGGGCCTGTATGTATGGCCGCGCCCGGCGGTGCGGGTCCACCTGTCACTAGGTCATGATATAGGGCGTTCGGCCCGGTCTGGTCCAGCGCGCCGGTTCCTGCGGCCCCTTGCCGGCACGAGAGGGGCCGGCTCGAGAATAGTGGAAGAGGCAATGGCCAGACTGGTCATGAAATTCGGCGGAACCTCGGTGGCCGACATCGGGCGAATCCGCAATGTTGCGCAGCATGTGAAGCGCGAGGTCGATGCGGGCCATCAGGTCGCTGTCGTCGTGTCCGCCATGGCGGGTACGACCAATCAGCTCGTTGCCTGGGCGCGTGAAACGGCGCCGCTTCACGACGCGCGCGAATACGACACCATCGTCGCAAGCGGCGAGCAGGTGACGATCGCCCTGCTTTCGATCGAACTTCAGCGCATCGGCATATCGGCGCGGTCCTGGCTTGGCTGGCAGATACCGATCCGCACGGACGGCGCGCATGGCGCTGCCCGTATCCTCGACATCGACGGCACGGAGCTCATCAACCGTCTTTCCCAGGGCCAGGTCGCGGTCATCGCCGGTTTTCAGGGCCTCGGTCCCGACAACAGAATCACGACGCTCGGCCGCGGCGGTTCCGACACCAGCGCCGTCGCCGTGGCCGCCGCCATCAAGGCGGATATCTGCGATATCTATACCGATGTGGACGGCGTCTATACGACGGACCCGCGCATCGTTGCGAAGGCCCGAAAGCTTGATAAGATCAGCTACGAAGAGATGCTGGAAATGGCGTCTCTCGGCGCCAAAGTCCTCCAGACCCGTTCCGTCGAGCTTGCCATGGTTCATCGGGTGCGCCTGCAGGTCCGCTCGAGCTTCGATGCGCCCGACGCCCCGCACAGCGCCTATGGCGCGGGCGGCAATGGCCCCGGTACTCTTGTTTGCGACGAGGATGAAATCGTGGAACAGCAGGTCGTGAGCGGCATCGCCTATTCCAAGGACGAGGCGAAGGTGACGCTTGTGAAGGTCGAGGACAAGCCGGGCGTGGCCGCCCGCATCTTCGGTCCGCTCGCCGAAAACTCAATCAATGTCGACATGATCATTCAGAACGTGTCCGATGACGGCAAGAGCACGGACATGACCTTCACCGTGCCGCAGGCCGAGCTTCCCCGCGCCGAGGATGTTATCCGAAAGGCGCAGGCCGAGATCGGCTGCAAGGAAGTGAAGACCGACACGAATGTCGTGAAGGTTTCCGTCATCGGCATCGGGATGCGCAGCCATGCGGGCGTTGCCCAGACCATGTTCAAGACGCTGGCCGAGAAGGGTATCAACATTCTCGCGATCACCACATCGGAGATCAAGGTCAGTGTACTGATCGCTGCCGACTATACCGAGCTTGCCGTGCGCGCGCTGCACACGGCCTATGGTCTGGACGCCGAGTAAGCGGGGGGTCGGCCTTGAACCTCCAGCGCATCCAACTCCACAGCAAACGGGATCAAAGCTGATGCCGGGCTCCGTCGGTGGTCCGCGCATTCTGCTCCGTCGGCTGCGCGAGGTCATGGCGGAGCCGGAGAGCGCGCAGAAGCGGCTCGACAAGATCGTCGTGCTCATCGCGTCCAACATGGTCGCGGAGGTGTGTTCCGTCTATCTCGTGAACCCGGCGAGGGAGCTGGAGCTCTTCGCAACGGAAGGCCTGAAGCCATCGGCGGTTCATGCGACCCGGCTTCGCGTCGGCGAAGGCCTTGTCGGCGACATTGCCGCTCATGCCCGTCCGCTCAATCTCGCCGATGCGCAGTCTCATCCGGGCTTCGCCTACCGGCCGGAAACGGGCGAAGAAATCTACAAGTCGCTCATGGGCGTGCCGATCCTGCGTTCCGGCAAGGTCGTCGGCGTTCTCGTCGTGCAGAACCGCACCAAGCGGCACTACACGGAAGAGGAGGTCGAGGCGCTCCAGACCGTTGCCATGGTGCTCGCCGAAGTCGTCGCCGCCGCCGATCTCATCGGCACGGAGCCGGACGAACCGGACCTCACCCGCCAGCGCCCCTTCCATATCGCCGGCAGTTCCTTCGCGGAAGGCATCGCGCTCGGCCATGCCGTGCTGCACGAACCGCGCGTCCATGTGACGAAGCTCATCGCGGAGGATACCGAACTCGAACTCAAGCGCCTCGAACAGGCGGTCTATGCGCTTCGCGGTTCCATCGACGACATGCTGGAAACGGAAGACCTTTCCCATGCCGGCGAACATCGCGAGGTGCTGCAGGCCTATCGCATGTTCGCGAACGATCGCGGCTGGCTGCAACGCATGCTCGAAGCGGTGAAGACGGGTCTTACCGCGGAAGCCGCCGTCGAGCGCGTGCAGAACGATACGCGCGCAAGGCTGCAGAGGGCGGCCGACCCCTATATTCGGGACCGGCTGCACGATTTCGACGATCTTGCGAACAGGCTGCTTCGCCAGCTCACCGGCGTCACGCTCGCCTCGCTTTCCGCGAACCTGCCGAACGATGCGATCATCATCGCGCGCAACATGGGGCCTGCCGAGCTTCTCGACTACGACAAGGACCGTCTGCGCGGCCTCGTGCTGGAAGAAGGTGCGCCGAATGCGCATGTTTCCATCGTGGCACGCGCCTTCGGCATCGCCACGGTCGGCCGCGCCGAGGACATCATCGAGCATGTGGAGCCGGGCGATGCGATCATCGTCGATGGCGACACGGGCGAGGTCTATCTGCGTCCCTCCCAGGAAGTCATCTCCTCCTATTCGGAGAAGGCTCGTTTCCGCGCCCGCAGGCAGGAACAGTACAAGGCGATCCGCAATGAGCCCGCCGTCACGCTCGACGGTGAGAAGGTCGACCTCTATGTGAATGCGGGGCTGCAGGTCGATCTGCCGCATCTCGAGGAATCGGGCGCCGAGGGCATCGGTCTCTTCCGTACCGAGCTTCAGTTCATGATCGCCTCGACACTGCCCTCGCTCCGCGACCAGATCGACCTCTATCGCGCGGTGATCGATGCCGCGGGCGACAGGCCCGCCGTCTTCCGCACGCTCGATATCGGCGGCGACAAGATGCTGCCCTACATGAATCTCGCGTCCATCAAGGAAGAGAATCCGGCGCTCGGCTGGCGCGCAATCCGCATCAGCCTCGACCGCCCGGCGCTGCTGCGCCATCAGGTGCGCGCGTTGCTGACGGCGGCGGCGGGCAGGTCGTTGCGCATCATGTTCCCGATGATCGCGGAGGTTGCCGAATACAAGCGCGCCCGCGCGCTGGTGGACAAGGAACTCGCCCGGCTGGAAAAATTCGGCAAGGAAAAGCCCGCCTCGCTCGAGATCGGCACCATGCTCGAAGTGCCCTCGCTTGCCTGGCAGCTCGACACGCTGCTGCCGATGGTGGACTTCGTCTCCATCGGGTCGAACGATCTCATGCAGTTCCTCTTCGCGACCGACCGGGGCAATCCGCGTGTCGCGACGCGATACGATCTCCTGAGCCCGGCGGTGTTGAGCTTCCTGCGCCATATCGTGCAGAAATGCCGGGAGCATCGCACCCCGCTGACGCTTTGCGGTGAGATGTCGGGCAAGCCGCTGGAGGCGATGGCGCTTGTGGGGCTGGGGCTCCGCCGGATTTCCATGTCTCCGGCCGCCATCGGACCGGTCAAGATGATGGTCCGTTCTCTCGATGCGGGCAGGCTCGAGAGCTTCATGGAGGGCCTCTACGCCCTGCCGGAGCGCAGCGTTCGTGAGCAGCTCGCGCGGTTTGCCGAAGAAAACGGCATTTCCGTGTGAGCCGGCTTGGGCGGGTCCGATTTATCCACAAGCCTTGAAAGACGTTCGCCGGGGGTGCCGGGAGCGAAAAACCGAAGGTAATCACGGGGTTTGGACCAAACTCCGGTTGCAGTTTGTCAACTGTTTTGGTCTATTCTTAGGTCTCAATGCGTTTGGGCGCTTGCGAGGCCGTTCGCGGGGTGCGGCTGTCGCGTTTTGGAACGTCCATGGCAATTCGTGGGGTCGATTGACGCCAGTTCTGCGGATTGAGATGGCTCAGCTCGGGAAGAGCCCGGAGAGATGACCAAGGTTACAATGCTCCCGACCGGGGACGAAAGGTCGGAACCGCGCAGGCGGCTGCATCTTCGTGACATCACGAACGAGGTTCCGGTCGAGGCCGAATCGGTCGGCGCGGATCTCCGTGCGGCGCGCCTTCGCCGCAGCGAGGATATTCGCGGTATCGCCCAGGCGCTCCGGATCCGTCGCGATCAGCTCGAGGCGCTCGAAGAGAGCCGCTACGACGATCTTCCCGCCCGCGCCTATGCAATCGGCTTTGTTCGTTCCTATGCGGAATATCTCGGTCTCGATAGCCGCCATGTCGTCGAGCGTTACAAGGCGGAGCTGGATCGCGCCGAGCAGGAAGCGGCCAGGGCCGATCTCCATTTCCCCGACGCCGCCAATGAAAGCCGCCTGCCGAAAGGCACCGCGCTCATCGTTGCGCTCGTCGTTGCGGCCGGTGCCTATGGCGGCTGGCTCCTCACCAAATCGACGGACGAGATGATGGCGGAGCGCAGTTCCGCGCCTGCCATCGAACGCGCGCCGGCCGAGACGCTTTCGGCTGCCATTCCGTCCGGATCCGCGGGCTCGCGGGGCGACAGTGCCTCTGCGGCTACGCCGCGTGCGGGCGCCGTTCCCGTCGTGCGCGGGCACGGCATCTCGCTCACCGAGGCGGAGCGGGGCGCGCTCACCCCGCAGACGATCTACGATCCTGCTCCCCCGGTCCCGGCGGAGGAGGAAGCCGCCATCGAGGCGGATGAAACGGAAATGGCGGCCCTGACGCCCGCCGCTCCGGAGGCCCTGCCGCCCCTTCCCGAAGGAACGCCTTATGGCGCCGAGAATGTCGATGGCCGCGTGGTCGTCCGCGCTCGCCGCGACGGTGCCTGGATCCGGGTGGAAGACGGCACGGGCAAGGTCCTTATCGAGCAGACTTTCAATGCGGGCGACAGCTACCGAGCCCCGCGCGATCCGGGCGTGATCCTCGTCGCGCGCGACGCATCCGCCTTCGAAATCATGGTCGACGGCACGTCCCTCGGCCTCGCCGGTCCGCCGACCCTCGTGCTCACGGGCAAGTCGCTTGTCGCCGAAGATCTTCTCGCCTCGATGCCGAAGCCGGCCCCGGCCGGGGAAGGCGCGGAAGCCTCGCTTCCGGCGGCCGAAAGCCCGGTTGCGGTCGAATAGGGCGCGTTCGCCGGGCCGCCACATTTCTGCTATGAGAAAGCGCGATGGTGCAGCCTGTGTAACAGGCCGCACCCTTTCCGGCTTGCCGCGGCGGGCCGCGTTGAAGATCGGGAACAGAGGGCCCACCTTTCCAATGTGTGGAACCTCCGTGTGAGACAATGAGCATCAGACCCTGGCGTGACATCATCCGCAGGAAGAGCCGGCAGATCCATGTGGGGTCCGTTCCGGTTGGCGGCGATGCGCCGATTTCCGTCCAGACGATGACGAACACGCTCACCTCGGATGCCAAGGCGACGATCGGGCAGATCCGGCGCATCGAGGAGGCAGGCTGCGACATCGTCCGGGTCTCGTGTCCCGATGCGGAGTCGACCGCGGCGCTGAAGGAGATCGTGCGCGAGACGAATATCCCGATCGTCGCGGACATCCACTTCCACTACAAGCGCGCCATCGAGGCGGCCGAGGCGGGCGCGGCTTGCCTGCGCATCAATCCCGGCAATATCGGTTCGGAAGCGCGTGTGCGCGAGGTCGTGCAGGCGGCGAAGGATCATGGTTGCTCCATGCGCATCGGCGTCAATGCGGGTTCGCTCGAGCGCGACCTGCTCGAAAAATACGGCGAGCCTTGCCCGGAAGCGATGGTCGAAAGCGCGCTCGATCACGCGCGCATCCTGCAGGATCACGATTTCCACGAATTCAAGATCAGCGTGAAGGCGTCCGATCCCTTCCTCACCGTCGCCGCCTATCAGCAGCTTGCGGAGGCGATCGACTGCCCGCTTCATATCGGCGTGACGGAGGCGGGCGGCCTCATGTCCGGCACGATCAAGTCTTCCGTCGGCCTCGGCATGCTGCTCTGGGGCGGTATCGGCGACACGATTCGCGTTTCGCTTTCCGCCGATCCGGTGGAAGAGGTGAAGGTCGGCTTCGAACTGTTGAAGGCGCTCAACCTGCGCCATCGCGGCGTCACGATCATTTCCTGCCCCTCCTGCGCACGTCAGGGCTTCGATGTCATCGGTACGGTGAAGGTGCTTGAAGAACGTCTCGCCCATATCGCGACGCCGATGACGCTTTCGGTCATCGGCTGCGTCGTCAACGGGCCGGGCGAGGCGGAGCAGACCGATATCGGTTTCACCGGCGGCGGCGCCGGTTCCGGCATGGTCTATCTGGCGGGTCTCAGCGACCACAAGATCAAGAACGAGGAGATCGTCGATCACCTCGTCGGACTCGTCGAGGCGAAGGCTGCCGAGATCGAGAAGGCGCGGGAGGAAGAAAAGCGCGCCGCGGAGGAAGCCGCGCAGCCGCGCGCGCTGGCGGGCGATTAGCGAGGCTCTGCGTCACCCCGGCGGATCAAACCGCCGTCCGCAGCTTCACGTTATTTTCCCGAAGGCTAGAGCCCCATGATTCCCGAAGAAAAACTGCAAAGCGTCATCGCCCGCTTCGAGGCCGTTCAGTCCGAGATGAACGCTGATGTGCCGCGCGAGCGCTTCGTGCAGCTCTCGAAGGAATATGCGGAACTCACGCCCGTCGCGGAGGCGATCGGCAAGCTCATCGCCGCCCGCCGCGAATATGCGGATGCCGAGCAGCTTCTTCGCGTAAAGGACATGGCGGAGATGGCGCGCGAGGAGATGGACCGGCTGAACGAATTGCTGCCGCAGCTCGAGCACGATGTCGAAATCATGCTGCTGCCGAAGGATGCGGCGGACGAGCGCAACGTCATTCTCGAGGTGCGCGCAGGGACAGGCGGCGACGAGGCGGCGCTTTTCGCGGGCGATCTCTTCCGCATGTATGAGCGCTATGCCGCTTCTCAGGGCTGGAAGGTCGAGCTGATCGCGGCCTCGCAAGGTGAAGTCGGCGGCTACAAGGAAATCATCGCGGAAATTTCCGGTGCGGGCGTCTATGCGAAGCTCAAATTCGAATCCGGCGTTCATCGCGTGCAGCGGGTGCCGGTGACGGAAGGGGGCGGGCGCATCCACACATCCGCGGCGACCGTCGCCGTGCTGCCGGAACCGGAAGAAGTCGATGTCGAGATCGCCGACAAGGATCTCAGGATCGACGTCTTCCGCGCCTCGGGCGCGGGCGGCCAGCACGTCAACAAGACCGAAAGCGCTGTCCGCATCACGCATCTGCCGACGGGCATCGTCGTTTCGCAGCAGGACGAGAAGTCGCAGCACAAGAACAAGGCGCGTGCGATGCAGATCCTCCGCGCCAAGCTCTTCGACGCCGAGCGCGAGCGCGTCGACAAGGAGCGCGCCGCCAACCGCAAGGGACAGGTCGGCTCCGGCGATCGTTCCGAACGCATCCGCACCTACAACTTCCCGCAAGGCCGCGTCACCGATCACCGCATCAACCTCACGCTTCACAAGCTTACCGAGGTGCTGGAAGGAGAGGCGCTGGGCGAGCTCATCGCCGCGCTGATCGCCGAAGACCAGGCCGCGCGTCTCGCCGCGATGGAAGAAGAGGTGTGACGACGCGCGATCACGCCATGCGCATGCTCGGCGCAAGGTTGAGACAGGCGGGCTTGCCCGCGCCCGATCTCGATGCGCGCATTCTCGTGCAGGCTGCCTGCGGCGCGAGCGATATCGAGATGATCCGCGAGCCCGGCACCATGCTGACGAAGGCGGAGGAAGAGCGGCTCGCGGAATGGGAGCGCCGCCGGCTCGCGCGCGAGCCCGTCTCGCGCATTCTCGGCTCCCGCGAATTCTGGGGGCTGACTTTCGCCGTCACCCCGGCCACCCTCGATCCACGGCCCGATAGCGAAACGCTTGTCGAAACCGCGCTCGATCTGCTTCGTGATGTCCAGAGTCCCCGCATTCTCGATCTCGGCACGGGCACGGGCTGCCTTCTTCTCGCGCTGCTGCATGAACGGCCCGATGCAACGGGCCTCGGCGTCGACCTGTCGGAAGGCGCGCTTGCGGTCGCGGCATCGAATGCTTCGGCGCTCGGGCTTTCGGCGCGTGCATCTTTCGTCGAGAGCGAATGGGCGGCCAATGTCGAGGGGCGCTTCGATCTCGTCATCTCCAATCCGCCCTATATCGTCCATGCCGACATCGCCGGGCTCGACGAGGAGGTGCGGCTGCACGATCCCATGCTCGCGCTCGATGGCGGTGCGGACGGTCTCGACGCCTATCGCGCCATTGCGCGCCTCCTGCCGGACCATTTGACGCAGACGGGTCATGCCGTGATCGAACTTGGCGCGGGACAGGCGCAAGAGGTCGCGAGGCTCTTCGAATCGGCGGGCTTCCGCGTTCCCCGCGTTGTCCCGGATCTCGGCGGTATCCCGCGCGCGCTCGTTGCAGCCTGGCCACGCGGCTGAAACTTCCGGTTTCCGGGGGCAGAAAACGGTTGGAATCTCGGCTCCGGGACGCTACTTTCTTGTCAGGGAAAACGAGCCGGGCAGTTTGGCCTCGCTCCTCGAACCCCGTCCTCCGACAATCAGGGACGACAGGCCGAAGCGGGTTCCGCATTCGGATCGGGTTCGAAAGGCGCTGAAGGCAGCCCGAATGAACTTGAGGCCTTTGAAACGTATCGTCGCGCTGGGGCTTGGCGGCACGATACAGGCCAGAATTTCTTAGCATCCGACCTGACCGCATCCTTCGAGGGACGTCAGATGTGTGCTGGGGAAGTCCGCCTCGCGGGACCGAAGGTCCTGGCGATGCCGGTGCGGCGAAGCTTTGCCGTCCGCACGAGGAAGTGCCGGGATTTGTTCCGGGCGCTCGCGGAATACCGGAAGCAGGACAAGACCCTGACATGACAGTGTCGAAGCCAGGACCCTGAGTTGAACCAGTAGCGAGAAATCAGACGATATGAGGCAGGGGCAAAATAACTCCAAGCGCTCTCGCGGGCGCGGACGCAAGCCGCAACACTCGGCCAACCGCGCTTATGACAGCAATGGTCCCGACGTGAAGATTCGCGGCACCGCCGCGCATATCTGCGAGAAGTACCAGCAGCTCGCGCGCGATGCGATTTCGGCGGGCGACCGTGTCACGGCCGAAAACTACTATCAGCATGCCGAGCATTATTACCGTCTGCTCATGGCCGCCCAGCAGGGTCAGGAAGGCCAGCAGCGCCAGCAGACCAGCCTCGGCTATCGTCCCGACGAGGACGAGGAGACGGATCAGGATTACACAAGCAGCGACGGTCCGCAGCCGCGCCATCCCGGCCAGCCCTGGCATCAGCAGGGCGGCCAGAACGGTGCCCAGAATGGCGCCGCGAATGGCAACGGTCAGCCGAACGGCCATGCGAATGGCGAAGGCGAGGCAGCCGCTTCCTCCGAAGAGGATGGCGACGACAATGCCGAGGCCAATGCCCGTGGCGAACAGGGCGAAGGCGAGGCGCAGCCGCGCCGCCGCAACAATCGCCGCCGCCGCCCGCGCGGCGAAGGCGCCCGCGCCGAGCAGGCCCCGGCCGAGAGCAACGCCGCGGACTGAATCTAAGGGAACCCTGCTTCTTTCTGCGCCACGGCTGGCTTCACCGGCCGTGGCGCAGCCGCATTTGATCGATGTCAATGCGGCGCGCCCCTGCCTCCCGCAGATTGGATCCGACACCAATTTCAGGGAGAAGGCTCATGGCCTACGGGGATTCGAAACGCAATGCCTTGACGCCGTGGTATGTCGGCTTCCTTGTCATCCTCGCCGGCGTCCTGTTCGTCGGCTATCGCATGGTGAACAATGGGTGCCCCGCGCCAACCTTCGTCGAGCTTGGCGTCCTGATCGTCATTCCCGCAGTCTATCTCTGTCTGATGTATCTGACCTTCAAAAGTCAGGACTAGCCGGCCGGTCCGCTGCGGCGCGCAATGGCGGCCTCAGTCTTCCATCTCCAGCCGGTCGCCCGGCCTGATCGTGCCGGGCGTTTTCACCACCGCGTAGAGGCCGAGATCGGCGCTGTTCCAGTGGCGCAGAAGCGTCTTCGGAATCTCCATGTCGCGCGCGCCCGTTTCGGGATCGACATTCGTCGCCGCGCAGCGTTCGGTAGGAAACACGCCTTCGAATGTGACGCCGCCGATGCGGAAGCGTTTGCCCACCCAGCCGTGATCCTCGAAGGGGACGAGGCCTTCCAGATAGACGTTTCCGCGAAAGCGGAGCGGATGGACATGAGCGCCCACCTTCTCTTCCAGCGCGCGCACGCTCCCCATGTTGATGAAGGAAACGAGTTTCGCCGGCGCGTCGGAATGCGAGAAGCCCGGCGCATGGACGACGCGCGGTTCGCCGCGCAACTCGTCGGCCATGTAACGCCGCATGAAGTCTTCCAGCGCCTTTCGGCCCTCCGCCGTCATCAGGTCGGCGGCGAGCACTTCTTCTCCGTTCCGCGTGATGTGCAGCGTGGTCGCGGCGTCGTCGAAACGGGTCTTGAGCGCGGCAAGCCGCTCGTTCCGCATCAGCATCAGGAACTTGATCTTCGGAAAGTGCTTCGGGTTCGCCGGGTCGAAATCGTGTTTCCCGTTCTCGATGGCGAAGGCCCGGTCGTGAGGAAAGGTCCCTCCCGCCTCCAGCTTCGCCTCGGCAAGCGGTTCCGGCGAAAGCCCCTTGACCGGATATCGATAGAGGCCGACGATCCTTGCGCTCTCTCCCACGGTCTCTTCCTCCGGTTCATGAATTCGGCAGGTTTCTGCGGCAAACTGTCTGGAGATTGCCCCTTGTGTGACTATCAGGCAACACCAATATCTGAACAGGTCCAGAGCCTCGAAGAGGGCTGGAGCCAATTCGGATAAGGCGCATTTGACGGCGCGGCAGGCGTCGGCTGTCTCAAAGCGTGCTTGAAAGGGAAGATAGATGGATTTTGAAAAATATACGGACCGGAGCCGCGGCTTCATCCAGTCCGCGCAGGGGCTTGCCGTCCGCTCCGGGCATCAGCGTTTCACGCCCGAACATCTCCTGAAGGTTCTGCTCGACGACGAGGAAGGCCTCGCTGCGGGTCTCATTCGCGCGGCCGGCGGCCGCCCCGACCAGGCACTCCAGGGCGTCGAGACGGCGCTTGGCAAGATGCCGAAGGTCGAGGGTTCCGGCGCGGGCCAGCTTTATCTCGCCCCCGAAGTCGCCAAGGTTTTCGATCAGGCCGAACAGCTCGCGAAGAAAGCGGGCGACAGTTATGTGACCGCGGAGCGCCTGCTTCTGGCGATGCTGCTCACGCCGGGAACCGAATCGGAAAAAATCCTCAAGACCGCCGGCGTCACGGCGCAGTCCTTGAACGCCGCCATCGAGCGCGTGCGCAAGGGCCGCACCGCCGACAGCGCGAGCGCGGAAGATGCCTATGACGCGCTGAAGAAATATGCGCGCGACCTCACGGCCGATGCGCGTTCGGGCAAGCTCGATCCGGTGATCGGCCGCGACGAGGAGATCAGGCGCACCATCCAGGTGCTCTCGCGGCGCACGAAGAACAATCCCGTCCTCATCGGCGAGCCGGGCGTCGGCAAG
>DLCG01000017.1:0-123 GCA_002480495.1 Rhodobiaceae bacterium UBA7804 | reverse complement strand
CGCATCGTGAATGGCGATGTGCCCGAAAGCCTCAAGAACAAGTCGCTGATGGCGCTCGATCTCGGCGCGCTCATCGCGGGCGCGAAGTATCGTGGCGAATTCGAGGAGCGGCTGAAGGCCGTG
>DLCG01000023.1 GCA_002480495.1 Rhodobiaceae bacterium UBA7804 | reverse complement strand
GCGCCTCCGGGCTATGTCGGCTACGAGGAAGGCGGCGCGCTGACGGAAGCCGTTCGCCGCAGGCCCTATCAGGTCGTGCTGTTCGACGAGATCGAGAAGGCGCATCCGGATGTCTTCAACGTCCTCCTGCAGGTGCTGGATGACGGACGTCTCACGGACGGGCAGGGCCGCACGGTCGACTTCAAGAACGTGCTCATCATCATGACGTCGAACCTCGGCGCGGAATATCTCGCCGAGCAGAAGCCGGGCGAAGATATCGAGCTCGTCCGCGCGCAGGTCATGGATGTGGTGCGCTCGCGCTTCCGGCCGGAGTTCCTCAACCGTCTGGACGAGATCCTGCTCTTCCACCGGCTCACCCGCGAGCAGATGGACACGATCGTCGACATCCAGATGGGCCGTCTGCAGAAGCTCCTTGCCGACCGCAAGATCGTCATCGAGCTGGACGAGGCGGCGCGGACCTGGCTTGCGGATGCGGGCTATGACCCCGTCTATGGCGCGCGGCCCTTGAAGCGCGTCATCCAGCGCAATGTGCAGGACCCGCTCGCCGAGCTCCTGCTCATGGGCGAGATCGCGGACGGGCAGGCGGTGAAGGTTTCGGCCGGCGCCGAGGGCCTCATCATCGACGGCCACGAGGTCGATGCGGATACGGGCGAGGTGCCGTCCGCCGGCGGCAGCGCCGTTTCCGATGTCGACGATGAAGGCCGCCGCATCGTCCACTGACGTCTTGATGCGATACCGAATCGAAAAGGCCGCTCATCCGAGCGGCCTTTTTGCTTAAGGGCGGTAGTTTCTGATTGCGCTTTGGTCGAGTTGGTCTGCCGGAACCAACTGATAGTGCCGTTCGTCGACCACTTTGATTTGATCGCCTTTGAGGGTGAGCTCGAACAAAGCTACCACCCCATCGGGCATGAACTGCGTTGCGATCGCGCGGCATCGCATCCCGGGGAATTTCTGTTCGACAAAGCGAATATCTTGCGTCGTTTGAACGACCCCGATCTGATCCTTTCCGCCTTTCGCCTGAACCGGAATAACGTAGTGACATCCGTACTTGTCGAGACCGACATAGAGTTCGTCGATCTCGATCTGTCCAATTCCTTTCACCGTGGTTCTCAGGTGATTCTGGAGGCTATACGTGGTCAATCCGAGGAAAGTGTCGATCAGTCGGTTGTAGCGGACAATGGCGAGGAGTGCCTGTTCGTCATCCAACGCATACGCGCGAATAATTTCCGGAGTTGCGTCCGCAATTGCAACAGTCAGCAATTCCGCTCGTGGGGAGATGCGAGTGGCGGGAACCAATTTGAACCGATATCTAGAGCGGCCGGCTCCTTCAATTATCCATTCGAGGCCTTTTGGCTGCGTCTCCACAACCTTATCCGGCAGCGAAGCCCGGTACCGAAATGTATAAGGGACATCGCCAATGTTCTTTGGAAGCTTGATGTCGAACTCGGCTGCTTTCTCTTCTATCTCAATGCGCGCGAATTCGAATTCCTTCGTACCCTTCTTCCAATGATCGAAAAATATGCTTTCGATCAGCATCTTGTATCGATTTTCTTTGCTGGATCGTTTGGAGGGTTTCTTAGTCATTCGCAATTCTCAATGTCTGGAGCGCAGCCTCAATCTCATGCTGCTTGCGCTTTCGCGCGCCGCTTTTGCGATCCCTTTTTCCAATTGGCGATTCCACACCGAAAAACTCGGACGCCTCCTTCATGCCCATGCGCAAGAGGTAGGTATCTCCCAGATCGAGCGTTTCTTCGGGACGGGTCGGATAAGCACCAAGCGCGCGCATGACTTCTTCGCCTACGCGGCGTGCCATAGGTGGTGGAACCGCGTTGCCGATCTGTCGAGCGCCGTGCCATTTCGTTTCGTGAAAGCGAAACCAATCGGGGAAGCCGTGCAATCGGGCCATTTCTCTTACCGTCACACAGCGAGGATAGCGGTAGTGAATCGGTCTGGGGCTCGTGAAGGCTCCACGCGACGCGTCCGTTCCGGCTCGAAGAGTATTGCTTACGCCCTGCGATGGAAGCTTGAAGAAACGGGATATCGGTTCGACCTGACCCTCGTGCGTTTCGGCAAAGCGTCGGCGTGAAATGTCGGAGTGATCCGTCCTCATGCTGGAGGTCAGCAACGAAGGATTCCAGTTGCGGGGATATCCGTGATGCCAGGCCTCATTGTCGAGGCACCTCATCTGGCGAGCGTACTCGCTAGGTTCCCCCCATGCACTCGCTTCCACTTCGTCGCATTTGAGCAATTGCGGGAACGCTTCTGCATCGGGAATGTCGCCGAGAGCTTCTTCGCAGGTTGGCCCGAACTTCTTCTGTGAACCGGTGCGAACCTCGTTCTCCTTCGGGTATCCCGGAATGGAGAGCCCTTTTTTTGCGCCCAGCAGAATGAGGCGTTCGCGGCTTTGCGGTACCCCAAGTGTCGCAGCGTTCAGAACCTTCCACGGGTCCCGGACATCGTACCCATGTTTTCCGAACTCCTCGATAATTTCATTCAGAAAGCGGCGATGGCGTCCGACCGTCAGGCCCTTCACGTTCTCGAAAACGAAGTAAGAGGCGTCGAGCTCCGTGACGATCCGCACGAATTCTTTGACAAGAGAATTGCGAGGATCGTCTATGGCCCTATGCCCAATGAGTGAGAAGCCTTGGCAAGGTGCACCGCCGAAAACGACGTCGATCTTGCGTTCGCCGATCCCCGCCATTTCGCGGATGTCTTCCGCCGTCAGATCGGAGACCGAGCGAGCGATCATCGTGCAGCGCGGAAAATTGTATTTGTGAATGGCTGCGTGGATGGGATCGATCTCAACCGCAGCCACAATGTCGAACCCGGCTTGCTCGAAGCCGAGACTCATTCCCCCAGCGCCGGCGAACAGATCAATGCCGGTTGGCCGCATGTTCCACTCCTCGATTTAGATTTGATCTCTAGGATACCTATTTGCTTTGCCGCTGTCGATCGGATTTGCGGCTCAAGAAAGCAGCAAGCCATTTTTCCAGCTTTTTCATGTCTTTAGTCTGGCATTGCCAAATGACGACGACATCCCAACCTAAGGAACGAAGCGCTCGAAGGGTCCGTCTATCTCGGGCCTGATTCGCTGCGATCTTCGGCCCCCAGAAGTCGAGGCGCGATTTCGGCGGTTTTCCATATTTGCAATTGTGGCCATGCCAGAAGCATCCGTGGACAAGGATGATTTTGTTCAGGCGCGGGAAGACGATATCGGGCTTTCCCGGCAATGTCTTGACGTGAAGCCTGAAGCGATAACCAAGACGATGGGCGAGCCGCCGGACTTTCAGTTCCGGGCTTGTGTTCTTGCTGCGCACTGCTCTCATTATGGCGGTGCGTTGTTCGGGGGTACGCGTGTCAGCCATGAAGGGGATAGTGAGGCAATGCGTAACGGTAAGGAAGGCGCCACAACAATGCGATCTCAGATATAAATTGTATACAATTTTGTAGACTCGTTCCCGCCTTCTCCCTATCCTCCGCCGCCGAAGCGCCTTTCGGGGGTGCGAGGAACGGGAGGAGGAAAGAATGTTCCTGTCTGCTCAATTGCGCCGGGCGGTGGCCGCCGGGTTCTGTCTTTCGGCTATCGCTCTTGCCGGTCCCGCCGAGGCCGGCCGTTTCACCAGCATGGTCGTCATGGGCGACAGCTGGTCGGATGACGGCGTCCAGAGCGTTCATCTGAAACAGGGGGTGGAGGTCTGGCAGCTCAATCCGGATCTGCTCGACTCAGCTTCGCGTCCTGCCGGGCGTTTCTCGAACGGGCCGGTGATGGCGGAGCAGGTGGGCTCGCTCTATGGCATCTCGCCCGCCGACACGCAGAACTATGCGATCGGCGGCGCGGCTTCGGGCAGCAACTTCGGGCCCTATCGCTTTCCCTTCGAAATGCTGCAGCGACCGCAGAGAAACTGGACCGGCACGGACAGCCAGATCAGCTACATGCTTTCGCGGACAGGCGGCTCGCTCGATCCCAACGCGCTCTATTTCATCAGCATCGGCGGCAACGACTTTCTCGAAGCGCCCTTTCTCGGCTGGACGGCCAATCCGGACACCACGAAGGCGAATATCGTCGAGGGCGTGACGCGCCTTCACGATGCGGGCGCGCAGACCTTCATGACGATGAATTATTACGGTCCTGAGGGGAACATCATCGAGACGACGCTCGAGGAGGCCTGGATCGAGGCGAAGCAGCAAACCGGCGTGGACATCATCTATGTCGACACGCTCTCGCTTGCGGCCTATGTGGAGCAGAATCCCGAAGTCTTCGGCATGGATCCCCTGCTCGCATCGACGCCCTGCATCTCCGGGCGCGGTGTCACGGCGGTGAATACCTGCACGCCGGAAGAAGAGGTGCAGCGCATTTCCTGGGACGGTGTGCATCCGACATCGCGCATGCACGAGATCTTCGCGCAGGCAGGCTATGCGCTTGCGGAATCCCCGTTGACGCAGGCGGCGGTGGCGGATGCGGGCCTGCTCTCGCTGCAGTCCGTGCAGCAGCGGCTCGCGGGGCGGCTCTTCTCGTCGCGCGGTGCGAAGGAGCCCGTCCGGCTTGCGAGCGCGGCCGAGAGCGACGTGCCGCATTTCGATCTTTCCGGGCTTGGCGGCTGGGGTGAGATTTTCTTCTTCGCCGATCGTCACTTCCTCGACCGTTCGGCGACGAGCCTCGATCCCGCGGTCGCCGCCAAGGCGAGTTCGGAAACGCTCGGTATCCGCTTTCCGGGCGAGGCCTGGTCCTTCGGTGCGGCGGGCACGCTGATCCAGAGCGATGCGAGCTTGCGCGACGGCAGCTCGTCCGACGCCGACCACGTCCTCGTCACGCTTTTCGGCGGCTGGTCGCCTTCGGCCTCCTTCCTGCCGGATGCCGATATCGCCCTTTCCGCCGGCAAGGCGAACTACTGGACGAAGCGCAATCCCGGCATCGCAGGCGTGCGCGCGGCGGGCTCGACATCGGCGAAGGAATATGCGGCCACGCTTTCGCTCGGCTATGAATTCGCGCTCGACCGCTTCACCCTGCGGTCTCGCGCCTCGCTGCATGGCGCGCGGATCGACCTCGACGGCTTCACGGAGACGGGCGCGCCCGCGGGCTTCAATCTGATCGTCGGCGAGCAGAGCGCGGAATCGCTTCTCGGTGAAATCGGCGTCGAGGCTGAAACTTCCTTCACCTTCGGTGCGGTGGAACTCGTTCCTTCCGCCGGTCTTCACTGGGGGCGCGAGTTCGCGGATCGCAGCCGCAGCGTAACCGTCGCGCCGAGCACGCTGCCGGATCTCTTCTTCAGTGCGCGCACGGGCGAGGGCGACGGCAATTACGGCCGCGCGGGTGCCGGTCTCGAGGCCCGTTTCGGCGGCGGGCTCTCGCTCGGTCTCGGCTGGTCGCATTCGGTCGGCCGCGACGACTGGCGGACGGAAGGCTTCTCTCTCAGCCTGTCGGTGCCGCTCGGCTAATTTCGAATACAAGATTGTAGACAATAAATCCCGGCTCGCCTATATGGGCGCAGCCGGGATTTTTGTGTCCGGTTTGTGAAGGGTTTCGCGTGGAGGCAGCCTGACGATGATGCGTTTCGGGGAAGCGGGAAGGGCGATACTTCTCGCCCTTCTGCGGTTGCGGCGGCAGGCTGCTGCGGTCTGGGCGCGGCTCAGCGCCTGGCAATGGGGCGTCGCGCTCCTTCTCGGCGCCGTTCTCGGCATCGCCACGGCCCTGCTTTCGGTCGCGAGCGGGCGGGGCGAGCTTCATGCCGGTGTCTGGGCGACGAGCCTTGCCTATGGCAGCGAAGCGGCGGATATGAGGACGCGGGCGCGCGTCGCGCTGTTCGGCCTTCTCGCGCTTTCGAGCGAACAGACCGTCTACTACACCGCCTCGCGCGACGGTTCGGGCGACCTCCTTTCCGGCGATTGCACCTATATCGTCACGGGCCGCGATCTCGACGCGCGCTGGTGGAGCATCACGGCCTATGGGCCCGACAGCCATCTCATTCCCAACGAAGCGGGCATCTACTCCTATTCGAAGTCGAGCGTCGCGCGCGAAGGCGATGGCCGTTTCCTCATCCGCGTCTCGGCCGACAGGCAGCCCGGCAACTGGCTTCCCGTCCGCCGCGGCGAGCGGTTCGACATGACAGCGCGTCTCTACAATCCGGGCGCGGCCGTGGTTGAAAATCCCGCCGCCGTCGCGCTCCCCACCATCGTCCGGGAGGGCTGCCGGTGAACCGTTCCCTGCTCATGGGCGCCGCCGCGCTCGCCACCGCCTTCACCGTCCACTTCGCGGTCATCGCCGCCTTGCCCTCCGTCATCATGGGCATCGCCATGTCGCGCATTGCGGGCGAGGAGGGGCCCAATGTCATGAAGGATGCGCCGCCCCCCACGGCGGAAGCGCGCACCGTGGTGCGCCCCAGTCCCGATCTCGCCTATTCGGCCTGCGTCCTCGATCTAGCAAGCGGGCCTGTCCGCCTCACGGTCGCCAAGAGCGAGCCCTACACATCGCTCTCGCTCTTCTCGTCCCGGACCGACAACTACTTCGTCGAGGACGACCGGGAGCGCGGCGGCCCGATCGACATAATCGTCGTCGTCGCGCCGGGCGGTGCGGTCCCGGCGCGTCTGCCGGAAGGCGCGCGCCTCGTGGAGGCTCCGGCGGAGCGCGGCATGGCGATCGTCCGCCGTGTGATCGAAAGCGAGGCCTCGCTCCCCGTGATCGAGGAGGCGCGCAAGGCGTCCTTCTGCGCGCCCTATCCGGGCTGAAACCTTCCTCCCCCCGCGCCTCTTGCGTTGAATACAAAATTGTATACAATTCTTCGCAACCGGCGCCCGCAGGAACGGCGCGCCCGAGGAAACCGAAGGGCAGGAAGGGCGCCACGCGCCCTCCCGGAACGGCGATCCCTGAAGGTGTTTTGTCAGACAGGCCGCTTCGGGTCGCCGCCGAAACGGGGCGGCGCGGTCCTTGCCGCGCCAAGGGGGGAGAATGATCGACCGCAAGACAAGATGTGCGCTGGCCGCGGGCCTCGGCATGACGATTTTCGCGTCCGGGGCAGGTGCGACCGAATTCAGGTTCGGCGAACTCACCGGCAGCTTCGACAGCACGGCGACCGCCGGCGTCATCATTCGCGCCGCGCAGCGCGACTGCCGCCTCGTCGGCACGACGAATGGCGGCTGCAATCCGAACGCGACCAACAGGGATGACGGCAATCTCAATTTCGAGCGCGGCGACATCGTTTCCGCGCCCGTCGCGATGAGCCACGATCTCGATCTCGAATGGCGAAATTTCGGCGCCTTCGTCCGCGTCCATTATTTCTACGACGCGGTGCTGAACGATGCCGATTCCACCCGCCGCACCGATCTTGCGGATGCCGCGCGCGAGCGGGCGGGCCGGGGCTTCGAGCTTCTCGATGCCTATGTCTACGGGCTTTTCGACATTGCGGGGATGCCGACTGATATCCGTCTCGGCAACCAGGTCGTGAACTGGGGCGAGTCGCTCTTCACGCAGGGCGGCATCAACGCCACGAACCCGATCGACGTCGCCAAGGTTCATCAGGCCGGCTCGGAACTGAAAGTCGCCACCCTGCCGACGCCCATGGCGCGCATTTCGAGCCTGCTTCCCGGCGGGTTCAGCGTCGAGGCCTATTACCAGTTCACCTGGGAGAAGACCGAGCTCGATCCGGTCGGTTCCTTCTTCTCGCAAGGCGATCTGACGGGCGATGGAACGCAGGGCTTCTTCTTTGGCTCCGATCCGGGCGCCATCGGCAATGCCGCCTTCGCGAGCTCCATGCCGAAGACGGCGAGCAAGGAGCCGCGCAATTCCGGCCAGTGGGGCACGGCGCTTCGCTATTTCGTCGAGGACTGGAGCGCCGAGTTCGGTCTCTATTATCTGCGCTACCATTCGAAGACGCCGATCCTCGGCGTCACGGCGCAGCGCATTCCCTTTCCGCCCTTCACGCGCCCTGTCGGCTATTACGAAGAATATGCCGAGGACATCGATCTCTATGGCGCGAGCTTCAACACGCAGCTCTTCGGCTCGTCCATCGGCGGCGAGGTTTCCTACCAGCCGGATTTCCCCGCGCCGCTCGATTTCGCTTCCACCGTCGCCTTCGCGCGCGGCAATGCGGCGGCGGGGCCTCTCGGCGGCTTCTATTCGCAGTCCGGCGTCGTCGAGGTCGAAAAGTGGCAGGCCGCGCTCACCAGCATCAGTTCCTTCGGTCCGAGCGATGGGATCGCGGGCCGCGCCATCGATGCGCTCGGCGCGCTCAACGGAACGCTCTCGGGCGAACTTGTCGGCAATCTCTATCCCGACCTCGATCCGACGGTTCCCTATGCCGTGCCGGACAGCAAGTCGCGCCCGACGGAACGGGCCTGGGGCTACCGCCTTGCCGCCAGCCTTGCCTATCCGGAAGCCTTCGGCACCGCCGTCACACTGACGCCGACTGTCGCCTTCCGTCACGATGTCAGCGGCACGCAACCCAACAATCCGAACGGCGCGACGCTCATCGACGACCGAAAGATCGTCACGCTCGGCGTGGGCGCCGCCTATCTCGATCACTGGCGGGCCGCGATCTCCTACACAAACAATTTCGGCGCAGGCGGCGATGACCTGCTGAGCGACCGCGATTTCGTCGACATCTCCATCAGCTACTCGTTCTAGGCCGGGTACCCCGCCTATCCGAGGGAGGAAAAATTGAAGTATCTCGCAATCCTTGCAGCCTTCGCGCTGTCACTGTCGCTTTTACCGTCTCCGGCCTTCGCTCAATCCGGAGCCCAGTCCGGGCCTGCCCCCGGCCTCACGCCGGTCGGCGCGGAACGTGCGGGCAATGCGGAGGGCACGATCCCCGAATGGACGGGCGGCATTTCCGCTCCGCCCGCGGGGTGGAAGCCCGGCGACAGCCGCCCCGATCCCTTCGGCGGCGAAGAGCCGCTCTTCGTCATCGACGGTAGCAATGCGGATCAATACGCCTCGAAGCTGAGCGCCGGGCAGCTTGCGCTGTTGAAGCGCCACGAGGACTACACCATGCCGGTCTATCCCTCGCACCGCTCCTGCGCCTATCCGCAATCGGTTTACGAGGCGACGAAGGCCAATATCGGCGTCGCGAAGATCGACGGCGACGGGCGGCTCCTGAACGGCAAGGGGGGTTTCCTCTTCCCCGTGCCGCAGTCGGGCGCGGAAGTGGTCTGGAACCATCTCATCAGGTATCAGGGCGTCGGCTCCACCGGCCGCCTCGTCACCGCCTCGCCGAAGAAGGACAGCGGCAATTTCGCGATCGGCCTACTCGAGCGCACGAGCTATTCGCGCTTCCACGATCCGGCGCTCTCCGGCTTCGCCGCGATGGAAAATGTCGGCGGCGAGCAGATCACGGAAATTCTCAGCCCGAACGCGATCGCAGGCTCGCTCATGCTGATCCGCGAGGCGGTGAATGGCGACCGCGAAACCTGGCGCTACATGCCGGGCCAGCGCCGCGTGAGGCGCCTGCCCGATTTCCGCTACGACAATCCGATCACCGAGCTCGACGGGCTCATCGTCGCGGATCAGGCCAATATGTATAACGGCCAGCTCGACCGATACGACTGGACGCTGCATGGCAAGCAGGAGCTCTACATTGCCTATAACGACTGGAAACTGAACGACAAGTCGGTCTCCTACGCGCATATCCTGCAGCCGCGGTTCCCTGCGCGCGATGTCATGCGCTACGAGCTTCACCGCGTCTGGAAGACGGAGGGAACGCTTCGGCCGGGCCTCCGCCATCTCTACAACCGGCGCGTCTTCTACAGCGACGAGGACAGCTGGATCATCGCCGCCACCGAGCTCTATGACGGGCGCGGCGAGTTGTGGCGCGTGCAGGAAGGCCCGATCGGCGTGATCTGGGAACTGCCCGCCTGCGTCAATCGCGTCCAGTTCCACTACGACATCAATGCGCATCGCTATGTCGCGGCCCAGCTCCGCAACGAAGAGGCGCCTTACGACTATCTGGCAGGCCAGGAAGGGCGCATCGACAAGACGATCTTCAAGCCCGACTACCTCCGGCTTGCCGGACGCCGCTAGAACCGGAACCGGCAGGCGGCGGCGCTTGCCGGAGAAGCGGCCAGGGGTTCATGTCTCCCTCCCTGCGAGTCCCTCCTCGCAAGGACCTTGGGGGCCCGTTCCTCCCCTATGGGCGGGCCCCTCTTTTACCCGGTTCGCGGGCAAGGGCATCGGGCGGGCTGGGGTGGCGTCAATTGCGTATACAGGATTGCATATAATACAAAGAGGCACAGACGCCCGGAGCGGAGGGCGCGGAACCGGGGGAGTTATCCTTGAAGAAGGCTCAGACCAGAGCGCGGTCGGCGAAGCCGCGCAAGGCGGCGGAAGCGAAGCCGGTAAAACCGGAAAAGCCGGAAAAGCCGGAAAAAGATGTGGTCCATCTTCCCTCCGTTCAGGATATCTGCGACCGGATCGTGAAGCTCATCGAGGATGACGTCTTCACGCCGGGCCAGCGGCTGCGCGAACAGGACCTCGCGGACCGTTTCGGCGTCACGCGCGGGCGGATCCGCGAAGTGCTGCACAGCCTGGAAGCGCGCGGGTTCATCGTCATCGAACGCATGAAGGGGGCGACCGTCGCGCGTCACGACAAGCGCGAGTTCAAGGCCATTGCCCAGGTGCGCGCGAAGCTCGTCTCGCTTGCCGCGATGCGGGCCGCCGAGGATGCGGCAAAGCCGGAGCGCGACGAGATACAGCGCATCGCCCGGCAGATCGTGGCGGAGGGACCGGAGATGAGTGCGCAGGATTTTCGCCTCGCCACCATCCGGCTGGTTTTCGCCATTTGCGATGCCGCGCATAGCCAGTTCCTCCGCCGTATCATCGACGATGTCCACCGCATGCCGACAAGCGGGCGCGCCTTGCGCAATCTCATCGTCGCGGAGCGCGACCGCCGCGTCTATGCGGCGAAGAGGTGGAAGGCCGTCGCCGACGCCATCGTCAAAGGAGACGGTGCGAAGGCTTCGGCGCTTGTCGACGAGATCTACGAGAGCGGTCTCAAGGCGATGGAGCAGCTCGTCGAAGCCTCGGGAAGCTGACGCGCCCTGCCTTTTCTTCCCGGCCCCTCCCTGAAAAATTCTCGCGGGCTCGAATTTTTCGACCCTCCCTCAAGGGGGAAATAATATACCTTGCAAACCCAACCCCGCGAGTCGCCTGTCTCGCTAGCGTGAGCTAAAGTGAATCCTCCGATTCAGGATGGAGCAGATGATGGCCGAAGATCGCGTGTCCGCTACCTGTTCAGAGTGCGGAAGTGAGACGTTCTCCCTGCCGAACAACCCGCCCCACGACGATGACGTTGTCACTTGCGCTGGGTGTGGAACTGTCGTCGGGAAATACGGGGACATCCAGAAGGCTCTTATGGATGCAGGAAAGGCGGAGGTGTCGAAGATTATTTCCAATACCTTCGGCAAGTTCGGAAAGTAACGCCGAGGGCACGTCCTCAATGACGAGCTGGAGCCTGCAATTCATGTCAAAAAGCCCATCTACTTGGCGGGCCCCTCTAGCGATTGATGGATTTAGACATGCAGCGCCTTAACGTCTGGCACCGGCTTGGAGTGGTTGCGACCGTTCTATGGATTCTCGGAGGCGGCCTTTGGCATATGGGCGCGGAATGGGACAGACATTACGAGGCGTACAATGGAATTATTCCGCTTTGCTTCGCACTGTTTCCCGACGATCAGAAAGCGCGCGATCTCTGCGTAACCGAGAAAGAGGGCTTCCGAGATGATGCTAGATCAACAGTGTGGGCGATCATCGCGATAAAGACGCTCTTGCCCATCCCGCTCGCGTGGGGCCTCGTCTATTTGGTTATTTGGACTTGCCGCTGGGTTTGGGCTGGCCGTCAGGTTTCGCGTTAGCGATTTTGCGTAACTTTTCTTCGAAGGCGGCTTCGGACTCGTCCGCGCCGACTTCCTTCGCCGCTTGTTTAAAGCGGGCGGCTTGATCGTCAGGCTTTACCCTTTCGACGGGCACGTTGTGCTTTTTGGAAGTTAATGGGAACCTTCTTTAACTGTCCCGACTCGGTAATATTCCATTCCGGACGTAGACATTCGCGCGATTTCATTGTCTTCACTGCATCTTCAATGCGCTTCCACCACTGAAGAATGAACGCGGCTTGCAAGTGCCCTTTGGCGTTTACCCACTTGTGGGGCATATGAATTACGCGCAAGCCCGTATCAAAGACCGCATTTACCTGAGGCGCGAGAGTCAAAAAATCGCTGTCCGCAGAAAGAATTGCGTGCCCTCCCTCTCTTGCGAAAGAGGTAATCCAATGAACGTCGGATGCCCCTTGTTGTCCTAGTTCGTGGACTGATGAAATTTCAAAGCCCGGACTCAGCGCCAGGTCGCGAATTGCTTTCACGATATACGGGGACAGATGCTCGTCTCCGCGTATCTTCAAGCGGCCACCAGTTCGTACTCGACGGCCGTCGCCACGACCTCTGGCGAAACCTCAAACCACTTGGCAACGCGATCTGTGTGTCCCTCCGCTTTCCATTGGCGAAACAAGACCGAGGTGGGGACCTGGGTTCCAGCAACAACAGGGCGGCCAAACGCTATTCGCGGATCAATGACCACGTTGGGGAACTGCGCGGGCAACGGGCGCCATGTCTTAGCCAAATAGTTCTTCGGATCGAACAAGACTCCTTTCTCGATTGTCTGTTCAATCGTGCCCCACATTTCATGCTGACCACTTGCCATATCCCAAGCGACCGGATCGTCCGTTTCCTCAGCGGCTGTGGCAAATACCTTTTTCCGATCCGTGACGTACTTTGCAGACGACAAAGCAAGAGGGTGCTGCACACGCCATTCCTTGCGCGCCCGTTCTGCGGCCCGGCGTATGGTCGGCATGGAAACGCCTTGAGCCCGGAAAAAGGCAATGAAGCGCAATTCCATCAAATCCAAAAAGCTGACCGTGCGCTGATCCTCGAAATCCCGCTTAATTACCGGCCCCGCACTACTGTTTGCGTAGCCGTTAATCCATCCGCGAATGTGAACTTGCTTTACTCCGAGCAGGCGCGCGGCTTCGGATACGCTGAAAAAGCCAGCGAGAAGAGGGTCGTTATGTCCTTGTCGCGCGCCCATCATGAGTCTCGGTACATGAGCCTTTTTTTAACAATACCATGAAGGACTCGGTCAGCGCGAGCACTGTCGTTAACCCCTAGGGCGGCGCGCTCGTTATAGCGGAAATCAAACTCGGCCAAGTACCGCTTCAAATGCTGACCCGAGACATGGTGAAACGTCCGCACGATGCCGTGCTTCCCCTCACGGGGAGGGTGGGGCCGGAGTTTCCGCCAGCTTTCCTCACTCCGCCTTCAGCCAGTGGGCCTTCAGTTCCGCGCATAGTTCGGCGGGAGCCTCTGTCCTCCCGGCGAGGGCAGGGGTGGCCTCCGCCGCCTGCCGCATGAGCGCGCGGGCCTGGGCCCTGAAACTCTCCGCCATATCGCCATCCGCTGCCGCCTCGCCGCGTGCGGCCATAGCGGCCGCCGAACACACGGCGTCGCGCGCGAGCAGGTCCGGCCGGTCGGGCATGAAGACCGCGATGCCGCCGGTGAGTTCCCCTTCCTTGCCCGCAAAGGCGAGGCCTGCGAGCACCGAGCGGATCGGCGATTGCGGGATGACGAGCGCGCCGTTCGGCGCCAGTTCCGTCACGGCGACGGAATCGCCCGTATTTTCCGCATACCAAAGCGTCTTGCCCGTCTCGCGGTCGAGCCGCACGCCGCCGCGCCGAAGCGGCAGGAAGCCCGGCCGCTCGCTCGCGCTCTTCGTGGCGACGCCGAGGCCCGCCTGCGCATAGATACCGTTCGCGGCGATGGCGGCGGTCAGCAGGTTCTTCTGCGCGAGGGGGAAGGATGCGTCATACATGTCGAAATCGGCTTCCCAGGCGATTGCGGCGCTCTCTCCCTTGTCGATCAGCTTCAGCAGCGAGACGGCGGTGATGACATAGATCTCGCCATTGTCGAGTGCGACGCTCGGAGAGGCGACGATCTGCGCGCCCGCCTCGACGGACCAGAGCTTCCGGCAATCCGAATCGTAGGCCATCAGATGTTCTTCGCCATCGGCGACATAGATGCGGCGCCCGTCGCCGCGCAGGGCGGGCGTCGAGGCGCTGCCGCCGTTGAAGAAGGCCGAGCAGCCGATCGCAAGCGAGAGTTCGCCCGTCGCTTCCTCGCGCGAAATGTCGATGCCGTAGAGCGCGCCCCATTCCGACAATCCGTCCGCCTTGCCGTCCGCATCGTCCGGCGCCGTCGCGCTCAGCCAGATGCGGCCCGTTTCCGGATCGACCGAATGGTAATTGGCGATGTTGATGCCGTCGCCCTGCACGACGCGCAGCACGCCCGCGACCACATCGTCCGGCAGCGGGTAGCCGAGCGCGCGCGACAGTCCGTCGGTCAATTGCCGCGCGAGGAGCGGCGGCATTTCGACATCGCGGACGGGGGAGGGCGCGCCGGGCACGCGAAGGGGCGTTGGTGTCAGCAGTTTGCCCGTCTCGCGGTCGAAGGCCACGAACTCGCCTTTGCCGCTCACGCCCATGACGATGTCGAGCTGCGCGTTGTAGCTCGGGCCCCACATCAGTCCGGCGCCGCTCTTGCTTTGGTCGAATTCGAGGCCTGTCGGGCTGCGCCAGAGGATCGTTCCGTCGGGGGCGACGGCCAGCGCCTCCTCGTAACCGATCTGGTAGATCGTCTCTCCGCCTTTCCCGTCCGGCAGAATGATGGGCACGCCGCCTGCGGGGCGCGGGCCCTTCGCGGTGATCCGCCAGCGTGCCTTGCCGCTTTCGATGTCGTAGGCGACGAGGAAGGTCTTGTCCTTCGATGCGTTCGGGCTCGCATAGATCGTGCTGTCGCGGCCGAAGGAGATCGCCGTGAAATAGAGTTCGTCCGGCGCGATGATCTTTGCGGGGCCGAAGGTCGGTGCGCCCGCGAGCAGCGTCTCGTCGGAGTTGCGGCCGTCGCCGTGGCGTTCGCGCCAGACGCCCATATCCGCCATCCGCGTTTCGGCGCGCGAAGGATGCCGGTTTCCCTCCGGTGTCCATGCGCTCACCTCCGGCAGGGAAAGCGCGCGCGGTTGCGGAATCTCGCCCATCGATAGGTTGGCCAGGAATATGGGCAGGAGATGCGTCGACCTGTAGGCGTGGATGCTCCCCGCCACGGCAAGCGCGAGGGCGATCGCCGCGGCGATCTTCTTCTTGTTCTTCATTCCTGTCTCCGAAGTCTGTCCGGCCGGGGCGGCGCGATGCTATTTTTGTGTTCAATATTGTATACAATACAGGGCGCCGCTCCGGCGGGCAAGGCGGCGCTTGTCGGGAGGGGCCGGGCGCAGACTGGAGGGGTGGAGCCTGCTTCCGGCAGGCCGCTTCGGGGGCTGCTTCGGGAGAAGGGGGGTGCTCCGGGCGCGCCCGTTTCCGGCGGGTTGCGGAAAGCGGGGATTTCCTTTTTGGCCCCCTGAAGCGCGGGTTATCCCCGGAAGCGGGGACAAGTTGCCGCCGTTTCCGGCCGTGCTCTCTCCCTGCCTTCCGGAAGAGACGAAAGACGAGCCTTTTCCGGTGCGCTCCCGAATGCGCTACCGCGTGCGTTTCCATGTACGGATCGGGGAGCGCCGCGCGCACGAAACCGGTTTGTGACGTTATCGTGACGTTTCGATGACGGTCGGCCGTGAATCGGGCCGCTTTATCCCCGCAAAAGCAGCCAAAAAACAGAAGGCCGGGCGCCTGTTTCGCGGCCCGGCCTTCTCTTCGTTCCCGTGCGGAAGATCAGTTCGCGTCCGCGACGCTTTCGCCATCGACCTGCGCCACCTTGGTCGCAAGCGGGGCTTCCGCCATCTGCGTCGCCGTGGCGGCGCGCATCTCCTTGAAGGCGGCGAGCTGCTTGCCTTCTAGCTTGCGGCCGGTCGGCACCTTGAGCGCCAGCGGGTTCATCTTCTTGCCGTTCACATGCACTTCGTAATGAAGATGCGGACCGGTCGAGCGGCCGGTCGTGCCGACATAGGCGATCACCTGGCCCTGCCGCACGCGCGTGCCCGCGCGAATGCCGCGCGCGAAGCCGTTCAGATGCGCATAGGCCGTCTCATATCCATTCGCATGGCGGATCGACACGTAGTTGCCGAAGCTGCCGAAACGGTTCGCGCGGGTCACCGTGCCGTCGCCGGCTGCGTAAACCGGCGTGCCGCGCGGCGCAGCGAAGTCAACGCCTGCATGCATCTTCGAATAGCCGAGGATCGGATGACGGCGCAGACCGTAAGTCGAACTGATGCGCGCGCCGTCGATCGGCGTTTTCATCAGGAACTTCTTCATGCTCTGGCCGTTCTCGTCGAAGTAGTCCCATGCGCCGTCGCCCGGATCGAAGCGCCAGAGCTTGTGGGACTTGCCGCCGACCGTGAGCGCGGCATAAAGAACGTCGCCTTCCTTCACGGGGCGTTCGTTCTCGTCGAACTTGCGGCTGAAATAGACTTCGAACTTGTCGCCGGGTTGGATCTCGCGCTGGAAGTCGACGCTGTAGGAATACATGCGGATCAGTTCGACGATGATCTGCGCGGGAACGCCTGCCTGTTCGCCGTCGAGGAAGAGCGAGTTGTTGATCGTGCCCGCCGCGCGAACGAAGCCTTCCGTGAATTCGTGCTTGATTTCCTGGCTGCCGAAGCTGCCGTCTTCGTTGCGGGTCACCTCGATCGTGCGCTCGATATCGGGCTCGATCGCGAGTGCCGTCAGATATTTGGCGGCGGTGCCGCTTTCGCCTTCACCCACGGCGCCGTCCGGCGCTTCCATGAAGGTGAGCGAAATTTCCTGGCCGGCGCGCAGCTTGCGCGGGCTGTAATAGGAGGTCATCGCCGCGACCGCGTGATAGGCGTCGATGCGGTCGACGCCCGCATCCTGCAGCACTTCCATCAGTGTCTCGCCGCTGGCGAGCTTGACCGTCGTTTCGACCGGCTGCGGCACGGCGGGAAGGCTTGCCGCCTCCGCCTCGAGCCGTTCTTCCGTGAGCGGATCGAAGAGGCCGGGGTCCGCGATAGAGGCCGTGCGCAGTCCGTCAACGCCCTCCGGTCCTTCGGCTTCCGCGGCGGCGAGGGCCTGCGCCTCCTCCGTCACCGGATGGTTCTTCGTTTCGCCGGCTGCGAGAGGCGTTGCTTCGCTCGCGGCCATCATGACCGGCTTGTCGCGCAGCGGCGCGCCGTTCGCGTCCCAGGCGATTACCCGCGGTGCGCGGTCTGCGGTCAGCGATGCCGTCGCCACACCTTCATAGGGCGCGACCAGAGAGGTCACGCCTACGCCGACAAGCGCCAGCGAAAGTGTTCCGAGTACGGCCGAAGCCGCGATCCAGCGCGACTGACCAAGCGCCAGCCGGCTCGCGGATGTATAGAGTTTCAAGGATTGCTGGGCGTTATGGCGTGCGCGCTGCCAGAAGCTTTCGGCGGCCGCTGCGTCCCCGCCATCGGCGCCGCCGGTCTTTCGATCTGTCACGTGGGTCCCCGTGTCGTACAACTCACTGCCCCCGGCACGATTCCGATCAGCCTTTTCCGGCACTTAGCCGAAAATCCTAAGGTATCAGTCTCGCTTGATCGCGTTACTGGCGGACTGCCCCACCGCCGAAACAAACTGTAACGCTGTGTGACTGTGACGATGCCCCGAGGGGCCTGCCCGTGTCAACGCGGAGACTGTTCCAAAGCCAGTATATTCACCAGTTATGAAGGTTTCGTGCGTCTCTTTCCTTCGATCTTTGTCGGCCTGTTCCATAACAAGTGCGCATTGTGACGCCCATTGCTGTGCGCCTTCGGGACAATAAGGGCATCTCATAGCCCCGCAGGCTTCCCATTGCATGCTTCGGGCCGTTTCGGCTCCGAATCTACCCGCAGAAACCCTTGGGCGGGCTGGGTCAGAAGGTGGATTGAGAGTCAAGCCAAAAGGGTCTCGATTTTTTTGAAGAAAGCGCGAAAAAGGTGTTTGACAGGCATGGGACACCCCCCTATAAACCGCCTCCACGAGGTCACGGCGGCCTTGCTTCTCCGGAAGCGGTTCGCACCCTCAGGTAAGAGAGTTCAGGGGCCTTGCCCGGATGCTTTCTTTGTGGCCTAGTAAACGATCCAACGATGGATGACAGCAGGCCCGGCTTCCTACGGGAAGACGAGGTGAAGCTGTCCTTCGGGTCGGTTACGACCCTTGTGTTTCGGGACGTATAAGCGTCGTGAGACTCAGGTGCTCTTTGACATTGTGGTTATGAGAAAGAGAAACGTGGACGGCGGTGTCCTCGCGAGATCAGGAAACTGATCGAACAGAACACTGACTGTCTGATGTTTCTACACACATACCCCGTTACCCGGTCCCAAGCCGGGATAACGAATGTGAGTGTATTTTGCGTCAGCCTCGCGGTTTTCCCCGCGAGGAATACAGTCGGATCAACTCAACTTGAGAGTTTGATCCTGGCTCAGAACGAACGCTGGCGGCAGGCTTAACACATGCAAGTCGAACGCCCTCTTCGGAGGGAGTGGCAGACGGGTGAGTAACACGTGGGAACCTACCTAGGGGTACGGAATAACTCGGGGAAACTCGTGCTAATACCGTATACGACCTTCGGGTGAAAGATTTATCGCCCCTAGATGGGCCCGCGCTGGATTAGCTAGTTGGTGGGGTAAAAGCCTACCAAGGCGACGAT
>DLCG01000005.1:309457-319303 GCA_002480495.1 Rhodobiaceae bacterium UBA7804 | reverse complement strand
GGCTATGACGGCAAGGGGCAGGCGAAGATCGCGAGCCCGGAAGAGGCGCTCGCCGCTTACGACGAGATCGGTCGGCAGCCCGCGATCCTCGAAGGCTTCGTGAAATTCGAGCGCGAGATCTCCGTGATCGTCGCACGCGGGATAGACGGCCAAACGGCGGCCTATGACCCTGTCGAAAACATTCACAAGAACCACATTCTCGACCGGACGCTGGCGCCTGCCGAGCTGCCGAAAGCGGTGGCAGACGAAGCCTGCGCCATCGCCGCGCGCATTGCAGGCGAACTCGACTATGTGGGCGTGATGGGCGTGGAGATGTTTCTGCTGCCGGAAGCAGGCTCGAAGCGGCGGCTGCTCGTGAACGAGATCGCGCCGCGCGTTCACAATTCCGGCCACTGGACGATGGATGCCTGCGCGGTCAGCCAGTTCGAGCAGCATATGCGCGCTGTCTGCGGCTGGCCGCTAGGCCACCCGCGCCGCCACTCCGACGCCGTGATGACCAACCTCATCGGCGACGAAGTGAACGAATGGGAGCGGCTCGCAACCGAACCCGACACATCCGTGCATCTCTACGGCAAGGCGGAAGCACGCCCCGGCCGCAAGATGGGCCATGCGACGCGGCTTTACACGCTCGGGAAACGGCCCCCGGTTACCCCTTCTTAACCTCGCCGTTTCACTCTGAAAGTCAGGGGACCGAAAGGCACCGGCCATCGCTATCGGAAAGACGCGGGCCGGAACGAGGGGAAGAGTGCAATGGCACGGAACGAGGCCGCGACCGCGCTTGTCTCGGAATGCGCGGACGAAACGCAGCACTTCATCGCCAGCATGCCGCCGAGCGAGGGCGAGCATGCGACCGCTCCCATTCTCGGCACGAGGATGCACACGGATCTCTTCCAGTACTGGCTGAGCCTTCCCCGCGCGAGCGGCATTCCGAACGCCTCGGATTTCGACCCGGCCGCAGCGCGAAGCTGGCTTGCCGACATGACCATCCTGACGGTGAACGGGCCGGAGGAGATCCGCCATCGCCTGGTCGGGACGGGCATTGCCGACCGGCTCGGCTATGACGCGACAGGCAAGAACCTGCTGGATTTCGTCGATCCTTCCTATCGCCGCCAATGCGCGCGCGACATGCTGGAAGTTGCGTGGCGTCCCTGCGGCTGGCAGGTGCGCTACCTGACGCATTATCCGTCAGGCCGCGTCGCCCATGTACAGAGCATCTATCTGCCCCTGAAGGGACCGGAGCGGCAGCCGCCGCGCATCGTCAGCGTCCACACGCCGGAAAACCCGGAACGCTATACCAGGACGGCCAGCAAACCGAACTTCGCCAGCGAAATCGCCCGCATGGTCTGGATCGATGTCGGCTTCGGCGTGCCGGGCACGGCCCGGTAATACTCCGTTAACGTCTCACGGACCAAGTTGGGGTCTGGGCGGAGACCCGTCCAGGCCAAGCCGGCTGGGTCCGCGGAGAACGGAAAGGCGCATGTTCGCCCTGTCAGACAAACACAGAGCCATGGGGCGGGTGCCGGAAACGGTCGAGCTCCTCATGAATGCTTGCGACGCAAGCCCGGGCGAGCCTGCCGATGAGCCGCTGCTCGGCGTCGCCTCGCAGACTGCTGTCTTCAAATACTGGCGCAGCCTGCCGCGCCCGAGCGGCATCCCCGATGCATCCTCATTCAACCCGGCGGCGGTGAAACGCTATCTGCCGAGCCTCACGATCCTCTCGTTCAACAGCCCCGACGAAATCAGCCACCGCCTTGTCGGCACCGAGGTGACATCTCGCCTCGACGCCGACCTGACCGGCGCCAACCTGCTCGATTTCGTGCCGCCGGAAACGCGCCTGCAATGCGCGCGTGACATGCACGAGATGGGCTACCGGCCCTGCGCCTGGCAGGCGCGCCACGTGACACGCTACGCCTCGGGGCTCATCTCACATGTGATGACGCTCTACCTGCCGCTGCGCGCACCGGAAGGACAGCCGCCGCGCATTCTCGGCATGCACAAGTCGGAAGAAACATCGGGTTACGACGCCGGAGACAGGAAAACGGTCTTCGGCGCGCATTTCGAACGGATGGTCTGGATCGACGTCGGCTTCGGCGTGCCGGGCTGATCAGCCGCGCCCGTAACGCAGCCGGCCGAGAAGCGCGACGGGATCGGGCAGTTTTGCCGCAACACCCTTTACACCCGCCTTCACGCGCTCGAAGCGCATTACATCTTCTATGCGCCGGTCGAGAAAGGCCCAGGTCCGCTGGTAGTTTTCGCTGTCATCCGAAAACCAGTAGAGCGAAACCGACGAGAAGACACCCGCAAGGGTCGCACGCTTCGTGTAGAAGTTGAAATCCGTCGACGTATCACCGACGGCACGCCAGATCGCATCGACCGTGCGATAGAGCGCATTCGGTCCCCTCATGCCGGACAAGGGCAAGGCGAAGAGCGTTACCGCACGGCGCATGGCCTCACGGTTGTTGCGATCGACCTCGATGCGTGTACGGACAGCGCGCGTGATCCGCTCGCGAATCTTGAGAGCACCGATATCCTCCCGCGCCAGCGCCTCTTCCATGCGCCGGTCGCCATCCGCGAGGAAGAAATCGGCAAGATCGGCGGCACCGCCGGGAAAGGCGAGGCGCATATCTCCATGAGAAATGCCCGCTGCATCGGCGGCCTCGGCAAGAAGGCGCGGCGTCCATCCATCGAAAGCGACATGCGGGAGCGCAGCCTCCAGAATCTTCATGCGCGCGGCTTCCAGCCGGTCAGCCTTCGCCTTGCCCGTGCCGGGGCGCTTCTTCGCTGTCGAACCTTCAGGCATCTGCCTTCTCCTGTTCCTGATCCTCTGCCGGACGGCGCGCGGCGGCGAAGGCCCTCGCTTCCGTCTCGAAGATAAGTTCCGAAAGATCGTCCATCCGCTGCGGGTAGAGAATGCCATCGAGATGATCGCATTCATGCTGCACGACGCGGGCATGGAAACCGCGTGCGACGCGCTCGATCCGCTCACCCGTGAGCGAGAGCCCGCCATAGCGAAGCACAGTACAACGCGGGACGGCGCCACGAAGGCCAGGCACGGAAAGACAACCTTCCCAGCCCTTTTCCATTTCGGAGGTAAGGAACTCGATCTCCGGATTGATGAGGACAGTGAGAGGCGCCGTGTGGTCGAAGGCTTCTTCCTCGTCGATCCCTTCCGGTGCGCGCTCGGGTGGCGCCTGAAAGACCACGATCCGCCAGGGCTCATAGATCTGGGGCGCGGCAAGCCCCGCCCCGTTCGCGTCGATCATGGTCTCGATCATGTCGCGAACGAGCGCCTTTACCTCCGGAGCCGTGGGGTCCGGAACGGGTTTCGCCACCCCCTGCAGCACCGGGTGGCCCATGCGGGCGATCTTGCGTATGGCCATGAGAGGAATATGAGGCGCGCCGGGCATGGCGGCAACCGGCCCCGGCGCCGCAGGCAATATGAACTTGCCGCAGGCAATATGAACTTGCCGCAGGCTAAATGAAGCCCGCCGCAGATGCGTGGAACCGGCACAAGTCCCGAAATGAAGGGCTTTTCCGGGGGCGAAAGGTGGACAAAGGGCGATTCCTTTGCTAGATAAGCGGCTCTCGCGGGTCCGGGAAACCGGTTCCCGCGACTAACTTATTGAATATAAAGCAGGATCAGCCCGTGCAGGTACTCGTTCGCGATAACAACGTCGACCAGGCCATGAAAGCTCTGAAGAAGAAGCTTCAGCGCGAGGGCGTGTTTCGCGAAATGAAGCTCCGGAACTTCTATGAGAAGCCTTCCGAGAAGCGCGCCCGCGAAAAGGCCGAGGCGATCCGCCGCGCCCGCAAGCTGGCCCGCAAGCGCGCCCAGCGCGAAGCCGGCGTCTCCGGCAAGAAGTAATCCTTTCGGGATTTCGACGTATGAAGCGCCTCCGGTTTCCGGGGGCGTTTTTCGTTTGTGGAAGGCTCAGGCCCGCCGCCAGACGAGCGCCCATGGGATGACCAAGGTGGGCACGGCAAGGCCGATCCAGGAAAGGGCATCGAACCAGCCATCGCCGAGCAGCGCCGCGACAAGACCCACAATGGTAATGACCGCAAGGAAGAGCGGCGCGGCGAAGATCTCGCCAAGCGTATAGCGGCGTGCCTTGCTCATTCCGGGGGCCTTTTCATTCTGCGGGATTGGGCTGCGGCATGAGCCCTGCCTCTTCCTCATGCGCATGGGCCATACCCGCGGGCACATGACGCGAGCCCGGCGCGGGAAGCGAGCGGCGCGCCAGCCAGAGATAGAGCCCGCTGCCAAGGATCACGATGGAAGCGATGTCGAGAAGACCCCAGAGGATCTTCATCGGTAGCCCGCCATAGTCACCGAAGTGAAGCGGCTGCGAAAGCCGGAGCACCGTCATGTACCAGGGCATTGAGCGCATGTCGGTGAGCTCGCCGGTCTCGGCGTCGATGAGGGCGGGCGTGAAAAGCTGCTCGGTCGCGGGCGTGGCGCCGCGCAGCCAGACCGCATAATGGTGGTTGCTCGAGAAGCGGACACCCGGAAAGGCAACAAACTGCGGCGTCATGCCGGGGGCGGCTTCCATCGCCGTTTTGACCGCCGCGTCGAGCGAACTGAACTGCTCCGGCACGGGCTTGCCCTCATAGGGCGCCACCATTTCCGCAAGCTCGTTCGCGCGCCAGATATCGACCAGCGGCGTCGAAAGCGTGTTCACGACGCCGGTCAGACCGACGACGCTTGCCCACATCAGCGTGACGATGCCGAGAAGGTTATGGGTGTCGAGCCACTTCGCCCGATTGTTGCGCGAGAGACGCACCGTACCGAAGCGCAGCTTGCGCATGAACGGCGTGTAGACGACCACACCCGAAACGATGGCGACGAAGAAGAGAAAACCCATGAAGCCGAGGAAGAGTTCACCGCCGAGCCCCAGGAACATATCGGTGTGAAGCTGCAGCAGAAAATGCATCACGCCCTCATCGTCGGGCGTGCGGACGGGTTCGGCCGTCGGACGATGAATCGAGATGAAGTTCATCTCCTCGACAGTGGCACGCGGGTGCGGGCCCGTGGTCACATTCACCACTGGCTGCTCCACGTCGAAGCTCATGAACAGAGGAATCTCGCCCGGAAACTGCGCCAGCGCCGTCTGCAAGGCATCGTCGAGATTCTTTTCCGGCGCACCTTCCACAACCTGCGGCAAGGGCCGCTCCCCTTCCGTGAGGTAATCGATTTCCTCATGGAAGATGAGCGGCAGCCCGGTGAGGCAGAGCATGAGCAGGAAGAGGGTGCAGACAAGACTCGTCCACTTGTGAACGAGATACCACGCCCTGACCGCACCGCTGCTCATGCCGCTACTCCGTTATCGCGTCAGAACTCGGTCGACACCGAAAACTTCGCCGTCAGCGGATCACCCATGGTGAGGATACCGCCATTGGCCGAGGCCCAATAGGATTCGTCCGTCACGTTCTCGATGAAGAAATTGAATGTGACGGGATGTTCGCCGAACTCTGCCGCATAACGCGCGCCGATGTCGAGACGCGCCCAGTCGGGTACTTCAAGCGTGTTCGCGGCATCGACATACTGTTCGGAAGTATAGATCACGCGGGCCGTCGTGGTGACGCCCGGCAGGAAGGGAAGATCCCATTCCCCCGTCAGGTTCAAGAGAAAGTCCGGTACCCCCACGGCATCGTTCCCGTCATTGGTTCCAAGTGCCGTCTTTGTCTGCTCGGCTTCGAGGAAGGTCATGCCGCCGAGCAAACGGACGTTCTCGGCGAGCTCGCCGAACATGGTGAATTCGATACCGCGATTGCGCTGCTCTCCATCAACCACATAGATATTTGCAGCGTTTGTGTAAGCCGAGGGCTGTTCCGTCTGGAAGACAGCCGCGCCGAAGCCAAAACGCCCGAGATCGACCTTGCCGCCGACTTCATACTGTTCGGAGGAGTAAGGCGGGAAAGCCTGGTTGGGATTGAGGACGGTCCCGGGAGAAGTGGGGCCCTGCGCCAGACCTTCGATGTGGTTTGCATAGAGCGAGACCTGATCCGTGACATTCACGACCACGCCCACAAAGGGGGATGTCTCGGATTCATCGTAATCGGCGGTCAGCGCACCTGTCGTCCGATTGAAGGTTTGGACGTGGATGGACTGATCCCGGACACCTAGCGTCAGATGTACACTGTCGTCGAGGAAAGAAAGCGTATCGGAAAGATAGAGGCTTGTTAGCTCCACCTTCTCCGCAAGAGGCGGGTTTGACAGGCTACCTTCGACGAAAGCGCCCGCCGCCGGGCGCGGAATGTTCACGGGATTATAGATATTCGTCGCCAGAGGCGCGCCGAAATCGGAGAATTCGTACGAATTGTGGTTCTTTTGCTCGGTCCACGAACCGCCGACATTGATGTCGTGCTTGAGGGGGCCGGTGACGAAATCGGCGCGCATGCCACCCTGCGCGGTATAGACCGTATCCTCGCGCGCGATGGTGCCGCGCGTGACGGTGGCCGCACCGTTAAGGGCCGTCACCGTGGGCGACCCGCCATCGCTGTCTTCGCGCATGTCACGAACGCCGCCGGACGCATAGGCCGTTAGGTACTCGGTGAGATCGTACTCGCCCTTGAGCAGAACGAAATTGTCTTCCATTTCCGAGTAGAGCCACGAGGCGCCATAATTCGTGTCCGAGTCGGGCGCATCCGGAACGGAGGTCAGACCACCGCCAAGCTGGACGATCGGCCGGCCCTGATCGACGCGATGCTTCTGATGCACTGCATCGAGCGAAAGCCGGAGTTTCTCCCCGCGATAGTCGAGCGCCGCCGCGCCGAGCAGATAGTCCCGCTCCTCGCTCTCAATGGCGGTCTCGCCGGTACGACCCGCCACATTGATGCGGATGCCCCACTCGTTATTGGCGCCGAAGCGCTGACCGACATCGGCATGAGCACCGACGGTGCTGTCCATTGAATAGCTGCCCGTGACACGGCGAACCGGCACATCGCCCGCCCGCTTCGGCACCAGATTGATACTGCCGCCGATGCCTGACCCTCCCGGCGGCACACCATTCAGGAAGGCGCTCGCCCCCTTCAACACCTCCACACGCTCGAACATTTCGATACCCGGGAGCTGGCGGGGCGTGATGCCGTAGACGCCATCAATGGCGATATCGTCTGAATAAAGAGGAAAGCCGCGAATGACGAACTGCTCACCGAAAATACCGAAGCCATAGCTGGTGCGGACGGACGGGTCGTTCGCGACGACATCGCCAATGGTTTGGGCCTGCTGGTTGCGGATCGTTTCTTCCGTGTAGGACGTAACGCTGAAGGGCACGTCCATGATGTCCTGATTGCCCAGGACGCCGATCCGCGCGCCCGTGGCGACCTGACCGCCGGCATAGGGCGCGGGGAGGGCCTCGCGGCCGGCACTCACATCGAGCGGGGCCAGTTCGACCGCTTGCTCGGCATTACCTGTTTCCTCCTGTGCGCGGACTGGGGCGGCGGCGAGAGCCGCCATGCTGACCGTCGCGAGCAGGAAAAGCTTGGTCGCCCGGCCCACCGCCGGGATCGCCCTGTGAGTCTTGCGCATGCGCCTACGCCCCCTCTTTTCTATTGCTTGCCACCCTTGGCGGCGCAGCCTTGTTTTTGAGAATGAGAGGCGCTTGTAGCGCTTATAAGAATCAATATCAACGCAAGCTTGGGTAAAAGCCCTTGTTTAGCCTTGAGATTTTGGATTCGCGTGACTTTTGTGACGCAGGCAGGTCAGAAGCGTTTCGAAAGAAACCGCTCGTAGTTCCGGTAGCCCGCTTCCTCGTAGATTCGCCGGGCGCGAGCATTGGCCTCCAGCACATAGAGGCGGATTTCGCTGACCCCTGCCGCCAGCGCCCGCTCTTCCGCCGCCCTGAGAAGGGCCTGACCTATCCCCCGCCCCCGCGCCTCTTCGGCCACGGATATGTCCCAGATAAGCGCGTGTCGGCGATACTCGGGCCGGACAAAGGTGCCGGGGTCTTCCTCGAAGGTGTAACAGAGGAAACCGGCCGCCGCGCCGCCCATTTCCGCAACCAGGGTCACGCCGCCAAGCCGCTCGATCTCGCCCTGCACCCAGTCGAGATGGCCTTCGGCTGCCGAGGAGTCGGCACGATTCTCCTCGATGGCGGCCTCGAAGTCATGCAGCTCCCCCATGAGGCGGATGAGCGCTGGTCTATCCTGCGGAGCTGCAAGACGCAGCACAATCTCGGAAGACATGTCAGAACCGTTCCTCGCCCTGCTCGCGCACAGGATCCGGGAAATCGCGATAAAGCGCGAACTGAATATTCTGGACGAGAGAATTCACCGCGTAGTGGTCGCTCTCGATGGGCTCGGCCCGCGTCGCCACCCAGTCGAAGGCGCTATCGAGCTGGGTAAGGTCGGCCACCTCGATCATGAAATGAAACTCTCCGAGATGCGCGGGCGCGAGGCCCAGCTTCTTGCGCATGAGCCGCCAGCCCTCGATAACGCCCTCGGCCTCGAGCCGATCCATGTATTTCGTAAAGGCGTCGACGAAATCCATGTCGCGAACGCCGGGCTTCAGGCTGAACCAGCCGTGATAAATATCCATGAGCTTTCCCCAAATGACACGGGCGGCGACCATCTTGACCGCCGCCCGCCCCTTTCGTCCAGACAGGTTGCGCGCGTTCAGCCACGCGGCAGCGTTTTCGCGCCGATAACGGAAAGCGCGACAAGCACCAGTTCGATCACGATGGGCTGCACGACGCCTTCCGGGGCGCCTTCGACGAGAACGCCGAGAAGACGGCCGATGACGGCAAGTCCGTAAAGCGCCGCGGCGCCCCACATCCACTGCGAACGGCCTGCGAAGAGCGCCAGGATCGCGGCAAGCCCGCTTGCAAGGAAGAAAGCACCGATATCGGCCCGAAGCGCATTCGCGCCAAGCGGCGACAGCGCGCCGATGCCAAGCGCCTCACCGACCTGCGCTGGGTCGGCGAATGTCATGATCCCCATACCCAACGAAAAAAGCCCCACCAGAACCACTGCGATTCGACCCAGCCAGATCATGTTTTCTCTCCCCTCTTGTTGCCAGCCCCAAAAGAAAACGGGCGGTGCCATGTTGAGCACCGCCCGCTTCGTTCGTCCAGTCCGATGCGTCAGAGGTTCTTGACGATCTCTTCCACCATCTTCTTCGCATCGCCGAACAGCATCATGGTGTTGTCGCGGAAGAAGAGTTCGTTCTCGACGCCTGCATAGCCCGAGCCCATGCCGCGCTTCACGAAGAGCACCGTCTTCGCCTTTTCGACATCGAGCACCGGCATGCCGAAGATCGGGCTCGCCGGGTCGGTCTTCGCCGACGGGTTCGTCACGTCGTTCGCGCCGATGACGAAGGCGACATCCGCCTGCGCAAACTGGCTGTTGATGTCCTCAAGCTCGAAGACTTCATCGTAAGGCACATTCGCTTCCGCGAGCAGCACGTTCATGTGACCCGGCATGCGGCCTGCGACAGGATGAATGGCATAGGACACCTTCACGCCTTCTTCCTTGAGAATGTCGGCCATTTCGCGAAGCGTATGCTGCGCCTGCGCCACCGCCATGCCGTAGCCCGGCACGATGATGACGGAGCCCGCATTCTTCATGATGAAGGCGGCATCGTCCGCCGAGCCCTGCTTCACCGGACGCGTCTCGACCGCACCGCTGCCTGCGGCGGCCGCATCGGCGCCGAAGCCGCCGAGAATGACGCTGATGAAGGAGCGGTTCATGCCCTTGCACATGATGTAGCTGAGAATCGCACCTGACGAGCCGACCAGCGCGCCCGTCACGATGAGCGCGAGATTGCCGAGCGTGAAGCCGATGCCGGCTGCTGCCCAACCCGAATAGGAGTTGAGCATCGATACGACGACCGGCATGTCGGCGCCGCCG
>DLCG01000005.1:93325-309158 GCA_002480495.1 Rhodobiaceae bacterium UBA7804 | reverse complement strand
ACGACCGGCATGTCGGCGCCGCCGATCGGAATGATGATCAGGAAGCCGATGATGAAGGAGAGGACCGTGATCGCGAGGAAGAGCTCGATCGTCTGGTGCGATGGGTCCGCCACGATGTAGGCGATGCCGCCCACGATGGCGAGGGCCAGCGCCGCGTTGATGACGTGACGGCCAGGCAGCATGATCGGCGCGCCCGACATGTTGCCGTTCAGCTTCGCGAAGGCGATGACCGAACCCGAGAAGGTGATCGCGCCGATGGCAACGCCGATGCCCATTTCAACAAGGTTCGCGCCGTGGATCGCGTGGAACGTACCGATGCCGTAGGCTTCCGGCGCGAGGAAGGCCGACCAGGCGACAAAGACCGCGGCAAGACCGACCAGCGAGTGGAAGGCCGCGACGAGCTGCGGCATCTGCGTCATGGCGATGCGCCGTGCGATCACGGCGCCAATACCGCCGCCGATCACGAGACCGCCCACGATGAGAGCCCAAGTGAGCGTATTCTGCGCCTGCAGGAGCGCGAGCGTCGTCACGATGGCGATGGTCATGCCGATCATGCCGAACGTGTTGCCCTGGCGCGAGGTCTCCGGAGAGGAGAGGCCGCGAAGCGCGAGGATGAAGAGAACTGCCGACGCGAGGTACAGCAGGGCCGCTATATTGGCTGACATGTCCCTATTCCCCTCAGCGCTGCTTTTTCTTGTACATGGCGAGCATTCGCTGGGTGACCAGGAACCCGCCGAAGATATTGACCGCAGCAAGGATCACGGCGACGAAGCCGAATCCCTTCGACAGCCAGCCAGTCTCTCCTGCCTGGGAGAGATCGAGACCCACGGCGATCAGTGCACCGACGATGATGACCGACGAAATGGCGTTGGTGACCGACATGAGCGGCGTATGCAGCGCGGGCGTCACGCTCCACACCACGTAATAGCCGACGAAGATCGCGAGCACGAAGATCGCGAGCCGGAACACAAAAGGATCGATAGCGGCGGCTTCCATCAGTTGCCTCCTTCGCGCAGCGACGGATGCACGACCTGACCGTCTTTGGTCAGGCAGGTGCCCGTGATGATTTCGTCTTCCCAGTTGATCGACAGGGCCTTGGTTTCCTTGTCGATCAGGGGCGTGATGAAGTTCAGGAGGTTCTTCGCATAGAGCGAAGAGGCATCCACCGAAAGCTGCGCAGCAACATTGACGTCGCCGAGGATGGTCACACCATGTTTCTCCACACGCTTGCCGGCTTCCGACAGCGGGCAGTTGCCGCCTCGTTCCACCGCCAGATCGACAAGGATCGAGCCCGGCTTCATCGACTTCACCATTTCCTCGCTGACGAGTTCCGGCGCGGGGCGGCCCGGAATAAGCGCGGTGGTGATGACGATGTCCTGCTTCTTGATGTGTTCGGCGACGAGGGCGGCCTGAGCGCGCTTGTAGTCTTCCGACATCTCCTTCGCGTAGCCACCGGCCGCGTCACCGCTCTCTTCCGACTCGACCATTATGAAGCTGCCGCCGAGACTTTCGACCTGCTCCTTCGTGGTGGCTCGAACGTCGGTCGCCGTGACGATGGCGCCGAGGCGCTTCGCCGTCGCGATCGCCTGCAGGCCCGCGACGCCGACACCCATCACGAAGACGCGGGCAGGAGCGATTGTGCCTGCCGCGGTCATCATCATCGGCATGGCGCGGGTGAAGACCGAAGCCGCGTTGATGACAGCCTTGTAGCCCGCGAGATTCGATTGCGAGGACAGAACGTCCATCGACTGAGCGCGCGTGATGCGCGGCATGAACTCCATCGCAAAGGCATTGACGCCCTGCGCGGCATATTTCTGCAATCGCGCCTTGTCGTCCCAGGGATTGAGAATGGCGGCAAGCATCGCGCCACGCTTCATCAAGCCGATTTCCTCGTCGGACGGCGCGCGCACCTTGAAGACGATATCGGCGTCTTTCAGCGCTTCGGCTGTGCCTTGCGCGATAGTCGCGCCCGCTTCGCTATAGAGCTGATCGGCGAAGGAGGCATGTTTGCCGGCCCCTGCTTCGACAATGACCTCAAGGCCGAGCGCGGTGAGTTTCTTCACCGTTTCCGGGGAGGCCGCCACGCGGGTTTCGCCCTCAAGCCGTTCTTTGGGGATCGCAAGTTTCATGGAACGTCGCCTGTTCTCCGGGCTCCCGCGAGAAATGCGGGCACCAAATGAGAATAAGAATTATTCGAATATGTAGTGCCGAGAGCCAATTGCAAGTCGAGAATTGGTCTCGGATCTGCCGAATCTCAGATGAGGAAAACCGCCATCAGGACGAGAACGACAACAACAGCTGCCGTGCCCCACTTCGACGCCGCAATGAAGCTGTCATAGGTCGAGATGTGCTCTTTCGCATCCATCTCCTTGCCCCAGCCTTCCTGATATCCAGCCATGTTACCTCGCCCGCTTTTGCCGCTTGTTACGCTCGATTTGAGCGAGCCGGACTATAGCAAACGAACCGTCCTCGGCAAGCGCCGAGACCCGGAGCCTTTCGCTAAATACCTACAGCCGCTGTGCAATTCCGTTCAGCCCGGTGAAGAAGACGTGGCCTCGTCAACTGCCGAAGGGCGAGGGAACCGGCCCCTTCGCAATCTTGCGCGAGGGCGCCGAATGATCCCAGTCGGCGAGCAGAGCCCGGAGCGCGGCAACGAAGGCGAGCGGCTGGTCGAGCATCACATGATGCCGCGCCTGCGGAATTTCGATCATAGGTGCGGCCCGCCCGAGCAAGTTGAACATATACTCGCCGATCTCGGCCGGCAGCAGCACTGAAAACTCGCCCCGCATGATGGCGATGCGGCAGCGCGTGGCGGCAAGCCGCGCGCCCATGTCGCCGATATCGAAGCGCTGCCATATGGCGGGATCGAACTTCCAGGTCCATCCTTCACCGCCCTCGGGAATGGCGACCCGCTTCAGCGAATGCCGCGCGATGTAGTCGACGATGTAGCGATTCTCGCAAGGCTGGGGCGGCGCAAGACGGAAGCGTTCCATTGCCGCCTCAAGCGATGGATAGATGCGGTGCGGCCTGAATTTTCGGTCCGGCGGACCGCCCGGCCTGTCCGGCGGATTGACCGGACTGTCGACGATCACCGTGCCGGCGAGGCGCTCGCCGTAAAGCGCGCCGGTCAGGATGGTAATGAAGCCGCCGAAGGAATGGCCGACAATGATGGGTGGCTCCTCGCCATCGAAAAAGCCTGCATCTTCGCAGACCGCCATCTGCTCTTCGGCAAATACCTCGATCGAATATTTCTCGTGCCAGCCGCTGTCGCCCATGCCGGTAATGTCGATGGCCGCGACGGAATATTCCCGCGCGAGAAACGGCGCAACGAAGGACCACCAGCGCGCATGGGCGCCATTGCCATGAACAAGCAGCAGTCCCGGCTTAGCGCGGTCGCCCCAGCGCAGGTAATGGACCTTGACGCCATTCACATCTACGAAGCGGCTTTCGGGCTCGACGGCAACGGCTCGCGCGAACCAGCCGGGCGCAACCGAAATGGACGGTCCCTCCTCATCGCCCGGAGCGAGCTCGAAATCGCTCACTTCGAGGGCCTCTCTCCAAGCGCCTTGAAGACGCCCGTCCCCGACATGATGGTGCGGTCACCGCACCAGATGCGCCCCTTCACGGTGAAGAAGTCATCCTCAACGCCGACGATTTCGCCCGTCCCTTCTACCCATTCGCCGATCTTCGCCCCCGACAGGAAATCGGTCATGAGGCGTACAGTAACCCAGTAGCGGTGAACGGACATGGTGATCGCATGGCCGAAGGCCATATCCGCAAAGGCCATGAGCATTCCGCCATGACAATTGCGCATCCCGTTTGTGTGATGTTCCTGCACGAGGAAAGCGCGCGTGTAGTGCCCGTCATCCCCTATCCGCTCATAGAGAGGACCGATCTGCCGGCCGAAGCCCTGGAACCAGTTGAGGGTCTGATAGCCCTCGGGCAAGGCAATCGTGTTTTCTTCGAGAAGATCGTCGGTCATGCGGGGCCTCGAGCGGACGGAAGAGATGAACCGCTCACGCGGCGAGCGGGACGCCCGCTTTCTTTAGCGCGGCCTTCTGGCGCTTGTCGAGTTCGGTGGCGTCGAAGGCTTCGATGGTCTCGTTGAACAATGCATGGAAATTCAACTCCGCGCCGAGATGGAGGAAGACGGAGCCAAGACCGATGGCGGCTCGGTCCATGAAGACGAATTCGCGCGGTGGCGTCACGGGCCCAAGCTCGCGAAGGCGCTTGTGAACGCCGAAAGCCTCCTTGCGGCCATACTCACCCGGGCTGATGCCATCCGCGACCGAACGAACGCGATTGTCGAGCATGGGGGCATAGATAAAGCGCGCCCAGACATTGAGCACCTCGATCAGTTCGACGGAGAGATTGCGAAAGCCCCAATTTTCATAGGCGGCAGCCGCCCTGTCCCGATCATCCGTTTCGAGGGCGCGATAGAGCTCAACCACACCCGCAACGAATGCGGACGGAAAGACGCGGATGCAGCCGTAATCGAGAAGATTGATACCCCAGGTATCTTCGGCATCGCCTTTCCTCACGGAATAGTTGCCAAGATGCGGGTCACCATGAATCACGCCGTATCGACTGAAAGGCATCCACCACGCGGCGAACATTGCCTCGGCAATGCGATTGCGCGCTTCAAGCGGATGTTCGCGGAAGGAAAGAAGTGGGTCGCCATCGAGCCAGCTCATGGTGAGAAGGCGCTGCGTCGTGAGGTCCTCGGTCACCTGCGGTACCGAGATTCGGGGATCGCCCGAAAAAATGTCCGCGTAAAGACGCATATGCGCGGCCTCACGCAGATAATCGAGCTCCTCGCGCAACCTTTCACCGATTTCACGGTAGATTTCGCGCGTATCGACGGCACGGTCCATTCGACGGTGAATGGAGAAGATGAGACCGAGCTGCTTGAGGTCCGCATCGACTGCGGACTGCATATCCGGATACTGAAGTTTGACAGCGAGCTTCTGGCCCTCGCGCGATGTCGCGCGATGAACCTGTCCGAGGGACGCCGCCGCGGCAGCCTCGCGCTCGAAGCTACCGAAAAGGCCCTCCCATCCGGCGCCGAGTTCGGCGCGCATGCGCCGCTTGACGAACGGCCAGCCCATGGGTGGTGCTGCGGACTGAAGCGTGGAGAGTTCGGCGGCGAACTCAGCCGGAACGGCCTCCGGTATGGTCGCGATCATCTGCGCGACTTTCATGATCGGCCCCTTGAGTCCACCGAGAGCCGCTTTCAGTTCGCGCGCTGTGCGTTCGTCTGCCTTGTCGAGGCCGAATAGCCGGGCTCCGGCGGCACGGGCCGCAACACCGCCGACACCCGCTCCCACCTGGGCGTAACGCTGAAAGCGGCGGCCGAGCCGGTTCGCCTCCCTGTCGCGTTCGCCAGGACGGGCAGGACCCGACGGATCGTCGCTCATTCCATCGCCTCGAGCTCGTCGATGAAACCTCGGATCATGGAAAGGCCTTTATCCCAGAAGGCCGGATCGGTCGCATCGAGACCGAAAGGCGCAAGGAGCTCCTTGTGCCTGAGCGTACCTCCGGCAGACAGCATCTCGAAATACCGTTCGGCAAAACCCTCTTGCGCCTTTTCATAAACCGCATAAAGCGAGTTCACGAGGCAATCGCCGAAGGCATAGGCATAGACGTAGAAAGGCGCATGAATGAAGTGCGAGATGTAGCACCAATACGTCTCATAGCCTGGCCCCAGATGAATGGCCGGCCCAAGACTCTCTCCCTGCACTTCCATCCAGAAACGGCAGATATCATCCGAGGTTAGCTCGCCCTGACGGCGCGCTGTGTGAACGTGGCGCTCAAACGTGTAGAAGGCAGTCTGACGGACAACCGTGTTCAGCATATCCTCCACCTTGGAGGCGAGCATTGCCTTGCGCCGCTCCTTGTCGGTGGCTCCCGCCAGCAACTTGCGGAAGGTAAGCATCTCGCCAAAGACACTCGCCGTCTCGGCGAGCGTTAGCGGCGTATCGGCCATGAGCGGGCCTTGTTTGGCGGCCAGCACCTGATGAACACCATGGCCGAGTTCATGCGCAAGCGTCATCACGTCTCGCGTCTTGCCCTGATAGTTCACGAGCACGTAGGGATGGACGCTCGGCACGGTGGGGTGAGCAAAGGCGCCCGACGACTTGCCGGCGCGGGCTGGAGCATCGATCCAGCCTTTCTCGAAAAAGCGGTTTGCGATTTCGGCCATCTCGGGCGTGAAACCGCGATAAGCGTCCAGCACCGTGTCGCGCGCCTGGTCCCAGGTAATGACCGCGTCGTCGGACTGCGGAAGCGGCGCATTGCGATCCCAGTACTCGAGACGATCGAGACCAAGCCATTTTGCCTTCATCGCGTAGTAACGATGCGAGAGATCGGGATAGGAGCGGCGTACCGCATCGACAAGCGCGGCGACAACCTCCGGTTCCACCCGGTTCGCAATATGGCGCGATTGGGCGATGTCCTCAAAGCCGCGCAGGCGGTCTTCTATTTCCTTGTCCTTCGCAAGCGTATTGGTAATAAGCGTGAAGAGCGGCAGGTTCGCCTTGAAGGTCTCCGCGAGCGAATGCGCGGCTTCTTCACGCTTCGTCCTGTCCTTTTCGGAAAGACGGTGAAGAGCAGCTTCGAGGGTGAGCTTTTTCCCGCCAGCTTCGAAGGTAAGCCGCGCCATGGTTTCATCGAAAAGACGATTCCAGGCGGCGTGCCCCGTTACACTCTTCTCGTGCAGAAGCGTTTCGAGTTCATCGGAAAGCTGGTACGGCCGCATGGCACGCAGGTCGCGAAGCCAGAGCCCGTAATGCGCAAGGGCCGGATCCTTTAGCGCAGCGGCAAATGTATCGTCGTCGAGCTTGTTCAATTCGAGCGCAAAGAACAGGAGATCCGTCGAGATCGTCGTAACGCGCTCCTGAATGTCGCCATAGAACTTGGCATTCGCGGGATTCGTATTGTCCTGAGCGTAGAGAAGGCCCGCATAGGAAATCAGACGGCCAAGCCGATCTTCGATTTCCTCATAGATCCCGATTGCTCTTCCGAGCTCAGCTCCCCCGCCACCCGACGCCGCGAGCGGTGCGATTTGACCCTTGTAGCGCTTCTTGAAATCGGTTGCCGCTTCCGCGGCAATTGCCAGATCTGCCTTCACTTCCGGTGCGTCGGGCGAGGAATAGAGATCAGTGAGGTTCCAGACTGGAAGCTCACCCAACCCTCGCTCGTGATCAGCCATAGCGGAGTATTGGGAAAATCTGAACTTCTGGTCGGCACTCGACATCGCGCGGCTCCAGTGAGGAAACATCTTCGCAAACTATATTGAGCGGAGCCAACTGTCATTCAACGCCCCTCGGCGATTCACCGCGATCCCGCAGCCGGAGAAGCCATAAAAAGAAAAGGGCCCCTGCCTTCCGGCAGGGGCCCCGATCTTTCGCCGTCGGTACTTTAGCAGCCCGCGACAACCGCGCGGCGGTTCAGCGGCTCACGCACGCCGTCGCCGGTCTGGACCGCGAGGTCCGTTTCACCCTTCGACACGGCGCTGCAAAGTTCCTTGCCCTGCGCAGTGAGCGCGTTGGACACGGAATCTGCACGACGCTGGCCGAGAGCCTGGTTGTAGGCGTTGCTACCCGACGTATCGGTATGACCGACAACCGAGAGAGCACCAGTGGATTCAGCGACGATCTGATCGATCACCGACTGCGCTTCCGGCGTCAGGTTGTACTTGTCGAAACCGAAATAGATGGTCCACGGGCCGGCTTCCTTGAGCGCGCAGGCCGTGAGGGCTTCGTAGAACGCGGCCTTTTCGGCTTCAACGCGATCCGGCTGCACCGGTCCGCCTTCGCCACCGAAATACGAGCCGTTCACGCCGAGCTTGTTGTCGCTCGCCTGTTCGACCCAGCCGTCATAGTAACGCTGCGCCTTGGCGCAGGCGCAGCCACGCTCGCTGCGGCCGCCATTGTCGAGGGCAGCCATGAGCTTGGCACGGGCGTCCTGCAGTTCGGGCAGATCGCTCGCAAGAACCCCCTTCGAGGCGGGGTCATAAGGAAGCACCGTCTCGCCAGCAGCGGCGGCACGGCCCTTCTCGACGATCGCAGCCGTATCGACCCAGTTGCAGTCGACATAGGCTTCGGACGTCGCCCTGTCCTGATATTCACGAGCCAGGCACGCGTTGAAGGAATCACCCTGAATGTCTTCATGCAGGTAAGATTCCGCGGTCCAGGTGCCGCAACCAGCCAGCACAAGGAAAGAACCCAACGCTATAAGCCGGGATATCATTTTCATCCCAATCTCCGTCGTTATTTCGCTCTGCCCCCCGACAATACGACGGGTGGCCCGGACCCCACCGGTAAGCCCTCATAAGCTCAATTTCATCGCATGGAACGGCGGAAACCATCAACCTGTATTGGCCGGATTCCACAAGTTCTGCGCGAGGCGTCACATGAGCGCAACACTGTTGCCGGACAGAATCGGTCCGTTTACGGCAGAATCCCGCCCCAACCTGCCTGAATCCAACTGTGCCACCTTGTGTCACTGAAATCGGAATATCAGTCGCAGGATTAAGGGCCCTTTTACCAATGCGGCCCATATTGGGCCAAATGCGAACTGTCGGGGGGTGGTTCGCGGGTGAAATGCGGCACGAATCCGAGGACCAGAATGACCCAGGCCATTCTCATAGTGGACGACGACCCCGCCCAGCGGCGGATTCTGGAGGAGGTCGTCAACAGGGACGGCTACCGCGCGATCCCGGTCGATGGCGGCGAGGCGGCCCTTGCCTATCTGGAGGGCCCCGCCGGCGCCGAGATCGCCCTCGTGGTGCTCGACCTCGTCATGCCGGGCGTGGACGGGATGGAGGTGCTGAAGCGCGTCCACCCGCAAAAGCCGAACCTGCCCGTGATCGTCCTCACCGCCCATGGCGGCATCGAAACCGTGGTTAACGTGATGCGCGAGGGCGCCTCGGACTTCGTGGTGAAGCCCGTGAGCCCGGAACGCCTCCACGTCTCGATGCGGAACGCCCTCAAGGTTAACGCGCTGACGGGCGAGATCACCCGCCTCCAGAAGCGCCAGACCGGCCGCCTCACCTTCGAGGACATCATCGCGCCCAGCGCCTCGATGGAACCGGTGATCCGGCTCGGCAAGCGCGCCGCGCAGTCCAACATCCCGATCCTCATCGAAGGCGAATCGGGCGTCGGCAAGGAACTCATCGCCGCCGCCATCCAGGGCGAAGGCGACCGCGCCGGAAAGCCCTTCGTCACGGTGAACTGCGGCGCCATCCCGGAAAACCTCGTCGAGAGCATCCTCTTCGGCCACGAAAAGGGCGCCTTCACGGGCGCGGCCGACAAGCATGCCGGCAAGTTCCAGGAAGCGAACGGCGGCACGCTCTTCCTCGACGAGATCGGCGAACTGCCGCTCGACATCCAGGTGAAGCTGCTGCGCGCCCTGCAGGAAGGCGAAGTCGACCCCGTGGGCTCCAAAAAGCCCGTCAAGGTCGATATCCGCCTCATCTCGGCGACCAACCGCGACATGCTGCAGATGGTGAAGGAGGGCCGCTTCCGCGAAGACCTCTATTACCGCCTGAACGTCTTCCCGATCCACGTTCCGCCGCTGCGCCAGCGCAAGGACGACATCCCGGACCTCGTGGCGCATTTCATCCGCCGCCTCGCCGCGGAGGAAGGCAAGGACGTGGTCGGCATCTCGCCCACCGCGCTCGACATGCTCAAGGCCTATGACTGGCCGGGCAATGTGCGCCAGCTCGAAAACACCATCTTCCGCGCCATCGTGCTCTGCGACGGCGAGGCGCTGCAGGTCTCGGACTTCCCGCAGATCGCGACCATGGTGGAAGGCTATTCGGACGCCGCGCGCCTGCACGACACGAGCGTGGTGCATTCCGCGCCGCAGGAGCGGCACACGCCCGCTCCCGCTCCCGATCCGGCCCGGAACACGGGCATGATCGGCGGCGCAAGCGAAGTGCCGATCTATGCGGGGCAAGCCGCGCAGCCGCAATCTAATACGCTGGCGGACTTCGCCCGCTCCAACTTCTCGGACGGCATCGCCATCACCGACGAAGCGGGCAATGTCCGCAAGCTCGAGGACATCGAGGCGGAAATGATCCGCCTCGCCATCGACAAGTACAAGGGCCACATGACGGAGGTGGCGCGCCGCCTCGGCATCGGCCGCTCGACGCTCTATCGCAAGGTGCGCGATCTGGGCCTTGAGGTCCGCGAGGGCTGACGCCCGAGCGCAAGGAGACCCCGGGAAACCGGGTGGGGCATGAGGGGAAATAAGCGGCGCGGGAGCAATCCCGCGCCGCTTTCTTTTTGGGGCGGGGATAAGGGGCAAGGCGGGGACAAGTGACGGCCCACCGTCACACGAACGTCATCGAAACGTCATAAACGTCCGTAGACGGACTTATCCCCGGATTTTATCCCCCGCACCGCGGCGGAACCCGCTTCGCCCTTACCCCCGGATCGGGACTTGTCCCCGCTGTGGCGGAAAAGACATGTGGCAAGGATGTGTGGCTTTTGTGTTGGCCTCATAGAGCGCAAGATGCTTTTGAAGGCCCCAAGAATGCTTTCAAACGATTTAGCGTGGCCGTGCCGCTTTTTATTTCGCATTCCCATAAGATCAAAATTGACCAGCCTACCGATCTTAGCGCTGCCATATGTGCAGCATCGCGCTCGCAATTGCGCGATATCTTCGCCCGCCAGTATTCAACGTTGCTTTTGGGCTCGCGCGCCCCACGCTTGCAGTTATGTCCATGCCAAAAACAACCATGTATGAAGATGACCTTTTTGCGGCTTGGGAAACACAAATCTGGCTTGCCCGGCAATTCCTTGCAGTGGAGGCGATAGCGATAACCCGCAGCGTGCAACATGCGTCGCACTGACCATTCGGGCGCGGTGTCCTTATCTTTGACCGCACGCATTATCCGACTGCGATCCGGTGACGTCACTAGCTCTCCTCTCCAGAGCTCAGCCCCAACATCATTGCATGATATCGCGTGAGCCGCGCGAAATGCGCATTCATCGCCCTCGCCACTTGGTTGGAGTTCTTAACAGCCAAGAAGTGGCCGACGATCTGAGCGTAATGTGCTGCCTGCCGCGGCAAGCGCAGTTCAATGTTCTGCTTCTCTACAATTTCTTCGTCGCTCATTACTTGGACGACACGAGCAGGAGAAGGAATCGAATACTCCGCCGGTGGTAGCGGTGGAATGGTGCCGTTCATAAGGCGCGAGACTTTATCAAACTCGTGAAAGAGCGCAGCTTCAAGCTCGTTCATCTCTTGCTTTTTTTCGAGCGGGTACTCCCGAACAAAGGCAATCTCCCACACATCAATTTGACGGTTCGCGATAATATCGGAGCGAGCCGAAGTGAGATGTCGCTGGACGCGAGCCCTAATCCCTTGGGCTGACTGCCCCACATACATCGGAACATTGTCGAGATCGCAAAGCACGTATACTCCGACTTTCGTACTCAGCGTGCTTACGGCTTTTCGCCTATAGACAAAATCCACCGACACTCAGCCAGTCTCCGTGCGGCAGGTCATGCTCGTCGTATCGCTGTTGCCTCAGAACATCGAACCTCCTCGCCAGCACGCCGAATCCTCGTAGTTCTAAGAGTCTCGGCTCCTTTATGTTGCACTTCAAAATCTACAAAGTTGATCTCCGCCAAATCGCAACGGAAGCAATCGGAAAACGCCGATAACAGCTCGACATCTCGCAGATCTTGGGCAGTCGGGGCAGGATTGTTTCGCGGACTAGGAATAGTCGCAGGTAAAACGTAGATGCAGGGAGGAGTTAGAGAATAGTGCCCCACCTCGGTCATACGCTCTGGATGCTTCTGTGTCTTCGGACAGGGTCGACCAATAGTGCCGCAGACCATATCCCAAATCAGAACGCCATCGACACGCTGTTCTCTCGATATAATCTCCGCGCTAAGCCGCGTGTGAATACCTGACCATGCATTGTGACGAGGATCAGCCCCAGGATTCGTACAAACACTCCACAGAATGAATTCGTTTGCGTGCGGCGGTCGCTCAAAAATGTTGGTATTATTACCGTCAAGGCATCCCTTAAGTTCAATGACTCCGATACGCCCACTATTCAGTTGAACGCTGTAGTCGTGGCGGTTGGCATCACCGGCAGACTCCCAGTCGCGAATAAACCCGCCGTCCTGCATAAAGTTCAAGACGTGATGAACAAATTCGCGTTTCTCACGCATCGTGGCGGAGAACTGGCCCCGAATTCGCTCAATCGCTCCTCGAAAGAGGCCACTATTATAGAATTCTTGCTCATTAAGCCCATGATCGCCAAGGGTATGAGCTTGCACTTTCAGCGTCTCTGCGAACCGTTCAATTTTTCTACGCAATTCCGCGTTTTGCTCGCAGGGAACAACTGTCATGCCGCAACCTTTGCGCTCTTAGATTGAGCGGCCAAAATAGGTTCTAAAATGCTGGACGCCAAATGCCGCACCACAGGCACAACGACGCCATCCCCTGTCAAGTGATAAGCTTCATTGTAGTTTTGCGGGAGCTTGTATTCATCCGGCAGTCCCATCAAGCGAGCTGTCTCCCTGCTTGATATTAGTCGCGACTTCACAGCTCGACCTTCTACCACCATGATGAGCTGTCGACTTGAACCACCCGCCGGCGTTCGCAAACAGCCGGCCACCTCGTCAAATCGTACTTCCGCCCTCTGTACCTTAAAACCGTCCTCACCACGGCGAGTTCGTTTGTAGATTGCGCCCACCATTCGACGCCCTGATTTTTTAGCTTTTTCGACTTTCGACAAATTTACTTTGCTCATCATCGACAGAAGGCGGCGCGTCTCAAGCGGTGTATGCCAAGACACGCTATCAGGCTCATCCTCGATCAAGTCGGCGAAGTTTGTGTTGCGCAGCGGAGGGGTCGGCAGGTTCCACCAAACCCAATTCTTCTTCGCTTTAGGCGGCAACATTTCATATGCAGTCCGCACACCTTGGGTATGCCACATCGGTACAGGTTCACCCGCGAGCGACGAAGGAACTATCAATCCCTCTTTTACGCCAACTACGAACAACCGCGGCCGTGAATGAGGAACAAACAACGCCGCATCGATCACAACAGCGCCGCAACGGTATCCTTCTTGTTCGAATGCGGAGCAAATCGCAGAGAAATCCTTGCCTCCGTGAGAGGTCAACGTGCCACAGACATTCTCAAGGACAATGATTTCAGGCGCACGCCCTTCCTCCATGAGAGACTTCATCAATCTCCAGAACGGCCAAAAAGTCCCTGACCTTTCACCCCTAAGCCCCGCTCCACCTCCTGCAAGGGAAAGATCCTGACAAGGGAATGAGCCCCAAATCAGCTCTGCTTTACCAGGAATATCCGACGTGCGAAGCCGGCCGACATCCTCGCACTTCATCTCGCCGTCACCCCAGTTCTGCTGGTAAATGCGGGCCTTCTTGTAGTCGAAGTCATTGGCGAAGAGGCACTTCCATCCAGCTCCCAACCCTGCTCGAGCCATGCCACCCCCTGCAAAAAACTCGTAAAATTTAGGCATAGCGGCTCTCCCTTACCTATATTTGCCTTTGTTGAACGTTAGCGTGCGTCCAGTGCGAGTTGCTTTCACAATCTGAAACATGAGGCACGCTCACCAAACTAGGACCGACAGTGGGGGTATTTAGCTGCAGCCAGTTAGGCGACATGCGTTCTCCAAAATCAAGAACTTTTCAAGAACGAAATAAACAATCATACCACATGTTGCGCCCCTCATCGCGCTATCAACAATAGCCTACTAGGAAATCCGCGTCGGAGAAACCGAACCGCGTAGAGCCAACAACTTGTAGAAATGTATTGCGAACTTACGCCACCGCTTCGATATCCACGTCCAGATGGATGCGGTCATAGGGGAAGCTGATGCCTTCCTCCGTGCGGTCGATCATGCCGCAATTGATGAGCGCCGTGATGTCGCTATGGACCGCCTTCACGTCGCGGCCCACGCGGCGCGCAACCTCGCGCATGCTGAGCGGGCCCTGCCCCGCCAGCGCCTTCACGACATCGAGCCGCGCGGGAGACAAGACGCGGTGCATGTCTTCATAGGTGCGGAAGATGAGCTCGTGGCGCGGCTTCGCGCGCTTGCCCGCCTCGGCGTCCTTCCAGGCATTCAGGAAACCGGCCTTCATGTCGGAGAATTCTCCGAGACTGATGTGCAGCACTGTCATTTCGGCGTTTCCTCGGCAGCGGCTTCTGTTGTTCACAATGACAACAGCGCCTAATCGCCGTCAATCGGAACAACACCCCTCCCCCTTCCCACCGGCGCGGCTTCCGCCGCCCGGCGGGCCCCTGCCCTCTCCCCTCGGGGAGAGGGGGAAGAGGCGCCGCCGGGCTTGGCGGCAAAGGCGTGGATGGCCCGAATAAATCGGGCCATGACGGATTTGAGGGACAGCGAACGGGCCTGAAACTTTTTGACGCCGAAACGGTTGTTTTCGTGGGCGAGGCCTTGCCATTCCGGCGGGGCGTTCCCATGTTCCAGTTGCGAATTGATCGCAAATAACGTATCACGATCCGGCCGGAAGCAAGGCCGCCGCTGGGGAAACCCCGCCGCGGAACCCCTGTAGCGGGCTGCCAGGTCCGGACACACGAAGAAGACGAGAGGTTGCCCCCATGTCCATCCGCAGCACACTGACGGAAGCCCTGAGCCGGGAGCTCACGCTGGACGAGATGCTGGCGGACCCCATCGTCCGGCTTCTGATGAAACGCGACGGGGTGAGCGAGGGCGAGCTGCGCGCGCTGATGGCGCATGGAGCCGTCTCGGCCGCCGGGGCCCCGGCGGCCTGAAAACCGCGCAGGTCTTCGCAGGCCCGTCTTCCGCGCCCCTTCCCCGCCCCCTTTCCATCGCGATCCGGCAAGCGGCTCAACGGCGCGGGACGATGCCTTCGAGCAACGCGGTGACGATGGCCTTTTCGCGCGGTTCGCCAGTCACCTTGTCGCGGCCCGGTACAAGATTGCCCTCGATCCGCATGGAGACATAGCCATGCACCATCGACCAGAGCGCGATGGCGCGGCTGTGCGGATCGAGCGCCTCCGATCCCTGGACCGAAAGTTCCGCGATGAGGCAATCATAGATCGCGTCCATCGCACCCTGCAGCGCCGCATCCGCACCGTCGAGCGCGTCCCAGCGCCAGATGAGCCTGTAGCGATGCGGCGAAGCGAGGCCGAAGCGAAGCACGGCATCGGCAAAGACCCTGAGCCGCGCCTCGAGCCCGTCGCCCGCGCGGGCAAGACGGCGCGATATCTCGCGCGAGAGATCCTCGAAAATGCGGGACGCGAGCGCGGTGAGGAGCGCCTTGCGGTCCGCGAAGTGATTGGCGGGCGCGGCATGCGTGACACCGGCGCGGCGCGCCACCGCGCGGATCGTGACGGCATCCGCGCCGCCCTCGTCGAGAAGCGCGAAGGCGGCATCGACAAGGGCTTCGCGCAGATTTCCATGATGATAGGCGGCGCGGGGCCGCCCGCGTTTCGATATTGACACTGTCTATTTTTCCCACATATTGACAGCGTCAATATAACCCGCGGCATCCCCGCGCCGCCAGCCTGGAGAGAGACATGTCCGCCCGCCTTCTCATGACCGCCGGAATTCTCGTTTTCGGCCTGCTGATTCCGATACTCGAGGTAAACGAGACGCATCTCTTCAACCCGGACTGGCCGCCCCATGCCCGCTTTCACGACGCATGGCAATTGCTGACGAATGCGGGGCTCGCCGCGCTCTGCCTCTGGCTCGTCTGGGCGCGCGGACAAATCGCGCTTGCCGCGCTGATCGGCGGCTGGATCATGGCGAGCGTCGCGCTCGCCCATGCGCTGGGCGATATCTATGAGGGCTATGCGACCTATGAAGGCGGTACGGAACTGACGCTTCTCGGGCTGCCGGCCGCCGTCGCCATACCGCTCGCCGCCGTGGCGATGTTTGCGGCCGCCGTGGCGATCGGCCGCCGCGGGATGCAGACGGAATAGAACGCCGCTGGCGCTAGCCCTTTGCCCGCGCCTCCAGCAGGCGGCGGACCTCGGCGAGTTCGGCCTTGATGGCGCGGACATCGGCCGCCGTCGCCTGGCGCTCCTCATGCGCGCGGCGCTCGATCTCGACGCGTTCCTCGCGGGCGCGCGCGTCGCGCTCGTTCTGCGCGCGGTTGTGCTCTTCCTCGTGGAGCGCCTGCATGGAATTCACGATGATGGCGATGAAGAGGTTCAGCACCATGAAGCTCGTGAGGATGATGAAGGGCACGAAGAACACCCAGGCATAGGGGTAGGCCTCCATGACGGGGCGCACGATGCCCATGGACCAGCTTTCCAGCGTCATGATCTGGAAGAGCGAATACATGGAACCGCCGATGGTGCCGAACCAGTCCGGGAAGGCATCGCCGAAGAGCTTGGTGGAGAGGACGGCGCCCACATAGAAGACGAGCAGCAGCACGGCGATGATCGAGCCCATGCCGGGCAGCGCGCCGATGAGCGAGGCGACGACCTTGCGCATGGAGGGGACGACGGAGAGAAGCCGCAGCACGCGCAGAATGCGCAGCGCGCGCAGGACCGAGAGCGGGCCCGCCGCGGGCACGAGCGCGATCGCCACCACCGCGAAGTCGAACAGGTTCCAGCCGTCGCGGAAGAAGCGAAGCCGCCAGGCGGCGAGCTTGAGCCCGAGTTCGACGACGAAGATCGCCAGCGCGATGCGGTCGAGCGCGACGAGGAAAGACCCGGCCGCCGCCATTGCGGCTTCCGAGGTTTCGAGGCCGAGCGTCACCGCGTTCACGAGGATGACGGCGGTGATGAAATGCTGGAAGAGCGGGGCTTCGATGAAGGCGGCGAGCGCGCTTCGCGGGGCGGACGTGTCGGGGGCGGCCATCTGGCAGGCGTCTCCGGCTGGACTGTGCTTTGCCCGGGATGGGCGGCTCTGCCCGAGATAGGCGAGCGCCCGCGCTTATGCAAGCGCGGGCCCTTCCAGGCTCGGACCATGGCCACGAGGACGGGTCAGGCGAGCGTCTTCACCATGCGGATATGCGAGGGGACGCCATGGGAGGCGGCGATCTTCGGCACCGACGTTTCGGCGAGCCGCTCGAGCCCCATGCGCTCGTAGAAACGCACCGCCGGATTGACCGAGGCGACATCGAGATGGAGCGAGGCGCAGCCTGCCGCCCTCGCACGCTCGAAACACTCGGACAGGAGCTTCTCGCCGATGCCCCGGCCACGCGCCTGCGGATGCGCGGAGAGAAAGAGGAGATACCAGGCATCCTCCGGCACCTCGGGAAAGAGCCAGGGGATGTGCCCCGCCACACCTGGCAAATGTGCGAGGAGTTCCGGGCTCGCCATTTCGGCCATGGCGCCCATGCCGGTGCCGAATTCCTGCTCGTAGAGCGGCTGCGGAAAGCCGAGCGCGATACCCGCGAGCCTGCCCTCGAAGAGCGCAGCCCGTGCGTGGCGGTGCGAGAAGGCACCCGCCTCCTGCAGCCAGAGATGCGAGGTGATCTTCAGATAGGCGTCGAAATCCCGGTCATAGAGACAGTCGAAGACATAGGACCCGGTGTCGTAGATGAGGCGGGCTGCAAGCTCCTCCTCGGCGGGCTTCGCCTCTTCAAGGACGATATTGTCCGCGCTGGCCGGCATCATGAGCGTCTTCCTTCCTTCTATTCACATTGAGGCGGAAGACTAGCACGCGCCGCCGCGCCGGATTGTCAGGAGAGGCGGGACGGATTGCCGCGTCCGGAATTGGCCGGCCAAAAACACGGGGGAGCCTGATGGGCTCCCCCAAAATAATAAAAGCACGGGGGAGCCTGATGGGCTCCCCCAAGAGAATAAAAACACGGGGGAGCCCATCAGGCTCCCCCGGTACCGGCGGCCACCCAAGGGGTGTGCGTCCGGGTATGACGCCTGGGGCGGCTGCCGGATCCCTTGTCGTTCAGCGGGAAGGCGTCAGCCCTGGCAGCCCTTGCCCTGATAGAAGCCGGTGAGAACCTGCAGCCGGATTTCCGCCTGCTGGGCCTGCTGCTGCGCGGCCTGACCCTGCTGCGCGGCGACATTGCCGACGGCGCCCGCCGCCTGAATCCCGCTAAGGCCGAGACCGCCGAAATTGACGCCGAGCGACTGCGCGAGGCCGACGCCTGCATTGACGAGAGTGGCGCTCGTTTCGGCCGTATTCGCGCCCGCGATGATCTCCTGCTGCTGCCCGATCTCGGCGGCAAGCTGCTCGCAGCTCTTCTGCGCATCGGGCACAGCGGCAGGAGGAACGGTCGCCGTGTCGGCGGCAGCCGGACCGGCGATCGCCGCGCCGAGCGCGACGGCCATGCATATGGTTCTGAATGTCATTGGAAGCCCCTCTGGCTCGAACCCGGCACCCCATGTCCGGGCTTTCATCGCCACGAGTCCTAGCGGGCGGGAGGGGGCGCCAGAATAGTGCAAATGGACCAAAGGCGAGACGGGGCCGCCTAGGCGATCAGGAGGCGCTCGAAAATCTCTTCATGGTGGCGGTTGAGGAAACAATGCCCCTCGCCGGGAAAGACGCGCATTTCGTCGGGCGCGATGCCGAGTTCGGCGAGACGCCGCTCAAGCTCCGGCAGGGGGACGACGCCATCCGCCTCGCCATGCCAGACGACGAGCGGCGCGGTGAGACCCGAAAGGTCGATCGTGAGCCCGTCGAGATAGAGCTGCGACTCGCGCAGAAGCCCGGAATAGCTGTGCGCGATCGTCTCCATCGTGCTGCGGATCATCGCCGCCTCGAGCGAGGGGGTGGACTTGATGAGCTCGAGATCGGCGGGCGACGCCTCGAAGAACTTGTGGACGAGCGGGCGGATGAAACTGCGCGACATCTTCGCGCGCAGGATGAAGAGAGTGGAATCGAGCAGCCAGGGATGACGCTTCAGATTGTTGAAGAAGCTGGCGAGCAGCCCCTTCGGCTTTCGCGCGCGCGGCGAACCCTCGGGAATGCCGAGCCGCGTCGAGGTAAGCATGAGCAATTCGACGCGCCGCCCGAGCCGCGCGGCCGCGACCAGCGCGAAGGGCGAGGCGGAAGAGCGCGCGACAAGACGGAAGGCGGACAGCCCGAGCGCATCGGCGAAGTGGCCGAGATCCTGCGCGAAACTGTCGAAGGTGAGTTCCGGATCGGGCGTCGATGCACCGCTGCCCGGCCGCTCCACGACGATATAGCGAACGCCCATGCGTTTCGCCGCTTCCGCTTCCGGCTCCCAGATATAGGAACTGCTGACCGAACTCGGCAGCAGGATGACGGGCACGCCATTGCGGGCGCCGTAATCGCGAAAGGCGAGCTTGCGCCCGCAGGGCAGATCGACGAAGGAAAGGGGCACTTCGCCCGGGGCGGGCGCGGGCGAGGCTTCCGCGCTGTCCTGCGTCGTGCGGATATAGGCGGCAAGCTGGGAAAGTTCCGTCAGATGACGGATCAAATCACCCTGCCGGTTGACGCCGAGCTTCTCGAACACGCCCTTGATCTGGTTGCGTGCGGTATTGACCGAGATGTTGAGATGGGCGGCGGCTTCCTTCAGCGAAAGACCGTCCTTCAACGCCGCGGCAAGACGCGCTTCCGCCGGTGTGAGGCCGAAAGTCTCGCGGTACATGCGGCTCGCATCGTTCGCGGCCTCCCGGTCCGGCGCGACGAAGGCAATGGCGCCCCGCCGGACCCCGGCGGAAAGATCGAGGCGGCGGCGCAGCGGATCGGGCAGGCTTTCCTCGGCAAGGAGATAGCCGAAGACCGCCTCCTCGCCATCCTCGAGCACAAGCCGGAGCAGCACCGGACCGGCGCCCTCCTGAGCGGCGGCGGAGGCAAGAGCGCGGAACCGCGCCGCGTTTTCCGGATCGCCGAAGGAGAGAAGCGCGCCCGGCGCAAGCGACCTGCAGAAGGGCCCGAGCATGGCGGCGGCCTGTTCCGAGATATCGAGAATCCGGAAATCGCGGCCGACGACCATGTGGCAATAGGAGGGGCCGGCATTCTGTGCGGGCGGGGCGACATGAAGACGCCGCGCAAGCTCCTCGGCGCGGGAGAGATGCGCACGCATTCCATCGGCGAGAGGTTCGATATCCGCACCGGCCGCGATCTCGTCCAGAAGGGAGTTCATCTCCTCCCAGTTTTCCGGATCGGTCGCATAGCCGTAGATCGCATCGAGCGCGACGGCGAGATCGGGACGCGACAGCGCATCGCGCGACGCCTCTTGCGCATCGTCATCAGGAACCGATTCCAACCCGGACACACCCAACCCCTTGGCCTCGCCGGCTTGCGCCGGCGCGCCCGATGTTAGGATGGATGGCCCCGGAGAGAAAACCGCAAATGACAGGCAGTTTCGTCTATTCGGCCGGGCATGCTTACGGCCCGCTGCGTTCAATGCGCGTCATTAACGAGAGCCGAGAGCACCTCGCGGAAATGCGCGAAGAGAACCATGTGCCCGTCATCCGGCATGAAGCGGAACGCCTCCACGGGGACGCCATCGAGCATGCGCCGGACATCTTCGGCGCCGTTCATCTCGTCCTTCATGCCATGCCAGACGAGAAGCGGACGCACGATGCCCGCCGTATCGACGAGGATATCCCTCGCGTAGAGATTGAGTTCGGCGACGATGCCCTTGTGTGTCTTGTCTATCGCTTCGATGAGGCTGTCCGTGAAGCAATCGAGCAATGAGGCGTCGCGGTCGAAAAGGAGCCGGTCGGGCTCGGAATTTTCGAGGAAATTGCGGATCATGGGCCGGAAGAAGCGGCGCGACCGCTTGGCGCGCATGATCGTGAAGACGGTTTCGAAGAGCCAGGGGTGACGGCGCAGCCCGCCGAAGAACTGGCGCATGGGCGTCGTCGCCTCGAGATCCGAACGGAAGGCGAGACGCGGCGTGGCGAGCGCGACGCGCGTGACGCGTTGGCCGAGAACCGCACCCGCGGCAAGCGCATAGGGCGCGCCGGATGCCCAGCCGAGCACCGCGAACCGATCGAGGCCGAGCGCATCGGCCACACGCCCGAGATCGCGCGCGAAAGGCACATGTCCCGTCTTCGGATCATGCGTCGAAAGACCGATGCCCGGACGCTCCAGACTGATGAGACGCACGCCGCATTCACCCGCGATCTCCGCCTCCTGCGGGCGCATCAGGCTCGACTGGACGACGGGATGGAGAATGAAGACGGGAAAACTGTCCGGCCGCCCGAGATCGCGAAGCGCGATGACGCGCCCGTCCGGCAGCATAACGGTCTGGCGCTCGGCGCTGGTGACCGTTGCGCGCGCGCGGGAGGCAGCGCCCTGCATGGACGCGGCGAGCGCGGCGAGTTCGGCGAGATGGCGCACGAGATCCGCCTGACGATTGACACCGAGCTTGTCGAAAACGCTCTTGAGCTGGTTGCGCGCCGTATTGACGGAGATGCCGAGTTCTTCCGCCGCTTCCTTGAGCGAAAGGCCGAAGCGGAGACGGGCCGCGAGCCGCGCTTCGGCGGGGGTGAGACCGAAAGCGGTGCGAAAGATTTCAAGCGCTTCGTCGCCCGCGCCGGGCGACGCCGCGATGAGCGCGCAATGGGGACGCGGATCGGCCTCGTCGAATTCGACCCCACGCAGCATGGCGGGGGAAAGCGCGTCGCCGCGCACGAGATAACAGAGAAGTTGCGTCTCGCCCTCCTCCGTCTGGAAACGCAGCAAGGTGGGGCCGGACGCATCGCCATCCGGCAGATCGGCGAGCGCGCGGTCGAAAACCGCTGCATGTTCCTCCTCGAGGAAGGAAAGGCGCTTGCCGCTCGCGACCGGCCGGCAGACCGGCGCGAAATAGGCGCGGCCTTCCTCATTGGCCGCCACCACGCGCCTCTGCCTGTCGAGTAGCAGCAGGGCATAATCGGGGCCGGTAGCGGCGATATCCTCATGCAGCCGCGTGGCGAGATCACCCGCGCGGCGCAGATGGCCTTCGAGCGTCGGCGCGAGAACCGGCTCTCCCTCCATCGCATCGCGATCGAGATGGGACAGGAAACCGATCAGGTCTTCCCAATTGTAGCGGCCCGACGCATAGCCATAGACGGCGTCGACCGCTTCGCCGAGAAGCGCGGCACGTCTATCCTCGCCGGTCTGTTCGCTTTCTTCTTCCGCAACGCCGCCGGGACGGCCATGCGCGTCAGGAAACTCCTCCTGCACGCGAAACTCCCCGTTTACACCGGGAGGCCGCTTTCGCCGCCCCGCCTCAACACACCTGGAGGCAGTATGGCCGGTTCGCGGCATGAAGCAAACGGTTCCCGGTTGCAGCGGTCAGTTACGGGCTTTCGCTTTCCGCTTCCTGATGCGGATTCTCCGCTCCACGTTCAAATGACGGATCATGGCGCGCGCCATGTCTTCCACCGTTATGAAATCGCCGATCGCGGCGCTTTCGGGATACATGCCGAAATCCTCATCGAAGAGCGGCCCGTCTCGTCCGAGAAACTCCCGCGCGACAAGCGCATTGCCTGCGGCGAATTGCCGGTAATAGGCCTCGGCCGCGGCACGCGACGGCATGAAACGCTCTTCGCATTCGAGTTCGTCGAGAATGGCGCGAAGCTGCATCGGCGGGAGCGTATTCTCGCCATTCGCACACTGAAGGTGGTGGATGAAGGCAACCTGCTTCGCATTCAGGCTTTCGTTCTGACGTTCGGGAATGAAGAAGGACGGATCCTCCACGATGCCGCAGGCAAGACGGAAATCGCCGAGGGAGTCGCCGCCTTCGAGCGATGCCGGTTCGAACAGGCGGACCTCGACATTCGCGCGCCCGAAACTTTCCGCAAGGTCACTCACCATTCGCGCGAAATCGTGATGCGGATAGGGCGGATCGGGAAAGAGATCGAGCACGGGAAGCTGAATGCGCACCCTGGAGTTGAACAGGCTGACGGCATGAAGATCCTGGCGGCGCAGATAGATGAGGACCTTTATGCGATCGAAAAGGCGGGAGAGAATGCCATGTGCCTCGACGAACTCGGCACGCCCGAGATGGCTCATGGCTTCCGTGGAAATGATCGCCTTTCGATGCTGCCCGGCATCGCGCACCTCCTGGACGAAAAGGCCGTGAAGCCGCTCAAGCCCCTCCCCCCGATCGGCACCCGCCGGCACCAGAGCCCTGCTCAGCCATTTCGTCGCATAGTCATTTCCCGCTCTGGAAGCGGAGATTGCCGAAAGACCGGTATGTTGGCCGAAATCGTTGGGGAACATGATGCTGCGGGGAACGAAAATCCCCTGGCGGCCCAGAATCTCGCAATTTTCGCGAAGAAATTTCTGGATCGTCGTCGTGCCCGTCTTCGTGACGCCGACATGTAGGATGGCATCCATTGCCCGAAATCCTCCATCTACCGCATCGTGAGTAGAAAGAAGTCAACGCAACCCGAAGGCCGTTTTACCTGCCCATCATGGCACGCCTTCGGTCGCGGTTCCGCTTCCTCCGCGTGATATCCAGTTCGCGATCCAGTTCCTTCACCAGAACACGCGCCATGTCATCCACATCGAGAAAGTCGTCAAGCGATGCCGCTTCGGGATACATGCTGAAATCTTCGTCGAAGAGCGGCCCGTCACGCCCGAGAAATTCGCGGGCGATCCATGCATTGACTTCATCGAACTGCCTGAAGAAAGCCTCGGCCTCCGCGCGAGCAGGCATGAAGTAAGTATCGCATTTCAGGCATTCGAGAATTTCTTCCATCCGCTTTCGCGGAAATGGCGCATTGCCGCTCGCGTGCTGTATGCGATTCAGAAAGGCAAGCTGCTTCGCGTTGAGCTTCTCGTTCTGGCGTTCGGGGATGACGAAAGCCGGATCGGGCTCAATCCCGCAAACATGGCGGAAGTCGCTGAGCGCATCGCCTCCCTCCAGCCGTGCCGGCTCGAACAGCCTGACCTTCATGTTCTCCTTGCCGAAACTCCCGGAGAAGGATCGCAACGTGTCGTCGAAACGGTCGCGCTCCGGCATGGGGTGAGCGAAGAGCTCGCGATCCGGCGAGGCGATCCGCAACGCCGAAGAGAAGCGGCTTACCGCATGAAGATCCTGACGCCGCAGATAGACCAGCACCGTTATCTTTCCGAAAAGGCCGGACAGAAGGCTCCGCAATTCGCCCGCTTCGCGCAGGTTCAGGCTTGCCAGCGCCTCGGACGACAGAAGAGCCGTCCGGTGAGCGGACGCGGCGCGCACCTCGCTCGCAAAATCCTCTTCGAGTTGCCGGATCTCACTCGCAATGTCGGGCCGCTTGCCGATCACATTGCGCACGCTCCACGCCGCACGGAGGAGATCGCCTCCGCGCGCCGCACCTATACCGGCCAGGCCGATATGCTGGGCGGAGGTAGCCCTGCGGGACATCACGCTTGCCGGAACGAAAAATCCCTGACGGCTCAACGCATCGCGATTGTCGCGAAGAAATTTCTGGATCGTCGTCGTGCCCGTCTTCGTGACGCCGACATGCAGAATGGCATCCATTGAGGAATGCTTTCCCCTCCACGCTTTCCCGGGAGGCGCCCGGACATAAGGGCGCCGCTATCGGCTCTCATCCAGCCGGAGCCGAGTTTAACCGGTATTCCGCCGGGGAGCGAACCCCGATCCCGGAACCGAGAAAGGAGAGGAAGCGCAGGCGCGCGTCAGATCATGCCCAGCGCGGACATGTAGAGATCGAGGATCGCTTCCTGTTCCTGGCGCTCCGCCTTGTCCTGCTTGCGCAGACGGATCACCTGACGCAGCGTCTTGGTGTCGAAGCCATTGCCCTTCGCTTCGGCATAGACTTCCTTGATGTCGTTCGCGATTGCCGCTTTTTCTTCTTCGAGACGCTCTATGCGCTCGACGACGGACCTGAGCTGGTCCTGTGCGACACCACCCGTATTCGCAGGCGTATTGCCGTCCGCCATGTTGCGCCACTCCAGTTACAAGAAATTGCCGTGAGGGCCGCGACGATAGAGGCGGCGGCGCGGCCCGGCAATATGCGCGCACAAGAAAGCTGTGGATAGAGATGTGGATGAACGGTGGATGATTTCCGGTCAGCCGTGGCTCTTCTTCTGCGCCGCCTCGAAAGCCGCCATCTGCTCGGGCGTGGCCTCGGGCTGATGTTTTTTCTTCCAGTCGGCGAAAGGTTCGCCATAGATCCGCTCGCGCGCCTCGTCCTTCGAGATGGCGATGCCCTTCTCTCCCGCAGCTTCGCGATACCAGTCCGCGAGGCAGTTGCGGCAGAAGCCGCCGAGGATCATGAGGTCGATGTTCTGAACGTCGGTGCGCTCGCGCAGATGCGCGACGAGCCGGCGAAAGGCCGCGGCTTCGAGTTCCGTCTCGGTCTCCTTGTCCATATCCGTCTCCTTTTCTTCAATCCGATATGGGAAGCGAGGGATCTGTATGCGAGCCGAAGAAGCGGATCTTGCGAAGACCCGGCGCGGAAGCGGCATCGAGAAGATGCTTCGCGTAACGCGCGGCCCATTCGGCCTGGCCCTCCTCGCTTTCGATCAGGTCCTGCCTGATCTCGATCAGCACATGGGGAAGCCCATGCACCGTGGCATGGCGGAACATGCAATCGTTCCGGAGCTTGCCCGTATAGGGCTCATTGTCGCCGACCGTGAAACCCTGCGCGCGAAGCGCGGTGAGAAGCGGCACGATCATGCGGTCGTCCTTGTCCCAGAGAAGTCCCGTCTCCCAGGGCCTGACGAAGGAACGCCATCGCGGCGTGAAGCTGTGGACCGAGACGATGACGGGAACGATATCCCGCGCCCTTGCCCGCGCGATGAGCCTTTCGATCGCGGCATGATAAGGCGCATGGAACAACGCGATGCGGCGCTCGAATTCACCCTTGTCCTTGCAGGCATCGACATCGCGATTGCCCGGAACGATCGCTCCGTCGGAAAGTTTCATCACGATGGTCGGGTCGTCCTCGCCGCGATTGAGGTCGATCAGGAGGCGGGAATAGCGCCCGAGGACGGCGGGCGCGGAGAGCGCCTCCGCAAGACGGCGGGCGACGCCCGCGGCGCCGATATCGAAGGCGATATGACGCCGGAACTCGGCCGGATCGAGGCCGAGCGTGCCGTATTCGGGCGGCAGCGCGTTCGACGCATGGTCGCAGACGACGATGAAATCCGCCCGCGCCTCCGGCGAGACGAGCTCAAAAGGTTCATCGAGATCGGCGGACGGGTTTGGCAGATCGTGCATCCGGGCACTATACCTGACCCATGGCAGGGAACGACCCCGAAACACGGGCGAGACTGATGCGCCTCTACGATGCGGCCGTGAAGGACGCGATGCCCGGACATTGCCTGCCGCCGCACCTGCCCGTGCCGCCCGAGCCGGAACATGGGCGCCTCGTCATTTTCGCCATCGGCAAGGCCGCGGCCTCCATGGCCGCCGTGGCGGAGGACTGGTACGACGAGCACTACCCCGGCACGCATATCGAGGGACTGGCGCTGACGCGCTATGGGCATGGCCGCCCGACGCGGCATGTGGAAGTGCTGGAGGCCGGACACCCCATCCCCGATGCGGCGGGCGAGGCAGGCTCGAAGCGGCTGCTCCGGCTCGCCGAATGGCTCGGGCCGGAAGACCTTGCCCTCGTGCTGCTGTCGGGCGGCGGCTCGGCGCTCACCGTTCAGCCGATGCAGGGGCTGACGCTCGAGGACGAAATCTTCCTGACGCGCGCCCTCCTCGCTTCGGGCAAACCCATCGGCGACATCAACTGCGTGAGGAAACATATCTCGCGCATCAAGGGCGGAAGGCTGGCCGAAACGATCCATCCTGCCCGTTCGGTGACGCTGGCGATTTCCGATGTCGCGGGCGACGACCCGAGCACCATCGCCTCCGGACCGACCGTGCCGGACACGACCGCGAAGGCCCGCGTCATGGCCGTGCTCGATTCGCTGACGCCGCCGATCCCGGAAGATCTGCGCGACCGGATCGCGGCACTTCCCGAAACGCCGAAGCCGGGCGACGGCATGTTCTCCCATGCAGCCTACAAACTCGTCGCGAGCGGGACGGGATCGCTCGGTGCGGCGGCCGCCATCGCCCGCGCGGAAGGCTATGAGCCCATTGCGCTCGGCGACGCGATCGAAGGCGAGGCGCGCGAACTGGCGCAGCAACATGCCGCGCGCGCGCTCACCGCCCGCGCAGGCGGGCGCAAGGCCGCGATCATCTCCGGCGGAGAGGCGGGCGTGACCTTCGGCGGAGGTGAGCACGGCAGAGGAGGCCCGAACCAGGAATATGCGCTGGCGCTCGCCATCGCGCTGAACGGGTCAGCAGGCATCTCGGCACTTGCCGCCGACACGGACGGCATCGACGGCGGCTCGGGCGCCAAGGACGACCCCGCGGGCGCCATCGTCACGCCATCGACACTCGCCCGTGCCAGAGAGAAGGGCCTCGACCCGCAGAGCTTTCTTGAGCGCCACGATTCCGGCACCTTCTTCGCCGAACTTGGCGACCTCGTGAAGACGGGGCCGAGTTACACCAACGTCAACGACTTCAGAATAATACTTGTAGATCAATAACTTAGAGACTTAAGTGCTCTCTATGTGCTCAAAATATCGCCTTTTATTTATCATAATATAACAAGACGGGCGGCGAATTGGGGGGGGCTACGTCCAACATTCAGCCCTCATTGAAAAGCCCGTGCTTTCACACTCGCTGATAGGGCACGCGCGACCAACGAATGAGGCAAATCTCATCGACCCCATCACTTCGAGGACACCGCCTGTGCGGGTGTAATCATCACTTCAATTCCCCCTATTCACTTGTCAGTATGATTGGGGCTGAGGGGGAGAAGACGATGTTGTGGTTCGCGATAGGCGCCGCTCTAGGCGCCCTCCAATTTGCGGTATCGCTAGCAAGGCGTCCTGTACACGGAGGACATCCGGTCCAAGCGTTCCTGCTAGTGGCAGTTTTGGGAGCCGCCGTTTATGGCACCGTTCTGTGGCTGATCTTCAGCTAGCCTTCCACCTGAAGCGCTACTCTCAATGGTCGTGTCGCAGCATGACGATGAGAATTCTCAAACGCCTCTTGAGCCTGCCCCAGTCAAGCTGACGGGCTAGGGAAGGTGCTTCGATCAGCGAGAATGTCGAAGTCGTCGGGGCGTGGTCGATGCCCCGAAGACTTCTGGAGACAGCATGGAGGAAACATGGCTGTAAGAACTCTCGTACTGCTCGCGCTCGTAGTCGCATTGGCAGCCTGCAAGGAGAACTACGACGACCAGGTAGCCAGAATTGAAAAGGTTGTTGCGGGAAAGCCCGTGGGCTCGGGAGCCGATTTCTGGCTCGTCAAAGGCTCGTTCGGCGTCGATGACAAGGTTGCTTTAGTCTTCGGCTATATGGATGACGGAGGCGGCTGCATAGAAATCGCCGAGCTTTTGAACGAGCGGTATCCGTCCGCTCGCTACACCTGCACCTCCGCAAATTAAGTGACCGCACAAACAGCTTTCAGGAGTTTTGCATGCCATCCAATCAAGATCAGACGGGGTTGGCGCTGGCCGCCCTAGCTGCCTGCATCGTTCAGACTCTTGGCGAACGAGATGCAACCTTTCAGAAAGACTTCGAAGCTCGCCTCGCCGATGCTTATTCTCGTCTTCGTGACTCAGGCGGAGATCACCTCGGCGCGATAGAAATTCTGGCAAACGTCCGCGAATTCCTGAAGCCTTGAATGCTCAAATTTCTAAGGCAGAGAAAGCTTCGGACGCGAGCCATTCAGTATCTGAGCAGACACCCTGAGGACGAACCAGCGGTCAAAGCCATCCTGATGGGAGTGGAAGCTTTGGGAATTTCCAGCGCGCGCGAAGCGGCGGAAATAACAGCGGGCCGTCCCTTCTCAGACGAGGAGTGGAATGAGTACGGCCCCCGGTGGGAACGCGCCTGGAACTTCATGATTCGCTGAATAAGTTAGAGCGAGAATCTCGTCGCTTTTTGGGAGGCAGGAAGATTAGAGGGATCGCAATTTCCACCTTTTTTGCCGTTGGTTGGACTCTCGTCCTAAATATTAGTTCAGCAAACGCGGGCATATTCTCAGCATCGAATTTCGATGATTGCTTAATCGAAGGCATGCAAGATGTTGGCTCCGATCAAGTGGCAAATATGGTAATGGGAGACTGCTGGCGGAAATTCCCCGAAGGGTCTCACGGCCAACAGGAAAGCAGTGGCCTATTTCAGTTTGGTCCGACATCTTGGAGCGATTGCATCCTTTCTTATATGCCCGGTGTAGAGAGTGAGCGGGCAGCGCAAGGCATTGCAGGCGCATGTGGCAGAAAATTCCCTTCGAGAAACCGGCTCGAAGCATCTGACGCTCTTGAGAGTGCAGCAAAAGAGCGAGTCAAAAATTGCGTCATGCGATACGGCAAAACGACAACCAGCGAAGTCGCCGCGTTGGCGATACAAGGGGCATGCCGTCAGCAGTAGACATTGGTCGCCAACATGTCAGACGCCAATCGACTTGCCGTGTGCGCTCTATGTGCTCAGCGCGATTAAACGGGTGACCTGAGTCCTTTAAAATCAAGGACTTACCGAAAGCAGGCGCGCGCACATTTTCTCATATCTGCTTACTTAGCTCTCCGCCAAAATTTCTCTACAGAATCAACGCACATTCGATAATCAATCAGTTATGCGTGATTCTAGGGTCGCGAAAAGTCAACGATTTTCGGGTCATACTCATCGAAGGGCCCGAATCTCCGGCCCGCAAAAAGCCGGAGCCAGGGCCGGCAGAAGACAGGAGTTCCCCGCTTTGACCCGCCGCCGCAACGTCAAGATCATCGCCACGCTCGGCCCCGCCTCCGACAAGCCGGAGACGATCCGCAAGCTCTTCGACGCGGGCGCTGATGTCTTCCGCCTGAACATGAGCCATCTCGACCACAAGAACCTGAAGCGCCTGCATGATGCCGTGCGGCAGGTGGAGCGGGAGGTGGAACGGCCTATCGGCATTCTTGCCGATCTGCAGGGGCCGAAGCTCAGGATCGGGGAGATGAAGGAGGGCGGCGTGACGCTGGAAAAGGGCGCGCGCTTCCGGCTCGACACATCGAAGAAGACGGGCGATGCCTCGCGCGTTCACCTTCCCCATCCGGCGATCTTCGACGCTGTGAGCGCGGGCCAGACGCTGCTTCTCGACGACGGCAAGATCCGCCTGACCGTGAAAGGCAAGGGACGCGACCATATCGACACGGAAGTCGCGGTGGGCGGCAAGCTAACGAGCCGCAAGGGCGTGAGCCTGCCCGAGACGGTCCTGCCGCTGACCGCGCTCACGGAAAAGGACCGCGGCGACCTCGATGCGGCGCTCGAACTCGGCGTGGACTGGATCGCGCTTTCCTTCGTGCAGCGCCCGGACGACGTCGCTGAAGTGCGCAAGATCGCGCGCGGCCGGGCTGCCGTCCTCGCCAAGATCGAGAAGCCGCAGGCGCTCGAACATCTGGACGAGATCATCGAGATATCGGACGCCATCATGGTGGCGCGCGGCGATCTCGGCGTCGAACTGCCGCTGGAACAGGTACCCGGCTGGCAGAAGCGCCTGACGCGTGCGGCCCGGCGGGCCGGCAAACCCGTCGTCGTGGCGACCCAGATGCTCGAAAGCATGATCTCCTCTCCGACCCCGACACGCGCCGAAGTATCGGACGTCGCAACCGCCGTCTTCGAGGGCGCGGATGCGATCATGCTCTCGGCCGAATCGGCGGCGGGGCAATTTCCGGTCGAAGCCGTGTCGATGATGGACCGCGTGGCGCAATCGGTCGAAAGCGATCCGACCTATCCCGGCATCATCTACGCCCAGCGGAACGAACCCGAGGCGACGGGCGCCGACGCCATTTCCGCCGCCGCCCATTCGGTTGCCGACACGCTGAACGCGGCGGCGATCGTCTGCTGGACGAATTCAGGCTCGACGGGACTGCGCGCGGCACGCGAACGGCCGCTCTTTCCGATCATCGTGCTGACGCCGATTCAGGCGACGGCGCGCCGCCTCGCCCTCGTCTGGGGACTGCATTGCGTACTGACGGAGGATGCGCAGGATCTCGAGGATCTCTCGGACCGCGCCTGCCGCATCGCCTATCGCGAAGGCTTCGCCCAGCCGGGCAAGCGCATCGTGGTGACGGCGGGCGTGCCGCTTGGAACGCCCGGTGCGACCAATATGCTGCGCGTCGCCTTTGTCGGGCGGCAGGAGAAGCAGGACTAGTCCGCCGCTTCGGGCATCTCCACGCGCCCATCGGAATGGATCGTCGTCTGCCCGGCGCGGGGGCGCTCGCCGCGCGCGAGCCGGAGAACGGCATCGACGACCGCCTCGCGCCGCGCATGATGCGGCATGTGTCCCGTACCCTTGAGCTTCACGAGCTCCGAACCCGCCACCGCATTGTGGAAGGCATAGGAGTGGAGCTTCGGCGACACGGTGTAATCCGCATTGCCGGTGACGACGATGGTTGGAACCCGGATTTTCTCGTAATCCGCGCTCTGGCGCGCGAGATGGGGCTTCAGATTTGCCGTATCCTCGCTATTCGCCCGGAACTCGGAGGGGCGGAAAAGCAGCGGCAGCGCGATCGCCTCGGCATAGCCGTCGGGCGCCCTGTCGGGATGAAAATTCGCCGCGACACCCTTCTTCATGAGCGCCTTCCCGCCCGGAACGATCAGTGTGCGAATGAAGATCGATCCGATCAGCGGCGTGCGCACGACGGAGTGATACCAGGCGACGCCGCCGGGCCAGGGATAGAGCGCACCCGAAAGCGGGACGAGGCCGGAAAGCCCCTCGCCATCCTGCAGCGCCCAGGCGGCGGCGACCGAAGCCCCCCAGCTATGACCGAGCACCACGGGCTTCTCCATGCCGAGTTTCGCGGCCGCCTGACGGATCGCGCGGGCCTGAACGGCGGGATCGGCGATGCGGGGATGCGTTCCTCGCCCGCTCCATCCATGGCCCGGACGGTCGAAGGCGACGGCAAGCGTTTCGCGCGCAAGCGGCTCGCCGAGACTTTCTGTCAGATCGCGCAGATTGCCGCTCGCGCCGTGGATGAGCACAACCGGAGCGACGCCGGGGCGGCTCTCGCCCTGCAGGACATAGTGAAGGCGCATGCCCGAGAACTCGCCATCGAGCTCGATAAAGTCGCCGCCGGGCGGCCATGTCTTCTCCGCCCATGAGGCAGCCCGCGCCGAATAGACGAAAAGAGAACCGAGAAGAACGGCAAGAAGAATGAATAAGGCCATGACCCCAGCTCCGATGCGCATGCAACCTTTACGCGGCGCAAGGCCCCGCGGTTCACGGCTTCAGATACCCCTCCCCTCGACTTCGAGTTCGAGCGGCGCGATGCGTTCGCGTCCGTTGCGCAACCAGGGATCGATCTCGACCGCCTTCCGATAGGCTTCGAGCGCACCCTTCTTGTCGCCGAGTTCCTCGAGAATGACGCCGAGACCGGCAAGCGCCTCGAAATGGCGCGGCTCCAGGCGCAGCACCTGCTCGATGTCGCGCAGCGCCCGGGCGTAATTGTCGCGGATGTAATGGATGGTCGCCCGCTTGTTCCAGCCCTCGGCGAAACCGGGCGCGAGCGTGACCACTTCGTCGAAATAGAAATAGGCGCGGTCGTGATCGTCCTCGCGCAGGGCGTCGAGCCCCCGGCTCATCAGAAGATCGATGCTCGGACTGCCGCTTTCGAGCCAGACGTCCTGGATCGCGCTTTCGAGGATGCGGCCCGTCTCCTCGTCGGGTGCTGCGGCGAGTTCCGCATAGAGCCTGTCGAGCACTCTCTGCCGCGCCTCGGCCTTTCCTTCCTCCGAAAGCGGCGCATCGGACGGCGGAAGCTGCACCGGCGCCTGCGCGCGCAAGGGCGAGGCCGGAAGCGCGAGGAAGAGAAGACAGAGAAAGATCCGCAAGGTCATGGACAAATGATAGAGCCCTGCATTCGGGCGCCCAAAGGGACGCGCGCCCTCAAGCGTTCAGGTCCCGATAGCTGCAGCCCTCGAACTGGGCAATGAAGTCCGGCCCGAAAACGGCGGATGGCGTCTGGTACCCGGGCTTCGCCTCGCCCGCCAGCACACGGGAGACGATTTCGAGGCTCGTCATCGCGGTCAGCGTATAGCCCTCGGGCGTGCGCAGCAGCGTGCGGACGCTGGCGCCTTCCGCATTCACCGCCTCTCCGAAGAGAACGGAATAACCGGCCCGGCGCTCCGCATCGCTCGGACCTTCCGGAAGCTGTTCGATGCGCTTCTTGAGCGCGCGCTGCATCGGTCCGAGACTCATCACCCAGCGTGCGACCGAGCCCATCTTCGCCATCTGTTCGAGCTGCGGGCTGCTCTCGAAATAAACCGTGATGTCGGGAATATGCGTGGAGTGCCAGGCAGTGGAGACATCGCCCCAGCCGATCGCGACGGCCGGTTTCGGTCCCTCCCCGAAATCGATCTCGCGGCGGGGTGTCTTGCGCGCGGTGACGATGCGCCCGTCGCGCCGCACGCGCGTGCCCTTGCCGATGCTCTCGACGCCGGTCTTGGCCGTACCGTGGGACATCTGCCCGAGGCCGGAAATGGCAAGGGTGAGTTCCGTCGCATCGGGTAGCCGGGCCTTCATATGCGCGGCGAGACAATCGCTCGGCACGACGTCGAAGCCGACACCCGACATCAGCATGACGCCTGCCTTCTTTGCCTCCTCGTCGCGCGCGGCACAGGCCTCGAAGACATCGATCTCGCCCGTGATGTCGAGATAATGCGTGCCCGTGCGCAGGCAGGCATCGACCATCGGCTTCGAGGTCTGCGAGAAGGGACCCGCGATATGAAGCACGGCATCGACCTGGCTGAGGCCGGCGTCGAGCGCCTCGGGTTCATCGAGCGAAATCGCCTGATATTCGAAACCGTGCTGGGCGGCGATGGATTTGAGCCTCGCCTCGTTCCGCCCTGCCAGCAGGGGGTTCAATCCCTGGGCCTTGGCCGTTCGGGCGACCAGCTTGCCCGTATAACCGGTGGCTCCGTAGATCATGAAGCGGTCGCTCATGGCATCCCTTTCGATGAGATCGGTCCGGCAAGGCCCACCCCGCGCGGGTCGACGGCAGGCATATTAGCCCCGGGAGCGGGGATGAAGGCAAATCGGGCCGGGAAACGAGCCCCGGAAACGAAAAGGCCGCTGCCCGGAGGCAGCGGCCCGAATTTCGCCAAGCTGACGCACACGGGCCTTTACCCGGATGCGAAACCCCTGCTCAGCCCTGGCGGGCCTTGAAGCGGCGATTGGTCTTGTTGATGATGTAGACGCGGCCCTTGCGGCGCACGAGACGGTTGTCCCGGTGGCGGTTCCGCAGCGACCTCAACGAGTTACGGATCTTCATGGTTCAACCTCGGCTCGGGCTCCCGCGGTCCGGCGTAAAGAATACGCCCCGCCTCCGGCCCGATGCCGGAACGCCCTTGAATGTTGGCGCGGAACCTATGCGGAGGGCCAGTTTCTGTCAACCGCAAAGCCCCTCCGGCCCGCATCAGGACAGCTCAGGGGGACAAGACCCGGCCTATCCGCTATAGGGGTTTTACTTTCTCCTTGTTACGGTGCTCAAACGCGGGTCCGCCTCAGGGACCCTGTTTCTAGACCGAGTACCGGGATTTTCAGGTTTATGCGTCTTTTCCGGGCCGATCTGGCCGATATCGCAAACACGCGAAAGCTGAACGCATGGCTCATGGCGGTTGCCTTTGCGATGCTTTTCGGGGCCGGCATCGCCGCATTGACGCTTTCCGGCATGGTGACCAGAAACACCGAGCAGGTAGTCAATACCCACGAAATCCGCAGTGAATTGAGGACCGTTCTCGGCCTCATGAGGGATGCGGAAATCGGCCAGCGCGGCTTCCTGCTGACACGCGATGCACAATATCTCGAACCCTATAACGAGGCCCGGCTGCAGATCGGGCAGCGCATTTCGGCGCTGGAAAGGCTCGTCCCCCCGGATTCCGAACAGGCCGTGCGCATCAGCCAGCTTCGCAAAGGCGCCGAACGCCGGCTCGCCGAAGTGGACCAGACGGTGGCGCTGGGCCGCGAAGGCCGTTTCGGCGAGGCCCTCGCGGTGATCAACCAGGATCGCGGCAAGGCGCTGATGGACGAGATTCGCGAAATCGTCGACGCGGCCCTCGAGGCCGAACGCGCGGCGCTGACGGCAAATCAGGCGGAAGCGATCGCCTCCAGAACCTGGCTTTCCGCTTCGATCATCGGTGCACTCGCCGCGACCATCGTTCTGGCCATTCTCTCCGCCCAGCTTACCCGTCGGCAATTCGCCTCCATCGAACAGCGGCGAAGCCAGCTTGCCCTTCTGAACGAGGAACTGGAGGCGCGCGTGCGCGACCGGACGCGGGAACTCGAAATGGCGCGCGAGATGGCGGAGGCGGAGGCGGGCCGCGCGGAATATGAGCGTGGCCGCGTTGAACTGCTGCTGCGCGAGGTGACCCATCGCGTCGGCAACAACCTCGCCATGGTGTCCTCGCTTCTGCGGATGCAGCAGGCGAAGCTCGACGATGACGGCGCGCGCTCGGCGCTCGAAACGGCGCGCGGCCGCATCCAGACGATCAGCACGGCCCAGCGCCGCCTGCGCCTCGGCGACGACCTTCAATCCACACGCGCCGACAGCCTGCTCGAAGCCGTGATCGCCGATCTGGCGGATGCGGCACTCGAGAACAACGAAATCGCGATTTCGGGCCATTTCGATCCGCTCACCGTCGCCGCCCGCGACGCGACTACCCTTGCGGTCGTGCTGGGTGAACTTGTATCAAATGCCATCAAGCATGCATTCAAAGGGCGAACGTGCGGCACGATCTCCGTCTCATTCGTCATGAATGATGACGGCGTGCCGCTGCTGACCGTCGAGGACGACGGCATCGGCTTCGACGAAACGGAAGGCAAGTCCGCGCGCCGCTCGGGCCTCGGCTCGATGATCATCGAAAATCTCTCGCGGCAATATGGCGGCGAGATCAGGAAATGGAAAAACGAAGCGGGCGGAATGTCGATCCACATCCTGCTACCCAGACTGCAGATCGTGGATGGCGAGAAATCATCGGAAGACCGGGGGTAGCTATGGCATTTCTCGATTCGGCCATGGGCGGGCGCATCTTCGGAACGGCGCCGCTCCATCGGGCGGCCGATATCGGCGGCGGTGAAGGACACGGAGAAGGAGCGGACCCTCTGCAACCCCGGCGGCTCTCCCTTTCGGGACGGAAGGTGCTGATCGTCGAGGACGAATTCTTCGTCGGCCTGGAACTCGCCCAGGCGCTCGAAACGGCCGGCGCCGGGATCGTGGGACCCGCCTGGTCGCTGGCCGACGCGAAGCGGCTGGCGGAAAGCGAGGAATTCGACATGGCGGTCGTCGACGTGAACATGAACGGAGAATACGCGATCGATCTCGCGGTCGAACTCAAGAACCGCGGCGTCCGGGTGGTCTTCGCAACCGCCTATTCGGACGATATACGTCTCTTCCGGGAAGACGCCGCCACCATTCCGCGCCTCGGCAAGCCAGCCTCGACACGCGCGCTTCTGCGCGCCCTGCTGCCGGACGCCTGAGACGGCGGAAACGCCCGAAAAAACCGAAACGCATCAGAGCGGCAAGGCACGCCGAAAGAAGAAAAGAAAAGAGTATGAACACGACCTGTAACGCCGCCCCCATCCGGCCAGGCGAAGCGCCTGCCTCCCTTCCTTCCGAAGATGTGATCCGCCACCGGCCGCTCTGGTTTCGGGAAGCGCTGGCGGCGCCGCATGAGAGCCGCCGCCTGACGGTGGACGGCGCGAGCATCCACTATCTCTACTGGGGGAACGGCGACACGAACCGGCCGGGCCTCCTCTTCGTGCATGGCAATGGCGCCCACGCGCACTGGTTCCACTTCATCGCGCCGCTGCTGACGGAACATTACAACGTCGCTTCGATGGATCTCGGCGGCATGGGCGACAGCGACTGGCGCATGAATTATTCCCGCGACACTTTCGCCCGCGAGATCGGCGAGGTGGCGCTTGCGGCGGGTCTCGGCCCGAAGCCCGTCATCGTCGGCCACTCCTTCGGCGCCTTCGTATCGCTCATGGCAGCGCATCAATATGGCGACAGGCTGGGCGGGCTGCTGCTATGCGACTACACGATTCCAAGGCCCGGCGAACGGCGCGAGTGGTTCCTCGACGGGCCGGAACGCAAGCCGACCCGCATCTACAAGTCGCTGGAGGAAGCCAAGGCGCGATTCCGGCTGGCACCGCTTCAGGATTGCGCGAACGGTTTCATCCTCGACTATATCGGGCCGCTGAGCCTTCGCGCGGTTACGAAGGGCGAGACGCGCGGCAAGCGCACCTTCGAGGAAACCGGCTGGACCTGGAAATTCGATCCCTCGATCTTCAACGGTCTGGCGATGGGCAGCGACCATGCGGAAATCTATCGCGATCTCGCCTGCCCCGGCGCAATGATGTACGGCCTCGCGAGCAAGGACTATGAACGCGAAAAGGCCGACTACCTGCGCGAACTGGCACCGGAAAAGCCCGTCTTCACCGTGCCCGGCGCGCAGCACCACATCATGCTCGACCAGCCGCATGCCTTTGCGACGGCTGTCGGCAGCGTGATGGCCGGTTGGCGCGCCGAGGGGGCCCTGGGATAGACTGGCCGCGAGCCGGACGAGGCGCCGGCATGAACAGGGGAGCGCGGCGGGAATGGTCTATCGCTACTTCATCGCCGTCCTCCTCGCTTCCATCCCCTTCTGGCTGATCGGTCACACGGCCGAACTGCCGCTGCCGATCGACCTGCCCGCCAGTTCGCTGATGGCTTTCACGCCCGCCTTGCTGGCGCTTCTCTTCGTCCGCATCGAGAAGGGACCCGGCGCAGCGAAGGCGCTCCTTGCTCGTTCGTTCGACTGGAACCGCGTGCCGCGCAGGCACTGGTTTCTTGTGGCTTTCCTCTTCATGCCGGTGATGCTTGCGCTCAGCTACGCAATCCTCCGGCTGATGGGAGCGGAGATACCGGACCCACAAATTCCGCTTCTCGCCATACCGCTCTTTTTCCTGATGTTCTTCACCGCCGCGCTTGGCGAGGAGATCGGCTGGCAAGGCTATGCCTATGACAGGTTAATGGCTGGCCGGACCGCGATCGGCGCGACTTTCATTCTCGCGCTGGTCTGGCTCGCCTGGCATGTCGTGCCCTACTTTCAGACGGGCCGAAGCCTCGAATGGATCGTCTGGCATTGCCTGGTGACGATCCTGCTTCGGGTTGTCACCGTCTGGCTTTACGTCAATGGCGGCCGTAGCGTTTTCATCGCGGCGTTGTTCCACACCATGAGCAACGTCGCCTTCTTTCTCTTCCCGGTTTATGGGTCGCACTACGATCCGGCTGTGACTTTCGTCCCGCTCGCGGTAGCGTGCGCGGGAATTGTCTTCCTCTGGAGTCCGCGGACCCTCGCGCATTTTCGCTATACGCGCGAAGACTAGTGCAGGCCGATTTCCTCTTCATCCTCATCCACCATGCTGGCATCGCTGCCACGCAGCGTCTTCAAGACCGGATGGAAGAGCGCGAAGGCGAGGATGAGCACCATGAGCGCAATGCCCAGGATGAAGGGCGCGGAGTGCAGAACATAGAAAAGGGGAATGCCGATAGCCGGGTTCAGGATGTGACCCGTCGCGGCAGTGGAACCGATCAGCCCTGCAACGGCGCCCTGATCCTTGAGGGAGACCGACAAGGAAGCGCCCGCCGACAGCCCCGACCGGAGGAAGCCGAAACCGAGACCGGCAAGCGCGAGCGCGGAAACGAGGACGCCATAGGAACCGCCCACGACCAGCATCGCGAATGAAACGATCATCGTGATCGCGCCCCAGCGGAGCAGGAACTGCACCGACAGATCGAAACGCTGGATGAGGCCGAGCTGGGCGACGAGCGTCGCCATCGCCATCGCCATCATGCCGACGCTGACGAGCTGCGTCGCTTCCGAGCCCTGCATGCCGAGTTCGGCCATCAGATAGAAGGCGAAAAGCTGCATCATGATCGACTGGCTGAGGCTGAGCACCACGCCGATGACGAGCCAGGGCAGCACATTGGGCGCGCGCCAGTTGAGCGAGGCGCGCTGCTCCTGCTTTTCGCTGAGAAGCTTCTTCGGGCGCGTGCGCTCCGGCAGCAATATCCAGATCGCGATGGCGCTGATGAAGGCGAGAAGGCCGACGGCGAAGAACGGCGCGAGAATATGGATCTCCGCAAAGGCCGCAGCGACGCCCGGCCCGACCACCGTGCCGAGACCGAAGGCCGCCCCGATCTGCGCGATGCTGCCCGCGCGTTCCGCCCGCGTGGTACGATCCGCGACATAGGCCTGCGAGGCGGGCATCGATCCCGAGCCGAACATGCCGAAGATCGCACGCGCGCCCATGACGAGCGGAAACATGAGCGTGAGGGAAATCCAGTGCCAGTAGCCGGCGAGGAGAACGACGCCGACAAGCGTGGTCGAGATCGCGAAACCGAATATACCGATGAGAATGACGGGCTTGCGGCCCATCACGTCGCTCCGCCTCCCCCAGAAGGTGCTGGTGAGCACCCAGAGCGCGGCGGAAAGCGAGAAGATCATCGTCGTCTCGAACTCGCTCATGCCGAGATCGGCGGCAATGGGCGGCAACACCGCAAAGACGAGCGTCTGCCCCATGCCGACCGAAAGCAGACAGACGAAAAGAATAAGAAAAGCGCGTTTGCGCTCCTGTGGCGTGGTCCGTCGCGGGGAATCGCCCGGCTCTGGCGCCGATGTCTTCAGCGGAGCGGCAGGTTCGGCCGTCCTCGTTTCTTCGTCTGCGGGCATGGAATGAAGAGCCTTCCCGGAATCCGTTCCTCTCGCGGGAACCGCCCTTCCTTTACGTGAAACGGGACAGGCTTTCCAGCCCGCCCGCCGTGGAAATCATTCGGCTGCCGCCTGGAGCGGCAAGACGCGGCGCGGACGATGACGCGTATAGATGCCATGCACCCACTTCGCGCCGGGATGTTCGGCCCAGCGGGCGAGCCAGTCCTCGATGCGGGCGGGCCGGGGCGAGGGAAGCTCCATATCCGGATGCGCCGGATTGCAGGCGGGCGCCAGGAGGGAGGCGGCAGTGAGATCGGCCACGCTGAAACTGTCACCCACGAGATAGGTTCCCGGCTCCGCGAGCGAAGCCAAGCGGTCGAGGGCGGCATGGGTCGCATGCCGGGCAGCGGCGACGGCCGCCGGATCCTGCGTCTCCATTGTGCGCGCCATGACGCGTGTGACGACTGGCATCATGGCGCGATAGCCGGTGCGGGTGACCCATGACTCGCCGCTCGCAAAGATACGGCAGAGATAGGACGGCTCCTTCACAAGCTCGGCAAAAAGCGCACGGCGAACCGCAGGACCGACATCGGCATCGAAACGAGCCTGAAGTCCGAGCGCGGCACGGCGCTGCCCGGGATCGGCGGGATAAAGCGGCGGCTCGGGATAATGGCCTTCGAGCATGTCGATGATGTCGGCGGAACCGGCGACGACAACCCCGCCGATCCGGACGACCGGCGTTTCCGATGTGCCGGTAAGCTTGCGGATCGCCGCCATATGCGGACCGGGAAGATGCGAGATGCGCTTGTGAGGGACGCCCTTGACGTCGAGCGCCCAGCGCACCTTTTCGTTGTAGTGCGAGAGACGAAACTGGTGCAGTTCGAGCCTGACTTCGTCCGCGCTCATGGTCCACCTCCGGGGCAGCGTACCCACTATGGTACCGGCATAGCGAAAATGACCTAACGAAAAGCTCACGAAAACCGACCCCGTTTGACAGCGCCCTTCCACCGGCGGCCTACTCCTTCCTATCGAAACTTGCCGAACAAGCGAAATACCGGGAGGAAAACGTGGAACTCGCCTTCAGTGCGGCCGATGCCGCCTTTCGCGATGAAGTGAGAGCCTTTCTCGACGAAAAGCTGACGCCGGAACTGCGCGCGGTAAGCCGCAGGATGACGAGCGTCTATGCCGACTACGAAACGACCATGACCTGGCACAAGGCCCTTTACGAAAAAGGATGGGTCGCCCCGTCATGGCCCGTGGAATATGGCGGCTGCGACTGGACGGTCATCCAGCACTACATCTTCTCGAGCGAACTTTCGGCGGCGGGCGCCCCGCCTCTTTCGCCCATGGGGCTTGGAATGTGCGGGCCGGTGCTCATCGGCTATGGCACACCGGAGCAGAAAGCCTGGTACCTGCCCCGCATTCTCTCCGGTGAGGATTTCTGGTGTCAGGGATATTCCGAACCGGGGTCAGGGTCGGATCTCGCCAGCCTCCAGATGAGCGCGGTGGAAGATGGCGACGATTTCATCTGCAACGGCCAGAAGATCTGGACGACGCATGCCAACTACGCCAACCGCATCTTCAATCTCGTCCGCACATCGAAAGAGGACATCCCGCAGCGCGGCATCACCTTCATCCTGATCGACATGGACACGCCGGGCCTGAAAGTGGAGCCGCTGGTGATGCTTTCCGGGGAGCATATCCAGAACCAGATATTCTTCACGGATGTGCGCGTGCCGAAGAAGAATGTGGTCGGCAAGGTCGGCGAAGGCTGGACCGTCGCAAAATATCTCATGCAGTTCGAACGCGGCGGCCATGCCTATGCGCCGGGCCTCCACACGCGGCTCGAACGCATCCGGCGCATGGCGGGCACCGAAGCGGGCGACGGGAGCGGCAGATTGATCGAGGACCCGGCATTTGCCCGGAAGCTCGCCGATGCGGCTTCCGAGATCACCGCTCTCGAATACACCGAACACCGGATCATGTCGGCCTTGTCGAACGGCGAGGCGCCGGGTGCGGAAAGCTCGCTCCTGAAGACAAGAGGCACAGAGCTCAGCCAGAGACTGACGGAACTCGCGCTGGAGGCGGTTGCCCATTACGCGGTTCCCTTCCAGCCACATGCGACGGCGCCCGGCGGCCCGGTGCCGGACGCACCTTCCCTCTCGGCCAATGAAACACCGGTCGGCCCCGACTATGCCTGGCCCGTTACGCCGAAATATCTGAACGACCGCGCGGGCTCGATCTATGCGGGCACGAACGAGATCCAGCGCAACATCATGGCGAAGGCGGTGCTCGGCCTTTAACGGCCGGGAAACCGCCTCACGCCAAGAACCGCAAGCCAGACGAGGCCGGCAATAATGCCAAGCGCGGCAAGCGCGGACGCGATGAGCTGCCAGCGCCTGTCATATACCCGGTTGATCGTGAGCTGCTTCATCTGCTCATAGCCCTCGGGCACCTCGAGAACACCGACCGAAGCGGAATAGTCTTCATATTCCTTCATCATGGCGGCGAAGCGTTCCGGCTCTGCATCCCTGAGGTCGTTGGTTTCACCGGGATCGGCGGCGATGTCGTAGAGGTAGAACTCGCCGTCCCCATAAGGCGGCATGTTGCGCACGAGTTTGTAGCTGCCGCGGAAAAGCGCGACATTGCCCGCCGCCTCCATGCCGACCGCATCATTCTCCGAATAGGGCGATGCGGCTTCGCCCCGCAGGACCGGCAGAAGCGACCGCCCGGTCATTTCCTTGACCGGCCGGCCTTCGAACTCACCGCCCGCCTGAACGCCCGCAAGGCCGAGAATGGTCGGTGCTATGTCGGTGATGAAGCTGAAGCCGTCGACATTTCCAAGCGCCGGGACGCCCGCCCCCGACACGATGAAAGGCACGCGGATACCGCCCTCGCCAGCATGGAGCTTGAAGAAGGCGCCGGGAGCGGCATCGGCGCTGGCAAACTCGGGACCGATGAAGGCATAGGTGCCCTTCTCGCCAAGGCGATCGAGATCCCGGCTGTAGCCGACCCACCAGAGCCATTGCGCAAAGCCCGCCGTGTCGGTCGGCGCATTCGGCTCCGGCCCGTTATCCGAAACGACGAAGAAGACCGTATTCTCGTATTCGCCCGTCTCCTTCAGATGGGAAATGAAACGGCCGACATGATGGTCCATCGCTTCCAGCATGCCCGCATGGACGGCCATGTTCATGGCGAGCGCCTTACGCTCCTCTTCCGATAGCGCGTCCCATTCCTTCAAACCCGCGGGCATGGGCCCGAGAACCGTATCCTCGGCGACAAGACCCTTGCTCACGACACCCGCGAGGCGCGAACGGCGGAGCTCATGCCAGCCCTTGTCGTAGACGCCGACATACTTGTCGACGAATTCGCGCGGCGCCTGCACGGGAATGTGGTTTGCCTGGAACGACAGATAGGAAAAGAAGGGCCTTCCGCTCGTTCTGCTTTCGCCAAGATACTCGATTGTCTTGTCCACGATGAATTTGGAGGAATAGAAATCGTCCGGCAGATCGGCCGGCTTGCCATCCTCGAACCAGGGCGCGGTGTCGTAGATCGGCAGATAGGACCGCTTCTCCCAGTTATCCGCACCGGACGCATCGAGCGCGAAGGAGCGATCAAAGCCGTGAGCGGGTGGCAGCATTTCCGGCGTCTCGTGACCGAGATGCCACTTGCCGACCATCGTCGTGCGATAGCCCGCCGCCTGCAGCCGGCTTGCGACCGTAACGACATCCTCGGCCAGATGTCCCAGATAGGCAGGCGAACCGCGATGCTCCAGCGGCAAGGACTCCGGCAGATTGCCGACACCCGCGAGATGGCTGTCGACACCCGTCATCAGCATGGCGCGCGAGGGGGCGCAAATCGGCGAAGCATGAAAATTGGAGAAAAGCGCGCCTCGTTCGGCAAGCGCATCGATATTGGGTGTCGCAATCTCGCTGCCATAAGCGCCGAAATCGCTGAAACCGACATCGTCGACGAGAATGACAACGATGTTGGGGCGGGCCTCTTCGGCACCGACAGGAACTGGCGAGAAGGCCAGCAGCGCCGCACCGAGCGACAGAATTCTTCCGAACTTCATCTTGTCCCCTTTTACGCTTGACGGTTCTGGCCGCGCCACTGCCGGTCCAGGGGCCGGGAAACCATCCTCCCGTCTCCCGACGGCGTTACTTCCGAAACATTGCTTCTGCATCTGGCCGAAAGAACTTCGGCCGCACCCGGCAGAAGGCGGTCGACCTTCTCCCGCGCCGCGAGATCGAGATTTTCGTAGTGTCCGCAAAGCACGGCAAGACAATGAGCGCGATACGGATTGACGGGCACCTTCCAGCGAATGCCTTGCACCTCATAGCTTACATACGTTTCGCCGGCCGCAAGCGCACGATCGTTGGCGGCGAGATAAGGCAGGTAGCCGGAGACGATATGCGCGTAAATGGGGGCGAGATCCTCGGGTGCCTCGGCGGGAAGGCGCGCGGCGGCAACTTCCCGCGGTGACACGGCCCAGAGACGCGCCACCCAGAGCGCGACATGCGGCGCGCGCGCGCGCATGATGCCGGCAGGCGTCGGATCGCTGGAAAAATGGCGAAACATGGAACCGAAGAAGCCGAAATCGGCTTCGACCGGCCGCTCGCCCATCAGGAAGGGGCGCTTCGCAAGCACGGTCTCCATCGCGTCGAGCGTATCGAGATAGAGCGCTTCGATCTGCGGGGCGGTCTCGCTCGTCACGCCATCCTCCGCGAGATAGACCTTGCGCTGACGCCGGAGGATCGCCTGACGCTTCATCCAGAAGGGAAGTTTCAGATCGCGCATCATCGTGCGGGCGATCTGCGAGCTCATGAGCGTCATGTCCTCCGGGAAGGACCAGCGATAGTGGAGCGCCGGACGCCAGAGCCACTCGTCGCCATAGTCTTCGAGGAGAAGGCTCACGAATTTCGTGGCGGGATCGGAGGGCGACATGGAAGGACCTTCGGCCTCCGCCTCGAAACGGGCAATGATCGCCGTCGTGTCGGTAAGCCATCGCCCGTCCGGCATCTCGATCTGCGGCATCTGGAGGACACCCGTCGCCCTGCCCGCACGGCGGAAAGAAGCCGTGTCCATTTCCGCGAAACGATAAGGGATGCCCTTCGCACGCAGATAGGCTTCGAGCTTCCCCGTGAAATAGGAAAGCGTCAGGCCGTGAACGGTCATGCGGTCGGCGGCGGGCATTGCGGGTTCCCCGGCTGCGGCAGGCGGAACTTTATGGCATGTTAAATGCTATAATATCAAGAAGGGCGCGCATGATCGGGTAAAGACGCTTGCGGGACGGCGGCCTCTCCCCGACAATCCGGCCATCGACATCGGTTTTCCGGAGATTGCCAATGAAACTCGAAGAAGCGCTGAAGGCGCGGAAATCCGTGCGCGCCTTCCGGCCCGACCCCGTTCCTCTCGACCTCGTGAAGGAAATTCTCGAGCTGGCGAAGCTCTCGCCCTCCGGCACGAATATCCAGCCCTGGAAGGTACATGTGGTGGCAGGCGATGTACGCCGCCGGCTCGAGGAAGAAGTGCTGGCGCATCGCGAGACGGACCCGGAAGACAAGGGCGCGGAATTCCCCCGCACATCGAAGCGCAAGGAACCCTACACGACGCGCATGCGCACGCTCGGCAAGGCGATGTATGGGCTCCTCGGCATCCCGAAAGGCGACCAGGAAGCGAACTGGAAGCAATGGGGCCGCAACTATCAGTTCTTCGATGCGCCCGTCGGCCTCATCTTCACGATCGACAAGGATCTCGATGCGATGAGCTTCCTCGATATCGGTATCTTCATGCAGTCGATCATGCTGGCCGCGAAGTCGCGCGGCCTCGACACCTGCTCGCAGGGCGCATGGAACAATTTCTGGAGCGTGACTCGCCGTGTTCTGAATGTGCCCGACGACGAATTTATCGTCTGCGGTATGTCGCTCGGCTATGCGGATGAAACGCAGCCCGTGAACAGCCTCGTTGCCGAACGCGAGCCGCTCGAGAGTTTCGCAACCTTTCACGGCTTCGAGTGAGCGGGAAAAGCGGCTTCACGGCCTCGTGAGGCCGCGCGAGCAATATTCACCTCGAAGTGCTCAGACGTGAATCAACCGTGCGGAACCAACCCTTTATAGAGGAGAGGAGCCGGGCGGAACGCCCGAGGCTCATGCGGAAACGTCATGAAAGACAGGAAAATTCGATGAAACGCATTCAGACCGCTGCGGCGGCTTTCGGCATCGCCCTTCTTGGCGCGGTGGCCGCCCTTCCCGCCCATGCGGAAGAGATGATGTCTGACGATCACATGTCGGGAGAAGGCATGACCGCCGGCGACGACATGTCCGATGAAGGCATGATGGAAGGAGACCACATGTCCGGCGACGGCATGATGGAAGAAGACAGCATGTCGGATGATGGCGCGATGGATGACGATCACATGTCCGGTGACGGGCACATGTGATTGGCGCCACCAGTCAAGAAAGAACAGGGGAGCGCGATTCCATCGCCTCTCCTGTTTCATTTTTAGCCGCGATCAGAAGCGCGGGCGGCCGAGTGGATGAACCGGGGCAGCGCGGGCGCCCGTCATGACAGCCTGGCCGGCGGGAAGCGAACGATTGAAATAGAAGCCGTTTTGAATGACGACCAATGTCTGCCTGTTGCCGACGCCTCCGTTGAAACCGGCAAGGCCGACGGAGCCGGTAATATCGGCGCGCCCTTCCGCACAGTCGCAACGATCGCCCGCCCAGGGATCGATCCAGACAATTCCCTCCTGCCGGGAATGAAACTGCGCCGAAGGCCCCCCGGCCAATTCCGGATAGGCGTCCGCCGGCGCCCAAGGGTCGATCCAACGCACATTCTCAGCTGCCGCCGGACCCGCAAGCCCCGCCGCCATGACAGCCGTGACGATCAGGAAGCGCAAAGACATCGAAACCCCTCGGAAATGTTCCAAATTGGAACATAGAGGCCGGATAACCGCAATTCAACGATACGAATCCGCGGAATTCCGGCAGTTTGCCAAAGGGAATGGCCCGGCTATCCTCCCCGCCATCAGATAACGACAAAAAGTCAGGGAGCACGACATGGCGGAATATAATCGGCCGCTGCCCGCGCCGACGCCGGAAACCCGGCATTTCTGGGATGGCTGCCGCGAGGGAGAACTGAGACTTCAGCGCTGCACAAGCTGCAGGGAGAGCTATTTTCCGCCCCGCCCCTTCTGTCCTGCCTGCGGTTCGCGCGAGGTGGAGGTCTACAAGGCAAGCGGCAAGGCGACCCTCTATTCCTATGTGATCAATCACCGCCCGCGCCCCGACTTCGGCGACGTTCCGCACTCGATCGCCGTCGTCACGCTCGAGGAAGGTCCGCGCATGATGACGAATATCGTCGATTGCCCGCAGACGCCGGACGCTCTCATCCTCGACATGCGGCTCGAAGTGACTTTCGAGAAGGCGAGCGACGAGATCAGTCTCCCGAAATTCCGTCCCGCGAAAGGCTGAGGCGATGAAACAGAAAACAGTGGCCGTCGTCGGCGCAGCCGAAACGACGGAGATGGGCAAGATCCCGAACACGTCGCAGCTCATGCTTCACGCCGACGCGGCGCTGAACGCGATGCAGGATGCAGGTCTTACCGCGAAGGACATCGACGGCATCGCGACCGCGGGCGACAGCCCGGTCGAGGTCGCACATTATCTCGGCATCACACCGACATGGGTTGATGGAACGAGCGTGGGCGGCTGCTCATTCATGCTGCATGTCCGCCATGCGGCAGCCGCGATCAATGAAGGCCTCTGCAACACGGTGCTCATCACCCATGCGGAGTCCGGCCGCTCGCGCGTCGGCGCGCGCCGCTTTGCCCGCGACCCGGCCAGCCAGCAGGGGCAATTCGAGGTGCCCTATGGCATCACCAATCCGCCCTCGATGTTCACGATCCCGGCGCTGCGCTACATGAAGACTTATGGCGTCACCGAAGAGGACCTCGCGCATGTGGCTGTTGTTCAGCGCGAATGGGCTTCGATGAATCCGCGCGCGAGCTTTCGGGACCTCATCACGGTGGACGACGTTCTGAACTCGAAGATGATCGCCTGGCCCTTCCGCCTTCTCATGTGCTGTCTCGTGACCGATGGCGGCGGCGCGCTCATTCTCACGAGTGCGGAGCGCGCAAGGGACTTCCCGCAAAAGCCCGTCTATATCCTCGGCACCGGCGAGAGCTGCGAAACGCCCATGATCAGCCAGATGGAGGACTTCACGACATCGAAGGCCTTCCGCGTATCGGGCAGGAAGGCTTTCGAGGAAGCCGGCATCAAACATTCCGATGTCGATCACCTGATGATCTACGATGCCTTCGCGCATCTCCCGGTCTACGGGCTGGAAGATCTCGGCTTCTGCGAACGCGGACAGGGCGCGGCCTTCATCAGGGAAGGCAATACGCGGCCGGGCGCGAAACTGCCGCTCAACACCAATGGTGGCGGGCTCTCCTACATGCATTCCGGCATGTATGGCATGTATGCGTTGCAGGAAAGCGTGCGTCAGATGCGAGGCATCGCACCGGCGCAGGTGCCGGGGGCCAAAATCTCCATCGCGCATGGCGTCGGCGGCATGTTCGCCTCGTCCGGCACGATCGTCTTCTCAAACGAAGCGCCGTAAGAGCGCCACAAACAAGGGGAGAGGCCGGCATGGACCTCGCGAAACCGCGCATCGATGTCGGCCTCTTCACGACGAAGCTCGAACCCATGCTCGACTTCTGGCAGAACGAGATCGGGCTGCCTTTCGACCACATGCTGCCGCTCGGCGGCGGGGTGCGGCAGCACCGGCACGACCTGCTCGGCTCGGTGCTCAAGATCAATCATTCGAGACACGAACTGCCCATCTCGCCGCCTTCCGGATACCGGGAACTCCTGATCGCCCGTGAGGGGCTCCTTGGCCCCAAGCGCCTCGCCGACCCCGATGGAAATCAGGTGACGCTCATACCGCCCGGCATGTACGGCATCGAGCGGATCGGCATTCGGCTGGGCGTGCGCGATGTGAACGCACATCGGCGCTTTTATGCCGTTTCGCTCGGTCTGCCCGACGTACCCGAACAGGGCGGCGACAGCTTCCTCTGCGGCGACAGCGTCATTCTCTTCGAGAAGACCGAAGACGTCGTGCCCGATCCCCTCATGGAAGGACAGGGCTGGCGCTATATCACCATTCAGATCCGCAATGTCGACGAGGAACATGCCGCGATCCTCGCCCGCGGAGGACGGGAGGGACGCGCGCCTCAGACGCTGGGCAAGGTCGCGCGCATCTCGTTCATCCGCGACCCCGACGGCAACTGGATCGAGATGTCCCAGCGGGCCTCGCTCGTCGGCGCTCTGGACTGACAGCGCTTCCCGTCTCCGCTAGACTGTGAAAACCGAAAAACGGAGACGCCCGCGAAAGGGCGTCCACAGGGAGAGAACATGCTCAAGATCTATCATGCGAAGAACACGCGTTCCGTGCGCGTCGTCTGGCTCTGCGAGGAGCTCGGCATTCCCTACGAGCTGAAGACACTGAACTTTTCGCCGGACGATCTTCAATCCGCCGAATATCTGGCGGTGCATCCGCTCGGCAAGGTGCCGGCGATCGACGATGATGGTCTGGTACTGAACGAGTCTGGCGCCATCCTTCAGTATCTGCTTGAGAAACACGGCAATGGCCGTCTCGAGCCGAAGCCCGGCAGCGCGGGCCGCGGCCAGTACCTGCACTGGTTTCACTTCGCCGAGGCGACCATGATGGTTCCGATCGGCAATATCGCGCAGCATTCCTTCATCCGTCCGGAGGACAAGCGCATTCCGCAGGTCGCCGCCGAGTCGGTGGAGAGCACGAAGAAGATGCTCGGCATTCTGGAGAAGGAGCTTCAGGGCAAGGATTTCATCTGCGGCAAGGAATTCACCGCCGCCGACATCATGCTCGGTTACGATCTTCTCCTCTGCAAGATGTTCGGGCTTCTGAGCGACGATCTCGCCAATACCGGCGCCTATTTCGGACGGCTTGCGAGCCGGCCGGGATTTCAGAAGGCGACCGCCTGAACCGGCATCGAGGGAGGCCTCACATGGGTTACAAGACCATCGGCGTGAAGCCGGTTTCCGGCGCGCTTGGCGCGGAAATCGAAGGCGTGGATCTGTCGAAGGACCTTTCCAACGAAACCTTCGACGACATCCATCAGGCCTTCCTCGATCATGTCGTGATCTTCTTTCGCGATCAGCACATCACGCATGAACAGCACAAGGCCTTTGGCCGCCGCTTCGGAACGCTCAACATCCATCCCTACGTGAAGGGGATGGATGGGCATCCCGAAATCATGCAGATCGTTAAGGAACCGGAGGACCGCATAAACTTCGGCGGCGGCTGGCATTCGGACATGTCGTTTCTGGAAGAACCGGCGCTCGGATCGATCCTTTATGCGCGGGAGGTGCCCCCTTATGGCGGCGACACGCTCTGGGCGAACCAGTATCTGGCCTATGAGGCGCTTTCCGGCGGCATGAAGAAGATGCTTGAGGGCCTGAAAGCCGTACACACGGCGAAAGGCGAATACAGCGAACGCGGCGCCTCCGCGCAGAAGCGCTCTTCGATGCAGGTCTCGACGGCGGGCGACGACACGCCTTCCTTCGAACATCCGGTCGTGCGCACGCATCCCGAAACCGGGCGGAAGGCACTCTACGTAAATCCGGCCTTCACCGAAAAATTCGTCGGCATGACGAAGCGGGAGAGCCGCCCGCTCCTGAATTTTCTCTTCGAGCACTGCACACAGGAACCCTTCACCTGCCGGTTCCGCTGGACGAAGAATGCCATCGCCTTCTGGGATAATCGCGCAGCGCAGCACTTCGCGCTGAACGACTATCACGGGCATCGCCGCCATATGGAACGGGTAACGGTGAACGGCGACCGCCCCTTCTGACCGGCTCTCTCTTACCCGCAGGATCTGACCTTCGAGGTGGCCGAGGGAGTGCCGCCTCGCCCGCCCGAATGTTGGTTAATCGAGGCAAAATGCCGATTTCCCCTTGGAACGTGTGAGTCAGGCAGGCATCATCCTCCCTGAATCGGAACGGAGGGGGAAACGTGACCGAACGAGTCTTCAAGCCATCGGCCTTCATCGCCGCACTTGCCCTTCTCGGGTCTCTTGGGCTGGCACCTGCCCGCGCCGAATTGCTTCTGCCGCCCGAGAGCGACCCCGCAGCGCGGGGCCTTGCGATCGTCGAGGAGATGGACCGCCGCGACAGCGGCTGGGGCGACGCCAAGGCCGATATGAAGATGATCCTGACCAATGCAGCCGGCGACCGCAGCGAGCGCGAACTCCATCTGATGATGCTCGAGGTGACCGAACCCAATGAGGGCGACTGGAGCCTGATGGTGTTCGACAAGCCGCGCGATATCGAGGGAACGGCGCTGCTGACCCACGCACATGTGAAGGAGCCCGACGATCAGTGGCTCTACCTGCCGGCAGTGAAGCGCGTGAAGCGCATTTCCTCCTCCAACAAGGCGGGGCCCTTCGTCGGCAGCGAATTCGCGTTCGAGGACCTCGCTGCGCAGGAGGTCGGCAAATACACCTATACCTGGATGAAGGATGAGCCCTGCGGCGGGAGGACCTGTCACGTCGTCGAGCGGGTTCCGGCCTATGAAGGTTCAGGCTACACGAAGCAGGTCGTCTGGATCGACACGACCGACTACCTGATGCGAAAGACGGACTATTACGACCGAAAGGGAGCTCTTCTGAAAACGCTCACCTTCGGTGAGTACGACAAATATCTCGACAGCATCTGGCGCCCGCGCGAACTTGAAATGTCGAACCACGAGAACGGCAAGAAGACGCAACTGGTCTGGGAGAAATATGAATTCCGGACCGGCCTCGGCGAAAACGACTTCTCGACGGCCCGCCTGGAGCGGGCGCGCTGAAGACAACAGGGGCGGGTTTCGTGTTTCTGTCCGGTCGATTGCTTGTCGGGTTTTCTCGTTCGATAGGCGGGAAGCATCCTGGAATGGGCACGCTGCTGGCGCTTTGCGCGGGCACAGGCCTTGCCGCCCCTTGCGGGGCATATGCACAGGAACTCGAGCTCAGAGGATATATCGCGCCCGAGATCCGGATATTCACTGAAAGCGCATCCAGCCCGGCGCAGAAAGACACGACGCTCTCCCTCGCCGGTGAGGCAACGGCGGAATATCGCTGGGACGACAATGACCAATCCTTCGTCTTCACGCCCTTCGCTCGAATAGACCAGCGCGACAGCGAGCGCAGCCATTGGGACATTCGCGAGGCCCGCTACGCGCTCTATGCGGGCGACTGGGAATTCCGCATCGGCGCGGACAAGGTCTTCTGGGGCGTCACCGAGGCAGTTCACCTCGTCGACACGATAAACCAGACCGACCTGATCGAGGACCCGATCAAACAGGAAGTAAAACTCGGTCAGCCGATGATCCGTGTACGAACGCTGCAATCCTTCGGTACGCTGGATGCATTCTTCCTGCCCTATTTCCGCGAGCGCACCTTGCCGGGCGAAGAGGGCAGACCCGCGACCGACATACCCGTCGACAAGAATTTGACGCGCTACGAAAGCGGTGCCGAGGAATGGCATCCCGATTTCGCATTCCGCTACAGCAACACCTTGGGCGACTTCGATCTCGGTCTTGCCTATTTCCAGGGAACGGCTCGCGACCCGATCCTGCAACCCGTGCTCAATTCTGGCGGCAGGCTCGTGCTTGCCCCCTTCTATCCGCAGATGAAACAGGTTTCCATCGACCTCCAGGCGACCAGGGGAGCCTGGCTATACAAGTTCGAGGGTTTCGGGCGGCACGAACTGGACGACGACTACGCGGCCATGACAGGCGGCATCGAATATACTTTCTACGGTGTTTTCGGCAGCACCGGAGATCTCGGCATCGTCGCCGAATATGCCTATGACACGCGTGGCCAGAACCTTCGCAATGCCTATCAGGACGATGCGTTTCTGGCCTTGCGATGGGCGGCGAATGACATCGCCACGACAAGCTTGCTGGGAGGCGTCGTGGTCGACACGGAAACGGGCGCAACGGGAATGCGCTTCCGCGGCGAGCGGCGGATAGGCGACGATTACCGCTTGTCCCTTGAAGCCTATTTCTTCGGCAATGTGCCCCGGCAGGACCTCGTCTACAGCATCGCCGACGACGACTATCTGCAGTTGAGGATTGCGCGCTACTTCTGACCTACTCCGCCGGAGCGCCCGACACCCCCGCCGCCTTGCCCTTCGCCTCGAGGCGGCGCTCGCGCCACCCGGCGATGATGAGATAGACCGTCGGCACGACGAAGAGCGTCAGCAAAGTGCCGAAGCTGATACCGCCGACGATGACATAGCCGATGGAGCGGCGGCTCTCGGCACCGGCGCCGGATGCAAGAGCCAGCGGGACCGCACCGAGCACCATCGCCCCCGTGGTCATCAGAATCGGACGCAGACGCAGGCTGGCGGCCTCCACAACGGCATCGTAGACGGAAAGCCCCTTCTCGCGGAGTTGGTTCGAGAACTCCACGATCAGAATACCGTGCTTGCTGATAAGTCCCACCAAGGTGATCAAACCAACCTGGCTGTAGATGTTCAGCGTCGTGCCGGTGAGGAAGAGAAGCATCAGCGCGCCCGAAATCGATAGCGGCACACTGACCAGAATGATCAGCGGATCAATAAAGCTTTCGAACTGTGCGGCGAGAACGAGATAGATGAAAAGCAGCGCCAGCACGAAGGTCACCGCGATGGTGCCGGACGATTTCACGAACTCGCGCAACTGTCCGTCGAGATCGGTTTGGGCGCTGGCAGGCAGCAGCCTTTGTGCGGTCTCATCCAGGAAATCGAGCGCTTCTCCCATCGAATAACCCGGAGCGAGAGAGGCGGAGATCGTCGCCGCGCGAAGCTGATTGAAGTGATTGAGCGAATTCGGCGCAACCGTTTCCCTGACATCGATCAGGTTGGACAGCTGGATCATCTCACCCGCGCCACCGCGCACATATATGTCGCGAATGTCGGTTGGGGTCCGGCGTTCGTCATCCGCCACCTGAATGATGACGTCGTATTGCTTTCCGCCCTGCTCGTAACGCGTAACCTGGCGTCCGCCAAGCAGCGTTTCGAGAGTGCGGCCGACGGTCGAGACGTCGATACCCGCGTCGACGACCTTGTCGCGATTGACCTTGATATCGAGCTGCGGCTTCTGAAGTTTCAGGTTCGTATCCGGATTGACGAAGCCGGGATTCTGCCTGATCTCCTCCATCATCGAATTCACATAGCCCTCGAGATCCTCGTAGGTGCCGGATGCTTGAATCACATATTCGATGGGTTGCGAGCGACCGCTCTGGCCGAGCGAGGGAGGATTGACACCGAAAGCCATTATGCCCGGTATCTTTCCGAGCTTCGGTTGCAGGGCAGCGATGATCTCCTGCTGCGTCCGGCTTCGCTCGTCCCAGGGTACGAGACGCGCAAAGGAGATGAGATCCGTGATCTGCGGAAAGCCCGAGACGACGAGATAACCCGCAACTTCGGGAATATCGACATAGAGCTCCTGGATCTGCTTCGCATAACGCTGCGAGAATTCGAGCGTTGCACCCTGCGGCGCCTGACCGACGATCAGCAGCGTGCCGCGATCCTCGAAGGGCGCTAGCTCCGACCGCAGCAAGGCGAACAGGCCGACGCAGGAAAGCGCCATCGCGGCGGCGATCGTGACGATCAGCCGGCGCCGGACGAGAGCCTTCGCCAGGACGTTCTTGTATCCTTCGTCAAGCTCTTCGAGCCGCTCCCGCAGCCAGCGCTGGACGCGGCTTTCCTTCGTTTCGTGCCGAAGAAGCTTCGAACACAGCATGGGCGTCAGGGTGAGCGCGACAAAGCCGGATACGACCACGGTCGCGGCCAGCGTCAGCGCGAATTCAAGGAAGAGTTTTCCCGTGCGCCCCTCCGCGAATCCGACCGGCGCATAGACGGCGGCAAGAGTGAGCGTCATCGCGATAACGGCGAAAGTGATTTCCTTCGAACCTTCGATCGCGGCGCGGAAGGGTGTCTTCCCCTCTTCGATGTGACGATAGATGTTCTCGAGCATCACGATGGCGTCGTCCACAACGAGGCCGATCGCGAGAACCATCGACAGGAGCGTAAGCGTGTTGATGCTGAAGCCGAGCATCAGCATGATCGCGAAGCTCGTGATGAGCGAGATCGGGATTGTCACCACCGGTATGAACGATGCCCGCAGGGTACGCAGAAAGACAAAGATCACCAGAACGACGAGGATCACGGCCTCGAAGATCGTTTCATAGACCGAGTTGATCGATTCCGCGATGAAGACCGATGTGTCGTAACCGACAAAGGAAGCCATGCCGGTAGGCAGCGTCGGAGCAAGGTCTTGCAGCGCCTGACGGATATTGGCGGCGACCTCCAGTGGATTTGCCGTCGCCTGTTTGACGACGCCAAGTGAGATCGAGGTCTCGCCGTTATAGGTTGCGGCGCGCCGCTCGTCCGCCGCCGCAACTTCAACCTTGGCCACCTGGTCGAGACGCACCTGGAAACCGTCCGCCTGCTTCACCACGATCCTGCCGAACTCCTCAGGCGTCTGAAGCGCGGTCTTGGCAAGCACGGTGAATTCGCGGTCGATACTTTCAATGCGGCCCGAGGGAATTTCAGCATTCTGCGCGCGAACCGCGTTCTCGATGTCCTGCACGGCAAGCCCGTAGGCGGCCAGACGTTCGCGGTCGACCCATATTCGCATCGAGTATTCGCGCCCGCCGAAGATGCTTACCTGGGCGACTCCAGGCTGGTTCTGCAAGCGGTCGGTCACGATCCGGTCGAGATAGTCGGTAATCTCGAGCTCCGACATTCGATCGCTCTTGAAAGCGATATACATGATCGGCTGCGCGTCGGCTTCGACCTTCGCGATGATCGGTTCCTCGATCTCATCCGGCAGCAGGCCGCGGGCGCGGCCCACACGGTCCCGCACATCGCTTGCCGCCACATCGGGATCGGTTTCGAGGGTGAAACGCGCCGTAACCTGGCTTTCTTCGGCACGGCTGGTGGAGGAGAGGACCTCGATTCCTTCGATGCCGGCCATCGAATCTTCGAGCGGCTGAGTGACCTCGCGCTCGATGACCGAGGCGCTTGCACCGCGATAGGTGGTCGTGACCGTGACGACCGGCTCGTCGATTTCGGGATATTCCCGCACCGACAGCCGCTCGTAGGAAACGAAGCCGACAAGCACGAGAATGAGACTGACAACCGTCGCAAAGACCGGACGGCGGATGAAGAGCTCGGAAATGTTCACGTCGCTTTTCCCTGCCTATTCGGCCGCGGCCGCACCGCCCGCCTCTGATACGCCCGCATTTCCGGAATCGTCATTCGCGATTTCGACCGGCGCTCCGTTCTGAACCTTGAGCTGACCGCTGACGATCACCGTGTCTCCATCCTCGACGCCTGAAAGGATTTCCACTTCGCCGGGAATGCGCGTTCCGATGGTGACGGGGCTCATCTTCGCCTGCCCGTCCACCACCGTGAAGACAGCCTTCTCGCCCGTCGGCGTGGTGACGATCGAGGCCTCGGGCAGCATGATGGACCGGCGCGTATCCGTCACGATTTCAACCCGGCCGAAAAGACCCGGCCGGAGCTTGCCATCGACATTTTGCAGGACGGCTCGAACGCTCAGCGCGCGGCCGTCCACGCTGACCACCGGATCGACAGCGCTGATGACACCTTCATAGACCTGTTCCGGCAGCGCATCGAAGATGACGTTGACCGGTTGACCCTTGCCGACTTCGGTCAGGAAGACTTCGGACACCTGAAAATCGATGCGCAGATTGTCCACATCCGCGAGCGTCGCAATCGGATCGCCCGCGGTCAGGAATTGTCCAAGGCTTACCTGGCGAAGCCCGATGATGCCGCCGAAAGGTGCCTTGATCGTCGCCTTGTCGAGCGCCGTTTCGGTGGCTGCCACCTCGGCTTCCGCGGACTTGAAATCGTTAAGTGCTTCGTCGCGCGCCCGCGCCGTGCCGGAACCCTGCTTCAACAGACGCTCCGCGCGCTGATAGTTGGCGCGCGTCAGCGTCAGTCGGGCTTCCGCCTGCATGAGCCGGGCTTTCAGGTCCCTGTCATCGAGGGTGATGATGACATCGTCCTTCTCGATGCGCTCGCCATCCGTGAATTCGATACTTGTCACGATGCCGGTGATTTCGGGCCGGACGGTAATCGCCTGATCCGCCTGCAGGGTGCCGAGAGCGGAGACACGCAGGTTCACTTCTTCCTTGCTGGCCTTTATCACCTCCACGACAGGAGGAGGAAAGCCGCCTTCATTGCCCTGGCCCATGATCACGCCGTAAAGGCGGTAGACGAAGACGACCGCGATCACCGCCACCAGAAGGCCGCCGAGGCCGACAAGGACGGAACGAGGCGAAAACGTCTTCAGGGATTGGGCATCGAACTTCATGAATATCGCTCTTTAGGCTTTGCCGCCTGTCAGGCAATCCATCCGGCAGCGAGACGGCTCTTCGCTATTGGACAGCTCGGTTGGCGTGGATGGTCTGGAATAGGCCATTTGGCGCGGCGCGAAAATGGCAATTTGCCAGCATGTCGCTACGGAACCGGCAAAAACCGTCCGCGCTGCAAACTCAACTGACAGAAATGGAGGGCAATGGTGGGCGTGACAGGGATTGAACCTGTGACCCCTTCGATGTCAACGAAGTGCTCTCCCGCTGAGCTACACGCCCATTGCCACGAGGAGATGTCTGGCGCCGAAGCGCCCCCCCGGCCGAAACCGGTCAGAGGCCGTTCGTATAACGAGGATAAAGGGCAAAGACAAGCCGGAAACGGGGCCAGAAGCGGCCAGCCGGATCCCGTGAAACCGCCCGCCTCAGGCGGCGGCCATCAGCCGGTCCACCTCGGCAACGAGATCGCGCAGATGGAAGGGTTTGGACAGGACCTTGGCGTCGCGCGGTGCCGAAACCTCGGGATTGAGCGCCACGGCCGCAAAGCCGGTGATGAACATGATCTTGAGCGTCGGATCGAGCTCGGCGGCCACCCGGGCCAGCTCGATACCGTCCATTTCCGGCATCACGATATCGGTCAGCAGGATGTCGAAGACATCCTCCCTGAGGCAATCGTGAGCGGCATCGCCGCGGCCACAGGCCACCACCTCATGACCCGCATTCTCCAATGCCTTGGCCAGAAACCGGCGCATGGATTCATCGTCTTCCGCAAGGAGAATTCGTGCCATTTGCCCAGCCCGATCGTCTTCAGATTGCCCGTTTTCCGGTTTTCGCCGCGGCTCCGGCCGCCTGCGATTCCATGAACGCACACTAGGATGTGAAGAGTAAACAGGATGTGAAGCAGGCCGGGAATGGCGCTGTTTCCGGTTCTATTTGCGCAAACGTGATCGCAAGCGCACACCCAGCGCCCTCTTTGGCCGAGCGCCCTGTCACCCCGCGCTCGTCATGCTATGCTTTGCCGAAAGCGCTCCGGCGCCTCCGAACAGCGACAAGGCAGGCAGCGAAGCTCCCCCTATGGATCTGGCCCCCGATACGACCGAGGACAAGAACGAAACCCGGAGCGTTCCTACCGGCGCCTCGGGAATCGATGAGGCCAGCCTTTTCGAGCACCCGGTCATTATCGAAAGGCCGGTATCGCAAGGGATTCCCTTCGTTTTCAGTTCACCCCATAGCGGGCGCTGCTATCCGGAAGACTTCGTTCGCGGCTCCAATCTCGACCCGGTCACGCTGCGCCGTTCGGAAGATTGCTTTGTAGAGGAGCTTTTCGGCGGCGTGGTGCCGCTTGGAGCTCCCCTCCTGCATGCCCGCTTCCCCCGCGCCTATCTCGATGCGAATCGGGAGCCTTACGAACTCGACCCCACAATGTTCGCGGAACCCCTGCCTCCGCATGTGAACACCCGTTCCCTGCGCGTGGCGGGCGGGCTTGGCACGATTGCCCGCGTTGTGGCGGACTCGGCAGAAATATACCGGGAACCTCTCTCATACGCGGTTGCCGAACAGCGCATCAGGCATCTCTACATGCCCTTTCACGAGGCGCTCCGGGAACTCCTCGAACAGACGATCAGGGGCTTTGGCTGCGCCATCCTGATCGACTGCCACTCCATGCCCTCGGTCGGAGGACCGGCCGACGATGACAACGGTTTCGACAGGCCGGACATCGTGCTGGGAGATCGCTACGGCACGTCCTGCGCCGCCCCCATCACCGCGGAGGCGGAAAGGATTCTCAAGCGGCTCGGCTACAGCGTGGCGCGGAACAATCCCTATGCCGGCGGCTTCAACACCGAGCATTACGGCAGGCCCGCGCAGGGGCTTCACGCCCTGCAGATAGAGATCAACCGCGCCCTCTATATGGACGAGTGGAAGCTGGAGCGATCGGAGAATTTTGTGCGGGTGCGTGACGACATGGCTGCATTCGCCACCGAGATGGCGGAGCGCGACTGGTCCTCCCTTGGCGCGGGCCTCCGGGGCGCCGCCTTCTGACACCCTGATTTTCCGCTGATTTCCGCAAAAAAAGGGGCCCTGGCGAACCAGGGCCCAAGTTTAGGGAGGAAACGCCCAGGAAGGGCTACGGCAAGGGGAGAAAGTCTCAACCGATGCCGCGATGCACAAGATGACATTGCGCTGCACACAAATCAAGCCCGAACTTCAAATTTCTTGCGCAGCGCAGCAAAAAGATATTTTCGCCCAACTTATTGGCACAACGCGATTTTTTTGGACAGGTCGGGCATCTGATATGCCGAAATGTGCAGCGCAACAGAAAGTCGCACCCCCGCTGAAAACCCTTATCCAGCTCCCCATCCGAAGGGAAGGCAAACGCACCTAAATTCAAACAGCCAAAAGGTTTTTTAATGTCTTGTCCTCAGGATGACCCCAGGCATCGATCGCTGGAAGGGCTCCATGAGGACGCAACGCGACTACAAGTCACCATCGGCACGGCACGTCGTCATCGGCGTGATCGCGTATGGACTTCTCGCCCTCGCTTCCCGCGCAAACGCTGCCCCGGAGACCTTTCTGGCTGACCCTGCGAATCCGGCGCTCCTCTGCGAAGACGCCGCAATCCATCACGAACGGCAGAACGACCTCCCCCGCGCGCTTCTTGCCGCCGTGGCGATGGCCGAGTCCGGACGCTACGACGCGAAAACCCGCAAGACACGCGCCTGGCCCTGGACCATCAACGCCGAAGGCCGCGCCTACTATTTCAAGACGAAAGCCGATGCCGTCGCGAAAACGCGTGCGCTGCTCGCGAGCGGCATGCGTTCCATCGATATCGGCTGCATGCAGGTGAACCTCCGTTATCACCCGAAGGCATTTGCGAGCCTCGAGGACGGCTTCGATCCCATGACCAATGTCGCCTATGCCGCCGACTTCCTGATGCGTCTGCACGAGCAAACGCGCTCATGGCCGGAGGCCGTTGCCGATTATCACTCCCAGACGGAGTCGAAAGGCGATCGCTATTTCGCGCGCGTGATCCGCATCTGGCAGAACGAACGCGAGCGCGTGGTGAGCCGCTCCCTTGCCGCGCTTCAGCCGAGGGTCGACGTCACCGGCATATTGAAGCCGTCGGTGGGCCATGCGACCGCAGTTATGTCCGTGACGAACACCGACGCACCCGCCATCGCCTATCGTCCGGCGCCGAAAGTGCTCGATCCGGTGCCGGGACAGAATGTTCGCGAAACGGCGAGCGCCGCCGTAGGGCTTAGGCTCTCGATCGCGGAAGGCGATGCGCCAACCGAAGTCGCGATGAAGGCGGAACGGCCCGAGCCGCGTGTACTCGAACCCGTACAGGCAACAGCCGGACCGACACTTGTCGCGGAAGCGTCACTACCCGGCGCGTAGGATCGGGCTGCGCGGGGGAAACAAAGGTGGGGGACACAGATGTTCGGAACGACACTGAAGGAACTCGCCGACACGCTTAACGGCTCCGCTCTCTGGCAGATCGTCGACATCCTCTCGGCCCTCTTCATCATGGGCATCGGCTGCCTCGCGCTGGCCATCGTCGCACTCTACGTCATCGACAGCACACAGACGAAACACGCCGTTCGCCGCAACTACCCGGTCATCGGCCGCTTTCGCTATATCTTCGAAACGCTGGGCGAATATTTCCGCCAGTACTTTTTCGCGATGGATCGCGAGGAGCTCCCCTTCAATCGCGCGCAACGCGCATGGGTCTATCGCGCGGCGAAGGGCGTCGACACGACGGTCGCCTTCGGCTCCACGCGCGATCTCCGTCCCGCGGGCACGGTTACTTTCGCGAACTGCCCCTTTCCACCGCTCGACCAGAATGCCGCCGAGACGGCGGTAATCGAGGTCGGGCCTTACGCGCGCACACCCTATCGCACGGCGTCGCTCTACAATATTTCAGGCATGAGCTACGGCGCGATATCGAAGCCCGCCGTACTCGCGCTTTCCAACGGTGCACGCATGGCCGGTGTCTGGCTCAACACCGGCGAAGGCGGGCTCTCGCCCTTCCACCTTGAAGGCGGCGCCGACATCGTTTTCCAGATCGGCACCGCGAAATATGGCTGCCGCGATGCGACCGGCGCCATGTGCGACGAGAAGCTGAAAGAACTCGCCGCCATAGAGCAAATCAAAATGTTCGAGATCAAGCTCAGCCAGGGCGCGAAGCCCGGCAAGGGCGGCATCCTGCCCGGCGCGAAAGTGACGCCGGAGATCGCGCATATTCGCGGCATTCCCGAAGGAACGGACTCGATCAGCCCGAACCGCCATCCCGAGGTGGAGAACATTCCCGACCTCCTCGACATGATCTCCCATGTGCGCGAGGTAACGGGAAAACCCGTGGGCTTCAAACTGGTGCTCGGCGCCTATGACTGGCTAGACGATCTCTGCGAAGAAATCAATGCGCGCGGCATCGAGAATGCGCCGGACTTCATTACGGTGGACAGTGCGGATGGCGGCACGGGCGCAGCCCCCATGCCGCTCATCGATTATGTGGGTCTTCCCATCTGGGAGAGCCTGCCGATGCTCTGCGACGCGCTGGAGCGCCACAAGCTGAAGACACGCATTCGCGTGAATGCAAGCGGCAAGCTCATCACGCCCGCCGAAGTTGCCTGGGCGCTCTGCGTCGGCGCGGACTTCGTCTGCTCCGCGCGCGGCTACATGTTCTCGCTCGGCTGCATACAGGCACTTCAATGCAACAAGAATACATGCCCGACCGGCATCACGACGCATAACAAGCGCCTGCAGCGCGGACTCGACGTGACGGACAAGGCGGAGCGCGTGCGCCGCTATGCCGAGCGCGTGACGCATGAGGTTTGCGTCATCGCGCATTCATGCGGCGTGGCCGAACCGCGCAAGCTGAAACGTACCCATGCCCGGATCATGGGACCTGACGGCGTTTCCGTTTCGCTGGCCGAATACTACGCGCGCTGGAGTGCGATCTCGGAATTGCCATCACGCAACGGCATTGGCCGACCGCGCTTCGACGAGAAGGCCGCCTAGCCCGGAACGACCATTCGCAGGAACTGCGTGCCGCGCTCGATCGTCTGCGGCAGGAAACCGCGATCGTCCCCATCCACTTCGACGGCAAGACCTTCCGGACCAAGCACATCGATGTGGCGTGCAGGCAGCACCTCCACACTCTTGAGGCGCGGCACGACGCCGAGACCGAGCGCCGCGAGATAAACGGCGAAAGCGAAACGCGACGGCTTGCGGAACAGGAAAAGCGTAAGGCCCGGCTGCGTGATGTTCGCCTCCGGCGCCAGAATATATGGGCCTGCATAGTGGCGGCCATTGGTGACGATGACCCAGGCCGCGCGTTTCTCGCGCCCATCCACCACAAGACGAATGTCATGCGCGGGGCCGCGCATCCATGTCTTCAGACCCGACCAGATGAAGGCACCCTTGCCCCACAACCGCTTCAGCTTCGGGTCGATGCCATGCACGATCTCGCCGTCGAAGCCGATACCGATCATCATCAGGAAGATCTCGTTCTGAACGAGCCCCGTGCCGATGAGTTCCGCGGGACCGCCAAGCAGCATGGAGGCTACTTCCTCCGCCCTCGGAGGAAGCCCGATCTCGATAGCAAGTACGTTCGCCGTGCCGAGAGGAACGATGCCGAGAGGGACGCCCTGCCCGAGCAACCCGCGCGCCACTTCATTGATCGTGCCATCGCCTCCGGCAGCGACGATGACGTCTGCATTGCCCGACCGCGCAGCGGCACGCGCAAGTTCGGTCGCGTGTCCCGCGGCCTCCGTTAGCTCGATGGTGACATCCGCACCGGCGGCACGAAGGCGGCCAACGACATCGTCCAGAAGGCGCCTGTTACGCCTGCCCGCGGTCGGGTTGAGGATGATGTGAATGAAACGGCGAAGCGCCAAAGCGGGGATATCCGGGGGCTGTTGTCACACGAACGTCATCGAAACGTCACACACGCTTTCCGCATGCAGGTTTCGATTTGCCCGAAAAACTTGTCCCCGGTCAACCGCGATCCTCGATGCGGTCGAGAATCATGCAGGCGAGTACGGAGAGAAGAAGCGCGATCGCCATGGTGACGATGGTATGTGACAGATAATGTTGTCCCCGGGCCATCTGGTAGAGCCCGAGCACCCAGCCGCCCGCCAGACCGGGCAGAAGCCAGAGCAGGGAGAGGCGAGCACCGGCAGGGGCAAGAACACGAAGCCCGAGGAGCCCAAATCCGGCGGCTGCATGCCCGGCAGGCCAGCAGCGCAGATGCTCATTGGACTGAACGACATCGAAGATGCGGTCCCACACCGCGACATGCTCATAGGGACCGGCAAAGATCGTTTCCTGAACCGGACAGGAAACACCCGTCGCGTTCTTCAAAAGGCCGACGAGAAGCGGCGTGAAGCCGAGGACAAGAAGGCCGAGCAGGAAGCGCGTGTGGAAGGGACGCCAGCGCTTCGCGATCCCGCACCACATCAGCCAGAGAAGGGAAGAAACGCCGGCTGCGACGAGCGCGATCTTCGGCCCCCGGTAAAGGAGCCAGTAAGCGATCCCCCGATCGCCGGGCGGAAAGAACCATGAGCCGGCCTGAAAGAACGGCGCCTCAAGCCAGAGATCCAGCGCATGAACGGGCGGCCAGAGCGTGAAGATGGCAATCGCGCCGAGAGAGAATACGACTTCCGGCGAGCGAAGGGCGCTGCGGCGCAGACCGGAAAGAGAGGTATCGCTCACGGGCGGGCCGCCTGGTCTGGGGCGGGGAGGCCCGCCGCGTGAGCAACCGCCGCGCCCTGACGACAGGGCGCGAGCAGGTCGAGTTCGGCACGATAGACATCCGTGCGCACATCGAACATGCCGAGGACGGAGTGAAAGAGGTTGTCGTGGCTGAACTCCTTCCCCGATTCCGTGCCGACACAGGCGATATCGAGAAAAGATGCCCTGCGATAACCCGGCGAGGCCCAGAACACCATCGGGACATGCTTCTGCGTGTCCGGAGCGAACATGTAGGGCATGCCATGGAGATAGATGCCGCTTTCGCCAAGGGACTCGCCGTGATCCGAGACATAGAGCATCGCGGTGTTGAAGCGCCCGGAGGCATCTTCGAGAACGTCGATCGTCTCCGCCAGAATGCGGTCCGTGTAGAGAATCGAGTCGTCATAGGTGTTGACGATCTGCTCCTGCGAACAGGACTGAAGCTGGTTCGTGTCGCAAGTCGGCGCAAAGCGGCGATAGTCCTGCGTGTAGCGCTTGAAGTATGACGGCCCGTGACTACCGATCTGATGCATCACCACGACGAGATCCCGGTCGTTGTTCGCCGAAATCGCCTGTCGAAGCTGATCGATGAGAAGGTCGTCGAGGCATTCGCCATCCGTGCAGAACCGCTTGTCATCGGCTTCCCATGTCGTCCTGGCGGGCACACGGGCACAGACACCCTTGCAGCTCGAATTGTTTTCGAGCCAGAGCACGTCGACATCCGCGCGGACGAGGATATCGAGAAGATTCTCGCGGAACGCCGCCCGACCGGATGAGTATTGCGAACGCGGCAGATCGGAAAACATGCAAGGTACGGATTCCGCCGTCGAGGTGCCGCAGGACCAGACATTGCCGAAACTGACGACACCGCGCTTTTCGAGTTGGGGATTCGTATCGCGGCCATATCCGTTGAGCGAGAAATGGTCGGCGCGCGCCGTTTCGCCGACAACGAAGACGAGAACCGTCTTCTTGCCGCCCATGCCGGCGGGGCGAGGTCCGCGTTCGACATGCACCGCGACGCGCTCGAACGTCGCCGTCATCCCCTCCGGTACGGCCGTCGCATAGCGGACGGTCGCATAGACGGCGGCGGACGGATTGATCATGAAACGAACTTCGCGGTGGCCACGCACGAGCACCGCATAATCCTGAAAGAAGAAGACCGCGATGAGCCCGACAAGCGCCACGCTGCCGAGAGCCGCGCCGCCCCGGTATAGCGCCTCGCGCCGGAAGCCGGAGAGACGGAGAGGCACCATTGCGACGAGAGCCGCAGGCAGAACGCCGTAAAGCGACATATGGAGAAGGAAGCGCCAACTCATGAGGTCGCCCACCTCGCGTGTGTCCGTCTCGATCACATTCGCGATCATGGTTCTGTCCATCATCGCTCCATAGGAGGAGGCGAACCAGGCAACGCCAGCGGCCGTCAGGATCAGGACGATGAGAACCGGCTTCAGCAGGCGCGGAAAGGCGAAGAACTGCAGGACGAGATTGAAGACGACCGCGAGGAAGAGCCCGATAGACGCGAGAAACGCGAGATCGTGGAACGACCGGCCCGGCCACCAGCCAAGAACGGCGGACCAGAGCTGCCCGTTATAGAAGAGGACGAAAAGGCAGGAGACGGCGAGCGCGAGCACGAGCGGATGCACCGCCGGCACCGGCAAGTTGCCGAACCGCTGGAAGAGAGCCTTCGAGAGGCTTGATGGAGGCATCCGAATTCCCGTTTTGGCGGCCAGAGCCAGCCGGGCTTCATCTCGCCCGGCACGGGGAATTCAGCGGAACCCGCTTACAGGAACCTTACGGGGCCGAAACCGGCGGATCTCCGGGCAATTTGAGGGTAAAAACGGCCCCCCTGCCCGGTTCCCGGCCGACGCTTATGCTGCCGCCATGCGCGGCGGCGACCCGCTGGGCGATGGAAAGACCGAGCCCCGCCCCCTTGTAGGCGCCGGGCTTCACGCGGACGAAACGCTCGAAGATGCGGGCGGTATCTCCTTGGGAAACGCCGGGGCCCTCGTCGATCACGGAAACGCTTGCATCCGCACCGACCCGTATCTCGACGCTTGTGGAACGGGGCGCATGGGCAAGCGCATTCTCGACCAGATTGCGAAGGGCGAGCGCGAGAAAATCCGCATGACCTCGAACGGGAACACGCCCCTGCTCGCCCGTAAGTTCGATCGACTTGCCGGAGGCAAGCGCCATCGACGCGAGCTGCTGTGCGACGGCAAGCGCAACCGCATGAAGATCCGCCTCCTCGCCGGGCCGCAGCACCAGATTGTCCACCTGCGCAAGACGGAGAAGCTGCGTCACGAGCCGCTCTATATCGCCGAGTTCCTCGATGAGTTGAGGCACCTCCTCGAGGCTCGACAGAGTTTCGATGTTGGCCTTGAGAACCGCGAGCGGCGTGCGGAGCTCATGCGCGGCATTGGCCGTGAACTCGCGCTCGCGCCTGTAGCCGCTTTCGATACGCTGGAGCGATGTGTTGACCGCATGAACGAGCGGCGTGATCTCGGAGGGGAGATTATCCTCCGGCAGGCGGCGGTCGAGCGATGCGGGGCCGATGTTGCGCGCCATGTAGGAGAGACGGCGGACAGGCGCGAGCGACTGGCGCACCGTCCAGACGGTAACGGCGGAAATGCCGAGCGCGAGGGCGAGAAGGAAAGGCCAGGAATGCTCCAGGAACTCCTCGATGAGCGAGTCCTCGAGCACATCGGAGTGAGCGGGGCCCTGTGCGACCTGCACATGGAATGGCGTGTTCCCGAGCGGAACGGTTATGCCGTAATAGTCGATGCCAGTGCTGAGATCGACATTGCGGAACAGCGGGTCCTCCCCCTGCGCCGGAACGGGCGCAAGCGGCTCTTCCATGCCGTGCGACGAAGCAAGAACGCGGCCCTCTCCATCGAGAATGAGATAGACATAGGGACGGTCCGGGCGCGAATAGGCAGCGTGAAGGCCCTCGGGAAGCACAACTTTCGGAGCGCCGCTCTCGTCGACGATCGTACGCGACGAGATGTCGTAAGCCTGCATCTGAAGCGTGGCGTCCCGGAGCGAATCCCGCTCCATCAGGTACTGGATTTTCAGGATCGCAAGCAGCAGCAAAAAGGTTGCCGCAACGATGACGAGCACACGCCGCGTGAGGCGCGCGGTGAGCGAGGAATCCCAGAAATCGCGAAAAATGCGGGTCATGTTGCCGGACTCAAGACATAGCCGATGCCGCGCAGCGTATGCACCTCGATATCGGCTCCCGCATCCGCAAGACGCTTGCGCAGGCGATGGACCGCGACCTCGACCGTATTGGAGGAAACCTCGTCGCCGAAGGCATAGAGGCCTTCCTCGATAGCGTCCTTGGGGACCACCCTGCCCTGGCGGCGGAGCAGGATTTCGAGAAGGTCGGTCTCCCGCCGCGAGAAGACGGCAGGCACGCCGCCAACCGAGACCTCGCGCGCCACCGTGTCGAATTCGACATTGCCCGCGGTGAGCTTGCGCCCCAGCGCCTGCCCGGGACGGCGGAGAAGCGCGCGGAGACGCGCGATCAGTTCCTCCATCGCAAAGGGTTTGAGGAGATAGTCGTCCGCCCCGGCATTGAGACCCTCGACGCGGGATTCCAGCGCGTCGCGCGCCGTGAGCACGAGCACCGGCAGCTCGCTTCCCTTCTGGCGGAGAGAAGCCAGAAGATCGAGCCCGTCGCCATCGGGAAGGCCGAGATCGAGCACCGCCACATCATAGCGGACGGTATCGAGCGCGGCGCGCGCACCTTCCAGATCGTCGCAAGTATCCGCGGCGAAGCCTGCCGTCTCGCAGCCCTTTGCGATGAGCGCCGAAAGGCGGCGGTTATCCTCGACAATCAATACGCGCATGTAAGACCCGTTCTCTCTGCCCGCAGCCTAGCACGGGAAAAGCGCTGCCACGCCAGACGCTTAACGGACCGAACGCCGCAACCGGCGGCCGCGACTGTCACAAAATAGTCATGCAAACGTCACGATACCTTGTTGCAGCGCACCCATATTCCCGGCGTGAAAGAAGACAGGAAAACGATTCGCACTAACCGCGCAGCACGAGATTGGCGCGATGAAAGATCGGGCATATGACACTGTTCGATACGACCCTTTTCGATAAGTCCCGCGGTCTGGCGACGGAAAAACCCGCCAAGGCCGCGAAGAAGGCCCGCAAGGAGGCTGCCCGCCTGAGGGCACGCCGAAACGGCCTCGACGAAAGATTGCTCGGCCCCCGGCCCAAGCACCGCAAGCAGCACCGCACGCTCTTTCTTTCCGACATTCACCTCGGCACGCCCGGATGCAAGGCGGAGCTTCTGCTCGACTTCCTCCGGCACAACGACGCCGAAACCTTCTACCTCGTTGGCGACATCATCGACGGCTGGCGCATCAAGCGCTCCTGGTACTGGAACGCGGCGCACAACGCCGTGGTGCAGGAACTCCTGCGCAAGGCGCGCAAGGGCGCGACGATTATCTATGTGCCCGGCAACCACGACGAAGCGCTGCGCGACTATACCGGCCTCAACTTCGGCGGCGTGGACGTGATCGGCGAAGCGATCCACGAAACGGCGGACGGACGGCAATTCCTTGTCATCCATGGCGACCAGTTCGACAGCGTGGTGAAATATGCCAAGTGGCTCGCCCATCTCGGCGACCGCGCCTATGGCATCGCGCTGGCGCTGAACAACTGGCTGCACGAGATCCGCCGCTTCTTCGGCATGCCCTACTGGTCGCTCTCGGCCTACCTGAAGAACCGCGTGAAGAACGCGGTCGAATATATTTCGAGCTACGAACAGGCCGTCGCCCGCTCCGCACGAGAGCGCGGCGTCGACGGCGTGATCTGCGGCCATATCCACCATGCGGAGATCCGCGACTTCGACGGCGTTCTCTACTGCAACGACGGCGACTGGGTGGAAAGCTGCACGGCGCTCTCCGAGGACGAGACGGGCGCGCTTACCCTCATCACCTGGCAGACCTTCTCCTGGGACACGGAACTCGCGAATGGCGAGACGGAACCGGCCGATGAAGAAGACATGCCCCAAACGGTGCCAACGGCTGCCTGACATGCCCCATACTTCCGATCCCCTGCCCTCCACGCCCCGCAAGAAGCGCCGCGTGGCGAGACTTCTCGGCCGCCTGCGCGGGCGCCCGCTGCCCCGCGACGTGGGCCGCTTCTGCGAGACGCTGCGTATCGTGATCGTTTCCGACGCGGCGCCGCCGCAGGTGAACGGCGTGGTGCGCACGCTGCAGCAGCTGATCCAGAACCTGACCTCGCTCGGCCATGAAGTGACCTTCATCACGCCGGACCAGTTCACCACCGTACCGATGCCGACCTATCCGGAAATCCGCCTCGCGCTCTTTCCGGGCCGCAAGGTCGCGCGGATGATCAAGGAAGCGAACCCGAACGCGATCCACATCGCGACGGAAGGACCGCTGGGCATGGCCGCGCGGAGCTTCTGCATCCGCAAGGGCATTCCCTTCTCGACTTCCTTCCACACGCGTTTTGCCGAATATCTGAACGCGCGCACGGGCATCCCGCTTGCCGCGGGCTACTGGTTCCTGCGCCGCTTCCACGCGAAATCGACGGCGCTGATGGTGGCGACGCCCTCGCTGCAGGACGAACTTCGCCAGCGCGGCTTCGGCGAACCCGTGATCTGGTCGCGCGGCGTCGACACCGAACTCTACAAGCCCCGCCCCGACCTCGCGGATGCGCATCCGCGTGGGCTGCCCCGCCCTGTCTGGCTCAATGTCGGGCGCGTCGCGGTCGAAAAGAACATCGACGCCTTCCTCGAACTCGACTTGCCGGGCACCAAGATGGTGGTGGGCGACGGACCGCGCCTCGAACACCTCAAGAAGAAATTTCCCGACGCGCATTTCGCCGGGCCCCTTTTCGGCGCAGAACTGGCGGAAGCCTATGCGGCGGCGGATGTCTTCGTGTTTCCGAGCAGGACCGACACGTTCGGCCTCGTCCTCATCGAGGCCATGGCCGCGGGAACGCCCGTCGCGGGCTATCCGGTGCAGGGACCGGGCGACGTCCTCGCCTTCACGCCGGAGGGCGCGAAGGCCGGCGCGCTGGACGACGATCTCAAGAGCGCCTGCATGAAGGCGCTCCGGCTCAACCGCGAAGATGCCCGCGCCTATGCGATGAATTTCGCATGGGACGCCTGCGCGCGGCAGTTCATCACCAACCTCGCGCTGGAAGAGATGCCGGTGGAGCAAGAGGTGACGGCGCCGAGAGAGGCCGTGGCGACGGCGTAGAACCTCACCGCCCACCCTCCCCGGGGATGATGAGAAGAGAAATTGGCGTCTACCGGCTGAGCCACCCGAAGGCCCTCGCAAGGAAGGCTCTCGCGTCCTGCGTGACGGGAGCGCCATGCGCCATCAGTACTTTTTCAGATGGCCACTCCAGAACGCGGGCGAGCGCAGCGCGGGCGGCACGACGACCGGTGAAGGCCAGACGGAATTTCCGCGGGACGGAAGCTTCCGGCGCCGACATGAGGTCGAGCTTCGCGACGATGGCGCGCCACCCCCTGTACCAGCCTTGCGGCAGATGCTGCACGAGATCGGTGAAGAGGACCGTGCCGCTCTTCGCATGGAAGAAGACGACTTCCTCCGTAATCGTGTTGCCGCGCATCACCGCCTGATCGATCTCGCCCGCCCAGCCGGACGGTGCCTCGTCGCCGAGCTCGCTGTCGAAGGCGATGTCCTTGCGCTTCTTAGCAAGGCCGGGCGCGGCATGAAGCTTCGCCGCAGGAAAGGCGGCGGCCCATTCGGGAATAAAGAGGTGGTGAAGCGAGTTCGGCGCGACGATGTGACGGACCTCGCCCAATGCCGCCACGCCCGCGCGAAGCTCCTCCGTCAGCGGCACGGGGGACCAGACGAAGAGGCCGCCGCCGGAAAGCCGGATAACGGCCATGCGTGTCGGATAATGGAAGCCGAGCGCAGCATCGACGATCGGACCGTCGGCAATCCAGATGTTTTCGGCAAATGACGTCAGCATCAGTCCATCCCCGTCGAGAGCCCGTCCATGCTCACCATGTTCTTCTCGCGCCAGTAGTCGCGAATGCCGTCCTCGCCCTTCGCTTCCGCCCAGCGGACGAGCGAGGGGCGTTCTTGCCTGTAGTCGTAGAGCGGCACGCCGAAGCCGCAAGAGGTCTGCACAAGGTCGATATCCTGGATGACGATCTGGCGCGCGCCCGCAGGCTCTTCACCGCCGAAGGCGCTTTCGAGGTAACGCGCATATTCCTCCGAGCCGCGAGGGACACAGCGCCCGCGCCCATAGAGACGCAGGATCATGGGCGGGCCCTCAAAGGCACAGAACATGATGGTGAGGCGTCCGTCGGCGAGAAGATGGGCCGCCGTCTCGTTGCCGCTGCCGGTGAGGTTGAGGAAGACGACTTCGTTCTCGCCGGTGACGCGCAGCCCGTCGAGCCCCTTGGGGGAGAGATTGATGCGGCTGTCGGCCGTGGCCGAGGCGGTGAAGAAAATGTGCTGGCGCTCGATGAACGCCTTGAGTTCGGGCGTGATCGACGGGAACTGCTTTGCCATTTTCCTCTCCTGTGCGTCAGCCGCGCTCCATGACGGCGCGGGAACTGGTATCGCGGATGGTCGAATAATAGGCGAGCGCGGCGAGGAGCACGAGCGCAAGCGAGGCGAAGGTGAGGCGGTATCCCGCCTCCGTGCCGACGCCGGAACGCCAGAGAAGGCCGATCAGCGCACCGGTCAGCGCCTGCAGCGCGAAGACGCCCGTCATGTTGCCGAAATTGAGAAGCGTGATGCCGCGGCCGGCGAGCCTGTCGGGAAAGACGAGGCGGCCATGCGCGAGGAGGAGCGGCGTATAGCCGGCATTGAGGCCGAGCAGGACGAAAAGCGTGGTGACGAGCCAGAGCGGCGGATGATCGAGCGCGGCGAGCAGGGCGAGCATCGCGGCGGAGAGAAAGGCGCCCGCCATGATCGGCTTCTTGATGCTGCCGGTGAGCCGCTCGGCATGACCCCAGAGATAGAGACCGACGACCTGCCCGCCCGTCATGCCGAAAAGGACATGGCCGCGCGCCGTGAGGTCCAGCCCATGCACGTCGGAGAGATAGGGCGCGACCCAGAGCGCCTGCATGGCGGCGAAACTCGCATAGCCGCAGGAGATCATGATGAAGAGCGGCCAGACGGAACGGTCCCGCGCGACCTCTGCCGTACCGCCGATGCTCTGGCGGAGCGTCTCGGAGGAACGCGGCGGCGGGGCGACGCCGGGCGGCGTATCGCGCGCGATGAAGCCCATCGCAACCGCCAGCACGAGGGTGATGACGCCGACGCCCATGAAGCTCTCCCGCCAGCCGAAAAGCTCCGTCGTGAAGGCAAGCGGCGCCGTCGCCATCAGCGCGCCGATCGTGCCGAGCGAAATCTGGATGCCGGAGAGCGAGGCGAAACGCTCCGCCGGAAACCAGCGGCGATAGATCATCAAGGGGCCCATGAGCATGGAGGAGCAGCCAAGCCCCATGAGCACGCGCGCGGCGGTAAGCTCGACCTCGCTCTGCGCGAAGGCGAAGGCGAAACAGCCCAGAACGGCAATACCGACCGAGCCGATCATGGTGACGCGCGCGCCATAGCGGTCGAGCAGGATGCCGACCGGGATCTGCGAGAAGGCGAAGGAAAGGAAGAAGGCGCCCGAGAGGAGGCCAAGCCCTTCCGGTCTGAGCCCCAGATCCTCCATGAGGTTTGGCGCGATGACGCCTGTGGAGGAGCGAAGGAACTGGCTCACCATGAAGACGAGACAGAGAATGCCGACAAGCGAGACGATGTAGAGGCGGGAAGCCGGGGCAGACATGGACGCGCCCTCCTCCGGCGCTTCTGGAACGGGCCGGATTAAGGGCGAAAAACGGACTTACCGCCAGCACCAATTTCCGCAAAAAAGACACGGAAAGACGCGAAACCTTGCCCCTTGCGCCCAAGTCACTAAGCTCGTCGCCCCGACATCAGCACCGGAGGCCCCCATGAAACCGATCAGCATTGCCGCCGCCCTAGCCCTTCTCGCGACGCCCGCGCTCGCCGATACCTACAGGATCGACACCTCGCATGTGTATGTCGGCTTCGAGGTCGATCATCTCGGCTTTTCCACCACCTATGGCCGCTTCAACGATGTAAGCGGCACGATCGAGCTCGACGAGGAGAACCCGGAGGCGAGCTCCGTCGAGGTGAAGATCGATCCGGCGAGCGTCGATACCGGACACAAGGAACGCGACGAACATGTGCGTGGCGAAGATCTGCTGAACGTCGCCGAATATCCGCAGATGACCTTCAAGTCGACATCGATCGAACGGACCGGCGAGAAGACCGGCAAGATCACAGGGGATCTCACGCTGCATGGCGTGACGAAACCCGTGACGCTCGACACGACCTTCACGAAGAAGGGCACCTATCCGATGACCGAGGAGAAGATCGAGGTGATCGGCTTCAATGCCACGACGACGCTGAAGCGCTCCGACTTCGGCATGGACAAGTGGACGGCCATGATCGGCGACGAAATCCCGATCACGATCTCCTTCGAGGCGCACAAGCAGTAGGGCGTGCGAGGGGCGGCAGCGAATGCCGCCCCCGCAGCAATTTTTGCCAAGTTCCGGCCGCTTCCTTCCGGCACCGTGGCGGGTCCGCAGCGAGAGGCGTAGACTGGCCCCATGGTGACAGCGACCCAACTGAGCGGCGGCGCCGTGGCGGCCGTCGATTACCGGTGCGACGCCGGGCCGGGGGAAGCGCCCTACCCCGAATGGCACGGCGTCTTTTCCCTTTCCTATGTGCGGAAGGGGAGCTTCGGCTATGCCGCGCAGGGGCGGAACGCGGAGATGGTGGCGGGCTCGATCCTTGTCGGCCATGCGGGCGACGAATTCATGTGCACCCATGACCACCATGTCTGCGGCGACGAATGCCTTTCCTTTCAGCTCGCACCGGAACTGGCGGAAGCGATCAGCGGACACAGGGCGCTGCGCCGCCTGACGAACCTGCCGCCTCTGCCGGAAATGATGGTGATGGGCGAACTGGCGCAGGCGGCAGCCGAAGGCCGCAGCGATGTCGGCCTGGACGAGGCGGGACTGATGTTCGCCGGGCGCTTCGTGGAAATCGCGACAGGGACGCGAGGAGAAACACGCGCCGCAAGCGCGCTCGAACGCCGCCGCGCCGTGCGCGCCGCGCTCTATATGGACGAATATTCGCATCGCGAGATCGGGCTTGAAGACACGGCGCGCGAGGCGGGCCTCAGCCTGCATCATTTCCTGCGCAGTTTCACGAAAGTGCTGGGCGTGACGCCGCATCAATATCTGCTGCGTTCGCGGCTTCGCCACGCGGCGCGCCTTCTCGCCGACGGGGAGCGGAGCGTGACCGACATTGCCTATGATGTCGGCTTCGGCGACCTGTCGAATTTCGTGCGTACCTTCCGCCGGGCAGCGGGCGTCTCACCGCGCGAATTCCGGAAAGCGGCGAAAGGCGAGCGCAACTTCCTCCAAGAACGGCTCGCCCCGCCCCGGCCAGACTGACCTTCGAGAAGCGCCGGGGAACGGCTCCGGCGCAGACGGAGGACAGACGATGTACGACCACATCGAATTGAAGGTGAAGGACCTCGGCAAGGCGGCCGGGTTCTACGGCGCGGTGCTGAAACCGCTGGGCGCAAAGCTCTGTTACGACGATGCGGCGATGAAGGGCTTCGGCGCGAAGACGGCCGCGCTCTACCTCGCGAAAGGCGCGGGCAAAGGCATCCACCTCGCCTTCACGGCGCCGAGCCGCGCGGCGGTGGACAAGTTCCACGAAGTGGGGCTCGAAGCGGGCGGCAAGGACAATGGCAAGCCCGGCATCCGCGCCGACTATGCGCCCACCTATTACGCCGCCTTCCTCATCGACCCTGACGGCAACAATGTCGAAGCCGTCTGCCTGAAGTGAGACGGCGATGGCATCCGTAAAACTCGATATTCCAATCAAGGCACCGCCGGCCAAGGTCTGGGAGGCGGTGAGCGATGTGGGCGAGATCCACACACGCTTCGTGCCCGGCTTCGTGACCGGTACGAAGCTAGAAGGCGACACCAGGACCGTCACCTTCGAGACCGGCTTCGTCGCGCAGGAGCTGATCGTGGACATTGACGGGAGCGCCATGCGGCTCGCCTATTCGGTGCGGCCGAATGAGCTGATGACGCATCATCACGCCTCCTTCGAGGTCGTGCCCGAGGGAGAGACCGCCTGCCGCCTCGTCTGGCAGGCCGACTTCCTTCCCGCCGGGGCGGAAGAAGCCGTGCGCGGCATGATGGAACAGGGCGCCGCCGTCATGAAACGGACACTCGGGGCCGCCTGAGGCCTTGCGGGGCGGGGATTAACCCTGCCCCGCCGTGCTCTCCCGCAGGCGCGAAGGAAACCTTGTCGGAAGGGCGCCGAACCGCTATAAGGCGGCGAAATTCCCGCCGCCCCCGCGCCTTTCCGGTTTCGCGTGGCCGGGCCGCTGGATTCCCGATTTTTCGCGTTTTTCGGTCGGAAGGCCCCTCTGCCTCAAGGGCGGCCCCTTTCCTGAAAACGCCCATGCCCCGGCGGAACATATGTCTATTCGGAATATCGCGATCATCGCCCATGTCGACCATGGGAAGACGACGCTGGTCGACCAGCTCCTGCGCCAGTCCGGCACCTTCCGCGACAACCAGCAGGTTGCCGAACGCGTGATGGACTCGAACGACCTGGAGCGCGAGCGCGGCATCACCATTCTCGCCAAGTGCACCAGCGTGGACTGGGAGCAGGACGGGACGCATACCCGCATCAACATCATCGACACGCCGGGCCATGCCGACTTCGGCGGCGAGGTGGAGCGCATTCTTTCGATGGTGGACGGCGTTGTGCTTCTGGTGGACGCTGCCGAAGGCCCGCTGCCGCAGACGAAGTTCGTGACCTCCAAGGCGCTGGCGCTGGGCCTCAAGCCCATCGTGCTCATCAACAAGGTGGACCGCCCGGACGCGCGCGCGGACGAAGTGCATATCGAGGCCTTCGACCTTTTCGCGGCGCTGGGCGCCACCGACGAGCAGCTCGACTTCCCGACCATCTTCGCCTCGGCGAAGCAGGGCTGGGCGACCGAGGACCTGAACGCCGAAGACGCGAAGGAGAACGGCATGAAGCCGCTCTTCGCGAAGATCCTCAGCCACTTCCCGGAACCGGCGGCGCTTTCCGACGGCTCGCAGGAAGAGCCCTTCGCCATGCTCGTGACGACCATCGAGAGCGACCCTTATCTGGGCCGCATCCTCACCGGCCGCATCGAAAAGGGCACGGTGAAGCCGAACATGGCCGTGCAGGTGCTGCGCAAGCCGAAGGAAGGCGACGTCGCAACCGTCGAGAAGGGCCGCATCAGCAAGGTGCTGGCCTTCCGCGGCATCCAGCGCATTCCGGTTGAAGAGGCGAAGGCCGGCGACATCGTCGCCGTGGCCGGCCTCGAGGAAGGCACCGTCGCCGACACGATCTGCGACCCGGCCGTGACGGAAGCGATTGCCGCGCTGCCGATCGACCCGCCGACCCTCTCTATCACGATCTCGATCAATGACAGTCCGCTCGCCGGCCGTGAAGGCAACAAGGTGCAGTCGCGCGTGATCCGCGAACGGCTGATGAAGGAAGCGGAATCGAACGTCGCCATCAAGGTGTCGGACAGCGAGAGCCGCGACGCCTTCGAAGTGGCGGGCCGCGGCGAATTGCAGCTTGGCGTCCTCATCGAGAACATGCGCCGCGAAGGCTTCGAGCTTTCGATCTCGCGCCCGCGCGTGCTCTACCGCGAGGACGAGAACGGCAACCGCCTCGAACCCATCGAGGAAGCGACGGTGGACGTCGACGACGAATATACGGGCGTCGTCATCGAGAAGATTTCAAGCCGCAAGGGCGAGATGATCGACATGCGCCCGACGGGCGCGGGCAAGACGCGCATCATCTTCCACTGCCCCTCGCGCGGCCTTATAGGCTATCACGGCGAATTCCTGACCGATACGCGCGGCACGGGCGTGATGAACCGCATCTTCCACGCCTATGAGCCCTATCGCGGCGAAATCGAAGGACGGCGCAACGGCGTGCTCATCTCGAACGGCGCGGGCGACGCGGTGCCCTACGCGCTCTGGTATCTCGAGGAGCGCGGCGTGCTTTTCATCAATCCGGGCGTGAAGGTCTATGAGGGCATGATCATCGGCGAGAACGCGCGTTCCGACGATCTGATCGTGAACCCGCTGAAGGCGAAGCAGCTCACCAACATCCGCACCACGTCGAAGGACGAAGCGGTGCGCCTGACGCCGCCGCGGCCGCTCACCCTCGAACAGGCCATCGCCTATATCGAGCAGGACGAACTGGTGGAAGTGACGCCGCAGTCGATTCGCCTGCGCAAGCGCTACCTCGACCCGAACGAGCGCAAGAAATACGCGAAGGCGGGCTGAACGCCTCTCCGTTTGCCTCATTCCCTTACCGGTGCCACTCTTCCCCGCAAAACAAGCGAGGGAGGAGTGACATATGGCCGGGAATCCGGAATGGCTGGCAAAGGTGAAGGAAGAGGCGCTGGAGCCCGATCTTCCGATCATCGATCCGCATCATCATCTCTGGGATCACCCGACGTCGCGCTATGAGCTCGACGAGATCATGGCCGATATCGCTGAAGGCCATAACATCCGCCAGACCGTCTTCGTCGAATGCAAGTCGATGTACCGCGACAGCGGGCCGGAAGCGCTGAAGCCGCTCGGCGAGACCGAATATGTGAACGGCATCGCCGCGAAATCCGCCAGCGGCGCATTCGGCGAGACGCGCGTGGCGGCCGCCATCGTCGGCTTTGCGGATCTCCGGCTCGGCAATGCGGTGGACGAGGTGCTGAACGCGCATATCGCCCGCGCGCCGGACCGCTTCCGCGGCATCCGCCATGCCTCCGCCTTCGACGACAGCTCGGATGTACGTGCCTCGCACACGCTGCCGCCCAAAGGGCTGCTCGGGCTTCCCTCCTTCCGCGAAGGATTTGCGCGGCTCGAGGTCTACGGACTTTCCTTCGATGCCTGGCTCTATCATCACCAGATTCCGGAACTGACCGAACTCGCGCGCGAATTTCCCGGCACGCGCATCGTCTTCGACCATTTCGGCGGACCGCTCGGCATCGGGCCCTATGAGGGAAAGCGCGCCGATATCTTCGAGCAGTGGAAGAAGGACGTGGCGGAACTCGCCGCCTGCCCGAATGTCGTGGCGAAACTCGGCGGGCTCAACATGGCGGTGAACGGTTTCGGCTGGCACAAGCGCGACCTGCCCCCGACATCGGACGAACTCGCGGAGGCGACCCGCGACTGGTATCTCCATTCGATCGACGTCTTCGGGCCCGACCGCTGCATGTTCGAGAGCAACTTCCCCGTGGACAAGCTCTCCTGCTCCTATGGCGTGCTCTGGAACGCCTTCAAGAAGATTTCGAAAGGCTTCAGCGAGAGCGAGAAGCAGAACCTGTTCCACGACACGGCGAAGCGGACCTACCGGCTGAGTTGAGCGTTCCGCATTGCGAGGCATCGCCGAAAACCGCTAGAAAGAACGCTCATCAGAGAAGGTCACTTCATGCTCGACCCCCAGGAGATCGACGAACTCGCGAGCTTCGCGCTGGAACTGGCGGACGCGGCGGCGGCGGTGACGCTTCCCCATTTCCGTTCGGGCCTTGAAGTCGACAACAAGCGCGGACGTTTCGCCTTCGACCCCGTGACGGCGGCGGACCGGGACGGCGAGGAAGCGATCCGCAAGCTCATAGGCGAGCGCTACCCCGAACACGGCATCTTCGGCGAGGAGCATGGGAAGGAAACGGGCACGAGCCCGCTCACCTGGGTGATCGACCCGATCGACGGGACGCGAAGCTTCATTTCCGGCGTACCGCTCTGGGGAACGCTGATCGGCCTCAATGATGGCGAGCGCCCCGTGATCGGACTGATGGATCAGCCCTATATCGGCGAGCGCTTCATCGGCCGGCCGGGCGGGAGCGAACTCATCGGCCCGATGGGCACGGTGCCGCTCAAGACCAGCGCCTGCACGAAGATCGAGGATGCGCTGATCGGCAATACCGATCCCGCCATGTTCAACGTCGAGGACGAGAAGGCTGCCTTCCGCGAAATTTCTTCGAAGGCACGGCTCCGGCGCTTCGGCGGCGACTGCTATTTCTACTGCCTGCTTGCGGGAGGAACACTGGACCTCGTGATCGAAAGCGGGCTCCAGCCCTATGACATCCAGGCGCTGATCCCCGTGATCGAGAATGCTGGCGGCGTGGTGACGAGTTGGTCGGGCGGCGACGCGCAGAATGGCGGACAGGTGGTGGCGGCCGCGAATTACGAGCTGCATGAACAGGCGCTGAAGATTCTCGAGCAGGCGGCGAACGACTGACGCTTATTGCGCCATGAATTCGTCGAAGGCCTTCCAGAAGACGGCGCGCGCGGCATCGCGCTCGATGAGAATTTCGTGCCCCGAACCCGGCACGATGACGAGCGTCGATTGCGGCAGATGCGCCGCCGCATGGGCGAGCGCCACGGACGAAACGAGCTTGTCGCCTGCCGCCTCGCAGATAAGAACCGGCACCTTCACCGAAGCGAGAAAGGCGGGCGAAGCGGCCTCATCCATCGCGCGAAAGGCGGCGTGAAGCCAGCCAACGGTCGCCGCGCCGAGACCGAGCTTCGGCTCCGTCCGCGTCAGCGCCTGCAACACGCCATAACGCCGCTCGTCATGCGTCAGGATGTTTTGCTCGAAAGGAATCTCGTCATTCGCCTTGGGCGTTCCCCCGGGTACGTAGAGATCGTCCTTGCCGAGCAGATGCATGAGGTTGATCGTTGCGCGCACGCCGCGCTCCATCCACTTCGCGAAATTCAGCCCTAACATCGGCGCGGAGAAGACGGCGCGAGAGAACCACTCCGGACGGTCGTGAAGCGCGCGCAGGAGAATCTGTCCGCCCATGGAATGCGCCAAAGCCGTCCAGGGCTTCGGAAAGGATGGCGCGACCTCGCCCATGAAGCGCGCAAGATCGCGGTCGAATGTCGCGAAGTCGTCGATATGACCCTTGCGCGCATCCGGAAGCATGCGCGTGGAGAGGCCCTGCCCGCGCCAGTCGAGCGTAACGACGGCAAAGCCGCGCGCCCGAAGCTCGCCGATGACCTCGAAATATTTTTCGGCGAATTCCGTGCGGCCGCCGAAGAGAAAGACCGTGCCGCGCGGCGCGGCGTTATCCTTCCACGCAAGGTAGCGAAGCCGCGCGCCATCATCCATGTCGAGCCAGAAGGCTTCGCCACCTTCGGGCATCGGGTTTTCCGGAATGAGGACGATAGGCGCCGTCACTCGCGATGCCCATCCTCTGCCGCATGCGACTGACGGAGCATGAGAGGCCGAAGCCGGGTGACGACGGAAACGTCGCCGACGATGCGGATCTTGCCCTGCCGGAAGGCCGTGTTCTGGTTTACATGACCTTGCAGGATCGCGAGATTGAGCAGCGGATCGACATGAACCGTGCAGTCGGCGGGCACGTCGCGGCGATGGATCTCGCCCGGCTTCTTCCTTCCGTCGATGACGACAACGCCCGCGCCGGGATGCACGAATTTCAGCACCGCGCCGAGCGAGACGTCGCCAGGGAGCGCTGCCTTGAGGATTGCCTCGATTTCGTCTTCCGCCTCCAGCGCCGGGTTGCCCCGGATCGCTCCAGCCTTGCCGCCTGCCATCTCGTCCCGTCCCTTGAATGAACTTCGCGCGATCATAGCACCGGGAGGCTCAGGCCCAACAGGCTTTGGACACCACCCGATTTCCTTTAGGGTTTCCGGACTTCGCGACAGGGAGGACGCCGGAAAGATGAGCTGGGAAAAGGAAACCGACGAGATCAGGCGCCGCCGGGAACTCGCGAAGCGCCAGGGCGGCGAGGAGGCGGTGAAGCGGCATCATGAGAAGGGCCGGCTCACCATACGCGAGCGCATTGCCGCCCTCGCCGATGAAGGCACCTTCCAGGAGATGGGCGAAGGCGCAGGGGTGCCGCACTTCGACGAGGAGGGAAACCTCGTCGATTTCGAGCCCGCCAACTACGTGCTCGGCTTTGGCAAGGTGAACGGACGCAGGGTCGCCATGGGCGGCGAGGACTTCACCATGAAAGGCGGCTCGCCGAACCCGGCGGGACTGCGCAAGAGCGTCTACGCGGAGGAACTCGCGCTCACCTACAAGGTGCCGCTTGTCAGGCTGCACGAGGGCGGCGGCGGGAGCGTCGCCGGATCGGCGGGCAAGGGAAATGCGCGGCCGCTCGGCGAACCCGTCTTCGCAACACCGCGTTTCCGCTCCATCGCGCAGGTGCTGGGCGAGGTGCCTGTGGCGACGGCGGCGCTCGGCGCGGTGGCGGGCATGCCCGCGGCGCGGCTCGTCGCCTCCCACTTTTCCGTGATGGCGGAAGATGCGCAGGTGCTGATCGCGGGGCCGAAGGTCGTCGCCCGCGCGCTCGACGAAAACCTGACGAAAGAGGAACTGGGCGGCGCGGAAGTGCATTCGCGCTCCGGCGTCATCGACAATGTGGCGGCGAACGAGGAAGAAGCGCTGAAGGAAATCGCGCGCTTCCTCTCTTACCTGCCGGACAATGTGTGGCAGCGCCCGGCGGACATCGTAACGGATGATCCGCGCGACCGGGCGGACGACGCCTTGCGCGACATCGTGCCGAGGGAGCGGCGCAAGCCCTTCAACATGCGGAAAGTGGTGAAGGCGGTAGTCGACAAGGGCAGCTTCTTCGAGATGACCAGGCGCTTCGGCCCCTCGCTCATCACGGGGCTTGCGCGCATGAACGGCAAGAGCGTCGGCGTGATCGCGAATGATTGCCACTTCTATGCAGGCGCGATGACCGCACAGGCCGCGCAGAAGCTCCGCCGCTTCGCCGACATGTGCAACACCTTCCACCTGCCCATCGTCTCCTTCGTGGACGAGCCGGGCTTCATGATCGGCTCGGCCTCGGAAAAGGCGGCGACGATCCGCCACGGGACAAGCGCCATTGCCGCCGTGATGCAAAGCCGCGTGCCCTGGGCGAGCGTCATCGTTCACAAGGTTTTCGGCGTGGCGGGCGCGGCGCATTTCGGGCCCGATGGCTATGTACTTTCCTGGCCGAGCGCGGTGACGGGCGCGCTGCCCGTGGAAGGGGGAGTCGCCGTCGCCTTTGCGCGGCAGATTGCGGCGGCGGAAGACCCGGAAGCGCTTCGCGCCGAACTGGAGGCGAAGCTCGCAGCCGGACAGTCGCCCTTCCCGCGCGCGGAAGGCTTTTCAGTGCATGAACTGATCGACCCGCGCGAGACGCGGGCGAAGCTCTGCGACTGGCTCGACTGGGTGGAACCGCGCCGCGCGATCGAGCTTGGCCCCTATCGCACGACGATGCGGCCCTGACGAGGCGGCCCCGACGAGTCGACACGGAAACAGAAAGGCCCCGCGCCGCACGGCACGGGGCCTCCCCTCGCCCTCCCCTCAAGATCAATAGTTCGAGAAGAGAATGGCGCCGGTGATCGCGCTGATGCCTATCCAGAGCAGCACGTCGTCGCGGTCACGCGCCCGGACCCTGTAGTAAGGGCCGTAATGCGGGTGCGACGAGTAGTAAACCGGCTGTCCGACAACGTAGTAATGGTGACGGACCACATAAGGCCGCCAATGTGCCCAAGGCCTTACCTTCCGGTGGTGATAGTGGTGCACGACCGGTGGCGGCGCATGATGATAGCCGTGACTGCGATGATGGCGATGGTGGTTATAGCCATGCGCCAGTTCGACCTGCGCCGCGGCATTGACGCCGATGGCTGGCGCGATCGCCACCGCATTCGCGGGAACCGGCAGCGCGGCAAGCCCCAAGGCGGCGGCCAGACCGGCCAAAACAACATTCCTCTTCATGATGCTGTCCTCTCAACTTCGTTCCGGACCCCGTACCCGTGAGCGAAGAATGAGCCGCCACGGCTGAACGCAGCGTGGCGCGCCCGTTCATCTGGCGTTCAGGTTCAGTCGAGGTTTTCTGCGGATTTCCGGAAAGCTCACCCGCCGAGAAAGAGGCGGCCCACATCCGGATTTTCGAGGAGCGCGCCGCCCGCACCGGCAAGTGCGACACGGCCCGAAACGAGGACATAGCCGATATCGGCGAAATCGAGCCCGCGCTTCGCATTCTGCTCCACCATGACGATGGTCTTGCCCTGCGCCTTCTGCAGATCGGCGAGAATCTCGAAGACCATGTCGATCATGCGCGGTTCGAGACCGATGGAGGGCTCGTCGACCAGCAGTACGCTGGGGTCCATGATGAGCGCGCGGCTGATTTCGAGAAGACGCCGCTCGCCGCCCGAAAGCACACGGGCACGCTCCGACCGGCGCTTCGCCAGACGATCGTAACGGGAGAAGATCGCCTCCGCCGCCTCACGGGCTTTCCCTTGATCGGCGAGGAGATAGCCGCCCATGAGCAGATTTTCCTCGACCGTCATGTCGGGGAAGACGGAATTATCCTGCAGGATATAGGCGATGCCCGCATCGCGGAGCTTCTCGCTCGGACTGAACTTCGTGATCTCCCGGCCCGAAACGGAAACGCGGCCGGAGGTTATTTGCGTGAAGCCGAAGATCGAGTGGAGAACGGTGGACTTCCCCGCACCGTTCGGCCCGACGAGGCAAAGGCTCTGCCCTGCGCCCACGGCGAGGTCGATCCCGTGCAGGATTTCCATCGCGCCATAGCCCGCATGAAGCGCATCGAGCGTGAGGAGCGGTGCATCGCCCGCAAGCGCGACAAGTTCCTCGCGCGGCACGGGCCGGGCAATCGCTTCCGCCTCGCGCGCAACATCGCCGACGGAAAGAACCGTGTCGACATTGCCCTCGCCATAGCCGCCCGCGAGCCCCTTGTCCTTCCCCTCCGCCATCACGCCACCCCGAGATAGGCATCGAGGACGCGCCTGTCGTCCCGCACTTCATTGGGCGTGCCTTCAGCCAGCACCTCACCATGCGCGAGGCAGGTGATGCGATGCGCGAGATTCATGATGACGCGCATATTGTGCTCGATGACGAGAAGCGTCACGCCGAGTTCCGTATTCGCGCGGCGCAGACGATCGATAAGCCCGTTGATGAGTGTCGGATTGATGCCCGCCGTCGGCTCGTCGAGCAGGAGGAGTTTCGGCTCGTTCATCAGCGCCATCGCGAATTCGAGAAGCTTCTGCTGGCCGAAGCTGAGGCTGCCCGCCTTGTCATCCTTCTTCTCATGAAGACCGACAAAGGCGAGAAGGTCGTCGCCCTTGCGCCGCGTGGCGGCAGGCACGGGACGAAGCAGCGAGAAGACATGCCCATGCGCCTCGCGCGCGCTGATCGCCATGTTCTCGGCGCAGGTCATTTCGCCATAGATGCGCGTCTGCTGCCATGTGCGCAGCAGGCCGAGACGCGCTATGGGCGCGGGACGGAGATGGGCGATGGAGCCGCCCTCGAAGAAAATGTCGCCTTCATCGACCGCATGCGCCCCGGTGATGGAGCCGAACAGCGTCGTCTTGCCGGAGCCGTTCGGACCTATAAGGCCCGCGATCTCGCCCTGCCGCACCGTGAGCGAAACATCGCGGTTCGCGACGACGCCGCCGAAACGCTTGGTGACGTTCTTTACCTCCAGAAGCGCGCTCATGAGGCCGTCCTCGCCCGGCGCTCCGCAAGCCAGCCCATGATGCCCTGCGGGAAGAAAACGACGATGAGAACGATGAGGAGACCGAGCGCAACGCGCTGCCAGCCGAGGAGCCAGGTCCAGAAAAGTTCCTGCGTGACATGGAAGATGAAGGCGCCGAGGACAGGCCCCCATAGCGTGCCCTTGCCGCCCAGGATCGTCATCAGCACCATCCACACGCCATAGGTCGCGCCTGCAAAGGCAACGTCGCGCGGATCGATGAAGCCGATCATGTTGGCGGCGAGGCCGCCGGAAATGCCGAGAAAGAAGGCGGAGAGCGACCAGGCGACGATCTTGATCGGCGTGGTGCGCAGGCCCATCGCATCCGCCTTGTCCTGATCGTCGCGAATGGCATTCAGCGCGAGACCGAAGCGTGTCGAATAGATCCAGCGGAAGAGAAGGAAGCAGCAGGCGGCGAGCGCGAAAAGCGAATAGCAGAAAAAGAGTTCGCGCTCTCCGAGTTCGCCCGGATAGAGCGGCAGCGCCATGCCCGAGCCCGCTCCGACATAGTCCCAGCCCGCGGCGATCTCGCCCGCCGCGATGCCGAGGCCGAGCGTACCGATGGCAAAATAGTGACCGCGAATGCCGAGCATGGCCGCGCCGAAGACGATAGCGGCAAGAACGGAGAGAACGGCGCCCGCAACAAGCCCGAGCGCAAGCCCCTCGAAATAGGGAAGGCCCGCATCGCGCTGAATGACGGCGGCGGCATAGCAGCCAATGCCGAAGAAGACGATGTTGCCGAAGGAGTTGTAGCCCATGCGCCCGCCGAGCATGTCCCAAGTGAGCGCGAAGACCACCATGAGCCAGAGAAAGGCGATCTGCGTGGCGAGCGTCGGCAGGAGAAAGGGCCCCGCGAGACCGAACAGCGCGAGGACGGCCGCGATATGCCAGTCGCTCAGGCGAGGAAAGGTGGCGCGGCTCATTCGAGATAGCTCCGCTTGCGCGCCGCCATGGCATTCCGCCAGACGAGGATGACGACCATGAGCGCGAAGACAAAGGCGATCTGGAACTCGACGCCGAAGACGAAGCCCGCCACGTTTTCGAGCGCACCGAGGCCGAGGCCCGCGGCAACAACGCCCGCGACATTGCCGACGCCCGCGACGACGACGACCATGAAGGAGCGAACCGTGTAGGGCAGACCAATATAGGGATGAATGGTCCATGCCATGACGGCAAGACTGCCCGCCGCGCCGCAAAGCGCGCCGTTGAGCGCATAGGTCATGGCGTAGACACGGTTCGTGTCGATGCCGAGGATGCGCGCAGCGCGAGGGTTCTGCGCGGTGGCGCGGATCGCCTGGCCGAGACGCGCATGGCGAAGGAAGAGCCAGAGCGCGCCGCCCGCGCCGAGCGCCAGCACGAAGGCGAGCAGTTTCACATATGCTAGCGTCACCGTGCCGTCGAGAAGATGAAGCGAGCCGAGCCCGGCATCGACGGTGCGCACATCCGAACCGAACATCGCATTCGCAAGCTGCTGGAAGAGGATCGACAGGCCGAATGTCGCGAGGATCGAGATGAAGATATCCTTGTCGACCACGCGAAACACGATCGCGCGATAGATGAGCCAGCCAAGGCAGAACATGACGGCAGCGGAAAGCGGCAGGCCGAGAAGCGGCGGCAGCCCCGCCTGCACCGCAAGGAAGGTGACATAGCCGCCAAGCACAACGAGCTCGCCCTGCACCACATTCACGATGTTGAGGACGCCCCAGACGAGCGCCATGCCATAAGCGGCGAGCGCGAAGATCGCGCCGATGAGAAGCCCGTTCAGGATCACATCGGCCGCGAGCGGCGGGTATTGGAAGAAGAGCGAGAGATTATCCAGCACGTCGCAACACGTCTCAGCGTTCGGACCAGGCAGGCGTCGGCCAGCGGAATTCCGCTTCCGCGAATTCCTGCGGATAGACGACGACATATTTGCCATCCTGCACCTGGAAGAGGACGGTCGGCTTCGACACGTTCTTGCCCGTCTCGTCGAACTTGATGGGTCCGTAGAAGGTCATCATGTCGGTCTGGGAGAGCGCACCGCGCACGGCCTCCGGATCGAGCGAGCCCGCGCGCTGGAAGGCATCGGCAAAGACCTGGACCGCGGCGCTCGATTCCGCCGCCTGATAGGGCGCGGCATGGCCATATGTTTCTTCGTAGAGCACTGCATAGTCGGAGGCGCTGCCGAACAGCTCGTCCTCATATTTGAGGGTCGAGGCCCATTGCGCGGCGCAGAGCGTGTATTCCGCCGCCGCACCGAACTTCTCGGCGATCTGCGCGCTGTCGCAATGCGTGATCGCAGTCATGGGCACATCGACACGCTGATCCGCAAGCTGGCGGACGGTGAGCGCCGCGCCCTTGTCATGCCCCGAAACGAGGAGAAGGTCCGGTTTCAGCACCTTCGCCTTGGTGAGCGTCGCCGACATGTCGTTGAGCTCGGGCGGCAGCTTGTCGTCGATCACGACTTGCATGCCGTATTTCGCCGTGTCCTCCAGCACGCCCTCGCGCACATCCTGCGAGAAGGGATCGTTCTCGAAGGCCATGGCGACGCGAAGCGAGGACGGGTCCTCATTGACCTTCGCGGCAAGATCGACCGCACCGCGCAGATACTGGTCCGTCGTGGAGAGGACGGCGAAGAGATAACGATAGCCCTTGCGAAAGAGAGAGACGGCGGCGCCGTTCGCCTCCACCATAGGCACGCCATATTTCTCGGTGACGGGGGCGATGGCTTCGGTGAGGCCGGAGGAATAGGGCCCGAGAAGATATTTGACGCCGTCCTGCTGGATGAGGCGCTCGACAAGTTGCGCGCCGCGGGCGGGCGTCGACTCATCGTCGTAATAGACGACCTCCAGCATGTAGGGCTTGCCGTCGACCGTGACGCCGCCCTCCTCATTGATGCGCTTCACGGCAAGGTCGTAGCCGTTCCGCGTAAAGGTGCCATTCGAGGAATATTTTCCTGTGAGCGAGACGGCCGCGCCGAGGCGGATGACACCTGCCTCCTCCGCGTTCGCGGCTCCGGTAAGCGTGAGCACCGCGCCCAACAGCAGGCCGGAAACCACTTTAAGCATTATCTCCCCCTCCGAAACCTGCGGCTTCTGCCGCTTTCCAAGACCTTATACCCATCTTGAAGGCGGAAGGCGAAATTCCCAAATATGCAGTGCCGGGCGCCGGAGAGACGGGCCCGGAGAGACGTGAGCCACCGGCCAGTAAGGCGGTGAAAGGCTGACGTTCTCCTTTCGACAACATCGCTTCGAAGAGGATGTGACCCATGCGTGGATTCGATTTTTCCCCCCTTTACCGTTCGACCGTCGGTTTCGACCAGCTTCAGTCGCTGCTCGACTCCGTGACGCAGGACACCGCTCCCACCTATCCGCCCTATAACATCGAGCGGACGAGCGAGAACGACTACCGCATCACCGTCGCGGTCGCCGGCTTCGGCCAGGACGATCTCGAAATCGAGGTGAAGCAGAATGTTCTCACCATCAGCGGCAAGCGCGCCGAGCCCGAAGAGACCACCTATCTCTATCGCGGGATCGCCGGACGCAGCTTCGAACGCCGCTTCCAGCTCGCGGATCATGTTGAGGTGAGCGGCGCCCGCCTCGAAAACGGGCTGCTTCACGTGGACCTCGTGCGCCGCGTGCCCGAGGCGCTGAAGCCCCGCAAGATCGAGATCGCGGCGCCGGCCTCCGCCGCCAAGACGCTGGAAGGCTCGCTCGCGAATGCGGCCGACTAAAGGTTCCTGAAGGAACATATGAAGGGGCGCCGTGCCGGCGCCCCTTTTCTTATGAGAGCTTCAGTCGCGTTTCGATCAGCGTCGGATCGCCTTCGAGCGCATGGCGCGTAAAGCCGAGATCGTCGCACATATCGAGCATGGCGCGATTTTCACGAAGCACATGGCCGAAGATTTCGCCAATGCCGCGCCGGCGGCCATAGGCGATGAGTTCCTGCATCAGCGCATATCCGAGACCGTGACCGTGGAGATCGCTGCGCACGAGGATAGCGAATTCCGCGCGCTCGCGGTTCGGGTCTTCCGAAAGGCGCCCAACGCCCGCCGCTTCCCTGCAGCTTTCATCCGTGAAGACGACGAAAGCCATCTCCCGGTCGTAGTCGATCTGGGTGAGACGCGCGGCAAGCTGGCGGGGAAGTTTCCGGAGCGGCGAAAGGAAACGAAGCCTCACATCTTCGGGGTCCGTGTGATCGAGAAGCTCGTCGATGAGCGGTGCGTCCTCCGGCTTGATCGGGCGAAGCGGGTAAACCCGCCCATCCCGGTCGGTAAGCTCGCCTTCGAGCGAAACCGGATAGGGCCGGATCGCGAAACGAGCCGTTCCTTTCGATTTGGCGGGCTTGATCCGCACCCTCGCATCGAGCGCGACGACACCCTTGTCGTCCGCCCAGAGCGGATTGATATCGAGTTCCGAAACTTCCGGATTGTCCGCCGCTATGTCTCCGAGCGCCATCAGCGCCGTCTCTATGCCCGTGAGGTCGGCGGGCGGACGGCCGCGATAGCCTTCCAGAAGGCGGGCGACGCGCGTGCGTGAAATGAGGTCCTGCGCAAGCGCGCGATTGAGCGGTGGCAGCGCCATTGCCTTGTCGCGAACGACTTCGACGGCGGTGCCGCCCTGGCCGAAAAGGATGACGGGACCGAACGTCGCATCGTCCACGATGCCGAGAATGAGCTCGAAGGCGTCGGGCTTGCTCACCATCTGCTGCACCGTAAAGCCATCGAGATCGGCGGCGGGACGCAGATGCGTGATGCGGGCGACCATGCGCGAGGCAGCCTCCGAAACGGCCTCGGCGCTTTCGAGGCCGAGAGCGACGCCGCCCACATCGCTTTTATGCGTTATGTCGGGTGAGAGAATCTTGAGCGCCACGGGGAAGCCGATTTCCTCGGCAACCTTCGCCGCTTCCGACGCAGTCGAAACGATCCGCGTATCGACCACGGGGATGCCATAGGCCGCGAGCAACGACTTCGCCTCCGCCTCGCTCAGCCATTCGCGATCTTCTCTGAGCGCTGCCTCGACGATCGAACGCGCCTTGTCGAGATCGCGCGCGGGAAGAGCAGGTCCCGCTGGCGGAATTTCAAGCAGCAAGCGCTGGTTCCGATCGTGCCTGACATGGAGCATGAAGGCGCGAACCGCGCCTGTCGGCGTCTCATAGGTCGGGATGCGATGCGCCTGGAAAGCCTCGCGGGCGGCGCGCGCGCCCTTGTCGCCAAGCCAGTTCGTGAAAACGGGCTTGTTCGACGCTTCGGCCGCATCGATCACCGCATGAGCAGCGGATAGATTGTTCACGACGGCGGTAGGGCAATTCATGACGAGAACGGCATCGACGTTCTTGTCCTTCAGAAGCGCCTCCATGCCATGCGAATAACGCTCGGCACCCGCATCGCCGATGATGTCGACGGGATTGGCGCGGCTCCAGGTACGCGGCAGGACGGCATCGAGCTTCGAAACGGTCTCCTCGGAAATTTCGGCAAGCCGCCCGCCTTCATCGACGAGAAAATCGGTCGCGAGAACACCGACGCCCCCGCCATTCGTGAGGATGCCGAGCCGGTCTCCGAGAATGGGCCGTCTCTCGGAACGGGTGGAAAGCGTTTCCACCGCATCGAAGAGATCCTCGATGCCGAGTTCGCGCAGCATGCCCGCTCGACGGAAGGCCGCCTGGTAGACGGCGTCCGACCCTGCAAGCGCACCGGTATGAGAGGCGGCAGCGCGCGCGCCTGCCTCGTGACGCCCCGCCTTGATCACGATGACAGGCTTCAGGCGCGCGGCCTGGCGGCCTGCCGACATGAACTTTCGGGCATCCGTCACGGATTCAATATAGAGCAGGATGCTCTTCGTCTTCGGATCGGCGGCGAGATAGTCGAGCATGTCCCCGAAATCGACGTCCGCCATGCCGCCAAGCGAGGCGATATGCGAAAAGCCGATCCCCCGGCTCGACGCCCAGTCGAGCACGGCGGTAACAATGGCACCGGATTGCGAGACGAAGGCGACATTTCCCTTCTCCGGCTTCACATGAACGAAGGACGCATTGAGACCATTGCCGGGCGCGGCGATGCCGATGCAGTTCGGGCCCGCGATGCGCAGCAAATGAGGCTTGGCGGCTTCGAGCATCTTCGCCTGCAGCGCGCGCCCTTCTTCACCCAGTTCCCCGAAGCCGGCCGTGATGACGACGGCGGCCTTGGTGCCGCGCCGTCCCAGTTCGTCGATGAGGCCGGGGACAGTCTGGGGCGGCGTTGCGATGACCGCGAGATCGGGCGCCTCCGGCAAGCTGGCTACATCCTCGAAGGCCTTGCATCCGGCGATCTCTCCGCCCCTGGGATTGACGCCCCAGACGGGTCCGGAAAGGCCCGCCGCCAGAAGATTGTTCATGAGAACATTGCCGACCGATCCCTCCTTTGCGCTGGCGCCGATCAGGGCGACGGATTTCGGGGCGAACATCAGATCGAGATTTCGGATCGACATGGATTATCCCGTTGGCCTCGTCAGAAATGCGTGACGCGACAACCACACTAACGCGCAATGGCGACAGGTGCATGCGGCGAGGCACCGTATCGGGGCCGATTTGTAACAGATTGAAATCATTCAAAGAAAACGGCGGCCGATTGGGGCACAAGAAGGTTCTTAGCCCCGCGTTAACTCACACGCTGTTATGAGAGAATATTGCATCCGCAAGGGTGGAACGGCCGGGAGGGGCCTCAATATTTTGACGGCTGGAAACTCCGGCGGGACTTACAGAATCATGCGCAAGGTCAAGCGCGGCGCATTCAATCGTCATCTGGTTCGCTCGTTTGTCGGGCCGACAGCGCGCGACCTCGCGCTCAAGATGCTGACTCTCCTGCTTTTCATCACAGCCTTCCAGTCCGTGATCGACTACTATCAACTGCGCGACGTGATGTTCGCCAATGTTGAACAGCGCGCGGCGGCAATCAGCCGGCATCTGGCGATGCGATCCCAGCTCGACAATGATTTCGGTCCGGCCGAGGCCGCGCAGGCGACACGCCGCGAGGCCATCTGGAACGAGGAATTCCTCGCCATCTATCTCATCGACAGCGCCGGACGGATTCTGGCGGGCGAAGATACAGCACGTTTCGCAAACGCGAGCACTTTTCTCAACGACCCGGACGTGCGCACCGCGATCAATGCAAGTTTCATCCTGCGCCGGCCCCAGAGTTTCGAAAAGGCATTCGGCGATATCGAAGGGTGGATCTATGCCGCCGCCGTGCCGGAGCAAGAACTGGTAACGGTGAGCTTTGTCGATCTTCGTCCCGCCCGCGCCGAACTTAGCGCCTCGATCTTCGCATCGCTTTTCCGCCGCGTCGTGACGGCGATCGTGCTCATGGGGGCACTTTTCTTTCTGCTGCACCGCGCCGTGATAGGTCCCATCGGGCGCCTCGCCGCAGCCGTGCGCGCAAGCGAGCGCGGAAGGTTCGAGCCTCCGGCCGACATTCCGAAAGGCGAACTCCACGACCTTTCCGGCCTCTTTGCGCAAGTTTTTGGCAGGCTTCAGAACAGCCTGCGCGAAAATGAACGCCTTGCTCTCGTCGCCAATGGAACGGACTCAGGCGTTCTGATCGCCGATCGCACTGGCCTGGTTCTATGGGCCAATGCGGGCTTCATTCAGATGACGGGCTTCGGACGCCCCGATGTGGAAGGCCGCCACCCGTCGGAGATTCTCGGTTACTACCCCGGCGCAGGTGCGCTGAAGATACTTGCCGAAAGTGCGGCGGACGGCGAAGGCCGCAATGTCGAGACGATCAGTCTCACCAAGCAGGGACGGCAATACTGGGCGGCGATCGAGGTTCGCCCGATCCGCGACCGGCGCGGCGCGATCCGCAACTATATCGTTGTCGAAACCGACATCACGAAAGGCAAGCAGACCGAAATCAAGCTGAAGCGCAGCCAGCTCGAACTGCAGGACCGGATTCTCGACCTGCAGCATACCTCGATCCAGCTCGAACAGGAGCGGGCAAAGCTCGCCGAAGCGGCGCACGATCTTTCCGTCGCGAAGGAAGCGGCGGAGAACGCGAACCGCGCCAAATCCGCATTCCTCGCCACGATGAGCCACGAGCTGCGCACGCCGATGAACGGTGTGATCGGCATGGCGGATCTGCTTCTCTCCGGCGAACTGACAGATCAGCAGAGAGACCGCATCGCGACCATCCGGGAATCGGGCGAGTGTCTGCTGACGATCCTGAACGACATTCTAGACCTCTCGAAGCTCGAGGCGGGACGTCTCGAACTCGACTACGGGCCGACATCGCCGGTCGGAATTCTCGAAACGGTGGTGGAAGTGCTGCGTCCCAACGCCGCGGAAAAGCGCCTGAAGCTGACAAAGTCGGTGATCGGCGATATTCCGGCGGAGATCGTGAGCGACCCGACCCGCCTGCGGCAAATTCTCTTCAATCTTATCGGCAACGCGATCAAGTTCACGCCCGCGGGGGAAGTCAACGTCTCGCTCTCGGCTCACCCGCTCGGCAATACGGGCAAGGTCGAACTCATCTACCGGGTTCGCGACACCGGCATCGGCATTCCGAAGGCGATGCTGCCGCGTCTCTTCACACGCTTCCAGCAGGCGGACTCGTCCATCTCCCGCACCTATGGCGGCACAGGCCTCGGTCTCGCGATCACGCGGGAGCTCGTGACCCTGATGGACGGTACGGTTGGCGTCGAAAGCATCGAGGAGGAAGGAAGCACCTTCACCGTGCGGCTGCCCGTGCGGGTCGGCACGACGGCCATGGAGGAACATCACCGCTCGCCAGATTCGGTGACGGAGACGCCGCAACTGCAGGGACCGTTGAAGATACTTCTCGCGGAAGACCAGCCGGTCAATCAGAAGCTCATGTCAGCCGTGATGGAGCGCCTCGGACACGAACTCACCATCGCCGAGAACGGCGTTGAGGCGATCCGCATTCTGCGCGAGCACAGTTTCGACATCATCCTGATGGACATACAGATGCCTCTCATGGATGGCATCCAGGCAACGAAGGTGATCCGCGCCGCTGACGAACCCTGGAGGAACATACCGATCGTCGCCCTCACGGCGCACGCGATGGCAGGCCACAGCGATACGTACCGGGCAGCCGGCATGGACGGCTTCGTCTCCAAGCCCTTCAATATCGATGTTCTGGTTTCAGAAATGATGCGTGCGATCGCCGAAACCCGCAATATCGGAGAAGGTCCGCGACCGATTGTCGAGGCGGGCGGTGGCGAAAACGACGATGAAGAAGAACCGTCCCTGCTTGCGCAACGCGCTCTGAACGGAATGCTGGACGAACTTGAGAAAATGACCGCCTGAGCGCGACAGGCGTTTTCGTCACTCCTCGTGGCGGCCGGTAAGCAGGCAGAGCTTTTCGACGATCCGCTGCCCCGTCTCTCCTCCATCGCCGGAAATATCGTGATCCGACACCGTCTTCAGCATACGGATATGCATGTTGACGATATTGAGCTCTTCCGGTGATTGCCGTTCGCCACTACGCAGATAGTCGCAGAAGGAAGCACCGATATCGGTCACAAGGTCATAACCGAAAGAGCCACCCTGCCCCTTGATGTTGTGTGCCACCGCATGAAGAGCATCGAGCGTCTCTTCGAGCGGCGCACCTTCTTCGTAGCGAGCCCAGATCGCACCGAGTTCGCCGACATCCGATGCAAGCTGCTGGCGATAGGTGTCGCGCAGGGCCTCGACCGCAGCCTCCGCTTGCGCGATCAGGCTGTCGAAATCCGCCTTGTTCCCATCTTTCGGAATCCCCATCGATCCCCGCTCCCGCACTGAACGCACGATTTCGCCAAGGTCAGCCTAAGGGAGCCCGCTTAATGAATGCTGAAGGCGGTTCAGCCTCTTAATACCGATATGAAACGGTCCGTTTCCTCGGGCGTCGTGCTGAAGGAAGTGACGAGACGGATGGTATGCCCGGCTTCGCTGTCACCCGGCATGGGCCATTTGTGAAACCTGGCGCCGGCATCCTTGAGCCGCCTCACATCGGCGGATGGCAGCCGGACGAATATCTCGTTTGCCTGCGGATCGAGATGAAGCGAGGCGGCCTGATATGAACGCAAGCCGTCCGCGACCCGGGACGCCATGGAATTCGCATGGGCCGCGAGACGAAGCCAGAGCCCGTCCTCGAGATAGGCTTCGAGCTGCGCGGATACAAAGCGCATCTTGGAGAGAAGATGCCCGGCACGCTTGCGGCGGAAAGCAAGATCGCGGGCGACATCGGGATTGAAGACGATGACCGCTTCCGCGGCCATGGCGCCGTTCTTCGTCGCGCCGAAGGACATGAGGTCGACGCCCGACTTCCATGTTGCCTCGGCGGGAGAGACGGAAAGCGACGCAAGCGCATTGGCGAAACGTGCTCCATCCATGTGAATGAGAAGACCGCGCGCACGCGCGATTTCCGCAAGCGCGGCAATGTCCTCGTTGCGATAGACAGATCCGAGTTCCGTCGACTGGGTAAGCGTGAGTGCCGCGGGCTGAACGTGATGGACGACACCTGCAGGGAGTTTCGCAAGTTCGGCTTGCAGGAGAGCAGCATCGATCCTGGCGTCCGCGCCGCCTACCGGAACCAGCTTCGCCCCGCCCGAGAACATCTCCGGCGCCCCGCACTCGTCCAGATGGACATGTGCCAGTTCGTGGCAGAATACAGCGCCGTAAGGCGGCGCAATGGCAGCGAGCGCGAGGGCATTTGCTGCGGTGCCCGTTACAACCGGAAAAACCTCGACTTCATGTTCGAAGACGTCGCAGAAGCGCTTTCTCAGCCTTGCAGTGAATTCGTCGGCGCCATAGGACGCAGCCGTTCCCGTATTGGCGCGGGAAAGCGCCTCCAGTATCTCGGGCGCGATGCCCGATGCATTGTCGCTGGTGAAATCCATGACCGGTCCTTCTACGAAGCGCGGATCCTAGCGAAGGCGGCGAAAAGCGGGAAGCGATCTCAGGCCAAAGACTCCACGCGTTCGGGATGACCGGACCAGGCCCATGCCATGCTGGGCCGCGAAAGACCGAGCATCATGCCGCCAAGGGCTTTGGGATGAAGCCAGAGCTGATCGCAGGGCAGATGCGAGGCGCGGGTCTCCGGACGGTCGATCGTGTGGCCGGCGCCCGAAGCAGCCGCGCGCTCGGCAATAAGATTTATGCGGCTCGTTTCGGCAAAGGCCATGTAGAGGCTCTGTCCGAACTTGCGGAAGTAGCGGTCCATGGTGGTGCCGGGAGTCGTGGGTTCGATCACTTCGAGGCGGTGAAGCTGGTCCCTTTCGAAGAGCGTCAACGTGCCGCGATAGCCGAAAACGTCGGAGACGATCTCGGTGTAGTTGCTGTCGTCGAGACCGAACAGCGCGTTGAGCGCTCGCGTGACATCCTTGGTGCTGTCAGAGAGGAGCGTCACCTCATAGAAGAAGTCGATATCGCCGACTGCGGGAAGCGCCTCATCCTCGCTGACCACGACGCGAAGCCCCTCGATACCGGTGTCCCCCATGTCGAGATGAAGCTGCCCGCCTTCCGACAGCGGATCGACGCCCCGCTGCTCCAGATATTTGCGCAGCGAAGCAAGATCCGGCGTGGCGGCACCCGCCGCATAAAGATGGGCGCCACGGCTCGCAACGGCGTCCGCGACCGGGCCCGCGCCATCGGGCGAAAGAAGTTCAACCCAGCCCGTGCCGGCGCGGAGCCTTGTCCGCCGGGCGGCAAGCCCCGCCACCCGGTCCTCGCCGGCACGCTCGGCCCCAAGAAGCGCAATCCAGCCTTCGGCAGCCATCGTGGCATCCGGCACTGCGAGCTGTACCCTGTCGATCCTGCTCAGCATGCCTCTTCTCCCTATTTATTATGATTTTCCTGCCAGCCCGGGATTCATCGCGCGGCTTTCATCTTCTTGTGATAGCCAACATGGCAGAGGCCCGACGCCCGGGAAACCGCCGAAAATTACCTGTAAGAAACATTGCGAACGAATCTCAATTATAGGTCAGCATTCCTGTCTTATTTGCTTGATTCAGGGGGGCGGGTTTGGCATATTCCGCCTGCTGGGGAAGCAGTGCTTTTCCGGCACGATTGGCTGACCGGAAAGACCTGCGGTCAGGCCTGCCAGTAAGCCTCCGCTCCGGGCAATAGGGAGCACCCAGCAGAAAGCTCCGTCGAAGATGGCGGCACTGCAAGGGTATGCAAGGGCGCCGGCTTCGGCAGGGCGTTCGAGCGTACCGGAAAGCGGATCGCGGAAGCGATTCAGCGGTGATCAGTCTCGCCGGAATTTTCGGCCGGGACCTTTGCGATAACGCGTGCGGTTCGCTAGCGTCCCCCGCCCCGTGGAATCGGGGCTTCGGCCGGAAGGGCTCAGGGGGAAGGGAGCCGTGCGGGCGAAAATGTTGAAGACGTCGAGGCGACCTGCGCCGCAAACCGGGAGTAATCCGGCAACGCAGGTCCGGGTGAAGGATGGGATGGTATGACGCAGAAGCGGGAAGATCTGAGCCTGGTCAAGGCCCAGCGCGTGGCGGGACTCCCCGAGGCGCAGGGACTTTATGACCCCCGTAACGAGCACGATGCCTGCGGCATCGGCTTCATCGCGAACATCCACAACCGAAAATCCCACAAGATGATTCAGGACGGCCTGAAGATTCTCGAGAATCTCGAGCATCGCGGCGCCGTCGGCGCGGACCCGAAGGCCGGCGACGGCGCGGGCATCCTGATCCAGATGCCGGACGCCTTCTTCCGCAAGGAAACAAGGAAGCTCGGCATCGAGCTTCCGCAGGAAGGCCATTACGGCGTCGGCATGCTGTTTCTGCCGAAGGCGGCGGATGCGCGCCAGAAGATCGTCGAACTTGTGAACAAGATCGTCGCCGAGGAAGGCCAGACCGTGCTTGGCTGGCGCGACGTGCCTGTCGACAACTCCGATCTGGGCGAGTCGGTGAAGCCGACCGAGCCCTATCACATGCAGGTATTTGTCGCGCGCTCCGCCTCTTGCGCCGACCAGGACGCATTCGAGCGCAAGCTCTTCGTCATCCGCAAGCGCATCTTCAACACGCTGCTCGCGGAAGAAGGCCATGTGCCGGAGGAACTTTATATTCCTTCGTTCTCTTCGCGCACCATCGTCTACAAGGGCATGCTGCTCGCGGCTCAGGTCGGCCAGTACTACAAGGATCTGACCGACCCCGAGATGACGACAGCCCTCGCCCTCGTTCACCAGCGTTTCTCGACCAACACATTCCCGACCTGGAGCCTCGCGCATCCCTTCCGCATGATCTGCCACAATGGCGAGATCAACACGAAGCGCGGCAACGTGAACTGGCTCGCGGCGCGCTATGCGACGATGGAGTCGGAGCTTCTCGGCGAGGACATCAAGAAGATCTGGCCGATCGCCGTTCACGAGCAGTCGGACACGGCCTGTTTCGACAATGCGCTCGAACTTCTCGTCATGGGCGGCTACTCGCTTACCCACGCGATGATGATGCTCATTCCGGAAGCCTGGGCGGGCAACCCGCTCATGGATGACGAGCGCCGCGCCTTCTACGAATACCACGCGGCCCTGATGGAGCCGTGGGACGGTCCGGCCGCAGTCGCCTTTACCGACGGACGCCAGATCGGCGCCACCCTCGACCGCAACGGCCTGCGCCCTGCCCGCTATTACGTCACCGACGACGGCGACGTGATGATGGCGTCCGAAATGGGCGTGCTGCCTGCGCCGGAAGAGAAGATCGTCGAAAAGTGGCGGCTTCAGCCGGGCAAGATGCTTCTCATCGACCTTGAGCAGGGCCGGATCATCTCCGACGCCGAAGTGAAGGCCGATCTCGCGAAGCTGCACCCTTATCAGTCCTGGCTCGACGCGACGCAGATCCAGCTTGAGGAAATGCCCGCCCCGCGCGGCTCGCTGACGAAGCCGGTTTATGGCTCGCTTCTCGATACGCAGCAGGCTTTCGGCTACACGCAGGAAGACATCAAGTTCCTGATGACGCCGATGGCGATGGACGGCCAGGAAGCGGTCGGCTCCATGGGCACGGACACGCCCATCTCGGCCCTCTCTTCCAAGTCGAAGCTGCTCTACACCTATTTCAAGCAGAACTTCGCGCAGGTGACGAACCCGCCGATCGACCCGATCCGCGAAGAGCTCGTCATGTCGCTGGTCTCCTTCATCGGCCCGCGCCCGAACCTGCTCGACCTCGAAGGCATGTCATCGGTGAAGCGCCTCGAAGTGCGCCAGCCGATCCTGACCAATGAGGACCTGGAAAAGATACGCATGATTGGCGAGGTCGCGGACAATCATTTCCGCACCCAGACTCTCGACATAACCTTTGCCGTCGATCGCGGCGAAGACGCACTGGCCGAAATGCTTGAACGTCTGTGCGAACGCGCGGAAGAAGCGGTGGATCAGGGCTACAACATCGTGATCCTGTCGGACCGTCTCGTTTCGTCCGAGCGGATCGCCATTCCCGCGCTGCTTGCGACTTCCGCCGTGCATCATCACCTGATCCGCAAGGGGCTCCGCACCAAGGTGGGCATCGTCGTCGAAACCGGCGAAGCGCGCGAAGTGCATCACTTCGCCTGTCTGGCGGGCTATGGCGCCGAAGCCATCAACCCCTATCTCGCTTTCGAGACGCTATCGGAACTTCTTCCTCACATGGACGAAGGGCTGACGCAGAAGGAAGCGGAGAAGCGCTACATCAAGGCAATCGACAAAGGCCTGCTGAAGGTCATGTCCAAGATGGGCATCTCGACCTACCAGTCCTATTGCGGCGCGCAGATTTTCGATGCGGTCGGCCTCGCTTCGAGCTTCTGCGACAAGTATTTCACGGGCACCGTCTCTATGATCGAGGGCGTAGGTATTTCCGAAATCGCCCGCGAGACATTCGAACGTCACCGCCTTGCCTATTCCGATGCGCCGGTTCTGCGCAACTCGCTGGAAGTGGGCGGCGAATATGCCCTCCGCATCCGGGGCGAAGACCACGCGTGGACCTCGGACAGCGTGCGCGACTTGCAGCACGCCGTGCGCGGCAACAGCCAGGACAAGTACCGGGCATTCGCGCGCCAGATCAACGAACAGAACGAGCGCCTGCTCACGATCCGCGGCCTCTTCGACATCAAGACGGCGGAAGATGATGGCCGCAAGCCGGTTCCGCTGGACGAAGTCGAACCCGCCTCCGAAATCGTGAAGCGTTTCGCGACGGGCGCCATGTCTTTCGGTTCGATCAGCCGCGAAGCCCACACGACGCTCGCGCTTGCGATGAACCGTATCGGCGGCCGCTCGAACACGGGCGAAGGCGGCGAGGAAGTGGACCGCTTCAAGCCGCTGCCGAACGGCGACAGCATGCGCTCGTCGATCAAGCAGGTGGCATCGGGCCGCTTCGGCGTGACGACGGAGTATCTCGTCAACTCCGACATGATCCAGATCAAGATGGCGCAGGGTGCGAAGCCCGGCGAAGGCGGACAGCTGCCCGGTCACAAGGTGGACGCGGTGATCGCCAAGGTGCGCCATTCGACCCCGGGCGTGGGCCTCATCTCGCCGCCCCCGCACCACGACATTTACTCGATCGAAGACCTGGCTCAGCTCATCTTCGACCTGAAGAACACGAACAAGGACGCGCTGATCTCCGTGAAGCTCGTCTCCGAAGTCGGTGTCGGCACGGTTGCCGCAGGCGTTTCCAAGGCGCGCGCCGACCATGTGACGATTTCCGGTTTCGAAGGCGGCACCGGCGCCTCCCCGCTGACCTCGATCAAGCATGCGGGCAGCCCCTGGGAAATCGGCCTCGCAGAAACGCACCAGACGCTCGTCATGAACCAGCTTCGCGGCCGGATTGCCGTGCAGGTGGACGGCGGTCTGCGCACCGGCCGTGACGTCGTGATCGGCGCGCTTCTCGGCGCGGATGAGTTCGGCTTCGCGACCGCTCCGCTCATCGCCGCAGGCTGCATCATGATGCGCAAGTGCCATCTGAACACCTGCCCCGTCGGCGTCGCCACGCAGGACCCCGAACTTCGCAAGCGTTTCGTCGGCACCCCCGAGCATGTGATCAACTACTTCTTCTTCGTTGCCGAAGAAGTGCGCGAACTCATGGCGGCGATGGGCTACCGCAAGATGGACGAGATGATCGGCCAGATGCAGATGCTCGACAAGCGCAAGGTCGTGAAGCACTGGAAGGCGAAGGGACTCGATTTCTCGAAGCTCTTCCACAAGCCCGCCGCGCCAGCGCATGTCGCGATCCATCACTGCGAAAGCCAGGATCACAAGATCCACGACATCATGGACCGCACGCTGATCGAGAAGGCGCAAGACGCCATCGAACATCGCAAGCCCGTGAAGATCGAACTGCCGATCCGCAATACGGACCGGACGACAGGTGCCATGCTCTCGGGCGAGATCGCGAAGCGCTACGGCTATGCGGGCCTGCCCGACGACACGATCCATGTGAAGCTGAACGGCACTGCCGGCCAGAGCTTTGGCGCCTGGGTCGCGGCGGGCGTGACGCTCGAGCTCGAAGGCGAAGCAAACGACTATGTCGGCAAGGGCCTTTCAGGCGGCCGGCTCATCGTCTATCCGCCCAAGCAGTGCAGCATCGTGCCCGAAAAATCGATCATTGTGGGCAACACGGTGCTCTACGGAGCGATCAGCGGCGAGTGCTACTTCCGCGGCGTCGCGGGCGAGCGCTTCGCCGTGCGCAACTCCGGCGCGATCGCCGTTGTCGAAGGTACGGGCGATCACGGCTGCGAATACATGACAGGCGGCATCGTGGTCGTTCTCGGCGAGACGGGACGGAACTTCGCGGCCGGCATGTCGGGCGGTATCGCCTACGTGCTGGACGAGGATGGCAAGTTCGAACAGCGCTGCAACCTCGCCATGGTCGATCTCGAACCCGTGTCGGAAGAGCTCGAACTCATGGAGCGGCACCGCCACCAGACAGGCGATCTCGAAAGTCACGGCCGCGTGGACGTGATGAGCGACATGACCCGCTTCGATGCCGAGCGGCTGCACCAGCTCATTGAAAATCATGCGCATTACACCAACTCGGCGCGTGCGCAGTACATTCTGAACAACTGGGAGGCCATGCTGCCCAAGTTCCGGAAGGTCATGCCGGTCGAATATCGCCGTGCCCTTCGGGAAATGCAGCGCGCGCATGAAGGCGCGGAGACCATGGCCGCAGCAGGAGAGTAAGTGGTGGGCAAGATTACAGGCTTTCTGGAAATCGACCGGCAGGACCGGAAGTACCTGCCGGCCGCGGACCGGATTCGAAATTACAAGGAATTCGTGATTCCGCTCGCCGAGGATTCGGTGCGCGACCAGGCAGCACGCTGCATGGATTGCGGCATTCCCTACTGTCATAACGGCTGTCCGGTGAACAACCAGATTCCGGACTGGAACGACCTCGTCTATCACGCGGACTGGGAGGAAGCCTGCCGTAACCTCCACTCGACGAACAACTTCCCCGAATTCACCGGCCGCATCTGCCCCGCACCCTGCGAGGCAAGCTGCACGCTGAACCTCACCGATCAGCCGGTAACGATCAAGACGATCGAGTGCGCGATCGTGGATCGCGGCTGGAAGGAAGGCTGGATCGTTCCGCAGATTCCCGCATCGAAGACGGGCAAGAAGATCGCCATCGTGGGCTCGGGTCCGGCGGGTCTTGCCGCCGCGCAGCAGCTCGCGCGTCGCGGTCATGATGTTCACGTCTTCGAAAAGCACCAGAAGGCCGGCGGGCTTCTGCGCTACGGCATCCCCGATTTCAAGATGGAGAAGCACCTGATCGACCGCCGCGTCGAGCAGATGGAAGCCGAAGGCGTCACCTTCCACTACGGCGCGCATATCGGCGTGAACAAGGACGCGAAGGAACTGACGGCAGAATTCGACGCCGTCATTCTCACCGGCGGTTCGGAAAAGCCGCGCGATCTTCCGGTTGAAGGCCGCGACCTCGCCGGTGTTCACTTCGCGATGGAGTTCCTGCCGCAGCAGAACCGCCGCGTCTCCGACGAGCCCATCGGCCAGGTCGAACCGATCCTGGCGAACGGCAAGCATGTGGTCGTCATCGGTGGCGGCGACACGGGCTCGGACTGCATCGGCACCTCGTTCCGTCAGGGCGCGATCTCCGTGACCCAGCTCGAAATCATGCCCGCCCCGCCGGAGAAGGAAAACAAGCTTCTCACATGGCCGGACTGGCCGCTGAAGATGCGCACTTCTTCGAGTCAGGCCGAAGGCGCAACGCGCGACTTCGCCGTCATGACGCGCCGCATTCTCGGCAAGGACGGTCATGTGACGGCCGTCGAGTGCGTGAAGGTCGACGACAAGATGCAGCCGATCGAGGGCTCGGAATTCGAGATCAAGGCCGACCTCGTTCTCCTCGCAATGGGCTTCGTGCATCCCGTGCATGAGGGCATGTTGAAGGAACTGGGTGTCCAGCTCGACCAGCGCGGCAATGTGGCCGCCGACACGGCGACCTACAAGTCGAGCCTCGACAATGTCTTCGCGGCGGGCGATATGCGTCGCGGACAGTCGCTGGTCGTATGGGCCATTCGCGAAGGCCGCCAGGCTGCGCGCGAGGTAGATCTGTTCCTCATGGGGGAAACGAGACTTCCGCGCTGATCGCACATCGCCAGAAAACAAAGCCCCCGCAGAGCCATCTCCGGGGGCTTTTTTTTGACCCGCGCCGCTTCTTGCCGGCCATACGATAAATAGACTCTAGTCCATTTTTCTGATTATGCTTGCCCCTGCCAGGCAGGGGGAACGACATGATCGATAAAGACAAGAAACGCGATTTCGAACGGCATGTAACATCATTCGACCTCGACGCCAGCGAGGTTGAGAACCTGGGCGCGGCGGCAAAGGCCGGGGAGGCGGGCGCTGTCTTGCGCACAGCGGCCGCCATCTCGCACGTCGCCTTCGTGAACCCGGAAGCGTGCATGGCAATACTGGATGCTCTGACGAAAGGATGGTTCGGCGCGTCATCTAGGGTTCCCGCCACCCCGCCCGCACAGGCAGAGGCTCTCGCTCGTCTTGGAGAAGCGGAACGGCCGGGAAATACCTTCTGGGAAAGCTTCTGGAGCTTCGTGGGGAACTCCGATGGCCCTACAAGCGGCGATGAGGTCACCGCGCGTGTGGCAAGTCTGGGCAAGCACCTGCCCGAGAGCTTCACCGCGCTTTCGGAAGCCGCGGCGATCGTTCATCCCGGTTCTGCCCATGCGGAAACGCGCCCGATGCCGCCGCGCCTTACGCTCGAAACACTAGGACGCCAACCCCAGGGCTCGCTCGGTAACGACATCTACCGGCTGATCGTCGACAACAGCTTCAACCTCGAAGTGCTGGACCGGGAAGCCATCGGCCTGGCGCATCTGCCGCCCGCGCTGCGCTATCTCAACACCCGTATCCTGCAGATGCATGACGTCTGGCATCTGATGGGCGGCTATCGCACGACCGTATTGCAGGAGGTAGGCATCTCGTCCTTCCAGCTCGCGCAGTTCGGACACAATTATTCGGCAATGCTGATCGCGACGGCCGCAGCGGCGGCACATTTCAATTCACCGGAAGCGTTTGCGCTCGTCATGCAGATCATCGCGGAAGGCTGGCAGCACGGACGCACCACGCCGCCTTTCATGGCGATCGACTGGGAGAGCGAGTGGCACCGGCCGATTGCGGAAATTCGCACGCATTACGGCATAGAGCCCTTTGCGAGCATCTATCCCGCGGATCTTGTCGAGCAGTTACGTGAGGCGGTCTAGCCCTGCCTGTCCGAAACCGCGCCGCGAAGCAGCCTTACCCCTTCCCGCGTCCGCGTGCTTTCCCTTTCGATCAGATGGCGTATTTCCGCCCAGTCCGTCGCGCGAAACTCATCTACCTCCCCACGCATGGAACGCGCAGGACCGGTAAGACCCGCCTCGCTCATGGCGTCGTGCCAGGCAGTCGAGGCCGACACCACCGCATCCTGCACCGGTCCCACCTCGAAGCCATTCACCCAGGTAAGAAGCCGCTCGCTACTGAAGACCAGCAGAAAAAGGCTCGTGAGCGCCAGCGCCTGCAACATGCGCATGACGTTCCGCCGGGATTCCAGCGCATCGAGACGTTCGGCCTCGTTCAACTCTTCGGGGTGCCCCCCAAGTTCGCGCTCGATTTCATGAAGAAGGTCCAGCATCCCTTGCCTCAGAACTGGAAGTAGATGAAGGGCGCCACGCCCTCGGGTGCAATTGCCCAGATGAGCCAGATGCCGCCACCGAGAAGCAGCCCAAGCAGCGGACCCGGCAGATGCTGAACGCCGCGCGCGAGCCAGCGGCCGAGATGGCGCGGCGTAAACTGGAAGAGCATGGCGATGGCGATGAGCCCGACCATGAAGGGCGTCACATACTGGCTGGCCTCACCCCACCGAACAAAGCCCGCAAGATAGCTCGCAGCGGTCGCGAAACTGTCCGCGCGAAAGAATATCCAGGCAAAGCAGACGAGATGAAATGTCCAGACGATACCGACGAGATGCTGCGTCCCGTTGCCAAGCGCGCTCATGATCCCGCCGGGCGCCGTTGAAGCCGGCGCAAAAAATTCGATCTGGCGGCGCGCATAGCGCTCGACCGCGAGCATCGTGCCGTGGAACGCGCCCCAGAAGACGAAGGTCCAGGCCGCTCCGTGCCAGATGCCGCCAAGGAACATGGTGAGGAAGAGATTGCGATAGGTCTTCGCTTCGCCATGCCGGTTGCCGCCCAGCGGTACATAGAGATAGTCGCGCAGCCAGGTGGACAGCGAGATATGCCAGCGCCGCCAGAAATCCTGCAGGCTCGAGGCGCGATAAGGCTGATCGAAATTTTCCAGGAAGCGATAGCCGAGCAATGCCGCAACGCCGATGGCGATGTCGCTGTAGCCCGAGAAATCGCAATAGATCTGGATGGCATATCCATAGATGCCAATGAGCAGGTCGAGAGCGCCAACCGCTGTCGGATCGAAGAAGACGGGATCGACCAGCTCCGTGGCCAGATAGTTCGCAACAACCATCTTTTTCAGCAGGCCCGAGAGAATGAGAACCACGCCGACGCCGATATGCGCACGTGTGAGCGACACGGTCTTGTGAAGCTGCGGCAGGAAATCGGCCGCGCGCACGATCGGTCCCGCGACGAGCTGCGGAAAGAAGGAGATGTAGAGCATCACATTCGGAAGCGACCGTTCCGCCCTTACATGGCCGCGATAAACATCGACCACATAAGAGATGCCCTGGAAAGTGAAGAAGGAAATGCCAACCGGCAGGATCACCTGCATAAAGGGCAGATCGCGCTCAAGCCCCGCCGTTTCAAGCAGCACCGCCAGCGAGGTGAGAAAGAAGCCGTAATATTTGAAGAAGCCCAGGATCGCGAGCCCCGCAACGACGGCGACACCGACGATGAACTTGCGGAGGCCTTCACGCTGCGACCGTGCGAGCGCGAGACCGGCCAGATAATTGATCAGCGTGGAAACGAAGAGCAGGCCGAGAAAACGCCAGTCCCACCAGCCATAGAAAAAGTAGCTCGCGCCGAGCAGGAAGAGCTTGCGCAGTTCGGGAACGGCGCGCATGGCCCAACTGGCCGTGAACACGACCAGAAAGAAAATCCCGAACTCTATCGTCGGAAAAAGCATGCCGCCCCGATACACACGCACTTACGGACGCATATTGCGCCCAACCTAACCATCAGGGGGGCATGACGGCACTGCCCGCATCATCCCCGCTGACACCCAAAAGCTCAATCGCTGCCTGTCTTTATGGTTAATCCTGCGCGCCCGGAAGGCCGCACGAGCCCTCCATCTTTCCCTGCCCCATCAACGCGTTCCAAAAATCGGCGGAGAGACGCTCGGCACCTGCGGGCCGAAGATGAACCCGATCCGCATACATGAGCGGCGGCTCCGCCTTCGCCCACTCATTCGCCGCACAGCGCCCGCCCATCGCCGCGGCCCCGTCCCAGAAGAAATAGCCGCGCGACGCCGCTAGGCTGCGAAGCACGCCGCGCACACCATCGAGCTTGGGAGGTGTGCGCCAGCCGCCGGAGCATTCCTCCCCGCTCCCCTGCCGCGCGCCGTCAAATGGCCCGAGAAGGACGATTGAAGCATGGGGTGCCGCCTGGACGATCTTGTCCGCAAAGCCCGAAACAAGTTTGCTGTAGCGATCGAGATCGAGCCCGTTGTCGAAGCCTTCATTGGTGCCATAGCCCAGAATGACGAGATCCGGCTTCATCGCCGAAATCTGATGCATCACTGTCGCCTTGTCCCATCGGGAAGTGATGCTCGCTGTCGCCGCAACGATTCCGAAACTGTCATAGCGAACACCCGGCGAAGCCGAGGAAAGAAAACTCCAGCCGAGAATATGGACCGGGCCCGTACCCGCAGGCATGAGCCGGATTTCATGCACGCTAGCCGCTGGCACATTCAACTGAACAAAGCCCGGAACCTCGCGCCGCGTCTGCAACTTCAACGACGCCGCATCACCGAGCTTCAGGAGGATCGCTCCCGAATAGGGTGTGCCATACACATCGACGACAACGCGCGAAACAGGCGCATACGACCGGAGAGACATGACGGCACGCCTGTCTTCACCATCCGCACGGAAACCTTGAATACCGAAGATGCCCGATGCGTGAGCGTGAAGGCTCGACTCGATTTCCCACGTGCCCTTCATGCCGACGTCGAAGCCATCCGGCGCGTAGTAGCGGAAGGGAACGCCCGGCATGAGCCCTCGCCCTGCATCGCCATAGGCCTCCGTCCAGCGGGATCGCAAACCGCGCGTGAAATTGTCGAGCGCGATATGACTATCGCCGAGATGAAGAACGGTCAGAGGGCGCTTGCGCTCGCCCTTCTCGATACTGTCGAGCGCGGCGTGGAATTTCTCGAGGCCTCTCGGCGTATCGCAGAAAGATGCCCCGGCGGGAAAAGGCGTGAACGCAATCAGGAACGCAATCAGGAGCGCAGCGGCGACAGCGCGCCGCGGGAAACGGACCCGCTCAGTTCGTCGCGCCGAGCCAGAGCCAATCATCCGAACGCCCCGGCCGTCTGTCCGCCATGTCATATTGTCCAGCCTCGTTGGCCGCGTCTTCGACGGCACCGGCGCTGCGCAGCACCACCGGCATCTCTTCCACCGGCTTCTTTATCTCCGCAATGGCAGCACCGCTGGCAATATCGGCGAGTATGGCATCGGCGATGCGCTTGCCAAGCAGTTCGTAGCCCGCCATCGTGAAATGAATGCCGTCTTCCGCGCGCAGGAGACGCGTGCGCCCGAAACGATCCTCGCCATAGGCCGTGTAGCCGCCATCGGCACCGGTCGCGAGCCCCTCCGTCTTCACGAAGGTAATGCCGTTTGCCGCCGCGCGATCCTCGAAGATTTCGTTGAACTGCTCCATGTCGGCACCGAAGCGGGGGCTCCGCATGACCGGAAGTTCCATCCAGTATATGCGTGCGCCGGAGGATTTGAGCGTGGCCGTGAAATCATCCACACGCTGACGATAGATGTTGCGCCACTCCGCATCGAAGAGCGCGTGACGCTTGCCGTCCTGCACAATGGGTTGGCGATCGTTCGTGCCCATCACGACGACCGCAATATCGATTGCCGTCTCCGACGCGATCTCACGCGCGGCTGCATTCCAGTCGTAATAGTCGTGACGGGAAAACCCCGTTGCAACGCGCGACTTCTTGACGACGTTGAAGCGCTTGTCCTTCTGCAGCACATGATAGAGCCCGGCCCAGGTACCATCACCGAGCGAGTCGCCGAGTACGACGACGTTATATCGCTTCTTCTGCGTGATCGGCTGCGCGGCTTCAACGCGTGCAGGCACGGGTTCCTCGGCAGCGGACGCTGCGGACATGGTGGGCGCCGGCTCCACGCGCCTTTCTTCCTCCTGCGGAAGATTGCGCGTCAGCGCCGCGCTCTCGACGGAGGGAGGCGTGAGGCGCATGGGCTCCGCCTGCGCGACCGCCCACCAAAGAAGTACAAGCGGAAGTACGAAGCCGAAGGCGAGCGCGATGCGCCGCACCTCTCCTGCTTTGGATCTTGCAATGGCGCGCCCCGCCATGTTTCCCCCGAACTCAACGCAAAATTCAACAGCGCCCCGGAACGGCACAATGCGGAACTGCGCCAGGACCTGCGATGCACCTTGACCTGCAGCAGACGTGCCTGAAGGAAGGTCCCCCGGCTGCCCCAAAATGAGACGGAAAGTCTAGCGGGCCGGGGATTACTTGCCTAGAGAGCGGCCTGACCGTCATCGAAACGTCACCATAACGTCACATTGGAAGGAGATTTCCCCGGGCCCGAATAATCCCCGGAAATCAGCCCGTCAGACGGCGCTGCGAAGGAGGTCGGAGACCACCCTCTCGAGATCCTTCAGGGAGGCGCAGGTAATGGCCTTGTCGCAATAGGGGGCAAGGCGGCGCATCTCGCTGTCGCCGGAGTTCCACATGGAGCGCGGCTCGGGATTGAGCCAGACGACACGGCGGGCACGCGCATGGACGAGCTTCAATATGTCGGAGCGAGGATCGCCGTAATTCGACCGGGCATCGCCGAGGATGAGAACGGTGGTACGATGGTCGACATCGTCGAGCGCCAGCGCCTCGAAATTCTCGAAGGCGCGGCCGTAATCCGTGGAACCCCCACCGAAATCGCGGAGCACGTCGGTCAGCGCCTTTTCGATCTTCTCGCGCTTGAAAAGCTCGGTCGTTTCGCCGAGTTCGCCGGAGAAGGCGAAGCTGCGGACATTCGGCAGAACTTCCTGCAGGCTGTAGAGAAACATCAGCAGGAAACGCGACACCTGCGCAACGGAGCCCGAGACGTCGCAGATCGCCATGACCTTCGGCCGGTCGACCTTGGTCTTCTTCCAGATCGTGTGGAAGAGAAGCCCGTCATATTCGATATTGGCACGGATCGTCCGGCGCACGTCGAGCACGCCACGGCGGGTGATCTTCTTGCGCCGCGAGTGAAGGGCGATGAGCTTCTTCGCCATCTTGCGCACGAGCTCGCGCATGATCCGCATGTCGGAGCGGTCGACATTGGAAAGCCGCATCTGCGAGAGCACTTCCTCCCGCAACTGGCGGCCCGAATTCGCGGTGAAGATTTCGAGCTGCTTCTCGACATAGTCGCGAACCTGCTCGCGAAGCCCCTCGCGGAGGCCGGCGAGCCGCTCCGCGCCCTTGCCGTCCTTCGTGCGCTCGCGCCGCTCGATCTCCTCGTTGAGACCGTCGAGCCCCATGATCTCCATGATGCGGCGCGTGAACATGCCGCGCTGGGTGAAAAGGCGGATGCGGTTCAATTGCGCCTGCCGGGCGCCCTCGGCAAGCGCCATCTGGAGCTCGGCCTGATCGCCGCGCTCCAGAAGCTCCGCGAGGTTCATGCCGGAGGAAGGCTCGCCCTGCCGTTCGCCGCCCATGCCGCCGCCGCCCGGCGAGGAGGCGCTGCCCGATTGCGAAGGATCGCCCCCCTCTCCCTCGCCGCCATCCTGCTCGCGCTGCTGGCTGTCGCGCTCATCGTTCTCGTTCGCCGCCGCAGGCCGTTCCTTGAACTGCTCGAAGGCGAAGAAGCTGTCAAAAGCATCGGCGAAAGCCTGTTTCTCGTCCTCGCTCTTCGCGAGCACCTGGCTGAGCGCATCCTTCAGCGTCGCGCGGTCATCGAACCCAACGAGATCGATGACATTGCCGGCATCGATCGACTCGGATGTCGAGACGCGGACATCCGCGGCGCGGAGCGCCCGGATGAAATCGCCAAGAACCTCGCTCATCGCCTGCCCTACCCGGCCTGCACGGCCTTCGACACCAGCGCGTTCACCTCGCCATCCACATTGTCGATGTCGTCCTGGAATTTCAGGAGAACATTGAGCGTGTTGCGGACGAGATCGGCGTCGAGCTCACGCGCATGGAGAAGAACGAGAGTACGTGCCCAGTCGATGGTTTCACTGACCGCGGGCAGCTTCTTGAGGTCGAGCTGGCGCAGTCCCTGCACGAAGGCAACGAGCTGCGTGCGGAGCCGCGCTTCCATCTCCGGCACGCGCGCCGCGATGATGCGCTGCTCGAGATCGGTGTCGGGGAACGGAATGTAGAGATGCAGGCAGCGGCGCTTCAGCGCGTCGCCGATCTCGCGCGTATTGTTCGAGGTGAGGAACACGATGGGCGTGGTCCGCGCCTTGATGGTGCCGAGCTCGGGCACGGAAATCTGATAGTCCGAGAGAAGCTCCAGAAGGAAGGCCTCGAATTCGTCATCGGACTTGTCGATTTCGTCGATGAGAAGAACCGCGCCGCCCGGCTGCCAGAGCGCCTTGAGGAGCGGACGCGGCTCCAGGAATTCTTCCGAGAAGAAGGTGTCGTCGAAATCATGGAGACGCGCCATGGACTCCTTCAGCCCCTGCGCGCCCGTCATCAGATCGCCGAGCTTCTCTTTCAGCACCTGCGTGTAGAGAAGCTGCTTGCCGTATTTCCACTCGTAAAGCGCCTTCGCCTCGTCGAGGCCTTCATAGCACTGCAGACGGATCAAGGGCTTGCCGACCATCTCGGCCGTGGCCTTGGCAAGCTCCGTCTTGCCCACGCCAGGAGGGCCTTCGACCAGAAGCGGCTTCTGCAGCTTCTCGGCAAGAAAGATGGAGGTCGCTATATGCGCGTTGCAGATATAGCCGCGGGTCTCGAAGCCCTTGCGAATGGCGTCGATATCGCCGGTGGCGTCTTGCTTGTCGGTCAACTTCAATCGAGAGGCGGCAGGCCGCCCCTTCCCTGTTCCGTGATTTTCGTTGGCCGAAACCTAGCACAGGGAGAGGAAGGCCGCGCCATGCCAAAATCCCCCTGCCTGTTCGGCAATGGGGGCGGCGCTGAACGCAGGTGAACGAGACGAGGCCGCCTATGCCCGCGCAAGCTCCGCGAGAAGCCATTTCTGGTGCTCATGGATCGCACCTTCGAGATGGCTGAGACGTCCGGCGCGGGCACTGCCGCTCATGAGCCCCATCTGCACGCCTTCGCAGGCGACGATGTCTTCCATGTGGACGGCAGAGGTGCCTTCGCGCAGGAAGGTCTTGAGCGTCTCCGCATCGGGCACGTCAAGCGAGGCGGGATGCGCGAGGAGATAGACCGTGAGTTTGAAATGGCCCACGCCGTCGATCTCCATGCGGTACCAGATGACGCTGTCCGACAGCACGGCAAGCAGCATCGAGGGATAGACGTTGAAGACGGAAAAGCCGCGCCGCGCGCGATCGGGAATGCCCTTCAGCGGCTTGAACAGCGGATCGGCCAGTTCGTTTCCCTTGTGCGGCATGCGGAGTGCGGCCCAGGGCGCGTTCGTTTCCTCCGGCCAGGAAATCGCCGCCGGATAATTCGGCTCGAAGGTTTCGGGATGGATGGCGAAGTGGTGATAGGCCTCCATGAAATTGTCGACCAGCACCTTCCAGTTATAGGGCTGATCGAACTCGATCCGGCCGACGATCTCCATCTCGCCCATCTTCCAGGGCGCGAACTCTTCCGCCAGCGGCGCGAGGGACCGGGCAAGCGGCTCGGCGTCCCCGCTCAGATTGACGAAGATGAAGCCGTTCCAGATCTCGCAGCCGAAGGACGGCAGCGAACAGTTCCCGCGCTCGAAGCCTTCCGCCTGTTCCATCAGGGGCGCGGCCATGAGCGAGCCGTCGAGCGCATAGGTCCATTTGTGATAGGGACAGGAAATCGTGGCCGAGCTTTCCGCGCCGATGCCCAGCAGCATCCAGCGGTGACGGCAGACGGCGGAAAGCGCGCGCACTTCGCCGTCCTTCCCTCGCACGATGAGGAGCGGCTCTCCCGCGACGTCGATGCGAAAGCGGTCGCCTGCATTCGGGATTTCCGAAGCGCGGCCGACGGATACCCAGTTGCGGCGGAAAACGCGCTCCCTCTCGGCCTCGAAAATCTCCGGCGAGGTGTAGAAGGCCGGCGGTAGCGTCGAGGCCTGGGCGAGCGGCCGCAAAACGGCGCGGCGGCCTTCTTCCATCAAATCTGCAAGGGCGAGAGACATTCCGGAGTTCCCTAATTTCGACCGTTCGGTCGAAATTAGGGCTGGGAAGGAGCCGAGTCAAGAAAAAGGGCGACAGGCTCTCAACCTGCCGCCCTGAACCGTTCCGCCGACCCGGCGGCGGCACTCGCTACCCGTGAACCACCACGGGAAGCTCCGTGATGCCCCGGATGAAGTTGGAGCGGAGATATTTCGGCTCGCCCACGACCTCGACGCGGCTGAACCGCTTCATGATCTCCTCCCAGAGGATACGGAGCTGCATCTCGCCGACGCGATTGCCGATGCAGCGATGGATGCCGAAGCCGAAGGAGAGATGGTGGCGCGCGCCTTCGCGGTCGATCAGGAATTCGTTGGCGCGGTCGATCTTCTCGTCGTCGCGGTTGCCCGAGACATACCACATCGCCACCTTGTCCCACTTCTTGATCGTCTTGCCGCGAATTTCGACGTCTTCCATCGCGGTCCGGCACATATGCGCGACCGGGCTCTGCCAGCGGATGATCTCGGACACCATGTTGGGAATGATGCCGGGATTGTCGATCAGCTTCTGATACTCCGACGGATGCTGGTTGAGCGCGAGAACGCCGCCCGTGATCGAGTTGCGCGTGGTGTCGTTGCCGCCGACGATGAGGAGCAGCATGTTGCCGAGATATTCGTTCGGCGCCATGTTCTTCGTCGACTCGCCATGCGCGAGCAGCGAGATGAGATCCGAACCCGGATTCTTCAGCCGGTCCTTCCAGACGCCGTCGAAATATTCCCAGCAGGTCCAGAGTTCCTTGAAGGCATCTTCCGGCGTCTCGAAATATTCCGGATCGCCGATCCGCTCCACCGTATCCGACCAGTGGATGAGCTTGTGCCGGTCTTCCTGCGGCACGTTGAAGAGCGTCGCCAGCGTGCGGCCCGTGAGTTCGACCGACACCTCGCGCACCCAGTTGAAGGTCTCGCCGCGCGGAAGCTCGTCGAGAATGAGACCGGCGCGTTCGCGGATCAACGGTTCGAGCGCCGCGAGATTCTGCGGCGTGAACATGGGCTGCACGACCTTGCGCTGTTCGTCATGCTTGGGCGGGTCTTCCATGATGAACATGGGAAGATAGGTCAGCGGATCGGGCTCGCCCTCGATGCGCTCGCCGCCGAGCCGGATGCCGCCATTGCGGATATCGGAAGAGAAGAGCTTGTGGTTCGTATCGACGAACATCACGTCTTCATACTTCGTGATCGACCAGTAGCGGCCATAAGGTCCGGTCTCGCTCAGATGAACGGGATCTTCCTTCCGCAACCGCTCGAAATAGGGAAGCACCTTGTTGGCGCCGAAGAGATCGTCATGCGCGGGATCGAGCTCCTCAAGCGGGATCGACCAGGGGTCCCGATTGACGTCGATCTTCCAGCGCGCGGCGAGCTCCGCATTGCTGCGCGTGTAATCGCGCCCGACCGCCACTTTTTCTTCGCTCATGGGCTTTCTCCCTTGTCTGCCGCCTTTCACCCAATGTATTGCGACCGGCGAAAGAATCCAGAGCTAGTGAGGACTTCCCGTCTTCCGCTTGCTTCCCGCTCACACGGGCACCGTCAGGCCGACGCCTCGGCCCTGACCTTGTCGAGGCTGACACCCGGCGCAAGGACACCGCGCACGAGGAGCGCGGCGACTTCCTCCGCATTCCGCTTGAGGCGCGAAATATCCGCGCGCTCGGCCCAGGTGACGGAATATTCCGTAGCGGCAAGCATCGCTTTCGCCACCGCGGCCGCATCGCAGGCGACGAATTCGCCTTTCGCATGCCCCTCGCGCAGACGGGCGCGCAGCCAGACGAGGAGCTTCTCCCGCTCCTTCCAGTGGGCCGCCATGCGCTCGTCGCTCAAATCTCCATGGGCGAGAAGCCAGGTGCAATCATAGGGCGCGGAACAGAGCATCTCGACGTCGAAGCGGAGATAGAGATAGAGCTTCGCGGCCTCGGAAAGCGGCTTTCGGGCAAGCTCCTTCTGCATGCCGAGTGCGGGCGCTAGCACCCCTTCGATCATGGCGTAGACGATCTCTTCCTTGGAGGGGAAGTAATAGTAGAGGGATGCCTTGCGGAGCCCGGCCTCCTCGGCGATTTCGCGGACAGAAGCGCCGGCGATGCCCTTGGCGCGGAAAAGCCGCGCGGCGGCGGCGATGATGTCGGCGCGGGGATCGCCGGAAACGGGCATATCCGCGCTGCGCGGCCGCCCCACCGTCCTTGAGGGCTTTTTCCGGGCATCCTTTTGCTTCGTCACTTGTGCCGCCTTTCCGATCAGGCCGATTTCGCCCGATTCTAGCACGACGGGTGCCTGTTCACCTCCGGACGGCGCCCTTTTCTTCCCTGCACATGTCGCCGTCTGGCGCCTGCCCGCACCGGCGCTATAATCCCCGCCAACAATCCAGAACGATAAAGGCAGGGAGCGCCATGACAGCGATCAACGACGTCACCACGCTTGAGAAGGAAGGCGGCGTAGCCGTCGTCACTCTCAATTCGCCGCCCGTGAACGCCCTTTCGGCGCCGGTGCGCGAAGGCATCAACAACGGCATCAAACAGGCGATCGACGACCCGGAAGTCCAGGCGATCGTGCTGATCTGCGAGGGCCGCACCTTCATCGCGGGCGCGGACATCACCGAGTTCGGCAAGGCGCCGAAGGGCCCGAGCCTCTTCGACGCGCAGGCCATGATCGAGAACGCGCCGAAGCCCGTCATCGCCGCGATCCACGGGACGGCGCTGGGCGGCGGCCTCGAAGTGGCGCTGACCTGCCACTACCGCGTGGCCGTGCCTTCGGCGAAGTGCGGATTGCCGGAAGTGAATCTCGGCCTCCTGCCGGGCGCGGGCGGCACACAGCGCCTGCCCCGCATCGTCGGCGCGGAAAAGGCGCTCGAGATGGTGACGAGCGGTCAACATGTCGGCGCGAAGAAGTGCCTTGAGATGGGCCTTGTCGACGAGCTGGCCGAGGAAGGCAAGCTGCGCGAAGGCGCCATCGCCTTCGCCAACAAGATCGTCGCCGAGAAGCGCCCGCTGAAGAAGATCCGCGATCTGAACGAGAAGATGGAAGCCGCTCGTGGGCGCCCCGAGATCTTCGAGAATTTCCGCAAGGCGAATGCGCGCAAGTTCCGCGGCTTCCTCGCGCCCGAATACAACATCCAGTGCATCGAGGCGGCGGTGAACCTGCCCTTCGACGAAGGCATCAAGGTCGAGCAGAAGCTCTTCCGCGAACTCGTGACGGGCATGCAATCGGCCGCGCAGCGCCACGTCTTCTTTGCCGAACGCCAGGTGTGGAAGATTCCGGATGTGCCCGCCGACACGCCCACGATCCCCGTGAACAAGGTCGGCATCATCGGCGCCGGCACGATGGGCGGCGGCATCGCGATGAACTTCCTCAATACGGGCTTCCCGGTGACCATCGTGGAGACGAAACAGGAAGCGCTCGACCGCGGCATCGCGACGATCCGCAAGAACTACGAGAACTCGGCGAAGAAGGGCCGCTTCACCATGGAAGAGGTGGAGAAGCGGATGGGCCTTCTGAAGGGCTCGCTCGACATGAACGACCTTGCCGATTGCGATCTCGTGATCGAGGCCGTGTTCGAGAACATGGACATCAAGAAGGACGTGTTCGGGAAGCTCGACAAGATCGTCAAGCAGGGCGCGATCCTCGCGACGAATACCTCCGCGCTCAACATCGACGAAATCGCGACCGCGGTGAAGCGGCCTGAGGCTGTCATCGGCCTCCATTTCTTCTCGCCCGCGAACGTGATGCGGCTTCTGGAAGTCGTGCGCGCGGACAAGACCTCGAAGGAAGTGATCGCGACCTCGATGCAGATCGCGAAGAAGATCGGCAAGATCGCCGCACTTGTCGGCGTCTGCCCGGGCTTCGTCGGCAACCGGATTCTCGCCCAGCGCCAGCGCGAGGCGCAGAAGCTCATCATGGAAGGCGCGATGCCCTGGGACGTCGACCGCGTTCTCTACGATTTCGGCCTGCCGATGGGCCCCTTCGCCATGTCGGACCTCGCCGGCCTCGACATCGGCTGGTCGAAGGAGAAGTCGAAGGGCGAAACGCTCCGCGACCGGCTCTGCGAGATGGACCGCCGCGGCCAGAAGACGGGCGCGGGCTATTACGACTATGACGAGAACCGCAACGCGAAGCCCTCGCCGGTCGTCGAGAAGATGATCCTCGACTATGCGGCCGAGAAGGGCATCAACCGCCGCAAGATCAGCGACGAGGAAATCCTCGAACGCTGCATCTATCCGATGATCAACGAGGGCGCGAAGATCCTCGAGGAAGGCAAGGCGATCCGCTCCTCCGATATCGACATCGTCTGGATCAACGGCTACGGCTTCCCCGTCTATCGCGGCGGCCCGATGTTCTATGGCGACACGGTGGGCGCGGACAAGGTGCTCGCCAAGATGAAGGAATTCCAGGCGCAGATGGGCGACGACTTCAAACCCGCCGCGCTTCTGGAAAAGATCGTCGCGGAAGGAAAGAAGTTCTCGGACTTCTGATCCGCAAGCGGGAAACGAGGGCGGCGCCGAAAGCGCTGCCCTTTTTCGTTCCGCCGATTGCCTTCAAGGCGGACAGGCGGCACGATGGCGCCCAAGAACAACAAGGGAGGAAACCGTGAGCGACAATGAAGGGACCATCCGCGATTTCGTGAACGCCTGGTCGCGGCTCGATGTAGACGAGATCGTCGGTTACTTCACGGAAGACGGCATCTACCACAACATGATGCTCGATCCCGTGAAGGGCAGGACGGCACTCAAGGGCTTCATCGGGGCCTTCATCGCCAACTGGTCGGACGCGAAGTGGGAGATCGTCAATCTCGTTTCGCGCGGCGACCTCGTGATCGCCGAACGCGTGGACCGGATGAAGGCCGGCGGCAAGCCGGTCGCGCTGCCCTGCTGCGGCGTCTTCGAGATGGAAGAGGGCAAGATCAAGGTCTGGCGCGACTATTTCGATCTCGCCACCTTCTCGAAGGCAGCGTCCTAAAGCGCCATCGCCGCGAGTTCGGCATCCGGTTCCTCCAGCCAGATCTCGCAGAGCCAGAAGCCTGTCGGCGCGGGCTCTTCGTCTTCCGTCATTTCCTCGTAGGGATAGCGGATGCGGCTCGCATCGACTTGCGTATCGCCGGTCTCGTCCTGAACGAGGAAGGGGCGCGCCTTGCCGGTTTGCGCGGCGCCCAGCATGGCGATAATCGCGGCGCGGCTTTCCGCGCGAAGTTCATAATGCTGCATCAGACAGCCCTCCTGAGGCTGAGATAGCCAAGCGGCCCGTTGAGAGCGGATGCGCCGCTGCGCGACTGTCCGAGATGGGCGTCCGCCAGCTCCGGCATCGTGAAGCTGTCGCTGTTCTCGGCCGCTGTCGTCCCGCCGATCCGGATGAACGACGCGCCGCTCTTCACCTGCCATTCGATTTCGACCTCGCCCGTGGCGGCAAGCGCGGCCGTCTGCAAGGCGGGACCGGAGCCACCATTCGCGATCGCCAGCTCGATCCTGTTGTCGGTCAGAATGTCGAGGCGAACCCTGTCCCCCGTCGCCACACCGAGGTCGAAAATGCAGCGGCTGGCGGGGTCGGTGAGCCGGGTCACATCGAGAATGGCCTTGCCTGCGAAGCCATCCTGCAAGCTCCCGCTTGCCGCGAGAGCGGCGAAGCCGGGAACCGTGACGGCGTCGGCCAGACGCGTGGTGCCGGTTCCGCCATCCGTAACGATGGGCGGCGAGGCGAAGGAGCCTTCTTCCAGCTGATTCAGGATGAACCATACGACCTTGCCTGCGGCTACCTCGATCACGATTTGTTGCGACGAGTTTGCCGGGGTAACGGTCGCGCTCCGCCGCGTATAGCTGGCAGAACTCATCCAGCCCGTGCCGCCTGAAGAGGAGAGCACCATGCGGGCCGAACCCGTGGAGCGCATATAGACGCTCATGGTGTGCGGGTTCGTGTTGCCGCTGTTTCCCGCTATATAGAGCCACGAGGTTGACGTTCCCGCCGAGTTGTCGAACTTGAACGCCATGCCGGAGGTGCAGATGCCGTCAAGTCCCGCAGCGGCAAGTTCGGCGCTGTCGTCCACAACCGTCAGCATGGCGGCGGCATCGCCAGCTTTCGATACACCCGTCAGATCGGTGGGGTTGGCATTGAAGTTCCGGCACTTGTTGACGCGCTGCCCGCCGGCATAGAGCCCGCGATCCGTGATCGCCGCGACGTTGGCATCGAACGGCTGGAGGATGCCCGCATCCGTGAACCAAGTTGCGGGCGAGGTGCGCGAGGCCGAAAGAACCGCCCCGAGAGAGGCGGTCTCTCCGTCACGCATGTAGCGGCCATTCGCGAAGTCGAACGCGAGAATATCGCCCGGCCGCCACCATGCCGTCGCGGCGGGGAGGCCCGGCGCCGGGGCACCCGCGAAACCCCGCCAGCAGGGCGGCTGGGAAAGAGGCCATGAGGGGTAACCGCCTGGCGGGAAAGCGGGCGAACGCTGGATATGAGACATCGGAATGCTCCTTGTCCGGATGAAACCGGCGGACAGTCTGGAGCAGGATCGGAAAGGCGGGGATTAGTCGGGCCTCAGAATTCCCAGCCAGGACCGGGAATGGCGCGGTAGGCCTGCGTCAGCGCATCGGACCAGGAGCGGCGGAGCCCCATGAAATATTCGTCCTCGTCCTTGATGCGCCGCTGCATCGCGACCTTGAGCGCGTTACGGCGATAGACCATGAGGTCGATCGGCATGCCGACCGAGAGATTGGACCGCATGGTCGAATCCATCGAGATGAGCGCGAGCTTCAGCCCATCCGCCAGCGGCGTGTTGTAGGTGAGCGCACGGTCTATGATGGGCTTGCCGTATTTGTGTTCGCCGATCTGGAGATAGGGCGTGTCTTCGGTCGCCTCTATGTAGTTCCCGGCCGAATAGATCTGGAACAGGCGCAGCTCGCCATTGCCGACCTGCCCGCCCATGAGGATCGAGACGTTGAAATCCGCCGCCTGCGCTTCGAGCGAAGGCCCGTCGATCCGGTAGACCTCGCGCACGGCCTCACCCATGAGCTGCGCGGCGCGCACCATGCTCGGCACCGTGTGAAGCGTTTCGAGCTTGTCGGAACCGCGCACGCGAACGCCCTGCTCCACCGCCATGTTGATCGCGGCCTGGCTGACGGCGAGATTGCCCGCCGTCATGAGCCCGATCACGCGGTCGCCCGGATGTTCGATGACGCTCAGCTTGCGAAAGGTGGAAATATTGTCGACGCCAGCGTTTGTGCGTGTGTCCGCAAGCATCACGAGGCCGCCTTCAAGCCGAAGCGCGACGCAATAAGTCATTCTCGTCTCCAGACATCGCCGGCGTCCATGCCGGTCTCAATTCATTTGCCCGCTTACTGCTGGGCAGCACCGGCATCGACCCGAAGCCGGACCTCCATCGTCTCCTCGCCGCCACCGCGCCTGAGCCCGCGAACCGGCGCGGCCTCCAGATAATCGAGACCGCAGGCGACACGGACATGGGCATCCGTCGGGCAGATGCGGTTGGCGACGTCGAATCCGACCCAGCCAAGGCCATCAATATAGGCCTCGGCCCATGCGTGGCTAGCCTCATATTCGGTGTCCACGTCATCCCAGAGATAGCCGCTGACATAGCGCGCGGGAAGGCCGGCAAACCGCGCCGCGGAGCAGAAGACATGCGTATGGTCCTGGCAGACGCCATATCCGTGGCCGACCGCCTCCGCCGCCGTGGTGGCGGCATGGGTCTCGCCGATGCGGTAGTCCACCGCCTCGCGAACCTTTTCCATCAGCCGGTGGGCAAGGTCGAGCGCGGTTCCATCCGAAGCCGCCCTTGCAGACGCGGCAAGCGCCTCGACCGCACCGTCCGGCGCGGTCAGTTCCGTCTGGCGAAGGAAGAAGGTCGGCGGGAAAGGTTCCGCGACGCCCCGCACCACCCCATGTTCGTCGGCGGTTTCAACCTCGCCTTCGATGCTCAAGGTGATTTCGCTATGCGGCCGGTCGATATAGAGCGTCTGCAGGAGGTTGTCATAGGCGTCCCGCCCCTCGGTAAGCCTTGCAAAGGGAGGAATGGAAAGACGCCACGAAAGCACCTTCTGCCCGGCCCCGTCCTGCGGCTGGGCGCGAAGGATCTGCATCGAGTAGTTGGCCGCGACCGCATAGCGGTAGGTCGTTTCCTGGCGAATCTGGATAAGCATGACCGCATACTACCCCAAAAGATAGCTGCGGCTGATTTCAAGTCCGAGCCGGTCGTTCGTCTCGATATGTTCGCTCAGGAACTCGTGCAGTCCCTGCCGGAAGATATCCTCGACCTTGCCGAAGCGCAGCCGCGAATAGATCTGCCCGGCGATGCGGTGGCATTCGTGACGCTGGCCATATTCTTCGCCCAACCGGTCGAGGCAGTCCTTGATTTCGGCCGCGCAGCTGATGAGCGAGCGCGGCATCTCCTCGCGCATGACGAGAAACTCGGCGATGAGCCAGGGCTTCAGGCCCTCGCGGTAGACGGCATTGTAGCTTCGGTAACCGGAGACGGCGCGCAGGATCGAGGCCCATTGATAATAGTCGATGCCGCCGCCGACCTCGGCATGTTCGGGCAGAAGGACGTGATACTTCACATCGAGAATACGCGCGGTGTTGTCGCTGCGCTCGATGAAGGTGCCGAGCCGGGTGAAGTAATAGCTATCGCGGCGAAGCATCGTCGCCACCGTGCCGCCGGTGAAGAGAAGGGAACAATCCTTCACCCAGTCGAGAAAGCGGTGAAGGCCACTGCCGCGCACGCGCGTCTCGTTCCACCGCGGAAGTTCGAGCCAGGCGGAGTTGAGGCATTCCCACTGTTCGCTGGTCAGCGCCGTTCGCACGGCACGCGCGTTTCGCCGCGCCGCCTCAAGACAATTGCGGATACTGGAGGGATTTTCCGGGTCGAAGGCAAGATAGGAGATGACGTTCTCGGGCGTCGCCTCTTCATGTTTGTCATAGAAGCCCTGCTCCGCGCCGGAAACGATGACCGTGGAATGCCATTCATTGCCGTCGGTGTCGGCACCGGAGGGCATGAGCGACAGGCGGTCCGTGACGCGAAGCGTTCGCGCAAGATTTTCCGCACGCTCCACGTAACGGGCGATCCAGTAGAGATTGTCTGCGGTGCGCGCAAGCATCATGAAGCCATCAGTCCTTCAGCACCCATGTATCCTTCGTGCCGCCGCCCTGACTCGAATTGACGACGAGCGAACCCTCGCGCATGGCAACGCGCGTAAGCCCGCCCGGCACGACCTTGATGTCCTTGCCCGAGAGAATGAAGGGCCTGAGGTCGACATGCCGCGGCGCGACGCCTTCATTGACGAAGGTCGGACAGGTGGAAAGCGCGAGCGTCGGCTGCGCGATGTACTTTTCCGGCGCCGCCTTTACCCGCGCGCCGAAAGCCTCGATCTCTTCCTTCGTCGCCTTGGGGCCGACCAGCATGCCGTAGCCGCCCGAACCGTGAACCTCCTTCACCACGAGTTCGGACAGGTGTTCCAGAACATAGGCCGCATCGTCCTTTTCGCCGCAACGCCATGTCGGCACATTCTTCAGGATCGGCTTTTCGCCGAGATAGAATTCCACCATCTCCGGCACATAGGTATATATCGCCTTGTCGTCCGCGATGCCCGCACCGACGGCATTGGTGAGGTTCAGGTTTCCTGCGCGATAGGCATTCATGAGGCCCGCGACGCCAAGCACGGAATCGGCACGAAAGGTCAGCGGATCGAGAAAGTCGTCGTCGACGCGGCGATAGATGACATCGACACGCTTGGGCCCCTGCGTGGTGCGCATATAGACGACATCGTCCATCACATAGAGGTCCGGCCCTTCCACGAGTTCGACACCCATCTGGTCGGCGAGGAAGGAATGCTCGTAGTAAGCGCTGTTGTAGATGCCGGGCGTGAGGACGGCGACGGTCGGCTCTCCCTGGCAGTTGCGTGGCGCGACGGAGGTGAGCGTGCGCATCAACTCGTCGCAATAATGATCGACCGGCGCGACGTTGTAGCGCGAGAAGAGATCCGGGAAGAGCCGCATCGTGATCTCGCGGTTCTCCAGCATGTAGGAGACGCCGGAGGGCGTGCGGCAATTGTCTTCAAGCACATAGAACTCGTCCGCGCCGACGCGCACCATGTCGATGCCCGCGATATGCGTATAGACATTCTGCGGAACGGCGACGCCCTGCATCTGGTAGCGATAGGTATCGTTGAGCAGAACCTGATCGCGCGGCACGACGCCGGCCTTGAGGATTTCCTGTTCGCCATAGACGTCCGCGATGAAAGCGTTGAGAGCCCTCACCCGCTGGATGAGCCCTTCCGAGACGAAGCGCCATTCGGCCGCCTCGATGATCCTCGGGATGATGTCGAAAGGAATAATGCGCTCCGGATCGCCCCCTTCGCCATAGACGGCGAAGGTGATGCCGATACGCCGGAAGAAGGTCTCGGCCTCTTCGCGCCGGAGCGTGAGAATGTCGAGCGGCGTCTCCTCGAGCCAGGCCTGAAGCTTGCGATATGCCTGACGGACGTCGCCGCCCGGTCCGCCCATTTCATCGAAGATGGCCTGCGCCATCGACTCTCCTGCCACTGGTTTTTGTTCTGACTTTTGAGCCTACAGGGAGAGCAAAAGCGATGCCATGCCCGGAAACCGCGCATTTGCGCATATTCGGCGCGGAAATCGCGGAACCCTGATGGTTTTCTGAGCGCAGGCGAAAAGAGAACGCCGCGAAAAGAGGCAATCTGCCCGCCTCTCGCCTCAGTTCTTCTTCAGGCGCTGAAGAAGTTCATGCGTCGGATAGCCATCGGCAGGAAGACCGATACTCGCCTGATAAGCGCGTACCGCCTTTCGCGTGTTGTAGCCAATGATGCCGTCGACGCCGCCCGTATCATGCCCCTTCGCGGTGAGAAGTCGCTGAAGCTCATGACGCTCATGGCGGCCGAGCGGACGGTCGCCGCGCGGCCAGGCGCCCGCGATCTCGCCCCGGCCCTTGAACCGGTCGGCAAGCAGGTTCACCGCCAATGAATAGGAAGTCGAGGCGTTATAGGCGAGGACCGTCCTGAAATTCTCCATGACGAGGAAGGCGGGGCCGCGATGGCCGGAGGGAAGGAAGACGGATGCCTTCTCGTCCATCTCGCCGCCCGGGAAACTCCGCCCGTCGATGCGGGCAACACCCGTCTTTACCCATTCGGCGACGCTCTTGCGGATCGACATGTCGGCTTGCGAATAGTCGAAATCCTTCGGCAGCTTCACTTCATGGCCCCAGACGGCGCCTGTCTTCCAGCCCGACTGGTCGAGGTAGTGAGCGGCCGAGGCGAGCGCATCGGCATGGGATTTCCAGATGTCGCGGCGGCCATCGCCGTCGAAATCGACGGCATGGGCGTTGTAGGTGGTGGGGATGAACTGCGTCTGCCCCATCGCGCCTGCCCAGGAACCCGTCATCTCCTTCGGAGCGACATCGCCATGCTGAATGATCTCAAGCGCGGCGATGAGCTGCGTGCGGCCATATTCCGTGCGCCGCCCCTCGAAGCCCAGCGTCGCCAGCGAGCGGACCACGCTCATGGTTCCCTGGAAGGAACCGTAATTCGATTCGAGCCCCCAGATTGCAACCAGCACATGGCGGTCGACGCCGTAGCGCGCCTCGATCCGGTCGAGCAGCGCCTTGTTCTCGGCCAGCAGCGCCCGGCCCTTCGCAACGCGCGTGTCGGACAAGGCGCCTTCGAGATACTCCCAGACGGGTTTCGTGAATTCGGGCTGCGCCTCGTTCGCCTCGATCACGTCGCGGTCGATCCGCACCCCCGCCAGCGAGCGGTCGAATGTCTCGCCGGAAATCCCGGCCTTCATCGCATCGGCGCGGAACGCCGTCAGCCAGTCGGCGAAGGCGGCGTTTTCGGTGACGGGAGAGGGCATCGGCAAGCGGGCATCCTCCGGAGCGGCATCGGCGGCGCAGCCCGTCAGGCAGAGCGCCAGAGCGGCGGTAACGAGCGGCATGGCGGATCGCACGCCGCGGCGGCCCGAGTGAAGACTGGATTGAAGCATCGAACGCCCCCGGCTGAACTCATGAACGGGACGCTATCACGGCCCGGAATTTTTCACAGACGGCTCTTGCCGGTCTGGTTAACCGGCCTCGCGCAGGACCGCGACATCGCCCACCTCGAGCCGCGCACCGCCCAGGACAAACCGGGTATCGGGAAAATGCGGCGAGATGTCGGCAGGTCCCGGCCCGTAATTGAAGATGAAGCGATAGCCCCCGCGGCGGCGCGTCCGCAGACCGGCAGGCAGGTCGAGCGTCGCAAGCCCCACCTCACGGGCGAGCCGGGCGACGATCCGCTGCAGCAATGCCTCGTCCGGCGTGCCCGCAAGGTAATGGGCGCGGCCCTTCCGCGTGAGAGCGGGCCGGCCATCCTCCGTCTCGGCGAGAACCTCCGTGCCCGCCGCCGGTTCCACGAACTCGCGCCATCTATCGAAGCGGAATGTTTCGTTCTCGTAGCGGACGGGCACCGCGCTCCAGGAGCGGAAACTTTCGGCGCGCGTGACGCGCAGGCCGAGCAGGTCCGACAAGGGCCCGGGCGCAAGGTTCTCGGGAATGCGATGGGAGGCCGTGCGGCTTCCCGTTCGCGGCCCGGCGAGAACGGCTCCCTCCGCCCTCACGAGCTCCGCCGCGAGCCGCTCCGGCACGAAGGGCATGGAAGGAACGAGTATCAGCGAATAGGCCGAGAGATCCGATTCCGGCCCGGCGATATCGACATCGAGGCCGAGACGGCGAAGCGCCCGGTACATGGCGAAGGCCTGCTCGATATAGGAAAAGTTCCGTCCCTGCGGCTGCACCCGGAGGAACCACGCGGCCTCGTAGGAAAAGACAAGCGCGGCCCTTGCACGCGCCGCGCCGCCAAGCGGCCCGAGCGCAGCGAGATCCGCGGAAAGCTGCCTGACCTCATGAAAGGCACGGTCGGGCGAGCCGTCCGGCAGGTTGAGCCCCGCATGGAACTGCTCCTGCGCGAAAGGCACCTGCCGCCAGCGAAAGTAGGACATGGTCTCCGCACCATGCGCGAAACCTTCGAGGCCCCAGAGGCGGACGAGGCCGGGCATGGCGTCGAGATTGTAGTCCGCCCAGTTCACCGGCCCGGGCTGCTGCTCCATCACCCAGAAACGGCCACGGCCCGCGCCACGATAGAGATCGTGGTGAAAGGCCTGCAGATCGGGATCGCCCGTTCGCGCGAAGGCCGCCTTGTGCTCGGCGGAAGCGGGAAAGACGTCGAGGCTTCCCAGCGGATAGGAATCCCAGGTCGCAATGTCGAGATCCTTCATCGTTTCGAAGTGATCGAAGTCGAGAAAGAAGGTCATGAAGTTGTGCAGCACGTCGCGACCCGGCGAAAGCGCGCGGATGATTTCCACCTGCACGCGGTTGAAGGCCGCGACCTGATCGGACGAGTAGCGGTGAAAATCCGCGCGATGGGCGGGATTGGCTTCCGTCACCGTTCCCGCGGGAAGATCGATCTCGTCGAAATCCCGGTATTCCATGCTCCAGAAGACATTGCCCCAGGCTTCGTTGAGCGAGGCGATGGAACCGTAACGATCCTTGAGCCAGTGGCGAAAGCCGAGCTTCGCTTCATCCGAGTAAGACAGAACCGTGTTGTGGCAGCCATATTCATTGTCGGTTTGCCAGGCGACGATCGCCGGATGCTTGCCGAACCGCTCGGCGAGCGCACGCACGATCCGCGCGCATTCGCGCCTGTAGCCCGCATGAGAAAAACAGTAATGCCTGCGCGAACCGAAGCCGCGCGGCCGCCCGTGCCGGTCGACGGGCAGCATGTCCGGCATCGCATCGACAAGCCATTTGGGCGGCGTCGCCGTCGGCGTGCCGAGAATGACCTCAAGTCCCTCGCCATGAAGCGTGTCGAGGGCGCGGCCGAGCCAGCCGAAGTCATATTGGCCGGGAGAGGGCTCGAGCCTCGACCAGGCGAACTCGCCGATGCGGACGCGGGATATGCCCGCCTCGCGCATGCGCCGCGCATCCCCGGCCCACATCTTCTCCGGCCAATGTTCCGGGTAATAGCAGACGCCGATGGAGACATCGCTCGGATTCGAACCGGGTTGCGGCATGAAGACTCCCTTCCCTTGTCCCACAAATTTGCCGGAAACGGCGACGCTTGCAAGCACGCCCCGCCTGGCCGATGCTCCCCCCGAACAAGGGGAGCGGGCGCATGACGAAAGTCTGCATGATCGGGGCGGGCAGCACCGTCTTCATGAAGAACCTGGTGGGCGACATCCTGCTGAACGAGATCTTCGCGGATTGCGAGATCGCGCTGCAGGATATCGACGAAGACCGCCTGAAGACCTCCGCCGTGGTGGCGGGCAAGATCGCGGATACGCTTTCCGTCTCGCCGCGGATTACGGCGACGACCGACAGGCGCGAGGCGCTCGAAGGCGCCGACTTCGTGATCGTCATGATCCAGGTCGCCGGCTACAAGCCCGGCACCGTCATCGACTTCGAGATTCCGAAGAAATACGGCCTTCGCCAGACCATTGCCGATACGCTCGGTGTCGGCGGCATCATGCGCGGTCTCCGAACGGTCCCCGTTCTTCTCGACATAGCGAATGACATGCGCGATGTCTGCCCGAAGGCGCTGATGCTTCAATATGTAAATCCGATGGCGATCAATTGCTGGGCGCTCAACGAACTCGCCCCCGACATACGCCATGTGGGCCTCTGTCATTCCGTGCAGGGCACGGCCTTCGAACTCTCGAAAGACCTCGGCGTCGACTACAAGTCGCTGCGCTATCAATGCGCGGGCATCAACCACATGGCGTTCTACACGAAGTTCGAACGCGAACTGCCGGACGGGACGCGCGAGAACCTCTATCCGAAACTCCATGAGATCGCGGCGCGCGGCGAAGAGCCCGAATGGAACAAGGTGCGCTACGAGATCCTTCGCCGGACGGGTTATTTCGTAACCGAATCGAGCGAGCACTTCGCCGAATATGTCCCCTGGTTCATCAAACGCGACCGGCCCGACCTGATCGAGAAGTTCAATATTCCGCTCGATGAATATATCCGCCGCTGCGAGGAGCAGATCGCGGCATGGGAAGCGCAGGAACGCGAACTCGTTTCGGCGAACCGGCTGGAGGTGAGGTTCTCGGGCGAATACGGCGCAAAGATCATGCGCGCGGTGGCGACGGGCAAACCTGCCGTCATCAACGGCAACATGGCCAACAAGGGGCTTATCGACAATCTTCCGGCGGGCGCCTGCGTGGAGGTGCCCTGCCTTGTCGATGCCAACGGCATCACGCCCACAAGGGTCGGAAGCCTGCCTCCTCACCTGGCCGCCATGATGCAGACCAACATCAACGTGCAGGCACTGACGATGGAAGCGATCCGCACCGGAAAGCGCGAGCATATCTACCATGCCGCCATGATGGACCCTCATACGGCCGCCGAACTCTCGCTCGACGAGATCTGGTCGCTGGTGGACGATCTGATCGAGGCGCATGGCGACTGGCTGCCCGCCTATCATTGATGACCCAGGATTGACGGCAGGACCCGGCGAAAGACCGCAATTGCATGTCAAAATCGTGATTGCGCTATAGAATCGCAAGTGATTCTGCGGGTGGCGGAGCCGGAGACCTGAATGACCTCCAATGAAAATCTGAGCGAATTTACGCTGTCGAAGGACTGGCGGTGGCTGCCCCTGATCGGCTGGACGGCTGCGGGACTTCTTCTCTTCGCTTCCTGGCTCTGGCCAGTGACGCGCGAGGCCTGGGACGCCTTCGACGTCTGGGTATTTCACGTCATGAACGGAACGGTCGCGCAAAGCGACATCTGGGCGACCATCTGGGCGCTGACGGGCGGGCGGCGCTTCGACGTCTTCTCCGCGCTGCTGATCTTCGTCATCTACCTCTATTACATCGGCTCCGGCGATTTCGCGCGCTTCCGTCACGGACTGGCCTTCGGTGCGATGACGGCGGTGCTGCTGCTCGTCATCATCGTTCTGCAGCGCCAGATCATCGCCTATCCAAGGCTTTCGCCTTCACTCGTTCTCGATGGCTTCAACTCGATCCTGAGCGTCGTTCCCTGGTCCAACGCCAAGGAAGGGTCCGACCGGAGCTTTCCCGGCGATCACGCCACGGTGACGATGATCCTCGCGGTGCTGTGGTGGCTCGGCTTCACCTGGCGTTTCGGGCTTGTGGGCGTCGCGCTTGCTTTCTTCTTCGCGCTGCCCCGCATCGCAGCGGGAGCGCATTGGGCGACGGACGCCGTGATCGGCGGCGGCTCCGTGACATTGATCGCACTCGCGCTCGTTAGCGGAACGCCGATCCCCTGGCGTATCTATCGTTTTGCCCTGAAGCCCGTGGACTGGGTGCTTTCCTTCTGGATTCGCTTCGCCGACCGGCTGAGCCCGGAGGGGCGCGACAATGTGAACCCGACGCGTCAGGTGCTTCGCGGCATGTGCATCGGCGCAGCCGACCTCATTCCCGGCGTGAGCGGCGGAACGATGGCGCTCATCCTCGGCATCTACAAGCGGCTCATCGGCGCGATCGCGAAGCTCGACAGGGAATTGATCGGTCTTGTCGCCCGGGGGCAGGTGCTGGCCGCCGCACGGCACGCCGATGCGCTTTTCCTCGGAACGATCGGCATCGGCGTCCTTCTCTCCCTCATCATCTTCAGCCGCATCATTCCACTGTCGATGATGGTGACCAATCTTCCCGAAATCACCTTCGGATTCTTTTTCGGATTGATTGCTGCCTCGATCGTCGGCCTGCTCTCGCATGTCCACATGAAGGGGGCCGGCGGCTGGATATGGATCGGCTTTGGCGTGGTTCTGGGGCTTCTGGCCGCGACCATGGTTCCCGTAAGCACACCCGATGCAAGCTGGTTCATCTTCCTTTGCGGCATGGCCGCCGTGGCGGCGATGCTTGTGCCCGGCATTTCGGGTTCATTCGTATTGCTTATTCTCGGCAAATACACGGATGCCATCGAGGCGCTCGGAAGGCTCGACTTTTCCTTCATTGCACCGCTTGCCGCAGGCGTGGTGACCGGCGCTCTTCTCTTTTCACGGGCGATTTCCTGGCTGCTCGACCACTTCTACCGGCAAACGCTGCTGGCCGTCATCGGCGTGCTTGGCGGCTCGCTCCTTGCGGTATGGCCTTTCAAGGACCGTCACTATGAGACGATCGGCACCAAGGTGAAGCTCGTCCGGGCCGATCCCTACATCCCCTCGGACTTCGATCTGACCGTGTTCTTCACCATTGTGGCTGTCCTGACCGGCATATTTCTTTACCGCTTCCTCGACCGTCTGGCCCAGCATGCCGAGGCGGAAAGCATCTGAAACAGCAAGTTCAGTTTTTGTTAAACAAGGTTTAAAGACGGTGTGCTTCACTGCCGCCGTATGTTTACCGTTTATCAGTGCATATCCGCCGAGCACGACCTGAGACTTGTCGCGCTGTCGGGGTTCATCTGCCTGTTCGCGAGCTATTCGGCGATCAGCCTGTTGGCGCGCGCGCGCCACGGCGGATCGTGGCTGAGTTCCGTCTGGATTCCAGCCAGTGGCGCCGTCGCCGGTTGCGGCATCTGGGCGACGCATTTCATCGCGATGCTTGCCTTCCGTCCCAATGAGCCCGTCACCTACGCTGCCGGCCCGACCATCGCCTCCGTACTCATATCGATTGCGCTGTCCACTGCGGGCCTGGCGCTTGCGGCGCGCGCGAAGCCTGCCGGTATCGGCGGGGCGGTTGTCGGCTTCGCCATCGCCGCCATGCATTATGTCGGCATGCTGGCGCTCACGGCTCAGGAGCATCTGAGCTGGGATCGCGATTATGTCGCCGCCTCCGTGGTGCTGGGCGTCCTGCTTTCGACGGCCGCCTTTCAGCTCAATGCGCAGCTCGGAAAAATATCCGGCAGGATCGCCGGAACGGCACTTCTTTCCCTGGCGATCTGCTCGCTGCATTTCACCGGCATGGCCGCAGTCACCGTTACCTACGATCCTTCGATCGAGTTTACGCAGCCGACCGTGCAGCCATTCTTCATGGCGCTCTCCATTGCCATCGTGACGCTCTTCATCGGAGTCCTCGGATTTGTCGGCGCCGCCATCGACCGGCACCTTGCAAGCCGGGCCGTGCAGGAAGCAAGGCGCCTGCGCGCGCATGTGCTGGAACTCGAGGAAACGAAACGTAAGCTTGAGGCAACCTCCGAAGACCTGATGATGGCCCTGAAGAATGTGGCGGCAGCCGATCAGGCCAAGTCGCAATTTCTGGCGACGATGAGTCACGAGTTGCGCACGCCTTTGAACGCCATTCTCGGTTTCTCGGAAATCATGAAGTCGGAAGTCTTCGGCTCGCTCGGTAACCCGCGCTATATCGAATACACGAATGACATCTACAAGAGCGGACAGCATCTGCTCTCGCTGATCAACGACGTGCTCGACTTTACACGCGCGGACGCAGGCGAGTTGCAGCTTCACGACGAGGAAATCGACATAGCCGATGTCGTCGAAGATACCCTCCACATGGTGAAAAGACAGGCGGAAAGGCAGAACATCTCGCTCCGCACGGAAGCCGCGCCGGACCTTCCAGCGCTGTACGCGGACCACAGGCGGGTGCGCCAGATCATGCTCAATCTCCTTTCCAATGCGATCAAGTTCACACCCGAGGGCGGCGACGTGTGCGTGCGCACGGCGATGGAAGATGGAACGATCCGAATTCAGGTAGCCGATACCGGTATCGGCATCGCCAAGAGCGATATTCCGCTGGCGCTCGAACGCTTCGGACAGATCGATTCCGACCTCGCGCGCAAATACGAAGGCACGGGGCTTGGCCTTCCGCTCTCGAAATGCCTGATGGAAGGCCATGGCGGCAAGCTCGAAATCGAGAGCGAACCCGGCCGGGGAACGACGGTGACGATCACTTTCCCGAAGGAAAGAGTGATTCCCGGGCCCGGCGAACATCGGGCAATCGCCTAGGGTCCGTCATCACGCGACGAGCCAGGCTCCCGGATTCTCACCCGAGACTTCAGCCCACCAGGAAGCGGCATCCGCTTCCGGCGGGAGGAGCGCAACCGCGCAACCGCCAAAGCCCGCCCCGGTGAGCCGCGCGCCGGACGCGCCTGCCGCCAGCATCGACGCGACCAGCCGGTCGAGCGCGGAAGTGGAAACGTCGTAGTCCTCTGCCAGAGACAGGTGGCTTTGCGTCATCAGCCGTCCGAAGGAGACGTTGTCCCCGGCTTCAAGCGCGGCAACGGCGGCAAGCACGCGTTCGTTTTCCGCAACGACATGACGGGCGCGGCGCCCTATGTCGTGTGGCAGGTGCTCCAAATCCCCCGGCGCGGCATCGCGAAGCGCCGCAACGCCGAGCAGCGAAGCCGCCTGCTCGACGGCGGCACGGCGCTCATTATATGCGCCTTCGGCAAGACGGCGTCCCTCCCCGCAATGAACGACCCTGAAACGGAAGGACGAGGGCACCGGCACGAGACGGCCCTCGCCCGAACGGCAATCGAGGAGCAGCGCCTCTCCGGCACGGCCCGCCGCCGACGCCATCTGGTCGAGAATGCCGCAATTGACGCCGCAATAGAGATTCTCCGCACGCTGTGCGAAACGCGCTACCTCGGCATCGGGAAGGTTTGCACCTACAAGCAGCAGCGCTGCGCGAATGACGGCGACTTCGAGAGCGGCGGACGAGGAGACACCCGCGCCTTGAGGAATGTCCGAAGCGACGAGTACCGCAACGGGCGGAACGTCGAAGCCTGCCTTTGCAAGTTCCGCCAGAGGCCCCGCCACATAGTCCGACCAGTCGCCGCGCGGCGGCAGAGAGGGATCGAAAGCAACGGGCGGGTGCCCCTCGCTTCGGGCGGAGAAAGCGGTGGCGCGCGCCATCATCACCCGCGTCTCGCATGGCAGGGGCATGGGCAGGCAATAGCCATCCGCGTAATCCGTGTGATCGCCGATGAGGTTCACGCGGGCGGGCGCGCGCGCCTCCGCTTCCGGGTCGCAGCCAAAAGCCTCGCGGAACGCGTCTCTCATGCCGGCCCTCCTGCTGGCAGCGCCCGGAGCCGCGCCGCCGCGTCCTCGGGCAGGATATCGGCGAGGAAGACACCGGCCCCCTGCTCCACACCGGCAAGATATTTGAGCTTGCCGCTGTCGCGCCGGAAGGGACGAATTTCGACCGACATGTGGAAACTGTCCTCGAATCCACGCGGCGCACACTGAACGGTGAGGATATAGGGCATCGGCGAACCGAAAAGCCCGTCGAGCCGGCGCACGGCACGGCCGAGAAGCCTCGCCATCGCCTGGCGTTCGCTTCCGGAAAGCGCCTGCGGCCCCGGCGCCCGGCGGCGCGGCAATATCCAGGTCTCGTAGGGGTACATCGCGAAAGGCGGCACCAGGGCGACGGCCTCGTCCAGCGCCTCGATTTCGAGTTCGCCGGCATGCCGAAGCAGGTCGCCGATCACGGGCGATGCCGCCTGCGCTTCCGCCGCGCGCCGCACCTGCGCGGGGATGAAGGGAAAGGCGTAGATCTGACCGTGAGGATGATGAAGCGTGACGCCTATTTCCTCTCCCCGGTTCTCGAAGGGAAGGACATGGGGGTACTCGCGGCCAAGCGCCTCGACCCGCGCACCCCAGACCTCGAAAAGCAGGGCGATCCTGTCGTCGGAAAGGGTGCCGAGCGCGGCGCGATGATCGTCGGAAAAGACCACCACCTCGCAACGCCCCTTCGCGGGAGCCGCCTCGACGCCGGGCGGAAGAACCGGCAACGCCCCGCCCGCATCCGAGAAGGCGGGAAAGCGGTTTTCGAAGACGGCGATCTCGAAAGTCCTGAACGGAATTTCGCCGAGCCGCCCCTCCGCGGCCGGGCAAAGCGGGCACAAAGAGGCTGCAGGCAGGAAGGTCCGGCCCTGCCGCTCACCGGCATAGGCGACCCACTCGCCCCGCAAGGGATGCCACCGCAGATGAGACCCCGCGCCCGGGGAGGCGGGCGGCAGGCTCTCGCAGGGCTCCTGCCGATGGGCACTACGGCCGAAGAGCAGAAGCTCCCGCCCGTCCGGCAGCCTGTGTTCCCTCAGACTGAACAGTTCTTCCTCCCCCGGACGGCAAGAAGCCGTCTCTTCTCCCTGCAATCGGCGCTCGCCATCATGGTTAACGCCCCGTTAGGCTTATCGTGCAATGAATCGGGCACCCAAACGAGAGTGAAAAAACCGGATGTTCGACAACAAATCCGTACTCATTACCGGCGGAACCGGCTCCTTCGGCCGCAAATATGTCCGCACCCTTCTCGAACAGCACAAGCCGCGGCGCATCATCGTCTTTTCGCGCGACGAGTTGAAGCAGTACGAGATGTCGCAGGAATTCTCGGCCCCGCAGATGCGATATTTCATCGGCGACGTCCGGGACCCGGAACGCTTGCGCCAGGCGATGCGGGGCGTCGACTTCGTGATCCATGCCGCGGCGCTGAAACAGGTGCCTGCCGCCGAATACAACCCGATGGAATGCATCAAGACGAACGTCCACGGTGCCGAAAACGTCATCAAGGCGGCGATCGCCGAGGGCGTCGAAAAGGTCATGGCCCTTTCGACCGACAAGGCGGCCAACCCGATCAATCTCTATGGCGCGACCAAACTCGCCTCCGACAAGCTCTTCGTGGCCGCGAACAACATGGTCGGCTATGAGAAGACGCGCTTCGCCGTTGTCCGCTACGGCAATGTCGTCGGTTCGCGCGGCTCCGTCGTTCCCTTCTTCAGGAAGCTGATTTCGGAGGGCGCCAAATCGCTTCCCGTCACGGACACGCGCATGACGCGGTTCTGGATCACGCTTCAGGAAGGCGTCGATTTCGTCATCCGCAATTTCGCGCGCATGCATGGCGGCGAAATCTTCGTGCCGAAAATACCTTCCGTTCGCATAACCGACCTCGCCTCCGCCATGGCGCCCGACCTCGAACAGAACGTCATCGGCATCCGTCCAGGCGAGAAGCTCCACGAGACCATGTGCCCCGCCGACGACTCGCACCTCACCGTCGAGTTCCAGGACCATTTCGTCATCCGACCGACGATCAAGTTCTTCCGCGGCGACGTTGACTATCTGACCAACAACCTGGAAGAGCGCGGCGAAACCGTGACGCAGGGCTTCGAATACAGCTCCGGCACGAACCCCCATTTCCTCACCGTCGACGAAATCAAGGCCTATAACGCAAGAGCCGACGCATGATCCCCTATGGGCGGCAGAACATCAGCGACGAGGATATCCGCGCTGTTGTCGAGGCGCTCACCTCGGACTGGCTGACGCAAGGCCCCGCCGTGCCGCGCTTCGAGGAAGCGCTGATGCAGGCGACGACGGCCGCCCATGCCGTGGCGCTGACCAATGCGACCTCGGCGCTCCATGTCGCCTGCCTCGCCATCGGATTGGGGCCCGGCGACATTCTCTGGACGGTTCCCAATACCTTCGTCGCATCGGCGAATTGCGGACTTTATTGCGGCGCCGCCGTGGATTTCGTCGATATAGACCCGGCGACGCGCAACATGAGCGTGACCGCGCTCGAAAAAAAATTGGAAGACGCAAGAAAGACGGGGCACCTGCCTCGCGTCGTCATTCCCGTTCATTTCGCGGGCCACTCCTGCGACATGGCCGCAATTGCGCGGCTCTCCCGTGAATACGGGTTCCGCGTGATCGAGGATGCGGCGCATGCGATCGGCGGCACCTATGATGGCGGGCCCGTGGGAGATTGCCGATATTCGGACATCGCGATCCTGAGCTTTCATCCCGTAAAGATCGTGACGACCGGAGAAGGCGGCGCCGCGGTGACGCAGGATGCGGCACTGGCGGACCGGATGCGTCTGCTCCGCACCCATGGCATAACGCGGGACATGGACCGCCTGCCCCTCAATGCAGGCGCGTGGTACTACGAGCAACGCGCGCTCGGCTTCAACTTGCGCATGACGGACATTCAGGCGGCTCTCGGCGCAAGCCAGATGACCCGCCTGCACGACTTCGTCGCGGCACGCGAAGCGCTCGCCTCGCGTTACGACGAGATGCTCTCCGGCCTTCCGCTCAAACTGCCGCCCCGGCAGGCGCATATTCGCTCGGCCTGGCACCTCTATACCGTCGAAATCGAGGATGACGACGATGCCCCCGAAAGCCATGGCGCGCGGCGGGCCCATGTCTTCGAGAAGATGCGGAAAGCCGGGATCGGCGTAAACGTCCACTACATTCCCGTGCATTGGCAGCCCTGGTACCGGGAAATGGGATTCCATCCGGGCGACTTCCCGGCCGCGGAACATTATTACCGGCGGGCGCTGACGCTCCCGCTCTTTCCCGATCTCGGCCATGCCGAACAGGATGAGGTCGTTGCCGCGCTGAAGGAGGCGCTCTCGTGATAATCGCGGTCATTCCCGCGCGCGGCGGCAGCAAGCGCATTCCCCGAAAGAACATCCGGAATTTTCTCGGACATCCGGCCATCGCCTACGCAATTCGGGCGGCGAGGGAATGCGGCCTCTTCGATCACATCATCGTCTCGACGGACGATGAGGAAATCGCGGAAATCGCCAGGGCGGAGGGGGCGGAAGTCCCCTTCATGCGTCCCCCAGAAATATCGGGCGACCACGCGGCGACCGCCGATGTCGTGCGTCATGCCGCCGATTGGGCCGGAAGAAATCTCGGTCCCGTCGATTTCATCTGCTGCATCTACGCCACAGCCGTCTTCGTGGACGGAGAAGTCCTGAAGCGGGGCTTCCATGAAATGCGGGCAGCGGGAACCGATTATGCCGTCAGCGTGACGCCCTATGCCGCCCCCATCGAGCGCGCCTTGCGCGTAACGCCCAAGGGCAGACTCGCGGCGGTCAACCTCGAAGCCATGGCGAAACGCTCGCAAGACATCGAGGAAACCTATCACGACGCCGCGCAATTCTATTGGGGAAGTCCGCAGGCCTTCGCGGCGACACAGGCCGAGCGCATCGCCCGCGCTGTGCCGGTCATCCTGCCGCGCTATCGCGTTCAGGACATCGATACGGAAGACGACTGGATGCGCGCCGAGCTGATGTATCGCGCGCTTTTCGAAGTCTGACCCTCAATCCGCTTCGATGTCGAAGCGGATTGCGTTGCGTATATCGAGCGCAAGCTTCTCCGCCGCCTCAAGCGTCTCTCCCCTGGTCACGACCTTGCCGATCCGGTCCGTCCCCTTGCGGAGCCTGCTCACTCGCTCTCCCGGCCTTGCCGTCACCTCGACCTCAAGAACATCCGGCAGAGCGAGCATGTCTTCCGGCAGATGGACAGCGGAGAGGACGCCATCATCCGGCGCCTCGAGAATGAAAGCGGCACAGGGCTGATGCACCCTCGGTGCGAGAGCGACCTCGCGCCCGAAGGCGGCAAGTACCGCAGCCGAGACCCAATCGATACCCGTGTAACAGGTCACGAGTTCCGGCAGGCAGGTCGCGCCGAGCCGCGCGCCGACCTCGATGATGGCGGGTTCGCCGCCGGGTCGAAGAATGAAGTCGATATTCGAAGGTCCCCAGAGTATGCCGAGCGCATCGACACAGGCCGAAACGGCTCTCTCAGTGGCGCGCAGAACATCCGCAGGCAGAGAGGGCGGAAAGGAATGGCCGACGGGGATCATGTAGGGCGGCGGTGACATGAAGTCGTTATGGACCTGCACCGACCGGCACCGGCCCCCCAGCGAGAAGGCCTGCGCGCCTATCTCATGTCCGGAAATGAACTCCTCGACGAGCACCAGGCCGACACGCGACCATCGGCGCGCTTCTTCATAAGCCGCCGCAACATCCTCTTCCCCGGATGCCTTGACGACGCCCCGGCTCCCCGAACTGTCGGGCGCCTTCACGATGCAGGGGAAGCCGATTTCGCGCGCGGCGGTCAGGGCTTCCGCCTCGTCTGCCGCAACCGCAAAGCGCGGCTGGGGCACGCCCGCCGCGGCAAGCGCCTTTCGCGTTTCGATCTTGTTGCTGCAGCGATCGGCAACGGCTCGGGTGTTCCCAGCGAGACCGAGCGCATCGACAACGGCGCCAACCGTCGGAACGCCTATATCGCTCTGCAACGTCATTGCGGCACCGACACCATGGCGCCGGGCGGCATCCACGACGCCTTCCACATCCACGATGTCGATCGCTTCTGCGGCATCCGCAAGCGCCATGCCCGGCGCGTCCCCGTTGCGATCGACGACCAGGCTTCTGATGCCGAGCGCGCGGGCGGCCTCGATCGCAGGGAGCTGCCCCGGTCCCGCGCCGCAGATCAGGATCGTCTCAGTCATTCTGCGTCACCGGCTTCATGGTCCCGTCTTCGTCGAGATGACCGATCACCCTGGCCGGAACGCCGCCCAGCACGACCCGATCGCCGAAACTTCTGGTGACGACGGCGCCGGCTGCAACAAGACAGCCCGCCCCCAGCGTCACACCGGCCATGATGCAGGCATGAGCCGCAATCCATGTTCCCCGGCCGATGCGAACCTCTGCAAGCTCGGAACCACCGAAACGGAAGGAGCGGTCCTTCTCCAGATGATTGGCGGCGGTTATCGAAACATGATTGCCGATCAGCACTTCGTCGCCGAGTGAAATCGGTCCGTTTCCGAGATAGCTGCAAAAGCCGACATAAACGTGATCGCCGGCCCGGAGTTTCTCCGGGCTGTAGATGAAGGCCTGTTCGGCAACCTTGAAATTTTGGCCACAGGAAAGAAGGTACGGTCGATAGAGCGCGCCCCGGCGTGCATCGCCGGGCGGACCTGAGGGAACGAGCAATCCGCGCAGCTTGATCGAAAGACGCTCCCGTCCTGTCAGCTGTTTTCTTTCCCTGTCCGTCATGCCCCTGCCTCCCGCCAGCCAAGCAATCTTTCGGCAACGCGCGCGGCGCCCCGGCCGTCGACCAGTTCCATCCCCTTCGCGGCCATGGCCCTGCGCTCCGCATCCGCACCGGCGAAAGCCGCGATTCTCTCCGCGAGCAACTCGACGGTAAGCGAGCGCGCCTCGCCCGCAAAGCGCGCATACCCGTCTTCGGCGAGCAGGCGAACCGCAAGCGACTGATTGGCCGCAATCGAAACGACAAGAGAAGGCATGCCGATGCAGAGCCCCTCGAACAGGGTGACGCCGCCGCCGCATATGGCGAAATCCGCCTCCGCCATCAAGGACGCCATGTCACGCGGCGAAACATGCAGCCGGACATTCCCCATCCTGCTCGCCACCTTCTCGAGTGCGGCGAGATGCGGGTTCGCACCGCCAACGGCGACATCGGCTCCTCCGTCGAAACCGGCAAGCGCCAGCGCCCGGAGCGCAAGCTCCGTGGCATTGGGCACATCGCCTCCCCCGAAAGTGACGAGGACGCGATTGCGCCCTTCCATGCCGCGACGTTTTCTCGCTTCGAGAAACTCGGGCCGCAAAAGCGCGAACCTCGGACCGAGCAGAAGATCGGCGGCGGCCGGAACGAGCGGCCTCCACATCGCCTCATGATCGTGAAAGTAATTCTGGTCGTGAAGGATATCGCACAGATGCTCCCGGTCGGCCGGGCCGCCGATAACGCAGATCCGTCTGGAAACGGCTGCAACCGCCTCTTCCCAGTCTCGGGCGATGCCGTAGTGATCGGTCACGAGCCAGTCCGTTCCGCCCTCACGCTCGACCGCCTGCCGGGTGAAGGCGGCATCTTCGGCGAGGTCGTCCGTATCGGGCAGCAGAAGCGCCTTGTGACCCCGATCCCGGATCGTCCCGGCCATATGCCCCCGTAGCTCCCGGCACAGGAAAAGACAGACGCCGCCAAGCCGCGCCAGCTCGTCCGCGAGCGTCAGGCACCGCATGACATGGCCGATCCCGATTTCAGCCGAGGCATCGGCGCGGAAGACAATCTTCATGGGCATGGGAGCCGCTTGGAGTTCGTAAAGGTTTCTGTGGCAATGTAAGGTTAACGGATCAACAGCACGTAAATAGCCGGAAATTCAGCCGGGAACTCGGGATGTGCCGGAAACGGCAGGAATTTGCGGAGGAAGCGAAGCACTCGCCCATGAAAATCGCGGATCGGGAAATCGGCGCAGGCAACCCGCCCTTCATCATCGCCGAAATGTCGGGCAATCATAACCAGTCGCTGGAACGTGCGCTGTCCATCGTCGATGCGGCCGCCGAGGCCGGCGCGCATGCGGTGAAGCTTCAGACTTACACAGCCGATACGATGACGCTCGATCTCGACACGGGCGAATTCTTCATCGACGATCCGAAAAGCCTCTGGAAGGGGCATACGGCGCATGGCCTCTACCAGCAGGCCTACACGCCCTGGGACTGGCATGGACCCATATTCGATCACGCGAAGAAGCGGGGTCTGATCGCCTTTTCCTCACCCTTCGACGATAGCGCGGTGGACTTCCTCGAGACGCTCGACGTTCCCTGTTACAAGATCGCTTCTTTCGAGGTGACCGACCTGCCGCTGATCCGCAAGGCGGCAAAGACCGGCAAACCGCTCATCATGTCCACCGGCATGGCGAGCCTTGCCGATCTCGGCGAGGCGGTGGATGCCGCACGAAGCTCGGGCTGCAAGGACCTCGTCCTGCTGAAATGCACCAGCACCTATCCGGCAACGCCTGAAAACACGAACATCGCGACCATCCCGCATATGCGCGATCTCTTCGGCTGCGAGGTCGGCCTTTCCGATCACACGATGGGTATCGGCGTCGCGGTGGCCGCAACGGCGCTCGGCGCGACGGTGATCGAAAAACATTTCACGCTCGCCCGCGCCGATGGCGGCGTTGACTCGGCCTTCTCGATGGAACCCGCCGAACTTGCCGCCCTCGTCACGGAAACCGAACGCGCCTGGCAGGCGCTTGGTTCTGTGCGCTACGGCCCGACAGAGGCCGAGGCCCGCGCCGTCACCCGCCGCCGTTCGCTCTATATCGGCAAGGACATGAAAGCAGGCGACGTACTCACGCCGGAAAATCTTCGCCGTATCCGCCCGGGGCTCGGCCTGCCGCCGAAGTTCTACGAGGAGCTTCTCGGCCGCAAGGTGAACCGCGACCTCGCCAAGGGCACACCGGTGAGCTGGGATATCGTCGGATGATCTTCCGCTCGAGGAAGAACGGCTCTTGCTTTTAACGCTGAATTAACCACAGCCGGCCGCCCAAAACGGCACAAAACGGACTGGCGCGCTCCTTGCGCACTCACCAACCGACTGTCGCATTCGGACACAGGTTGGCGTGAGTATCGTGACTGCACTCAACAAGGACATAAAGGCTTTCGAAGCGGTGGCCCCCGCCACCGCGCCGCGCATCGCGGGCTTCGAAAATGTTAATACTTCAAGCCGCGGCAAGGGTACGCGCCTTACGCCGCTGGCCGATCGCTTCATGCTGCTGATCGGCGATCTCGGCGCGCTGGCTTTTGCCCAGATCGTCGCTGGATCGATCGCGTTCGGCATCAACGCACAGGTTCTCAATACGGAATTCGGAGCTCTGGAGGCCGGCGAACTGACAAGCCGCCTCATCAGCATCGGTTTCCTCGCCATGCTGCCGATCCTCTGGTGGGCGGCGAAGGGGCACTATTCGAAACGCACCCCCTTCTGGGCCGAGGCCAAGGAAATCGTTAAGGCGATCGCCCTCGTCGCGCTGGTCGACGGCTTCCTGCAATACATCGTGAAGGACTATTTCTCCCGTCTCTGGATGCTCCAGGCCTGGATCTGGGCGCTCCTTTTCGTGCCGATGGCCCGTATCGGGATGAGACATGTCCTGAAGCGGTACGGCAGCTGGACGGCGCCCGTCCTCATCATTGGCTCGCGTGAAAACGCCGCCGAAGCCGCGCAGGTGCTCGAGGACGAACCCTATCTCGGCTACGAGGTCGCGGGCACGCTCGATCTCGCCGAACTCACCGCCGACCGCAATGCCGCCGATCCGGCAAGCCTTCTCTATCGGGCAGGCGGCCAGCTTTCGGCCGCGCTGAAGCTCGCCTGCGAGAAGCACGGCGCCCGCTTCGTCGTCCTGGCCCCTTCGCCCGAGGAAATGGCGAGCCTCGACAACATCCTGCGCGCGCTGCACCGCGCCCGCATCGCCTTCTCCATCGTGCCGCCGGTCAAGGGCATCGGCGCGCTGGCGCTCGAAGCCGGCAACTTCTTCAGCCATGACCTCGTCATGCTGACCCTTGCCGATAACCTGAACCGCCCGATGGCGCGCCTCATGAAGCGCAGCTTCGATCTCGTCGTTGCCTCGGCCGCCCTTCTCGCGCTGCTTCCCTTCTTCTGGGTGGTTTCGCTGCTGATCCGCCTCGATGGCGGCCCCGCCTTCTATGGCCACCGCCGCGTGGGCGAGAAGGGCCGTGAATTCCAGTGCCGGAAGTTCCGCACGATGCATGTGGACAGCGACGCGATCCTGAAGCAGGTGCTGGAAAACGATCCGCTGCGTGCCGCCGAATGGGCGCGCGACCAGAAACTGCGCAACGATCCCCGTGTGACCGCTATCGGCGAGTTTCTGCGCAAGACGAGCCTCGACGAGCTGCCGCAGCTTCTGAACGTGATCCGTGGCGAGATGAGCCTTGTCGGTCCCCGCCCCGTCACTTATGCCGAGGTACTGCGCTATGGCGAGGATGCCGAATATTACCTCGCCGCGAAGCCGGGTATCACCGGTCTCTGGCAGGTGAGTGGCCGCAACGAAACGACCTATATGCGCCGTGTCGAACTCGACGCCTGGTATGTGAAGAACTGGTCGCTCTGGCAGGACATCGCGATCATGTTCAAGACCTTCCCGGCCGTGTTGCTTCGCCGCGGCGCCTGCTGAGGAAAAAGTTAGACCGGGATCTCCGGATCGCGGCCAGCGAGAGATGCGGCGCGCTTTTGAGCCCGGCGCATTTCGCGTTTGGCCTGCATCGATTGCCAGCGCCGCCCGACCCTGACGATCGTGACGCGCCGCCAGCGTCGGCCTCTGGGATGATCGAGGGTGAGAATGGTCAGGCCGACCGGTATCGCCGCCGGTCCCGGCGGGCCTGGAATGCAGCCGAGGATAACGAGCGCCACGCCCGCACCGATACGGCCCGCCCTGCTCTTCGGCACGGGAATACGATATTTCCCCACCCTTATCCTCATGCGCGCCCCTGGCTCCCTTTCGACATTTGGGCTTTCGCCCACTGGCACCCGCAGAGATACGGACGAACCGCTCCGATTCCGGCGGCTCTTTTGTGAGATTTTGTAACGAGCCATTGAAGATAGGGGCTCGCTGACAAAAATGTTAGGCTGGAAATGCTGGCAAGAGGAGCCCCCAATGTCCGCCGCCACGAGCCCGACCGCAGAAACCCCGTCTGTCAGCCAGAGCGGAAGCCAGCTCGCCTTCGCCACGCGCAATCGCCAGTTCAAGGCCGGCGAGCGGAAACACTGGTATGACGGCGACCCAGCGATCACCGCCTATTTCAACGCGCTTTCTGCCATGTTTCCGGTGGGCGAACGCTTCTTCTGCGACACCGTGCGCTACCAGAAGCACAAGATCACCGATCCGAAGCTTCAGGCAGAGATCAAGGAGTTTCTGGGACAGGAAGCAATCCACTCGCGCGAGCATCAGGCCTATAACGACCGTATAGCCGCACAAGGCTATCCGATGGCGAAACTCGAACGCCGCTCCGCCCGCATGCAGAAGCTCGCCCGTTTTCTGATGCCGAAAAAGGCGCAGCTCGGCCAGACCGTCGCGCTGGAACATTTCACCGCGGTTCTCGCCGACCACCTTCTGCGCGAGCGCGAGATGTTTGCGCGGCACGCCTCTCCCGAAGAATACGAACTCTGGATGTGGCATGCGGTCGAGGAAACCGAACACAAGGCGGTTGCCTTCGACGTTCTCAAGGCGGTCACACGTCCCGGCACGTTCTATTTCCTCCGGGTGCGCTCGCTGCTGATGGCGACGATCTTCTTCAACATCAATCTCGCTCTCCATATGCGCGATCTCCTGAAAGCCGATGGCCTGCAATGGAGTCCTCGCGCCTGGGGACGAATATTCCACTACATGTGGATCAATCCAGGCCCACTCTGGAAGTCGATCCCTGCCTATCTCGACTGGTTCCGCCCGAGCTTCCATCCCTGGATGCACGACAATCGCGAACTCGTCGCCGAGTGGAAGGCAGCGCATGGCGAGGAACCGGCCGGCGCGGCAAACGCCGCCTGAGGTTTACCCGCGCAGGGCGAGATAAGCGTCGCAGATTTCGACAAGCCGCTCGCGGCCGAAGCTCGGGTCGTGCCCGCCATGCACGACCCGGACATCGAGGCCGCGCAGCCGCTTGATCGTCGTGAGATAGGCCGCGATGTCGGAATCGGGCAATTCGTCCAGCAGCGGGCCGTCATAGATCGCATCGCCCGAGAAGAGAACCTTCGTTGAAGACTCGAAGAGACCGAGAGAACCCGGCGAGTGCCCGGGCAGATGGAATATCTCGAAGTGGCGGTCGCCGAGATCGACCACGTCGCCTTCCCTCAGATGTCCCGTCGCACTGGTCGACCTGATCCTGTAATCCTCGAGCGAGAAATCCTCGCACGGCAATGCATCGACGAGAACCGTATCCTCGCCGTCCAGCCCATAGCCCGACAGGCTGGCCTTGAGCTCTGGCGGAAATCCGGCCGAGGTCAGCGCCGCGAACTCCCGGTAAACCTCCATCCGCGGCGCCTCGATCTCATGCATGAGCCGCGTGTCGAATTCATGAAGCGAACCTACGTGATCGTAATGGATATGCGTCGCAATGGCCGTGAGCGGCTTGTCGGTGAGATCCGCGATCTCGTCCTTGAGCGAGGCCACGCCCGTTCCCGTATCGATCAGAAGATCGCGATCGCGCCCGCGCACGAACCAGATATTGCAGCGGATGAGCGGATGGACGTGGCTCTCGTAGAGCAGCGTCACGCCATCGCCCATTTCCTGTCTCTCGAACCAGCGCTCGGCGATTTTCATGGAAAGCAATAGCCTCAGATCGTGACTTCACGCGCGTGGCCGATTTTCCCTGTTAAACAGGGAAAGAACAGGGAATTCAGAGGAAAAGGCGGCAAAAACGAGGAATTGTTCCGCAAAAAGCGCCAATAGCGCAGGGACTTGCCGGAAAATTCCCTACAATTCGGAACAGGGAATTTTTACCCCCGAACAGGGAATTTCGATCGCGCGAACAGGGAGCATCAAACAAGAAGAGGGAAAGGCCTTGGCAAGGACGGCGCGGCCAATCCCGCCTCCCGCGATGCACGACCTTATCCCCGCCCTCATGAAGCGCGCCTAGCCTGTTCTCGGCAGCATCAGACCGAAAGGAACAGGCCATGCCCGACTATCAGCAAGACATCGAAGGCGCCCGCCTCTGCCTCACAGCCCTATCGCTTTGGCTATCGATCCTGACAGAAACCTGTGGAGAGGAAGCCGCAGCCGATATGGAAACCCACCTCGCAGCGATCGCGCGCGGCCTGGATCGCTTGGGTCCGGCCGCACGGCCGGGGCTCAACTAGTACCGTTGTGGCGTGTACGACCCAAATCTCGCCTATGTGATGACGGCAGGAAGGGCAGCATCCCCGCGCAGGATGTGGAGCCCGCATCACGCCGCCTCGGCGCGAGAGAGCCGGTCCTCAAGACGCGCAAGTGTGCTCCGAAGACGCCGTCGGCCCCAGAAGACGCGGATCGCAACGCCGAGGAGGCAAAGCGATATCGCCTGGGCGATGAGGCGGTAGAGAAAGACGAAGGTAGAGAAGATCAGATTGTCGGCGTTGTTTTGAGCCTCAACGAGAGTAATGCCGAAGACCTCAAATATGTCGCCGAGAAAGCCGCGCATCCCCTGATCGATGATGAAGAGAAAAACATCCGAACCCGTGAGCATGTCGTAGGCGGCCGGGACACCTGCGACGGCAAGCGCCGGTGCGCCAGGCAGGAACCAGTTCTGAAAGGCGACAATGAGCGCGATGACGAGAGCGGGAGCGATAAGGCCAGCCATGACCAGCAGCAAAGACAGGCGCATGAGCCGCCCGATATTGTCGCGGGCGATTTGCTGCAAGCGTGCGATGTCCTTGCGGATGCTATCAGGCTTAATCGCCTCCGGGCCCGGCCGTTTCGCGATGAGGTCCGCCTCGCTGAAATCCTCAAGGAGTCGCCTGACCGGGCGCACCACACGCGCGCAGATAGCGAGAAAGACCACGATCGCAGTCCAGCTATAGACGAAAAGCGCATGCTCGGAGACAAGCGCCTGGGCAATCTCTGCGCCGGCACGCTCGAGCGCCACGAAAAGCTCGCCACGCCAATCCCCCATTTGCCCCCCATTGTCCATGGGCGACGTCCGGCCTAAAGCGGCCACGCATCGCCCCAACGCCACCGGCGTCAATCCTGAAGCAGATTACGGCATATAGACAAGCGAAAGGCGCTGGCAGGAGAACGGGCCGAAGGCCGGAACATCTCAGCGGAGCCTGCCCTCGGTGTCGTTGAGAACCAGGCGGGCCGGACGCGCATCGCCCCAACGCCAAAGAACAAGATTGAGGTCTGAGACCGCGGCGCCTCGCGCGAAGCTGCGCACCAGCACACCCGCAAAGCCATCTCCTATCAGGCGGGCCGCGAGAGTTTGGGTCGGCGCGATCCCTTTATCACGCATGGCAATTCGCCAATCATCGGCCGCGAGCGCGGACGGCGTAAGCCCGTAAGCCGCAAGACCGGCAGGATCGGTCGCATCGAATACCGGCTCAATATCGGCCTCGTAGGACACAAGTGTCGTAGGCTGAAGCGTGCCGACCTGGTTCGCCTCGCGGACAGCCGTCATGATCGACAGGGAGGTATAAAGCGCCGGCACGCCTTGGGCATTGAAACGGCCACCATGCCGGCGTGCGCCCTCGCCCGAATAAGGGTCGCGGGCCCAGACGGGATTGAGTGCACGATAGAGAAGGCCGCGATAGCGCAGGGACGCGCCATCAGGCATGAACGCCCGCCTCGACCGCGTCGATATACTCCATGACCTCCCCCGCCCGCCCCTCGCGGACGAGCTGCATTGGCGTCATGCCGTCAAACCCAACCAAGGGTTCGGAGCGGTACCAGGCATAGGCGACAAGGGCCGAGCCGAAACGCGGTTCGACACGGTTGAGGATCTCGATCATTTCGCGCAGACGGCTCTGCGTCCGGACGCTTGCGATCCGTTCGGGCCGCATGACGGCATCGCGCCCGAGGCCGACGGTGCGGGCAACCTCCTCCTTGGTCGTTCGCAACACCCGGGCAATGCGGTCCGGCGTGAACTGGCCATCCTCACTAAAGGCCTCTATCCCCATCGGTCAGTCTCCACAAATTCTGACGATATTATATGTCAATTTGAGAGGCGTTCAAGGTGGTTTGAGCGGCTAATATGAATGTCATCCGCCACATCCCGGGTCGGCCCCAGCTATGCCGGGATGGAGCGACCCTGGTCGCGAAGCTCGCGGGGGTGCGTCACCGGCAGTGCCGCCTCCCGGGCCAAGGGAAACACTCCGCTTTGATCCGAGGCAGGAAGCAAGTCTGAGTGCCGTAAGGACGGCCTGCGCGTCGTACGCGCCTAAATATGTGGGAACCGACTATTCCGGGGTATGGCCGTCGATTGCGGGATTTCGGGTGCGCTAGCAGTCGTCAGATAAACTGATCGAATGCCTCGATTTCACTGACGGTGGCCAGTAATCCTTGCGCTCTGAGCGTGTCCAAATACTCATCCACCGATTTCGGAGGGTTCTTTAGCCGCAGCCTCACCGTTCGCACTGCTTGCAGGAATATGGGCTGTGATATGTGGAACTGATGCTTGAGAAAATCATCCGGGTGCTGCGCTTCAATCTCCCATTCGGCCAGATTTGCCGCGGGAAAGTCTTTTAGATTTGTCGTAATGATCAGATCTGCGCGTCCCTTAATCGCCGCAGCCAATATGTGGCGGTCGTCTGGATCAGGCAGGTCCAATATCTCGATGAGAGATTCGTAGTTGGTAACAAGTGCGTCTCTCACATGAGAGTCCATCAGGTCGCGGGTCCGCTCAAGCTTTTCGCGTGTCAGGTCATCGCGCGTTCGAAGAAGCGCGCGGATCCATTCTTCGTGTACGGCACTTGACCACTTTGCACGATAAAGGTCGGTGACGGCGAGTTCGAGAAGCAGGTCACGCAGCGGCGCAGGATATAGAACCGAAGCATCGAGAAACGCGGTGAAGGTCGCCAATGCTCAGTATCCCATGTCGAGGTCCTGAGCCTCGACAGCGAGTTCGTCCAGGACTTTGCGGCGCTCGGCGTCGATTGCTTGTTTGTAGCTTAGTACATCCTCGAAGCGGACGCGGCGATGCGTGCCGACCATTCGGAAGGGCAGCTTCTTTTCCTCAAGCAGTTGGATAAGGAACGGTCGAGACACATTCAGAAAATCCGCGGCCTGCTGCGTGGTAAGCTCTGCGTTCTGGGGCACGATAGTGACAGACCGTCCCGACGCCATGTCCTCCAGGATTCCAATGAGCAGCTTCACAGCGCCCGCCGGCAACTCAATTGTCTGCTCCCGCCCCGCATCCCGCACACGCATGGTAAGGGGCTTGCCCGTGCGAGCTAGCGACGCCAGCCGCTGGCCGGAGGCTCTCGCAAGTTCCACATCCGCCTTGGAGGGCAGGTTCGTCATTGTTTGAACAGATGCCATGGGTTTGCTCCCGTCAGAGTCCTTCGTGCACATATAGGGCACAGATTAGTAAACGCAATATTCGAAACATATGAAATAATTGCCGAGGTGACCCCCGGCACAGGAGTTGAACCGCCTGCCCCGCCAATTCAGCGGCTTTTCCTCCGATTAAGGTATGGTGCGGTGATTAGACGGCTTATTCACCGCAAAATGCGCGGTGATATTGCCTTTGCGGCGAATATCGGCTATATTCACCGCAAAATTAGCGGTGAATATGACCTACATCCACCAAAGAGGGGATTGGCCCCACCTATGCTGGGACGGGGCGGCGCTGGCCTCGAAGCTGGCAGAAGTGCGCCATCGGCAAGGCCGCCTCATGGGCCGCATGGAAGCGCTCGGCTTCGATCTCAAGCAGGAGGCAAGCCTCAGGACCCTCACTGCCGATGTCGTCAAATCCTCCGCAATTGAAGGCGAGGTTCTCGAGCCTGAGGAGGTGCGCTCATCCATCGCCCGCCACCTCGGAATAGAAGTCGGCGGCCTACCCCCGGCCAGCCGGGACATTGAAGGCATTGTCGAAGTGATGCTGGACGCGACGCAACGCCATGAAGCTCCGCTCACTGCTGAACGCTTATTCGGATGGCACGCGGCCCTGTTCCCGGCGGGCCGCAGCGGCTTGAACCGGATTAACGTCGGCGCTTGGCGAACGGAAGCCGCCGGCCCGATGCAGATTGTCTCCGGTCCATTCGGGAAGGAAAGAGTTCATTTCGAAGCCCCGGAGGCAGCTCGGCTACCCGGTGAGATGGAACGCTTTCTCAAGTGGTTTGAGCAAGAGGCGGAAATCGACCCGGTTATCAAGGCCGGTGTTGCGCACTTTCGGTTCGTCACTATCCACCCCTTCGAAGATGGCAACGGCCGAATTGCGCGCGCCATTGCAGACATGGCGCTTGCTCGGGCCGACCAGGCACGCGAGCGCTTCTACAGCATGTCAGCCCAGATCGAGGGAGAACGAAAAGATTACTATGCCCACCTTGAGCGCCAGCAACGGGGCGGCACGGATATCACGCCATGGCTCGACTGGTTTCTGGGTTGCCTCGGACGCGCGATCGACCAAGCCGACGAGATGCTCGGAGCCGTCCTCTACAAAGCGCGCATGTGGGAGCGAGCGAATTTGAAACCGGTGAACGAACGCCAGCGTCTCGTCCTCACCCGGATGCTCGATGACCTTCGAGGACACATGAACACCTCGAAATACGCCAAGCTCGCGAAGTGCTCAACGGATACGGCCTTGCGAGATATCCGCGACCTGCTGGATCGAGGCCTGCTTATCCAGAATGACGGCGGAGGTCGCAGCACAAGCTACCGTCTGCCCGATGAGTGAACTCGACCGGTCCTGGAGCAGTGCAGGTGCCGAGGGTGGGAGAGCAAGACATTGCACAGGCATCAATACCGAGGCATCTCTTGACATGTACAGAATTTTGTACGTATATGGCATATGATGCAACGGAGCAGATCATGGACGTAATAACCTATACCGAGGCTCGCGGAGAGCTGAAATCTGTCATGGATCGTGTCATTCACGACCGTGAACCCGTTGTTGTAACGCGCAAAAAGAACGAAGCCGTCGTGATAATTTCGCTCGAAGAATACAATTCGATCGTCGAAACCTTCCATCTTCTTCGCAGCCCGAAAAACGTCCGCCGTTTGCGCCGTGCTGTGGAGCAACTAGATGCCGGCGGCGGTAAGGAGCGTGAGATTGACCTGTGAGGCTCGTATTCTCCGACGACGCTTGGGACGACTATCTTCATTGGCAAACGCATAACGACAATGGCCGCATGACGGCTCGCGTCAACGAATTGATCAAAGAAACCAAACGGAACCCTTTTAAGGGCTTGGGAAAGCCCGAGCCTCTGAAGGGGCAACTAACCGGATGGTGGTCACGCCGCATTAACGAAGAGCACCGAATGGTCTATCGGGTCACCGGCAAAGGTGATGCGCAACAACTCGAAATTGCGCAGTTGAGATATCACTACTGATCCTAAGACAGGCTCCCCAGCCGGATGCAGCGTCCCGCTAATTATCCGCCGCCGCTCTTGCGTTATGGGGCTGAAGCCGAATAACGAAAACGCGCCATCGACGCGGGTCGCGGCGCAGCCAAAAGCCCGGCCCGAAGGGCAACGCCCAATCCTGCAGCGTTCGACGGCATTGATCATGAATTCGGGGGCGAGGCTTTTTTGTCTTCAACGCCTCAACAGCCGGTCAGCTTTTCCAACTGATCGAGAAAGAGGGGATGCGCCAGAATGCTCCAGCCATTGATCGCGAGCATGGCTAGAGCGCGACATCCCCATCAATCCCGGCATCGAGGTCGACGTCCATGTCCCCGACAAGCGCGGCCATGCGATCGCGCAGGCTGGCGGGCAGCGCAGCAACGGAGGCGCCGGGGTGCTTGCTCATGTCCTGCGCCAGAAATTCGAGGAAGCGATCCACGACCGGATCGCTCGTCTCTTCCGCCACCCTCTCGACATAGACCCGGCGCTGATCGTCCACAAAGAAGGCGATGCGACCGCCGTAGTCCACGCCCAAAGCCTGCCGGACGCTCTTGGGAACGGTCGTCTGGCCTTTTGCGGTAATTGTGCTTTCTTCTTTCAGCAGCACGCCCATGATCTGGCTCCAAATCTGATCTCGGAACGTATGCAGGGAAATTTCCTCACTTTGTCAAGAAAGCCTATCCCGCCGACTATCGGTGCGCTGACCGATACCGCTTGCCAGCATCGTCGCACTCGACAGGCTCAACATCTTGATCGGATAGAACAAATCGACAAGCCTTCGCGATGACAACGAGGTGCCGATAAGGCTTTGCCTCCCGGCCCGATGCAACCAAGGGGCCAGGGTCGCATCAAATCGCAGCACCGGCATTTGCTCGATGAATGTTGCGTCATGGCAGGGCGTGATTTTGCTCACGCCAAACAAATCTATCACCTACCCGCTTCACCCATTCGGTGAAGGCCAAGTGCCGCTCCGTGAAGCGCGCGGGCAAGCTCGATCTCCCGGTCGAGATCGGCAATCCAGCCAATCGCCTCGTTACGTTTGCCGGTAGCGATCGCCTGCGCAGCTTCGTCGGCCCTGGCGGTCGCAGCCTTCAGCGTTTCGCTGAGTGCGGCGATATTGGCGGCAATCGCGGGGGTGGTATCTTGGCTCATATCTCTCTCCTTTGCTGTAAGCATTGGACAGATGGAGCAACCGCCGCGCTCTTCAAGCGCTTTCGCCCTTCATATAGTGATTATGTTTGCGAGCCGCTCGCATCATCCCGGTCAGAAGATCATCGCGCCGACCGCCACGAAGCAAAGCGAGAGAGCGGCACCGCCGATCACCGGTAGCACACGCCTGATATTGCGGCGGGTCCAGGGCCGGACCGAGGACGCCCGGGCGTTTTGGACGATCGCAACAGCATAGGGTGATTTTTCCTCGCCCTGCTCTTCGCCGTCGGAGACCACGCGAACCTGCGCATCGATGACGGCGCCGCGATGGGTAACAAGTTTTGCGCAGCGAACCTCACCCGCGATGCGGCTTGACGAGCGAAGTATCACCTCACCCGAGCATTCGAGCACACCCTCAAACGCACCTGCGATCTCGGCACGGAGCACCGAGGCCTGGCCCTCGACACGGCCGGTCGCACCGATTGACAGCTGAGCGGCGTTGAGATCGGCATTGACGGCAGCACCGTCAACGAACATCGATCCTTGAGTCTCGAAGGAGCCCTCAAGCACACTGTTCTCGCCGATCGTAATGTCCTCATTACCGGCCCTGAGCAGACGCACGGGTGAATTGCTCTTCGCGCGTGCCTGGTCTGATTTGGCGGCATGTCCCGATGACGAGGACAGGCTGGATTCACTAAGCGACATTGGCATCTCCCGATCTCGATATATCCATAAGGCACGAAGGCGGGAAAGGAATCCCGATGGCCGTTCCGTCCCCATTCGCATGGATGAAGCCTCGCCTGACAGCAATGTAAAAGCTCCTACCAAATCGCCGAGATACGCCCGATACGGAGCAATACCGGCACCAACAAGATCCGGAATGGCGTAAAAGGGGTTACTCCTCAGGCCGGGCAGGGAAAAGCCGCGAGGCATGCTCAACGAGAAATCGCATGGCCTCATGGTCGCCGCTCATGTTCCACAAGGCGCGCGCCAAAGCGTAAGGATTGATGCCATGGCTCGACCAGAATGCGAGCTCATTCATCCGGTGCTGCGCCTTGCGTCCATCGAGATGATGCAAGGGGCATAGAGGGAGAGTTCGCCAGTCATCAGGCTTCATCGATTTCCCGGCTATCTCGGCGCCCTCAACCGCACAGGCAAAGCGAATATGGGCAACGTGAACGGGCCGGGCTAAACAGCCCGGGACGGCGCATGGCAGGTCCGCTATTGCTGCAAGATGCTCGCTAGAGCGCCGCCTCGGCCTGCGCTGCCCATCGCGCGATGCCGGATCGAATGCGCCCTTTCGGTAAAGCGGCGTGAGGGGACGAATGCGAAACATCGTGCGGACTCCGATAGCTGCAGGAAACCGGAAGAAGCACCGATGGCAAAGAAGCCCCACGTTCCCGTGTCAAAACTCCCGCCTCATCCAACGCGACCTCCCGGAAACGAAGAACGATTTGAGTAACGCTTCCGCGCCACGCGAAGTCCAGTCTATTTGCATACGGAATATTTTGGGCGTGAACCCGCACAGGCATTCACATGAAAGCCATGCCTTATGCACAGCCCATCAATTTGGATGTGGCGCGATCAGAGCGATGGTTCCGGTGCGAACGCGCCCGTCTGACCCCGAGGTGCCGAATCGAGAAACTTGTCCCCGAAACAAGCCCCGCCTACCAACCACCACAACCAATCATCTTCCCTTCAGCAGAGCAGTGAAGTGTGTGAATGACGGGCACAAAAAGCCTCTTCACTCCGGCAGCGATTTAAGGCGCACCCCAGGGCCACCACTCGCATCGGCTGGCAGAAAGACGATGCCGGCCGCCTCGAGCGCGGCCTGCAGGCGCCAGATATTCCCGGCCTGACCGAGCGCAAGCCCCTCGCCCTTTTCCATTCTCTGGACCGTCGAGAGGCCGATCCCGGCGGCTTGCGCAAGTTGATCGCGGTTCCAGTCGAGAAGGCCCCGGGCGGCACGGATCTGGGCAGAATAAATCACCTATGACCTCATTTATATAGAAAGTGACTTCTTTTCGTTGACTAGAGCGGCACGTATGGCAGGATTGAAGTCACCAATGAACGAAAAAGGGTCAAACAAGATGACAGAAATTCACGACACTGCACAGCCGGGAGCCGGAGAAATGCCCGTAATCAACGGCAAGCCGGGTCTCCCCCCTCGCCTGGCAAACGAGCTCCATGCACATGGATATTTGCGCGAGCGGCTGAAAGCGGAGTTCCCCGACCTCGACGATGAAACACTCGCCGACACGCTCGAAGGCGAGACCGGGCTTAACGAGGCTCTTGCCACCCTGATCCGGTCCCGCGAAGAGGATTTGAGCCTGATCACCGGCCTCAAGGCACGGCTTGAGGCCTTGAAGGGCAGACTTGAGCGGTTCCAGGACCGGGCGGAGACAAAACGACGCCTGGTCGCCGACGTGATGTCGAGGGCCGAGATCAAACGGCTGATCGAAGCGGATTTTACGGTATCGCTCCGCATGACACCGCCCTCCGTTCAGATCGAGGACGAGGAGGCGATTCCAGCCGACTACTGGAAGCCGCAACCGCCAAAGCTTGACCGCACAGCTCTGGGCGACGCCTTGCGCGCGGGACAGAAAGTCGAAGGCGCGGTGCTGGGCGCAAGCCGTCCCTCCATCACCATTCGCATCGCCTGATCCAGAGAAAGCAAGGACACCCCATGGCGCTGACACGCATGCAAAAGGTGGATTTGAACGAGGCACCCCTCGCCGAAGCCATCAAGACACGAGACGAAAACGGCCGGACTTTTGCCTATCTCGAAGGCTGGTACGTGGTCCGGGAAGCAAACCGGATTTTCGGGGTCGACCACTGGGACCGGATCACCCTGACCACACAGTGCGTCTGGCAGGGCAAATATCAGGGACAACCCGCCTGCACCTACACCGCGCGGGTTCGCATCTGCATACGTGCCGGCGCACATAGTTTTGTGCGCGAGGGAAGCGGTGTGGGACACGGACAAGGTAACCACCCCGGTGAAGCGCATGGTCAGGCCCTAAAGGCGGCCGAGACCGACGCTACCAAACGGGCACTCGCAACCCTCGGCGCGCCATTCGGGCTGACGCTTTATGAGCATGAACCCAAAACCGTCGACAAGCCGGAGGAAAGACAGAACGCAACCACACCGAAAGAAACGCTCAAGGCAGGCCTGAACGGTTCCAAGCCCCGAGCCCAATATTGGGCGCTGCGCGGGCCCGATGGGGAAACCAAAGCCTGCTATTCAAGTCCGTTGCTAAGCTGCTCAGCATTGCGCCGCATGATCGAAGGCACAACAGACGCCGGAACGCTCGAAGCAATCTACATGCAAAATCGCCGGCTTCTGGCGCGCCTGGTAGCAGAACGGCCCGACCTTAAGAGCGACACCGACCGCCATTATGCAGAGATACTGAGCGCTCTCTTCCAGACAAGACTGAAGACCTTGACGCAATCGCAAATCAAGCCGGGGGCGAAACCCGAACAGGCTGCAAACGGGGCCGAGGTCCAAACGGCAAACCAACAGCCCGCCCTGCCCGTCAGGATGCACGATGCTTCATGGGGCGCTGCGGTCACGTCATAACGGCAAAAAGCACCGCCAATTCGCTGTTTGTCGAGTGATGACCTTGGGAAAACATCCGCCGCCTGTGAGGGCATTGTGTTTGCCGGGTAAGAACCGGCATGCTCAACTTTTGCAGATGCAGAACCAAGGGAGGGGGCATGACGCAGGGAGACGAGCGGAAGAGGAACGCCCCGAACAGATCCCACGATATCGACCGAGCGCTAATCGCGGAGAATGATGGCGGTTGGACGGGGTCAACAAACCCGGATTATGTTCTGGCAGATGACGCTTTTGAGGCGATGGCAGAGTTTTTCGATCCCGTACCGCCTGAGCGTAGAGTCGAGCTTAAAAATGCCCTCAAGCGAATTTATCGGAGCCTTGTAAATACCTGGCAGCAAGGAGCGCAAACGGGAGAAGACGGGACGGATCCGGCTTCAAAAAATATTCCAAAGCCCACCACGCTAGTTGCAAGAGATTTGAAAGAGCTTGGTTCAGCAGTCGAGAAATTTGTCACCACGCTCGATAGCATGCACGACTATACCAATTCCTATATCGATCTCTGGCTGGAGAAAGGCGCGTGGGATGACAACACAGAACTCAAGATCGATTCTGAAATATTCCGCCGCCAACTCCATCACGCGCTGACAACCCTGAGCTTTGTCACAAGGGACGCAAACGGATTAACGAAGCCGGGACCGCACAATGCCGCACTCCACGAGATGGTCGAAGGACTGGCAAACTGGTGGGAGGAAATCCACGGCAAGCTGCCCGTATCCGACAAGGCGCGCGGCAACAGGGCCGACCCCTTTTTGGAGCTCTGCCTCCAAATGGCAAACCACGCCCAGGTCGAGCTTTCCCTGATTGAAAATCTAAAGGACGAAGCGCGCTTGTCCGGCCTCGTCTATGACGTTCTCAAAACCATGAAATCGCGGCGAGTTTGATCGCGTCGCAAGCGACCAGGCCTTTCCATCTCAAAAAATTCAGGCCTCACTTCAAGGCATCCCGATCGAAAATGGGTCTGGGAGGAGTTCTTCGCAAATTCGCGAAAGACTCCTCCGTTATACGTGGCCGGCTTTGAGCGCATATCAGTCCTCGCAATTAACACTCGCGGGAGCGCCGAATGCCAGATCTTCAAATACTCAAAGTTTCGACTGCAGACATACGAGCCAATCCACGGAACTCCAGGACGCATTCCACCCGGCAAGTCAGGCAAATTGCAGCCTCGATCGAGCAATTCGGGTTTACAAATCCCGTCCTGATCGACGAGGAAGGCATGCTCATCGCCGGCCACGGCCGGCTCGAAGCTGCGAAACTGCTCGCGATAGACAGCATACCTGCAATCCGCATCACACAGCTGAGTGACGCCGCCAAACGCGCGTTGATGCTTGCGGATAATAAGATCGCGGCGAATGCGGGCTGGGACCTTGACCTTCTGGCGTGCGAACTCGCCGATCTGAGTGCGATGACACTCGACTTCGAGCTGGAAGTGACCGGCTTCGAAACGGCAGAAATCGACCTCATCATCAAGGGCGCGGACCCGGAAGAAGAGCCGGAAACTTTGGACCCGATCGACGAAAGCGCGCCGAGCGTCTCGGACAGAGGCGATCTCTGGATCGCCGGCCGGCATTGCATTCTCTGCGGCGACGCCCGGAACGCCGAAGACATGGCAACGCTGATGCGCAAGGATCGCGCGGATGTAGGCTTCGCCGATCCGCCGTATAACGTCGCCATCGCCGGCCATGTCTCGGGAGGCGGCAAGATCACGCACCGCGAATTCGCGGAAGCGGCAGGTGAAATGAGCGAGGAGGAGTTTACGCGCTTTCTCACCGAAGCCTTCGACCTGGCCGCCAGCCACTCAAGACCGGGCGCCGTTTGGTTCGCTTGTATGGATTGGCGCCATATGAGCGAGATCCTCTCCGCCGGGAAGGCCTCCTTCGGGCATCTCCTGAATCTCTGCGTCTGGGCCAAAACGAATGGCGGCATGGGCTCTCTCTATCGCTCGCAACACGAACTCGTGTTCGTATTCCGGAACGGAACCGCTGCCCACCGTAACAATGTCGAGCTCGGAAAGTTCGGCCGCAATCGGACGAATGTTTGGTCATATCCGGGCGTGAACACCTTCCGGCCGGGCCGTATGGAGGAACTTCGGGCGCATCCAACCGCCAAGCCCGTGCCAATGGTCGTCGATGCTTTGCTCGACGTGTCACGGCGAGGCGACATCGTTCTCGATCCCTTTCTCGGCGGCGGCGCCACTCTTATTGCCGGTGAAAAATCCGGACGAAATGTTCGCGGCCTTGAGATCGACCCTCTCTATGTCGACGCCACTCTGCGGCGCTGGCGGAAACTTACCGGCGAGGAGCCGGTTAGAGAGCGAGACGGTCGGAAATTTTCTGAGATCGAGAATGAGATTAAGGAGGCATCCAAATGAATGACGGACGTCCTGCTTATGAGATCGGTTACGGCAAGCCGCCGGCCGAGACGCGATTCAAACCTGGTCAATCCGGCAATCCTCGGGGACGCAAGAGAGGCCGAATGAATTTCCGCTCGGAAATCGCCGACATATTGGAGGCGCGCGTCACGATCACCGAAGGCGGCAAGCAGAAGACCGTCAGCTCGCGCGCTGCAGCACTCATGCGGCTGCGCGAAAAAGCGCTAAAGGGTGACGCCAAGGCGATGGATCGCCTGTTTCAGTTAGCGGCACAACATGCAAGCGAGGAAGAAGCGGCCGGGCGTGAACGTGCTTTGACGAGTCACGAGGACGATATCTTGGCCCGCTATGTCGAGAACCAAACCAATAAACAAGCGCAGGATGCCGGACCTAATCCGGCCCACGCAAAAGAACAGGAAGACGATTCCTTCGACAAATCAGGCGAAGGAGATGGAAATGGAGCCTGAGGAAAAGCGCCGGGTATTTCAGACCCTGCTGCGCCAGGATCTTTCAAGTTTCATCCAGAGGTCGGTTGAAACCGTCGATCCTGGAGCCGACTACCAACACAATTGGCATATTGACGCAATCGCGCACCGGCTGATGCAGATAGCTTCAGGCGAGATAAATCGCCTCATTATTACAATGCCGCCGAGATCCTTGAAATCGATCTCGGCATCAATCGCATTCCCTGCCTGGTTGCTTGGAAGAAACCCTTCACAACGAATTGTTGCCGCGTCATATGCCGACGGCCTCTCTGACATGCTGGCACGCAGCTCGATGAAAGTGATGCAGAGCGCCTGGTACAAAGATGCTTTCCCTCAGACACGCATCGCAAAGAACATTGCCGCACGCGCCGATTTCGAAACGACAAAAGGCGGCGCTCGGTTCTCAACCTCAATTGGCGGCACATTGACGGGCCGAGGCGGAAACATTGTTCTGATCGACGATCCCCATAAGCCCGAAGAGGCGGCAAGCGATGTCAAACGCAAAGCGGTTATAGAGTGGTTCAGAACGACGCTGCTCAGCCGACTCGACAACCCGAAAGCGGGATCGATCGTGTTGATCCAGCAGCGCGTGCATGAAGAAGACCTCGCAGGGGTGCTTCTCGCCGGAGGAGGGTGGGTCCACCTCAAATTGCCTGCGATAGCTGAGGAAGAGCAGGTAATTCCCCTAGGTGGGCAAAGAACGAAAATTTGGAAGCAGAACGAATTACTGCACCCAGATCGCCTACCTCGCCTCTTCCTGAGGAACCGGAAAACGGAGCTTGGTTCGTATGTTTACGCCGCACAATATCAGCAGCGTCCGGCACCCATTGAGGGAGGGCTCGTCAAATGGGAATGGTTTTCCGTTTACGATCACCCCCCCGAACGGCAGCCTGGCGACAAGATCGTCCAAAGCTGGGATACAGCCTGGAAAGCATCCGAATCGAACGATTGGTCCGTGTGTACAACATGGCTTGTGCGCAAGACGGAGGCATGGCTGCTTCACATTGACAGAAAGAAGTTGGAGTTTCCCGCATTGCGTGAACGCATAATAAGTCATGCCAAAGAGCATGACGCCTCCGCTGTGCTCATCGAAGAGGCCGGCTCCGGGATTTCGTTGATACAGGACCTGAAGCGCCGTCACGGATTCGCGGTGATTGCCTGCACCCCGAAAGACGACAAGGCAACGCGCCTCATGTCCGTATCGCATTTGATTGAAGGCGGGGCGGCCAGTATTCCGAGAGCCGCTCCCTGGCTCGAAGATTTCCGGCATGAACTGAGCTTATTTCCCAATGGCCGTCATGACGACCAGGTCGACAGCCTGTCTCAGTTTCTTGTTTGGTTCATGAAGAAATCGCGCAAGTCCTTCTTCGTCGCATAGACAAATTCATCCAGCTGCACCCGGTTCGGTCACACGGCGAGGTTGCCTCAAATGGACGGCCACCGGTTTCTTTGACACAAAGTTTAAGTGCCATGATGGAACCGGAGGTGGACTATGAACGTCCGGTATAAGGCCGCGGGTTCAAGCTTGAGGCGATTAAGCTCGTCAGATCGTATGCCGCTCAAACCACGCCAGCAGCGGCCGCCGCAATGCAAGACCGATAAGGCTCCCAAGCGCGATGCCAAACGCATTGGCGGCCAAGTCCTCGTAAGACCCTGACCGGCCGGGGATGAAGGTCTGAATGACCTCGATCGCGGCACTTATGACCAGCAGCGCCGAGGGGATCGCAAACCTGTTATAGCGCCCGGCAAAGACGAGAAAGGCGAGGGCCGATAGCGCGCCCCAAGCGCCGAAATGAAAGAGTTTGTCCGCATGAGGGAAGAGCGCCGGCGGTCCGACCGAGGTCGAGAGCGAACCGAAAAGTGTCGCTCCGAACAGAAAGAACCAAAGCGCCCGTAGAAGCAGGGTGAGGCGACGCGATTGCCGAGGCATCAGGCAAGCCGCCATGCATCAAGGGGTGATACGAGGATGCAGGTTCTGCGGCGCCCCAAGATCAAAGGCATCACCTGCGAACGATCATTTAGGCAGGGCAAGGCAGTCGCAGTCACTGGGCCGCCGGTTTCTTCACGTCACGGCCATAGACATCGTCGAAGCGGACGATGTCGTCCTCGCCGAGATAGGCGCCCGATTGCACTTCGATGATGCTGAGCGGCTCCGTACCGGGATTGGCGAGGCGATGCGTCGTGCCAAGCGGAATATAGACCGACTGGTTTTCTTCGAGAATGCTCACCTTGTCGCCGACGGTCACTTCCGCACGGCCCTTCACGACCACCCAATGCTCGGCGCGATGATGATGCATCTGGAGCGACAGCGAGGCGCCGGGATGAACCATGAGGTGCTTTACCTGATGACGCTCGCCGGAATCGAGGCCTTCATAATAGCCCCAGGGTCTGTGAACGCGGGTGTGAAGCTGGTGCTCGGTACGGCCGTTTGCTGCCAGACGGTCCACAATTGCCTTCACCTCCTGCACGCGATCGCGCGAAGCGACCAGCATCACATCGCCCGTTTCGACAATGATGAGGTTTTCAACGCCGACCGTCGCCACAAGGCCGTTTTCAGCGCGGATATAGGAATTCTTCGTGTCGGCGGTCAGAACATCGCCTGAAATGACATTTCCGCTTTCGTCCTTCTCGCCGATTTCCCAGAGGGCGCTCCAAGAGCCTATATCGCTCCAACCCATATCGGCCGGAACGACGGCGACATTGGCGGCATGTTCCATGACTGCATAGTCGATGGAATTCGACGGCGAAGCGCCGAAGGCCTCTGCATCGAGACGCAGGAAATCGAGATCGCGGACGCCCTTAACCACTGCCTCGCCTGCGCGGGCGGCGATCTCGGGACAATGCTTGCGCATTTCATCGAGGATCGTATCGGCGCGGAACATGAAGATGCCGGCGTTCCAGTCATATCCGCCTTCGGCGAGATAGGATTTTGCCGTTTCGAGATCGGGCTTCTCGACAAAGCGCTCGACAGCGAAAGCGCCGGTCCCCTCGATCGCCTTGCCGCGCTTGATATAGCCATAGCCGGTCTCGGGTCCGGAGGGCAGCACGCCGAAAGTGACGAGGTGGCCATCTTCGGCAAGCGTCGCACCCTTGGCGATCGCAGCGAGAAAGGCCTCAGTGTTCGAAATGTGATGATCGGCCGGCAGGATGAGGAGAATGCCTTTCGGGTCCTGCACCTGCACGAAGGCGGCAGCGGCAGCGGCGGCAGGCGCCGTGTTCCGGCCCTGGGGCTCCAGTATATGCGCGAGAGGTGCGATGCCCGCATCGCGCATCTGCTGCGCAATGATGAAGCGGTGCTCGTCATTCGAGACGATGATCGGTGCCGCGAAATCTTCTCCGCCCCGGACACGGAGCGCCGTCTCCAGCATCATGGGAAGCTCAGAGACAAGCGGCAAAAGCTGCTTTGGGTAAAGCGAGCGCGAAATCGGCCAAAGACGCGAGCCGACGCCGCCCGAAAGAATGACTGGATAGATCATGGCGCTTCTGCCCTGCTCATATTGTCTGCCGCCCCCCAAGAGCGGGTGCCGCAAATTCTATTGGAACGCAATCCTCTTTTCACCCCGGCTTGGGGAAAAGGGTTAACGCTGCCGGAAATCAGGATTTCTACTCTGCATTGCCCCGGCTGGCCACCTATGCAGCTCAAATGACTTAAGCCCCGAATTGCGCCACTATACCGGCGTCAGGCGGCATCCGGGGCAGATGCGAGGCCTGCGTCCCTTCCGGATGCCCGCCCAAATGGATACCCGATGACGCCATTCACAGAGGCAAGTGCCGAATATGCCCGCCGGGCGAGAACCATCCTCCTGGTCGGTCTCTCAATAGCCTTTGTGGGCTCGCTGCTCGGCATTGCCTTCTCTTTCGTCCCCGGATCGATCAGCACCGCTGAAATTTGGCTGATCAGCATTTGCGGGGCCGTGTCGGGCATCCTGCTGCTTGTGCTGGTCCTGAAGCCCGCGGAAAACCTGCCTCTCATAGCGGCCTCGGCGGCGATTTTCTTTGCCTTCTATCTGGCCGCCGCATCATTGGTCGCCTTTAATCAGACAGGCGAACTCGTGCTGATGTTCCCCTATCTCTTCTGGTACTTCCCGCTCATCGCCTTCAACAAATTCACCAATCCGTCCCAAAGCCGGCGCTTCATCGACTATCTGATCGTCGCATCGGCTGCTTTTGTCTTCGCGGTCTATCTGGCATTGGAAGATATTGAGCACTATGCACTGCAGCTCGGTGCACCTTCGGTCTTCCTGCTGAGTTTCGTGTCCTATGCACTCTTTCTCAATCTCTTCGCGCAATATCGCGAGCGATATGTTGCCGAAGCGGAACGGCTGCAGGCACTCGAGACGGCGAGCTTATCGCTCCGCCAGAATGACGAGCGGTTGCGCCAGCTGTTCGACAGTTCCGGTACCGGGATCGGGTATCTCGGCATCAACGGCGCCATCCAGTCCTGCAACAATACCTTCCTCGAAATAACACGTTTCGACGCATCGCTCGGCCGCTCCTTTGAGGAGCTTTTACATCCCGAAGACCGCGGTAAGTGGCTGGAAGACTTCCGATCTCTGTCAAACCGGGAAAGGACCTCGTTCGATTTCGAGGGACGTCTCGCCGGCAAGGGACCGAATGCACGTAAAATCCATGCCAACTTCGTCTTCACGCCAGCAAGCAGGCTTCTGCCGGAATCGATCATGTTCATCTGCCGGGACGTGACGGCACAGCGCGCCGCGGAAGAAAATCTCCGCCAGTCCCAGAAGATCGAGTCGCTCGGCCAGCTGACCGGCGGCATCGCGCATGACTTCAACAATCTTCTTACCGTGATCCTCGGCAATGGCGAGATGCTGGAACGCGACGAGACAATCAATCCGCGCAGCAGACAGCTTGCTCAAACGGTCGTCACGGCGGCCGAGCGCGGCGCGGACCTGACAAAGCGGCTTCTCGCATTCGCCCGCCGTCAGCCGCTCGAACCGAAGGTCATCGACGTCAACAAGCTCATTCACGGCATCGAAGGCCTGCTGCGGCGGACGCTGAATGAGGATATCGATCTGGAAATTGCAGGCGCGGGTGGCTTGTGGCGCGCGGAGATTGATCCCGGCCAACTCGAAGCGGCGCTTGTGAACCTTGCCGTCAACGCGCGCGACGCCATGCCGGATGGCGGCCGTCTCACGATCGAAACGTCCAATGCGACCCTAGATGACTCCTATGCCGATGCACATAGTGACGTGACGCCCGGACAATATGTGATGGTCTCGGTGACGGATACCGGCTCGGGCATGTCGAAGGAAACGCTGGAACGCGCCTTCGAGCCCTTCTTTACAACCAAGGGAGCCGGACGGGGAAGCGGGCTCGGCCTCAGCATGGTCTTCGGCTTCGTGAAGCAATCCGGCGGCCATGCAAAAATTTATTCAGAGCTTGGCGAAGGCACATGCGTGAAGATTTACCTGCCGCGCTCCCAAGCGGAAAGTGACGCAGCCTATCAGCCCGGACCGGAAAGACCTGAATCGACAGGCACGGAACACGTTCTCGTCGTCGAGGATGACGAACTGGTCCGTCAGAACGTGCTGCGGCAACTGGCCGATCTCGGCTACCGCGTGACTGGCGCAGAAAATGGTGTGAAGGCACTCGACATTCTGAAATCGGATGCGAGTATCGACCTGCTTTTCACCGATGTGGTGATGCCGGGCGGCATGAACGGGCGCCAGCTTGCCGAAGCAGCTGTGAAGTTCCGCCCCAGCCTCAAGGTGCTGTTCACATCAGGCTATACCGAAAATGCAATTGTCCATCAGGGACGCCTCGACCGGGGTGTTCAGCTGCTCAGCAAGCCCTATCGACGCGAAGAACTCGCCGCAAAGATTCGCAAGGTGATGGAAGCCGATCCGGCCTAGCCGCCATGCGCGGCAACGGCACCGCCGCTCATGCGGCGCATATCGGCCTCGACCATTTCCGCAACAAGTTCCTTGAACGTCGTCTTGTGCGTCCAGCCGAGTTCATCGCGCGCCTTGGCGGCGTTGCCGACCAGCGAGTTCACTTCCGCCGGGCGGTAGTAATTCGGATCAATCTCGATCAGCACCTTGCCGGATTTCCGGTCGATGCCCTTCTCTTCGAGGCCCGAACCTTCCCATTCGATGGGACGTCCAACCATGTCGAAGGCAAGCTCAACGAAATCGCGCACCGAATGCTCCTCGCCGGTCGCGAGAACATAATCGCCAGGCACTTCTTTCTGCAGCATGAGCCACATGCCTTCGACATAATCCCGGGCATGGCCCCAGTCGCGGCGCGAGTTGATATTGCCAAGATAGAGCCGGTCCTGCAGCCCGTGATGGATCGCCGCAACGGCGCGCGTGATCTTGCGGCTCACGAAATTCTCGCCCCGGTTCGGCCCCTCATGGTTGAAAAGGATGCCGTTCGAGGCATGGAAGCCATAGGCCTCTCGGTAGTTCACGACCGTCTGGAAGGCGAAATGCTTGGAGATCGCATAAGGGCTGCGCGGCCGGAAGGGCGTCGTCTCGCTCTGCGGCGTTTCCTGCACATTGCCGAAAAGCTCGGACGTCGACGCCTGATAGAAGCGCACACTCTCGCCCATATCGAGAAGGCGGATCGCCTCCAGAAGCCGCAGCACACCGGTCGCGTTCACATCGGCCGTATATTCCGGCTTGTCGAAGCTCACCTTCACATGGCTCTGGGCGGCGAGATTATAGACCTCGTCGGGCTTCACATCCTTCAGGACGCGCAGAAGGCTGCCGCCATCCGACATATCGCCGAAATGCATGCCGATGCCCGTAGCGGGCGCGCTATCCTCATTATAGAGATGGTTCACCCGGTCGGTATTGAGCGAGGAGGAGCGGCGCATAAGACCGTGAACCTCATAGCCCTTGGAGACCAGGAGATCGGCCAGATAGCTGCCATCCTGGCCCGTAATACCCGTAATCAGCGCGACCCGCTTCGTCATATTCAGACGCTCTCCCGACATGGACAATCAAGGCCGGTGAAGCACCAGCACACCACCCCCGACCGACTGTTCCCTGGGAATGCCTTGGGGTCTGAAGGCGTCTCTAGATACATGGATTTTACCCGATCGGAAACAGGCGGAACGCGCATCACCTGCAGCAAGCTGCCCCCCATGCCAAAAGTCGCTCTGGAAAGCCAAATTCCTTACTGATATGAATTACTTAGCTGACACTTCGCACCGCGAGACCTGAATGACCCAGATGCCCCGCAAAGCCGTTTTCCCCGTCGCCGGCCTCGGCACGCGCTTCCTGCCCGCGACTAAGGCGGTGCCGAAGGAGATGCTGACCGTCGTCGACAAGCCGGTGATCCAGTATGCGGTGGAGGAAGCGGCGGAAGCCGGCATCGAGCATTTCGTCTTCGTGACCGGGCGCGGCAAGGGAGCGATCGAGGATCATTTCGATCTCGCCTATGAACTGGAAGCGACGCTGAAGGCACGCGGCAAGACCGCCGAAATCGCCATGTTGAAGCCGAGCCGCCCGGCGGCGGGCGCAGCAAGCTTCGTCCGCCAGCAGGAGCCCTTGGGCCTCGGCCATGCCGTCTGGTGCGCGCGCGATATCGTGGGCCATGAGCCCTTCCTGCTCGCACTGCCGGACATGCTGATCCACGCGCCCCGCGGCTGCTTTGCCCAGATGATGGATGTCTACAAGGCGCATGGCGGCAATGTCATCGCGGTGGAGGAAGTGCCGCAGGACCATGTGAACCGTTATGGTGTGGTAGCGCTCAATCAAAAATTCGACGAGCGCACGCATCGCATCACCGGCATGGTGGAAAAGCCGAAGCTCGAAGACGCGCCTTCGAACCTCATCATTTCCGGCCGTTACATCCTGCAGCCGGAAATCTTCGCCAAGCTCGAAATCCAGAAGCCGGGTGCCGGCGGCGAAATCCAGCTCACCGATGCCATGATCGAACTCATTGCGGATCAGGATTTCTTTTCCTACCGCTTCGAGGGAACGACCTATGATTGCGGCGACAAGATCGGCTTCCTCTCGGCCAATCTCGCGCTTGCGCTTTCCCGCCCCGACATCGCGCCAAAATTCCGGCCTGTCGCAGAATTGTTACTGAAACAGTAGATAGCTTTGTCCAGATTTTCGTTCATCCGCTAACGCACAAGAGATTTCCCGATGAAGATTGCCATGATCGGCACGGGCTATGTGGGCCTTGTCTCCGGCACATGCTTTGCTGAATTCGGACATGATGTCGTCTGTGTCGACAAGGACGCGGGAAAGATCGAGCGGCTGAAGCGCGGCGAAATTCCGATATTCGAGCCGGGTCTCGAAGCACTGGCGAACGACAATGCAAAAGCTGGACGCCTCACTTTTACGACGAACATTGCCGACGCCGTAAAAGGCGCGGAAGCGATCTTCATCGCAGTCGGCACGCCGAGCCGGCGCGGCGATGGCCATGCCGATCTCACCTACGTCTTCGCCGCCGCCGAGGAGATTGCCGACAATCTCGATACCTATGCCGTTATCGTCAATAAATCGACCGTGCCGGTGGGCACCGGCGACCGCGTGGAAGAGCTGATCCGCGCTCGCCGCCCCGGCCTCGACTTCGATGTGGCCTCGAACCCTGAATTCCTGCGCGAAGGCGCCGCCATCGACGATTTCATGCGGCCGGACCGTGTCGTCGTCGGCACGGACTCCGAACGCGCGCGCGAAGTGATGCGCCGCATCTATCGCCCGCTTTTCCTGAACGAAACGCCCGTTCTTTTCACAGACCGGCGCACATCGGAACTCACCAAATATGCGGCCAATGCTTTCCTCGCCACCAAGATTACCTTCATCAACGAGATGGCCGATCTTTGCGAGGCGACGGGCGCCAATGTACAGGATGTGGCGCGCGGCATCGGCCTTGACGGCCGTATCGGCAAGAAATTCCTTCATGCGGGCCCCGGCTATGGCGGCTCCTGCTTCCCGAAGGACACCAAGGCGCTGCTGCAGACGGCCAATGATTTCGGCACATCCGTTTCGATTGTCGATGCGGTGGTGCACGCGAATGACGCCCGCAAGAAGCGCATGGCGGAGCGGATCGCGCAGGCGCTGGGCGGCGACATCGAAGGCAAGCGCATAGCCGTGCTGGGCGTCACCTTCAAGCCGAATACCGACGACATGCGCGACGCACCGAGCCTCGACATCATTCCCGCGCTTCAGAAATCAGGCGCGCGCATCGTAGCCTTCGATCCTGAAGGCATGCATGAGGCCCGCCAGCTTCTTCCACATGTCGACTGGGCGGAAGACGCCTATGGCACGATGAAGGATGCCGATGCGCTGGTGATCCTCACCGAATGGAACGAATTCCGCGCACTGGACCTCAAACGCGTGAAATCGCTCCTCCGCCGCCCCCTCATCATCGACTTGCGGAACATATACACGACCGCCGAGATGCAGGACGCAGGCTTCGAGTATCACTCTGTCGGCCGGACCAGCATCAGGTGCCCTGCCTGACCTCTATCGGTCGCACTTTCAATCGCCAGACGTTCCGCATGACGACGGCTTGTACCCGGAAACAAGCCTCGTCAATATGGCCTCAACTGTATCCATATCCATCCGCCGCATCGCGTCGCGCAAGCTGTCGAGCTGCGGCGCGAGGTCACTCCATTCGATCATTTCTTCATTCGCTTTCATGATCCTCGGATGACCGGTCGGCTGCGGATTATCGCCAATCAACAATTCTTCATAGAGCTTTTCGCCCGGACGCAGGCCGACAACCCGGATTTCGATGTCGCCGTCCGGATTTTCCTCGTCCTTCGCCGTCAGCCCCGAAAGTGCGATCATGCGGCGCGCAAGATGCGCGATCTGGACAGGCTCTCCCATATCCAAAAGGAACACGTCTCCGCCCTGCCCCATGGCGCCAGCCTGAATCACAAGCTGGGCCGCCTCCGGAATGGTCATGAAGAAACGCGTTACTTCCGGATGTGTAAGCGTGATGGGCCCGCCATCCTCAATCTGCTTGCGGAACAGGGGCACGACCGAGCCCGAAGAATCGAGGACATTGCCAAACCGCACCATGGAAAAGCGCGTGTTCCGGCCGCCGCCATCCTGCAGCCCCGGCGTGGAACGCAGATCGGCATCGATCGCCTGCAACACGAGTTCGGCGAGGCGCTTGCTGGCGCCCATCACATTGGTCGGCCGGACCGCCTTGTCCGTGCTGACGAGAACGAATTTGCCGACGCCATGCCTGTGTGCCGCGCGCGCACAAGCCATTGTTCCCCAGACATTGTTCTTCAATCCCTCGATCGGGTTCCCCTGAACGAGAGGGACATGTTTGTAAGCCGCAGCGTGATAGATCGTGTCGGGCTCGAACGACGGGACGACTTCGCCTATGCGTTCCTCATCCTGAACGGAACCCAACACTGGAACGAGTTCAACGCCGGACCGCCCGGCGCGCGGCAAAAGTTCCTGATGTATCCTGAAAAGCGCAAACTCTGAGGAATCGAAGAGAACAAGCCGCTTTGGCTGGCATGCAATTATCTGCCGGCAGAGTTCGCTGCCGATCGACCCGCCTGCGCCGGTGACCAGCACATTCTTGCCGCGAATGTCGCTTTCTATGAGATTCCTGTCAGGCTCAACGGGCTGCCGCCCCAGAAGGTCGTCCGCATCGAGTTCCTTCAGCTCGCTTGCCTGAATGCGGCCATAGGCAAGATCGTCGAGACCTGGCAGCGTGCGCACACGCACCGACATGGGCTCGAGAAACCGCAAAATTTCGCGGCGGCGAATCCTGTCGGTCGAAGGAATGGCAAGCAGGATATCCGTGATATCGAGCTTTCCAATGATCTTGTAGAGCCGGTCCGGAGAGTAGACGAGACGGCCGTTCAGGCGGCGTTTGTGCAATGACGGATCGTCATCGACAAAGCCTAAGACCTCATACCCCTCTCCACCTGCAAGCGCATTTGCAAGCTGCTGTCCGGCCGACCCTGCACCATAGATCAATACGCGCATTCTGACCTTGCGCGTCAAGGCAGCGGAGCGGCGCCCCAAAAACCCGCGGACAAAGGCGCGGGAAGCGAGCACACCAAGGAGAAACAGTATCGGCTGAATGATACCGACCGAACGCGGTATCCCGGAAAAACCGATCAGCGTAAAGATGCCTGAGAAGACGATGGCATAAACCAGAATGGCGCGGCCGACCTCGATCAGAGCATGCGTACCGGCAAACCGGAAGATTGCGTTATAAAGACCGAAATAGAGAAACACAGGCACGGCTATGATCGCGCTCGTTGCGGCCGCTGTCAGCACCGGATAGGACAAAGGAACGAAATCCTCCAGCCTCAGCACAAAAGCCAGCCAGACAGTGGCGATCACGAGAAAAAGGTCGGAAGACACCGCCACCAGACGTTTGGCTGGACGGGGAAGCGACAAAAGCCGATCCGTTGTCCGATCGGCAAATCGGAGAATAGCGCTCATATCGAATTCATTCCGATGGGACAGTCTCCAAGACAGACGCTGATTGCCAGGTTCAAACGGCGTGACCCGTCGCCGCGGTGAATACGGTTGACGCTACTTCGCAGGTCTTGCGTATGTCTTCGTCTCGCAAGGTTGGATGCACGAGAAAACAAAGACTCGTTTGCCCAAGTTCCTGCGCCACCGGAAGCGCGTTTTCCGGCCGCCACCCCGTGCCGTCAAACGCGTGCTCCCGATAGACTTCCGAGCAGCTGCCCTGAAAACAGGGTACGCCCCGCGCGGAAATTTCTTCCACAATCTTGTCGCGGCTCCAGCCGGGCGCAAGATTCTCAGGCTGCACATATCCGTAGAGCCTGTAGAAGGCATGCCTGCTGCCAGGCGCATCATTGCCCTCATGCGCCAGCTGCGGCAGACGCAGCGCACCGCCTGAGCCGCTGAAAGGCGCCAGTGCATTGGCAATGCGGCTCGCATTTTCAGCACGCTTCGTCTGCCAATCGCTCATGCGGGCAAGCTGGATACGGCCGATTGCCGCCTGCATTTCGAGCATGCGCCAGTTGGTACCGAAGCTGTCATGAACCCAGCGGAACCCAGGCGGATGCGCCCGCTCATAGACCGCTTCCCAGCTCTTGCCATGATCCTTGAACGACCACATGCGCGACCATAGATCGGCGTCATTGCAGGTGATCATGCCGCCTTCGCCGCCGGTCGTCATGATCTTGTCCTGGCAGAACGACCAGGCGCCGACATGCCCGATGGCGCCGACGGAGCGCCCCTTGTACTGCGCGCCATGCGCCTGCGCGCAGTCCTCGATCACCTTGAAACCGCGCTGCTCTGCAAGCGTCATGATCGGATCCATATCGCAGGGCCAGCCGGCGAGATGGACGAGGATGACGGCCTTGGTGCGCGGTGTGAGGGCCGCCTCGATGGTTTCGGCCGAAAGATTGCCGCTGTCGCGGCCGACATCGGCGAAAACGGGAACCGCCCCCGCATTCACGACGCAGGAAACAGAAGCGATAAATGTACGCGGCGTGACGATCACCTCGTCGCCCGGCCCGATACCGAGCCCGCGCAACGCAAGATCGAGCGCGACGGTACCGTTCGTCAGTGCGATCGCATGGCGCGTGCCCGCCCATGCTGCGAACTCTTCCTCGAATTGGCGGCACTCCTTGCCCGTCCAGTAATTCACCCGGTTGGACAGCAGCACGCGACGGACGGCGTCCGCCTCCTCCTCGGTGAAGCTCGGCCAGGGCGCGAAGGGCGTATCAAGCATCGCGCTTCTCCAGAATGCGCGCGGGATTGCCGACGACCGTCACGCCCGGCGGAACGCTCTTCGTGACGACCGCCCCCATGCCGACGACGGCACCACGGCCGATGACAAGCGGCTTTCCGGGCTCTCCCTGTTTCAGCACGGCGCCCGCGCCGATATAGGCATGATCCTCGACCGTTACATTTCCATTGCATTTCACGCCAGGTGCGAATGTGACGAAATCACCGATGACGCAATCGTGCTCAACATAGGAGTAAAGATTGGCGTGAAAACAACGGCCGATACGTATGTTCGAGGTCAGGGTGACGAAGGGTGACAGGCATGCGCCGTCGTCTATAACCACATCGTCCATCTGAATGACATTTGCGGCGCGCGCCTCGAACAGGCCAATGCCTTCACTGTCGCAGCGCAGCGCAAGTTTCTCGCGAACCGCCGAAGCCGCAATCGCAAGGCAAACCCGCTTTGACGGTGCTTCGAGGCCGCGGAACTTCTCCCATCCCATGATTTCATGGCCGTTCGAAGTGCCCGGCGCCATGCCGTCGTCGATGAACACGACTTGCGCATCCTTCGCCTGCGCCCGCACGAGAGGAAGAATCCCTCGGCCACACCCGCCCGCGCCATAGACGCCGATCAGTCCATTCATGAACGGCCCCCCCTGAACCGCGGCATCGTCGCCTCTCCATCTGCCGAAATGCCATGCCTGCCGAAGACCTTTACGACACTCAGCAGGAGGATTTTCAGATCGAGCCAAAGACTGCGGTTGTCGACATACCAGACATCATGCCTGAACTTCTCTTCCCAGGAGATGGCATTGCGGCCGTTCACCTGCGCCCAGCCGGTGATGCCGGGCTTTACTTCATGGCGCCGCGCCTGCTCCGGCGAGTAAAGCTCCAGATATTCCATCAGCAGCGGCCGCGGGCCGACAAGGCTCATATCGCCATTGAGCACATTCCAGAGCTCGGGCAGCTCATCGAGGCTCATTGCGCGCAGAAAGCGGCCGAGTGCCGTGAGGCGTTCCGCATCCGGCAAGGGCCGGCCTTGCGCATCGGTGGCATTCAGCATGGTACGGAACTTTATCATCTCGAAGGGCTGGCCGTGGAGACCGGGGCGCAGCTGCCGGAAGAGGACGGGCGCGCCCATGCGCCAGCGGATCGCCGCCGCAACGAGAAGGATCACGGGCAGCAGGACGAGAAGCGCGGCAAGCGACCCCAGAATATCGACCATGCGCTTCATTGGCTGCACATCAATGTCTTCGAATGGAATGAAGCTGATAGCTGGCATCATGCAATAGACTGATAATAGGAAAGAAGTTCGCGTCCATTCTTGTTCACGTCAAGTTTCTCTCTTACGAGAAGCGATCCCTGAGTTGCATATTCCCGTGCAAGTTCCGGCCTGTCCAAGGCATCCTCTATTGCTGTCACGAGTTTATATGGCTGTCTGGGCGGCACAAGCCACCCGGTTTTACCTGGCAGGACTACATCTGGAAAGCCACCAACATTGGTGGTTATTGTAGGCACTCCCAAAGCAAGAGATTCCACCGCGCCTCCCAAGTTCTCGGAATGTGACGGATGAACAGCAACATCGAAGCCCGCATAAAGATCGGCAACATCGTCGCGGTTTCCTAGAAAGTGCGCGCTGTCTGCGAGCACCGTTTTCCCGTACCGATAGACCTGTTCTGCATAGCGTTCAGCGCCTGTCCAAGCGCCTCCAACGAATACACCGGCGATATCGCGTCCGTGGCGCTTGAGAAGCCCCAGTGCATCGATCAAATCTTCATGGCCCTTCAATCCACGTCTCTGCCCGAGCCACTTCTTAGGTCCATATATATAGGCAACCATGCCCACAACTGCGGCATCCCTCGAAATTCCCAAACTTGACCGCAGATCTACCGGGGAAACCGTCCTGAATCGATCAAAGTCGATTCCATAGTACACCATGCCAATCTTGCGATCCGAAATTCCGGCGTTCCGATAGATTTCTCGCGTGGCGGAACAACTCGCCACCCAGAAATCCAATGCACCAGCGCTTCTAATCTCCACCTGCTTCGTAATCAAATTCTCCAAGTGCAAGGGGCCGGGCACTTGAAAAATTCGCTTTGGACCGGAGTTCCCCATCGCAAATCGCATAAAAAGTGTCGTGCCAACGAAATGAGAATGAAGCAATTGCGGCTTCGTTGAATCTACCAACGAGCGGAATGCTCGACGAGCTTCAAGGAATGCTGCAGGACGCTTCAAACTGGCAATGTCGGTGTCAAGGATATGCACCGCCGCTCCTGCGTTGCGATACTCGCTCGTCAATCCTTCGCCATCGGGCAACACGACATGAACCTCGACCCCCAGATCGCGCAACACGCGAACTTGCCGCAACGCCCATGTTGCGCCGCGCGTCGTCTTGATGAGTTGCATGACTCGCATCTTGGCTACTCCGATCGTGCCAAAATGGCGCGATAAAATCGATCTCTCCTTGTCGTCAATTCGCTCGCAGCATATGCCGATGCACGGCCCAAATTGTTGGCAGACATGGAGGAAAGAGTCTCCGGCGATGACACGACTTTGCCGATCAAATCCGCGAGAGCCGCGGCATCGTCCGGCGGCGCAAGAAACTCAACGTCAATTAGTTCGGGAATCCCCCCCACCGACGTGGCGACGACCGGCAAACCGCGGGCCATCGCCTCAACGACGACCCGAGGCAATCCCTCGCTGCGGCTTGCCAGAACGAAAAGGTCACATTGATCCATCTGGTTGAATACATCGTCATGCGGCAGGTGTCCCGCAAAGCGGACTGCATCCGATATTCCGAGAGACTGAACCAGCTCCTCAAGCTCACGCCGAAGAATTCCTTCGCCGACAATCTCCAAAGACACCGGAACATTGCTAGAATTAAGGCTTGCACATGCCCTCAAAAGGACATCCACACCCTTCGCACGATACTCAAGCGACCCGACAGTAAGAATACGAACCGGCGAAATAGAAGGCTGATAGTGTCGCGATTCACTTACAAATCGCTCGGATGGCAAGTTGATGCTGGAGTAGTATTCGATCTCCGCCCCGTCAGCCGCAGGATAACGCTCGCTTAAAACCAAATGCGAGACATACGACACGCCAACAGCGCCATAACATGCAACGCGAGTTCCTCTAACAAACCAAGGCCTGAGCAATGGTCTCGTAAAGGGCGAGCCAGCAACACCTGGCCTCAATATCTCCTGAGGATCGCCCACGAGTTCTACGGCATACGGGCGGCGCAATCTCCTCAGACGCTGCCCAACTGCCATTCCGAGAAAGCCCGGCAGCCTCAGAATGAAGAAGCCGTCCGCATCCACGGCCTTTTTCAGCGCCTTTTGTACCTCGACGTACCGGAGCAGAAACTGAAAGGGGCCTTGATAGAAGGGTATCTCTGCAACGCTCACTCTCGGTTCGGCCAGCACAGACGCCCCATCGGGGAAATCGTTCACCCGCTTCACACGCGCGACGATGCGAACCCGATCGAATACCCGGAGATACCGCTTCCAGAAAGCGTCATCGAATGTGCTTAAGCTAGCGTACCGCCCGGATCTGTCGCACAGGAAAACTTGCTCCAGAACAACTGTAAGATTGTTCATGGACACTTAAATCCCATCAACAAGCAAAGTAAGATGAAATTTCATTCGTCAATCGAACGAAAGAAGTTTCATGTCGACGCTCAACTTGCAGAGACAGTTTAAAATCCAAGCGCCGCATCATGGTCGCACCCCCCATAGCGACATCATTTCTCTGTAATGCGCATCTAATGTAAATGGCCCAACGCGAAACGACTTGGCAATCCTGCCGCGGTCCATCTCCGAAGCTAAAACTATCGCCTCTGCCCATTTTTCGTCAGGTTCTGCAAGATCGACAGCGATTACCCCTTCACAAAACATGGAAACTTCCGCCACGCCGGGAAGTGCCGAGGCCACGACCGGAGTACCGCACGACAGAGCTTCGAGAACTACCCCGGGAAGCCCCTCCCTTACCGACGTAAGCAATAAGACATGCGAGGAGGCGAGAACTGCGAGCGGCTGATCCGTTTCGTCGCAAAACTCTATCACATTCTCTAATCCCGCCTCGTTAACTGAAAATTTCGTAGCGTCCCCAGAAGCGCCATCGGAGCGGCCAACAAATCTCAATCTACATCTAGCCCCAGTCATCGCTCTGACAATAGACATGATCTTCACAGCACGCACCGGATTCTTCTGAGGATGCAATCGGCCCAAGAAGACAATTTCCAATAGTTCTTTTGGATCACCGAGCTTTGGCAGAGCTTCAATGGCATCAGACACTTCGACGCCATTGTAGATAGTCTTCCACCGGGCAAGTGACGCACCGGAAAACTCTTTAGCGCCATCGCAAACACCCACTACGGCAGTACTAAACAAGTTCAGAATCGATCGAAAGACTCGATTCCGGATGCGAATGAACAAATCATCTCTGTCATAACCGGTGTTGCGTATATGGGCGATTCGCACACGAACGCCCGCTATCCACGCAACCAGCAAGTGCAGACCGCTCGCCAGAAGCACATTGGCGTGCACAATGTCCGGACGCACAAGTCGACATGTTCGATAAAGGCATGCAAGTCCCGCCAAGCCTGGACGCCCATATATTAGACGAACACCTGCCGCAACATATGCATCGTCCAATGTGCCTTTTTTCCCGGAAACGACAAAGACCACGGGCGACAACGATTCTTTGCGAGCATGCGCTGCCTGGAACAATCGAAGAAGCCGCATTTCCGCCCCGCCGCGATTCAGGCGCCCGAGCGTTAGAAGGACACGTGTCATTGAGTACCGTACGAACTTGCTGTCCGGTTCAGTTTCAGCCTGATGCCGCGTTCAAAAAGGAAGGAAACCAAAAAACAGATAACCAAGAACAACAGAGCAGAACCGTATGCAGTTACGAAACCCTGTCGGATGTGAATGAATAAACCGAACACGACCGCGGAAAGGATGATTGGCATCCTCCCACACTCAATCTGACGTCCATAAATAACGAGCAAGACACCCGATATTGCTCCAATAAGTACGCACCCCAACTCACCAAAGTTGACGAGCGCCTCGGCTGCAATCGAAAAGCCATAGTTCCCCCCCGTTCGAGCGACGAGCAACGTGTTCATTAAACGCTCATCGGTCAGCGCCGATTCCCTCTCCACGATGGGGAACAAACGCAAAACAGTCCGCTCAAAGGGAGCGTAATATGTTTCACCCCATCGCAGTACATCCGCCCCACTATCGAGCCAAGCGCGCACTTCAACTACGGGGCGCAGCGATCCCCCCATTTCAGCCAAGCCCGTAACACCCGAAGCTCCTCGTATAGCCTCAGACAAGTCCGTGTCAGCACGGAAAATTCGGCCAAACGAAGAAGCGACAGACACCGCATATGCACCAGCAAGACCCCTCCAGATCGACAAATGCAGACGGCCTTGAACGACCAAAACGGAGACAACCATTGCGAGCGGAAACAGAACCTCGCCCCGCAACCCCATCGGAAACGCTACAATTCCAAATACTGAAAAAACTAGAAATGGAGGGCCAAGTCTTGTCGATGCGTTCACCGCCAGAAAGAAAAGCGCGGCAATCAACGGATATAATATCATTAAGATGAATCCGAATATTCCAGCGGATGCTGATCGGGCGACGAAATTATATTCTGTATAGTTTCTGATCCCCAAAATACCCGTGACAATGATGAGCCAAGCAGCGACCGACATTAAAAGAAATAGCAATACTAATCTCGCCGTTCGCCTCCGTGTTGGTTGAATAGCGAGACGGTGTCGCGGGCGACGTCGCCATACTTTTACCGCCACCAAACCACCGCACACCGTACCCAACAAGAAAAGAAGCGAAGCGCGATAGGCACCAAAGACCAAGTCCTCGCGGAGGTACCAACCAAGTACACCACCGAAGAGTCTGTGCACATCGGTTCCGGTGAGATCTGCAAGAAGGAGCCCAAAGTGGAAAGCAGAGAACAGGACGCAGAACACCGAAAGAACCGAGATGGCCAATTCGTCTCGTGTGCGCCAGAACAGGTAACCCAACGAAGCGATCACTACCGCCGCATAGAAAACAAGAGAGATTCGATGATTTTGCGTCAGGCTGCCCATCGCCAGCATCACCAGTGCTATCGAGCCGAATATGGCTACAGCGGCGAATGAAGTCATACGCCGTCCCAGTAGAGAGGTGGACAAGGGCATGATTATTCTCGTGATTCAGGGATCATAGCGACCGCACGATCTAGTGAAACCAAACTGTCCACCCAAGGACGATTTTCTCCAATAAGGAGCGGCATATTTAACTGACCTTGCCAAAACGAGGCCATTGGAAAACTGTCGGATTAAACCGGAGGCGCCGAATTACAAGGAGAAGCTGCAGCAGCACTTTCAAACCAATTGCCACTGAGAAAGCGCTAGCTGCGCCCATGGCAAAATAGGTTGGCGCCCAAAGATACAAAAGAAAAAAGTAGCATATTACACTTGCGCCAGAGACAACGATCGAAACACGATGAGACCCAGTCATAGACAAAAGGATACCAGTTGGCCCAGTCATTGCGTTCGCGACATGCCCCGCGAGCAGCACCCATAGGATTGTCAAGCTTTCCTGATAGGCGTCACCAAACAGAACACGAATGAATTGCACCCCAAACAACGCTAAAAAGCCCAGAAGCACCACACACCCGACAAACGACAAGACTGCGTACTCCCAAGATAAATCGCGCAATCTATTTTTTTCGCCGTACTCAGCAGCCTCAGCAACTCGCGGCGCCACCACTTGATCAAGTAGAGTGGCGGGCGTTGCCGCAAGAGAGGCGATACGTGATGCAACAATGTACAAGCCGGTCGTAGTCGGATCTGTGAGCGCGCCAACGACCAAGACGTCCCCACTGCGAAGACAGATGTTGAAGAAACTCGCTAGCCACATCGAACGCATAAGGTCATTGTGACCCTTCATGCATTCATGAGTTGGTCGAACTGAAAGAAAGTCAGGCATTTTTAGGCGAAAGAACACCAGAGATGCGATGACTACCGTAGCAACAGTTACGGAAAGGTTCGCCCAGAATAAAACTTCAACACTTATTGAGCCGTTTTCCGAAACAACAGCCCACGCGATAGCGACCATCAGAACTGATTTGGCTATATTCTCCGGCGCATCGGCAAACCACACCGAGCCATACGCTAGCGCCAATGCCCGACGGATCTCGTTCAGAGACAAAAAAAAGACTAGGAATGAGCAGGACAGTGCAATGCCAACAGTCACCCCTTGCCCCAGATCGGTGGTAAGGCCAACTGCAATCAGAATGATAGTGAAAGTTAGCGCGCGAAGGCTAACAGCCTTGAACGAGCGCTCTAAAATGAAACGTATACGACCTATGTGGCCACCGCGAATGCTGCCGGGTACGATTTTGATAAGGACCCACTCATACCCAGCCTTCGCCAGCAGAGAGGCAGTTACTACCCATGTCAAAAGATATCCGTAGAAGCCATAAATTTCTGGACCGGTGATCCTAGCGAGCAGCGCCTGTCCGATGAAGAGAAAAACCAATCCAATTCCAATAGGCAATGCGCGGTGCGCGAGTTCGCCAAATCTTTTTAGCAAGGCGGCCATTCAAAGCCTCAAATCACTTGCATCCGCAGGCAGAACATACTTCAGATCGTAGAGCACGTGGCCTTCCCCCCCGAGGCGGCGTAGACCCGCCGCGCCCATCTCGCGGAAGGCATCATGCGCCACGGCCAACACGATCGCGTCATAGGCGGCGGGCGCCGGCCGAACGACGGGCCTAATGCCATATTCATGGAACGCCTCTTCCGCATCCACCCAGGGATCGTGAACATCCACGATGGCGCCATAATCCTCCAGTTCCGCCACTACATCGACAACGCGCGTGTTGCGCAGGTCCGGGCAGTTCTCCTTGAAGGTGAGGCCCATCACCAGCACGCGCGCGCCGCCGACCTGCAGCCGCCGTCTCAGCATCTCCTTGACAAGCCGCCCGGCGACATGGGCGCCCATGCCATCGTTCAGTCTGCGGCCGGCAAGGATGATCTGCGGGTGATAGCCGATGGCCTCGGCCTTGTGCGTCAGGTAATAGGGATCGACGCCGATGCAATGGCCGCCGACAAGGCCGGGACGGAAGGGGAGGAAATTCCATTTGGTGCCGGCCGCCTGCAGCACAGCTTCCGTGTCGATGCCCATGCGGTCGAATATGATCGCGAGTTCGTTCACCAGCGCAATGTTGAGATCGCGCTGCGTGTTCTCGATCACCTTGGCGGCTTCGGCAACGCGGATCGAGGGCGCCTTGTGCGTCCCCGCCGTCACGATGGAGCGGTAGAGCGCATCTGCGAATTCGGCGGCCTGCGGCGTCGAGCCGGAGGTCACCTTCATGATGGAGGGCAGCCTGTGCTGCCTGTCGCCGGGATTGATCCGCTCCGGGCTGTAGCCTGCGAAGAAATCCTCGTTGAAGCGGAGCCCAGAGACACGCTCGAGAACGGGAACGCAGTCTTCCTCCGTCGCGCCGGGATAGACGGTCGACTCGTAGATCACGATATCGCCGCGCTTCAGCACCTTGCCGATCGTTTCCGACGCCTTGATGAGCGGCGTCAGGTCCGGCCGCTTATGCGCGTCGATGGGCGTCGGCACGGTCACGATGAAGGTGTTGCAGGAAGCGAGATCGGCCGCATTGCCCGAGAAGCGCAGATGCGTCGCCTCCTTCAGCTCGCGGTCCTCGACCTCAAGCGTCGCATCATGCCCGGCTTCCAGCGCTGCAACGCGTGCGGCATTGATATCGAAACCCAGCACAGGTCGCGACTTGCCGAATTCCACCGCCAGCGGAAGGCCGACATAGCCGAGACCGATCACCGCTATGCGGGCATTTTCAAGCGTCAGATTGAACATGTGACCTTCAGACATTGTAGTAGTCCCGATACCAGCGGACGAAGCGCGCGACGCCTTCGCGGAAGGGCGTTTGCGGGCTGTATCCCGTCAACCGCTTGAGCAGGCTTGCATCGGCCCAGGTAGCCGGCACGTCGCCCGTCTGCATCGGCATGTAGTTGCGGATCGCTTTCCGGCCGAGCTCATCCTCGATCGCTTCGATGAAATCGAGCAGCTTCACCTTGTCCGAGTTCCCGATATTGACCACGCGGAACGGAGCGGCCGGGCTCAGGCTATCGTCTTCCACTGCCGTTTCCGGCCCGCCCGGCACGGCATCGATCAGCAGGCGGATGCCGCGCACCAGATCGTCCACATAAGTGAAGTCGCGATACATGTCGCCATGGTTGTAGATGTCGATGGGAGTTTCTTCGAGAATGCCCTTGGTGAACTTGAAGAGCGCCATGTCGGGCCGGCCCCAGGGCCCGTAGACCGTGAAAAAACGGAACATGGTGACGGGAAGCCCGTGAATATGCGCCCAGGCATGCCCCATCGATTCATTGGCCTTTTTCGTTGCCGCATAGATGGTGAGCTGCGTATCCGCCTTCTGCCGCTCGTCGAAGGGCATCTCTTTATTCGCGCCATAGACGGAACTGGTCGATGCCATCAGCAAATGCCGGACACCCGCCGCCCGCGCCGCCTCCATGACATTCAGTGTGCCGGCCACATTCGAGTCGATATAGGCGCGCGGATTTTCGAGGCTGTAGCGCACGCCTGCCTGCGCGGCGAGATGAACGACCGCATCCGGCTTGAACGCCGCCACCGCCGCGCCGAGCGCCGCTCCGTCCTCCAGCATGGCTTCCGTCGCCGTAAAGCGTTCGTTCTGGCGAAGCATGGCATGACGCCGTTCCTTTAGGCGCACGTCGTAATAATCCGTCATGCCGTCATAACCACCGACCACATGCCCTTCGTCGAGCAACAGCTTCGATAGGTGGAAGCCAATGAACCCCGCCGTACCTGTAACGAAAATTCGCTTCATCGACGCCTGATACCCTCCTCTTGTGATGCGAAACGCCTACTCACTGCCACGCCATTGCTACCGCACCCGCGGGTGAATCACCCCGGGCAAAATCTCGCCGAGCGGGTACAAAACGGCACTGCGGCGTACGCTTGTTGTCGCTCAGGCCGCCGGCCAGAGCGCCGCGCGATCCATGACAACCGCACTTTCGCCGTTCATCAGCCGCAAAAGCACGAACACACGCCCCCTGCCGTCAAGCCGTTCGACCGTCCCCACCCAGCTTGCGAAGGGACCGGACAATATCTCGACACGCTGCCCTTGCTCGAATGCTGTCTGCATGAGACCCGCATTGTCTGACAATTCGATGAAGCTCTCGACAAGACCCCTTGGTGCCGGCAAAGGCCGGTCGCCCGCCATTACCAGCGACCGTACGCCAAGCGTCCCGTTTACCGCACGCCACGCACAATTCTCGATATCGAATCGCACGAACAGATACCCCGGGAAAAGAGCAACCTTCCGTTCCGTTCGGCGCCGCGCATGACGCACAGTCTTTACAATCGAGGGTGTGAAAGTCTGAAATCCTTGGCGCTCAAGATGCCGGGCAGCCTTCAGTTCCTGACCAGGCTTTGCCGCCGCCGCATACCACCTACCCCCGCTTGTTTTGCGACGCAGGAGACGCACATCGTCAGGCAGGTGACCACTAGCGGATTTCATGGACGGATCGTGCACATGCACGTGCGCAGCCGCCGACCGCTGACAATCGCGCGATGATGCACCGCTTCCTATGTCGCCTGCCCCCCCAGTCGGTGATTCCCCTCGTCGAGACAAGTCTCAAAATCTCCCAATACCGTAATTCGTCAGGGCAAAATTATGCTGCGTCGCGTTGTCAGGCAATAATGGAGACACAGGCCTAACTCTCTTCTCGAAATTTTTCAGCTTAATGATTAACGTCAGAGGTAAATAGCCAAGGCTACACTGAGTAGACTAAACCTTGTCGGTTGTTACCCTTGTGCAAGATGACACATGCGCTGACTTACCGCAGGATTTCTATTACCAATGTCGTAGTCAATCTGGCGGGATTCAGCCCTCCTGCAACCAGCCTCTTCTCCTACATCCCCTGGACCTGCAAAGCTTCCATGCCCCTTTCCTTCGCCCCTTATGCATTCCGACAAATTTTCTGGGGCATCCTCGCGGTGATCTTGCTGGCACCTCTCCCACTCGGCAGCAACCGTCCTTTACCTGCGGCTTTGCTGCTCGCTGCAACCGGCATCCTGTTGATCGCGTGGTCCGCCCATCAAGCCTTCGCCAGCACAGGTCCAGAAGGTCCCGACAAAACGCGGTTCAAATCGCTGGCTTTGCCGCTGGTACTCTACGGGCTGACACTGATCTGGATTTTAGTCCAATCGGCGCCCTTACCCGCCCCAGACGCCGGAATGTTTAATTCATGGGCGTCCCCATTATGGGGCGAAGCGTCCGCGGCCCTCGGCGTACCTCTGTCCGCCCATATCAGCATTGTCCCTTCAGCGACTTATGCCGGCACCATGCAGCTCATGGCCTATGCAGGCATCTTCTGGCTCGCGCTCCTGCTGACGCGCGACCCAGCACGGGCCGCCCAAGCCCGGCTTGCCATCATCGCCGCCGGTTCGGTCTACTCCCTCTACGGCCTGTTCGCCTTTTTTGGCGGGGAGGACTGGCTGCTTGGCAATATTGGCGCGAGACCGGACGCATCCCTCACCTCGAGCTTCATCAACCGCAACTCATTCGCGACCTTCGCGGGCTTGACGCTCCTTGCCGCCGTGTCGCTGTTCCTGGAGCGCATCCGTCATCTCTTGGGCCTCGAACGGCCCTTGCGTCGCAAGGCGGCCCTTCTCATCGAACACATGATCTTTCAGTCGGGCTGGCTCACCGGCGCCCTCCTCGCGATCATGCTAGCGCTCCTCCTTACCACCTCGCGTGGTGGCATCCTGGCCTCTTTTTTTGCGCTTGGCGCGCTTGTGCTCCTGCAGCTCCCCCGCCGGACCCGCGCACCGGGGCAGCCCATCGGATTTGCAATCCTCATCATCGTCGGAATCGCCGTTATCGCAGGTGGTGGCAACTTCATAGACCGCCTGGAGCGCCAAGGATTATCGCTTGAGACCGATCTTCGCACGACGCTCTTTACGACCACCACCAGCGCGATCCAGACCGCGCCCCTGACCGGCACCGGTCTTGGCGCGTATGAGCTGGCGATCGAGCCTTATCGGGCGAACGACCCGAACATCTTCGCCCTTTGGGAGAAGGCGCATAACACCTACCTCGAAAATGCGATGGAGCTGGGGCTGATCGCGACCCTTACCCTCAATCTGTCGATCTTGCTGCTTGCCCGGATCGCCTTTCGCGGCATTGGCGCCCGCAAACGCCACAAAAGCTTCCCGGCACTGGGCGTCGCGGCAACCCTGCTTGTAGGCCTTCACGCTCTGGTCGATTTTAGTTTGCAGATTCCCGCTGTCGCCGTGCTCTACGCTTTCATGATGGGACTCGCGGTTGCCCAGTCCGCGCCTGCAAGGCAAAGAGCCGCATCACCCATCCAAGCTTGACGCAATAAGCCGGTCGAAGTCCCGAAGAGCCCGTTCATTTTCGCCGAGCCGTTCTCGAAAAGCTGCCCGAGCCTCGAAACCCGCATCGAGATAGATCGAGACAAGCAACGGCCTGATCGCCCGGCGTATCCAGAAGGACGTGAGATCGGCAAGAGCATGGGCCCGCATCTCATCAGGCATCGCCTCCCAGTGACGCATGACAATCGACAATTGGGGCAGAAGCGCAGATGCACGGCGCGGCGCAGTGAGCCGGGCGAGCCTCAAGTAGGGGAGAACCTTCTCGACGGGCGCGCCCGCTTCAAGCTCGGCTTCCGCAAGCCGGGCCCAGGCCGTACCGTTCCCGGGCGACAAGGCAACGGTTCGGCGGAAATCCGCAACCGCGAGTTCTTTCCAACGGTCGGCCGATTCCGGGTCGAGGCGGGCCAGACGGCTAGCGAGCCGGGCCCGATCCTCTCGCAATGCCGGATCTTCGGGCTGCCAGGCCAAGGCTTCGCTATAGGACCGAAACGCGGCTTCGGCATTCTCGCGAGATATCACTCGCCCCTCATCGATCGCATCAAGGGACGCACCCGCAGGAAGAACAAACCAATAGGCAGCAATACGGGGGACGGCCGAGACCACCAAAAGACCACCTACCAAGAGACCCGCAACCGCAAGGCCCCATCGGAGCCAACGGCCGCGATCGCTCTCAATTGACATAGTATCGGCTATACTTGCTGTAGTAGTAGCCGCCGTCACCATAGCCGTATTTGGCCTGCTGGGCCGTATCGACGACCGCCAGAACCACTCCTGCGATCGCCGCATTGTAGAGGCGCAACTCGCGGATCGCCGCTTGCGCCGCATCTTTAGGGGTTTCGCTCCAACGCACGACAAATACGGTTTCATCGGCGAGACGCGAGAGAACCCGGCTATCGGAGACCGGGAGCACGGGCGCACTATCGAGGACCACCAGATCATAGTCATTGCGGAGGCGCTCGAGCAGCAGACGCATCTGCTCCGACCCCAGAAGATCCGGCGGGTTCGCAGTGCCGGTGGAAATCGGAAGAATGTCCAGATCGCTCTTCGGATCCTTCACCAGCACCGTGGATAGCTCGAGACGTTCGGCCAGCATTTCCACAAGCCCGGTTTCCGGCCTGCCAATCCCAAACGCCTTGTGCACGCTCGGATGCCGAAGGTCGCAGTCAACAATTACGACCTTGAGCCCCGCCGCCGCCGCGGCTCGGGCAAAACTCGACGAACTTGTCGTCTTGCCTTCGCTCGGCAATGCCGAGGTAAAAAGAATGACTGTCGGCGGATTATCGACATTGGACAATTGAAGCGCCGAACGAAGGCTGCGCAGCCCTTCCGAGTAAGCCGACAAGGGTTTCGCCAGCAGATAGTCCTGCGGATTCATGACCTTGCGGTCAGTGCCCTTCTCGGCAGGGGTCGCCGGAAGCGAGACCAGGTGCGGAAGCCCCAGAACCTGCTCAACGTCACGTCCCGTCTCGATTCCGTTGTCGAGATGCTCAAGCAGGAAAGCGAGCCCCACGCCCAGCATCGCCGACAAAATGAGCGCAAGGGCCAGTGAAAGCGCCTTTCGCGGATGAGAGGGTTGAATAGGAGCCGTCGCCTGCGAGATCACCCGGCTGTCGGGCACCTGAAGGTCCTGCTGCTGGGAGGTTTCCTTGAACCGGTTGAGGAAGCTCTCATAGACGGCTCGGTTTGCCGCCGCCTCGCGTTCGAGTTCTCTGAGCTGGACCATGGCCTGCCCGCTATCACCGGTCTCACCGCGGATCTCCCGAAGGCTCTCCTCCAAAGATGCCACACGGGTTTCCGCCACGGACACATTGTTCTGCAGGCTGCCAATGATACGCGAGATCTCCGCGCCAATCTGGCGCTCGATATCGCGGCGCTGCGCTTCGGCGTTCACCACTTCCGGGTGACGGGGACCATATCGGGAGGCGAGATTGGCAAGCTCTCTTGCGAGTTCTGCCTGTTTCTGACGCAGCTGGGAGATCGTGGTCGACTGAACCACATCGGCCATACTTTCGATCGTACCGCCCGACGTCCTGATCTGCCTGGCTCTTTCATACTTGGCCCGGGCCTCTGCAAGCGCCGTCCGCGCGAGGATAAGCTGCGCATTGAGTTCGGAAAGCTGCTGCTCCGAGACCGTTACCCCGGAAGCGAGCGACTCGAGCCCGTTCTCGGCCCGGAAGATCTCGACCGCACGTTCGGAGTCCTGAACCTGCTGGCGAAGCTCGCCGAGGCGCCGGGAAAGCCAATCATTGGCCTGGCGGGTGGCATCGAATTTGGCCTCGAGCTGATCGAGGATGTAAGTATCCGCAATCGCATTGGCGATACGGGCAGCCTTCTCCGGGCTTTCCGATACGAAGCTCACATTGATGACATAGGTAAGCCGTTGCCGGGAGACGGTGAGACGGCTGAGGAGGCTATCGATGACGCTGTTGAGCTCTGCCCTGTCCAGAAGCTCCTGGTTCAAAGCGGGGCGCTCGGCCTCGACAAGCTTCAAGGCCTCGCCAATCCAGACCCGGGGGTCGAGCCACCGCAGAAGCGACGGCTCCCGAAGCTTTCCGTTGAACTCCGGGTCCTGCATCAGGTTGAGGCGATCCACGACCCGGGCGGCGAGCGCGCGGGAACGCAGGATCTCGACCTCACTGTCGACTGTGGCCGAATCCGCGGGCATGCCCGACATGACCGCCTCCATGTCGGTGACCTGCATCTTCTGGCGATCGAGCAACACTTGCGTTTCGGCGGTATAGAGCGGCGTCTGTTGCAGGACGACCACCATCACTAGCGCGGTAAGGCCCAGCGTGACGGCGACGATCAACCCCAGCCGTTTGCGGAGCGTCCGGTAGAGCGCCATGAGATCGAGTTCGAGGAAACCCTGGTTCTCGTCAATCTCGGGGCCTTCATACTTCGTTCCCGCAGCACCCGAGCCCTTGACCGGCGCATTCATCGACTGACCCCCCAAAGCTACCGCATCCCTTGAATCGCGCTTGCGCGCCTGAAAATCAAATACCGACCGAGACATCCCATGTCTTCAGAGACTTGCACCAAGACCGGCCTCAATCAACGCCGCCAAGCATAAGCACATCTGATGCCAAGGAGGTTAAAAGCCGAGAGCAACTGAACGCACGAGATGACGGAGCGCCTGAATGCGTCCTACCTCTCACCCAGACCATTATCCTTTGTCGCCTCAATGGCACTAAGCCAGCAACGCAAATCGAAAGGGCAGCAAGTCGCCTCGCTGCCCTTGATCTTTATCTTCTCGAACCACACAAGCCGAATGGCTTTCCCGCTTAAAGGCCGGCCCTCAGCGTGAGGCCGATCTCGTTGCGCGAGTAGTCCAGGCCCGCAACGGTCGAGTCACGATCGGTATAGTCGTAGCCGAGGCTCAGGGAGAAATTCCGGTTCAGGAAATAGTCGACACCAAGGCCGGCACTTACGACGTCATCGTCGCGGGGAATGCCCTCGAAATCCTGATTCGAATAACCGGCATTGGCGCCAATGATCACGTTCCGCATCAGCTCGTGATCGATGCGGAAGCCGACCGAGTTATCCGTATAACCCGACGCGCCTGCGGCAATCGTTTCCTCGATGGTGGCCGCCGCTTCAAACCGGATGGTCGTCAGGGGCGTCACGAACCAATCGACATTCGCGCCATAAGCAATGCCATCGATCTGGGCGAGCGTCGGATCGTCATAATCCTGCTCCTGGTAGCCCACAAAAATGCCGCCCTGAGCAAGATTGGTGAGACGGAAATCGGAGCCCGCAACAACCGCATAGCCATCGGAGTCGCGATTCAGCGCGACGACCGGCGGCTTCTGGTCGTATTCGCGCTGGTTCAGCGTACCGCGAACATAGACATTAGTGTCGGGCGAGACATCATATCCGAGCTGCAGGAATTCCGTATATTCCTCGCGGTCACGGAAATCCTGGTTCAGCACGCCACCGCCCGTGAGCGGCACCGTGTCGAAATCATAATCGGAATAGGTCGCGCCGATCCGCGAGGTAACGCGGTTGAAACGATGATCCAGCGCCGCATCGGCCTGGAGCAGCGTGTACTCGGTCGGCTCGGCCGCAAGACCGATCGCGTTGGGCGCGCTGCGGTCTTCATGCAGCTGTGCGTAGGAAAGTCCACCGCTCACGCTGGTATCGCGGGTGATATCGAGCCGGCCATCGCCACCGACATTCCAGTCGAGCCGATCCTCGTCATTATTGTCGGCATAAAGAGCCTGCGAGATACCGGCATTCAGATTGAGCGAATGACGGCTCCAGTTCGAAACGGCCTGAACCCCGGCAGCGAGCGTCGTAATGAAATCGCTCTCCGTATTCGTATCCGTGGCATAGATGTTGTCATCGAAGGTGCCGCTGATCGAGGCTTCCGGGAAGACCGTGAAGGCACCCGCACGGACACCAACCGCGTCGTAACCCGGCCGCGCACGTTCCCTGACGCTCACATTCCGGTCATCCACGATTTCCTGGGTCTGGGCCGAGGCGACAGACACGGGCACCATATGGAGGGATGTCACCGCGACAGCGGCAAGCAGGGCCCTGGAGACGAAGGACGACATCGATCAAATTCCCTTATTGGACAGAGACCTGGGCAGCGCATGACCGCCAAAGGCGATCGAGCGCCATTCATACGCTAACGCAACAAAACCTGAAGAGGAGGCCGGTTCCGATGTCACCAGCCCTCCCTTCTCGCTCCCCGTTTAGTTGGGGCTGACCGGCGTCTCCGGCGTCGAATCTTCCTGCTGACCCGCGCCTTCATCGCCACCAGTGCTGCTCCGGATCGAGGCGGTCTGGGTGGCATTACCCTCGTTGGCGGAGGAGACCAGGGTGGTATCGTTGCTGGCCTCGATCTGAGCCTGCATGTTGGCGGCCGCGGTCGGGTTGGTCACACCGACGATGGCGATCGCGCGTCCGAGGCCACGGGCACCGGCTTCCTTGAGCGCGGCATTGTTCTGAAGTGCGATCTTGGCAGCATCACTCTTCGGGTTGGTCAGCGCATTGATCACAGCTTCATTGGCAAGCTCGGGATCGGCCGACCCTGCCACGAAGTTCGCAATCGCCTCTTCGAAGGCCGCCGGATCATCGGCGTTCTCGACGAGCATCTGCTCGACAAACTCCTCCAGCGACTGGAGCGATGCCTCTTCTTGCGCGACCACCGGTGTCACCACGAGGGCGGCAGCCCCAAAGACCATTGTTCCGGCCACAAACACCGCCGTCATCAGCTTTTTCATCTAGCTACTCCTTCGCTCCCAAAAGGCAGCCTTGCCACGTCCGGCAAAACCTCGAGCCCGACGCCCTTCGCACGCATGCAAGAGGCCTGATTATTAGACGCTACACTAGCGCTATCGGACGAGGGCGAACATGGGAAATATTTGGTTAACGCAAGCTTTCGTGGAGCCGTGGCACAAATACATCGGCGAACTTACGATTCTTTGGCAAGAATGCACCACCCGCTCGATTCTGACCAGACAATCAAATGCGCCAGGCACGAAAGTATAACGCTCACTCACCCAGTTAAGGGGCCGGAACTTTACTTAGGGCTTAGAAGAAGCGCTCGGGCACCCGCACGACATCCCCGGGCAGAACCTTGACCGACTGGCTTGCGGGATATTCCTGTTCCGTGCCGTCACCACGCGTGATGTAAACACGATCCGTATTGGCGCGGTAGGTATAGCCGCCCGCCACAGCCACCGCATTCAGGACGGTCATGCCGTTGGTGTACGGATATTGTCCCGAATTCTCCACCTCCCCATAGATATAGAAGGGCCGGTAGTTCAGAACCTCGACACTGACACGCGGATTGTTCAGATAGCCTTCGCTGAACTTCGCCTCAACGGCATCCTCGAACTGGCTGAGCGTCAGATCCTTGGCGCGAACCTGGCCGATGAGCGGAAGTGCGACATTGCCCGAGCCGCTTACATCGAATTCGCCGGACAGGTCAGGCTCGCCGAAAACGATCACGCGAAGCCGGTCGCCAACACCGAGCGCATAATCGATACTCGTATCGATATTGGCGTCGGCCGGCGAGACGACGGGCGTAGCTGTGGCGGGCGTTGCGGCGACCGGAACCGGTGGCGGCGTGCGCCCGGCATCGGCGCAGGAGGCGAGCACCCCCGCTGCCACCAACAGAACCATCATACGGAAGGCATGGAAAACGCCGGTACGGCCTGAAAGTCGCATTTTCACCGCTCTTGTCATTCGCGTGTTGTCTCTTGAGGCCTCCCCACCCTGTCGACGGAGAGAAGGAGGCCGGTCTTCGAACAGACCCGGTTATAAAAACCGCTCCACCCCCGATACAAACCCAAAATCAATCTAGCATTGTTTGACCGGCCATTTGAGACAAAAGCCGAACAAATCGCCGGTATTCTCGGGCACTGGTTAACCGGGCGAATATCCGGGACGCTCAGACCGCTTTTGCCGGCGCGCTCTCCCGCGCACCTGTTTGAATAAGGCGTCTTTCTTCCCCCTCGAGCACCAGCGCAGTCAGAATGCCCGTCATATAAGCGCCGGTATCTATGCCCATGCGGTTTGGCCTCACAACAACCTCTTCGTTCGGCGTATGTCCGTGAACAACATATCGGCCGAAAGAACTATTCGAATTCAGGAATTCCTCCCTGATCCAGAGCAGGTCCTCTTCAATCTGCCGGTGCAGCGCAATGCCGGGCCTGACGCCGGCATGAACGAAGAAATAGCCGCCGAATTCGGCTTTTGTCTCCAGGGTCTGGAGAAAATGGCGATGAGCTTCCGGCAGGACATCGTTGAAATGCTCCCGCGCGCGCTCAAAGGCGGCAGGATCATCTGTCAGCGTGAGTTCCGTGATGCCGTAGGAGTGAAGCGTTTCAAGGCCGCCATAATATTTCCAGCTCTTGCCGAAGCTCGCATCGTCGAGAAACTGCATCAGCGCAAGCTCATGATTTCCCTTGAGAAATACATATTCGAAACCCGGCAGGCGTTCTGACGTCAGCCGGTCGAGCACAGCTTTCGACTGAAGGCCGCGATCGACATAATCGCCCAAGAAAATCAATATGTTACGATCGAAAGACCGCGCCTTGGCATCCGCTTCGATCTTGGCAAGAAGCTCCCGGAGCAAGTCATCTCGGCCATGAATATCGCCTACGGCATAAATCCGCATGCCGTCGGGAAGCGATGCGGCTTCACCGCCGCCCCGGAAAGCCGCTTTCAGTCGACCGAGTAACCCGCCTGTCACGCAACGCCTCCGGCACGCCGATCCCGGTGCCCGCCTGTCAATTCATGGATAGAGGCTTCTTATCCACCTATTCCGGTGGCGAGGGTAGCCAAATTCCCTCCACACTCAAGGACAGGACCCATCGCATGGAGGGGAACGGATCACCCGACCGCTCGCGCACCCTTCCGCTGTCGCCTTCTGGAGATGGGCGGCGAATAGATATAAGAAGGCGAGGTTGTGCCGACGCGGCGCCATTCTTCGCCCCAAGGGAGCCCAAGCTTGTCCCGCACCAAGACCCGACCGGCCGCCGAAAGCGGCCACCTCGCCTCCGCGCAACGCACCCTCACGCTCGAGATCGAGGGGCTGAAGGCGCTGATGGCTTCGCTGGACGGCCCCTTCGTTGATGCGGTGGAGACGCTTGGCCGCGCCGAAGGCCGGATCATCGTGACCGGCATGGGCAAATCCGGCCATATCGCCCGGAAGATCGCGGCGACGCTCGCCTCCACCGGCTCTCCTGCCCAATATGTCCATCCCGGCGAGGCCTCCCATGGCGATCTCGGCATGATCACCGCGTCGGACGTCATTCTCGCCCTTTCCTGGTCGGGGGAGACGGCGGAACTTTCCAGCATCATTTCTCATGCGAAACGGTTTGCGATCCCGCTTATCGCCATGACCTCCGAGGCGAAGAGCGCGCTCGGCCGCGCGGGCGATGTCTCGCTCATTCTGCCGCGCGCGGAAGAGGCCTGTCCGAACAAGCTCGCGCCGACGACCTCGACCACCATGCAGCTTGCGCTGGGCGATGCGCTGGCGATCGCGCTCTTGGAGAAGAACGGCTTTTCCGCCAGGGACTTCAAGGTCTTCCATCCCGGCGGCAAGCTCGGCGCCATGCTCTCACATGTGCGCGAGGTGATGCATGTGGGCGACGAACTGCCGCTCACCGGGCCGGATACGCCGATGTCGGAAGTGCTCCTCCTCATGTCGCAGAAGAGCCTTGGCTGCGCAGGCATCGTGGACGCGAAAGGCAAGCTCATCGGCATGATCACCGATGGCGACATCCGCCGCCACTCCTCGGGCGACCTTCTTTCGCGCAAGGCAAGCGACGTGATGAACAAGACGCCGAAGACCGTCGCTCCCGGCATGCTGGCCTCCGAAGCCGTGAAGCTGCTTCAGGAGAAGAAGATCACGAGCCTTTTCGTGGTGGAAAAGGGCAAGCCTGCCGGCCTCGTCCATATCCACGACTTCCTGAAGGCAGGTGTCGTCTGACCTTCGGAAGGACTCGCCCGCGCTTCAGGTCAATATTTTCTCGCTCCGGCTGACCGCCAGTTCATGCGCACGCGCATGAATGATGCCTCTGAGCGCCTCCAGCCCCTCGGTGAGAGAGGCCGGACCCGGCTGCAGGATGATCGGCGACTTTATCTCGTGGAGCGCGCCGTCGCGGAGGGCAGAAAGGCCTGCGAATTCGGGCCGGGCCGCGACCTTCTCCGGCCGGAATTTCTTTCCGCACCATGAACCGATGATGAGGTCGGGTTCACGCGCCGCCACTTCTTCATAAGTGACGATCCTGTCCTTCGCCGACCGGCGGTCCGCCAGATCGCCGAATATGTCGTCGCCGCCCGCCAGCGCGATGAGCTCCGAGACCCAGGCGATGCCGGAAATGGCGGGCTCGTCCCATTCCTCGAAATAGACGCGGGGGCGGAGGGGAAGCGCGGCGCTCGCATGCGCTACCTCGGTCATGCCCTCGTTCAACCTGTCGACGAGGAGACGCGCCTCCGGCTCCTTTCCCGTCAGCGCACCGAGCATGACGATCATGTCGAGGATCTCGGCAAGAGTGCGCTGGTTGAAGGCATGGACATTGACGCCCGCCTTCACAAGATCGTGCACGATCTCCGCCTGAATATCGGAAAAGGCGAGAACGAGATCGGGCTCGAGCGCGAGGATCTTCGGAATGTCCGCGGAGATGAAGGCCGAGACGCGCGGCTTCTCCCGCCGCGCCCTTGGCGGGCGGACCGTATAGCCGGAAATACCGGCGATGCGATCCTCCTCGCCAAGCAGATAAAGCGTCTCCACCGTCTCCTCGGTGAGGCAGACGATGCGCCGGGGCGGAAACATCAGCCCGCCCGCACGGGAAGCGGCGCGGAGAGGCCGAGGCGCCTGCCTGCGAACTGGAAGCCGGCAAGGACGGCAAGCGCCAGCGCATTCATCTGCAGCACCCAGCGCACGACTTCCGCCGAGAGGCCATGCCCGCCCGTGCCGATCAGAAGCCCAGCGCCCTGCAGGCCAAGCTGATAGGCCGCGAAAGCGGCAAGGAAGGAAAGCGCGAGCGAGAGAACATAGCCCGCGCCAAGCGCAAACCGGGCCGTTGCAAAAGCGGCAGCGAGGCCGATGAGCGCGGAAGCGCCGATGCCCGCGCCCCAGGCGATGGTCGATGTGTCATGCGGATAGCCGAGAAAGCCGAAGCCCACCGCCTGATTGATCGCGAAGGCGAGAAGGATGGTCAGCATCGCATCGAGGCGGCGCATGTTGAGCGCGGCGATGGCGGCGAGCGCCGCGAAAGGTGTTGCGCAGGAAAAGACGAAACTGAAGGCAGTCGCCGCGGCGGCGAGAAAGACCGCCCAGCCAGTGCGGCGCGCGGCATCGGATGAATGGAAAACGGTGTTCGGCATATCGGTCATGGCCATGTCCCTCGTAATGGCGGGCGGGGCACGACCTGAGACGCAGACGGGACCATGGAACGAAACCCGCCAACGGCTTTTCAGGGCACCCCGCCCAAAAATCCGGTTCGTCGCGGCAGGTCTCCTGGCTCGCGGGTCTTTGCATTCTTTCCGCCTTCCCGGCGCATGACGCGCCAGTGGCTTTGATGGAAAGGATGCTCGCCGCTTACAGTTGCGGGGGCAGCTCCGGTTTCGCCTTTCAAGGAAGACGCCCGGATTCCCTTTTCACCTCCGGACGAGATCCGGAGGAACCGTGACGGGCATGAGGGTCAACATATTGGCGGCGATGTCAAGTTTCGCCGGTCTGGCCTCATCCGGCGCATCGCCTTATGGTCGCGCGCCATGACGACACAGATGACGACACAGACAACGACACCCAAAGCGATTCTCTCCTGGAGCTCGGGCAAGGACAGCGCCTTCGCGCTGCATGAGGTGAGACGTTCGGGTCTTGCCGATGTCGTCGCACTTCTCACCACCGTGAACGAAACGCATGAGCGCGTCGCGATGCATGGCGTGCGCGAGAAGCTGCTGGACCTGCAGGCCGAAGCGGCGGGCCTGCCGCTCATCAAGGTGCAGCTGCCCTGGCCCTGCCCCAACGAGGTTTACGAAGAGCGGATGCGCGACGCGATGGACCGCGTGAAGGCGGAGGGCATCACGCATACGATCTTCGGCGATCTCTTCCTCGAGGATGTGCGCGCCTATCGCGAGGAGCGGCTCGCGCAGGCGGGGATGGAAGGGCTCTTCCCGCTCTGGGGACGCGACACGAAGGTGCTTGCCCGCGAGATGATCGAAAGCGGTCTCGTCGCGCATCTGGCCTGCGTCGACCCGAAACAGATCCCGGCAACGCTTTCCGGGCGGCGCTTCGACGAAAGCCTGCTTGCCGAATTGCCCGAAAGCGCCGACCCCTGCGGCGAGAATGGCGAGTTCCACACCGCCGTGACGGCAGGTCCCATGTTCGCCCGCGAGATCCCCGTCGAGATCGGTGAGACGGTAACGCGCGAAGGCTTCGTCTATACGGATGTGATCCCGGTTTAGAAGCCGCTCACTCCATCGTCTCATTCCATCGAGGCGACCCATTCGCGCAAGAGCGCGACGGCGCGGCTGTCGGTAAGCGAGCGGCCGAGCTCCGGCATCATCACGCCGGGCTCGTTGCTTTCGACGCGGTAAACGAGGATCGAGGCGTCGGGATCGCCCGGCTCTATATCGACCTTGAGGTGTCCCGCGCCCCGGCCCGCCGCGACCGGACGCTTGCCGATGCCGAGAGCGGCGGGCTCCTTTTCGTCCCAGGTAAGGAAGAGACCCGAATTGCTGGCCGGACCTTCGGCGCGGTGGCAATGCGCGCAATTGATGTCGAGCCAGGCGCGCGCGCGTTTGTCGAGCGGCGCTGTCTCGTCGAGCCAGTCGGGAACGGCGGGCACATCGGCAAGATCGGGGAGGCCGGTGAGCATTCCCGCCTCCGCCCAATGCGCAAGCTGGTTCTCCTCGCCTTGCCGATAGGGAAAGACGTGATTGAGATTGCGCGCCTTGGGGCCGATAGGCACCACCTCGCCATCAAGCGCGTGGCAGCCCTTGCACTGCGCCTTGTTCGGCACGGCATAGACGATGTCCTGCGTACCGCCGCCGGGAATGGGCACCGTCATCGGGATCTTCGCGCCCGCGATCTTGAGTTCGGCTTCGCTCTGATCCTCGTTCCAGACATAGGCCCAGGCCTGCCAGCCTTTTTCCTGACGCAGCAGCACGCGCGTTTCGACGAGGCGCAACCCGCCCGGACGATCCGCCGCCTCATAGGCGAAGGTCTTGATGAGCGCGGAACCGACCGGAAAGGCGAAGGCCTCATGCGCGTCATAGACGGCGCTCTCGCCCTCCGGCACATAGACGAAGCGGCGCTTCTCCGCAAAATCGGTGAAGAGCGGCGTGCGCGGCGCGAAGGGAATGACGCCCTCCGCCGGAACCTGCCGCGATGCATCGGCGAAGAAGCCGAAGGCGGAAAGTTTCGCGGGCGGCTTCTTCGCGAGGATCGCCGTCTCATCTACGGCGGCGGCCGCGCCCGTCATCGCCCCTATCGCCGAACAAACAAGAAGCACGGTGAGAAGCGCCAGCTTCAGGAGCGATATGGGAGCGCGCGCCGACACGAGGCTCAGCCTTCCGCGTCCTGCGGGAGCTTCACCGGCTGGGGCTCGGGAAGGCTTCCCTCATAATTCGCGATGTCGCGATCGGCCTTCGTCTCCCAGGGCAGGATCATGTGCGAGATCATTTTCGCATTCGCGAATGTCGTGCCTTCTTCTTCCTTCACATAGATGCGGTTTTCCGCCGAGACCCAGGTCAGCCATTCGGGAATCCGCGTGACGCCATCCCAGACGATATCGGGAACGGGCGTGCCCGTGCGCTCCGCGATGAGCTCGCCCATCTCGCCGTCGGGCGCATCGCCGCCCTCGCCATATGTGTTGTCGTGGACATAGACGCCGCGCGGCACGAACATGTAGTTCTCGTCTTCATAGTCGTTCGGATAGGCCGCGACGATCACATGCACCGTGCCGTTGCCCGACAGGCGATTGCCGAAGATGTGCACATTGCGGTTCGCCATCACCATGATGCCTGTGCCCATAGGCACCGAGCCGACGATATTGCCTTCGGGCGCGAAGTTCGGCGTGTCGTTATCGACCGAGTCATTGTCGAAGACGCGGATGTCATGGCCGCCCTGCTGCGGCAGGTTCGGCAGATCGAAGATCAGGATGCCGCCCGTATTGTGACGCGCCATGTTGCCATAGACATCGGCGCGGTAGCAGTTCTCGATCTCGATACCGGCGACGTTATATTCGGCGAGGTTGTTGCGGACGATGATGTCCTGGCTCTGGCCGACATAGATGCCCGCATCGGACGCGCCGCGCACCGTCACGCCTTCGATCAGCACATTGGTGGAGGAGACGGGATAGACGCCATAGGCGCCGTTCTTCTCGTCCGGGCCGTTCGTCCATTCGACGCGGAGATTGCGGAAGGTGATCCGGTCCGAGCCTTTCGACTTGATGCCGTCGCCCTTGGTATCCTCGACCGCGAAATCCTCCAGCACGACGCCATCGGAGGTGACGAGGAGACCTTCGCCCGAGCCCGTCTGGCCCTTGAAGGAAAGCACGGTCTCTTCCGCGCCCGCACCGCGGATCGTCACGCCATCGGCATCAAGCACGAGACCGTCCGCAATGTTCCAGCGCCCGGGCCCAAGCAGGATCGTGTCGCCCTCTTCCGCCATGATCAGCGTTTCGACGAGCTTCTCCGTACCGTCCGCCGGACTGAGCCGGACCTCCGCCGCGACCGCCGCACCGGCGATAACGACGCATGCGATGGCGAGCACGCCCGCCGAAAGCTTCAACATCATCTTCTCCTCCCCCGAAACCGGAACGCCGGAAGCCCGGACAGGCGTCCGGGCGTCACGCTGCGTAAAACTCGCCATTCGCGCTGGCCCTGTCAACAAAAATGAAATAGTTTCACTTTTTGGAAAGGGCGCATATGGGAGCAGCATGCAGACGGCCAGAGGCGAAGCCGGGAGAGGCGCACGGAGCGGAGAAAAGAAGCAGCCCCTGCAGAAGCGCGCGCTGAAGACGCGCGCGGCGCTGCTGGCGGCGGTGGAGGAGATCGTGGCCGCGAAAGGACCGGACGCCGTGACGACGACGAGCGTCGCCGAGCGGACGGGCGTCGCTGTCGGAAGCATCTATCGCTACTTCGCGGATCGCGAGGCGCTGCTGCTCGCCGCCTATGACGCGACAGTCGAGCGCATAGCGGCGGCAAGCGTGGATCGGCTGGCGGAACTCGACGCGAACACGAGCATGGAGGAAGCCGCGCGGCTTCTCCTTCATGCCTATCTCGACGAAGCCGAAGCGATTCCCGCCCATGCAGGGCTCCTGAAAGCCATGCGCTCGATCCGGACCATGGAGGAGGAGCAGAACCCAGCCAATGTGACGATCATCGGCGAGAGGATCGCGCCGTTCCTGAAGAAGTTTTCGCCCTCATCGCGGATCGACAAGGCGCGGTTTCACTTTCTGAACGTGATGATCGGCAATCTCGTCGACCTCTATCTCGTGACGCCCGGCACGCGCGCGGCGCGCGCCGCCATGCGCCGGGAAATCGAGGCCCATATGCTGCTTGCGCTGCAGCGGACGATGCGGCCGCGTGGGCCTCGGAGAAAATAACAAGAGCAAATGACGGGAACCCAAAGCGGTCTTTCGTCCCTGCGGCTCGAGGTCTAGTCTCCCCCGATAACGATGGAGGGAAGCCATGAGCGACGCGATCGGCCCCGGCGACCTTGTCCTTTGCGTCAATGCCGCCCCAAACCATGTGACGGGCCAGCCGGTGCCGCTGCAGGCGGGCGAGACCTACCGGGTTTTCGACGTCATGGAATTCGCATGCCCCTGCGGGCGTTCCGATGCGCTGCTCGATGTCGGGGTGGGTTTCGCGTGGTGCCAGACACGCTTCCGCCTCCTGCCCAAGCCTAAAATGGAGAAGAAGCCCCGCCGCGTTTCGGCGCCGAAGGAGAAAGAGCGGGTTCGGTAATCCCGAACGGCTTAGCCTTCACGGAAGCGATCTCCCAAAAAAAGGCCGGGCGTTGCTGCCCGGCCTGAGTTTCGGCGCATCCAGAGAGAAGAAATCGAGAGATCACGGAGGCGGAGGGGGAGCCTGCGTGAAGACGCCCGCGCCAGTGATGCCGTAGTCGCCGAAGCCGATCGCGTATCCGAGGCCGATCGTCCGGCCGCCCGGACCGAAGGCCTGACCTTCGAGAGAGGCGTTGCAGCTTGCCGGGTTCGGGCAGGCAACCCCCGTGCCGCCGCCATCCGGCGTGAAGGTAACCGGCAGCGAACCATTGAACTTGCCGTTCATGCCCATGGTGATTTCGGAGGTCGAAGGGTTACCGAGACCGCCCGTAGTCGTCAGGTTGTAGACCGCATCGCCCGCCATCGACACGTCGATATCGGTGCCGATCTTGGTGCTGTGACCGTTCCATGCGACGACCATGCCGCCCGACATGGTGCCCGGCGCCGAGCGCCCGTCATTGAAGACGGGAGCCGTATAACCGGCGAGCTCGTAAGTGGCGGTGCCGGTCGCGGGAAGATCGGTGGCGGCGGTGCCGACGATCCAGTGCATGCCGCGATCGCCGGAGAGATCGGCGCCGGTATAGCCGTTGTAGGTGCCGGTGCCGCCGGTCTCGCCGCCGGTCCAGCGGCCCCACATGACATCGTCGTTGCGTCCGAGTTCGGCCATGCCGTTGGTGCCGATATTGGGCGTCGATTCCGAGCCCGGATTGGTGCGGACCTGATAGCTGATCAGCGAACCGTCCTCGCCGAAAACCGCTGCCTGATCGGTAAAAACGGCGTTGCTTCCGTATTTGGAAACGACAGCCGTGTAGTTGCCATCCGCGAAAGGCGTATCCAGCGGATCGGAGAGGGATGCGACTTCTGCCCCTTCCGTCGTGAAGGCGGCCGAACCCGTGATCGCGCGGCCCAGATAGGCGGACTGCCAGATCTGGTAGTTGATCGCGGCGGAAGATCCGCCCTCGCCCGAGACAAAACCGTAGAGCGAGAAGAAGCAGCTCGAATTCGATTCGCAGGCGCGTCCACCATCGTCGATGGTGAAGGTGCCCTGGCCCATCTTCACGATGCTGTTCGTGGGATAGATGGAGCCCGTCGTGTAAACGGCAAAGGGCGAGAGATGCGGCATGTCGAGGCCGCCCGGCGTCTGCACCACATAGATGTGATCGTCCGGCATGTCGATTTCGAGATCGAGGGCGACGGCGGGCATGCCCGAACCGTAACCGATGGACATGCCTCCAGTGAGCGTGCCCGGCAGGCCACCGCCATCGGCGAAGGTCGGCGAAGTTGCGGCCGCGAGATCGTAATAGGCGATGCCATAGGTCGGCAGGTTCGTCGCCGTCGTTCCCACCGCATAATGATAGGACTCGAGGTCCGCACCGAGATCGGCCGCCATGTAACCGGTTGTCGTGCCGTCGTTCCAGCGGCCGATGGTGACGTCCTCGTTGCCCCACAGATCGGCAACCTTCGTATCGCCCCGGTCCGCGCCGCCCGGCCCCGTGTAGTCGTTCACGAAAGAGGAAAGCGCGCCGCGCTGATCGAGTTCGATGGTCGAGTCATCGACCAGAGCGCCGTTGAAGGCGACCTGATAAGGACCGTCGCCGAGCGGCGCATCGATCTCGCCGCTTTCGGTGGGAGGCGGCGCTTCGCCCGGCGTGTAGGAACCCTGATTGAAGATTGCCGCGCCGGAAATGCGCTTCGCACGATAGAGATCGTCGGACGGCGCGGAGAAATCCCAGATCTGGTAGACGATGCCGACATCTTCGCCCGCATCGCCGGTGAAGAGGCCGTAGATCGAGGCATCGCAGTTCGAGGTCGGACAAGCCGCGCCGGCTTGCGCCATCTGGATGCCGTTGAGACGGAAAATGCCTTGCGAGAGATCCTTGTATTGCGGCGCGGCCGAAGGTGCCGCGGCACCGCCCGCCGTCTGGATCACATAGACATGGTCACCCGGCATATCGACGGTGAAATCGACACCGACCTTGAAGATCGGGCCGAACAGAATGCCGAGCTCGCCATCGAAGGTGCCGGGCGCGAAGCTGCCGTCGTCGATGGTCGGGCTCGTGGCGGCGACGAGATCGTAGGTCGCGACGCCGTTCGTCGGAATGTTCGCTTCCGCCGTCGGCTTGCCATACATCAGGTGGAAACCCTGATGGCTGGTGCGGCCCAGTTCGGAGAAGGTCGTGCCGTTGTTGGCGTTGTAGTAATTGCCATGCGTCTCGCCGCCAGACCAGCGTTCGATGAACACATTGCCGTTCGAAGCGGCGCGCTCGAGCGAGTCGTTGGAATTCCGTTCGAGGTCTTCGTCCGCACCATCCGCAACCTTGTAGCGATTGAGCTCGCCGCCTGAGCCGATCGTGACCGTCACATCGTCGCGCGCATCGATGCCGATGGCATCCGCCGCATAGGCAATGACATAACCGCTATCTTCCGTGCCTGTGACGGGCACATAGACGCCCGTAACGGGCGGTGTGCCGCCATAGCCGCCGCCTCCGCCGCCGCTACCGCCACCCGCGGCTTCCTCGACGATCCCCGAACCTTCCGAACCCTGTTCGTCGGCGGGAGAGTAGTTCGTGTTCGGATCGTTCTGGGCGAACTGCGTGGTGCTGGCGGAAGGCGGCGTGAAGGTGCCGGCGATGCCGGTCTCGCTCGCTTCATAGCCCTGGCCCGCCGCAAACTGACGCTCGCCGCCGCCATTGGCGACCGTCGCCGTTCCCTGGTTCACGCGTCCGGCAAGACCGCCCTCCTCGCTCTCGAAGGCGGAAAAGGCGCCGCCCGCGGTCGAGATGGTCACGCCGCCCTTCGAGACGGAGATCGGCATGCCGCTGGAGGCGACGCGGATCGCCCCGGACACGAGTTCAAACGAGAGATTGTCGCCTTCTCCGGTCAGCGTGAAGACGCTGCCGGGCTCGATTGTGATGATGCTGCCGTCCGGCGCCTGCAACTGCAGAAGCTCGGTCGCGGTGACGGTCTGGCCGGGCTCGATATTCGTCACCGGGCCACTCTGGCCATCGACCTGGACACTGCCGCCGCCGAAGAGGACAGGCAGCGCGGAGGCCGGCGCGGCGGTGAGCGCGAGCACCGCGCCAAGCGCCGTCGTTGCGAGAAGCCTGTTGAGGATCGTGGTTTTCACTTTCATGGCTCCTTCGAGATCAGAAATCGAGACTGAGGGAAAGGGAGGCGACAACGCGGTCGTACTCGTAGAGCACGATGTTGCTGTCGGAATGCGTGTAGGCGACCTCGCCGCCGAGCGTGAGCTCGTTGCTGAGCTGGTAGCGAAGGCCCGCAATGGCGTCGGCGCGAATGGTCGAACGCTCCTCGAGGAAGAGCGGATCGGGTTCTTCATATTCCGAGAATTCGACCGCAGCGTTCGCATAGCCGCGAAGGCGCGGCATGAGCGTGAGCTCCCCGCCAGCGCGCAAACCGCCAAAGGCGTAGCTCAAGTGATCGAAGTTCGAGTCCGTGAGCTTTTCAAGTCCCGCATAGGCGCCGCCATAGACATACGGGTCGCGCGGCCCGCCAAGGCTCTGGCCGATGGTCGCGCCGCCCGTGTAGCGGTTCGCGTTCTGCACGCTGTTCGAGGGATAGTTGAGCTTCGAATATTGCAGGTAGACGGCATAATCCGTCAGGCCTGCCGTGCGGTAGGTCCACTGGCCGAGCGCGCCGTAAGTGTAGCGGTAGACCTCGTCGTCCACCCAGTAGGACTGGGCCTGACCCGAGATCGTGAAAGTGCCGTGATCGGGCGTACGCTGCGAGTAGCCGAAATTGATACCCGCGATGCCCTGATTGAACTGGTCGAGATCCGCATTCGCGCGGTAGGAGGCGGTGAGATCGAGCAGGAGCTGCTTGTCGATGGCGATGCCATGCGTCAGCGAGGTGCGGCCGAGAACTTCGCCGAATCCATCTTCTTCCGAAGTCGCGCCCGCGCCGAGCGTCGCGAAACCGAGACCGGCGAATGCCGGGATGAGGATACGGCTGTCGCTCGTCGAATTGTTGACATTGGTGTCGTAGCCCGCGCGGAGCGTAAGGCGATGCGCGATCTGCGTGCCGCCGCCGGAAAGCCCGGTATCGAGCGCCGTCACATAGCGGTCGATCGTTTCCCGGACATTGTCCGGCACGCTTTCATGCGATTCGACGGCGGCGAGTTCGCGCCGCGCCGCTTCGGGCTCGTTCATCGCGATATAGGCACGGCCGAGTTCCGCGCGCGCCTGCAGATGATCCGGCTTCACGGCGAGAACGCGCTCGAAGGCCGCAACGGCCTCCGCCGGACGGCCCGAGTCGATGGCCGAGATGCCCAGCATGTAGTCGTAATCCGGATTGCCCGCGCGGGCGCGCTCCTCCGGCTTCAGAACCTCATAGGCAGCCGCAGCGTCACCCTGCGAGAGATGCGCGGAGGCGTCTTCCATAGGCCCGGCCGTTGCGGCACCTGCCGCCGCGAGCGCAAGCGCACCCGCAAGGGCAACAAGCCTCATCCGCCGCTTTCCCTCGCCAAATCCCGTCCATCCGGCCAATCCATAAAGCCCCGAAAACGGCTCGTGAGCGCCCGTTACGCCGCGCCCTCTCTTCGACATCGTCACATTTCACCCCTTGTTGCATGACCCGTCCGGCCAAGCGTTCGCTTCCCACGCTCTTCGCGGAGACGGTGAATCGGCCGGAAAATCCTGTTGCTGGCGGAGACTAGGAAGGCGGGCTCCGGCTCGCATGATCCAAATGGACTAACGAGGCTCGCGATCGTTGCGGGGGGAGGAAGAGTCCGGTGCCGGGCTGCGCCGATGTGCCGCCCATGCGGCGGTGAATTTACTCGTATAGAGTGGAGAAAACGAAAGGAGACGGGATGTTCGGCAAGCAGATCAGACTGTTCCGCCTTGCGGGCTTCGATGTGATGCTCGACCTGAGCTGGATCTTCATCGCGCTGCTCGTGTCCTGGACACTTGCTTCCGGCTATTTCCCCGAAATCTATCCGGGTCTTGCCCCCCTCACCTACTGGTCGATGGGCATTGTCGGCGCGGCGGGTCTTTTCCTCTCGATCATCCTGCACGAACTCTCGCACTCGCTCGTCGCACGCCGCTTCGACATTCCCATCAAGGGCATCACGCTCTTCATTTTCGGCGGCGTCGCCCATATGGAGAAGGAACCGCCGACGGCGCGCTCGGAATTGCTGATGGCGATTGCCGGGCCGATCGCAAGTCTCGTGCTCGCCGTTTCGTTCTATCTGCTCGCCTCGGTTGCGCGGGCGGCAGGCCTTGGCGAAGCGATTACCGGCGTTGCGGGCTATCTCGCGCTTATCAATCTCGTCGTGGCTATCTTCAACATGGTCCCCGCCTTTCCGCTCGATGGCGGCCGCGTCTATCGCGCCTGGCTATGGGGGCGGCTGGGCGACCTGAACGAGGCGACGAGAAGGGCTTCTTCGGCCGGACAGACTTTCGGCCTCATCCTGATCGCGCTCGGCGTGGTAAGCCTTTTCTCGGGCAACCTGATCGGCGGCCTGTGGTGGGGGCTGATCGGCCTCTTCCTGCATTCGGCCTCGCGCGCCTCCTACGCGCAGCTTCAGGCGCATGTGCTTCTGGAAGCCGAGCCCGTCTCGCGCATCATGACGAAAAATCCGGTGACCGCGCCGGGGGATATCAGCCTGCGCGAGCTGGTGGACAATTACGTCTACGGCTCATTCCATGAATGTTTCCCGGTGATGGAAGACGAAAAACCCGTCGGCGTCATCGGCGTCGCCGATCTGCGCGAACTCGACCGGACGGAATGGGAGAAGCGCCGCGTCTTCGACACGATGCGGCCGCTTTCCAGGGCGAATGTAATCGGCCCGGAGGAAAATGCCGAGACGGCGCTCCGCGCGATGCGCGAAGGCGGCACATCGCGCCTCCTCGTCGTGAAGGATGGCAGGCTTCTCGGCATCGTCGCGCTGCGAGACATCATGCGGCTCATGGAGCTGAAGCAGAGCCTCGGTTAAAAGGGCAGGCCGTTGAAGACGGCCGTGACGCCGGGCGCGAGCAGGACGGCATTATAGGCGCCATGCATGACCACCGGCACGCGAAGCGAGCCCGTGAACCGCGCCAGAGCCGCAAAGACGAAGCCGACGGTGAAAAGGAGACCGGTCAGCGCCCAGCCGCCAGGACCGGGCAGGACGAACAGGTGACCATGCGAGAGGGAGAAGAGGATCGCCGTCAGGCTCGCACTGGTGACGAAGCGCATCTTCTCCGAAAGAAGCCGCAGCATGACGCCCCGGAAGTAAAGCTCCTCGGCGAGAGGCGCGAGCAGCACGGCGAGGAAAAGGAGCGCGAGCGCCTCGCCGCCGCTCGTCGGTGAAAGAAGTTCGCTCTGCTCGATGAGCTGCTGCTGCGTTTCGGGGGGCAGCAGCGAAAGAAGCCCCATGAAAAGTCCGGCGAAGATCGCGCCGAGCCCTCCGGCCGCGAGCACGCTGCGAAAACGGACGCGCGGAAAATAGACTTCGGAGAGGCGGCATCCGCGCCATCGAAGCAAAGCGAAACCGGTCAGAACGACGCCGGCATAAAGCGCGATCTGCAAGGCATAGGCAAACCAGACCGAAGACGAAACCGAGCGCGCCCACTGGCCCGGTGTTGCGCCGTCCGGCGCGAGAAATATCCAGTCCGCCAGCACGAGGAAAAGCCCGGTGACGAGCGCGAACCCGGCAGCACCGAGCGGCAGCAGAACGAGATCGTACCAGCGCAGCGCGGATACTCGAACGTCATGCTGCCGTGGCGGCGCTTCGTTCGGCGCCGCGTCGGAACCCCAGATCGCCATTGCCTACCGGTCCGCACTTACTGTGATTTCTGTCATGTGCGGCAGGATAAGCGGCTTTGCCCCGGGAAGACTACCGGCGACCGGGTTCACCCCGGAACTTTCTCCGCCTTCGAGGCCATGAAGGCGCGCCAGTCAACAGATCAGACCGCCCCGACTCCGCCGCTCAGACGTATCGTCCGGCCGCAGAGACGACATCTCTCGCACGCAGATAGGCTTTTTCACGCAGCCCTGCATCGTCGAGGTAGAAGGCATCGAGCATGAGCTGCTTGATGCGGGAACCGGCGGGACTGTCGATCCTGCCATGATGGTGGAGCCAATTGTCAGCGGCTATACCGTGCAGGACATCGACGGGCGGCAGGGTGCCATATTCAAGCACCACGGCGAGAACATCCTCTTTGGGAAACATTTCTTCCAGCCGCGGACCAAGAACCCCTTGCGCCATCACATCGCCGCTCCCCGGCGGCGGCGACACGAAAATATCCTCCCACATCGTTCTGGCGCGCCGGATGCGCGCCTGCTCCTCCGCCCCGTAGGTCAGGAGAACGCCAACCCCCGGCTCTCCAAGGCCGGTATGAATGTCGATCTGTGTCGCGCATTTCTTTCCTGTCATCATGCGTGACCAGATCGCCTCGATGGTCTGCCGCGACCAGCTCGGACCGCTGCCGCCATACTGCAGGCCTTGGGGATATCGATACTGGCCGCCGCTGACCGCCTTGAAGACAGGGCCGAGCCCAAGACGCGCAATGGCCGCCGCGGCCTCGCCCTTCAAGGTCTCTTCATATTGCTCGTTCCACTCGACCGGGTTCAGAAGGGAGTAGAACTCTTCGTAGTCTTCATTGACGGGCAGCGGCGCATCAAAGTCGATGAAGTTGCGATTGAGATCGACATTGTCTTCGTTGACGCGCCGGTGCCATGCGAAGCCATATGGATTGACCGCATGGACCATGACGGCATGACAATCCCTTGCGTCCGCGGCAACGATGCCTTCGGCGAGAAGCCGGCTTTGTATTTCCGAGCCGAGATAACCTTCGATGCCATGTGTCCCAGACGTCACCATCAAGAGATAGTCGCTATCTGGATTGCCGGCGCTGGCGATATCTGTGTGAAGCGTTATGCCGCCCGGGCCTTGCAATGGATGCGCGATGCTTTCGGTCTGCCAACCCGCCTTGCGCGCGTTCGACAGAAAGGTGTCTCGCGCCGTCAGATAGCGCTCCGCCATCCCGGCAAGATCCATCATCATTCATCCTCCTTCTTTTGCGCTGGAGGCCGCCTCCCCCAGCGGGGCATGACCCTTACAGCTTGCATTCGCGGCTTCGCGCCAGGAGTATAATTAGCGTTACGGATACAGAAAGAATGTAATGCCTGTTACCAAAACAATTTCGGCGCGCATCGAGGGGATATCGGCGAGGCTGACCCGCACGGAGCAACGGATTGCCCGTCTTGTCGGCAACGAACCGGAACTGGTGGCCTTCGGCACAGCGGCAAGTGTTGCGAAGGCGGCGGGCACATCGGCGCCCAGCATCGTGCGCTTCGCGGGCAAGCTCGGGTTGTCGGGCTTCAGCGATCTTCAGGCGAATATCCGCCAGGAACTCTCCACCCGGATTTCATCGGCCTACAAGCGTGCCCGCGATCCGGCGGCCCGGCAGGACATATCCGCCTGGATCGAGATCGAAGTGCTGAATATCAAGGAAACGCTTTCGGCAATCGACACAACCCGGCGCAACAAGACGGTCTCATGGCTTGCCGATCCCGGCCGCCGGATTTTCATTCTAGCGAGCGGACAATGGATCGGTCCCGCCACTACCTTTCACGACTTCATGCGGATCATCCGCCCCCGGTTGCACCTGCTCGATGGCTCGCCTTTCCGCGTTGCAAGCGAACTCGGTCTGGCAAAACGAGGCGACGTACTGGTGACCATGGATGCGCAGCGAAACGAAAGCTGGGTCGTGGAGACGCATGACCGCGCGCGGGGGCTGGGTTTGAAGACGATCGCCATCACCGAGGGACCGCAGAATGCCATCGCTCTACGCAGCGATGTGAACTTCCGGGTTTCACAGGCGACATGCGGATTCTTCGACAGCAAGACCGGCCTCACCGCGCTCCTCGGCTTCCTGCTCGATGCCGTGGCCAGGGAGTTGGGCGACAGCGTAATCAAACGGCTGGAGCACATGGAAGCAATGTGGACCAAGACCGGTTCGCTGAGGTGAGCTCTTTTCAGGATATCCCCCTAGCCCGGAACTTTCTCCGCCTTCGAGGCCATGAAGGCGCGCCAGCCGCCGAAGGAGGTGATCTCCTCCGCGCCATCGAGCCCGCTCTCCTCGCAAAGGAACCCCTTGACGCTGCGCCCGGAAACGAGATCGAGCGTGCCGATGCAGAGCGGCTGCGGCACTCCCGCCATGAAGCTGCCGAAAGCGGAGCGCGGCACGCGCCAGACTTCGAGCTCGATGGAACTTCCGCCTTCCGCCACCCGCACGAGACCCGGCCGGAAGGGCGGCCCGCCCGCCAGTGCATAGAAGCGGTAGCGGGGCGCCGTCTTCGTGCGCTCCACGAACATCGCGCCGCGCGAGGTCAGCTCATGGTTGAGCGGCAGGCCCGACATATGCGCACCGACGACCGCAAGTTCGATGAAATCTTCATCGGGCGCCGATGGCGGCATGGGGCCGCCCGGCACAAGCGCCTGCGCCGTTTCGAAGGCGGCGGCGAGTTCGCAGAGCTTTCCTTCCGAGAAGGCCGGCGCGCAAAGCGTCACCCCGAAGGGAAGACCCGCCACCTTGCCGCTCGCGCGGATGCCGGCGGGGATCGCGATGCCCGCCATATCGAGCAGGTTCATGAAGTTCGTGTAGATGCCGAGGCGGCTGTTGAGCTTCAAGGGCTCGGCCGCGATCTCGTCCACGCGATAGATGGTAGGCGTCGTCGGCACGACGAGAAAATCGATATCGGTAAAGAGTGTCAGCGCGCGGCGCTTCAGCGCTTCGAGCTTGTACAGCGCCTCGAAGGTCTCGACCGCTTCGCGCTTCCGCCCGCCAAGCACAATGCCGCGAACCGTCGGATCGGTTTCGGCCTCATGCGCCTCGATGAAATTGCCGACGGCGGCGGTACGCTCGGCGACGAAGGGCCCATCATAGAGAAGCGCGGCCGCTTCCGCGAAAAGCGAGAAGTCGATCCAGCGCGCGCGGCCGCCAAGTTCTTCGAGCCGCTCCGACGCTTCCTCGAAAAGGCGCGCGGCCTCATCGTCGCCGAAGAACTGGAGATCGGAGGCGCGCGGCACGGCGAAGGTAAAGCCCTCGCCGAGACTTCGAGGCGTCTCCGGCATGCGCGCACGCGCATAGACATCCTGCCCGTCGAACCGCGCCGCCGCATCGAAGACGGTTCCGGCGTCGGCGACCGTGAGCGCAAAGATCGAGACGCAATCGAGCGAGCGGCAGGCGGGCACGACGCCGCGCGTCGAGAGAAGCCCGCGCGACGGCTTGAGCCCCACGATATTGTTGAAGGCGGCGGGCACGCGGCCCGAACCCGCCGTATCCGTGCCGAGGGCGAAGGAAACGATGCCCGCGGCAACCGCGACGGCGGAACCCGACGACGACCCTCCCGAAATGTAATCGTGATTAAAGACGGAGCGGGGGCTCCCAAGCGGGGAGCGCGTGCCGACGAGACCGGTCGCGAACTGGTCGAGATTGGTCTTGCCGAGCGGGATGGCGCCCGCCTCCATCAGCCTCTTGACGACAAAGGCGCTCTCCTTCGGCTGATAGGCGAAGGCCGGACAGGCCGCCGTGGTCGGCAGGCCCGCCACGTCGATATTGTCCTTCACCGCGAAGGGCACGCCGAAGAGGACCATGCGCGCGCGCGCCTCGCTCGGCAGTTCGTCCAGCGCGCGGGCACGGGAGAGCACCTCCTCATCCTCGAAGCGCGAAATCCACACCGCCGGATCGTTGCAGGCATCGGCGCGGGCGAGCGCCTCGCGCGCGACATCCTCCGCGCGGACGCCCGAAGCGAAAGCCGCGCGAAGCGACGAAAGCGAAAAGGAAAGACCCTTCAAGACACGGCCTCCAATCTGGGCGTCTCGGCATCGAGCGGCACGAGCGTGACGAGCGCCTGCCCCGCCTGCACCATCTTGCCCGGCGCGCAATGCACCTCGTGAACCCGCGCGGCGACGGGCGCGCGCACCTCGATTTCCATCTTCATCGACTCCAGCACGACGAGCGTCTGGTCCGCCGCGACTTCATCGCCCGGCTCGACGCCGATCGACCAGACATTGCCCGGCACGCCGGACTCGACGAGACGTCCGCCTTCCGGCAAATCCGTTACCTCCTCTAGGGCGGGCGCATCGGGCTCGACCGAACTCATGGCGAGCCCCTGCTCCTCCCAGCGCTGACGCTCTGCCTCGAAGGCGCGGCGCTGCGAGACGCGGAAAGCGGCGATGTCCTTCGCATTCTCTTCCAGGAAGGAAAAATAATCGCTGAGGCGGAAAGTTCCCTCCTCGACCTTCACTTCATATTTGCCGTGCGGGAAAGCATCGCGGGCTTCGAGAAGTTCCTCCGCTGAAACGGGAAAGAACTTCAGCCGGTCAAAGAAGCGCAGCAGCCAGGGCTTTTCGAAATTCTTCGTCTTGCGCCAGCTGTTCCACATCTGCACCGTGCGGCCGACGAGCTGGTAGCCGCCCGGTCCTTCCATGCCATAGACGCAGAGATAGGCGCCGCCGATGCCGACGGCGTTTTCCGGCGTCCATGTGCGTGCGGGGTTGTACTTGGTGGTGACGAGACGGTGACGCGGATCGAGCGGTGTGGCGACCGGTGCGCCTAGATAGACGTCGCCAAGCCCGAAGACCATGTAGTCCGCTTCGAAGAGAATACGCTTCACATCCGCGATACTGTCGAGCCCGTTGATGCGGCGGATGAACTCGATATTGGAGGGGACCCAAGGTGCATCCGGCCTGACGAGCGTGCCATATTTGCGCACCGCCTCCTGCGCCGCCGCATCGTCCCAGGAAAGCGGAAGATGGACGATACGGCTAGGCACCTCGATATCGGCGGTGGAGCCGAGCTTGCGCTCCATCTCTTCGAGCGTCGCGAGAAGTTTCGCGGATGGCAGCACGTCCGGATCGAAATGGATCTGCAGCGAGCGGATTCCCGGCGTCATCTCGATGATACCTTCGAGAGCGAGCTCTTCCAGCGCCATCATCATCGCATGGGCACGAAAACGGAGCGCGAAATCGAGAACGATCGGCCCGTATTCGACGAGGAGATAATCGTCGCCCGCCCGGCGATAGGTAACCTCCGTTTCGAGATCGGAGATACGTCCGAGGACGGCGTCTTCCCTCCGGCTCTGCTGCGCGACGGGCGCGACGGGCCGCTTCAGCGACGCCACCCAGCCCTCTTCGGCATGGCGCATCGCGGCCGCTTCCTTTTCCGTGATCCGGTGGAAGCGCACCTTGTCGCCGGGCTTGAGCTGTCCGATCTTCCAGAGCTCGGCCTTGGCGAGCGTCGCCGGGCAGACGAAGCCGCCAAGGCTCGGCCCGTCGGGCCCGAGAATGATCGGCATGTCGCCCGTGAAGTCGATCGTGCCGACCGCATAGGCATTGTCGTGAATGTTCGACGGGTGAAGACCCGCTTCGCCGCCATCCTTGCGCGCCCATTTTGGCTTCGGCCCGATAAGGCGGACGCCCGTGCGCGCGGAGTTGTAGTGAACCTCATAGGCCGTGTTGAAGAGCGTCTCGATATCCTCATCGAGGAAGAAATCAGGCGCGCCATGCGGTCCGTAAAGCGTCGCGATTTCCCATTCCCGCGTGAGCGGCGTCCGCGCGGACTGAGGCAGAGGCTCCGCCACGGGCTCCCCCGTTGCGCCCTCGCGATTGATGCGCAGTACATCGCCCGTGCGAAGCGCGCCAGGTGCATGGCCGCCGAAGCGGCCAAGCGTGAAGGCGGAGCGAGAGCCCAAATAGACAGGCGCGTCGAAGCCGTGGCGCACGGCGAGATAGGCACGCTGGCCGGCGCCCGCGACCTGCCCGAGCTCCAGCGTCTGGTCGCGCTTCACCTCGACCGCCACCCAGAAGGGCACGGGCTCGCCGTCGAGCTTCGCCGGCATTTCGGCACCCGCAAGCGCGATCACCGCATCCGTGCGGAACTTGAGCGCCGGACCATTGAGTGTCATCTCGAGCGTCGCCGCTTCTTCCGGATTGCCGACGAGACGGTTCGCGAGACGATGCGAGAGCCCATCCATGGGGCCCGAGGGCGGCACGCCGACATCCCAATAGCCGAGACGGCCGGGATAATCCTGCAGGCTCGACTGCGCGCCCGGCGAGAGAACGTCGATGCCGGGGCTTTCATAGTCATAGGTGGCGAGCGTCGAGGTAAGGAGCTTGCCTTCCAGGAATTCCGGCGCGCGGGCGAGCGAACGCAGATAGTCGAGATTGGTCTCGATGCCATAGACGCGCGATTGATCGAGCGCTTCGGCGAGCTTTGCCGCCGCTTCCGCGCGCGTCTCTCCCTTCACGATCACCTTGGCGAGCATGGGATCGTAGAAGGGCGTCACTTCCGTTCCCGTCTCGATCCAGCCGTCGATGCGGACGCCTCCGGGAAAGGACACTTCAGTGAGAAGACCCGAGGAAGGCTGGAAGTTGCGGCCGGGGTCTTCCGCGTAGAGGCGCACCTCGAAGGCGTGTCCCTTCGGCGCGCGCGAATAGGAGGAGAGGTCGTCCAACTCGCCCGCCGCCTGCCTGACCATCATCTCCACGAGGTCGAGGCCGGTCACCTCTTCCGTCACCGGATGCTCGACCTGAAGGCGCGTATTCACTTCGAGAAAATAGAACTTCTTCTCCGCCTCGTCATAGATGAACTCGACCGTGCCCGCGGATGCATAGGATACGGCTTCACCGAGGTTCACCGCCGCCTCATGCAGCGCACGCCGCTCCTTGTCCCCCAGATTTGGCGCGGGCGTTTCCTCGATCACCTTCTGGTTGCGGCGCTGGGCGGAGCAATCGCGTTCGCCAAGCGCGATCACATTGCCCTCGCCATCGCCGAAAATCTGCACCTCGATATGGCGCGCCTTTGCGACGAACTTTTCGAGGAAAAGCCCTGAGTCCTTGAAGTTGGCGAGCGCAAGCCGGCGCACCGTGTCGTAGAGACGCGGAAGCTCCGCCGCCGAATGGCAGAGCTGGAGGCCGATGCCGCCGCCGCCCGCGGTACTCTTCAGCATCACCGGATAGCCGATATCACCGGCCCTTGTCAGCGCATCGTCGAGATCGACGATGAGCGGCGAACCGGGAAGAAGCGGCACACCGCTCTTCTCGGCAATCTCGCGCGCCGTATGCTTGAGAGAGAAGGCGCGCATATGTTCCGGCCGCGGGCCGATAAAGGCAACGCCTTCGCGCGCGAGTGCCGCCGCAAATTCAGGATTCTCGCTGAGAAAGCCGTAACCGGGGTGAACGGCTTCTGCACCCGTCTCCCGCACCGCCGCGAGAATGGCTTCCACGTTGAGATAGCTTTCGGCGACCGGCGCCGGGCCGACGCAGACAGCCTCATCCGCGAAATGGACATGAGGCGCGAAGCGGTCCGCCTCGGAGTAAACGGCGACGGACCTGATGCCCATCCGCCGGAGCGTCTTGATGACGCGCAGAGCGATTTCGCCGCGATTGGCGATCAGAACCTTGTCGAACATCTGGCCTCCTCGGGAACCCGGCGGTGACTGGCACCGCCGGAGGCAAGCTCACGCTTCCCAGATCAATGTGCGTACGGGAGTGGGGTTGAAGCCGTTGCAGGGATTGTTCACCTGCGGGCAATTCGAGATGACGCAGAGCACATCCATCTCCGCGCGTATCTCGACATAGTCCCCCGGTTTCGACAGGCCATCCACGATGGCGAGCGTCCCGTCCTCTTCGACCGGCACATTCATGAAAAAGTTGATGTTCGAGACGATGTCGCGCTTGGTCATTCCATGCTTCGAAAGCTCCAGCACGAAATTGTCGCGGCAGCTATGCATGTAGCGCGTCTCGTGACCGAAGCGGACCGTGTTCGCCTCCGCCGAGCAGGCGCCCGCCGAGGTATCGTGGTTACCTGCCGTGTCGGCGATGACGACCGCCATCACATTGCCTTCGTTCGAAATAAGCTTGGTGCCCGCCGTCACGTAAGGAGAGCCCTGGGCAAGCGCCGTGTCCTGCGCGCTGTAGCGCTCCGTCGGGTCGGCGGCGCTGTAGAAGAGCGTGTCAACCGCCTGTTGTCCTTCGAGATCGACGATGCGCAGGATCTGCCCCTTCTTCACCACATGCGACCAGGGATGAAGCGCGGGGATGGTGAAATCGTAGAAGGCGTGTTCTTCGTGTCTGTTCGAAATGGTCATGGCTCATTCCTCCCCGAGCGCGGCGAGATAACGCGCATTGTTCTCGAAACCGCGGATCGCTTCTTCGGTCGCGGTGCGGCAGAAATCGTCCGGCGCGGGCGGCGGCGATTTCCACACGAGGAGGTCGATATCCTTCGGCGCGTAATCGCCGGGTGCGAGCGGATGAGGCGCGTTCGACACGAAGACGAGAAGGTCGAGTTCCGCGCGGAGATCGACGCGAGAGCCGGGCTGAGGTCCCTCGCCCTCCCAGCGAAACCGGCCTTCCCCGTCGACGCCGACAGGCGCGAAGAGCGTGAGGCAGGGAGGCACGTCGCGCTTGTCGAGACCGTTCTTTGCGGCAAGCAGAATGAAATTGTCCCGCGTGTTGCGAAGCGAAGGATTGCCGTAGCGCGCACCATTCGTCATCTTGGATGAGCCGCCGGTCAACGCATCGTTGCGGCCATAGGTGTCGTCCGTTATCGAGGCGAGGACGCGGCCCATATCGGAGAAGAGAACACGGCCGCGCGAAAGACGCGCATTCCACTGGATCTTCACCGTGTCGCCCGCATTGAAGCGTTCGCTTCTGTCTCTGTCATTGTAGAAAAGGAGAGAGACGCCCGCCGTGCCATGCGTGTTGACGATGCGCAGCGTCTCGCCGCGCTTGAGCGGTAGCGCATGCGCCCAGCCGCCGGGCACGGTTTCCTTCGCGCGGATCAGGTTTTCAGCGATCGTCTCCGGGTTGCCCATCGCTTCGCTGAAGTCTCGGGCTTTCGCCCTGGCGCCGCCGAAGAGCCGGTGATACCGCTCCTGCTGCGCTGCGTAGGGGCCTTCGTATTTTTCACTGCGGGATGCTTCCGCCATCGCGCATATCTCCCTTTGCGCGCCGGGTTTCCCCGGGCCGAAACCTGGCCGTCCAGGCAGTCGCCCCGCTCTCGCGGGACATTGCGACACCGGACGGGCCGTCCCGTCCGGCGAATTCTATTGCGCGGCCGCCGCGAGAACGGGCGCGGGCTGAGGCCGGGGCGGCACCGTCTTTCCGTCGACCTTGAGGTCGAAGGTGACGGTCGCTCCATAGGCTTTCAGTTCTTCCGGACGTGTGCGCACGCGGTCAAAGGCGATGACGCGCGTGGCGAGCTTGAAGGCTTCGGAAAGATCATGCGTCACCATGAAGACCGTCATGCCTTCCTCGCGCCAGAGCCGGAGCAGGATTTCATGAACCTCTGCCCGGATGCCGGGATCGAGCGCACCGAAAGGCTCGTCAAGAAGCAGGATCTTCGGCTTCTTGACGAGCGCCTGCGCGATGGCGAGACGCTGCTGCATGCCGCCCGAAAGCTCTGAAGGGTACTTGTTCACCGCATGGGCGAGGCCAACGCTTTTCAGCATTTCGAGCGCTTCGGCCTTCGCCTCGCGCTTCGCCTTGCCGAACAGACGGCCAAGCACCGGACTCTTCGCGAATTCGAGACCGAGCATCACGTTCTGCACGGCGGTGAGATGGGGGAAAACGGAATATTTCTGGAAGACGACGCCACGATCGGGAGAAGGCTCTGCATCGAGCTCGACACCGTCGAGCAGGATGCGCCCCTTTGACGGCGCCTCGTCGCCCAACATCATCCGCAGGAAGGTGGACTTGCCGCAGCCCGACGGACCGACAAGCGCGATGAACGAGCCGGGCTCGATCTCGAGACTGATGTTCTCGAGCACGGTCTGGTCGCCGTAGATCTTCCAGACATTCTCGACGGTCACATTCGTCATACTCAGTTACCCCGGTACATCCAGCGGAAGGCGACACGCTGGAAAAGACGCAGCGCAAGGTCGAGTGCGAAGGCGAGGAAGGTGATCCAGGCGACATAGGGCAGGATCACATCCATCGCGAGATAGCGCCGCATCAGGAAGATGCGGTAGCCGAGGCCGCTGTCTGAGGCGATAGCCTCCGCGGCGATGAGGAAGAGCCAGGCCGCGCCGAGCGAAAGGCGCACGCCGTCGATGAGGCGGGGCAGCATTTGCGGCACCACGATGCGCACGATGATCTGCCAGGTGGACGCGCCGAGCGTCTGCGCCTTGATGATTTCCTCATGCGGGATTTCTTCGGTCCTGAGCGCGAGATCGCGAATGATGAAGGGCGCGATGCCCACCGCGACAAGGACCACCTTCGCCAGCTCGCCAAGACCGAACACGATGAAGAGGATCGGCAGCACCGCGAGCGGCGGGATCATGGAAAGGACGCTGGTGAAAGCGTTGAAGGTCGAGCGGAAATAGGGAATGAGCCCCTGAAGGATACCGAATATGCCGCCGATGACGGTGGCGACGGCGACGCCGATACCGAGCCTCGTAAGGCTCGATATCGTGTCTTCGAGGAGAAGATAGGTTCCCGTGCGCTGGTCGGGCAGGAACGCCATGCGCTCGATCGCGGCTGCGATCGTCGACCATCCAGGCAGCAGCTTGTCGTTCGGATTGACCGAGAGACGGGCATCCGAAGCAACCATGTAAGCGATGATGACCGCGACAAAAGGAAGGAGCATGAGCCCGAACCCGATCGCGACATCCGGCCGCCGGTTGATCAATCTGCGCATGGCGTTACTGGCCCCAGTTTACTCAGTTACTCAGGAGATACTTTCTTGCTGGATGACCGTCAGAGTTTCCCTTCGGCGGCCATCTTCGCGTACTCGGTCGTGTAGCGCAGGAGCACATTGTTCTCGTCGCCCACGATCGTGCCATCGGCAAGCTCGATGCCGATATAGCCGGGCGAAGTCGCGGCCTGGCCGAGAAGGCCGTGGTCGAAGAGGAAGCTCGTCACGAAGGTCGTGAGTTCGCCAAGATTGCCTTCCGTGAACTTGATGTAGTCTTCGGGCTTGTAGAACATCTCGGTCGCGGCGAGCTGCGCCTCATAGCCTTCGAGGTCCGTACCGGAAGCAACGCCCATCGCGGTCTTCGCTTCCTTCGCGGCTTCGTCGTCACCCGACATCAGCGCCATCGTCTCGTACCAGATGCCCGTCATCGCCTTGGCGAAGGCCGGATTGTCCTTCAGCGTCTGCGTATTGACGACGAGGGAGTCCTGGATTTCGCCGGGAAGCTTCGTCGAATCGAAGACGTTGTAGGCGCCCTCCTGCTGGAGGATTTCGGCCGCCATCGGGTTCCAGGTGACCATCGCCGTCACGTCCGGCGTGGCATAGGCCGCGATCATGTCGGCATCCGAGGTGTTGACGACGGTGACGTCCTTTTCCGACATGCCGACGGATTCGAGCCCGCGCGCCAGCGTGTAGTGGGAGACGGAGAGCTCGACGAGATTGACCTTCTGGCCCTTGATGTCCTCAAGCTTGTCCTTGCCCTTGAGGATGATGACGTCGTTGCCGTCCGAATAGTCGCATATCAGCAGGATCGTCGAGTCGACGCCGCCGGCGGAGGGAATGGCAAGCGCATCCATGTTCGTCGCCATCACGCCGTCATAGGCGCCGGCCGTGAACTGGTTGATGCCCTCGATATAGTCGTTGAACTGAACGAGCTCGATATTGATGTCGTACTTGTCGGCCCACTTTTTGACGATGCCGCTCTCGGCGCCGTAGGCCCAGGGCATCCAGCCAGCGTAGATAGACCAGCAGACCTTGAAGCTGTCCTGTGCCTGGGCGGCGGTCGACAGCAGCATGGAGCTGAGCAGCAGGGCGGAGAATCTTTTCATTTGAACCTCTCAGTCAATGTCACGTGGAGCACTCCTGGCAGGGTTGCCAATCGTCTCCCGGGCTTTTA
>DLCG01000005.1:36056-93236 GCA_002480495.1 Rhodobiaceae bacterium UBA7804 | reverse complement strand
GATGTCGTACTTGTCGGCCCACTTCTTCACGATGCCGTTGTCCATCGCATAGCCCCAGGGCATCCAGCCGACATAGATCGACCAGGCAACCTTGAAGTCTTTTTTCTCTTCCGCATGCGCGGGCGACAGCGAGGTGAATGCAAGTGCCGTCGCAGCGAAAGCCGCGGCGAACATTCTGAGAGAAGAGAGTCTGAATGAAGTCATATAGCCAGTCCTCCGGATCATGTGATCGCGTTTCAAAAAGTCGGAGGATCGGCGTCACGGCGGTTCTGCAATGCCAACCCTCGCATTACATCCGTCTCCCGGGCTTTTGTCCCGCCGTGTACCTGCCCGCTGTTCACCGGACAGGGTGCGGCTCTCGGACCAGACACTTCGCAAAATCGATTGCTCACTTGCGCGAAGCCGGAACCCTAGCCGCTGCCGGTATCCTTCTTCGCAAGCCCCATGCCAGTTCGCTGCACCGCAAAAACTTTGACTTGGCGCCGGGCGAATGGCGGTGCAGGCTCACAAATCATGCAGACCGCGAAGCTGTCTGCCTTATGTTTGAGCAGACACCTCTTCCGGAAGCCGTCCATGCTGACGCTCACCTGCGGAAATCTCGAAGCTGTGCTGGCGCCGGAATTCGGCGGCTGCATTGCGCGCTTTGCGATCCACCATGAAAACGGAACGCAGGAACTGCTGAGACCTCTACCTCAAGGCATCTCGAGACCCAGCCCACTCGACATGGCCTGCTACCCGCTTGTCCCCTTTTCGGGCCGGATCACGAATGGGCGGTTCAAATTCGGCGGACGCGAGGTTCGCCTGCCGCCAGACGAGATCTGTGTGCCCCATGCGATTCATGGGCGCGGCTGGAAAGTGCCGTGGCGCGTCGCAGATGCTTATGCAGATCGAGCCTCCCTGAGTTTCTCTCATGAAGGAGACGACCCCGCTTGGCCTTGGCCGTGGAGTTTCGAAGCGCGACAGCACATATGGCTGCGGGATGACGCCCTCGTCGTGACAATGCATCTGACCAATCACTCCAGCGACACGATGCCCGGCGGTCTCGGACTCCATCCCTTCTTTCCGGGCCGCTCGACCGCCGAGTTCCGTGCAAAGCTTCCTGAGGTCTGGGAGAGTGGCGTAGATGGCGTTCCGATCGGTATTGCCGCCAATCCTGAAAAGTGGCGCTTCGACGAATTTCGTTCCATGCGCGATATCGATGTCGACAATTGTTTCTCCGGCAGCGATGGCCATTTTGATGTGCAGTGGCCGGACCGCCCCTACAGACTGCGCGTGGAGGCGGGTGGCGCACCTCACACGATTGTGTTTGCGCCACCGAGCGAGGATTTCTTCTGCGCGGAACCGGTGAGCCATGCACCGGATGCTGTAAACCGGCCCGAACCCTTCTGGCGGACGGGGCTCGATCACATGCCCCCGCGTACCACCAAAGGTCTCAAGTGCAGCTTTTTCGTGGAGAAACGATAGCCCTCAGCCCCAGGGCCCGCGCCGCGCGCCGGTCCGTCCGTCGAAGACCCTGGGCTGCGGCGGATGGAAGAGCCGCACCTCGCGCCGCTTGAAGAAGGGCACAAGCACCATGCCCGCGACGAACCCGCCGACATGCGCCCAGAAGGCAACGCCCGCCTCTTCCACCGGGCTCGCAAGCCCGCTCACCACCTGGATGACGAACCAGAGCCCGAGCACGACAAGTGCCGGCACATAGAAGGTGCGCAGGATGATGATCGGAAATGGCAGGAAGAGAACGCGCACACGCCCGCGCGGATAGAGCATAAGGTAAGCGCCGAGAACGCCCGAGATCGCGCCGCTCGCGCCGACAAGCGGCACAGTGGAAGCGGGCACGAGAAAGCTGTGCGCCAGCGCCGCGGCAATGCCGGTCACCAGATAGAAAAGGAGAAAGCGAAGCCGCCCCATCGCGAGTTCGACATTGTCCCCGAATATCCAGAGATAGAGCATGTTGCCTGCAAGATGCGCGAAACCGCCATGCATGAACATGGAGCTGAAGACGGTCGCCCAGGCAGGCACCGGCGCATCCGTCATCACGGTGGAGCCGAACAACACGCCGGGAATGAGCCCGAACTGATAGACGGCGAGTTCCGCCTCGCCGGGCGGCAGCGATGCCTGCAGAAAGAAGACGGCGCAGCAGATCGCAATCAGCACCCATGTGACGATGGGGATACCGGGCTCCGGATTGTCGTCGGAAATGGGAAACATGGATGCGATGCTCCGTTGGCGAACGAAGCATCAGCCTACAGGCTTTGCGCGCGCCGTGAAGGTCTTTCGCGGAGCCTATTGCGGCCGCAGCGTGTGATTGGAGAATTCGGCCGTCTCCGCCGTCTCCAGCGCCCTGGCGCGCGCTTCCGATTCCTCACGAAGCGGCTTTGCCGCGGCAATCGCTTCCTCGCTCGAATCCTGACGGAAGAACGTATAGGAAAGCGTGATCGTGCGGATGCTCTTCGTGTCGACATCTTCCATCATTTCCGGATCGAGGAAGAAGACGATCGGCATGTCCGCGCTTTCGCCCGGCGCAAGCTTCTGCTCGGTGAAGCAGAAACATTCCGTCTTGTTGAAGTAGTATCCGGCGGACCCGGGCGTCACATTATAAGTGGCGCGGCCGACGATCGTATGATCGCCGACATTCTTGGCCCGGTAATAGACCGTGGTCGGCACGCCGATATGGGTCTTCACCTGACGCTGCTCGGGCTCGAACTCCCACTGAAGCCCCGGCGAGGTGTTGGCATCGAAGCGTACCGTCACCTCCGGCCCGATATTGTCTTGATGATCTTCCGGCTTCAGCGATTTCGATACGCTCACCGTGCCGCCATAGCCCGTCGCCTCGCAGAACAGGCGGTAAAGCGTCGGCGAATAGACGACCGCGGTCGTCGCGACGGCGAGAATCGCCAGCGACAGCGAGACCGGGGGGATGGATTTCCTGCGAATTTTCATGGTTCGCAACTTTATGTCCGAGGGCACATCCGGACAAGCTTGACCCTGCGTCGTCCCGGCGTGGCCGATTGACGCGCTTTTTGGCCGGATGCAAGGGATTCGACCTCTCCCTTCTACATGGTAACAATGAGGCATGGCGGCCCCGGCAGGGAGGAGCCGCGCCATGAAGATGAGGAAGAGGGCGAAGCCCCGGGGAGCATCTCAATTGTCTGATCAGTCGTTCGGTCCGCTTGCGCGCGGCAAGGCGCTCGCGCCGTTTCACCTTGCCCTTACGCTCGGGGTTCTTTCGCTCGGGCTCGGCTCTTTTTCCGTGCCGGCCATGGCGCAGACCGGGGAGGACCAGGCCTCGCCCGTGCCGATCCTCGACGAGCTGACCGTGACCACAACGGGCTTCGGAACGCCCCGCGCCACGCATACCGGCAATATTTCCAAGATTACGGGCGGCGAGACGGATTTCATCGATCCGGTGCAGCCCGCCGAGGCGCTGAATCGTCTGCCGGGCGTCGGCATCCAGCAAGGCAGCGGCGCCGAGCATCTTACCGCGATCCGCTCGCCGGTGCTCACGGGCGGCGCGGGCGCTGGCTCCTTCCTCTATCTGGAAGACGGCGTACCGATGCGCGCGGCGGGCTTCGCCAACGTCAATGCGCTGATGGAGGCGATGGACGAAGTGTCGGGCGGCATCGAGGTCGTGCGCGGCCCCGGCGGCGCGCGCTACGGCTCGAATGCCGAGCACGGTCTGATCAATTTCCTGAGCCGTCCGCCTTCGCCGGAAGGAGACGCGGAACTCTCCTTCTCCTACGGCTCCTATGACCGCTACAGGACGACGGGAACGGCAAGCCGGACGCTTTCGGGTCCGAACAACACGAGCCACGGCTTCCGCGGCTCCTTCTCCATTCTCGACGATGGCGGCTTCCGCGCGAGTTCCGGCCTCGAGCAGCAGAAGGGCCGCTTCCGCTACGATTTCGATGCGCCGGATACGCGCATCGAGGCGACGCTCACAGCGGTCAATACCAATCAGGAAACGGCGGGCTATGTGAACGGGCTCGATGCCTACAAGGACCCTGCCCTCTACAAGACCAATCCCGATCCCGATGCCTATCGCGATGCCTGGGCGGTGCGCGGCGCCGTGCGCATCGAGCGCGACCTCTCCGACGATCTTATGCTCGTCCTGACGCCTTATGCGCGCTCCAACGAGATGAACTTCCTGATGCACTTCCTGCCCGGCACGCCGGTGGAAGAGAACGGGCACTGGAGCGGCGGGCTTCTTTCGAGCCTCGTCACGCGCCTCGATGGCGGCCACTCGATCATTTTCGGCTTCGACACGGAATATACGGATGGCTGGCTCACGGAAGTGCAGAGCTCGCCCACGACCGGTACGCCACCCAACGAGCTGCCGCAGGGCGTCCATTACTACTACGACGTGAAGGCGCTGGTGCTCGCGCCCTACATTCACAGCGAATGGCAGCTCGCGCCGAAGACGATCTTCACCGCCGGTGTGCGCTTCGAATACACGCGCTACGACTACACGAACAATGCGCCCAATGGAATCTCCGGGCGCTTCCAGCGCATTCCGAGCCGCGTCGACGAATTCGGCGACGTGACGCCGAAACTCGGCTTCCTGCACGAGTTCGACGAAACGCTTACCGGCTACGTCAATATCGCTCGCGGCGCGAGGGCGCCTCAAACGACCGACCTCTATCGCCTGCAGCGCCAGCAGGTGCCGGGCGAAGCGAAGTCGGAAACGCTCGACAGCATAGAAGTCGGTGCCCGGGGACGCTGGCAAGGCATCGCCTATGAAACCAACCTCTTCTACATGAAGAAAGAGAACTACTATTTCCGCGACGCGAACGGCTTCAACGTATCGGACGGCAAGACCAACCATGCCGGCATCGAGGTCGAGCTCGCCGCACCGCTCCCCATGGGCTTTGACATCGCCGCCTCGGGAACCTATGCGCGCCACACCTATGCCTTCGACAATGTGACCACGGCCACCGAAACGATCCGCGACGGAGACGACGTCGACACCGCGCCGCGCACACTCGCCAATGTCCGCCTCGGCTACACCCTGCCGGACGGACGCGCGAGGGCGGAACTCGAATGGGTTCACGTTGGTTCCTACTGGATGGATGCCGCCAACACGGTGAAATATGACGGACACGACATCTTCAACCTGCGTGCGGACTACGAATTGACCGGAAACCTTGCGTTGTTCGGCAAGCTGACCAATATCTTCGACACGCGCTATGCGGACCGGGCGGATGTCGGCTTTCCCGGACCGCGCTATTTTCCGGGCGAGGATCGCGGCCTCTATATGGGAGCCACCCTGCGCTTCTAGGTTCTCCGGGCCGTCCGGGACCTTCGGCAAATCGTGAAACGGCCGGGCTGGAGGCCCATGGAGACGCAATTCTGGGATATCTGGCCCTTCCTGCTCGCCCTCATCCAGTTCGGCGGCATGGCGGGCGCGGCCGTCCATGTCATGCTGACGAAGACCGACGAGCGCGCCGCCGCGGGCTGGGTCGGCTTCGTCGTGCTCGTGCCCTTCATCGGCTGGATCGTCTATCTCCTTTTCGGAGTGAACCGCATTCAGCGCCGCGCCCGCGAACTGCGCGGCCAGAAGCACGATATGCTGCTGCTTGCCCCCCTCCCCTCAAAGGAGGAAACGCGCGCCGCCGAAGGCGTCATACGCCTGCGCGAACTTGAGGGCCTTGCGCGCTTCGGCCAGAGAATCCTGCCGGAGAGTTTCGAGCAGGGAAACGCCATCGGCGTCCTTCTGAATGGCGACGAAGCCTATCCCGCCATGCTTGAGGCGATTGCCGGCGCCGAGCGCTCCATCGCGATTTCGACCTACATCTTCAACAATGACAGTGCCGGGCAGCGTTTCGTCGACGCGCTGTCCGCGGCAATGGACCGTGGCGTGCGCGTTCGCCTGCTGATCGACGGCGTCGGCTCCTGGTATTCGCGCCCGTCCATCATTCCCCTGCTCGAGAAGCGCGGCATCGACTATGCGCGCTTCCTGCATTCGTTCATGCCCTGGCAGATGCCCTATCTCAACATGCGCAATCACCAGAAAATTTTCGTGGTGGACGGGCGCCACGGCTTCACCGGCGGCATGAACATCGCCGAAGGCAACATGATCGAGGGCGATCCGCGAAAACCCATCCACGATTGTCATTTCCGTGTGGAGGGGCCAGTCGTCTCGCACCTCATGCATACCTTCGCCTATGAGTGGAACTTCACCACCGGCGAAGTGCTCGAAGGCGACGACTGGTTCCCGGATATCGAATCCGTCGGCAACATCGTTGCACGCGGTCTTCCCGCCGGGCCCGACATGGGGCTCAATCCGATCCGCTGGACGCTGCTCGGCGCGCTGGCCGAAGCACGAAGCAATGTCCGCATCGTCACCCCCTACTTCATTCCGGATTCGACGCTTCGCACGAACATCTCGCTCGCTGCCATGCGTGGCGTCATCGTCGACATCGTCCTGCCGCAGACGAACAATCTTCCTTTCTGCGACTGGGCATCGACGCCGATCCTCGCCTGGCTCGCGCGGGCGGGCTGTCGCATCTGGAAGACGAGCGGCCCCTTCGATCACTCGAAGATGATGACGGTGGACGGCATGTGGGCCATGGTCGGTTCGGCCAATTGGGACGACCGGAGCCTCCGTCTCAATTTCGAGTTCAATCTGGAATGCTATGGCTCCGAATTCGCCGGAGAACTCGACGACCTGATCGAACGCAAGATTTCCACTGCCCGGCCTCTCACCTATGAGGAACTGGCTGGCAGGCCATTGCCGCTGCGCATCCGCGATTCCTTCTTTCGCCTGGCCTCGCCCTATCTCTGAGCGCGCATTCCCTCCATTCGCTCCAGACGCGCAATGAGATCGTCCACCGACATCTGTTCGATGCCACCCGCCTGCCCCGAGGCGGGCATTGCGCTCTCGCAGGAGAGATATCGAATGGCGGCCGCGCGGCAAAGCGTGACGCCGCGCACATCCCTCACGCCAAGAAAATAGGTCCTGAGGCCGGCCTCGTTCGCGGTGATCGCCAGCCGGCGCATCGCGTGAAGCCGCAGCTCCTCATCCGAAAGTGCGGGATCCTCCGCGTCGAGCCCGATCGCCCCACCTCCCTTGTGGCGTCCCACCGCAAGATCTAGCGCGGCGAGATCGGAGGGAAGAGGGAGCGACTGGCCCGGAAAGCGCAGGAAGAATCCCCGGAAGTAGGGCCGCAATTGCGCCAGCCAGGCCGGCAGCCTGCTCGTCTTCCACTCTTCGTCGAGCACGACCTCGAGAAATGTGGCACGGCGCCTTTCGGCGGAAAGCTGCGACGCGAGTTCGAGATAGACGCGGCGCGGGGTAAGACTCGCAAGCGTCGTCTGGTGTATCGTCACGACGACGATCGAGTGTCCCGACCGCTCTTCATCCTTGCTGTCGGATTGAACGAGGGATCGAAGCGTCAGCCTGTCGGCGATAACGAGCACCTCCCTGTCCTTCTCGATCTCCACGAGTTGCCTGGGATCGTAGGAGAGGCCGCCAATCCTGAACTTGATGCGCGAAAGATAGATTCCCTTCACGCCGGCCGTGATGTCGAGAAGCGGCACGAAATCGACGGCGAAGTCGATCTTGTGTTCCGGCAGGCTCAGCCATTGCACATCCTGTTCCGCCGCATTCTCATCGCTCTCTTCCGCAGACCGTTCCCCCGCCGCCTCGGCCGTCAGCGATGCAAGCTCCGCTTCCGTCCGCTCGATCAGGGCTGAAAGCCGCTGAAGAGGACTCTCCGGTGGATCGATCGGCGTCCAGACGTGGTCCTCCCCTTGTTCCTGACTCCCGGTCATTTCGACCGGCCGCGCCGCATAAAGGCTGCGTTCGAGCGCCCTGAGGCGCGATACCAGCGTTTCGAGCTGCCGGACGAGCTTTGGTTCGCGTTGGCGGTTTGACTCGAGCGAGATCGCATCGAGCTGGCGTTCGACATGCCGCAGAACGGTGACGACTGATTCCTCGCCGGAATGCTTTCTCTCGCGCGCCGAAACGCGCTCCGCCACCAGGGACTTGATCGCTTCGGAAGGCGATTCCGCGTCTTTCAGCTTTTCGAGTTCGATCTCGAAAACCTCCGAATGAACGGCGAGCGGTACCGTTTCCTCGATCTCTTCGTCTTCGGCACCGGCGAGAGCCGCGCCGAAAAGATAGTCCATGATCTCCTGCGCGATGGCCTCGCATTCGAGCTCGGCCTCGTCCTTCGTCCTGTCCGCGAAGACGATCGCGAAAAGCCCCTCGCCGCAGCGAAAGAAGACATTGTTGCCCCTGATCCGCCGCGACAGCAGATTCTCGACCAGAAGATGCACATGCCTGGAAACAAGCGGCCACTTCTCGCCCACCCTGCGGCGGGCTTCGGCGAGATCGAGAACGATGAGCTCGCCCACGACGGCCATGTCGCCGGGTTTGCGTTGCCGGGCGATTGCCGAAAGGCGCATGTCCACGGAAGGTTCAGCCGCTCGCTCCGCTGCGGGTCTGAAGCCCATCCAATCGAGCAGCATGCGCCACACGAGTTGCCTCACTCTTGTTGCTGTCGGGCCCCCCGCGGCTCGTCCGCATATAAAGAATGTGCCAAATACTCTCCCTGTACAATTCGGCTTTTACTCAAAAATCGCCGTTTCGGATTGTCTTGTCTGCGGCCTTTTGCGGGCTATGCTTGTTTTGGACAGGGGCGTTAGAAGCTTTGGATGTTAAAAACACCTGTTCTCGCCGGGAGGCAGAAATGGCCGAAAGCAAAAAGCCGGATCAGACGGCAACGATAGAAGAGCTGCAGGCGCAGATCGAAGCGCTGCAGAAGGCTCTCGAAGACGCCCGCGAAGCGGCCCCGGAAGAGGCCGAGAGCATCCTCGCCGATGCCGAAGCCGTTCGCGAGCGGGTACAGGAAGGGCTTCAGGACATCCAGCAGCAGATCGACGCGCATCCCGTGCCGAGCGCGCTCATCGCCTTCGGCCTCGGATTTCTCATCGGCCGCCTTCTGACGCGATAGGAGAAGCGCCGTGATCGATCCAACACCGAATGTCCGCAAGCTCGCCGAAGCCGAGCTTTATCGCGCAGAACTCGAGGCCCGGCGCCTTGCGCGGCGCCTTTCGCTCGTCGGCATCGCCGTCTTCATCGCGCTTTTTGCCGTCATCATGCTGATCGTCGCGGGCTTCCTCTATCTCTCGGAACTCTACGGCTATCCGCTCGGCGCGCTCATAACCGGCGGTGTGCTGACCGTTCTCGCATTCGTCGCGCTCGTCTTCGCGGCCCGGGCGCCCGGCCGCGCCGACAGGCTCGAACTCGAACTTGCGAACCAGACCATCGCGCAGGCCCGCGCCGAAGTGAAACGCGACTTCGATACGATCGAGCGCACCTTGAACGATCTCACCCTCGGTGTGCTGGGGCTTGTGAAGGGCGGCTCGGGCAGCCTGCCCCTCATCACGATCATTGTCGGCGCGATTGCCGCCATGAGCCCTGCTCTGCGCCGCTTTATCATGCCCTTCCTGCGGAAGGACTGACCCATGCGGAAGCAGGCACACGCGGTCCTTCTCGCCGTCCTGCTTGCCGGTTGCGCGCAGCAGAGCCTGCCGCAGCCCGACGTCACGATGCGCAAGCCTCAGGGCATGATCGATCTCCCGGTGGACGATGGCGGCACCGGCCTTGTCGGCCCGGCCGGCGGGGCGCTTCTCGGCATGGCGATCGGTTCGGGCGGCGGAACGGAATGGGCGGTCGCCGCCGGCGTCGCGGCGGGCTATCTGGTCGGCGGCTCCGAGGGGCCGACGCTCACCGGCATGCCGGCGCGAGCGCGCGACGAAGCGATTGCGAAAATGATGACCGTGCCGCTTCGCGAACCCGTCACCTGGTTCACCGCTCAGGACAAGGCGAGCGGCAAGATCACGGCAACGCGCGAATTCACCGACGAGAAAGGCCGCACCTGCCGAGAATTCGTCGAGTGGCGCACGGTCCGCGCGATGAACGGTCACACTTCCGGAACGGCCTGCCTCTGACACATCTCCCCTTCCGAATTGAACACCGCTAGGATGCGCCGCATCTCAGCCGGAAGGATGTCCCATGAAACTCTATTGCTCCCACACATCGCCCTTCGCCCGGAAGGTGCGTGTTCTCATAAGGGAAAAGGGCGCAACCGCCCGCGTGAGCGAGGAGACGGTTTCGGCTCTGGAGGATCCCGCCTCGCTGCACGAGGCCAATCCTCTCGGCAAGGTCCCGGCCCTCATCATGCCGGACGGAACCTCCTGGTTCGACAGCCCCCTGATCTGCGAATTCCTCGACGTGACGCTGGAAGGCCCTTCCATGATCCCCGCCTCCCATGTGGAGCGGTTCCGCGTCCTGCGTCATCAGGCGATCGCGGACGGCATCATGGACGCCGCCGTCTCCATCGTCTTCGAGCGGGCCCGGCCGGAGGCGCAGCGTTCGCAGATGTGGATGGACCGCTGGAGCCGCGCCATTGCGCGCAGCCTCGCCCTGCTCGAAGATGAAGTTGTGTCGCTGGACGGGCCGGTCGATCTGGGCAGCATCGCCGTCGGCGCCGCGCTCGGCTATCTCGATTTCCGCCATGGCCATCTCGCCTGGCAGGAAAGCCACGCAGAACTGGCCGGCTGGTGGCGCGATTTCGCGAAGCGCCCCTCCTTCGTCGAAACCGCCCCTCCGGCTTAGGACTCCTCCGGAAAGGGCCGTATGAAATGAAGCAGACCTATCGCGGCTCATGCCATTGCGGGCGGGTGAGATTCGAAATCGACACCGACCTCGATCATGTCCGCGTCTGCGACTGCTCCATGTGCAGGCGCCGCGGCGCTCTCAACCATCGGGTGAAGCCGGAAGATTTCCGCCTGCTGACGCCGCTTGAGGAACTCGCGGTCTATACGTTTCACACGCACACGGCGAAGGACTATTTCTGCCCGGTCTGCGGCATACAACCGTTCCGGCGGCCGCGAACCGCACCGGAACTCTGGACCGTCAACATACGCTGCATCGAGAATATCGATCTCGATGCCATTCCCGTCGAGCGGGTAAACGGCAGCAAGCTTCCCTGAAGCTCGCTGGCCGCGCCCGGAAAGGCGCGTCAGCGCCAGGGTTCGACGAGAATCTTCGCGTGCTTCTCCGGATTGCCGAGTTCGGTGAAGGCTTCCTTCACGCCTTCGACGCCCACCTTGCCCGTCACCAGCGGCGAGCCGTCGATCTTGCCCTCGGCCAGATGGTGAAGCGTCAGCGCGAATTCCTCCGGCGTGTAGCCAAGCACGAACTGCACGTTCAGTTCCTTGTTGATCCCGAAGAACGGTTCGAACCGGTCCTGTTCCATGCAGACGCCGACCACGACCACACGCGCATTTTTCGGAGCGCCTTCGAAGATCTGCTGGATCACGCCCGGCACGCCCACGCATTCGAAGATGACGCCCGGCCGCATCTTGGGGCCCATGCCGAGTAGCGTCATGATGTTCTCGGGGTCGTAGCCCTCCGGCGTCGCTTCCCTGGTCCAGCGCGCATAGGGCGCCTCGACTTTCGGGTCGAGCACGATGTCGGCACCCATCTGTTCGGCGAGCTTGCGCCGCGCGGGGCTGAAATCTGCCGCGATGATCGGATGCACGCCCTTGATCTTGAGCCCCGCGATGACGGCGAGGCCGACCGGTCCGCAGCCGATCACGAGCGGAATATCGTCCTTCGTGAGATTGGCTTTCTCGACCGCATGCCAGCCGACCGCCATCGGTTCCGTCAGCGCCGCCTGTTCCGTCGGCAGCCCGTTCGGCACTTCGAGCAGCATGAGTTCGTTGAGGATCATCTGTTCGGCGAAGCCGCCGGGCATGGTGTTCGAATAGCCGACCGGATCCACCTTCGCCTTATCGCCATTCATCGTGATCGCGAGGGGCATGGAACAGACGCGCGTGCCGGGCTTCAGCTTCTTCTCGGTAGCGGGCCCGTGATCCAGGATTTCGGCGCAGAATTCATGCCCGAACACGATGTCCTTCTTCGTGTCCATGCCGAAGCTCGAACCGGAGCGCTTCGCCTGTTCCACCATCTTGTCGGCATGATGGAAGGCGTGAAGGTCCGAGCCGCAAATGCCGCAGGCAAGCGTCTTTACCAGCACCTGCCCCGCCTGGGGCTGGGGTTCGGGCATCTCGTCGGCGACGAGATCGCCGTTGCGGAAAATGGCAGCGCGCATGGGGAAGACCTCCGGCTTGTTCTGTTTGGCCGGTATGCAAGCAGGCGCGGCCGTCCCGCGCAAGTAAATAAATAGACTGGAGTCTATTTATCTTTTTCCGCGTTCCGCCGCGCCGCCCGCGCATTCCCCAGAACGATCAGAAAGATCGGAAAGGCGAGAAGGAGCGTCACCGCATTGGCGCCGATAAGCGCCATATCGCGCTGATGAATGCCGTGCAGCAGCCAGAAAAAGATGCCGACCGTCAGGCAGGCATACATGGCGAGCGAAAGGCCCCCCGTATCCCTCGTCCTGATGGTCTTCAGCGCCTGGGGCAGAAAGGCGAATGTGGTGAGGAAGGCGGCGACATAACCGATGAGGCTCATGTGAGAACCGGAAAAGGAGAACGGACGCCGCGCATATGACGCCCGCCCCGGCCGGAAGACAAGCCCCTCTTTAAGTGGCCTAGTCCGCCGCCGCCCAACCCTGCAAAACCGCCGCCTCGTGGCGCAGGCGCTCCGGCGAACCCAGCAACTGACGGTCGAGACCGATCCGCTTGAACCAGTAGTGAAGGCCGAGAAGGTCGGTGAAGCCCATGCCGCCATGGACTTCGGTCGCCGTCCGCGCGACGAACCGGCCCATCTCCGCCGTATGCGCCTTGGCATGCGCGGCCATCAGGCCCGCTTCCTCCGGCATCGCATCGAAAGCATGCGCCGCATACCAGATGAGCGAACGGCAGGGCTCGAGTTCCGCCGCCATTTCGGCACACATATGCTTCACGGCCTGGAAGGAACCGATGACGCGATTGAACTGCTTGCGCTCGCCCGCATAAGCCACCGCCTTTTCGATCATCATCCATCCGGCGCCGAGCGTATCCGCGGCAAGCATCACCCGGCCCGCATCGACCATGCGCCGAAGCGTGGCCGCGGCGTCTCCGGAAGAAAGCGCTTCCGCCTCCACATTGTCGAACTGAAGCTCGGTGAGGCCGCGCGTCAGGTCGATGGAAGTGAGTTGAATTCTTGTCAGCCCCTTCGCATCGCCGCTGACCAGGTGAAGCGCACCCGCCTTGTCGGCAACGACGATGATGTCGGCGTTTTCCGCCTCCAGCGCGAAAAGCGACTTGCCGTTGAGCTTGCCGCCGGAGGCCGTCACGCCCGCGCCCTCGCGCGCGCCCGATGCCGCCTCGGCAATGGCGACACCCGCCTTCGCCTCGCCGCTTGCGAGTTTCGGCAGCCATTTCTCCTGTTGCGCTTCCGAACCCGCTCCCGCGATCGCGAGCGGCGCCATTACGGCCGTCGCGATGAAACCCGCCGGCGCGACATGACGTCCGAGCATCTCGGCGACGAGCGCCGCATCGAGCAGCGCCATGCCCATGCCGCCATGGCGCTCCGGCACCATCATGCCGAAGACGCCGAGATCGGCGAGCGCCTGTGCGATATCGGCGGCCTCCGTCTCGCCTTTCTCCGCGGCCGCACGCACGCGCTCCAGCGGCGATACTTTCTCAAGCGTGCCGCGCACGCTTTCCTGGAGCAGTTTCTGGTCTTCCGACAGTCCGAATTCCATGTTCCCGCTCCTTATGCTTTCGCAGGCTTCGGTTCGCGCGGCATCCCGAGGCCGCGTTCCGAGATGATGTTCTTCTGAATTTGCGCCGTGCCGCCGCCGATGATGAGACCGAGGTCGAACATGTAGCGATGTTGCCAGCTTCCATGCGCCCTGAGATGCGGGCTGTTGCCGTAGAGCACGCCGATCTCTCCCAGCGCATCGATGGCGAGCGCGGCGAGCTGGTGATTGAGTTCGCAGCCCTGCAGCTTCACGATGAGCCGCGCAATGCCCGGATCTTCCTTCTTTGAGGTGGCGGTGAGCAGGCGAAGCCCATGGAACTGCATCGCGAAGACGCGCGCCTGAAGCTGCATCAGACGGTCGCGATAGACCGGGTGATCGATGAGCCTCATCCCGTCCACCGTCTCCTCATGCATGAGGTCCACGATTTCCTTGAGCCGCGTTCCCGCCTGGTTCGGGTCGCCCAGCATGCCACGCTCATGCTTCAGCGTGGCGTTCGCGACATACCAGCCCTGCCCGCGCCCGGCGACGATGTCCTTCTGCGGCACGCGTACATCGGTGAAGAAGACTTCGTTGAACTCGGCATGGCCGGTCATGGTCTTGAGCGGCCGCACCTCGATGCCCGGCGTCTTCATCGAGAAGATGAGATAGGAGATGCCTTCATGCTTCTTCGCGTCCGGTTCCGTCCGCACGAGGCAGAAGATCATGTCGGCGGCATGAGCGGTCGACGTCCAGATCTTCTGTCCGTTGATGATGAAGTCGTCGCCGTCTTCCTTGGCCCTGGTCTGGAGCGAGGCAAGATCCGAGCCCGAGCCCGGCTCCGAATAGCCCTGACACCAGACCACCTCGCCTTTCAGCGTCGGCTCGATCCACTTCTTCTTCTGCTCTTCCGTGCCGAGTTCGAGAAGCGTCGGAACGAGCATGGAGATGCCCTGGTTCGCGAGCCCCATCGGCAGTTTCGCGAGCGTGAATTCTTCCGCGATGATGCGCGACTTGAGGATATCGGGTTCGGCGCCATAGCCGCCATATTCCTTCGGAATCGTGCGCGCGGCATAACCGTGCTCGATCAGCAGCTTCTGCCAGGCGATCGATTCCTCCGAAGGCCGCGATACGCCGAAGCGCTTCGGCGCCTTGTCTCCATGCTTCTGAATGAAGTCGCGCACTTCGGCGCGGAAAGCCTCGTATTCGGGCCCGTAAGCGAGATCCATCCTGCCGTCTCCCGTCGGCGCGGCTTCGCGTGCCGCACACTGTTCTGGATTGTCTGGCGGGAAGTTTAGCGTCCCTAACGATTTCGTAAAGCGGTGCCGCGCAGCCGGTGAAAGCGCCGCATCGACCTTGCGTCAAATCGCGGAAGCGCAGATCAGGCCGCGCTGCCTCCCGCCGCCGCGGGCCGCTCCGCCCGGCGCAATCCGCCCGCCGGCGAGTTGCGCAGAAAGACTTCGAACTCCGCCGCCGGCATGGGACGGCCGGCGAAATAGCCCTGCACCTCGTCGCAGCCAAGCGCCTGCAGACGCTCATACTGATCGGCCGTCTCGACGCCTTCAGCGACGACCTTCACGCCGAGCGCATGCGCAAGATCGATGATGACCTTGGGGATCACATCGCCGTCCCGCCGGTCGGCCACGTCGTGAACGAAGCTGCGGTCGATTTTCAGCCGCTTCACCGGGAAACGCTTGAGATAAGCGAGCGAGGAATACCCGGTCCCGAAATCGTCGATGCCGATGCCTATGCCGAGGCTCCGGAGACGGCGCAGCGTTCCGATCACCACGTCGACATCCTGCATCACCATGCTTTCGGTGACTTCCAGTTCGAGAAATTTCGGCGACAGACCGTGCCGGATCAGCGTATTCGCAATCGTATCGGTGAGATCCGTGCGCCTGAGATCGATGGCGGAGACGTTCACGGCCACGCCGATTTTCGGCAATCCCTGATCCTGCCATTCTCGGTTCTGGCGGCAGGCTTCGTCGAGCACCCATTTCGTCAGTGGCACGACAAGTCCGCTGCGCTCGGCGACCGGAATGAAAAGCGAAGGCGGCACGAAGCCGCGCTCCTCATGCCGCCAGCGGATCAGCGCCTCCGCGCCGACAACCCGTCCGGTCGCGATATCGACCTTCGGCTGATAGAAGAGCATGAGCTGGTTTCTGGCCAGCGCCGTGCGCAGGTCGCGCTCGATCGTGTTTCTTTCGATCGCGCGCAGATGCAGTTCGTGCCGGTAGAGCACGCAGGCCCCCGCCCCCTCCTGCTTCGCGCGCGAAAGCGCGAGGTCGGCATTCTTGATCAGCACATCGGCGTCGCGTCCGTCCTGCGGATAGAGCGTAAGGCCCACACAGGCCGCCTGCTGCAATTCCTGGGCGCCGAGGCGGAAAGGCGTGCCCACCGCCCGCACGAGACGGCTGGCGAGCTGAAGCGCATCGTCCGCGTTCTTGATGTCCGGCATGATGACGCCGAACTCGTCGCCGCCGATCCGCGCCACGGTATCGCCGTCACGCGCACAGCCGCGCAGAATCTCGGCCGTCCGCTGCAGCAGCCGGTCGCCCGCATCGTGACCGAGCGTGTCGTTCACATCCTTGAAATTGTCGAGATTGAGGATCATCACCCCGACACTGCGCCCCTCTTCGCGCTCGCATGCTGCGATATCCTGCATGAGCCGCGACTTGAAATGCGAACGATTGCCGAGCCCCGTCAGCCCGTCCGTCGCGGCAAGCGTTATGAGCTGCGCTTCTCCTTCGCTCCGCGCCCGGAAGGACGCCGAAAGCACGCGCGCGACCGCGCCGATCTCGTCGTCCGGCCCCGCCGCTTCCGCTTTGCCTTTGCCGCCGCTCTCGGCGAAATGCCTGAGCGCCTCGATGGGCGCGACGACGATGCGGTGAAGCAGCAGCGAAATGGAAAGGATCGCGAGGATCGCCGTGATGACGAGCCACATCATCAGGTTCCACGCATCGGCGATATTGAGCGAGGCAAGCTGGTCCACATCGACGCGGACCAGCACCGTCGCGCGCTCGCCCATGCGCGGGAAGTCGATCGCGAAGGCGTAGTCGCCGGGATATCTGCCGTAGCCGCCGAGGCGCTTCTGCTGCGCGATGGCCACCGGCTCGTTCTTCTTCAGCGGCACGTCGATGCTGAGCGGCTTCCCTTTCCATGAAGGAAGCGAGGAGATCGCCACGAGACCGTCGGGTCCCGTCACCGCCGCGCCCTTGAGGCCAGGCGCGCCCGCAACCGCGTCGATCACCGGTTCGAGATCTGTCAGCGTTTCCGCGTTGCGCGCGGCATAGATGATGGCATCGCCCACGCCTGCCGCGCGCGACCATGCCTGAAGATCGAGGCTCGTGCGGAAATCGTAGATCGTGTAGATGCCTGCAAGCGCGACGAGCACTGCGCCGATCAGCGTGAGCAGGCTGACGACCTTGGCGCGCAGCGAAAGAAAACGGTTCGAAACCGCCTCGCGGAGCGAAGCGACGAGGGCGCGCAAGCGTGCAAGCGGCACCGATGCGCCTGCCGCGCTCTCCCTTTCGCCTGGTTCCATCTCGGTCACGTCTTCTCTTCCGCGTCTGCGAGGACCGGCCGCGGCCAGCCTCGGCTGAACTCGGCCTTTTATAGAGAGAAGAGCCCTAAGATTGGGTTACACGGGCGGAAGCGCGGCGCCTGTTTTGTCCCGAAACGGAACAATGGTGACGGGGCTCGCGGGCGCGGCGGGCCGCTCGGAGAGTCTCAACCCCTTTCGCCAGAGCTTGAAGGCCTCGACATGAATGCCCGCGATCACCTTCAGCGTCATCAGCGGATGGCGCAGCAGGGCGCGAAAAAGCGCGCCATCGCTGAAGGGCGCGGCCTCCCCGGCGAATGAAGCGGTAAGCAGCGCGCCATCGCCGTCGCTTTCGCGGATCGTCATCGCGAAGCGCGCGCCGGGGCGGACGAGCTTGAAGTGATAGCGGCCCGCAACCTCCATGAAGGGCGAGACATAGAATGCCTTGTCGCATTCCTGGGAGACCGTTTCCGCCTCCCCGTCCGCAACAGGGATCAGATAGCTGTGCCGGTCGCCGAACGTATTGTTCACCTCGTAGAGGACGGCCGCGAGAGAGCCGTCCGCGCGATGGCAGAAATAGACGGAAAGCGGATTGAACGCATAACCCAGAATGCGCGGGAAGCTCAGCACGGCGATGCGCCCACCCGCCTCGATGCCCGCCCGCGTGAGTTGCGCCTCCACCCATTGCCGGACCGGCCTGCCCGATCCGTCTCCATGATCGCGGTCGTGAAAACTCACCGGCGCGAACCGGTTATATCCGAAGAAACGCGAGCGCCGTTCGAGCTCCGGCAGCTCGTCGAGGTCGATCAGCATGTAGAAGACGCGGTAGGAAAGCTCATGAGCGCGCGGGCGCAGGCGCTTGTGGTACACGCGCCCCTCGTAAAGCCGCGACCGCGTTTCCCGGTTCACGCAACCTCCTTCACCGGCTGACGGAGATGAATGCGCCCCGAGGCATTTTCCACCGCCCAGGGGCGCATCGCACCGCCGAGTTCCTCGGCCACCGCAAGTCCCGCCTGCAAGCCGTCCTCGTGGAACCCGGAGCCGAAATAAGCGCCGCAGAACCATGTCCGGCGCGCACCCTGCAACTGCCAGAGCTGGCGCTGCGCGGCAAAGGCGCCAGCATCGAAGATCGGGTGATCGTAGTCGATCCGCGTCACCACAGTCTCGGGCGCGGGCTCATGCGACGGATTGAGCGTCACGAAGAGCTGCCGTTCTGTCGGAAGGTTCTGCAGCCTGTTCATCCAGTAGCTCACGCAGACCGGGCTTCCCGCGCCGCCGCCCATATAGTTCCAGCTCGCCCAGACGCGCTTCTCGCGCGGCATGAAACTTTCGTCGGAATGCAGCCAGGCGACGTTGCGCTGATAAGGCATCGCGCCCAGAAGCCGCCGTTCCGCCTCGCTCGCATCGCCGAGCATCGCCAACGCTTCGTCGCTGTGAGACGCGATCACGATGTGGTCGTATCTCTCGCTCGCGCCGCGCGTGTCGGTCACGGTAACGCCCGCGGCGTCGCGCATGACCCGGGCAACGCCCGCGCCCTGCCGGATACGTCCCTTGAGCGGCGCGGAAAGCTTCTTCACATATTCGCGCGAGCCGCCCGTCACCGTCCGCCAGACCGGGCGCCCCTTGAGGCGCATCAGCCCGTGATTGTCGAAGAAGCGCAGAAAGGCCAGCGCCGGAAACTGTTCGACGCGCTCGACCGGCAGCGACCAGATCGCCGCGCACATCGGCAGCAGGTGATCTTCTCGCAGGCTCGCAGAATAGCCCTGCTCCCGCAGGAACTCGCCGAGCGGTTTCTCGTCGAGCCCTTCCGCGAACATGAGCGAAGGCGCCGCGCGATAGAGTTTCAGTATGTCGCCGATCATCCGCCACATGCGCAGGGAGACGATGTTGCGCCGGTCGGCGAAGAGCCCATTGAGCCCCGCGCCCGAATATTCGAAGCGGCGCTTGCCTCCCGTCTCGAGCGAGGCGGCAAAGGACATGTTGCTCGCCTGCGTCTCGACGCCGAGATGCTCGAACAGGGCCGTGAGGTTCGGATAGTTCGCCTCGTTATAGACGATGAACCCGGTGTCGACCGGCACATCGCCTTCGGGGCAGGGCGCAACCACGGTGTTGGAATGGCCGCCCGTCCTGTCCTCCTTTTCGTAAACCGTCACATCGTGGCGCGAAGACAGGAGCCAGGCCGCGGAGAGGCCCGAAATCCCGGTTCCCGCAACGGCGATCCTGAGCCTCTGGCCGGGGCGCCGCCCGGAATTCTCGGCGGCGCGGTCGTCGAAGGGAACCATGAAACAAACCTCTGGGAATGAACGTGTAACGCCTTGCTTACGCGGCGTCCCGCACGGCGGATCACCGCGCCCTTCCGGGGCTCGCTTCGCTTTCGCCGGGCCGCGAATTTCCCTAGACTCCCCAAAGAGGCCAAATTGCGAGTGATCCGCATCGGCGCGCGGGCCGTACCAGCCACATGCCGATGGAACGCGCGCTCGAGATCAGACCGGCCCGGAACGTCCGCCAGACATGGCGGCCGCATTTGAGGAAGCTAGGCCTGATGGATCGGGACGAGTCGTCGGCGGATACACCGGAGGAAATGGCGGCCCTCATCGTCGCCATCGCCCGCAATGCCGATCGCACGGCCTTCGCCCGTCTGTTCGGATATTATGCGCCGCGCCTCAAGTCCTATTTGAGGCGCATGCGGGTCGAGGAGCGATTGGCCGAGGATCTCGCCCAGGAGGTGATGCTCACCGTCTGGCGAAAGGCCGCCCTCTTCGATCCCGGCAAGGCATCCGCCGGTACATGGATATTCACCATCGCGCGCAACCGTTTCATCGATACGGTGCGCCGCGAGCGCCGGCCCGACTTCGATCCGTCGGACCCGATGCTGCAGCCGGAGGAAGCACGTCCCGCCGATGAGGAAATGGCGGGTGCCCAGATCGGCGAACGCGTACGCGAAGCCTTGCGGGACCTGCCGCCCGATCAGGCGGAGGTCGTCGAGCTCTCCTTTCTGGAAGGGCTCCCGCACTCCGCCATATCGGAAAGGCTCGGCATTCCGCTCGGCACGGTGAAATCGCGGTTGAGGCTTGCTTTCGCCCGTTTGAGGACGGCGCTGGAGGATTTGAAATGAGCGCGCCCCGGAAGCGCAATGGCACGGAGCATATGACGGAGCGGATGAAAGTGTCGCATCCCATTGGCGATGAATGGCTGATGGCCTACGCCGCTGGTTCGCTGAGCGAGGGCCAGTCGATTCTCGTCGCCTCTCACCTGAGCTATCTGGATGATGCCGGTGAGCGCCTCGCCACGGCCGAAGCCGCTGGCGGCGCCATGGTCGAGACGATCCTGCCCGATGCGATGTCGCCCGATGCGCTCGCGCGGACGCTCGCCATGCTCGACGCCCCGGAAGCATCCGGCTTGGCCCCCACCGAAAAGAAAGCATCGGCATCCGCGATATCCGGTGCGCGCGAAGCCGCATCCGGCGGCGATCCTCTGCCGCCGCCTCTCCGCGCCTGGCTCGGCCGGAGTGTCGACGAATTGCGATGGACGCCCATCGGCCCCGGCATGAAGAAGGTCAACCTCTGGCGCGGCGGTCCGAACGACCAGCGCCTGTGGATGCTGCGCGCCAGGGCCGGCATCGACATTCCGATGCACGGCCATAGTGGCACCGAACTCGTGCTCGTGTTGAAGGGAAGCCTCGAAGACCCCCACGGCGTTTTCCGGGCAGGCGATCTCGAGGAGTGCGACGGCAGCGTCGTCCATGCGCTGCGGACCGGCGAAGGCGAGGAGTGCATCTGCCTCGCCCTCACCGAGGGGCCCACGCGCTTCAAGGGCTGGATCGCAAGGCTTCTCCAGCCCTTCACCGGTCTTTGACGGGTCAGAAGCGCGCCGTCACGACGAAGCGCACATTCCGCCCCGGCTCCAGCACATTCGCCTTCTTGAAGGAGGAATGGTTGCGGATATCCGCATCGAGCAGGTTCTCGCCGACAAGCGCGAGTTCCACCTTCTGCCCACCCGCCATGCTTGCAGGCAGCAGATAGCGGATCTCGCCCTTGAGATCGGTATAGCTTCCCGTCTCGGTCTCGTTCGCGCTGATCCGGTCCTGCTCGAAAGCGTGCAGGAACCCGAACCGGGCCGAGACCTCTTCTCCCGCATAGAAGACGCCAGCGCCCGCGCGCATCGGCGGAATGCGCGGCACGTTACCGCCCGCGTCGAGTTCCGCCCGCACCATGTCGAACTGGCCGGTCAGGCCCGCCCGCGCATTGCCCCAGCGCATCAGCGTCACGCTGCCCTTCGTCTCGAATCCGCGAAACGTCGCGTCCTCCTGCGTGAACAGCACCTGGTCGAGTTCCGTGCCCGCGCCATGCGGCGTGCAGGTATCGTATGTGTCGTCGCAGATTTCACCCGTCAGCCGCTTGTAGATGAAGTCGCTGAACGAGGTGTGGAAGATCGCCGCTTCGAAGGAATAATCGTCGCCCGTGCGCCGCGCATTGAGTTCGAAGCTCAACGCCTTCTCCTTGTCGAGCGTCGGATCGCCGATCTCGAATGTCTCCGTCGCCTCATGCGGTCCCTTTGAGAAGAGTTCGAGCGCATCGGGCGCGCGCTCCACATGCTGCGCCGTGAAACCGAAAACCCAGTCCGGCGCGGGCGTGAAGACGAGCCCGGCCGAAACGCTTGCCGGCGTGAAGCTGCGCGATACCGCGTAATCCGTTGGCGCGAGCGGAACGCTCGCATCCAGCGCGCGGCCGGAAACGTCGACATGTTCGATGCGTCCCGCCATCTGCAACTTCAGAACCTCGCCCGCAAGCGGCATTTCCTCAAAGAGAAAAGCCGCGGCGGATTCGGTCTCGCTCGGGGCGAGTAGCTCGCCCCCCTCGCCGGACGCCACGATCTCGCGCCGATGCGCCTGCACGCCGAAAGCGCCGGTAAAGGGGCCTATCGCGCGATGCAGGAACTCCGCGCGGCCTTCCCACTCCTCGTTGTCGAAACGCGAGCCCACGATGCCCGCCGCATCGACCTCGCCATGACTGTAATCGCTGTAGCCGCCTGCGAGCTTCAGCCCGGAGATGAAGCCGCTGGTGAAATCGAGTTCGCTGCCAAGCTGCACCTTCGTCTGGTGCATGTCGATATGAACCGGGTTAAGCGGATTGCCGGGATCGGGAATGCCGTATTTGCTGTCGTAATAGCTGATCGAACCGCCCGCATAGCCGTCATATTCGCCATTGCCGAGAATGATCGAGGCGCCGCCCGCGATACCGGACGTCTCCGTCCAGGTCTCGCTCTGGCGGTCCGGCGTTCCGGGTACGCGGTAGTTGTCGGTATTCCGCGCGAAGCTGTCGATATGAAAGACGACATTGCCGGCCGCCGCATCCGCCTGGCCATGCGCCTGCACGCCATCGCTCACGCTGTCATAGCTCGCGCCCGCTTCGGCGCTGAAGCCCCCGGCCGGAATGGCCTTCGGGATCCGGTTGTTGATGACGTTGACGACGCCACCGATGGCCTCGCTGCCATAGCGAAGCGTCGCCGGTCCCCGCACCACTTCCACACGCTCCGCCGAAAGCGGATCGATCGGCACGCCGTGATCTTCGCTGACCGCGGATACATCCGCCGCGCCGATGCCGTTTTCCTGCATGCGCACGCGCGTATTGTCGAGACCGCGGATGATGGGGCGGCTTGCGCCCGCCGCGAAGGAACTCTGCGAAACGCCCGGCAGATCGCCGAGCAGACCGCCCAGCGTCGTCGCCGACGAAGAAAGAATCTCGTCCCGAGTCACGATATCGACCGGCGCCGCCAGTTCGTCGATGGGAGAAGCGATGGGCGACGCGGTCACGATGAGCGGCTTGAGCGGCACGGCCGCGGTTGTCTCGTCAGTCTCGTCCACACCTTCCTGCGCCATGACGGGTGCGGCGGCAAGCGCTAGCGCCGACACGGCCGAAAGCAGTGCGGCGCGAAGATGAACCCGGTTTCGCATGAATTGCCCCCTGAGCATGAATGTTACGTTATAACATCCCTCTCATGGCAGAGCGGGCCGCCCCGGTCAAGCCTGTCCGGTTTCACGCCCGGCCCTCATCGGGACCCGGAATGCGGCGGCAAGCCCCTTTCCGCCCCTGCCGTGCAGGTCTAGGCTTTGCGGGTTTCCCTCAGTCAGGAGGCGGCGAAGCCGATGCCTTCAGCGAAGAAATCCACCGGAAAGTCAGCGCCGCCGGATCTCCCGGAGGACCTTTCGCACAAGGAATACAAGGACGAGCTCTACCGGCTTCAGGTCGAGCTGGTGAAGCTCCAGCGCGACATCATCGCGGAAAACAGGAAACTTCTCGTCCTCCTCGAAGGGCGCGATGCCGCGGGCAAGGACGGCGTCGTGAAGCGTATCGTCCAGCACCTCTCCCCGCGCGAGACGCGCGTGGTCGCCCTCGGCAAGCCTTCGGACAGGCAGGAAACGGAATGGTATTTCCAGCGCTACGCGCCGCATCTTCCCGCCGCGCAGGAGCTCGTGATCTTCAACCGCTCCTGGTACAACCGCGCGGGCGTCGAACGCGTCATGGGTTTCTGCACGGACGAGCAATATGAACGCTTCATGGTTTCCGTGCCCCAGTTCGAGGACATGCTGGTCGGCTCCGGCATCGTGCTGATGAAATATTATCTCGACATCTCGAAACCGGAGCAGAAGAAGCGGCTCGACGACCGCCGCAAGGACCCGCTGAAACAGTGGAAGATTTCGCCCATCGACAATGCCGCCCAGAAGCACTGGAAGGATTACAGCCTCGCCCGCGACGCCATGCTCGCCCGCACGCATACGCAGGTCGCGCCCTGGTTTGTCGTCCGCGCGAACAGCAAGCGTCACGCCCGGCTCAACATCATCCGCGACCTGCTCTGCCGCATCGACTATCGTGGCAAGCCGGATGACGGTATTCATCCCGATCCACGCATCCTCATGCGTTTCGAGCCCGCGCTTCTCGAAACGGGCATACTCGCGAAGTGATATCCCGGACCGCCGTAATGGAAGAACAGACAGTCCCGCCGCTTCTTGTCACCCTGCCGGATGCGCTTCTCTCTCCCGAGCGGCTGCTCGTGCTGTTGGGCCTCAGCTTCTTTCTCGGCCTCGCCTTCGAGGAATATTTCGGGTCCCGCCGCCTGAAGGCGCCGGGCGGCGTGCGCACCTTCCCGCTTCTCGCCCTCGGCGGCGCTCTTCTCTATGCGCTCATGCCGGATCCGGCGCTGCTCTTTCTCGGCGGCCTTTTCGTTCTCGGTGCATGGCTCGCCATCTGGTACCGCTACCGCCTGCAGATTCAGCTCGCCGAGCCGCGTATCGAACATGAGCCGGGCGTCCGCCTCGATGGCGGCATCATGGCGCTTGTCGGCAATCTCATCGCCTATCTTCTCGGGCCGGTGACATTGACGCAGCCTCTCTGGGTACCCGTCGCCATCGCCGTCGCCGCCGTCCTTCTCACCGGCGCGCGCGAGCGGCTTCATGCTTTCGCAGAAACCGTCGGCGGAACGGAGCTCGCGACGCTGGCGAAATTCCTCATCATCATCGGCATCGTGCTCCCCCTCGTGCCGGACGAGCCGGTGACGGATATTACCCCCATAACGCCCTATCAGGTCTGGCTCGCCGTCGTCGTCGTGAGCACGCTCTCCTATGCGAGCTATCTCGTGCAGCGCTTCCTTGCGCCGCGCCACGGCCTTCTCTATTCGGCGGCACTCGGCGGCCTCTATTCCTCGACCGCGACCACCGTCGTTCTCTCCCGCCGCGCCCGCGCATCGGGCGGCGCGCCGATGCTCGATGCCGCGCTAGTGCTCTCGACCAGCGTCATGTTCCTGCGCATCCTCATCGTCGTGGCGATCTTCAATCTCGATCTTGCGAAGGTGCTCGCCCCTTCGCTTCTCGCTCTTCTCGTGGGCGGCCTCGTCATCGCGGCGGCGCTCTACTGGCGCGGCAACGACGCGAGGCCGCAGGGCGCCGACGAGGTGCTGCCGCCCTCCAATCCGCTAGAAATCCAGACCGCGCTCGTCTTCGCCCTCCTCTTCATCACGCTCTCCCTCGCCGTCGGCTGGGCGCGCGCGGAGTTCGGCGAGGAAAGCCTCTTCGTGCTCGCCGCGCTTGCGGGCATCACCGATGTCGACCCGCTGGTCCTTTCCATCGCGCAGGAAGCGCATGGCGCATCGCCGCTCGCGATGGGCGCCGCGGCCATTCTCATCGCCGCCGCCTCCAACAACCTGCTCAAGGGCGCCTATACGCTCTCCTTCGCCGGGCGCGCCGCGGGCGGCGTTCCCGCTCTCGCCCTTCTCGGCCTCGCCCTTGGCGGCATCGGCGCCGTCTTCCTCACGCTCGGCCTCGCATGAATTACCGTCACGCCTATCACGCCGGCAATTTCGCCGACGTGATGAAGCACGCCATCCTCACCCTCGTGATCGAGCATCTGAAGAAGAAGGAAAAGCCCTTCTTCCTGCTCGACACTCATGCAGGCACCGGCATGACGGAACTCGAAGGAGAGGAAGCGCAGAAGACCGGCGAATACCGCCAGGGCATCGCGCGCCTTCTCGCGGCGGAAAACCCTCATCCCGCACTTGGCGTTTATCTCGCCGCGATCCGCGCGCTGGGTAACGATCCGCTGTCCCGCTATCCGGGTTCCCCCGCGCTCATGGCGCATCTGGCAAGACCGGTCGACCGCCTCGCCTTCTGCGAACTCCACCCGGAAGACGCGCAGGCGCTGCGCTCGAATTTCCGCCGCGATGCGCGCGTGAAGACCCATGAGATGGACGGCTACACCGCCCTGAAGGCCATGCTCCCGCCGAAGGAGAAGCGCGGCTGCGTACTGATCGATCCGCCCTTCGAGGACCGCGCGGAGTTCGACGCCCTTTTCCGCGCGCTCATGGAGGCCCATCGCCGCTTCGCCACCGGCACCTTCCTTCTCTGGTATCCGGTGAAGGACCCCTCCGTCTCCGGCGCCTTTCTGGAGCGCCTCGCGAGCGACGGCCCGCCAAGAACGCTCGCCCTCGAACTCCATGTGATGGCGGCGGACCCCGCCCGCATGACCGGCTCCGGCATGATCGTGGTGAACCCGCCCTTTGCTCTCACGGAGGAGGGCCCAGACGGCCGCTCCCGCATCCACGCCCTTCTCGGCTGGCTCGCGGCAACGCTGTCGCAGGGCCCCGGCGCCCGCGCGCGCGAGGAATGGCTGCGGCAGTAAGCCCCCTCCGTTGAACATCGGCGAACAGCCTCCCCTGACATTTTCACGACAAGGAAACTGACCGGAACCGCGTTTTGGGTCTATAAAGGCGCCGGTGCCGCTGACAAACAGTCAGAAACTTCAAGGCGGCGCCCGGAAACGCTTCGATGGATCAGTCGCTTACCGAGGAAGAACGCGCGCGCCGCCTGGCAGACGCCGAGGCAGCCTATGAGGCGGAGGTCGAGGGCAATCTCCGCCGCAACTATGTCGCGAACCTGGCCCACGGCCTTCTCGGACAGACGGGCTTTCGCCTCGTCAACGCGCCCACCTTCGTCCCGGCCTATATCTATCTTCTCTCCGGTTCCGAATTCGCGGTCGGCCTCGCGCTCGCCGCGCAATGGTTCGGCGCTTCCGCCTCCTCGATCTTCGGCGCGACGCTGATCGAACACAGGAAGCGCGTCCTCCCCATGGGCCTCCTCATCGGCTGGGGCATGCGCGCGGGCGTGCTCGGCCTCGCCCTTGGCGGCTTCTTCCTGCCCGACAATCTCGCGCTCATCACGGCCATCGGCTTTCTCTGCCTCTTCGGCCTTTTCAACGGCATGCAGGCGGTGATCTTCAACACGCTGATGGCGAAGGTCATTCCGCTGCGCCTGCGCGGCCGCCTCACCGGCTTCCGCAATTTCTCCGCCGGCCTCACCGCGGCAGGCGTCTCCTATCTCGGCGGCAAATATTTCGTGGAAGGCCAGGCGCTCGGCAATGGCTATGCGACGACCTTCCTCGCCGCCTTCGTGCTCACCTCGATCGGCCTGTCGCTGCTCATGCTGGTGCGCGAGCCCGAGCCGCCGACGATCCGCGCCCGCGGCAGCCTTGGCGGCCGCCTTCGCGAAATCCCTTCCATGCTCCGCGCCGATCCCGCGCTCACGCTTTTCTATGTCGCGGCCGCGCTTGCCGCCCTCGGCACCATGGCCGTCCCCTTCTACATTCTCTTCGCGGGCGAGCGCATCGGCTTGTCCGGCACCAATCTCGGCATCCTGTCGACGGCCTTCCTCCTCGCGCAGACCTGCGCCAACCTCGGCTGGGGCACGCTCGCCGACAAGATCGGCAACCGCATCGTCTTCATCTCGTCGGTCGGCCTCTGGGCGGTCTCGACGCTTGCGCTTCTCTTCACGAACGATCTATGGGGCCTCGCCCTCGTCTTCGCCGGTCTCGGCGCGGGCCAGGGCGGCTTCATGAATTCCAACCAGAACATCATCGTGGAGTTCGGCGCCCGCGACGACCTGCCCATGCGCATCGCCGTCCTGAACACGGCCACTTCGCTCATGCAGGCGCTCGGCCCCATTCTCGGCGGCCTCATCGCGCATGGCGCGTCCTTCACCGCGCTTTTCGGCCTGTCGATCGCGGTGCTTGCGGGCGCCGTCGTGACGATGTTCTTCGTCGACGAGCCGCGCAAGCGCCGGATCGGGCGATAGCCGTCAGGCGGCCACCGGCCACTTGCTCATGATCGTCGCCGCGTCGAAATAGTCCCGCCACAGCGCGATCTTGCCGTCCCTGACCTCGAAGACGCCGGTGACGGGGAGCTCCACCCAGCCATTTTCGAGAAGATGCCGGTCGAGCCTTTCGAGGATCACCGTCCCGCCATCGGCGAGCTCGCGCAGCACCTTGTATTCATTCGTGATGGTCGGACCGAAGAAGGGTTCGAGCACGGCGCGAATGCCCTCGGGTCCCTCGGCCTTGCCGATCGGCACATTGTCGTATTCGACATCGGACGTCACGAGCTTGAGCCCCTCGTCATAGTCCTTGCGCATCATCGTATCGAGAAAGGCCTTCACCGTTTCGACGGGTTTCATCGCGGGGGCCCTCCTCAAGCCGTCTGCTTCGCGCGCGACTTCACTTCCCGCGCGACGAGATAGAAGAGCGGCCCGAAGGCGCCGGCGGCAAGCGTCAGCACGACGAAGGGCCAGGGGTTCACACCGCTCGTCTTCGCATCGCCGATCATCCAGATGATCGCGAGCACGCAGACGATGACGAGATCGGTCAGCACCTGCATGCCCGCATAGGTCTCGAAATGCTGCAGGAAGATGCCGATATAGCCCGCCTCCATCAGCGCCTGGGCGCTGAGCGCGCCGAAGCCGATGATGACGGCGATGAGTGCAATGAGACGTCCGGACATGAAAAACCTCCCGATGGTGTTGCGTCCATGGGGAGGATTTTGGATCTCGCCGGTCAGCGCGGCAATTACGTCAGAGGTAGGGAGAAGGAAGACGGAGCTTTCACGCGGCCCTGGACATCATCATTCTTTCCTTCCCACCCTCCCCTCGGGGAGGGTCAAACCGCCCTCTTTGCAGCTTGTCTGCAAAGGCAGACAAGAACGGGCGGTTTGGGGCGGGGACACGGCGCAAACTGTAACGGACAACACACCCGCAATTGTCATCCCGGGGCTTGTCCCCGGGACCCACCCTGCCTTCGCTGAAGCGAAGCTCCGGCTTCGCGCAGGCAGGTCGCAGCGCCCCTTGCCGCAGCAACAGACTGAACGCCCAGCGTCACCCCGCAACAAAAAAGCCGGTGCGATTTCTCGCACCGGCTTTTCCGCACCCGGAACAATCCGGGGTATCGTTAGTCGTTCAGCGCATCACGCCGCATTCGCGCCCAAGACAGCCTTCGTCTCGAGATATTCCTCGAAGCCCATCGGGCCCCATTCGCGTCCATTGCCCGACTGCTTGTAGCCGCCGAAGGGCGCGTTGAGGTCCGGGCCCGCGCCGTTCACATGGATCTGGCCGGCGCGGATCTGCGCGGCCACCTTGTTGGCGTGGGAAGGCTCGCCCTGCACATAGCCGGACAGGCCATAGACCGTGTCGTTGGCGATGCGGATGGCTTCCTCTTCCGTCTTGTAGGGCATGATGGCGAGCACGGGGCCGAAGATTTCCTCGCGCGCGATGGTCATGTCGTTGGTCACGTTGCCGAAGACCGTCGGGCGCACATAGAAGCCCTTGTTGAGGCCTTCCGGACGGCCCGTGCCGCCGGTGACGAGCGTCGCGCCTTCGTCGATGCCCTTCTGGATGAGCGCCTGAATCTTGTTGAACTGCACTTCGTTCACCACCGGGCCCATCGTCGTGCCTTCGGCGTTCGGGTCGCCGACCTTCACGCTCTCGGCCGCGGCCTTCGCGATCTTCAGCGCTTCGTCATGCTTGCCCGCGGGGACCAGCATGCGCGTCGGCGCGTTGCACGACTGGCCGGAGTTCTGCATCACGCCGAGAACGCCGCCGGTGACGGCCTTCTGCAGGTCCGCATCGTCCAGGATGATGTTCGGCGACTTGCCGCCCAGTTCCTGCGCCACGCGCTTCACCGTGTCGGCCGCCGCCTTCGCGACGAGGATGCCCGCGCGGGTCGAACCCGTGAAGGAAACCATGTCGATATCGGGGTGGCTGGAGATCGCCGCGCCCACGCCGGGCCCATCGCCGTTCACCAGGTTGAACACGCCCTTCGGCACGCCCGCCTGATGGAAGATGTCGGCGAGGATATAGGCATCGAGCGGCGCCTCTTCCGAGGGCTTCAGCACGATGGTGCAGCCCGCGGCGAGCGCCGGGGCCACCTTGCACATGATCTGGTTCATCGGCCAGTTCCACGGCGTGATGAAGCCGCACACGCCGATGGGCTCCTTGCGGAGCGTCGTCGTGCCCTTCTGTTCCTCGAACTTGTAGTTCTTGAGGATCTCGATCGTGGTGCCGAGATGGGCGACGCCCATCGCCGCCTGCGCCATCTGCGAGAGCTTGGCCGGCGCGCCCATTTCCATGGTGATCGCCTCGGCGATCTCGCCATAGCGGCTCTGATAGACCTCGAGAATCTTGGCGAGAAGCGCGATGCGGTCCTCGACGCTCACCTGCGAATAGGTCTCGAAGGCCTTCTTCGCGGCGGCCACCGCCTTGTCGACGTCCTTGCTGGAGCCGATGCTGATCTTGGCGCAGGGCTCTTCGGTCGCCGGGTTGATGACGTCGAGCGTCTTCGGCTCGATGGGGTCAACCCATTCGCCGTTGATATAGAATTTGAGACATTCTTTCATGTCGATCCTCCATTTGATGCCGTCCCTTCTTGGGCGGCGCGCCGTCTTGTTGCGGGGCCTGCGGGGCTCCAGCGGCGTTTGGCCGGAAGGGGATTCCTGTTGGCAGGAAACCTCGCATGGAGCGCGCCGCCCGGTCCAGCCGAAAACGCCCTCCCTTTCCGCCAATCCGCAGGGGAAGCCCGGCGCATCGCCGCGCTTTTCCGCATTTTGCGGCGTGAAATCCGCTTTCCGGCGCGCAAGCCCCTCGCTTGCCGCATCTCCGCCTCATTTCCGGCGCGAATCCGGGCAATCTGGCGTAATAAAAACGTCATCGGGAACGCCCGCCCCAGGAGAGATACTGAAATCCCATGTTTATCGACGGACGCAAGGTTCCGCAGGGAACCGTCGTTGAAACCGACCTCGCCATCATCGGCGCGGGCGCGGCGGGCATCGCCATCGCCCGCGAGATGATCGGCGCGGGGCTCAAGGTCGCGCTGATCGAGAGCGGCGGCTTCGACTTCGATCCCGAAACGCAGGACCTCTATGAAGGCGAGATCGCGGGCGCCGATTATCCGCTGACGAGTTCGCGCCTGCGCTATTTCGGCGGCTCCACCAATCACTGGGGCGGCTGGTGCCGTCCCTTCGAGCCGCTGGATTTCGAGGCGCGCGACTGGGTGCCTTATTCCGGCTGGCCCATCACGCGCGCCGAACTCGATCCCTTCTATATCCGCGCCTGCGAGGTCTGCCAGATCCGCTCCACCGCCTTCGACGATCCCTCCGCCTGGGCGGAAAAGGGAAAGCCCCTGGCGCTTGCGGGCGGCGAGGTGGAAACGCGCTTCTTCCTCTACAGCCCGCCCACGCGCTTCGGAAAGAAGTACCGCCCGGATATGGAGCGCGCGAAGAACATTACCTGCTACCTGAATTCCAACGTCATGGAGATCGTGCCCACGGAAAACGGGGCTGAAGTCGATCGCCTCGAGGTCGGCACGCTTTCCGGCGTCCGTTTTACCGTGAAGCCCCGCGCCTGCGTGCTCGCGGCGGGCGGCATCGAGAATGCGCGCCTCCTCCTCCTCTCGAACAGCGTCGAGAAGCAGGGCCTCGGCAACCGGCATGGCGTCGTCGGCCGCTTCTTCATGGAGCATCCGCATATTCCCTCGCCCGCGACCTTCCTCGTCACGGAGCGCAACCTTCTCGCGGACTGGTATCGCACCTATACGAAGATGGTGACCGGGGCGGGCGACGTCGTCATTCGCGGCTGCCTCATGTTCTCGGAAGACTATCTGCGCCGCGAAAGGCGCATGGGCTCCGTCATCACCTTCTCGCCCGTCCGGCCCGTCATGGCCGAGCCCGAGATGCTGCCGGCCGGCGCGAGCGAGGAAGAGCGCGAGGCGGCGGCGCGGCGCAGCGCCGAGGACGAAATGTTCCGCGGCATCCTCCAGCTCGCCCGCAGCACGAATTCGGCTGCCTCGCCCTCCGGCGAGATCGGCTGGCGCCTTGGCGTCGGCTGCGCGAGCGAGCAGGAGCCGAACCCGGCAAGCCGCGTCATGCTTTCGCAGGAAAAGGACGCGCTCGGCCTTCCCCGCACGAAGCTCGACTGGCGGCTGAAGAAGTCCGACGCGGACAATCTGCGCGCCAATCTCGAAGCCGTCGCCCGCGCCTTTGGCGGATGGGGTGAGGGCCGCGTCCAGATTCTCTTTTCCGAGCGCGACGAATGGACCGAGGCCGAAGGCTGGGGCAACCATCATCTCGGCACCACGCGCATGGCGGCGGACCCGAAACTCGGCGTCACCGATGCGGAATGCCGCGTTCACGGCATGTCCAATCTCTTCATCGCCGGTTCCTCGCTCTATCCGACGGGCGCCACCGTCAATCCGACGCTCACCCTCGTCGCGCTGGCGCTCCGCCTCTCCGATCATCTGAAGCGCCGCTTCGCGCTCGCCGCCGCAACCGAATAGGCCGTCTCATGGAACAGAAGGATCGTCCCGATACGGAGCATCACGGCAGCCATGATGGCTCGCATCATGCCGGAGCCCATGCGGGGCATCATGAGGGCGTGAGCCGCCGCACCCTTCTGGTGCTCGCGGGCACGGCCGTCATCGCCGCCGCCATTCCCTCCGCCCTTTTCCTTTCCGGGCCCGAAACCGGCGCGGCCCGCGCGACGGATTTCATGTCGCTCCTCGCCGACCCGCGAAGCGCCGCCCATATCGGCAATGTCTGGTTCGAGAAATCGGCTCCCGGCGAAGCCCTCCCCGTCTACGAAACCCGTCTTCTCCGCAAGCTCGAGGCGCAGGGCTGGCGCGAGGGCATGGACGCGGCGGAGACGCATCGTCTTCTCGCCCGCGCCGTCCGCGCCGATTATGCGGCAAACCGCATGGTCGCGGTCGATGAGTGGCATCTCTCCGAAACGGAGGCGTCCCTCGCCGCCCTCGCCGCCCTTGCGCTTCGCTCGCCTTCCCATGGCGACGGGCATGGCGATGAACGGGGCGGAGAGCACGGCGAAGAAGCGGCCTCGCAAGACACCCACGGCTGAAAAGAGAAATCCTCTCTTTTCCCCGTCATTGCGAGGAGCGCCGAAGGCGCGACGAAGCAATCCAGGGGCGGCAACCACCGGGCGCACACGACCCCCACGGCTGAATCTATCTTGCTATTAAAATGTCACCCCCGGGCTTGACCCGGGGGTCCAGGGCGTCACCCCGCAGCTTCCGGGTTCGGCACTTGTCCCCATCCGCCTTCCGGCCATCATGCGGAAGGCCATAAACCTTCAGTCGAGAGCGAAACCGGGGACTTCTTTCTTCCCACCCTCCCCCCTGTGGGAGGGTCAAAATTCGCCTCGCGAATTTTGGGGAGGGGTAAAAGGCAGCAACCTTGCGTCAAAAACCGGGGACAAGAAAACTTCATCCGTACCCGGAAAACTTTTGTGACGTTATGATGACGTTCGTGTGACGGTCGGTCACGAACAGGGGCCATTTGTCCCCAGTTGCACCGAGTTCATGCGCGCCGAAATCGTGCTCGCGCGCCCCCGCGTGCCCGGCCGCCAGCGCAGCGGATTGGGCAGCACCGAGGCAAGTTCCGCCGCCTGTCCATGTGTCAGTTCCGCCGCGCTCACGCCGTAATAGTGTTGCGCCGCCGCCTCGGCGCCGTAGATGCCGGGCCCGAACTCGATAACATTCAGATAAAGCTCGAGAATCCGCTTCTTCGAAAGCAACGCCTCCAGCCACACTGTGATATAGGCCTCGCCGCCCTTTCGGATGAAGGTGCGTCCCGGCCACAGGAAGAGGTTCTTCGAGGTCTGCATGCTGATCGTGCTCGCGCCGAGCAGATAGCCTCCCTCCCTGTAGCGCTCGATTGCGGTATCGACCGCCTCCCAGTCGAAGCCGCCATGACTGCAGAACTTCGCGTCTTCCGCCGCGATCACCGCGCGTTGCAGGTTCGGAGATATCCTCGCCAGCGGCTGCCAATCCTTTGAAATTCCATTCCCTTCCACAGCGCGAATGAGCATGAGCGGCGTCACCGGCGGCGGCACCACGGCATAGAAAAGGATCGCGATGGCGGGCGCGAAGAAGACGAGGATAAGAAGCTGCGCGGCGATACGCGCAAGCCTCGTCGCAAGGTTCGGGTTCTCCCCCGCCTTTCGCGCTTCGGCCCGTCGGCGGTCGCCCCCCGGCCCCTCTGGTCTGACATCCTGTCTCACGGTCGCGATCATCCGTAACCCCGCGCCCTCGCACAAGGCACCCTTCGGAAAAAAAGCCCCGGAATTGCCCGATTTCCGCCACGAAACAGGGGAACGGCCCCCCCTCCCATGCGTTCTGTGTCTGGAAACCAAGGAGGCGAACATGAAGAGCAAATTTGCAATTGCGTCGGTGATGGCCGCCTTTCTGATGGCCGCCGGCTGCACCAATCTGAACAGGACGGAAGAAGGCGCTCTTTCCGGTGGCGCCATCGGCGCCGGCGTGGGTGCCGCGGCAGGCGCGATCACAGGCGGCTCCGCCACCACCGGTGCCGTCATCGGCGGCGCGATCGGCGCGGCTGGCGGTGCTTACAAGGGATGCCGCGAGGAAGGTAAGTGCGATTGATCCATTACGATCCCGCACAGGAAATGGCCCGGTTTCCGGGCCATTTTTTGTGTCTTGCCGCCTCCGGTTGCGGCACAATATCACACTTAAATTCTGGCCTTTAGAGCCCGATATCGGATCAAACGCCTAACGTCAGGGACAGAAAGCATGAGCCCCGAAGTAACCGCCTTCTTCGACCCGGTCACATCGACCGTCACCTATGTCGTCGCGGATCCGCAAACTTCGCGCGCCGCCGTCATAGACGGCGTGGCGGACTACGATCCGGTAACGGGAACGCTCAGTCACAAATCCGCCCAGGAGGTCGTGGATTTCGTCAAATCGCGCAATCTGACGGTCGATTGGGTACTCGACACGCATGCCCATGCCGATCACCTCACCGCGACGCCCTGGCTGCGCGAAAAACTGGGCGGCAAGAGCGGCATTGGCGAACATATTGCGGATATCCAGTCCTACTGGCGCAAGATTTTCGACATGCCCTATGTCGCCGCGGATGGCACGCCCTATGACCGCCTCTTCCGCGACGGGGACAAGTTCGCCATAGGCAACCTCGAAGTGCGCGTGCTCCACACGCCGGGCCACACGGCCGCGGACGTTACCTATGTGATTGGGAACGCAGCTTTTGTCGGCGATACGCTTTTCATGCCGGACTACGGCACTGCCCGCACGGACTTCCCCGGCGGCGACGCGCATACGCTCTACGCCTCGATCAGGAAAATTCTCGCGCTTCCCGGTGAGACCCGAATCTTCGTCGGCCACGACTATCTGCCCGACACGCGCAAGGACTACCGCTGGGAGTCGACCGTCGACGAGCAGCGGAGATCGAACAAGCATGTTCATGAGGGTGTGAGCGAAGAAGAGTTCGTGAAGCTCCGGGAAGAGCGCAATGCGAAGCTCGGCACCCCGCGCCTGCTTTATCCCTCGCTTCAGGTGAATATCCGTGGCGGCGAACTGCCCGAACCCGACAAGAACGGCGCTGTCTATATGAAAACACCTGTCAAGCAGGCGGGTTAACCGCGCAGCTTGCTGATCCCGAGAAGCCGCATCACGACGCGTTCGTATATGGGTTCGCTCTTTCCTTTTCGCACCTTGTGCAGGAAATACTTCTCGAAGGCGATCTTCGCGAGATGAACCCAGTAGCCCTTTCCAGCCCAGTTCACGTTGCGGGGCGGGATTTGGGGTAACGCGACGAAGGCAACGCCGCTATTTCCGAAATCGGCAAGACAGACGGCATTCCAGCTCGCCTCCTTCTTTGGCGTCGCGCCATGCATGGCGTCGCGAATGTTCTGCGCAACGGCCGTCACCATGGATTCGATCATATATCCCGTCTTAGGAACGCCGACCGGCACGGGCGTCGCCTCGGCCGGCGGAATTGCGACGCAGACACCGACACCGAAGACGTTGGGATATTTGGGGTTCTGCTGATGCCGGTCGACCAGCACGAAGCCGCGTGGATTGGCAAGGCCGTCGATCGGCTTGCCGTTTTCGTCAAACAGACACCTCACGCCACGGAACGCCGGAATCATCATGTTGAGGCGTGACGGCAGTTCATGAACCTTCCCTACACCGCCATCCGCATTCACTTCGCTGACCACGACCTTGTCTGAATCGAACCGGTCGACGCGTGCGCTGGTGATCCACCTTATGTCCTTGTCGCGCAGGATGGATTCGAGAAGGCCCTTGGTGTCGCCGACACCGCCAAGGCCGAGATGCCCTATATAGGGTTCGGAAGTGACGAAGGTGATGGGCACACGGTCGCGAATCCGCCGCTTGCGCAGATCGGTATTGGCGAGCAGGGCGAATTCATAGGCCGGCCCGAAGCAGGATGCCCCCTGAACCGCCCCGACCACGATGGGACCGGGATCAGCACAGAAATGCTCCCATTTCCGGGCCATCTCCGCCGCATGGTCGACGTGGCAGATCGAGTAACTGTTCCGGCCGGGTCCAAAGCCTTCGATTTCGTCGAAGGCGAGTTCGGGCCCGGTTGCAATCACCAGATAGTCGTAGACAAGAGTGGACCCATCTCCGAGATCGACCGAGTTCTCCTCTGGCCGGATACGCGCGGCTCCGGCGGCGGAAAATGAAATCCCGAACCTGGCGAAAGTCTGCGGAAGATTGACCTTGATATCGTCCGGCTTGCGCCAGTTGACCGCAACCCAGGGATTGGAAGGCACGAAGTGAAACCAGGGCGTATCGGAAACGACGGTAATTTCCGCTTCGTCCCCGAGAACTTCGCGCAACTCATAGGCGGCGGATGTTCCGCCGATACCCGCGCCAAGAACGACGACCTTCTTTCGCATCCACTCCTCCCCGGAGAGAAGACCCTGACCGGCCTTCGATAAGCTGCCTTCAGAAGGCGCTGGCAGATTTGAGGCCGAGTTTTCTGAAAATCATCGCCGCAGGGCAGAGGCCGGTGAAGGAAGCCTGCAACAGGTTGAGGCCCACGAAGGCCGTCAGCAGCAGCCAGTAAGAACTGTGGACCTGGCTCAATACAAGGCTTGCGAGCACCATGATCCCCGCAAAGGCCATTACCGCACGATCGATCGACATCGCCATTCTCCCTTTGCCTTTTTCTGTCTGCCCGGCATTTACCCGAATTGATTTTGGCTCACCCTCTCCCGCCGAAATATGATCCTGGTCAAATCCCCGGCAGGGGGTGAATGCTTGAATATCGGGCAAGCTCAGTATATCTGTTTTCTCTAAATTAGTGATAGTTTATATTTTGGTCAAGACAATGCAGCAATCCGGGGTCGTCATGCCGCAACGCCTTCTCCTCGCAATCGCAATATTCTCGTTCGCGGGAATGGCCCAGGCTCTGGCGGAAACGGCGGAAGTCCGGCTGACGACGGTCGATGACCGGAAGGCGGTCATTGCGACTGTTGAGCCGGTTCACGAGCTTTTCGCAAGATCGCGCATCGCAGGTACCATCTCGACGATAAGCGTCAAGGAAGGCGACAAGGTCGAGGCCGGCGACAGCATGGCTGTAGTTGTCGACGAAAAACTGATGCTGCAGATGAAGGCCGTCGAAGCGCGTATCGAAGCACAGGAAGCTGAATACGAACAGGCTCGGATCGACTACGACCGAGCGTCGTCGTTGAGAAAATCCGGCACCATTTCCCAGGCCACCCTCGACCAGGCACGCACCCGCTTCAACGTGGCTGAGCGAAACTTGAGGGCACTCCGTTCCGACCGTCAGGTCATAGAACAGCAGTCGATAGAAGGAGCGGTTCTTGCCCCGGGTGCCGGACGCGTACTCGACGTCCTTCTCCAGGAGGGAAGCGTCGTGATGGCCGGTGACAATGTCGCCCGAATGGCAACCGACAATTACATTCTCAGACTTCAGCTTCCCGAGAGGCATGCCCAATTCCTTCAAACCGGCGACGAAATTCTTGTCGGCGCACGAGGCATGGCTGGAACGGACAATGAGGTCACGAGCAAGGGAAGGGTCGTGACGGTCTACCCTCGCATCGATCAGGGCCGCGTCATCGCCGATGTCGATGTCGAGGGACTCGGTGACTATTTCGTAGGAGAGCGAACGCGGGTTTTCGTGGCCACCGGAAAACGGGAGGCCCTCACTGTCCCCGATGGGTTCATCTACCGCCGTTTCGGCGTGACCTATGCAAAGCTCGATTCCGGTGTGGAGGTCGTCGTGCAGGTCGGACTTCCCGTGGATGGCGGAATCGAAGTTCTCTCCGGCCTTCGTCCGGGCGACGTGGTGGTGAAGCCGTGAAACTGGGTATCTCCGGCGCGCTGACGCGCGCCTTCATCTCTTCCCCTCTGACGCCTCTCATGCTGATCGGCTCGCTGCTGGTGGGCACATTGGCCCTCTTCGCATTACCGCGCGAAGAAGAACCGCAGATCAGCGTGCCGATGGTCGACATCATCGTAAGCACGAAGGGATACAGGGCAGAGGACGCGGTGGAACTCATAACCCGCCCCCTCGAAGACATCGTCAAGGGAATAGACGGCGTCGAACATGTCTACTCGAACACCGAAGACGATCGCGTTCTCGTCACTGCGCGTTTCCTTGTCGGCACCGATCAGGACACGGCGCTGTTGCGCGTACACGAGAAGATAAGGGCCAATATTTCTGAGCTGCCCTTCGGCATCCCTGAACCGCTTATCGTCGGTCGCGGTATCAACGATGTCGCCATCGTTGCCTTCACTCTGTCGCCCGGGCCTGAAGCCGCCGATCGCTGGACGGACAATGGTCTTCGCCAGATCGCTCAGGAACTGCAGCATGAGCTGATGAAGGTCGAGAATGTCGGGCTGACCTACATCGTTGGAGGCAGCCCCAATCAGATCCGGATAGAGCCGGACCCCGAACGGCTGGCCCTCTACGGCGTCACCCTCAGTCAGCTGGTGGACAAGCTTCAGAACGCGAACCGCTCGCTCGTGGTCGGGCGCGTCATGCAGGACAATGTCAGCTCTATCGTAGTCGCCGGCGAAACGCTCCAGGGCGTTCCCGATATCGGCCTCCTCTTGCTCACCACCCGCGATGGACGCCCGGTCTATGTGAAGGACGTGGCGGACGTCGTCGTCGGTGCCGCGGAGACGGAATCCCGGGCATGGAATCTGGTCAGAACCGAATCCGGCGAGTTTCGTGGAGTGCCGGCGGTGACCGTCGCAATTGCCAAGCGCAAGGGAGCAAACGCCGTCGTCGTGGCCGACGACCTCCTTGCCCGTCTGGAGACCGTTCGCGGCCGGCTCGTTCCCGAAGGCATCGATGTGACTGTGACGCGGAATTATGGCGCAACAGCCACCGAAAAGGCCGATGAACTCCTTTTCCACCTGGCGCTCGCAACCGTATCCATTGTCGTTCTCATCACATGGGCGATCGGCTGGCGGGAAGGCGTCGTCGTGCTCGTTGTCATTCCGACGACCATTCTGCTCACTCTCTTCGCCTCCTGGCTGATGGGCTATACGATCAACCGGGTAAGCCTCTTCGCGCTCATCTTCTCGATCGGCATTCTCGTCGACGATGCCATCGTCATCGTCGAGAATATCGTCAGACACTGGCATATGCGTGGGAAGAAGGACTTGCTGACGAGTGCCATCGAAGCGGTGGCCGAAGTAGGCAATCCGACTATCATTGCCACGCTTACCATCATCGTCGCGCTTCTGCCCATGATGTTCGTGAGCGGAATGATGGGCCCGTATATGAGCCCCATTCCGGCCAACGCCTCCTTCGCGATGGTCTTCTCATTCTTTGTCGCAGTGATTATCACCCCCTGGTTGCTCTTCCATATCGCGAGAAGACGCTTCGAGGGAGAGACCGACGAAAACGCGGATCATCACTCCCATGAAAGCGACAGCGCCCTCGCAAGGCTTTATGTGCGCGTGGCCAGGCCCGTTCTGACGAGCAGGAAGAATTCGAAGCGATTGCTGATTGGTGTGGGCGTGGCAACCGTCGCCGTCTGCCTGCTTTTCGTCACGAAAGATGTGGCCGTCAAGCTCCTCCCCTTCGACAACAAGTCGGAGCTGCAGGTCGTCCTCGATATGCCACACGGCACAACGCTGGAAGATACGCAGCGCGTTCTTTTCGACGCTGCCAGCAAGCTGAAGGATATCCCCGAGCTCACCTCCATTCAGCTCTACGCTGGAACTTCCGCCCCCTTCAACTTCAACGGCCTGGTCCGCCACTACTACCTTCGCAACGGCCCTCAGCAAGGCGATTTGCAGGTGAATTTCGTCTCGAAGGACGAAAGGTCGAGAGAGAGCCACGATCTCGCAATCGCCGTTCGCACCGAGCTGGCAGCCTTGTCGCTGCCCGAAGGCGCGGTCCTGCGGGTCGTGGAAGTTCCGCCCGGACCGCCCGTACTAGCCACGCTCCTGGCGGAAATCTATGGCCCCGACGAAGAGTCTCGCCGGGCCGCGGCCATGAAGGTTCAGGAGGCCTTTCGTTCGATCGACTTCATTCGGGACGTCGACAACTCGTTCTATGCCCCCGCGCCGCGTCAGCGCTTTCTCATCGACCAGGACAAGCTCGAGTTTCACGGAGTCGAGCAGCAGGTGGTCTACGACACGATTGCAACGGTGATCGGCGGAGCGGAGATCGGCTACTCGCAGCGGGGTGAGGGTGCGAAGCCCTACAATATCGTGGTCCGGCTTCCGCGCGGATCGCTGTCGATCGGCGAGCACATTCTATCGACACCGATACCGGCAGGGGGAACCGTCCGCGAAGGCAGAAACGTGGAACTGGGCGATGTCGTCACCGTTGTGCCTGAGCCGGGATCCTATTCGCTATACCGGCGCGATGGCCGCCCGGCGGAGATGGTGCTGGCCGAGGTAGCCGGACGCTTCGAATCTCCCATCTACGGAATGCTCGCTGTCGAGAAGGCAATCGGGGAGATGGATTGGGGCGAGGCGGGCCCTCCCGATATCCGCTATCACGGCCAACCCGAGGACGAATCGAAAATTACCCTGCTGTGGGATGGCGAGTGGGAGGTTACCTATGTCACTTTCCGTGACATGGGCGCGGCTTTCGGCATCGCAATACTGGGCATCTATCTTCTTGTCGTCGCACAGTTCGGTTCGTTCAAGCTGCCGCTCGTGATTCTCATTCCGGTCCCGCTGACACTCATAGGTATCGTTCTCGGCCATTGGGCTTTCGGCGCCGCCTTCACCGCAACATCGATGATCGGGTTCATTGCCCTTGCCGGTATCATCGTCCGCAATTCGATCCTACTGGTGGATTTCATCCAGCATCGCCGCGCGGAGGGAGACACCTTGCGCGATGCCTTGCTTGAGGCCGGCGCGATCCGGTTCAAACCGATCGTACTCACGGCCGCGGCAGCCATCATCGGTGCGGTGTTCATCATTTCCGATCCGATCTTCCAGGGACTGGCCCTGTCGCTCGTCTTCGGACTCGCATCCTCCACAGCGCTGACGCTTCTCGTCATTCCCGCGGTCTATATTCTTCTCCGGGATGACAATAAGGGCTTCGTCCGCAGAGGGGCCGCCACGAAACAGCAAAACGGCGCCGTCTAAAGACGGCGCCGTTCGGAAGAGACTCGAATCCATGCGGGATATTCTGCTTGCGGATTAGCTTTGCTTGATGGGAAGCCCGGCCTTCTTCCAGCCTTCTATGCCACCGCTCATTTCGAAGAGTTCGCCCTCGCAAGCGGCCCGCAAGCGCCCGGCATTGGACGTGGTGCGCATACCGCCCTTGCAGTGAAAGACCACCTTCTTCTTGCCGAGCTTGCGCAAATCATTTTTGTCGAGCTCGGAAAGCGGAACCAGATGCGACCCGGGAATATGCTCCTGCGCATGTTCATTGGGTTCCCGGATATCGACGAGAACGGTATCGCCGGATTCCAGCCATTTCTTGACTGTCACGGCATCGACAGGTTTGAGACTCATGAGCGCTTTCCTTTTTTGCCGCCCTTGCCCGAAGGAGGGCAATAGATATCGGCCAATGTTTCGATGATGCGTTGCGCCTCCGGGCTAGCCAGCCTGTAATAGATCGTCTGCGAAGCCCGGCGCGTGGCGACGAGACCTTGTTCTCGCAACACGGCGAGATGTTGGGACAGGGCGGACTGGCTGATGCCCAGCAACGACTGAATTTCCCCGACCGACATTTCTTCGCCAGCGATGTGACAGAGGATCAGCAAGCGGCGCTCATTCGCGAGCGCGCCGAGAAGCTGGGATGCTTCCGATGCGCTTGCTTCCAGTTCGCTGATATCGGCGGTAGTCATTGCTTGCATCTATCCGTTTTGAACGCTCATTATATTAGAATAAATTGATATAAAGTCAAGAATGGGGAGCCCGAGCGGAGCTTGTCCATATACTGGCCGCATTTCGGCCAAGCTTCCGCCCAGAGCCGGCGGCAAACTCATGGGCTCAATGAAGATGGAGAGCGGCATGAGAAAGACCGTGACAATATTGGCCGCTGCCTCGTTGCTGATCGCGACGGCTGGCTGCACCAATCTGAGCAAAACCGAAGAAGGCGCTCTTTCGGGTGGGGCCATTGGTGCCGGCGTCGGCGCGGCAGCGACGGCTATCGCCGGATCGAGCATTGCGGCGGGCATGATCGTCGGTGGCGCGGTAGGCGCCGCAGCAGGTGCTTATACCGGCTGCAAGCAGGACAAGAAGTGCTGAACCCAAAGTCCGGCGAATGACGGGCCCGGCCGCATTTCAGGTGGCCGGGTCTTTTTCATGCTGGCAGAAACCTTGCCGCAATGCCGGAAAATGAGCCCGCGACAGGTCCATTCTCGTCTTCATTCCAGCTATCCGGCGACCGTTCCCGGTCGATGCGCACAACCTGCATACCGGCCTTTCGTGCGGCTGCGATTTCTCCCGGATGGTCGGAGAGGAAGAGAATTTCACCCGCGTCGAGAGCAACCGTCTTCGCAATGGCCGCATATGACGTGCTTTCGAGCTTGTTCCCGATCCGCGTATCGAAGAAACCTTCGAAGAACGTCGCGAGATCGCCCTTGTCCGAGCAGCCGAAGATGAGGCGCTGCGCCTCCTCCGATCCGGAGGAATAGACGAAGAGACGCAAGCCTGCTGCTCGCCATTGTTTCAGCAGATGCGCCGCGTCGGCATAGACCTCACCTTTCAGCACGCCCTCTTCATAGCCCTGCCGCCAGATCCGGCCTTGCAGTTCCTTGAGCGGTCCAGCCTTGCGGTCTTCATCCATCCATTGGAGAAGCAGTGCAACGGTTTCCTCGCGGCTCGCAGCGGGAAGGCCGGCAAGCTCTCGCGCGGCGGCGAGCTGCTCAGCAACTTCCGGTTCGTCTCCATGCTGGTCGACGAAATTCGCGAGACGCTTGCGCGCATAGGGAAACAGCACCTCATGCACGAAAGCGAGAGGCGTTGTCGTTCCCTCGATATCGGTAACGACGGCGCGAACGGCCGTCATGCCGCTTCGCTTTCGAATTTCGGGAATCGCGTCGCAATATCATCGCCAGTAAAGTGACCGACCCAGCCTTCCGGCGTCGTGAAAATGCGGATAGCGCAGAAATTGGGCGCGGGACCGGTGTCGAACCAGTGTGTTATCCCGGCAGGTACGCTGATGAGATCGTTCCTTTCGCAGATCACGCGGAAAACGCGACCTCCCTTGCGAAGATAAAACGCCCCCGCGCCGTCCACGAAGAAGCGCACTTCGTCATCGTCATGCGTGTGCTCTGCGAGGAATTTCCCGCGCAGTTCCTCGCGGTTCGGGTTGTCGGGCTTTACACGCACGACATCGACGCTCCGGTAGCCGCCTTCTTTCATGATCCGCGACACATCGTCTTCATAGGCTTTCAGCACGGCTTCCTGATCGGCCTCATCCGGCAGAGCGAGGGGCGCTTCCCAGCGCTCGAAAGCCACGCCAATACCCTTGAGAGCTTGGGCGATCTCTCCGCCGTCGCGCGTATCGAGCAGAACGGTGTTCGGATCCGTATCGGGATAGATGGTGAGATGGGTCATCTAAAGCCCTCCTCGTGAAGTTGCGCCGTCAGCAGAAAATCGAAAGCTTCCATATGCCGGATCGTCTCCCGGGCATCAGCTCCCCAGACATATAGACCGTGACCTGCGATGAGGTATCCATAGGCCTTGTCGAAACCGGCAAGCCGCTCTTCTACCAGCTCTGCAAGCCTGTCCGTATCCTGGTCGTTCGGTACGATGGGAACGTCGAGCGCCGTCTCATGCGTCTTTATCCCCGAAAAAGCCTTGAGCAGCTCCCATCCCTCAAGCCTCAGGAAACCCGCTTTCTCGTGCCGCCGCGAGAGCACGGTCGCGGCCATGCTGTGCATATGGGCAATGGCGCCGATGGACGGAGCATTCCTGTAGCGGACGAGATGTAGCGGCGCTTCGGCGGAGGCCCTCGGATGACGGACTCCGAAAATCTCGGCCTCGATCACGCCTGTTGCGTCGAGTTCTGCCTTGTTTGCGCCCGTGGCCGTCACCGCCGCCGTCGCTGAATCCACCCGAACGGAGAAGTTGCCGCTCGTCGCCGGCACCCAGCCGCGTGAGCCGGCAATACGGGCCATGGCTATGACGCCCTGTACGGCCTCGTCATAACTAAGTTTCGGATCCAATTGGCTTTCTTGTGAAACCATGACGCTCCACCGACTTCAAACAGGCCGCAAACATAGTGGATTTGACCGGCGATGAAAGCCTTGAAGAAAAAAGCTTTTACGGCTGCCTCGAAGCTGATCGGACCAATACCTCCATATCGGATAAACGTAAGGGACTAATCATATATATTTAAAGTTGCATAAAACCTTTTGTGTGTTTCATCATGGTTGAACACAATCCGATTCGCCTATTCAAAAGGGTCTATGCCAATGATCTCCATTACGCAGAACCTCGAAAGTCCGGCATTCACCGCCATCGTCGACCCGGACTGCGCCAGCCAACTGCGGCATTGGAATATCGCTCCGCCCCCCAGCCGCGAAACAAATCTCGCATGGCAGGTCGCAAGCTCCAGAGGCGCTGTGAAGGACCGGCTCCTGCGGGAAGAGAACATTCGGGTTGCTATCGTCCGCGCCGAGTCGGAAACGGATCCGCTGCTTCGAGAGATAGCACGCAACATCGACCAGATCCCCAGCCACGCATGGCTCCACCTGATCTTGCTCGCCCCTACACGCGTCACCCAGCCCTTCGCTTCGCAACTGCGCCAGTTCGCGTCCTGGTCAATACTGCACTCCCCCTGCACTGCGGCGGAACTTTCCGACGATCTTATCAACGCGGCCTGGAGAGCTGCAGAGCAACACCGACTGGCCATGCTTTCGATCGCAATTCGCAATGAGGCCGAAGATATCCTCGTGCGCACACGAAACATCGTCGGCGCCCTTCGCAATGTCGAAACGCCGGCCGCATTGGGCAATCTGGTGCGAATCGCGGATCGCCTGAGTGACGGAGAGACACGCGGCGCTCTCCCCGATTCGCAACCTCGGTCCAATCCCTTCACTGCGCCTACGCCGGACCACGGTGGCAAATCTTCGTCTGACGGTATCTCCGCCTTATCCGGAGACGATGCCCGTCGCGCATGGACAAGAAGGCTGATCGATCTTTGCAACGCTCGTCAAAACTTTTTCCCCGACGGGCTATTCTCGGATCCGGCTTGGGACATGCTGCTCGACCTCACCCACGCACGCCTTTCAGGAAAGCGGGTCTCCGTATCGAGCCTCTGTATCGCCTCCCGCGTCCCCGCGACGACGGCCCTCAGGCGTATTGGCGATCTGGTTGGAGAAGGCCTGGCAACACGCGTCAGGGATGAAGCGGACGGACGGCGCGTTTTTGTCGAGCTCACAGAAGACGGCTTCTCGCGCATGACCGCCTATGTCGAAAACGTCCGCGGAATGCTGAATGGAGAACAGCAACTGCGCCGCGCATGACGGTCAGGCATCCAGAAACAGAAAAAGCCCGCCGGAGCAAATCCGCGCGGGCTTTCCTGTATTGGTTGCGGGGGCCCGCAGCCGCGTTTGTTAAAACTTCAGGTCCGGGAGCGCTTTTCTCTTCGGCAACCAAGCCCAGAATCCCAAGCAACGCGCCGCGTAAAACGGCCGTAAACTCGCCTCTCGCCGCGCCCGGCGTGATCACCACTTCCCCGATCAAAGCACGAACATCCGCGGCTGCTTCGGCATGCGTATCGGGGCTCGCCAGCGCATCGGTCAACCGGGCGACCTGCGCGCGGTAAAGTTCAGCGATGTTCGGATGCACGTCAGGCACGTCGGCTGGCGTCTCGGACAAGCGTGCCGTGATCTCGGCCTTCTCCCGCTCCAACTCCTCCATCCGTGTTTTCATGGAGGGCTGGTACATGCCGTCTTCGATCGCCCGCATAATGCCCTGGATCGCACGGTCGATCTTCTCGAGGGCCTGACGGTCGACCTCCCCCTGGGCACGGCGCTCCTGGTTCTGCCGGTTGGTCTGCTCGACATAGGCGCGCACTGCCCGGGCCACGGCATCGGCCGAAACGAGCTTGTCCTGCAGGCCCGCCAGAGCCCGTCGCTCGATCACCTGCCGGGCCACCGTGCGGTTGTTGTCGCACGTGCTGCGCCGGTAGTGGTTCAGGCAGCCATAGCGATCACGCGCGATGATCCCGTATTTCCCGCCGCAGCAGCCACAAGTCAGCAGGCCGGACAACAGGAAGGCTGGCCGACGCAAGCTATGGATGCGCTTCGCCCGCGCCTCCCGCACTCCGATGGTGGTTGACTCGAACTGCTTCGCAAGCTCGGCCTGCCGGTCTTTCGCTGCGCGCCAGAGCGCGTCATCCACGATGCGCAGCTCCGGGACATTCGTCCTGATCCATTCGGTTTCGGGGTTCGGCCGCGAGACACGCCGGCCGGTGCTCGGATCCTTGACGTAGCGTTGACGGTTCCAGACGAGTACGCCGACGTAGAGCTCGTTGTTGAGAATGCCGGTTCCGCGGGAGACATGACCGCGGATCGTCGTATCTCCCCAGGCGCGGCCGAGCGGACCGGGAACGCCCTCATGATTCAGGTCGGCCGCGATCGCCCGTGGGCTCCGTCCGGCCGCAAATTCGCGGAAGATGCGCCGGACGATCCGTGCTTCGGCCTCGTTGATCGCACGCTCGCCGCGGAGCGGCTCGCCCTCGCCGTTCGTGCGCTTGACAACGTCATAGCCGTAGCAGAGTCCCCCACCCGCCTTGCCCTTCTCGACGCGCCCCTGGAGACCGCGATGGGTCTTGGCCGCGAGATCCTTCAAAAAAAGCGCGTTCATCGTGCCTTTCAGTCCGACATGCAGCTCGGAGATGTCCCCCTCGGCCAGCGTGACGATCTGCACGCCGGCGAAGCGCAGATGCTTGAACAAGGTCGCGATATCGGCCTGGTCGCGGGAGATGCGGTCGAGCGCCTCGGCCAGCACGATGTCGAACTTCCTCTGGCGGGCGTCTTGCAGGAGCGCCTGAATGCCCGGCCGCAAGGTCACGCTGGCACCCGAGATGGCCGGATCCTGGTAGGTGTCTACGACGCGCCACTTCTCGCGTACGGCGTGGTCGCGGCAAACGCGGAGCTGATCATCAATCGAGGCAACGCTCTGATTGTCGGAGGAGTAGCGGGCGTAGAGCGCAACCTTGATCATCGTCATCAATCCCCTTTATCGGCGGACGCCGCTGCTCCGGCGCTGCTCGCTCAATTCCAGGAACTTCTCCTTAACCTGCCCGAAAAGGCGCGGTGGGATGAAGCCGTAACTGAACACGTCAGGACGGCCGGGTAACGGAGCGAGGCCGCCGTTCGGCCATTCATCCACGTTGTACTCCGATACGATCACCCAACTCGGCGCATCGTCCAGCCCGAGCACCTGCTTCACCCTCGCCGGGATCTCGATGCTGACCGTGTCATTGTCCGGCGGCGAGTGCGTGATCGGCAGAATGACCACGAACCGCGGGCGCAGGCTGGAGTCGCTCGCTGCCACCAGGCAAGCCGGACGCTCCTTTCCCTGATCGCGGCCGGCGGCGGCCTCATGGGACCAGAGATAGTCGTAGCGGATCACCAGACCCGGTTTCGGCTCCGGGAGAGCCACCGGCCCCGCCTCACTTCATGAGGTCGTCCAGCGGCGCATGCTCCGGGTCCATCTCGGCCCGGCGCACGGCGTCCACGACAACCTCTGGCGCCTCCGTCGTCCGGCCGGTCCGGCGCGCCGCCGCCACCAGCCAGTCATAGTGGTCGGCCGACATCAGGACCAGTTCGCGCCGGCCATGGCGGGTGATCTCGACCGGCTCCCGCTGGGCCTGATGCTGGAACTCGCCAAACTTGCGCTGAAATTCCATCGCCGTGGTTCGAGCCATAATATCCTCAGCGTGCAACATTCTAACCATCTGTATTCTCCGTATAATGCGAGGATTGTCAAGTCTGATGGGCTCAAGGCCGTCCATGTCACTCATCGCGCGGCTCGTTGTCATTGACCGGAGGCGGATGCTTGGCATGCTCTCGCGCCAGATGCCGGCCGATCGCCTCGGCGATGCGGCCGATGCGAGGATCGAGGGGCTCGCCACCCGCCCGACCGTTGTCATTGGCGGGCACCCTGGGCTCCGACTGGCGATCGCTCCTCGTCATGGCGCATCCCTTCCAAGGGGGAACCGATTGACCAGTTCACCCAAGTAGAGATTCACCAGAGTGGCAGAATCTAAAATCGCCTTTATGCGCGCCCTCTTACGCGCTCTTCGGATGATTCTTCGAAGAGCGGGCTGGAGCGTATAAGAACGCACTGAAGCCAAGAGAAGAACGGGCCTAGCCCATTCAACGACGCTTCTCTTGGGTGTACTCCTCGAAGCTCGAAAAAGACCGTCGCCCTTTGGAGGCGTTCAACTTGGCAAGACGCGTCTTCATGATCCGCCCTTGGAGATACGCGCACAGATCGGCGAAATCCTCCATTGAAAGCAATTTCCACTGCGATCCGAACTTGTGTTCGATGTTCTTAGAAATCGCCCCGTAGCTGAACTTGGTTGCGCGGGTCGGCTCCTTGGATGCGAACTCGTTGTAACGGTTGATCAAGTGCTGAATGTAACGGCTGGTATTTTGATCGGCCCCAATCGTACCCGCAGCAGGGTGGATGGTAACGGCTCGGCGGGACGCCTTCAGACTGACGGTGCTCCCCACGATGGCACCCGGGCTGTCAACCACGACGTTCCCGCTGTTGTTGTTGACTTCGACGCGCCGCATCGCATTCAGTAAAATCTTGGCATAGAAGGCATCGTTCGGTTGCTCGGGTCGGCCCAGCCGCGCCGCCTGGATGGCTTTGATTTCCTGTAGCGCCTCGACGGAGTACACGTCCGGTTCTGCGTCGACGACCTTGTGATGCCGCCGACAGAGCAGGATCAGATTGTCGAAGGCATGCCGTTCCGCCTCCGACTGCGTCTCATCGAACCGCGGGCCGCCTCTGCTTTGCGCGCGGATATGGCAAACTTCTCCGGTAATCGTCCCTGCGTCTTCGACGATAGGCGACGGGCAATCGGGAAACGCGCATACGTTTCCGGACAGCGCAAACAGTCTTCGTATCGTCTTTTCCGAAGGTCCCGACAAATGCCCCTCCCGAACCCATTCAAGTGATCAAGTGTATTGATCCGAAGCTATACTACTACTGTTGTGCCGTGGTCCCGTCCGTCGCGATGGGAACATGTCCGGAAAAAGCCCAAGGGCGATGCGACCGATGATACTCTGTGGATCGTCCTGACGGACGGCGAGCGCCGTTGCCAACTTCGCTTGAACGCTTCGGGCCTTCAGCGCTTCACTACGACCGGCAAGCTCGGCAAACCGACGCACGAGGCGCGCGTAGCGATGCCGTCGGCCGGCATAGAAGAAGGTATTCAGCACTTCGACCAGGTTCTTCTGCTGAGAGCCGACCGGATGACCGTCCAGCAGCGAAAGCAGGCAGTTTATCAGGGAATCGATGTCGGCCTCTTCGAGCGCGTAACTATCGGTGTCGCCGAGAGACAGCTTGGTGACGAGCTCGGCGAGAAGCGTTTCACGCTCCGGCCATCGCGTACCGTGGTCGCCAGTGGCGGCTCGCCATCGGGTGAGAAAATCTTCATGCCAGGGCGGCGCCGGCGCGACGGCAAAAGCGCGGCCACTCGGGAGCCAGTACAGCTCGGACAGTCTGACGAGCTTGGACATCCACACATGATCGCGCGTCCAGAATGCGCGAAGAACTACCTCGCCTTCTTGCCGGGAGAGGCGGACCGTCTCGTCATCCATCGCGAACAGGTTTTTGTTGTGCGAATAGAATATGTCCTCGAAGGAGCTGAGCAGGCGGCCATCCACGGGCGGCGGCTCGAAATTCCACGTCAGCCACAGAAGCCGATAGGCCTGGCTGTCATAGAAATCCTCGCGCTGGATGATGATCGGGATCTGCGTCGTCGCGAGCTGGACCTCCACGACGATCGGCGAGCCGTCGTAGACGGCACGCACATCGGGGCGCCGACGGCCACTGTCGGTGACAAGATATTCGTCAACGATCACGCTGCCCGGTCTGGTGCGGGCATCCGCGTTCAGCAACTCCCCGACAATGTTCTTGATCTTCGCGTGGAGCGGGCTCTCTTGAGCGCCGTCGAACTGCCGGCCACTGATGCCATCCACGTCAGACGGCACCCCTGTCCACCATGGGCAGTCCTCGGGGGCGCCGGGATGATGCTTCCAATATGGGAGGCCGGTACGCGGCTCGCGCGGCGCATAAACCGCGTGCCCGCATAGACCACACGCATAGCGCGGCCGATGATCGAGCCGGGCCCTGGTCGCCAGTCTGCGGATGACTTGATAGTCATCCTTATGCATGCCCATCAAGTCTTCACTGGAGATGGACTGCATGGTCTCCAGATCGACAGCTTGTTTCAGCGTTCTTCTGAATCGCCGTTCCGCCATAGCCACGAACAGTCTCGATCAGTTCTCGCTCTCTGGCATGGAGCGACCGGCATCATATCGGGGAATCCATTCTATGAGGATTTGTATCGCAGAGGGCTGGGAGGGCCGGCCCTCTCGATACCCCTGCGTTGCCGCGACGCTCCGGCGCTTGGTACCCCGCGCTGGGCGGTGCAGAACTCGGGGCCATTGATCCATGACTGTCGGCGCATGTTCCGCCTTCAGAAGTACCTTGAACCTCGACCATTTTGTCCGAAGAATGTCGCATTCTTCGGACTCTCTTGCATCTGTCCGAAAAATGTATCATATTTCGGACATGCCTTCCATGACGCGAAAGAGCGACCTCCGCTCCCGGTTGCTCGACCGGATTGAATCCAACCCCGATCAGGTCTGGACACCCGGCGACTTCGCCGACCTCGGCAGCCGCGCCGCTATAGACAAGACCCTGCAGCGCCTCGCGTCCGCCGGCGAACTGCGCCGAATCGACCGAGGCCTCTACGACAAGCCGCGTAAGAACGAGCTGACCGGTCGCCCGACCGTCCCGGACTATCGCGCCGTCATCCGCGCCGTCGCCCGCCGCGACAAAGCGCGTACCGTCATCGACGGTATGACCGCCGCCAATGATCTTGGACTCACCACCGCCGTGCCGGCCCGGATCGAAGTGCTCGTGGATGCGCGCCTGAAACCGATCAAGCTCGGCAGTCAGGAGATCCATTTCAAGTTCGCCGCGCCCAGCCGCCTCTACTGGGCCGATCGGCCTGCCGTGCGCGTTGTCCAGGCGCTACACTGGATGCAGGACATGCTGGACCAGGATAGCGAGCGTCGGCGCGTCCGGACCGTGTTGCGCCGCCTCTTCGCCGACCCTCGACATGGCCAAGCGATCCGCGACGATCTGCGGGCCGGCCTCTCCGCCTTGCCGATCTGGATGCAGGAGTTCCTGCGCGGGCTGCTGGACCCAGCCGAGACGGACGAGGCACGGCAATGACCTCCGCGGCCTTCAAACAGATCATCACTGCAGCGCCGCGTGACCGGCTCGACCTGTTTCTCGCTACCGCCAATCGGCTCAGCGCGCCAGTCGGCAATGTCGAAAAAGACTTCTGGGTCTGCTGGACGCTGAACGCGCTCTATCATGAACGACCGGCTGACGGACCACGGCTCCTGTTCAAGGGCGGCACCTCGCTGTCGAAAGCCTATGGCCTGATCCGGCGTTTTTCCGAAGACATCGACGTTACCGTTTTTCGCGACGACCTGGACGAGACGGCATCGGTCGAGGAACTTGAGGCCCTGTCGAACAAGAAGCGTCGGGCCAGACTGGATGCAATCCGGGACGCATGCCGGGCTTACATCACCGACCCGCTCCGGGAATTCCTCAGCGCCCAACTCGCCGACGCCACCGGCGGCGCCGGCCATATTGAGATCGACGAAGCCGATCCGGACGGCCAGACATTGCTCGTCTGGTATCCCGAGGTCGAGCCGCGCGATGATGCCTATGTCCGACCAGCCGTGCGAATCGAATCCGGCGCAAAATCGGCTCTCGATCCCAACCGCCCCGTCACGGTCCGGCCTTATATCAGTGAGGAAACCGAAGGGTTGGACCTGACGATTGCCAGCGTGACCACCATCGAAGCGACCCGTACCTTCTGGGACAAGGTCGTGATCGCCCATGGGCTACGCCGCTGGCACGAACGGCGCGGCGTCCTCCGCCAGGAAGGCCAACGTGTATCGCGGCATTATTACGACCTCCATTGCCTGCTGGACTCGGAGGTCGGAAAAACGGCACTCGCGGACCGCGACCTCGGTGCCGACTGCGTGCGCCATGCACGCATGTTTTTCAACCGTCCCGATTTTGATCTCGCAAACGCGGTTCCCGGCACATTCGCAATCGCCCCCACTACCGGGATGATTGACGCCCTCCGCCGCGACTACGCGAACACCACCGCCATGATCTTTGGAGCGGCTCCCGAATTCGAGAAGATTCTGGCATCCGCCAAGAAGATCGAGCAGGTTCTAAATGATGGAGCTTAGCCGAAAATCGCGACATCGCCTGTATCGCGCGACCGAAATCATTCGAGCCGCCGTCGCGTCCATACGAGCTGGGCCATCCCACCGTCAGCGGCCTCAAACATGGCCGCAGAGATCGGTTCCACCATACTCGGATCGTCCAGGCGAACGCTGAGATAGTCCCGCGGGTTTTCTCCGCTCGTGCGCTCGCGCCAGGCAGCCCCGAGTTCCGAGCGCCCGGCGAACACCCGGAAGTCCGGTGCCCGGTCGTTGTCGCGGTTGTCGTTGGGGACGAACCGCGCCTTCACGTCGATGGTGAGTGTGCGGATGGTCCCGGTCCAACCGCCGTCCTTGGTGGGCGTAAATGTCCCGATGATCGACATGGCTTTGCCTCCTTCCGTTAACGGTTAGCCGCGCTTCGGGGACGAGCGCTCTCGTCGCGCCTTCGCAAATCCGCGGTCGGCGGCGAGGAAGCTCTCCAGCATGTAGGGGATGAGCTCGGCGACGGGCTCCGCCTCGCCATAGGTCTCGCGGTAGAGCTCGGCATAGGCCTGGAGCGCCTTGTTCAGCTCGGGCGTGACCGTGACGGTGATCTTGACCGGCGTCCGGTCGGGGAGCTTGGACAGCTTCAGGTCGGGCATGGCTCTATTTCCTCCGTCAGCCGCGATAGGGTCTCAGCACCAGGTCCTTGTGGACGATGACACGCAGCGGCCAGCCAGGCCGGACGGTGATGGTCGGCTGGATGTTGAGGTTGCGCTCGGTGATGCGCTGGCCGGCGCGGTTGGCGTCGCGCTGGGCGGACTCGCGGATCGCCCGGAGGAGATCGCCTTCCTCCCCGCCGAAGGTCAGCTCGGTGCCGACGCCCAGCAGCGTCGAGAGCGCCACGCCGGCGACCAGCCGCCAGGTGTGGTAGTCGACCTCGTCCTCGAGCCCGGCATAGCCCGCGGTGTCGGTCGCCGGCAGGTTCTCGATCACGACCGAGGAGCCGTCCGGCATAACGATCCGGTTCCAGATCACCAGCGCCCGGCTCTGGCCGAAGGCGACGACACTGTCGTACTTACCGATCAGGCGCGCGCCCTGCGGGATCAGGAGATGCCGGCCGGTCGGCGTGTCGTAGACGTTACCGGTGACCTGGGCGATAACCAGTCCCGGCAGGTCGGAGTTGATGCCTGTAACGAGGCTCGCCGGGATCGCCGTGCCGGCCATCACCACGTAGGGCGAGATGAGATCCTGTAACGGATGCGGGTTGTAGACGGCGTCGTCGACACGCTGCTCCAGGAAGTCGAGCTTGCGGCCCTGATGGTTCTGGTCGCGAGTCGGGTCGAGCGCGAGGCGGTTGCCGGCATCCGAATCTACGGTCGAGCGATCGGTACCCTGCCCCGCTGCCGGGTTCGTCGTTGTATCGTCAGCTCCCTGCCGCGCGGAGATCTGGAAGAACACCTCCGACTCGCGCGCCTTCCGCGCCTGCTGCGCGAGACGCAGGCGTTCGGCCCGGGCGGCATCAGCCTCCGGGTCGGGGCGGAACGCCGTGCCCGCACCCCCCGGCGGGACCACGCCGAGGTTGCGCTCCATGTCGACCACGGGCGGCCCGACGTCGCCGGGTAGCGGCGGTCCGAGTGCGGGCGCCGACTTCGGCATGTCCCCATAATCACGGGGCAGCTCGGCCAAACCTTCGGCGGTCGGCTTGTTCTGGGTGCTGTAGAGTTCGTCGCCGCGCCGGTCCTCGCGGAACGTCGGCGGGTCGAGCGCGACCAGTGTCGCGCCGAGAATCGCCGCCGAGCCGAGTGCCGCACCCGCAATCAGGACCTTGCGGTTGAAGCGCGTGACGGGCCGCGGCCGGGCTCGCAGCGTCAAGCTCTCCGGGTCGGTCTTCGGCGGGTTGCCGCCCGGTTCGGCCTGGTCCGACATCACCGGACCTCCGTCTCGTCCCGCGCCGGCGCCGCGTTCACCTGGCGCCCGTCCGTGCGATTGATCCGGACCACCTGTTGCGGATCCTCGCCGAGGCGAAGCTCGGCCGCGGCGAACAGGCGGTCGACGATGTAGTAGTTGCCGCGTACCCGGTAGTTGACGAGCTCCGCCCCGCCCTCGGGGCCGACCACGAACAGTGGCGGCGCCTCGCCCTGGTCGATGCGCCGGGGGAACTCGATGTAGACCTTATAGGTGTCGTCGAACGCCCGCAGCGGTCGCCACGGCGGATTGTCGCCGGTGATCTCATAGCGGAAGCGCAGGCGATCGAGCGCGAGATCCTGCGCGACACTCTGCGTCTCGTTCGCCCGCTCGTTCTGCCGGCGGAGGGTGACGAGCTCTTCCTGCGGATAGTGCCAGGAGACCGAGGCCATGTAGGTCTCCTCGGTGCTCTCCAACTCCAGGTGATAGGCGCGCCGGTCAGTGGTGATGACGAGGTTGGTCCGCAGGTCCGGCGCCACCGGCTTCACCAGCACATGGACCTGCTGCCGCTCACCGGTGCCGCTGGTGGTATCGCCCACCACCCAGCGCACCGTGTCGCCGGCCGAGACCGCGACCAGCTCCTCACCCGGCTGCAGCGCAATGTCGCTCACCTGCTCCGGCGACGCATAGAGGCGGTAGAGCGCGCCCTTCGTGAAGGGGTAGACTTGGATTGCGTTGATATAGCCGTCCTCGGTCGGCTCCAGGCGCGCGGCATCGTTCGCGTCGTCGACCCGATCCTTCGGCGGCCTCTTGTCGGGCGAGGCCGGCTCGTCCTTCGGCGCCGGCTTGAGCTGTCCCGGCAACGGCAACGGCTCGGGCACCGCGACGATCTCGACCGGCCTGGGCGGCTCGGACTCGACGGCGGCCGGCACGAAGTCGCCGGTGTCGTAAGTGATCTCGGGTGGTGGCGTGCCCTTGGCGGCGCAGGCGGCGAGCGCCAGCGCCGACACGCCGCACAGCAGGCTGCGGATGGGAGTCATGGCGTTTCTCCGGGGTTTAGCTCGCGCGACCAGTCGAGGCCGTGGACGTAAATGCCGAGCGGGTTCTTGCGCAGCGTCGCCACCTCGCGCGGCTGGCGGATGACGATGGAGAGGATGCCGGTCCAGCGCTCGGTCTTGGCGAGGCTGCCGCCCTCCCAGGTCCGCTCGGTCCATTTCACCTGGAAGGACTCGTCCGAGGCGCGCACCACGCTCGTCACCTCGACGGAGACGCTGCGCTCGCCCACCGCCTTGAACGGGTCGTTGACGCGGGCGAACTCGTTGAGGGTCTGGGCGGCTCGGTCGGTGGCGTAGTCGTAGGCCTCGAGCCAGCGCTTGCGCACGACGATGGGGTCGATGGAGAGCGAGCGGACGTTGCGCACGAAGCGCGCCAGATGGTGGGCGATCTGGGCATCGGTCGGCTCGTAGGGCTGGATGGCCGGCGCCACGGCCTGGGCGGCGCCGAGCGCGTCAACCTCGACGACATAGGGCGTGATCCGGCTCTGCGCCGACTGCCAGATGAGGGCTCCCGCGAATCCGGTGGCGAGCGTCAGGCAGAAGAACGCCATGAGGCGCCAGTTCCGCGCCTGCACGCGCGCCGAGCCGAGACGTTCGTCCCAGAGCTGGGCCGCTTTCTGGTACGGGGTGACGGGCTCGGGGGTATCGCCATAGCGGTTGGTCGCACGCCGGAACATGGCTCACTCCCTCTCGGACAGGTCGGGATTGGCGCCGGCGCCGGGCCGGTCCCCTTCCCGAACCGCCTGCTCGGTCGAATGAAGGCGGGCGCGGCGGCGCTGCTCCGCGCGCAGGCGCCGCGCCCACATCGGGACACCACCATCGCCCGGCGACGCAGAGGCGATTGCGGGACCACCTGCCGATCGCCCGCCACCGGTCGCCTGCCACGCCGCAGCGCGGCCGCGCTGCGCGCTCTCGGTGAAGCCGCCGACCATGTGCGCGCCGGCGGCACGGGCCGTGCCAGCCCCTGCGCTGGCGACACCGGCCATACCGGCAGCCACGCCAGCCGCACCGGTGGCGCCCGACGCGGCCTTGCCCATCCCGTAGGCCGCACCGGTGCCGGCAGAGAGCGCCGTCCCGGCGCGCACGGCGGACAATCCGCCCGCACCGGCCATACGGGTGATACCGAGCGCGGCCGTGCCGCCGGCGAGCGTGCCCCCGGCCACCGCGCCCGCCGTGCCGACGGCGGCACCGGCCCCCAGTTGAGGTGCGCCGGAGACCAGGCCAGCGGCAATGCCGGGCCCGAAGATGCCGAGACCGAACAGCGCGAGTGAGGCCAGCACCATGGACATCGCCTGCTCGAGGCTGGGCTCCTCGCCGTCGAGCGCGCCGATGAAGTCGCCGAACAGGGTGGTGCCGATGCCGATGATGACGGCGAGCACCATCACCTTGATGCCGGAGGCGACCACGTTGCCGAGCACCCGCTCGGCGAGGAAAGCTGTCTTGTTCCAGAGCGCGAAGGGCACCAGCACGAAGCCCGCGAGCGTCGTCAGTTTGAACTCG
>DLCG01000005.1:15207-35781 GCA_002480495.1 Rhodobiaceae bacterium UBA7804 | reverse complement strand
GCGAAGGGCACCAGCACGAAGCCGGCAAGCGTGGTCAGCTTGAATTCGATGATGGTGATGAAGAGCTGGATGGCGAGAATGAAGAAGGCGAGCACGACCACCAGCCAGGCGAAGACCAGCACGACGATCGTCACCGCGTTGTCGAAGAAGGTGGTGAAGCCGAGGAGCTCGCCCGCCTGCCGGATCAACGGATAGGCGGCCTCGAACCCAGTGCCGGCAACGAAACCGGGCCTGAGAAGATCACCGGCACTGAGGCTGTTGTTGGTCGCCTGCAGGCCGAGGCCCGAAAATGAATCGAAGATGGTGCTGGCAAAGAACTGCCAATTGTTCAGGATCAGCGCGAAGGCGCCGATGTAGAGCACCTTGCGGATGAGCCGGGCGAGGACGTTGGAGCCCTCGTCCAGCGCCCACCAGAGTCCGGCGAGCGTGATGTCGATGGCGACCAGGATGGAAGTGAGGAACGCGACGTCGCCCGTCAGCAGACCGAAGCCCGAGTCGATATAGGTGACGAAGGTCTGCGTGAAGCGGTCGATGACGTTGATGTCGTCCATGGCCAGTCGCCTCGCTCACCTCAGTCAAGCGGCGTGTAGGCCTTGCCGTCGCCGAGGAAGCGGTCGAACTGGGCGCGCGCCTGCTCCTGAGCGGCGGCCGTCCGGGCGCGCTCCAGCGCCTCGGCCCGGTATTGCGCGGCGACCAGCTCCTGGGTCTGGAGCTGCTGCTTGGTCGAGAGCGCGACGAGTTGGTTGGTCGCCTGTTGCGCCTGGAGACTGCCGATGGCGGCCTGGGACTCGGCGACGAGGCGCGCGAGCTCGCCGCTATCGGCCTCCACGTTCTGCACGACCTCGGCCTGCACCAGCATGGTCTGGCGCAGCGCGTCCATCGAATGCTCCCAGCGGCCGCGCGCGTCGCGGGCGAGCTCGTCGGTGGTGACGGTCGCCGCGTACTCCTTGGGGTAAAGCCGCGCGAATTCCTGCTCGGTGCGATCGACCCGAAACGCGATGCCCTCGGCCTGCGCCATCAGCAGGTTGATCCGGCCGAGCGCCGCCTGGATCGCGCCGAGGGAGGAATAGTCGAGGCGCTCCAGGTGCTTCGCCATATTCTGCAGCATCAGCACCTGGTTCTGCAGGCTGCGGATCTGGTTGTTGATCTGCTGCAGTGCCCGGGCGGCCTGCAGGACGTTTTGGCTGTAGTTGGAGGGATCGAACACGGTCAGCGCCTGCGCCGGCTGGATCGAGACAAGGGCGAAACACATCGCGAGGCACACAACAGCGAGATGCCGCTTCATGGCTGTCCTCCTTGTTCGGTGGGGAAGTCACACAGCAGGTCCGCCGCCCAGTCGAGGTCCCGTGCGAGGAGCCAGGCTTCGGCGAACCGTTCCGATCCGGCTTCCGCCAGCACACGGTCGACGAGCGCCTGGTCGGACGGCTGGGAGGCCGCGCAGAAGGCGAGCGCCACCGGCCCGAGGCCGAGCTCGAACAGCCGGTTGCCGCGCCAGGACTGCAGGTAGTAGTCGCGCTTCGGCTGGGCGGCGGAGATCAGCTCGACCTGACGGGCATTGAGGCCGAAGCGCTCGTAGGCGTCCCGGCTCTGCGGCTCAAGCGCCCGGTCGTTGGGCAGGAAGATGCGCTGCGGGCAAGACTCGATCAGCGCCGGCGCGATGCTGCTGTCGGCGATATCGGCGAGCGACTGGGTGGCGAAGACGACGGCGACGTTCTTTTTGCGCAGCGTCTTCAGCCAGTCGCGGATGCGCCCGGCGAATAGCGGGTTGTCGAGGAAGAGCCAGGCCTCGTCGAGCACGAGCAGCGTCGGGCGCCCATCGAACCGCGCCTCCAGGCGGTGGAAGAGATAGGTCAGCACCGGCAGGACGGCGCCCGCCTCCTGCATCAACGCTTCCATCTCGAAGCACTGCACGTCGGCCAGCGCGAGCGCGTCCGCCTCGGCGTCGAGCAGCGCGCCGTAGGAACCTTCGAGCGTGTAGGGTGCGAGTGCCGACCGCAGAGCATTCGACTGCAGGACGACAGAGAGCCCCGTAATGGTGCGCTCCGCCGGCGGGGCCGAGGCGAGGTTGCCGAGCGCCGACCAGACGACCTCCTTCACTTCCGGCGTGAGGACGACCTTCTCGTGGGCGAGCAGGCCGGCGATCCACTCGGCGGCCCAGCTCCGGACCACGGGATCGTCGATGTGCCGCAGCGGCTGGAACGCGAGCGCGCCGCCGATGCCGAGCGCATGGTGCCGTCCGCTCATGGCGAGCACTGCGGCGCGGGCGGAGCCGCCCTTGTCGAAGACATAGACCTGGGCGCCCGCGTAGCGCCGGAACTGCAAGGCCATCAGCGCCAGCAGCACCGACTTGCCGGCGCCCGTCGGACCGACCACCAGCATGTGCCCGACGTCGCCGACATGGGTCGAGAAGCGGAACGGCGTGGTGCCGCCCGTCTCGGCGAGCAGCAGCGGCGGTCCGTCGAGGTGGTCGTTCCACGCCGGCCCGGCCCAGACCGCGGACAGCGGCACGAGATGCGCCAGATTCAGCGTGTGGACCAGTGGCTGGCGGACGTTGGCATAGACGTGTCCCGGTAGGCTGCCGAGCCAGGCCTCGACGGCGTTGACCGTCTCTCGGATGGTGGTGAAGCCGCGCGCGTTGATGACGCGCTCGACCGCGCGCACCTTTTCGGCGGCCTGGGCCCGGCTCTCATCCCAGACCGTGACGGTCGCAGTCAGATAACCAAAGGAAACATGATCGCCGCCCAGCTCCTGCAGCGCCGCGTCGGCATCGACCGCCTTGTTATCGGCATCGGAGTCGAGGAGCGGCGCCGGCTCGTTGTAGAGCACCTCGCGCAACAGCACGCCGATCGACTTGCGCTTGGCGAACCACTGGCGCCGCATCCGTGTGAGCGCGCTGTTGGCCGCGGTCTTGTCGAGCGGGATGAAGCGGGTGACCCAGCGATACGGGAAGCCCAAGTGGTTGAGGTCGTCGAGCAGCCCAGGCCGGGTCGTGTTGGGGAATCCGAGCACCGTGACGGTACGGAGGTGATGCTCGCCAAGCATCGGCTCGAGCCCACCCGCGAGCGGCGTGTCGGCGAGCACTGCGTCCAGGTACATCGGCGTCTCCGGCACGGCGACCGGATGCTGCCGGGTCGAGACGGTGCCGTGCAGGTAGGTGAGCGTCTCGGCGTCGTCGAGCGGTGCGCAGACCGGCATCAGGCTGGAGAGCAGGTCGAGCGCCCGGTCGGTCTCGGCGACGAAGGCCTCGAGAGGGTCGCGGTAGTCGATGCCGCGCTCGTCGGGCGGCGTCTCCAGCAGCGCCCGCTCGGCCCGGTTCACCTGGTCCGGCGGCGGGAGATAGAGGAGCGTCAGATGATAGCTGCTCTCGAAGTGCGCCCGGCCTCGATATGCCGATTCGCCGTCATGCGCGCCCATGGTTTGCTCGAATGCGGCGCGGCGCTCCCGGTCGACCAGCCAGGACGCCGGATCGGGGAACTCGGACGCCGGATAGCTGGGCGCGGGGTGACGCTCGGCCTCGAAGAACAGCGCCCAGCCCGAGCCGAAGCGCCGCAACACGTTGTTGAGCCGCGCGCAGGTGGCGACGAGTTCGGGCTCGGTGGCGCTCTCCAGGTCGGGCCCGCGGAAGCGGAAGGTCCGCTGGAAGCTGCCGTCCTTGTTGAGCAACACGCCGGGCGCGATGAGCGCCGCCCAGGGCAGGTAGTCGGCAAGCCGCTGCGGCTTGCCGCGGTATTCGGCGAGGCTCAGCATCCGAGCCACCCCTTGTTCCGGAGGTGGCGGCTCAGCACCTGGCCGAACTGCGGATCGCGCTTCGCCGCAAATACCGCGAGTGAGTGGCCCATCGCCCAGACCAGGAGCCCGGCGATCCAGAGCCGGAGGCCGAGGCCGAGCGCGGCCGCCAGCGTGCCATTGACGATGGCGACGGTACGCGGTGCACCCGCGAGCAGGATCGGCTCGGTGAGCGCGCGATGCAGCGGCACCTCGAAACCATCAGCGTGGTCCGTCATGTGACCAGCGCCCCGCCGCCGAAGGAGAAGAAGGTCAGGAAGAAGCTCGTCGCCGCGAAGGCAATCGTGAGACCGAAAACGATCTGCAGCAGGCGCCGGAAGCCGCCCGAGGTGTCGCCGAAGGCGAGCGAGAGGCCGGTGATAATGATGATGATCACCGCGATGATGCGCGCCACCGGCCCCTCGATCGATTGCAGGATCGATTCCAGCGGCGCCTCCCACGGCATGCCCGAGCCGGCGGCGAACGCCGGCGTGGCGATGCCGAGGACAACGAGTGCGGCCAATGCCGGGAGTGCAATATGCCGATGGCAGGGTTGACGCATGAGCCTGCTCCTCCGATTCACAAGGTGCTTAGACGGGCCGGCGAGAGCTCGACGACGCGGTAGTCGCCATGGGCGTCGAGCCCCTCGACCCCGGCGATGGTCTCGACGCGGCGCCCCTCGCCCCGGCCGCGGATGAAGACCACGAGGTCGATCGCCTGGGCGACGAGCCGGCGGGGTACCGTGACCACCGCCTCCTCGATCAGCTGCTCCAGCCGGTAGAGGGCCGAATGGGCCGCGTTGGCATGGACCGTGGCGATGCCGCCGGGGTGGCCGGTGTTCCAGGCCTTTAGCATGTCGAGGGCTTCCGGTCCCCGGACCTCGCCGACGATGATGCGGTCGGGCCGGAGCCGTAGGGTCGAGCGCACGAGGTCGGCGAGGCCGACCACACCCGGCTTGGTGCGCAGCGCCACGCAGTCGGGTGCCGCGCATTGCAGCTCGCGCGTATCCTCGATCAGGATCACCCGCTCGTCGGCCCGCGCGATCTCGGCGAGTAGGGCGTTGGCAAGCGTGGTCTTGCCCGAGCTGGTGCTGCCCGCGATCAGGATATTGCGCCGGTCGCGGACGGCCCGGCGCAGGACGTCCGCCTGCAACGGCATCATGATCCGACCCGCGACGTAGTCCTCGAGCGTGTAGATCTTGGCCGCCGGCTTCCGGATCGCGAAGCAGGGCGCGGTCGAGACCGGCGGCAGCAGCCCCTCGAAACGCTCGCCCGTCTCCGGCAGCTCGGCGCTCACCACCGGATTAGCGGCATGGGCCTCGACGCGGAGATGGCTCGCCACCAGGCGGATGATCCGCTCGACCTCGGCCGCCTCCAGCCGCTCGCCAGTGTCGACCCTGCCCTCGCCCAGTCGGTCGAGACGCAGGCTGCCGTCCGGGTTCACCATCACCTCGATGACGGCGGGATCGGCGAGCGCCACGCCGATGGCCGGGCCCATGGCCGTGCGCAGCATGGCGCGGCGACGCTGGCGGCTTTCCGCGTGCCCGTCGGTGCCGCTCATGGCTCGGCCTCCTCCTCGGACGTCTGCGCCAGCACCTCGCCCGCCAGCGTCCGGCCGCCGGCAATGCGCCGGCCGACCTGGTCGATGAAGGCTTGGAAGCGCTCGTGGCCGAGCGCGCGGGCGGCCTCCTGGTCTGCTTCCGGGAGCGGCGCCGTCACGGTGAGGTAGTAGCGGACGAAGAGCGCCAGGCTCTCCAGCAGGATCTGCTGGTCGCGTTCGATCCGGTTGAGCTGGCGGCTGAACCGGTCGAGCCGGACCTTGAGGCGATCATCGAGCTCGGTGGCGCCGCGCCGCGCGAGGAAGCTGCGCAGCGCGTCCGAGACGATCGCCGACTTGGACGAGCCGGGCTTGGCGGCAAGCGCTTCGAGCTGCTCCGTCAGCTCGTCGTCGAGATAGAGGTGATGGCGCGGTTTCATGGCATCCCCTCAGAATCCCGGCAGCAGGTCGTCGTCGCGTCGGCCCGGATCGCCGTCGATGCCGTAGGCGCGGGTGACCGCCGAGAGCCGGCGGGCACGGTCCATGGTCTTGGTCTGGGCGGGCGCGTCGGCCTCGTCGTCCAGGAGATCGAGGTCGGTTTGCCGCGCGGGCTCGACCGGCTTCGAGACCTCGGGCTCAAGCATGCCGGGATGCCGCTGGTGCTGCAGGCCGCCCTCGTCGTCTTCCTCGGCAAGGCCGAGTTCGCGGTCCGCCGCGGCGGCGAGACGCGCGTCGGTGCCGCGGACCTGCCCTGTCCAGTCGTCCCGGCGCGGCGCCGGCCGGTCGCGGTAGCCGTCCTCCGACAACGTCGGTGCATCCGCGACCCGCGCGGTGAAGTTGCTGTCCTCGTAATAGCGGAGCTTCCTGGCGCGGAGCGGCGGCAGGCCGGAGACGAGCACCAGCTCGTCGGAGGCCGGGAGCTGCATCACCTCGCCCGGCGTCAGCAGCGGCCGCGCCGTCTCCTGGCGTGAGACCATGACGTGGCTGAGCCAGGGCGCGAGGCGATGGCCGGCGTAGTTGCGCTGGGCCCGCAGCTCGGTGGCGGTGCCGAGCGCGTCGGAGATGCGCTTGGCCGTGCGCTCGTCGTTCGAGGAAAAGGCAATCCGGACATGGCAGTTGTCGAGGATCGCGTTGTTCTCGCCGTAGGCCTTGGAGATCTGGTTGAGCGACTGCGCGATCAGGTAGGCGCGGATGCCGTAGCCGGCCATGAAGGCGAGCGCCGTCTCGAAGAAGTCGAGGCGGCCCAGTGCCGGGAACTCGTCCAGCATCATCAGGAGCTGGTGCCGGCGACGCTTGTCCGGGCTGCCCTCCAGCCGCTCGGTCAGCCGCCGGCCGATCTGGTTCAGCACCAGCCGCACCAGCGGCTTGGTCCGGGAGATGTCGGACGGCGGGATCACGAGGTAGAGCGAGACCGGCCGCTCCGCATCCACGAGATCAGCGATGCGCCAGTCGCACGCCGCCGTGGTCGCCGCCACCGTCGGATCGCGGTAGAGCCCGAGGAAGCTCATGGCGGTGGATAGGACGCCGGAGCGCTCGTTCTCCGACTTGTTCAAGGCCTCGCGCGCCGCCTGCGCGACCACCGGGTGCACCACCGGGTTCTGCAATGTGCCCAGGTGGTTGGTCGCCATCATGGCCCGCAGCGTGTGCTCGAAGGACCGGCGCGGATCGGAGAGGAAGCTCGCGACGCGGGCCAGCGTCTTCTCCTCTTCGGCGTAGAGCACGTGCAGGATGGCGCCGACCAACAGGGTATGGCTGGTCTTCTCCCAGTGGTTCCGCCGCTCCAGCATGCCCTCCGGGTCGACCAGGATGTCGGCGATGTTCTGGACGTCGCGGACCTCGTGCGGCCCCTTGCGGACCTCGAGCAGCGGGTTGTAGCGGGCCGAGCGCGGGTCGGTCGGGTTGAACAGCAGGCAGTGCGAAAACCGCGACCGCCAGCCGGCCGTAAGCTGCCAGTTCTCGCCCTTGATGTCGTGGATGACGGCCGAGCCGGTCCAGGACAACAGCGTCGGAATGACCAGCCCCACGCCCTTGCCCGAGCGCGTCGGTGCGAAGGCCATGACGTGCTCGGGACCGTCGTGGCGCAGGTAGCCGCCTCCCAGCCGGCCGAGGAACACGCCGCGCGGCTCGAACAGGCCAGCCCGCTCCACCTCCTTGCGGGTCGCCCAGCGCGAGGAGCCGTAGGTGGTGACGAACCGCCCCTGCCGCGCCCGCCACAGCGAGCCGACGACGGCGACCACCGTGCCGAGCAGACCACTGGTGCCGGCCAGCAGGCCCGCGCGCCGGAACAAGTCTGGTGCATAGGGCTCGTAGGCGTACCACCACTCGAACAGGCGCCAGGGGTAGTAGACCGGCCACTGCAGGAGTTCGAACCAGGGCGCACCGAGCCGCGGCTGGTAGCCCAGCATCGCCGCGGTCCATTGCGTCGTCGCCCACACCCCGCCGATCACAATGGCGAAGACGATGAGCGCCTGGCCGATGAGGAGCTTGGTCGGTGTCATGCCCTTGAGTCCACACGTCGGCGCGACTTGTGCGTCGCGTCACGCCCCAAGAGATTCCTCAGACCGGCGGAATCGAAAATCGCATTTATTTACGCTGATCTACGCTCTCTTCGGCGCTTGCCAAGTAGGGGTAATAAGAGCGTAGCTGGCCGAGCGAAACGTGGAACTGAATTCGAGGACGGGGTAAAATCCTCACCTAAACGACATCCGAGTTCGAAGACGGCAGACGGTTGCCGCGGAAGAGGGATTCGGTAGGCAAGATTTGCATTTAGGGAGCTGGTGAATGAAGGCGCGATCAGCCCTTCTCGGTCTCATCATCTGGACCGCTGTCGTGGCTGCGGATGCCACGCAGGCCTCAGCCGCAGATTCGAGCGCGTACCAGGTAAGTGGGTTCAGGCTTGGAGCGACCGTGGAGAAGATCCAAGCAGCCGCGACCAAGAGTGGTCTCATCACTCAGAATGTCGTCCGTGGTCCGTCCTTCGAGCAAGCGATCATGCAGGCGCAGAGCAAGCTGATCCCAGGGCGGGACTACGCAGGTGTACGGATGGTTCGGGCGCGAGGTGAAGCGGCCGAGGCTCAAGTCACGTTCGCACCAACGCCAGAAGGTCCGCGGGCGATCAAGATCGTATACGATGTACTGCCTGGTGGCCCCGACATACCGACACTGGAAGCCAAGCTCCTCAATGACTACGGTGCGCCGAACCAGAGGAGCGAACGGGAATGGGTGTGGGGCGACACGGGGGCCTTTTACAGCCGCAAGAACGCTTATCTTGAATTTCGGCCGAACCCGGTCAGCGCCGGCGTACGAAGGCCTATCGCAACCTTGATCCTCGCTGACCCGGCCCTCCAGGAGCGCTCTCGGGAAACTATTGCTGTCGAAGCAGCAAAAGGTAGCTGATTAATACCTCCTCAGCGGCTGCAAACGATGAAGAGTTTTGCCTTACGCGGAGCTAGAAAGCCCAACGCTTGCCTGAAAGAGGTCGTTCCTTGTGTTGGGAAGATTGTCGGAAATGGGTGGATTTCGGGCTTTCGCTGCGCTCCGCCTCAATGCTCGTAAGGACCGATTACCAGCTCTGCCGTTGCCAGAGAATTGCCCGATCCTGGCTGAGCAATCCGTTCGTCAGGGCTGGGACATCAATTCAAGGCGAACGCTCTCTCGTGGTGATCACCCACAGCCGTTCTGCGAGTTTCCGAAGTCACCGGTAGCGAGCCCCTTCCTGCCGGCAGTGCTCCAGAACCCGCTCGATCCAGCGGTCATACCAGACCCACGTGTTCTTGTAATCGCCCTGGCAACCGTATCCCTTCGCTGGGTTCTTTGCGTCGAGTTCCTGCATGAGCTTCGTGTGGTCCCCGGGGCCGAATTTCGGGAAACCAGCCTCCTTGACTGCCGCGAGCACGTCCTTCCTGATGAACCGCGCCCGGTTCACCTCCTTGAAGATCACCTCGCCGACCTCTTGTGCCGTATCACTGCCAGGCTTCACGGTAACAACCGCGACATCAGAGCCGGCAGCCTTCTTCGCGGCGACGGGCACGAAAGCGACCTTGAGGCGGAAGGCCGGGTCCTTAACTTGGTCGTCGGACAGTCCATGCTCAAACGCGCTGATGAAGGACGAGACATGCAGGGGCAGTGAGGACGCCGTCTTCAAGCTGCTCCGCTGGTCAGGCCCAAACGACACGAACTGGAGAGCGATCGGCAGTCGCTTCTCAAGACCGAACTGCTTCCCGAAGAACCCCTTCAGTGCATCGTTGAAGTTCAGGGCACATGACTGGAGCTCAGCGCCAACCGCATCATCGATGCGGCTGGTCGACTGGTGCTCAATCTCGTTCCGTAGCTCGATGAGAAAGCGAAGGTTCGTCTTCGCTCCCTCGGAGAGCGGGCACTTGCCCGTGCTGATGCACTGGCTCAGATCCCAGTAGCGGTCGGCGCCGTGGGCCGTCTGCTTGCCCTTGTATTTGTAGGGGATGCCCTCGCGCTTGTAGTAGGCGTGAAGCAAGTAGGTCCAGGCGACGATGGCGGTCGTGATGAAGAGTTCGGCGCGGAACATCAGTCCGGCGGAGTTAAAGGTGTGGACTGCGGCGATCATAGCTTCTCGGGCCTTGATCAGGAGTTCGTCGCCTCGGGCGCTCAAGCCTGTTCCGGGGTCGACATCGGGCCAAGTCGACAGGAACTCGTCGAGGGCTTCGTCGGAAGCAGGCTTGACGCTCTTGTGCTTCTTCCTCGCCCTGATCTCTCCTATGAGTCGGTGGTTAATGGAGCGGGTCGGGCGGGTGAAGTAGGCCAGAATGTCCTGATCGTTCGTGAAGCCGCCCCCGCGATGAATCATCCCCTTGACGATCTCGACCTCCCACCGCTCGAGGGTGTTACCGCGCCGCCGCTTGATTCTTCTTGGTTTCGCCTCGTCTGCCATCGCCCTTTTCTCCGAGAAGGGAGCTAACACTACGGCTATGGAGTGGTCAAACTTCCGACGAACGCAACCGGTCACTTACTGATAGATCGGGCAATAGGAGTAGGATGGTCGGTATAACGCCTGGATGGCTGCTCCGCACTGGACGTTCTCGGACAGCCGCTATGAGACACGAGCATGCGCGGCCACGCCAGGTTCGGAGGGCTGCTTCGGGGTCGACAGCGGGCACGCCTACGAGCCTGATCGCAATCCTACGAGATGCCCGGACCGCGCCGCTTGCGCCCAAGCGACCAGGAGATCGTGTCGCCGCGCAGCGTACCGGACACTTGCTTCCCGAGGTTGCGCTCCAGTACCGGCCGCCATGGCACCAGCGTGAATTCGCGCGACTTCTCAATCACGGCAAACCGGCCGCTGACGAGGTCCAGCCGCCGGCGGTAGACGCCCTCGATCCGCTTGCCGGGCTCGCTTTCAGCGTATTGCAGGCCAAGTTCGCCGGAGAGCTGGTCCGCGACCCGCGTCAGGTCGCGTCGGCGCAGGAGACCGAGCATGTTGGCACGGTAGACGATCCGGTCCTGCTCCTGGCGGGCAAGCTCCTGCTCAATTAACCACTGCCGGCGCCGGTCGAGCGCCTGGCGTACCTGGCGCCCGAAGCCCGCGTCGCGGAGGCTGGTCGGCGTGTCGGCGAGCAGCTCCCGGTCGAGCCAGGTCGCGCCGTCGGCGCCGACCTGCCGGTCGAGCGCCACCGCGGACAGCATCGCGACGATGACCGGGCTCGCCCGTGCCCGGCTTCGTTCGTACGCCGCCGCCCGATCCAAATGATCAGGCGCGATCGTCCAGGTGCCATCCGGCTGGCGGTCGACGCCGATGTCCCGCCGCCGCATCGCCTCGAGCCGTCGCACGTGGGTCTCGGCGAACGCGGCCGTGGCCGTGGGGTCGTGCCGCAGGTGGATGTCAACGCTGTACTGCCCGTCGTTCGCGGCGGCGATCTCGGCGATGGTTCGGTCGACGTCTCTCGGCGCGGCCCGCTTCGGTGCGATCGCAATGATCGCACCGTCCGGCAACGGCTCGGTCGTGTCGGCCCTGCCGATATCGACGTAATGGGCGCGGCCGTCGACACCGTCTACGATCAGGTAGTGGCGGTCGTTGATCTCGTCGGAGAGACCGCGCGCGACGACGCGGCCGACCAGTCGCCGCGCCTCTGTGTCGGCCGGGTCGTAGATGGCGTACTCCGAGGTCGCCCTGTCCCGACCCTCGCGGGTCATCTCACGGTGCATGGTCTTGATGATGTCGCCGCGCTCGCCCATCCGGCGCAGCACCGGCTCCAGGTCGTCGGCCAGCCGCCACCGGCCCGGCTCTATCTCCTCGGCGAGTCCGAGGCGATGGAGCTTGTGCAGCCGGCCGGCGCGCAGCGTCTGGCGGAAGGCGTCGCCGGCCGCGGTGCCAGACCGGACAAGCCCGTCCTCGCCGATGTCGCCCAGCAGGCCGCGGTCGAGGCTGGTAAAGCGCTCCTGCTCCACCTCCCAGCGCAGGCGGTGCTCGATCTCCAGATCGGAGCGCGGCCCGAGATCCAGCTCAACGATCTCTGCCGCCCGCTCGCGCATCCCCCTGGCGAGGTAGTCGCGGGCGATGACGAGATCCTTCCCCTGGTCGTCGCGGCCGCGCAGCACGACATGGGTGTGGGGATGGCCGGTGTTGTAGTGGTCGACCGCCACCCAATCGAGCCGGGTGCCGAGGTCGTCCTCCATCTGTCGCATTAGCCGACGGGTGAACCCTTTCAGCTCGTCGTACTCGGCGGCGTCCTCGGCCGAGACGATGAAGCGGAACTGGTGCCGGTCGCCCTCGCCGCGCTCGAGGAACGCCCGGCCGTCGGCACGATCGGACTCGGCGTCGTACAGATCGCCGGGCAACCCCTCGCGGGTGACACCGTCGCGCTGGATGTAGCGCAGATGGAGCTGGGCCGCCTTCCGCCCCTGCCCCGTCAGCTTCACGATGCGCGACTTCACGATCACCCGGCGCGCCCGGTAGGCGGCATAGCGGTCGCGGGCGGCGAGCACCCGGCCGACGCCGGACCCACGACCGATGCGGTTGCCCTGGAAGGTACCGCGGCTCGGCAACGACCGGCCGCCGGCAAGCGCCATCGACCGCAGCACCTGGTGCAGGTAGCGACGCCCGCGCTTGCTGCCGCGGCTGCGGATCCGGCCGAGCCTCGGCGTGAAGTCGTCATCCTTCATGATCGCCGCCGGTCATGTTGCATCGTGATCCACGAGTAGACGGCGGCCAGCCGAAGCCGCAAGCCGGCGCCATGAAGATCGCGGCAGACCAAGGACTTACTCCCGCACTGGCGCCATCCTGGACGGGCATGGCGCCAGGGAAAACGATGTGCAGCCAACGACATAGGCGTCTCATGGCGCCATCCTTTTATCTTGCCCTACCGGGCTTCTGAGCCACCTGCCGTCCCTCCTACGATCACCTGCGATCTCTGACCGGACCTTGACTCGGGCGACCGGTCGCGCGCCGGCCAGGATCACCACACAAGGAAGTCGGGAGCGGCACCTGACGGTATCGCTCCCAGGGTGGCCGGTGGCATCATCCGCCACTCGCCAGGAACGCCTGTTCGGCGCTCTCAAAGCACTCGAAATGGCGCAGACCGAGCATCCAATGGACGTCTCGGTCGCCATCGACGAGACACGTCGCGACGTAGTAGCGGGCGCGGAAGTAGCCGAGAATCGTCACCCGCTCGAACATCTCGTTCTCGTCGTCGAGGCTCTCCCAGGCGCCGAGATTCATCTCCGCGATGCGTCCGTCCCAGTGGAAATCGGCGCGCTCGGCGGCGATAAATAGCTCGATAGCGGCGTCGATTCCGTCCGTTCCGAACTCGGCGATCAGGTCGCGGCGGAGCTGCGGGAAGCGGTCGAACGCGGCGTGCGGATGCGTGTGAAGTGTGGTCATCGGAACCTCCGTGGTTGCTGTCCTCCTCATCGAGGACAGCTCCCGCCATCGGCCGGCGAAGCGGCTGTCAAGGACGCCGGAGGCGCCGCGAAGCGGGGCGCGGGGGAGCCGAAATGCGGAGCGGAGCGCCAGCGCAGTGGAGCATTTTGGGGGGACCGCGCATCCTTGACGGGCGCTTCGTCCTGGCTGGTACGCTGGGACAACCGAGACGAGGTCCTCTCTCTCCGACAGGGCACCGGCCGCGCCGTCGCGGTTCATCGGTCCTCGCCCGGCACGGTACGCAAGGGCACGAACAGGCTGTCCGTGGCCACCGTCGACGACGACTCGCGACCGTCCGTCACCGTCGCGCGCAGAGGGAAGAAGAGACGCCGATCCGTTTCCGCGGCCCCTGCGGCCTCTGTTGCCAGACGCGACGGATCGAGCCGCGCGAGGTAGGCACGGGTCTCGCGCGGCAGCGGTCGCCCGTCGGTCAGATGCTCTTGGTAGCGACCGGGCCCGGCATTGTAGGCGGCGAAGAGGCCGGGGAACCCGAAGCGCTCGTAAAGGGTGCAGAGATAGGCGGTCCCGGCCAAGATGTTGTCGCGTGGGTCGTGCGGATCGCCACCAAGACCATGTCGCCGACGCATCTCTTCATAGGTCCCCGGCATCACCTGCATGAGCCCCATGGCGCCGGCGGACGAAGTGATCGGACGGCCGTCGAGCATAATTCGCCCCGCGCTCTCGGCCGCGATAACCGCGCGTATCCAAGTCTTCGGGACGGCGAACCGGGCGGAGGCCTCGGCGATGAACGGCTCCCAGCGGTCGAGCCGCTGCTCGACGGGGGCCGGTTCAGCGACGACGGAGGACGAGCAGGCAAAAGTCGCAAGGGCAACCGCGCCCAGCGCCAGGACGGTCACCCGGTCCATAGCGGCACGAGCCTCCCGATGACCCTGGCGCGCCGTACCGGCCCGAAGTACCGGCCGTCGAACGAGCCGGAGACACCGGCCATCAGCAGGAACAGTTCGTCGGCGGCGAGCGTGCGACAGCCGGTCCAGCGCGGCAGCGCACGGCCGAAGGAGTCGCGATTGCGACGCGTGGCGACATACGTGCCGTTGACGAAGACGGCATCGCCGACGGCGCAGACGACGTCGTCCGCAACCGCCACGAGACGCTTCACCAGGGGTGTCCCGACCGGCAGATAGCCACGGTCGGCCGCAAGCCTGCGGGCGTCGGGCGGCAAGGTGGCGAGCACCAGATCGTCGCGTGCCGGAGCCGTGCGGCTGACCCAGTAGAGCCCCACGGGGGCGCTGGCGCTGGCATTCCAGACCAAGCGCGGCGCCGGCGCGGCGAGTGTTGCGAAGCCGAGGGCGGCGAGCCCGAGGCCCGCGAGGGCGAGCGGGACGCGCGGGCGGCGACGCCCGCGCCGGCGCCGCGTCGGCCGCAGAGCGCCGGATAGCAGGAGCCGGTCCTCACGCATCGGAGGTCGATCCCTTGGACCGGGAGTCGGACCACGCGTCGAGGTCGTCGATGTGGTAGCGGACGTAGCGCCCGTGTTTACGGTACTTCGGCCCGCTGCCGGTCACGCGCATCTTCTCGAGTGTCCGGCCCGACAGGCCAACATAGTGGGCGGCCTGGGCGGTGTTGAGGAAGGGGCTGCCCTTCTTCGCGCGGGCGGCGCGTTCGTGTTCGTCATCGCTCATTGTCGTCACCTCGTCGCTTGAAGCGCGCGACCGGCGGGGTCGCGCCGATGACGGCGAGGATGGGCGCGCGAGGAGGCGGTCCGGGACGGGCGAAAATGGCCGTCGGGGAATTCGCCTCCCTTTCCGGGACAGGCGAAAGGCCCCGCGCCCGGCAGGGCGCGGGGCCAAGGCGGCGGCCGTCAGTCGACCGGGTTCCAGATGATCGCGAAGGTGTCGGGATCGTCCTGCCCGGCGGCGCGGCCGAGGTTGGCGTAGAGCTTGCGCGGCCCGAACTCCGGGGCGGCCAGGCTCAGCGAGACATAGCTGTTGCCCGAGTTCTGGCCCACCCGCTTCCAGGCGGCGCCGAGCTCGACCCGCTCGCGGTCGTCGGTGAAGACCCGGAAGTCCGGCTGGTTGTCGGCGTCCTTGTCGCGGTTCGGCAGGAGCACGACGCTGCGGCGGATGCTGAGGGTGTTGATGAAGCCCTTGTAGGAGCCGTCCGCCTGGCGGTTGACGTATCCGATGGCTGCCATGTTCTGATCCTCCTTTGATCGTGCAGGGCGCCCATCGCCCTGCTCACGGCGGACCGTCCATGGCGGGCGCCGGACCGGCGCACCCGGAGGGCCGGAGCGCCAGCGGAGGACCGGTGGAGGCGGCTATTTTGGAGCGCAGCGGCCGCGAGGAAGCCCGCCGGAGCACCGCGTAGGCGGGCGGGGAAAATAGTCGCCGCAGCCGGTTTCGCCGCGACGGGGACCGCCATAGGTCCACCAGCCGGAGCAGGCGCATGGGCGGTTGCAACGACGGAGGATCACGACCCGAGGCAGCCGGTTTGATCAAGCGTGGACGGCGAACGTGGGCGCCGCTTCGACCACGCACAACCCTCGCGTCCGCTCATACAAGCCGCACAGGAACGCAGGCAACACGCCACCCGGCCCGGCATTCGGGCTGCCCGGGCAGCCGCCCCGGAGGCAAGCGGGTGGGGCGGACCGAAGGCAATCTCCCGTCACCCGCCGCCAGAACGGGGACCGGGAAACGCCCAGCCAACGAGCTTCGGTGCGCCGAGCCGGGTGCAAGACCCGTCTTGCCGGCGCCGCCAACGCGGTTTGTCAGCTATCGCACGGCGATCCCCCGGGCGTCAGCGCGACGGGCCGTTGGTCACCGGGAGCTTGATCCCCGGGTGACCGTCTGGTTCAACAGAACCATGCCGAAAGTTTTTCGGGAGCGGCTTGAGTATCCGTGTTTGGCCCGTGCCCGTGGAGAAGTGGAATGCATACCGACACGGTCGAGCCCTGGACGCACGATCACACCTTTGGACAGGATCGGCGGCGCAAAGGCGAGCGTCCCACACTGATCGTCACAGTCCTGACCATCGTGACGATGGTTGCCGAGATCGTCGCGGGGTGGGCCTTCGGCTCGATGGCACTGCTCGCCGACGGCATGCACATGGGCTCCCACGCGGTGGCGCTCGGGCTGAGCGTCTTCACCTATGGGTACGCGCGGCGGCACGCCGGCGACGCCCGATTCACCTTCGGCACCGGCAAGGTCAACGCGCTCGGGGCGTATACGAGCGCCATCATCCTTGCCGGCTTCGCAGTGATCATGGCCTGGGAGAGCGGCGCGCGGTTCCTGAATCCGGTCCCGATAGTTTTCGATTGGGCACTGGCCGTGGCGGTGATCGGGCTCCTCGTTAATGGCGTCAGCGCCATGCTGCTGACGGGCCGCGAGTCAGGCGCTCCCCGTGCCGATAACAGCCACCATCACCATGGACATAAGCATCAGCACACGCATCACCATCATCACCGGCACGACCACAACCTGCGCTCGGCCTATCTTCATGTGCTCGCGGACGCCCTGACGTCCGTCCTGGCCATCGTCGCCCTGCTGGCTGGGAAATACTTCGGCGCCGTCTGGCTCGATCCCTTCATGGGACTGGTCGGCGCCGTGCTCGTCGCACGGTGGGCCTGGCATCTGCTGCGCGATACCAGCGGCGTGCTGCTCGACCACCGAGCCGAAGAGCCTGTTCGCCGAAACGTGCGCCAGGCCATCGAGGGCGACGCCGACAACCGACTCGCCGACCTGCATATCTGGTCGGTCGGACCGGGAATCTATGCCGCCGCGCTCAGCATCGTCACGCATGAGCCACGGGAGCCGGAGCACTACCGGGCGCTGCTGCCCAACGAACTCGGCATCGTGCATTTGACCATCGAGGTCCATCGGTGCCAGGAAACCGTCGCGGCCTGAGGGCGTGCCGACGATCGGCAGGCGGCGCATCGTGGCTTTGCCAACGTCCGATTGCGTCGGCAAAAACCATCAGCGGATCACGGGGCCGGAACCGGTGTCGGACGCAGCATCGACAAGCCAGACTCGCGCATAAGGCAACAGCGGCTCCGGCAGTGCGTCGGGCGCGAACCAGCCCCACTCGGTGGCCTCGTCCGACCGGCGCTGGACGCCGCCGGTGAAGAAGCGTCCGCCCGTCAGGATCATAAGTCATCGCCGCGACACCCGGCCGGATGTCCGTGATCGCATGATCGGAGTCGTCGCCTTCGCTCACCATTTCGCGCCGGAGGATCGGCCGTCACCAGACGCGAATCAACCGGTGCCAACAACTTGCGCTCTCGGCCAGCCAACCACGAGTCGGCCGAAAAGCGGGCGGCGGCCGTCAGGCCGCCGCCCGCGACGGATCACGCGCCATCGAACAGGGACCGCACCCGCGCCCATTCGTCGACGGTGGCGAGCGTGCCGTTCTCGGTGCAGGTCCGCACCGGGAAGGCCAGCCAGCCGGGCAGCCAGCCCTCGACCTTGGCACGGCCGTTCGCCCCGTCGAGGCAGTCACGGACGATCTTCTTCTGCGTCTTGGCCTTCTCCGCGATGTTGGAGTCGGCACACCGCTTGCCCGCGACCTCGGCAAGCATGGCGTTGAGTACGGCCTTGTCGCGGATCATATCGAAGAAGGCGTCATCGGGCTGCCAATGCTGCCCCGCGTCCACGCCCAAGTGGTTGCCGACCGCCTCGACCACGGCGCTGCCCGCCTCAATCGTCTCGGCCATGACGCAGGCGGCGATGCGCAGCACGTCCTCGTCGGAGAGCCCCAGCAGCTTCGCGAACACCACGGCCGTGGGATAGGCGTCGTAGCCCGGCTGCGTGACGGAGTGGTGATAGTCGGGCCGTTCCAGCAAGGCCAGCACTGCCTGCCGCTCTGCGTCGAAGGCCTGCTGCGCCGAACTGGTTGCCACGCTCTCGGCGATGGCGTCGCTGCGCGCCTGCTGCGGCTCGGGCTTCACCTGCCAGTGGCCGGAGGATGCCACGGCGTGCGCCACCATGAGCCGCAACGCCACGCCCGGATGGGCCACAAGCGCGAGGCGGACCACGGCTTGGCGGTGCAGGTCGAGGTAGTTTTGCATCGCCTTGGTGACCTCGGGCCGCGCGGCGGGTGCGACCTCGGTCGCCTCGCCGTCCGCGTCCGCCGACGCGGCCTTCCGCGCCGCGCGGCGGGCCTCCTTGCGGCCGAGCCAGCCCTCGTGGAGTTCGACCTCGCCCCGGTGGGAGACGGCGATGAACACCTTGCCGCCCTTCTTCTTCGGGGTCTTCTCGTGCTCCCAGCTATGGAAGTACTGGCCGGGCTCCAGCACCACGACCTCGGCCCATCCGGCTTCGAGATACTCGTCCCGCTTCGCCGCGATGGCCTCGTTCTGCTTCTGCCAGAACAGGTCCGCGTCGGCGAAGTAGGCATCCTCGCCGAACAGGTCGGCGACGATCTGGCCGGGATAGTCCTCGACCGGGAACAGGGCGACGGAGGTGGGGATCGACTGGCCGCCGAACAGCCACTGCTTCAACTGGAAGCCGCGCGGCGCGTACTGCTCGGGATCGGCGAACAGGGCGAGCCAGTCCTTCTGCTGTGCCGTCGAGGCCAGGGTGAGATGGCGCACCGTCTCGGCGTCGATCTCGCCCCTGCGGTAGGCCGTCCTGATCCTCGGCAAGAGGTTACCGAGGGCGAGGCGGCGCTTCACCATGATCTCGGTGATGCCGAAGGTCTCGGCGATCTCCGCGACCGACTTCCCTTCCTTGGAGAGCCGCACGAAGGTCTCGTACTGGCTCATCTCGTCGGGGTCGAGCCGGGCGGCGTTCTCGATCAACGAGGCCTCGAGCGCGCCCGCGTCGTCGCCCGGCTCCATCACGGCGCAGGGCACGGGCTCGACCCCGCCGCCTTCCTCGGCGACCGCCTTGGCGGCGAAGTAGCGCCGCCGCCCGGCGACGATCTCGAAGCGCTCGTCCTCGCCGTTGGGCCGCACCAGCAGCGGCTGCAGGATGCCGCGCGCGCGGACGCTCGGCAGGATGTCGGAGACGTCCGGCGCGCGCTTGGCGTTCCGCATGTTGAACGCGGAGACGTCCAGTTTGTCGATCGGGATGTGTTGCAGTTGCATGGTCACTCTCCTTGGCTCTTGGGTCAGCGGCCCCACCGGAAGCGCAAGCCACGGGCGGGGCCGTGCGCCGCCTATCGGCGCGTCGGTCCCGCCCCATCGGGTGGAATTTCGGGGTTGCGGGTGCGGAGCGCGGCGGCGGCCTGCGCCAGTGCGCGCTCGGCCTCGGTGATGCGGCCCGCGATCCGCGCCGCCTCGGCAAATACCGAGAGCGGGAAGCGGGGTTCGAAATGGAGGTCGCGCTCGATGCCGAGACCGAGCGGTCCCTTGACGCTCTCAAGCTCGGCGAGGCTCACATAGCCAAGCTCGGGGCAGCCGAAGCCGAGGTCACAGAGCCCGAACAGGATGTCGGGCTCGTCCGGCATCATCTCGGTGATCAGCCATGTGGCCGCGCCGGTCGGCTCGAACAGCTTCACGACCGGCACGTGATCGGTCTCGCGCTCGGTAGCACCGTTGGCGAGAAGACGGTCGCGGATGTCGTCGGGGATCAGGATCATGGCGGACCTCCGGGTCAGAACAGGTCGAGCTGGTTGCGCGCGTCTTCGTCGAACAGGCCGACGTTCAGCGGCTTCTGCGGGACGCGCGGGGTGAGCGGCGCGACCATCCGCGCCTCGATGCGTTCGCGCTGGCTGATCGGGCGGACGCCGGGCACGAGGGTCTGCTCGCCCTCGGGCGTCGGCTCGCTGGCGAGCGGCACGGCAGCGGGCGCGCTCATGCCGCCGCTCCCTCCGCGCCGGCCGTCTCGCGGAAGGCCAGCAGGTAATCGGCGGCCTTGGAGGCGAGGCTCGCGGCGCGGAAGATGGCGCGATTGTCCTCGCGCAAGACCTCGAGCCAGGACCCGATGTAATCGGCGTGGCGCACGGTGGGCGTGATACTGAGGCTGGCGCACACGAACGCGGACGCCATCTCGGCGACCAGTTCTTCGCGGGCGTAGCTCTTGCAGCCGAACGAACCGGACAGGTCGCGGGCGAGCCGGGACGCGTGTCCCGTCCAGTGCCCAAGCTCGTGAAAACAGGTCCGGTAGTAGTTGATCTGCTCGAAGAAAGCGGGCTGCGGCGGCACCTGTATGAAGTCCGCGCTCGGCACGTAGAAGGCGCGCTCGCCGCCGATCCGAAAGTCCGCGCCGGTCGCGGCAATGAGTGCCTCGGCCTCCGGGACGGTCTCGCGTTCGGGCAGCGGTTCCGCCCCGCCAAGAACCCGCTCGGGCAGGCCGTCGCACTGCGCGACGTTGAACACGGTGAAACGCTTGAGGAAGGGCACCGCCTGCGGCTCGTCGCCTTCCTCCGCTGCGCGCTTCTGCTCGTCCTTGGGGATGAAGCGGTCGGCATAGACGACGGTGGTGCCG
>DLCG01000005.1:9776-14895 GCA_002480495.1 Rhodobiaceae bacterium UBA7804 | reverse complement strand
GGTGGTGCCGCGCTCGCCCTTGCGCACATGCCCGCCCAAGGCAAGGGCTTGGCGGAAGGTCAGCCAATGCTGGGCGGGGTATCCCTTCTCGATGACCGCGCCCCACAGGATCAGGATGTTGATCCCGGAATAGGCGCGCTCGGTCGCCGCGTTCCGGGGCAGCCCGATCCCGGCCTTGGCCTTGCCCCAAGGCTGGACCCAGGGCACCCGCCCGGCCTCCAACTCGGCAATAATCCGGTCGGTGACCTCCTGATAGATCGTCTCCCGCTTGCGCTCCGGCATGGCACACCTCCGCTCGCAAAAACTCGCGCGCCTTTCCCCGGAAGCGGGGTGGGCGGCGAGATGCGACCGGAAAGGCCCGCCAAAGGGGCGGGCCGCACCCGGAGGGCCGGAACGGAGTGGAGGACCCGGAGCGGAGCGGAGGGTTGCGGCGCGCCGCGGCGGGCCTAGAAGGGAGCGCCGCCCACCCCGCGCCACCGGGAAAGGCAATAGAAAGAACTTCACCGCCCGCGAGGGCGGCGGCCGTCGGGCAGCCCGCAGGGCTGCCTATCGCGCCAGGGATCGAAGCCCGAAGGGCCGAGACCGGTGAGGAGGAAACGCGATCAGTCCGGTGGACTGATCGCCCGACGAACGCGGGCTCGGTTCACGAGAGCCCGGCGGCCGGCCGCAGGCCGGGCGGGCGCCCGTCACATCCGGGACGAGGATATAAGGGAGCAGTCAGCCCTCTTTTGCCGCAGCAGGAGCAGTGGCTTCCATCGAGTGCGGTGCCAGCTTACGCACACGAGTTGGAGGCCATCGGCGCCGACGACGTTGCGGCTGTCTGTCTAAACGGAATGATGGAGGCGCCTCTGCGTCAGCAGGCCCTTCCCCCATTGTGGTCGATGACTCTGCCTTGTGGCGCTGATGTTACCTCGCAGCGACGGGAAAAACGCCCGTGGGCCCGGTGGACTGCCACAGGTTGACCACACAGAGGGGGTGCGGATTCGAGTTCGCCTGGGTGCAAGACGGTTATCGCCACGACTCGTCGCGCTGCTCCACGTAACCTGCACGCTGATCCGTCGGCAGCGCTCGGCACGATCGACGTTGCAGATACGCGGCGCGTCGATCCACGCAATCCGGCGGCGTCATGAAATCAGCTTAATCCTCCGTTAAGCACGTGGTGCTATCTGTAGGAAAATGTGCGCCTGTGCGAGCCATGGCGGATAAAACTTTCGTGACGAAGGCCGATGCGTCTTGACCGGCACGATGTCGGCCCCTAGATAGGCAACGCCTTGGTGTGCTGCGAGTGAGTCGCCGTTTGTTGGCTGTTACGGTATTGCAAAATAGAATGTGGCGTTTGCTGACAGCACTCTTAGTCGTTGTAGGGCTTTTATTGGCCCAGAGTCCTGCCCATGCCTCGCCGCATCATGCGATGCCGGCTTCCGTCACCACCACGGATACTCTGGGCGCGCCAGCGCCACCGAGCGACCATTCCCACGGCGAGCACGCCGGCTCCGGTCATTGTATTACCCCGTCGTGTGGGCCCTCGTTTGCACGGCCTGGAAGCTCTTTCGCCCTGATTCACTCAAACCGCTATGAGCGGTTTCGGCCCGCTGGCGCCGATAGAGATCTGCGCTCCGTCGCCTTGGACCGCGATCCTCCCGTCCCCCGATCCACCGTCTGATCCCGTTTCTGTCGACGCGGCCACGCCGCGTGCCATGACGCACGTCGTGATGCGGCGCTAGCGAGGCCGCAAGGCATCCGGCCGCGGCTGGACAGAAGCCTCTTTTGAAACCTCACGGCCGTAAGGCCGGCTGGAACAGACACGTATCTTCCGTTGCGCAGACCGTGGGCATGAGCCCGAGGGCAGCAGGACGGGGAGCGGAGAGGATGAAAATGCGCCTCAAAGGCATTCTGGTGTCAACGCTGGCAGCGTTGGCCGTCGCGGGCCCGGCGCTCGCCGGCGAGTACGACCTCGTCATCGAGGAAAAGACCGTCAACGTCACCGGCCGGGAGCGGCCGGCCATGACCGTCAACGGATCGATCCCCGGCCCCGTCCTGCGCATGCGCGAGGGCGAGGAGGTGACGATCCGGGTCACCAACCGGCTCTCCGAGCTCACGTCCATCCACTGGCACGGGATACTTCTCCCGGCGAACATGGACGGCGTGCCCATCCTGAGCTTCGACGGGATCGCGCCCGGCGAGACCTTCACCTACCGCTTCCCCGTCAAGCAGAGCGGCACATACTGGTACCACAGCCATTCCGGCTTGCAGGAGCAGTCGGGCGTCTACGGCCCGCTCGTGATCGATCCCGCGGAGCCGGCGCCGTACCGCTACGACCGCGAATACGTGGTCATGCTCTCGGACTGGACGGACGAGGACCCGCACCGGGTGCTCTCCAACCTCAAGAAGCAGAGCGACTACTACAATTGGAACAAGCGCACAGTCTTCGACTTCTTCCGCGACGTCGGGGACAAGGGCTGGGACGTCACGGTCCGCGACCGCCTCGACTGGGGTGCGATGCGGATGGACCCGACCGACATCGCGGACGTGAGCGGCTACACCTTCCTCGTCAACGGCCAGCCGCCGGCCGCCAACTGGACGGCGCTGTTCAAGCCGGGCGAACGGGTGCGGTTGCGCTTCATCAACGGCTCGGCGATGAGCTTCTTCGACGTGCGCATTCCTGGGCTGCGCATGCAGGTCGTCCAGGCCGACGGCCAGGACGTGGCACCGGTGACGGTTGACAAGTTCCGCATCGCCGTCGCCGAGACCTACGACGTGATCGTCGAGCCCAAGGAACACCGCGCCTACACGGTCTTCGCCGAGAGCATCGACCGCAGCGGTTACGCCCGCGCCACACTGGCACCGCGCGAGGGCATGGCGGCCGAGATCCCGACGATGCGGCCGCGCCAGATCCTCACGATGGCCGACATGGGAGCGGCGCACGGCGGCATGAGCGGCATGCAGCACGACATGCCGGCCCAGGACCAGCAGCCGGGCGGCGCCCACGGTGCGGGGCACGAACCGCCAGGTGCGATGCCGGCGATGGACCACGGCAGCATGGGCGGCATGCAGCATAAGCCCGGCACGCAGAAGACGTGGCCCGCAGGCGACACTGCCTCGGACCAGCCCCAGGGCTCGACGGCGCCGCACAGCGCCGCCGGCGCCGGAGACCACAGCGGCATGACCATGCCGATGCAGCACGGCGCCATGCAGGAAGCACCGGCGGGCGGCGGCGCCACAGCGATGGGCCATTCGGCGATGGGCCATGGGTCGGCCGGGCAACCGGCCGCACAGCCGATGGAGCAAGAAGGCCACGGCATAGCCACTGCCGCGGGCCGGAGTGGCCCGGAACATGTCGGGCATCAAATGCCCCCCAGGGGCGAAACCGCGCCGGCCGGCGCAGCCCACGGCGGGATGGCGATGGATGACGGCTCGCCAAAGATTCTCAGCTACGCCGACCTCCGGGCCGTCGTGCCCAATTACGATACGCGACCGCCGGAACGGGAGATCCTGGTCCGCCTCACCGGCAACATGGAGCGGTACTTCTGGTCGATCAACGACAAGAAGTTCTCCAAAGCGGAGCCGATCAAGCTCCGCCACGGCGAGCGCGTGCGCATCAAGTTCGTCAACGAGACCATGATGAACCATCCCATGCATCTGCACGGCATGTGGATGGAGATCGAGAACGGCAACGGTGCCAATAACCCCCGCAAGCACACCGTTAACGTGCCGCCAGGGCAGACGGTCTACGCCGACGTGACGGCGGACGCTTTGGGCCAGTGGGCGTTCCACTGCCACCTGCTCTACCACATGGACACCGGCATGTTCCGGACCGTGGTTGTCGCCAACGTCGTCGCGCAAGCCGAGTGAGTGGGGTGGGAGACGATGATCAAGAACGGCATATGGCACCGGCCGCTGCTCGCTGTGGCAGCGGCCACGCTCCTGCTCACGGGCGCCCAGATGGCGCAGGCCCAGGTCGCCGACGAAGAGGTCTTCACGTTCCTGCAGGTGGAGCGGTTCGAGTACCGAGCGACAGACGGCAAGGATCTCTTGAACTGGGAGGCCCAGGGCTGGGCCGGGACCGACACCAACAAGGCTTGGCTCAAGACCGAGGGCGAGAAGCTTGTTGGCGGCAAGGTGGAAGACGCCGAGGTGCAGCTCCTCTACAGCCGGATGATCGCCCCGTTCTGGGACCTGCAGGTCGGCGCGCGTTATGACATCCGGCCGGGCCCATCGCGCGGCTTCGCCGTCTTCGGCGTCCAGGGCTTTGCACCCTACTTCTTCGAGGTGGACGCCGCGGGCTTCGTCAGCGAGGACGGCGACGTCTCGGCCCGGATCGAGGCGGAGTACGAGCTCCTGCTCACACAACGGCTCATCTTGCAGCCGTCGGCCGAACTCAACTTCGCCGTCCAGGAGGTCGAGCGGCTCGGCATCGGGCGCGGCCTCAGCGATGTCGAGCTGGGGCTGAGGCTTCGTTACGAGATCGTCCGGGAGTTCGCGCCTTATGTCGGCGTCTCCTGGGAACGCAAGGTCGGACGGACGGCCGACTTTGCCCGACGAGAGGGCGAGGACGTCGACAGCCTCGCGCTCGTCGCCGGTGTCCGGTTCTGGTTCTGAGCCGCAGACATCGGTCTGACCACCACTGAAGCATAGGAGGTAACAATGCGCGCATTACGCACGCTCACCGGAACTCTGCTCGCGATGGCCGTGGCGGGCGGGATCGCCACGGCTAACGCGGCAGAAGCCACAATCGAAATGCTCAACAAGGGCGAGGACGGCCGCTTCGTCTATTCGCCGCAGCTCGTCCGCATCAAGCCGGGCGAGACCGTCACCTTCGTCGCGACCGACAAGGGACACGACGCTGTGTCGATCGCCGGCATGCTGCCCGGCGGCGCACAGCCGCTCAAGGTCCCGTTCAACAAGGACGGATCCTTCACCCTGACGGAACCCGGCGTCTACGGGATCCGGTGCACGCCACACGTCGGTCTGGGGATGGTGACCGTGATTGTCGTAGGCGAGCCGACGAATCTCGAGGCCGCCGAGGCCGCCGCCAGCAAGCTTCCCCCGAAGGCGAGAGAGCGCATGCAGGCGCTCCTCTCGCAAGTCTCGTGAGTGCAACTCAACCTACAGGAGTGTA
>DLCG01000005.1:8809-9477 GCA_002480495.1 Rhodobiaceae bacterium UBA7804 | reverse complement strand
TGCAACTCAACCTACAGGAGTGTAAGCCTATGAAACTCACAAGCTTTGTATCTATGCGTCACATGCTCGTCGCATCCGCCGCCGTCCTGGCGCTGGGCATCGCCGGTGCGCAGGCCGGCCCGTCCGGCCATGGCGGAGACCACCACGGTAGTGGTCACGCCACGAGCTTTGGCAAGCCGGGCGACCCGGCCAAGGTCGACCGGACAATAGAGGTGGTGGCCAAAGGTCTGGACTACGGCATCGACAAGCTCCAGTTCCGGGCCGGCGAAACGGTCCGCTTCGTCGTCACCAACGAGAGCGAGCTCGTCCACGACTTCACCATCGGCGATGCCGCGACGCAGAAGGCCCATCGCGAAGAGATGATGAAGATGATGGACCAAGGCGGTATGGCGAGCGGAGAAATGAAGCACGACGACACGAACGCCGTGTTCCTTCGGCCCGGCGAGACCAAGGAGCTGGTCTGGACTTTCACTGAATCCGGCACGCTCGAGTACGCCTGCAACGTCCCCGGGCACTATGAGGCCGGCATGAAGGGGCCAATTGTCGTGGCCGACTCCGGTGCATCATCATCTTCGGCGTCTGAGGGTCACGACCCAGGACACGATACGGGGGCCATGCATAAGAACTAGGCGCGGGAAGTAGGACGGCGTGGCGAGCCGATGGGGCTC
>DLCG01000005.1:0-8494 GCA_002480495.1 Rhodobiaceae bacterium UBA7804 | reverse complement strand
TGGGGCTCGCCACGTCTACCGTTCATACCGCTCGGCCAACCGCTATCGTTTGGGTTCAAATCGTGCTGCACGAGAGATACGCGGGCAGCCGCGAAGAGCCCAAGGGCGGCGCACGCATGCTTCGTGCCGGCTGGTTTCGCCTACTCTGGGATTGTCGAGAGCGTCGGCCTTGTAGAGGGCGATAAGGACATTAATCACCGTCTCGATTTCTCGGGCGTCCTTCATTCGAGAGAGTGTTGCCGGTGTCGCCAGCAGGAGAAGACCTGCGGAGGAGATCCGCCGCCTCCATCCCAAGACCTTGGGCGAGTCTCTCGACTACCTCGATGCTGGCGGCATAGACGCTGCGCTCAATGGCGCTGATGTAGGTGCGGTCGATATCTGCGCGGTGAGCCAATTCTTCCTGCGACAGGCCTTGGGCCTGCCGGCATTTTCGCAAGTTGAGCGCGAGCACCTCTCGTATCTCCATGGACGAGAGAGCAGCGGCTTGTCGAGTATTTCACCACGGAGTATTTTCGACAATCGATGGGAGCGAAGGTGGTGTGCTTTAAGACTACCGAATAGCCGGTAACGGACACGGCATAGGGAATAGCTCGTAATGGCGAAGGAAGAGCAGAAACCCGAAGTTGCCGACCACGTCCCCTGGGTGGAGCGGATCACGCCCTACGACGAGGCGCATTTTGTCACCTACCTCCGGCTGCTGGACGCCGAAGCGGACGGGGCCGAGTGGAAGGAGGTCGCCCGGCTGGTGCTCGGACGGGAGCCCGACACGGATGCCGCCGCCCGGCACTGTTGGGAAGACCACCTTGCGCGGGCGCATTGGATGACACGATCCGGCTACAGGCAACTGCTCAAGGACGCCTGAGCGGCGTGTCAGAGGAGAAACTTGCGGTATCCACCGCGCATGAGCGCCCGTCCGCGGCGGACGGCGCGGCGGACATGGTCGCGCAAGTGGTCGCGCGGATCGCGCCAGTCGGCCTCGACGCGCGCCTCGCCGAAGAGCGCGATGGCGATGTCACGATAGGGCGCGCCGTCGAGCCATCCGTCGAGCGCCTGCAGCACCACGCGGAGCCGCCGCCCGTGCGGCTCGATCATCCGATGGTCTGGAAATCGGCCGCGCCCCATAATGTTGGCGAGGCCTTCGAGCGCAACGAGACGGGCTCGGAGATGCGCGGCCGGAAGAACGGCATCGGTCAGCAGGCGCACCGGCTCGGACAGGCTTGTGCCGCGGATGTCGAGTTGAAGCGCGCAGCCGGCTTCCGAAAAGAGAAGGTGCTGTCGCCCATCAGGCATCCGGAGGAGCGCCGCCCGGCATGGGGTTTCCGACAAGCTGAAGCGGCCGGTATCGCCCCGTGCACCGGCGGGAAGCGCGCGGGTTGGCAGAACGTGCGGACACGCGCGCGAATCCCAGAAGACAACGGCCTCGGTCGCTGTCCGCTGGGGCGCATCGGCGAAAAAACAGGCACCAGTCGGCCAGCTCGGGCAGCTCCGTCCGCGCCGTCATGATTGTCAGGTTCGGCGCGGGCCGCTCGATCGTGACGGCAGGCGAGGCCTCGGACCAGGCCTGCCGGTAGTCTGCGTCGCGGCGCAGGAACTCCCACGCCCACCCCCGCCGCGGCAAGGCGGCGGTGTAGTCGTAGGCCGCGCATCGGCGCCAGTCCCCACCGGGGCTGATGTTCGGCGGCTTGACCATGCCGGCAGGCTTCCGCGTCGAGCGCGGGAGAAGACCGCCACCTGCCCCCGATATCCCCCGTTGTCTGCAGTCTCCTCCCCAGTGCCTGATTCCGAGCGCCGGGCCGAGCTCACGCGGCGGCGGACGCGACCGGCGCCCAGAGCACCGGGTCCGTGAGGTCGCCGCGCCGTCGCACGTTGGCGAGGCTGGCCGGGGAGACCTCGAGATAGCCGGCGACCGATCGCGTGCCGGCGAACGACCGTGGCGCCGCGATGCGCCGCAGGGGCCAGCCTGCCCGCCTCAGGATCCGTTCCATGGCGACGTCGGTGACGGTGACGATGTCGGAGAGGCCGCGGGACAGCCCGAACTCGATCATGCCCGCGAAGAGCTCGAAGGTCGCCCGGGCGACGCCATGCGCGCCTTCAGGGCCGTCGCGTTCGACGTCGAGCGCGAAGCGGCTGCTCTCCCACACGGCCGGGTCCGACGGCGCCGGCGCCCCGGCCAGCAGCGCGGCGAAGGTCTCCGTCAGCATGGTCGGGCCAATCGTCGGCAACAGCCGCACGCAGCCCTGGACGCGGCCGCCGGCGCCACGCTGCAGGAGATAGACGGGGTGGAGCGCGTCGAAGGTGTCGATCTCCATGTCGCCGCTGACCTCGACGTCCCAGTCGAGCCGCTGCTTGAAGACGCGGTAACGTAGGCGGTACATCTCGGCGAGATCATCGGCGAACGCGCCGTACCGGTCGGACGTGATGAGTTGCATCATGATCGCCTCCTGCGAAGGGGAACTTTCGCGCATTGGAGGCGAACAGCTGGCGCGAGACACCCTGTGCACTTGCACGGGGTGACGAGGTGCCCCCGCTCAGTGCAACGTCGGCTTGGATGCGGACAGGCGTGCCACGGCCTGGCAGACCGTGCGGACGTTGAGCTTCATTTTCGCGTTGTCGAGGTGGAACGCCACCGTGCGGCGGGAGATCCCGAGGATGCGGCCGATTTCCCAGGCGGACTTGCCCTGGGCCGCCCACTCCAGGCACTCGAACTCGCGCGGCGACAGCGCGGCGCCGTCGACGACGCGGTCGGCGGCAAGCTTGCGGCGGGCATGGGCGTGGAAATACAGCGCCATGAGCTGCAGGGCCGTGGCGTGCGCCTCGACGCTGCGGCGGAACGCCGGATGACGCTCGTCGGCGGCGAAGGTCACGGCGGCGACCGGCCCACGCCCGTCGTGGATCGGAATGGTGAAGCCGCAGCGGATGCCGAAGGCGGCCGCCTCGTCGAAGAACTGCTGTTGCCGCTTGGTGAGCTCAGACTGCCCGGCGCCGGGCCCCCATTCGAAGGGGTCGGCACCGCGCGTCGCCTGGAGGATGACCGGGTCGACGCGCTCGTAGTGGCTTTCGACGTAGTGGCCGATCCAGGCGGCCGGATAGGTGGAGACCACCAGCGCCTCCGCCCCACGCCGGTGGGGCATGGACAGATAGGCGAAGCAGGTGAGGTCGAGCGCGGCCGCCGCGTCGGCCATGGCCTTGTGCAGGTCGTCGAGGTCGACGCTTTCCGCGAGGCGGTCGATGAAGGTCTGAAAGATGCGATGCATCCGTCTTCCTTCCGATCGACGCGAATGGGGCCTTCCATTTCGGATCGTCTTGCCGTCGCCTGCCCAGGGCCCATACGCGAAATCCGTTGCAGGAATTCTATCGCTGGTGCGCTCGACGAAACAAGCAACGAACCAAAACTTGTGAGGACTGTTATTGGCCATACGCCTCGGAAACAACGGCCGATCTTCGGTTTCCTGCCCTCCTCCGGACGATGTCGGCATCGTCGGCCACCGTCGCCGGCGGTCACCGTGATCGTCGCTTCACGTCACGACGCCAGGGGGTCCCCCTTCCGACCATTGCCGGTCAAACGGTTGCCCTTGGCGGAGCGCTTCCATGAGCGGCGTGAGGAATTCCCTGATGGAGCCGACCACATCGGGGAGCGCCGGTGGCGGAAGAGCCGGGCGTCCCCAGCGTTGGAATGCCTGCCACTGCTGCTGCTTGCCCCGGTCGCTCGCGAACTCGTCGCTCAGCCCCACCGGGGTGACCTCGGGCAGCGCGGTGCCGCGCCGGTCGAAGGTGACGCGGACCGCCGGGGCGAGCGTCTGTCCATCGAACGGGAAGGACGACGCCAGCACCCAGAGATCGTAGTAGTCCTTCATCCGGCTGTTCAGCATGCCGAGCGGGACGATCGCCTCGTACTTTTCGGCGACTACCGTCTCCCGTGGATAGGCGCGGATGCGCGGGGCGGGAAGCGCGAGAAGCGACGGGGACTCGATCTCCTCGGCCTTCGGCGTCACGGCGTCGCCGAAACCGATGTTGACCTGAACCGACAGGCGGGCACTGGCGAGCTGTGCCTCGAGGCGCACGCGGGCGCCGGGGTGCCCTTCCTCGTCCCGCATCGGCTCGACCTGGACGGACTCGGTGATGAACTCAAGGCCGTCGTCTTCCTCCACGGGCGTATCGCAGAGCGCCCGGAAGGTCGTGGTCAGCGCCTCGATGTTCCGTTCGCCGAAGCCGAGAAGGTCGAGGTCGCGCGTGGCGCGATACGGTTCACCGGCCCAGAGGATGAAGAGCAGGGCGCCTTTCAGGATGAAGCGGTCCCGATGACCAGACGTCCCGAGGCGATAGAGAAGCCGTTCCAGGGCGTAGCGGATGAAGACGAGATCGACGTCCTCGCCGCGCTCGCGGGCGCGGTTGGTGAGACGCTGGCGAACGGACGCCGAGAGGTGGCTCGGCTTGTCTGAACAGTTTCGGGGCTGTCGCTAAGTGGATGTCCGCCTTGGTTATGCTGCGGCCGGGATTGGCTGCTGCGTCGTGAGATATGCCTGATCGGGGGCCTGCCCGCCAAGCGATGATTGAGGTCTCCGGCGGTTGTAGAACGCCAGGTACCGGCTGATCGAGGCGCGGGCCTCCGGTACGTTGGCATAGGCGCGCAGTTGGCGTCGAACGCCGCCTTGCCTGCTCTTGCGAGGGGCAGAGCCTCGGAACGGTGACGTCAGTCGTCGTGTCGCGCGACAATGGTGCGATGGCTTTCCATCCGACAAAGACAGCACCGGCAGCGACCACGGTGATGACAAAAATGGCGGCCGGACTTGAACGGCGCTGCAGGTCCGTGGCTGAGCGCTTATACTTCTTTTGGTTCATGTCTAATCTCTTCCGATGCGTTGGCATCCAGTCGAGAGTCGTGCGGGCGCCGTCGACAACCGGTCATTCCGACTGGTCTATGGAGCCGATAATGAATTCGGCTCATTGTCGGTCCCCCTCAACGGCCGGGCTGGTGAAAATGTCTTTGAGGCGGGGCATAAACCGGGGCACTCTCTCGGCGTAGCGTCGGTACACGTCACCCAATTCGGCTTCGACTTCCCGCTCTTCGCGCAGGGAAAGACGCCAGTACATGACAAGCAGAACGGGAAACATCGCCAGTGTGAGAATGGTCGGCCACTGGAACAGGAACCCAACCAGAATCAGGACGAAGCCGACATATTGAGGATGGCGAATGCGGGCGTAAGGCCCCGTGGTCGCGAGCGTTCCCGTCCGTTGTGCTTGGTAAAGGACACGCCAAGCGGCCGAGAGCAGGATGAACCCGCCGCCGATGAAGCCGAAACTCAGAATGTGGAAGGGCCCGAGGTGCGGGTTTGCCTTCCAGCCAAACAGCATTTCCAGGAGATGGCCGGAATCATGGGCAAGCCAGTCGACGCTTGGGTAGTTGGTCTGCAACCAGCCCGATAGGAAATATATGGTGAGCGGGAAGCCGTACATCTCAGTGAAAAGCGCGACCAGAAAGGCGCTGAAAGCACCGAATGAGCGCCAGTCCCGGCCAGTCTTCGGCTTAAAGAAGCTAAAGGCGAACAGGATGAAGATCGCCGAGTTGATCACCACCAATAACCAGAGACCGTAGGCTGGAACTTCGTTGCTCATCTGTCGTCCTCCCGCGGTTCGTCGCGGTGCGATCCGTGATCGCCCCCGTGGCTGCCATGCATGAAGAAATGCATGCCCACGCAGAGTCCGAGAATGAGGAGGAGCGGCAGATAGCCCAGAATATGCGCGGCATGCTCTTCCCACAGGAAGTAACCCGCCACTGCCAGGAATCCGAGCAACACCATGCCGGAACGGGAGAAAATGAAGCTCCGGAAGCCGCTGGTTTCATGCTGCGCCATGTCGCGTCACCTCTTCCGACCCTCGTCGTTTCCGAAATACGGTCGAGGTCATCCGCCCGCGCCCTGAACCATCTGATGGCCTTTGCCGCCGATCTGGATCTCTCCGCGAATCCTGAGATCCCGCTGATCGATCACCCAAATTTTCGGCTCATCGGCGCTGGAGACGTAGAGCTTGCCCGTCCCGCGAACGACGGCGAGGTGGTACGGGGCGGGAGCCAAGGGAACACTGCGCTGGGCGCCGGTAGCGAGATCGATGGCAACCACCTTGTCGCCACCAAGGACCGCGATGAAGAGCGTGCCGCCATCATCGGACAGGTCGATCCCGTGGAGGGCCGTTTCGAGGCGAATCGTCTTCACAACCGTTTGGTCGCCGACCTCAACGACGGAGACCGTGCCGTCGTCGACGTTGTTGACGTAGAGAGTGACGCCATCTCTGGACAGAACGATGTGTTCAGGGCTGCCGCCGACAACGGTATTCGACCGGACGATCCACCGTGCCGTGTCGATCTCGCTGACCGTGTCGTTGCCGGTGTTGCTGACGTAAAGGCGGTCACCGCCAGGAGCGAAGGCCGCGTAATTGGGTAGAGGCCCGGTGGCGACCGTCGCGACCACCTCATAGGAGCCGAGGTCGATGGCACTGATTGATCCGGCGTTGGGATGGGTGACGACGGCGAACCGGCCATCGTCACTGACCGCGACGTGGTGGACGGCGCCGGGTACATCGATGCGCCGGACCACGGAGCCGTCGGCCGTTCGAACGACCGAGACCGTGCTGAATTCCGCAACGGCGTTCCTGGCATCGGCGGACGCGGCGCCATGGTGCGCGGCATGCTCATCTTCGGATACGCCCGCCGGCTTCGCTGGCGCCTCGCCGCCTGATGCTCGCGTCTCGAAGCTTCCGGCTAGCAGGAACTGCCCATCGGGCGTCCCCGCGAGGCCATGAACTGCCGCCAAGCCGGTTATCGTATCGACGATTTCGTCCGGCGCGGCATCGACAGCGACAATCTTGTTCTCTCCGCCGAGGGGCACATACACGAACGGCTCGGCAAGAGCCGCTTGCGCTCCCAACACCAGGATCATCAGTCCTGTCCAGGCGGCGACTCGGGGAATCGATATGGCGTTCATAGATGGTCGTTCCTTTCCGTAAGGCGCATTGCCGCGATGGGTTGGACTCTTTCTAGATCTTGACCGAACGCAGCCGGAGAGCGTTGCCGACTACCGATACGGACGACAGACTCATCGCCGCGGCCGCGAATATCGGTGAGATCAAAATCCCGAAGTACGGGAAGAGGATCCCCGCCGCCACCGGCACGCCCGCGGCGTTGTAGACCAAGGCGAAAAACAGGTTTTGCTTGATGTTGCGCATCGTCGCACGAGAGAGCTTCCTAGCCCGGACGATGCCGTTGAGATCGCCTTTGACCAGGGTAAAACCCGCGCTCTCGATCGCCACGTCGGCGCCGGTGCCCATGGCGATGCCGACATCGGCCTGGGCCAGTGCAGGTGCGTCGTTGACGCCATCGCCCGCCATCGCGACCTTTCGGCCTTCGTCTTGCAGCTCCTTGATGATGTGCGCCTTGTCTTCGGGCAACACGTCGGCACGGATCTCGTCGATCCCGAGTTTTCCAGCCACCGCCTTCGCGGTACGCTCGTTGTCGCCAGTCGCCATGACGATGCGGAAGCCTTGTTCGTGCAGCGCCTTCAGCGCGTCCGGCGTCGTCTCCTTGACCGGATCGGCGACCGACACGAGACCGGCGATTTCGGACCCGACGATGACGAACATCACCGTTTCGCCTTCGTCACGTCGAGCATTGGCGGTCTCGGAGAGCTTGCCGCCGTCGAGCCCCAGATCGGCGAGAAGCTTTGCGTTGCCGAGCGCCACTGATTTGCCGTCGACGATGCCTTTTACCCCTTTGCCGGTGACGGCTTCGAATTCATTCGCGTTAGCCAGCGCAACATCGCGTTCTTCGGCCCCGGTGACGATGGCTTCGGCGAGTGGGTGCTCCGAGCCCCGCTCCAGGCTTGCGGCCAAGCGCAGCACGTCGTCCTCCTCATGCCCGGGTTGCGGCAAGACGGCGACGAGCTTCGGCTTGCCGACGGTCAGCGTCCCCGTCTTGTCGACGATCAGCGTGTCGACCTTGGCGAAGCGTTCCAGCGCCTCGGCGTTCTTGATCAGCACGCCGGCTTGTGCGCCTCGGCCCGTTGCCGTCATGATCGACATCGGCGTTGCCAGGCCCAGCGCGCACGGACAGGCGATGATCAAAACGGCGACTGCCGAGACCAGTCCATATGAGAGTGCCGGGGCAGGCCCCCAAAGAGACCATGCGATGAATGAGAGAATTGCAATGACGATCACGGCTGGTACGAACTTGCCCGCCACAGAGTCGGCAAGTTTCTGGATCGGGGCACGGCTGCGCTGCGCGTTCGCGACCATCTCGACGATCTGGCTCAGCATGGTGTCGGAGCCGACGCGTTCGGCTTCGATCACGAGACTGCCCGTGCCGTTGATTGTGGCGCCGGTTACCTTGTCGCCCTCGACTTTCTCGACCGGAACCGGTTCGCCGGAGATCATCGATTCATCGATCGACGAACGTCCCTCGACCACCACGCCGTCGACGGGCACCTTGTCGCCCGGGCGGACGCGC
>DLCG01000013.1 GCA_002480495.1 Rhodobiaceae bacterium UBA7804 | reverse complement strand
TGGCGGAATTGGTAGACGCGCAGCGTTGAGGTCGCTGTGGGGTAACTCCCGTGGAAGTTCGAGTCTTCTCGACCGCACCATCTGAGCCTTGAGGCTCCCTTAGGGCACCCGCTCCCATTCGAATGAGGTATGGCGGCTTTAACGCCGCACCTGTCCTCGATTTCGAATCTCTCCGGTTTAATCCGAATCTTATTTCTTGCGCCGGCTCGCCGGAGCACAGGATGATCGCACCGTGTCTGCCGAAGTTTCCCTGGGGGAGGGGCTTGAGTGGGGAAGTCGTCGTCTATCCTGTTCGTCGGCCACAGCCATGTTGTCTGTATCGCGGCAGCGGCCCGGGTTACGGGGGCGACCGATGTCGGTGTCATCAATTTGCTTGAAGTCGAGAACCTGGCGAGTTTCTCTCTTCGCAAGCTTGCAAAGCATATTGCCCGAATGTCCCCGTTTCGTCGGCCTCGCGCCGTATGCCTCTGCCTGCGCGGCAACGATCACAATGTTTATGGGGTGACCGAGAATCCGGATCCCTTTTCTCTCGGCGATGAGGAAATGGGGTGCGTTCCCGAATTTGGCGAGGAACGTCACTTCATTCCATATCAGGTGATGCGGGATGTTTTCGAGAGTCCGCGAACCCGCCGGATGGCCAGTCATATATTCGAGGCCTTCCCGGGTGCGGCGCGATACTGGTTGTGTCCCCCGCCTCCAGTCGATGACTGGAATTACATCACGTCCAATCCGATCATTTACAGTGACGTGATTTCCTACGGTCCCGCGCCGAAGCCGTTGAAAAAACAACTCTATCGCATTCAGTGCGATGTCCTCAGGGATGTTGCAACTGAAGCGGAAGCCGATTTCATCGAGCCGGATTCCAATCTCCTCGACGATGGGTTTTTGAGGCCGCAATACTGTGCCGATCCCACTCATGGCAACGCGCGCTATGGCGAAGCCATGTTGAATATCTTGCGGGATAGAATTGGGGCGGTGACATGAGGCACCCTTATGCCGGAGTTCCCAATCGTCAGATATGGCGCAACGAGCCCGGCATTCGGGACGGTGCCCTTCTGGATCCTGTTTCAGATCCCCCTTTTCGCATTGGTCGTGACGACCGGATTGTGACGGCCGGAAGCTGTTTCGCCCAGCATGTGGGAAGGGAAATGCAGAATGCCGGCTTCACGCATCATGTAACGGAGAAGGCCCATGCTCTTGTTCCGGAAGAGATAGCAAGGAAACACAACTACGGCCTGTTCGCCGCACGCTATGGGAACATCTACACCGCGCGCCAACTGAAACAACTTCTTGAGCGGGCCTATGGAGTATTCGAGCCTCTCGCCCGGCCATGGAATGTGCCGGGCATGAAAGGTGTCGTGGATCCGTTCCGTCCTCGTATGCAGCCCGGCGGGTTCTTGAGTGAAACCGAACTGGAAGCAGACCGCAGATACCATTTCCGATGTGTGCGCCGCGCGCTGGAAGAGATGGACGTTTTTGTGTTTACCCTTGGGCTCACCGAAGGCTGGGCAGACATTCGAGATGGTGCCGTTTTCCCGCTCGCTCCCGGGGTCGTTGGCGGTTTCTATGATGAGAATGAGGTTCGCTTTGTAAACTTCGATGAAAACGAGACCTACGAAGACCTCAAATCAGCGCTCGATTTCATCCGGTCGGTAAACCCTTCTGTAAAAATCGTTCTTACCGTTTCGCCCGTTCCGCTTAATGCCACGTATGAAAACAGGCATGTTCTTGTTTCGACTGTTTGGTCGAAATCGGTGCTCCGAATTGCCGCAGAGCGAGCTGTCAGGAATATCTCGGGTTGCGTCTATTTCCCCTCCTACGAGATCGTCACAAGCCCACATGTGCGTGGCCGCTACTTCGGGGAAGATTGCCGGGAGGTCACAATGGAGGGTGTCCGGCATGTGATGGATCTCTTTCTGGCCCATTACACGGAAGAAGGTGAAAGGCGACTGGCTGCATCCCGGGAGCCGGTTGTTGATGAGGCTTCCCGCTACATCCGCGAATTACAAAGGAAGATTCATGTGTTCTGCGATGAAGCAATGATCGACAACGCCATGGGCAATCAGGCCGCCGACCCGGAAGGGTCACAGACGGACGCCAATCAATAGGTCGCGAGGGGCCGTTATCGCCTGGCCTCTCATTTTTTCGCGGTTTACTCCGGGTTTAGGGCCTCTCCGGCTGGCAGCCTCGCGGTAAATAGCGCACACTCGCCGCAATTCGGACCTGCGATTCAGACGGGAGTGGCGTTTGGCCGATCCGGCTTTCACAAATACACCGGAGGAAACGGCGGAAGAAGCTCTCTCGCCGGGGTTCGTGCGTTCGGTGGTCGATGCGGTGGACCGCGCCGACGCAGCTCAGGCGCGTGAACTGGTGTTGCCTCTCCGGCCGGCGGACCTGGCCGAATTGTTCGAACTGCTGCGGAACGACGAGCGTGAAGACCTCGTCCGCATGCTCGGCACCGATCTCAATCCGGAGGTTCTCAGCGAGCTCGACGAGAGCGTCCGCGACCATGTTATCGAACTTCTGGATCCCAAGGACATCGCGGCCGCGCTCACCGAGATGGACTCGGACGATGCCGTGTATCTCCTCGAAGACATGGACGAGGCCGAGCAGCGGCTGATCCTCGAGCAGCTGCCGGCCACAGAGCGAGCGGCGCTGGAGCAATCGCTTGATTATCCAGAGTATTCCGCCGGTCGCCTCATGCAGCGCGAGCTTGTTGCGGTGCCGCCGTTCTGGGATGTCGGCCAGACCATCGACTATATGCGCGAAGCGGACGAACTCCCCGATGAGTTCTACGAAATCTTCGTCGTCGATGCCGCCTACAAGCCCATGGGCACGGTACCGCTGTCGCGGGTGATGCGGACGAAACGCCCCATCAAGGTTTCCGAGATCATGGAAACGGAGCAGACGCTCATTCCGGTCACCATGGACCAGGAAGATGTCGCCCTGCAATTCAGCAAATACGACCTTATCTCGGCTGCCGTGGTGGACGAGGCAGGGCGCCTCGTGGGCGTCATCACTGTGGACGATATCGTCGAGGTTATCAGCGAAGAGGCGGCCGAGGATATCCGCCTGCTGGCCGGTGTGGGCGAGGAAGCCATTTCGGATTCGGTCTTCCAGACCACGCGAAGCCGGTTTCCCTGGTTGTTCGTCAATCTCTTCACTGCCGTAATTGCAGCGTCGGTCATTGCGCTTTTCGATGCGGCGATCGAGCAGATGGTCGCGCTTGCCGTGCTGATGCCCATCGTCGCATCGATGGGCGGCAATGCAGGCACGCAGACCATGACTGTTACCGTAAGAGCGCTCGCCACGCGCGATCTCGTCAATTTCAACGCCCGTAGAACGATTCTGCGCGAATTCCTGGTCGGCATAGTGAACGGAGCGTTGTTCGCGGTGCTGCTTGGGTGTCTGGTCTTTCTCGTCTTTGGGAATCTGTCGCTTGGCGGCGTCATTGCCGCCGCCGTCCTCATCAACTTCATAGCGGCTTGCCTTGCTGGCATTCTCATTCCGCTCGGCCTTGATAAGATCGGGGTCGATCCGGCCGTATCGTCCGCCGTCTTCGTGACGACGACGACGGACGTGATCGGATTTTTCTCGTTTCTGGGACTTGCGGCGCTGGTCCTGTTCTATTGAGCGCTGGAGGCTGGTGGAGGTCTTATGTTCGATGTCTTCAAGTGGCGGGCAAGTCTCCCGCTGGCCTTTATCGTTGCGCTTGCCGCGTCCGCTCCCGCTACGGCTGCCGGATGGAGCGAGGGGGCGCCAATGTCGACGGGCAGGGCATTTGCCGGAGGTGCGCTGCTTGGCAGTGACCTCTACGTGATCGGAGGCGACAGCACTTCCGGACCCCGCACAGTGTCCGAGATCTACGACATTCGAGGAAACATCTGGCGGGCCGCACCCGCTTTGCCGGTCGGCCTGCAGCAGTTCGGTATCGCTGCCCTGGGGGGCAGGCTTTACATCGCAGGCGGATATGAAGCACCCGCGCTGAAGCGGCCCGACTTCATGATGCAAGAAGGAGGGGCTGGCGACGAAGCGGTGAAAGAACCGGGAGATACTTCCAACGCCTGGGTCTACGATCCGCGTATCGGTACCTGGCTCGGCATAGCCGATATGCCGGACAAACGGGCCGGGCACGGGTTTGTGGCCATTGGCGGCAAGATCTACGCACTCGGAGGCCGCGGCAGCAGTGCTGCGCGTGTCTGGGCCTACGATCCCGGGGCCGACCGGTGGGATACCGTCGGTGAGGCCATGCCTGCGCCCCGTGTCGCGGCGGCATATGTGCCAGTTGATGGCCGGATATATGTCATCGGCGGCCTCTCCAACGGAACTGCTACCTCACGCGTTGATATATTCGACCCCGCCACCGGCAAGTGGCAGAGTGGACCATCCTTGCCGGTACCGCGTTCCGGCCATGTGGCCGGGGTTCTCGATGGTAAAATCCACATCACCGGAGGGGAGCAGCGGGTGCCTCCCCGTACCTACGGGGACCACTATGTTCTCGACCTCGGCACTGGCCGCTGGGAGCGTGCGAGCCCGATGCCCACGCCGCGGCATGGCGCCGTGGCGGCGGCGGCGGAGGGCAAGTTCGTGGTGGTCGGAGGAAGTCCCGGCGCTGGCGTCTACACGGTTTTCACGGAATCCGACGTAGTGGATATCTATTCCACGGAATGATCGCCCATAGCCCGACGGAGGCAACTAGGGTGGCGGCAAGGGCGTGAAATAAACGCCCGTTCAACAACAGGGAACTGGCATGCTTCCGAACGAATACCCATCGCTCGATTTCGACCTCGGCGAAACGGCCGACATGATCCGCGATACCGTCCGCGCCTTCACCGCGGACAAGATCACGCCGCGCGCGGCCGAAATCGATAGAACGAACGAATTTCCGCGCGATCTCTGGCCGGAGCTCGGCGAACTCGGACTGCTCGGGATAACGGTCGAGGAAGAGCATGGCGGCGCAGGCCTTGGCTATCTCGAGCATGTCGTGGCTATGGAAGAGATCAGCCGCGGGTCGGCAAGCGTTGGCCTCTCTTATGGCGCCCATTCCAACCTATGCGTGAACCAGCTCCGCCGCTGGGGCACGGATGCCCAAAAGCAGAAATATCTGCCGAAGCTCATTTCGGGCGAACATGTCGGTGCACTTGCCATGTCGGAGCCCGGCGCGGGCTCGGACGTCGTTTCAATGCGCCTTCGCGCCGACAAGCAGGGTGATCGCTATGTGCTCAATGGCAACAAGATGTGGATCACAAATGGTCCCGATGCCGACACGCTGATCGTCTATGCCAAGACGGATGCGAATGCCGGGCCGAAGGGCATTACCCCTTTTCTCATCGAAAAGGGCATGAAGGGCTTCAAGCCTGCGCAGAAGCTCGACAAGCTCGGCATGCGCGGCTCCAACACGGCCGAGCTCGTTTTCGAGGATTGCGAGGTGCCCGAGGATAACATTCTCGGCAAGGTGAACGAGGGCGTGCGCGTACTGATGTCGGGCCTCGATTACGAGCGGGCTGTGCTCGCTGCCGGGCCGCTCGGCATCATGCAGGCCTGCATGGATGCAGTGATCCCTTATGTTCACGAAAGAAAGCAGTTCGGGGAGCCTATCGGTACCTTCCAGCTTATGCAGGGAAAGCTCGCCGACATGTATTCAACCATGAATGCGTGCCGGGCCTACGTCTATGCGGTGGCGAAGGCTTGCGACCGCGGGCAGACGACGCGCAAGGACGCCGCTGGCGCGATCCTCTATGCGGCCGAGAAGGCCACGTGGATGGCGCTCGAGGCGATACAGACGCTGGGCGGCAACGGCTATATCAACGACTATGCGACGGGCCGCCTTCTGCGCGACGCGAAGCTCTATGAGATCGGGGCGGGGACAAGCGAGATCCGCCGCATGCTGATCGGCCGCGAACTCTTCAACGAGACCGCCTGATGGATGGGGTTTATCGCCTGCTCGGGGGGCCCGGTTCTCCTTATTCCCACAAGCTTCGCGCTGTTCTGCGCTATCGGCATATTCCCCATCGCTGGATCGTGCCGCTTGGAGCGTTTCGAGGCAGTGGCTCGCTCGGCGAAGGCACGGAGATTGCGGAGGCGGGAAAGCGGCAGGTGCCGGTCATCCAGTTTCCGGATGGATCGTATCATTCGGATTCGACGCCGATCATCGATGAACTCGAAAAGCGGCATCCGGGCGAGCGCTCGGTAATCCCCGACGATCCGGGAATGGCGTTTCTTGCTCGTGTGATCGAGGAAGCGTCGGACGAGTGGCTACCGCTTCCCATGTTCGATTATCGCTGGAATGAAGCGGTCGACCGTGTGTTCTGTCCGAGGCGTCAGATGGCGGGTTGGCTCGGCGCCGTATCGGAAGCTGAACTGGGAGAAGCGGCGGCGTCTTTTCTCTCCCGGCAGGAGACATTGCGCGAATTTCTCGGCGGCACGGTGGAGAACAGGCCGCTGCTCCAGTCGACCTATGAGGAGTTGATGGGAGTGATGGAGTCTCATCTGGCGACACAGCTTTTCCTGTTCGGCTCGCGGCCCTCCATTGCGGATTTTGGTCTTTATGGACAGCTCAGCCAATATGCGGTCGACCCGACGACTTCGAACCTGATGAAACAGAAGGCCGTGCGACTCTTCCAATGGGTGCAGCTGACGGACGACGCCTCGGGCATCGAGGGCGAGTGGAATGCACCCGATGTGCCGCTCTCGACCGGCGCGAGGGGCCTGTTGAAACTTGCGGGCGAAGTGGCGCTTCCCATGCTGCAGGCCGCGGTTGATGCGCATCTCGCAGGCAAGGATTTCCAGCCGATGGTTGCCGACATCCGCAGTCATGGCTTCAAGACGCTGGCGCGGCCCTATCAGGCGCATACGCTGCTCTGGCTGAAGCAGGCCTATGCAGCGCTCGACGAGGCGACGCAGGGGCGTATCGAGCCTGCACTAGTCGAAAGCGGCTGTCTGCCATGGCTCTCCTTCCGTGAAGGTGAACGGGAGAAGGTACCGCCCTATTGCATGGCTTGAGGTTGTTTCATCAATTTCAATGCGCGAAAGATTGCCGGCGCGATATAGGTCGCATAGACGCCCATGGCCGCGGCCGCCACATGGCCGATGATGGCTTCGGGCAAACCTGCTGCGATCCCTCCGGTCACCAAGAGCTTTCGAAGGGCGAAGATGCCCAGCACGCCTCCGACCGCCATGAGCGCCTGCAGCCACCAGGCTGGAAGGATGGGACTTTCGGGAGCGGCCCTCCGGTCCAGGGAAGCGCCAGCAAACCAGCCAAGCAGCAGGAAGAGAACAGCGGCAATGCCCGTCGGGTCTTCGCCGTTTGGCCAGATCAGCCATAGGGCGGGGATAGCGGCGACGATGACCACGAAGTCCACCCAGGCGGGAAGGCGGCGCCAGCGGGCCACTACATGTTCGCGAACGAGAAGGGCGAAGATGGCAATGCTCAATATGCCAAGGCCGATGCCTGCGAGAACGTCCTCAACGTCGTGGACGCCGAGATAGAGGCGGCTCAGGCAGACGCCTGCCGCGATGATAAAGGCTGCAGCCCATGCCCAAGGCCGCCGGATCTCATAAGCAAGCCAGAACCACATGGCGACGGCGACCTGAGCGTGCCCCGAGGGCAGACCATAGGAGCCTTCGACCCGGTCGGCATCCAGCTGGAAAGCGGGATCGGGCCTGGCATCCTGCCAGAAATCCTTGAGCCAGCCGTTCACGAGCGCCGTGATGGCGATAAGGACGGCAAGCCGGGTGAAAAGCGCCCGGTCCCAGAGCCAGTAGCCTATGGGTAGGAAAATGAGAAAGAACGGAGTGTAACCGAGAAAGGTGAAGCCGTTGAAGATGATGGTGGCGGTTTCGCTGCGGAAGGGCAGCACCCAACTCATGTCATGCAGAAAGCTCTCCACCACTTTTCCCCTTCTTGGGTCTTGCCTGTTTGGCAGACTCTGTTTCTGGGCTAGGTTTTTCCGCGAATCCCGGCCGGTTGGTCCAACTCTAGCGTGGAAAGCAAGTCATGGCACAAGGCAGCGAAAAGGATCCCGTCGTCATCGTAAGCGCGGCGCGCACCCCGATGGGCGGCTTTCAGGGTGCGCTCGCGGCGAAAAGCGGGCCGGAGCTCGGTGCCATCGCCGTGAAGGGCGCTGTGGAGCGGGCAGGGCTCACACCAACAGCGGTGGACGAGGTGCTGATGGGCTGTGTGCTTTCCGCAGGGCTTGGACAGGCGCCCGCCAGACAGGCTGCGCTGGGCGCCGGGCTTGATGAGGGAACGCCATGCACGACCGTGAACAAGATGTGCGGTTCCGGCATGAAGGCTGTGATGATGGCGCATGACACGCTTCTAACCGGTAATGCCGAGGTCGCCATTGCCGGCGGTCTCGAGAGCATGACGAATGCCCCTTACCTGCTGCCCAAGGCGCGCGGCGGGATGCGGCTCGGTCATGGCGAGGTCAAGGACCATATGTTCCTCGACGGCCTGGAAGACGCCTATGAGGGCCGCCTGATGGGCTTCTATGCCGAGGAGACGGCGAAGCATTACCAGTTTACTCGGGAGCAGCAGGACGCTTATGCGGTTGCGTCGCTAAGCAGGGCGAAGAAGGCGGTCGAAGGCGGTACCTTTTCGCATGAAATCGTGCCGGTCGAAATCACGACGAAGAAGGGCGCTGTCGAGGTTGTCAACGATGAGCAGCCGCTGACGGCCGACCCCTCAAAAATTCCGACACTGAAGCCTGCTTTTGCTGCCGGTGGTTCGGTAACAGCGGCAAATTCAAGCTCGATTTCGGATGGAGCCGCCGCCCTTGTTCTGATGCGCCTCTCCGAAGCCGAGCGGCGCGGCCTCTCACCGCTTGCCGCCATTCGGGGGCACACGATGCATGCCCATGCTCCCGCGTGGTTTTCAACCGCGCCCGTCGGGGCGATCTCGAAGCTGCTCGAAAAGACCGGCTGGTCGAAAAACGAAGTCGATCTATGGGAAGTGAACGAGGCTTTTGCTGTCGTCGCGATGGCCGCGATCCGCGATCTCGGGCTAAGCCACGACAACATGAACGTCTATGGGGGAGCCTGTGCGCTCGGGCATCCCATCGGCGCATCCGGCGCGCGCATCCTGGTGACACTTCTCAACGCCCTGAAGCAAACGGATACGAAGCGGGGCATCGCCTCGCTCTGCATTGGTGGCGGCGAGGCGACGGCGGTTGCCATCGAGCGGTTGAACTAGGCAGCTTTCGTGAGAGTTGCCTTCACATGTTCGGCCAGCGCGATCAGGCCGTTCAGGGGACGGATGAGCACTTCAATATGCGCCATCTCGCCCTTGTCGTTTACAGTAATGCGGTCGATGCCTTTCAGCTTCTTGTCACCGATCCGTGTTTCGAATTCGAGGATGATCTCGCGCCCGTCCACCCATTCCTTGGTGTAGGCGAAATCCTCGAAGCCCTGCATGACGGCGTTCAGGATCGCCATCACGTAAGACTTGGATTGTTTGGGTGAATAGAAGGCGGGCGAGGATATCACTGCGTCTTCCGCGACCAGCGCGTCGAGCAGGGCGGGGTCATGCTTTTCCACGAAGGCATACCAGCGGTCGAGAAACGCCCTGGTTTCATTCAGCATCGGTCCCTCCCGAGGATTATTTCAGTACCCCCTGCAGCACGAGGCGGGTGTGAATGTCGATCAGTTGCTGCCGGTTCGTCCGGCCTTTTGGATCGTACCATGTGCAGATGCCGGTCAGCATGGCGAGGATGGCATAGGCGCTGACACGCGTGTCATCAATTTTGAACAGCTTCTTTGCCGCGCCCCGATCGAGGATTTCGCAGAGCCGGTTTTCATAGTCACGGCGCAACGCCACAATCTTCCTGCGGTTCTTTGGCTCCAGGCTGCGGAGCTCTGAAGAGCCGATGAAGACCTCGCGCTTCCGCTCGATATGATAGGTGAGGTGGAAAGCTATGAAGGCCTTGAGACGCTCTATCGGCTCTTCGATGCCGTCGAGCGCATCGTCGATGCTCGCGAGCAGGGTCACCATGTGATTGTGGATGAGGTCGAAGAGCAGGTCCTGCTTCGTCTCGATGTGGTTATAGAGGGAGCCGGGCTGCAGGCCCACACGGGTTGCGAGCTGGCGCAGGCTCATGGCCTCAAAGCCATGTTCATGGATAAGGTCCAGACCCGCTTCCCGGATGGCCGCGAGCGTCTTCTTGCCGGAGGAGCCTGCCGTTCTCGTCAATGATCGGTCCTCGTTGCGGGTCGTTCCAGGTCTTGCCTGCGTCAATATACGAACGTATGATCGTTTTTATAAAAAATCCAGTCCGGGGTGAAGTGCCGTGGCGGTTCTCAAGACAAGCATCAATACGCGGGATGCCCGCTTCAAGGAAAATGCGGAAGCGATGGCGGCACTCACCGCTTCGCTTCGCGAGGAGAGGGTTGCGGCCGCGCTCGGCGGCGACGAACGCTCGCGCGCGCGGCATGTTTCGCGCGGAAAGATGCTGCCTCGCGACCGCGTCTACGGGCTGATCGATCCGGGGACGCCGTTTCTGGAATTATCCCCGATGGCAGCCCATGGCATGTATGGCGAGCCGATCAATGCAGCCGGCATCATCACGGGCATCGGGCGCATTTCAGGGCAGGAATGCGTGATCGTCTGCAACGATGCGACGATCAAGGGGGGGACCTACTATCCAGTTACGGTGAAGAAACATCTTCGCGCGCAGGAAGTGGCGCTCGAGAACAACCTGCCGTGTTTCTATCTGGTGGATTCCGGCGGTGCAAACCTGCCGAACCAGGCGGATATCTTTCCCGACCGCGAGCACTTCGGCCGCATCTTCTACAATCAGGCGCGCATGTCGGCGAAAGGGATTCCACAGGTCGCCGTCGTCATGGGCTCTTGCACGGCAGGCGGCGCCTATGTGCCTGCCATGTCCGATGAGACGGTTATCGTGCGCAAGCAGGGCACGATCTTCCTCGGGGGGCCGCCGCTCGTGAAAGCTGCGACGGGCGAAGTGGTAACAGCCGAGGACCTGGGCGGTGCGGATGTTCATTCGCGGAAATCAGGCGTCACCGATCACTACGCGGTGGACGATGCTCACGCACTTGCCGTCGCGCGCCAGATTGCGGGGACGCTCAATCGAAAGAAGTCGGTGGCGATTCCGCTCGAGAGCCCGCGTGAGCCGCTCTACGACATGGCCGAACTCGATGGCGTCGTGCCGCATTCGCTGTCGATTCAGTATGACGTGCGCGAGGTGATCGCGCGGCTGGTCGATGGTTCGGACTTCGACGAATTCAAGAAGCTCTACGGCACGACGCTGATCTGTGGTTTCGCACATATCCACGGCATTCCGGTCGGCATCATCGCGAATAACGGCATTCTCTTTTCGGAATCGGCGCTGAAGGGAGCGCATTTCATCGAACTGTGCTGCCAGCGCAAGGTGCCGCTTCTGTTCCTTCAGAATATCGCCGGATTCATGGTCGGACGGGAATACGAAACCGGCGGCATCGCGAAAGACGGCGCGAAACTGGTAACCGCCGTCGCCTCAGCCAATGTGCCGAAGGTGACGCTCATCATTGGCGGCTCCTATGGCGCGGGCAATTACGGCATGTGCGGCCGCGCCTACTCGCCTCGCTTTCTCTTCACCTGGCCGAATGCGCGCATTTCGGTGATGGGTGGCGAGCAGGCGGCAAGCGTGTTGGCGACGGTCCATCGCGATGCGGACAAATGGAAGCCGGAAGACGAGGAAAAGTTCAAGGCGCCGATCCGTGCGAAATACGAGGAGGAGGGGCACCCCTATTTCGCAACCGCCCGGCTCTGGGACGACGGCATTATCGCACCGTCCGAGACCCGTCGCGTCCTCGCGCTTGCTTTCTCGGCCACGCTAAATGCGCCGATACCGGAGACGCCCTTCGGCGTCTTCCGGATGTGAGGAGAGGATAGATGTTCAAAACTCTCCTGATAGCCAATCGCGGCGAGATCGCGGTCCGCATCATCCGCACGGCACGGCGCATGGGCCTCAAGACCATCGCGGTCTATTCGGACGCCGACGCCAATGCCTACCACGTGGCCGAAGCGGACGAGGCCTACCGGATCGGGCCTGCGCCCGCTGCCGAAAGCTATCTTCGCGTCGAGGCCATTCTCGATGCTTGCGCGCGTTCCGGCGCTGAGGCGGTTCACCCGGGCTATGGTTTTCTCTCGGAGAATGCCGGCTTCGCGGAGGCTTGTGAGAAAGCGGGGCTGGTATTTGTCGGCCCGCCCGCCAGCGCCATCAAGGCGATGGGCCTGAAAGACGCAGCCAAGGCGCTCATGGAGAAGGCGGGCGTGCCTGTGGTTCCCGGCTATCACGGGGATAACCAGCATGCAGATTTTCTCGGCGAGCAGGCGGAGCGCATCGGCTACCCCGTGCTCATCAAGGCAGTGGCGGGCGGTGGCGGCAAGGGCATGCGCCGTGTCGACGATCCTGCCGATTTCGCGAAGGAGCTCAAGAGCGCGCAGCGCGAGGCGGGGTCCGCCTTTGGCGATGAACGTGTGTTGGTCGAGAAATATGTGGCGCGCCCGCGGCATATCGAGATCCAGGTTTTCGCGGACAGTCATGGGAACGCCGTGTCGCTCTACGAGCGTGACTGCTCGCTTCAGCGGCGCCACCAGAAGGTGATCGAGGAAGCACCTGCGCCCGGAATGCCCGAAGAAATGCGAAAGGCCATGGGCGAGGCGGCGGTCGCTGCCGCAAAGGCCATCGGCTATCGCGGCGCAGGTACGGTCGAATTCATTGCCGACGCCTCTCAGGGGCTCAAAGCCGATGGCTTCTGGTTCATGGAGATGAACACCCGGCTGCAGGTCGAGCACCCGGTGACGGAAGCGATTACAGGACAAGATCTGGTCGAATGGCAGCTCCGCGTTGCGGCGGGCGAGCATCTGCCGTTGGCGCAGGACGAAGTTCCGCTGAAGGGTCACGCTGTCGAGGTGCGTCTCTATGCGGAGGATCCCGCGAAGAAGTTCTTTCCCTCGACCGGCCAGCTTCTCAGGCTACGCGCGCCTGCGAACATGCCTCATGTCCGCACCGATATGGGTGTGCGCGAGGGTGACGACGTCACGATGTTCTATGACCCCATGATTGGCAAGATCATCGCGCATGGCGAGACGCGGCTGGTGGCGCTCCGTACCCTCAGGGGATTTCTTTCGCGCATGGAAGTGGCGGGGCCGAAGACAAACCTTGCCTTTCTTGCCGCCGCCATGGGCCACGAAGCCTTCATGGCCGGGGATATCGATACCGGTTTCATCGATCGCCATCTCGATGCACTGGTTCCAACGGGTGCGGTGGACCCGCGCCTTCTGGCGCTTGGCGTTGCAGTACAAATGCTCATGCGCAAGGTGGAACTTGAGCAGGCTCAGGAGAAAAGCGACGAACCACACTCGCCCTGGGCTGCGAGCGACAGCTGGGTTCTCGGCGGAAGCCGCAGCGAAGTGCTTAGGTTCATCGTAGCCGGCGAAGAGGTTTCGCTGAAGGTAACGCCGGAGGGCGAGTGTTGGCGCATTTCCGGCGTTCGCGACGAGGGTGAGGATATTGTCGCGTCCGCCATCATGAATGGCGATGGCGTTCTGACCGCCACAGTCGACGGGGTCCGTTTGACCGCTTCTTGTGTGCCGAAGGGAAGGGGTTTTATCCTCATTCACGATGGCGCCGCCACCGAGTTCGAGATCGTCGATCCGATGGATGTCGATGTCGTCTCGGATGCCGATACGGGCGCTATGAAGGCGCCTATGCCCGGCAAGATTGTTCAGGTTCTCGCCGAGCCCGGTGCAAAAGTGCGGAAAGGCGCGGCGCTCGTCGTGATGGAAGCGATGAAGATGGAACAGACACTGGTTGCCGGAGCGGACTCCATTGTTGCGGAAGTTCGCGTGGGCGAAGGGGATCAGGTCGAGGGTGGCGCCGTGCTCGTTACCTTCGAGGAGGGAGAGGCTTGACGGTTCATCTCGTCAAACTTTGCGTCGGGGCGGACGACATCGCGGATCTTGCCGGGTGGCAGGCAGAGCGGCTGAAGGAAAAGAAAAAGCTGAAGCAGCCGCAGGTGCTGGCGCATGTAACCAGGATGACGCCGAAGCGGACAGACGAACTGCTCGCGGGCGGCTCGCTTTACTGGGTGATGAAAGGTGTCATTCGCTGCCGGCAGAAGCTCATCGGTATCGAGCCCTTTACGGATAATGAAGGCATTGGCCGTTGTCGCCTCGTACTCGACAAGGAAATAGTGCCGACGCGGCGGCAGGAACGCCGGCCCTTTCAAGGCTGGCGCTATCTGGAAGCGAAGGACGCCCCACCCGACGTGAAAAAGGGCGAGGCGGAGGATGACATGCCCGAGGAGATGCGCCGGGAGCTGGAAGAGCTGGGGCTCATCTAACCCGCCCGAATGGACGGGTGACAGGATCGTGCTCCCGTGCTGGTGTTGAGAAAACACGAAGAGGGGACGGCCCATGCGGCGAGATATCGAATTCAAGACCGAGGACGGGGTCACGCTTCGCGGCTGGTTCTACCAGGGCAAAGGAACGAAGGGGCCCTCGCCTACAGTCGTCATGGCTCACGGCTTTTCAGCCGTGAAGGAAATGTATCTCGACGACTTCGCGGAATTCTTCGCTGAGGAGGGGATATCCTCGCTCGTCTACGATCACCGCAACTGCGGCGCGAGCGACGGAGGCCCGCGCGGCCACCTCGATCCGCGAGAACAGATCGACGGCTATCGCGATGCCATCACCCACGCACAGACCATGAACGAGGTCGATCCAGATCGCATTGGCATTTGGGGTTCGAGTTATTCGGGCGGCCATGTGCTTGTCGTCGGCGCGATCGACCGGCGCGTTAAATGCGTGGTTTCGCAGGTGCCGCTGGTCGCCGGACTGGAATCCGCGCGGCGGCTCATCCGCGGCGATCACTGGAAGGCTCTTCGAGCGGGTTTTGAGGCAGATCGCGCGGTGCGGATGCACGGCGAGGCGCCCGCACGCATTCCGGTGACAGCGCCCGAGGGCGAGCCCTGCGCGCTGCCGACCGCAGATACCTATGAGTTCTTCACGGAGTTCACTAAGTCGCACTCGACCAAGTGGGAAAACGACGTGACGTTGCAATCGGTCGAGCTTTTCACGGAATACGAGCCGGGCATCTACGTTTCGCGCATCTCGCCGACGCCGCTGCTTCTCGTTGCCGCGCTTGGGGATCACCTCACACCTTACGACATGACCGCGCGCACGTTTGAGGAGGCGCTGGAACCGAAGAAGTTCCTGCAGCTTCCCTGCGGGCATTTCGAAGCCTATACGGGGGAGATGTTCAAGATGTCCGCGCCCGCGCAGCGAGAGTGGTTCAAGACCTATCTTTGAAGCCCCGGCTCAGACCGGCATGTTGTCGATGAGGCGGGTCTTGCCGATCTTCGCAGCGACCAGGATGCGGGCAGGACTTGTCGGTTTGTCGTCCGCGTAGGCTGAAAGCGAAGCTGCATCGCGAATTTCCAGGTAGTCGAGCTTGTCGAAGCCGAGCGCCAGAATGCGCTTCCCGCCTTCTGCCGTCGCCTTTGAAATAGGTGTGCCCTTTGCGACGCTTTCCGCCGTTTCGCGAAGAATGATGTTGAGCTGTCCTGCTGCTTTCCGCTCTTCCGGCGAAAGGTAGACATTGCGCGATGACATGGCGAGGCCATCTGCCTCGCGCATGATCGGGCCGCCGAGAATTTCGACGGGGATATCGAGATCCGTCACCATGCGGCGGATGACCATGAGTTGTTGCCAATCCTTTTCGCCGAAGATCGCAATGTCCGGCATGGCCCGCAGGATGAGCTTTGCGACGACGGTTGCGACACCCGCAAAATGTGTGGGGCGGAAGGTACCCTCGAGCGGTTCGGTCACGCCGGTCAGCGAAACGGTGGTCGAGAAGCCATCCGGATACATGTCCGCTGCATCCGGCGCGAAGATCAGATTGGCCTTGCCCTCGAGCTTTTCCGCGTCGGCGGCTTCCGTGCGGGGATAAGCGGAGAAATCCTCGTTCGGCGCAAACTGTGTCGGATTCACGAAGATCGAGACGATGACGCGATCGGCTTTCTGTTTTGCGAGTTCCACCAGCGAGATGTGTCCCGCGTGCAGGGCCCCCATGGTCGGCACCAGGGCAACGGTATGTCCGTCCTCGCGCCAGGCGGTGACGGCCTCGCGGAGATCGGCGGCACTGCGCGCAACGGGAATTTCGTAGCTCGTGGTATCGAGCGGCATTGGCTGTCTCCTTCGGAAAACCGCGCGGAAGATAGCGGCGCAGGCGGGAGACATCAATTGCGCTCGTATTCCTCGCTGGGAGACCTATATCCCTGTCATGGAACGTATTTTTCCGATCATCCTTGCGTTGCTTGTGGCTGCTCCGGCATTGGCACGTGGGCCTACGTCTCCGGAAGCTCCGCCTCTCGAGACGATAGACAATCCTGTGGCGAAACCGGAGCCTCGCAAGAGCTTCATTCCCGGCCATAAAAGTGAATATGGCGGGTGGGTGAGGCCGCAGATGCGCGAGGGTGCCCCCATTCCGCCTGTATCACCGTCGCAGGGATCGAAGGGTTATATCCCCGGTCACTATGATGGCGAGGGCAACTGGGTTCCCGGTCAGCCGAAATAGTCTCAGGCGAGACGGCCCTCAATCGCATTGGCATAGAGAGCTTCGTAAGCTGCCACGCTCATCGGGACCGGATTGCCGCCATTGGAAGGATCTTCCAACGCCATGGCAGCAGCCTCGGGAATGATATCCGTGTCGACGCCGATTTCTTTCAGCGTGTGCGGAATGCCTACCTCCTCGCGCAATGCCAGAACCCAATCGACAAAGCCCGAGAAGCTCTGGTCCTTCAAGCCAAGGTAGCGCGCTGCGGCGGTGAGTTTTTCTTCGACTGCCGCCTTGTTGTGCATCAGGACGTAGGGCATCACCACGGCATTGGTCAGGCCGTGATGCGTCCCCCGGAGCGAGGAACAAGGGTGGCTCATGGCATGCATCGACCCCAGCCCCTTCTGGAAGGCGGTCGCTCCCATGGAAGAAGCAGCCAGCATGAAGGCGCGTGCCTCAACATTGCTGCCGTGTTTCGTCGCTTCCGGAAGCCAGTCCCTGACGAGCCTCATGCCTTCGAGCGCCACACCTTGCGCGAGCGGGTGCCAGAAGGGTGAGCAGAAGGCTTCGAGGTTGTGCGACAGGGCGTCCATGCCTGTTGCCGCGGTAATGTGAGGTGGCAGGCCGACGGTCAGTTCCGGATCGCAGATCACGTCGACCGGCATCATCTTGGGGTGGAAGATAATTTTCTTGGTGTGGTCGCTTTCATCGGTGATGACGGCGGCGCGACCGACTTCCGAGCCAGTGCCTGCCGTTGTAGGAATCGCGATCACCGGCGCTATGCCCTTGGGGTCCGCGCGCGTCCACCAGTCTTCCCGGTCTTCATAATCCCACATCGATCTCGTCTGCCCGGACATGAAGGCTATGGCCTTGCCTGCGTCCATGGCGCTGCCGCCGCCAACGACGATTACGCCGTCATGCTTGTTCCCGCGGAAGACTTTGAGGCCGGCTTCGACATCCGAGCCGACGGGATTGGGGTGCACATCCGAGAAAAGGGCAGGCGGTATACCGTTCTTTTCAAGAAGGGCGAGTGCTTCCGCGATCATGGGGAGCGGTTTCAGGCCGGGGTCCGTCACAAGAAGTGGGCGGTTGATCCCTGCAGCCGAGCAGGCATCTGCAAGCTCCGCGATGCGTCCGGGACCGAAGCGCATCTTTGTCGGGAAGTTCCAATTGCCGTTCAGGCTTGGATAAGTGTCGATCATTTTGTTTTGGTTCTCAGGTGATAGCTCTTCGGCCGGGTGACAAACTCATAGCCGACGCGCGAGAGCGTTGCGCCGCGGCCGGTATCCTTGACGCCGGTCCAGGCGAGAGCTGGGTCGAGATAGTCGCAGCGATTGAGGAAGAAGGTCCCGGTGTCGATCTGCTCGCCGATCTTTTCGCCCACCTCTTCATCCTCCGTCCAGACGGAGGCCGTGAGCCCATAGGGGCTGTCATTCATGAGCTGGATCGCTTCCTCGTCGGAGGAGACCTTCATGATGCCGATGACGGGACCGAACGTTTCTTCCCGCATCACGTCCATCTGATGGTTCACGTCGACCAGGACTTCCGGGCCCAGATACGGCGTGCCTTCCTTCGATGCGGGAAACTGGGCTTCTCCGACGAGCGCCCGGGCGCCGGCGCGCTTGGCCTGCTCGATCTGCCCGCGTACGAATTGGGCGGCAGAAGCGCGCACCATCGGGCCGATGGTCGTCTCCGGGTCGAGAGGATCGCCCAGCTTGTATTTCTTCGTCAGGTCGACAAAACCCTCGACGAATTCGTCGTAGACGTCGGCGTGGACATACAGGCGTTCCTTGCCGCAGCAAGACTGGCCGGAATTGAAATAGGCACCATCCACGAGGTTTTCGACGGCGAAGGGAAGGTTCGCGTCGGCGCGGACATAGGCGGGGTCTTTGCCGCCAAGTTCAAGACCGATGCCGATGAAACGGTTGGAAGCAGCCTTCACGACAGCGTGGCCGCCGGCTACAGAGCCTGTGAACATGACCTGATCTGTGCGTGGGTCCCCGATCGTGCGTTCCGTCATTTCGTGACTCATATGCGCGATCTGGAAAAGACCATCCGGTGCGCCGGCTCTCGCGAATGCCGCTGCAAAGCGTTCCGCGCAGAGCGGAGTCTGGCCGGAATGTTTGAGGATCACTGAATTGCCGGCCATAAGAGCCGGGATGACCGAGTTCACGGCGATCAGGTAAGGGTAATTCCAGGCGGCGATGGCGAGCACCGTGCCGACGGGCTCCCGGCGCACCCAACGCCTAAACCCTTCCTTCGGGCCTGCATCGATATCCGCCAGAGCGTCCCCGGCGATAGCGATCATGTAGCGCGCGCGTTCCTCAAATCCCTTCAATTCGCCCGCGCCATAGGCAACGGGCCGCCCCATCTGCCAGGCAAGTTCGGGGACAATCTCATCCTTCATGGCAAGGAACGCCTCGACGAAGCGAAGGCATAACGCCGCGCGCTCCGCGACCGGAATGTACTTCCATGCGGCCTGTGCTGCTTTCGCGGCTGAGAGGGCGCCGTCGATTTCCTCCCAGGTGGCGAGTGGACGTTCGACGTAAGTGCTACCGTCGACCGGAGATATGACTTTCAGGGTCTCGCTCATCCGCGCTCGAAGCCTCTCATAAGTTCCCAGTCGGTCACCCGACGTTCGTATTCCATCTGCTCCCAGCGCCCGGTGTGGAGATAGTGCTCGATCACGTCCTCGCCGAGAGCGGACCGGAGCGTCTCCGACCTTTCCAGGGACGACAGAGCATCGCGAAGGCTCTTGGGGAGAGAAGGGACGCCCGCGCTGCCATAGGCATCGCCCGTAAACTCAGGTTCGAGGCTCAACTTTTGCTCAACACCCTGCAGACCAGTGGCAAGGAGTGCAGCATAGGCGAGGTAGGGATTGAGATCCGCTCCGCCAATGCGGCATTCGATACGGAGACTTTTTTCGCGGCCGCACATCCTGAAGCCTGCCGTACGATTGTCATTCGACCAGACGATGTTGGTGGGAGCAAAAGACCCGTTTACGAAGCGCTTGTAGGAGTTCACCTGCGGTGCGAGGAAATATGTCATCTCATGGGCGTGACGTAGCTGGCCAGCGAGGAAGTTCTGGCAAAGTTCGGACATGCCATACGGTTCGGCTGCCTTATCGAAGAAGTGAGCCTGCTTTGCCTTTTCGTCCCAGAGCGACATATGGATATGGCACGAAGATCCGGCCAACTCGTAGTTCCACTTGGCCATGAAGGTTACGGCCTTGCCGTGCAGCCAGGCTATCTCCTTGATGCCATTTTTCAGGAGCGTATGGCGATCCGCCATTTCCAGAGCCTCAGCGTACCGGACGTTGATTTCTTCCTGGCCGGGTCCCCATTCACCCTTGGAGTTTTCGACTGGAATGCCCGCTCCTTCGAGTCCGTTGCGGATCGCCCGCATGATCCCTTCTTCCTTGCTGGTCGCAAAGACATGGTAGTCCTCAATGTACCAATTGGGACTTTTCAGGTTCCGGTAGTTCTTCTCGTGGGCGCTCTCATAGGTTTCGTCGAACAGATAGAATTCCAGTTCCGAAGCCATGAAGGCTTTCATCTTTATGGCCGCAAGGCGCTTCAGCTGCTTTTTCAGGATGGATCGCGGTGCGTGCGGAATGTCCTCGCCGTGATGATCCACGGTATCGCAGATCACGATGGCGGTACCCGGAAGCCAGGGAACACGCCTGAGGGTTGCAATATCCGGCTTCAGTGCAAAGTCGCCATAGCCCTGGGCCCAGCTGGCTGCTTTGTAGCCCGGGACCGGCTCCATGTCCGTGTCGACCGTGAGGAGGTAGTTGCAGGCGTGTGTTTCGTGAACGCCGGTATCGAGAAAGAATGGGGCCGCCATCCTCTTGCCAACCAGACGGCCCTGCATGTCCGGCATGGCCATAACGACTGTGTCGATTTCGCCGGACGAAACGAGGTCGGAAAGCTGGTCGAGGGTGAGCATGCCATTCATTCGGAGTATCCCGGATTTGTTGCCAAGGAGATGAGGGGCTGCAAACTCGTCAGCGTCCCCGCCACTGCAAGTATTTCAAGTGTAGCCGCAGAGATGGGGGAGGCCGCAAGGGGCATCGAGCCGCCCAAGTTGACGCCTTTCCCGGGAGCTCCCAAACTCCGCGCGATTCGACTGTGGTTTCGGTGTTTTCGGGATTGGGCGGGGTTTAATGTCGGACGAAATGCGGGCAATGAAGCCTGCTCATATAATCGTGCTGGGCAATGAAAAGGGCGGGTCGGGCAAGACGACCACTGCCATGCACATCATCGCGCATCTCTTGCATGCGGGATATCGTGTTGGCTCGATCGACCTGGATGGGCGGCAGCGTTCATTGACGCGGTATGTTGAAAACAGGAAAGCCTGGGCCGACGCGGCGAATGTCAATCTGGTCATGCCGGACCATGCCGTCATCGTGCGATCGACCCTCGGAACTGTATCGGAGGCCAATGCGGCCGAGGAAGCCGAGCTTGCCGGGACCATATCCCGGCTTTCATCGGCCAATGATTATCTGGTGATCGATTGTCCGGGCAGCGACAACAATCTGTCGCGCCTGGGGCATGCTCATGCAGACACTCTCATAACGCCGATGAACGACAGTTTCGTGGATTTCGATCTGCTGGGCCGTGTCGATCCGCAGAGCTACAAGGTCCTGGGCCCCAGCGTTTACAGCGAGATGGTGTGGGAGTGCCGCAAACGGCGAGCGGTTTCGGACGGCGGAGAGATCGACTGGATCGTCGTCCGCAACCGGCTGTCGCATGTGGATGCGAAGAACAAGCGTCGAGTGGAAGCCGTGCTCGAAACGCTTGCGCGACGGATAGGTTTCCGGACGGGGCCGGGTTTTGGCGAGCGTGTGATCTTTCGAGAGATGTTTCCGTCAGGACTTACGCTTCTCGACCTCAGAGAAGAAGGGGTCGACACGCAGATGTCCATGTCGCATGTCGCGGCACGAGCGGAGGTGCGTGCCCTCGCCGAAGCGCTCAATCTGCCTGTGGTGGCTTGAGAGAAAACCCAGGCTCCCTTAGCCTCGCCGCTTCTCCTTGCTCTCGCCAGCCTGCGGAAGAGCCCAATTTGCTGGCGGAATAGGGATGCACTGGATCGCTTCCCGGGCGAGGCGGCCGCAGGCATTTCGTGCCGCCGTCTCACCTTCGAAGCCGCCGAAGCGCGAGCGATAGAGGGTCCGGTTGTCGGCCGTCTTTACAGGCACCGTAACAGGGACGGCATCTCCTAGCTCGGATGGCGCTGCCCGCATCGCCTTGCGGATGCTGTCAACGGCGTCCGACTGCTCGGCATAAGCGCCAATCTGGATGATCCAGGTGCCCTCAGGGATCAAAGGATCGCCTTCCCGCCAGGATTGCGCCGCTGGCGGCTCGCGCCGGGCCGGATCGTTGGCAGCGGTCCGAAGCAACGGGTTAGCAGCCGCATCGGGGCTGATTGCAGCGTTGGCAGGAGCAACAAGGAAGTTGCCAATTTCTCTTCCGGCCTTACGCACCGGGCCTTCGGCCGTGCGCAGTGCCGCAACGGCATAGGCTGTTACGCTGTCAACAGGGGCCGCCGAAGCCCCCTGCTTTTGCGAGCTCTCAGGCGCGGCAACGGGCAGGGCGGCCGTCTCCACGGCGGCTGGAGGCTCTGCGGTCCACCCATTTGCAGCATAGGTCTCCTCGTCGGGGGCTCGCTCATCTTCAATCGAAGAAGCGAGCTGCAGTAGTTCGGAGCGATCATTGTCGTTCACGAGTCCAACTGGACGGAGAATGGGAGTTGGAGGAGGGGCGGCGGCAGCCATAAGCGTATTGCCGCCCTTCATGGCCACTGCGCGAGGAAACGCCTTGTCGAGGATTTCCACCATCTGGGCGTCGCGGAGCTTGGCCTTTTTGCCGCCCATTACGACACCGATGAGAAACTTGTCGTCCCGTTCTACCGTGGCCGTCAGGTTAAATCCCGAGGCATTGGTGTAGCCGGTTTTCAGGCCCGTCGTGCCTTCATATTTGCCAAGAAGATGGTTGTGATTGCGAATGCGGGACTTTCCCCAGACGAAATATTCCGTGCTGAAGTAGTGGTAATATTGAGGGAAATCCTCGCGAATACGCTTCGCCAGCTTGGCTTGATCGCGCGCGGTGGTCTTCTGAGCGCTATTCGGCAGCCCCGAAGCATTCTTGTAGGTGGTGCGCGACATGCCGAGTTCGTGCGCTTTTTTCGTCATCTTCACGGCGAAATCGTCTTCTGTCCCCGCAAGGAAGGCTCCAACCGCCGAGGCGACATCATTGGCTGAACGCGTTACGAGCGCGAGGATCGCATCCTCGACGCTGATCGTCTGCCCGGCCCTAAGACCCAGTTTCGAAGGCGGCATTCCCGCTCCGCGGGGGGTCATGGTGATGCGGGATTTCAGAGTGAACTTTTTAGCTTCCAGTCCTTCAAACAGGAGGTAAAGCGTCATTACCTTGGTGAGGGATGCCGGATAGCGGTATTCGTCGGCATTGCGTGAATAGAGTATTTTCCCGGAGTGGGCGTCCATGACGAGCGATGCCGTCGGCGGCGTCGCTGCGTGAACCGGCTGCGCCAAAGCCCAAGCAAAGGCAGCCAAAAGTCCCAACGCCAACAGGCGCAGGGTCTGCCCCTTCACATTGGAGGTTTTGCGCGCATTACTCGTGAGCGCAGGCCCCTGCATGTCACTTGACCCCTCTTGCCGGCGCGTCCTGCCCGAACGCGCCCCCGGAAACTTATCCCCAAAAACTGTAGCGGCAGAACCACAGTTTGCGAAGACCCCTGGGCCAGAAAATTTACAAAAACCCTAGGAATCTTGAGCGCTTACGACAGCTTTCGAACATAAGAAATGTGTATTACCAATTTATTAACAGGGTTAATATTTCGTTAACCGGCTTCTGTCTCTCAAGCTAAACGGGCGTCGGACGAGTTTTTGTCGGTCAGGGCAGTTCTGTGGCGCGATTTCGTGGCGCGCCCGCGCAAGTTCGCCATGCACGAGACAGGCAGGTGACCGGGCGTTTCAGGGGGCACGGTTGCAGCGTGCCGGCGCCTTACGCAAGCCCTCTCGGCAGGGGCTCGAATCTGGCTAGGATAAGGATGATCTTTGATTTTCGATATGGTCGACTATCTATCAAAGAGTTGAAGGTTTCAGAGTTACTGTCGTCAGGTTGAAAGACCGCGGCAGGCAAGATTTCGGCAGGAATGGGGTATGTCCGACGACAGGCGGCGCGGTGATGAAGACGGAGGCGCAGGCACCGGCGTCATCACGAAGACGAAGCCAAAAACCAAAAAGCCCTCGCTCTACAAGGTGTTGCTGCTTAACGACGATTACACCCCGATGGAATTCGTCGTTCATGTTCTGGAGCACTTTTTCAACAAGGGGCGAGAGGAGGCCACATTGATAATGCTCCACGTCCATCAGCACGGCGTGGGCGTGTGCGGTTTGTACACGTATGAAGTGGCGGAAACGAAAGTTACGCAGGTGATGGATTTCGCGCGCCAGCACCAGCATCCGCTGCAATGTACGATGGAGAGAGATTAGTAGCGCGTTCAGGCTGTACCCAAGTTCAGCAGAAGGGAAGGTTCGGAGTGCCGACGTTTTCACGTAACCTGGAGGAGGGGCTTCATCGCGCGCTGGCGCTCGCCAATGAGCGTAACCATGAATACGCCACGCTCGAACATCTCCTGCTTTCCCTGATGGATGACAGCGATGCAGCCGCTGTGATGCGGGCATGTAATGTCGATATGGATCTGCTCCGGCAGCAGCTCGTCAATTACGTCGATAACGAGCTTTCGAGCCTCGTGGTCGAGAATGGCGAGGACTCCAAGCCGACGGCCGGTTTCCAGAGAGTTATCCAGCGTGCCGTCATCCATGTGCAGTCTTCCGGCAGGGAAGAAGTGACGGGAGCCAATGTGCTTGTCGCAATGTTTGCGGAGCGCGAAAGCCACGCCGCGTATTTCCTGCAGGAGCAGGACATGACGCGCTATGACGCGGTGAACTATATCAGTCACGGCATCGCGAAACGCAGCGATATGAGCGAAACGCGTCCTGTTCGAGGTGCACAGGAAGAGGCCGAGGCTGGCGAGCGTGGTCGCGGCAAGGAGCGAACGACCGAGGCGCTCGACAATTACTGCGTGAATCTCAACGAGAAGGCGAAGCAGGGAAAGATCGATCCGCTTATCGGGCGCGAGCGCGAAGTCGAACGCACCATTCAGATACTTTGCCGCCGGTCCAAGAACAATCCGCTCTTCGTCGGCGATCCCGGCGTCGGCAAGACGGCAATTGCCGAGGGACTTGCGCGTCGTATCGTGAAAGGCGAGGTGCCCGACGTTCTCAAGGAAGCGACCATCTTCTCGCTCGACATGGGTACGCTTCTCGCGGGCACGCGGTATCGCGGTGACTTCGAGGAACGCATCAAGGCAGTGATCAAGGAGATCGAAGCCTATCCCGGTGCGATCATGTTCATCGACGAAATTCACACGGTTATCGGTGCGGGCGCAACGAGCGGTGGCGCAATGGATGCGTCCAATCTGCTGAAGCCTGCGCTGGCAAGCGGTTCGGTGCGCTGCATCGGGTCGACGACCTACAAGGAATATCGCCAGCATTTCGAGAAGGACCGGGCCCTTGTTCGCCGCTTCCAGAAGATCGACGTGGTCGAACCTTCGGTGCCGGACTCGGTGAAGATACTGAAGGGGCTCAAGCCTTATTTCGAAGAGTTCCACAAGGTTCGCTACACCAACGACGCGGTGAAGGCGGCTGTCGAACTCTCCGCGAAATACATGCATGACCGGAAGCTTCCCGATAAGGCGATCGATGTGATCGACGAGGCGGGCGCATCGCAAATGCTCCTTGCGGAATCTCGCCGCAAGAAAACGATCGGCGTCGCCGAAATCGAAGCTGTGATCGCCACGATGGCCCGCATTCCGCCCAAGTCGGTCTCGAAGAGCGATACGGAAAAGCTCAAGGATCTCGATACCGAGCTGAAACGTGTCGTGTTCGGTCAGGATGCTGCCATCGATGCTCTTGCCGCAGCGATCAAGCTGGCGCGTGCCGGTCTGCGCGAAGCGGAGAAGCCCATCGGGTGCTATCTCTTCTCAGGTCCGACGGGCGTCGGCAAGACGGAAGTCGCGCGTCAACTTGCGTCGGTTCTCGGCGTTGAGATGCTCCGTTTCGATATGTCGGAGTATATGGAGCGGCATACGGTCTCGCGGCTCATTGGCGCTCCGCCCGGCTATGTGGGTTTCGATCAAGGCGGTCTTCTGACCGATGGCGTCGATCAGCATCCGCATTGCGTATTGCTTCTGGACGAGATCGAGAAGGCGCATCCGGACCTCTTCAACATCCTGTTGCAGGTCATGGATCACGGCAAGCTGACGGACCATAACGGCAAGAAGATCGACTTCCGTAATGTGGTTCTCATCATGACCACGAATGCAGGGGCTGCGGACATGGCGAAGCCGACGATAGGCTTCGCTCAAAAGAAGCGTGTGGGCGATGACGAAGACGCCATCAAGCGGCTCTTCACGCCGGAATTCCGCAATCGTCTCGATGCCGTTATTCCCTTCGGCCATCTGCCGGAGGATGTCATCGCGCAGGTTGTCGAGAAGTTCGTGCTGCAGTTGGAGGCTCAGCTTGCAGACCGCCACGTCACGATCGAACTGACACCGGAGGCCAATAGTTGGCTTGCCGAACGTGGATATGACGAGCAGATGGGCGCTCGGCCGCTTGCTCGCGTTATCCAGGAAAATATCAAGAAGCCTCTGGCGGACGAAGTTCTCTTCGGGAAGCTGGTGAAGGGCGGACATGTCCGCGTCGAAGTGTCGGGCGATGCTCTGTCCTTCGATATCGAGCCGGCGCACCCGCGCAGTCCCAGCGGTGGTGGGCCGAAGAAGCCTCGTACGAAGAAGCCGCGTGACGGTTCGGGTGGCTCAGGCGGTGGTACGGTGCCAAAGGTGCCTTTGCTGGTAGAATGATATGAGCCTCGCAAGAATGCGGGGATAAAAGACAAAGGGCGGTCGGAACAAAGGATTTTCCGGCCGTCCTTTTTGCGTGCAACAAACAACAAGTATCAGGGAGCTAGAGAGACATGATTGGATATGTGATGGTCGGTACGAACGATCTCGATCGTGCCGTGGCATTCTATGACGAACTGCTGTCCGTAATTGGTGCCAAGAAGGCGATGTCGGACCCAGGGCGCTTCGTCGGCTGGAGCAATGGCGGGCCGATGCTTGCCGTCACGAAGCCGCATGACGGTAACAAGGCGACGTTCGGCAATGGCACTATGGTGGCCCTGGCGGTGGGCTCTCGCGAGAATGTCGACAAGATGCATGCGAAAGCGCTCAGCCTTGGCGGGAAGGACGAGGGAGCGCCGGGCCTTCGCGGCGAGACCTTCTATGGCGGCTACTTCCGCGATCTGGATGGCAACAAGTTCGTCGCCTTCCATATGGGCTAGAAGCGCTGACCGCAAATCGAAACGCCGCCCGGCACACGCCGGGCGGTGTTTTTTTATGGGTCGCGGTTTATTCGGCGCTGTCGAGCATTTCCGCGCCGTGAATACGGACACAGACGAATTGCCTGTAGCCGCCTTCGTATTGCGCCTTCGTTTCCTCGTCGAGCTTGGAATTAACGGCTTCCGTGATGGCTGCCTTGCAGCTTTCCTCGCTCTTGAAAATGCCTGCATCGGTCACGGCGTAAGCTTCGGGGCCGGTAAGCAATCCGGACAGCACTGCGATTATGTTCCACATGACAGCAGTTCAACCTTTCTTCAGTCGGTAAATGCGGACGTCAATATCCGAGGAATAGAGGATGTCACCGTTCTCTGCGATGACAACACCGGTAGGAATGAAGATGGGTGGGGCATTTTCGGGCGCTTCAAGCCCGATGGGGAGCCGAGCAGCGATGATTTCCCTCTCGCCTGTCGCCGGGTCAACAGCCGTGATCCGTTTGGCTCCGACTTCGGCAATTACAAATCGCCCGTCGCTTCCAATGTCGAACCCTTCCGGGGTGGCCAGATCGTCGATGACGACGGACTTTTCCCCGGTCTGAATGTTCACGCTTGTAATTCGGCCGCCGAGATTTTCGCTTACATAGACCGTGCTTTCGTCGCCGGGCATCAGCATGGCCGGACCGCTTAAACCGGTCGCCAGATCGATGCGGTTATCCCAGTCATCATTTGCCACGCGCACCAGCGCGCCGCGCGCATATTCGGAGATGATGACGCTGCCGTCGGAAAGGACGAGGGCGTCGACGGGCGTGGTGAAACCGTGATGAGGTTCGGAAGAGCCGATGCCGGTTGTATCGAAAACCTGAACCGCGCCAGCGGTCAGTGCGGCAACAGCGACCTTGCCGTTTTGCACGGAGATGCCGAGCGGGTAGTCGATTCTGGATGACCATACGCGGGCGACTTCATCGATCTTTCCGTCCGCCGGGTTTACCTTGCGGATCGCGAAGAGGTCGGCAACGTAGAGATCGCCGTCCCCGCTTATTGCGATATCGCCTGCCACCGCCAGTGGGCCCGAAACGAGAGTTTCCGTCTCCCCATTTTCCGTATCGACGGCGATCACGGCATTGTCCGCCATGTTGGTGATGTAGAGGTTATCCTCACTGTCGAAGGCAAGATTGTCGATTGCGGGGGCTACCTCAGCGACAAGCGTTTTTTCTCCGTTGTCCGTATTCACGCGGTACACTCTACCGGCTTCGGTGTCGACTGCGTAGAGGTCGCCCTTTGAGGTGAAGTTGACCGCGGCCGGTGTTGCGAAGCCTTCGGCGACGACTTCCAGTGACGCCGTATCGACATCGACCCGGGCGATCTGCTTCTTGAACCACAGGGGGCCGTAAAGTTTTCCGTCAGGGCCGAAATCGAAGCCATTGAGGCCACCCATGCCGGACATGATCTTGCGGGGCGGATTTTCGCCGCTTGGATCAAGTTCATAAAGCGCGTCACCCAGGAAGACCTGCGTCGCGAAAAGACGCCCGTCATCGGTCCAGGCGAGCGAATTAAGGCCGGGCAGCCCGCTGGCGAGCGTCAGTAGCGTGCCATCGGGCTTCCGCGCATAGACCTTGCCATCGAGGAAGGCTGTCCATGCCAGCGTGCCGTCCGGCCCTTCTTCAAGATCGTCCGCCATGCCTTCCGGAGGACCTTCAAAGATGCTTGTCTCGCCCGTATCGCGGTCGACCTCATATATCGCGCGGCCGACAACGCTCCCCGCGAGGATATTTCCTTCTTTTGTGACGGTGATGCCATGTATGCCGTGAAAGGGTGACGGTTCGGTCACGGCTTCCTGAGTGTAGTCATCGGAACAAGCGGACATGACGACGAGAATGGTGGCGGCTGCCGCCGCGTTTCTTGCAAATTTCATTATTTTCCTCCCCTGGGCGGGTGCGCTGCCTCCCCGCAGCGTTGGCCCGCGCTCCCCCGTCAGGCGATAAGCGCCTTTATTTTTTCAGCGTGCTTCTCAAGTTCCTTGAAATCGGCCATTTCGCGCGCATGCAGTTTGAGGTCGATGCCGTTGGTGCGCGGAATGATATGCGTATGGATGTGGAAGACCGTCTGGCCTGCCGCCGAGCCGTTCAACTGAGCGATCAGAATGCCGGGAACGTCGAAAGCCTTTTTGACGGCAGGTGCGACACGCTGCACCGTCTTCGCCATTGCGGCGACATATTCCGGATCGAGATCGAAAAGGTTTTCCGCCGGAAACTTCGGGATGACGAGCGTGTGACCCTCGGCCTGCGGCATGACGTCCATGAAGGAAAGCGTCATGTCGTCTTCATAGACCTTGAAGCAGGGAGCGTCGCCGCGAAGGATTTTCGCAAAGATATTGTCTTGATCGTAGGCCACGGTCAGAAATCGTCCTCCTGATGTTCTTCCTTGTTTGCATCGTGCCGGAAGGGGGCGTATTCGCCAAGTATCGCGATATCCCGATCTACATATTGCCGTTCCCGGGAAAGGTACTCCGCCACCGCCTCCCGGAATGATGTATTTGCGATCCAGTGAGCGCTATAGGTGCGCGACGGCACATAGCCGCGGGCGAGCTTGTGCTCGCCCTGGGCGCCCGCCTCGACCCGGGCAAGGCGCCTTTCAATTGCAAATTCTATGGCCTGGTAGTAGCAGCACTCGAAGTGGAGGAAGGGGTGGTGCTCAATGGCGCCCCAATTGCGTCCATAAAGAGCGTCTCCACCGATGAAGTTCAGGGCACCTGCGATCAGCCTGCCGTCCCGCCGCGCCATGACGAGGAGCGTATCCTCTGCCATGCGCTCGCCAACGAGACTGAAAAATTCCCGTGTGAGGTAGGGAGAGCCCCACTTGCGCGCTCCGGTGTCCATGTAGAAGGAAAAGAAGGCGTCCCAGTGATCTTCGGTGAGGTCGCTTCCGGTCACCCATTCGACGGCGATGCCGTTTTCCCTGGCGCGTTCGCGTTCCTTGCGGATCATCTTGCGCTTGCGTGATGACAAATCCGCCAGAAAATCCTCGAAGCGGTCATATCCCCGATTATGCCAATGGAATTGCTGATCGGTCCGCTGCAACAGGCCGATTGTTCCCAATCTTGTCCATTGACGCTCCGGCAGGAAGGTGAGGTGAAGCGAGGAAACATTCATACGCTTCACAACTTCAACGGCTCCGGCGATCAGGGTGTCTTCGATGGCTTCTCGTGCCGGCGTGTTTGCAGCGAGCAGCCGCGGTCCGGTTGCCGGGGTAAAGGGAACGGAGCACTGAAGCTTGGGATAGTAGCTGCCTCCCGCATTTTCGAATGCATTGGCCCAGCCATGATCGAACACGTATTCACCGCGGCTATGGTTCTTGAGGTAGAGGGGCATGCAGCCTGAAAGCTGGCCATCTCCGTCTTCAAGCAGGAGGTGCTGGGGGAGCCAGCCGGTCCGCCGCGTGGCGGAACCGCTTTCCTCGAGGGCGCTCAAAAAAGCGTGCGAGATGAAAGGGTTGTAGGGTTCGCCCGGCGGATTTGCGCAAGCGTCCCAACTCGCGGCATTCACGGCGGCAAGCGTATCGACGACCCTGATGATGGCGGCTTCACTATCTCCCATGACCCGATCCTAGAGAGGCGGAACTGCCTAGGCGATCTCGAAAATCGCCTCGATTTCCACCGTCATCTGGAAGGGAAGCGAGGCGGCCGAGACAGCGGAGCGCGCATGCCGGCCTGCTTCGCCGAATACCTCGACCAGAAGATCGGAGCCGCCATTGATGACGGCGGGCTGCTGGTCGAATTCAGGCGTCGAGTTGACGAAGCCGAGAAGCTTGACGCAGCGCTGAACGCGATCGAGATCACCGCCGCAGGCGGCCTTCAACTGCGCGAGAACATTGATCATGGTAAGGCGCGCCGCGGCCTTTGCGGCGTCGACGTCCTGCTCCTTACCGACCTTACCCTGATATTCGAGGCCTTTCGGACCGACGGGACCCTGGCCGGAGATGAAGACCAGATTGCCGGCGCGGACAAAGGGCACATAGGTGCCGGCGGGCTGAGAGGGTGCGGGCAGTTCGATGCCGAGTTCCTTCAGGCGAGCTTCGATCTTTCCGGCCATGATGCTTTCTCCCTTTCCGGCGGTTGCCGCTCCATATTGTCGCGTTATACCTAACCTCTAACACGACACTGCGAAAGAGCGGGGAAGAGTAAGGCATGAGCGAACGGCGGACGGCGGCGGATGACGGCTTTTTCATGCCAGCCGAATGGGAGCCGCATGAGCGATGCTGGATGCAGTGGCCGAGCCGGACGGAGGTCTGGGGAGAGCGGCTGCCGCAGGCTTATGCCGCCTATGCGCAGGTTGCGCGATCTATTGGCGCGTTCGAGCCTGTGAGCATGGTGTGCCGTCCCGAAGACGAGGCCCAGGTCAGGCTTGCTTGCGGACGGGATATCGAGATCGTGCCCCTGCCGATCGACGACAGCTGGTGCCGCGATTCAGGGCCCATATTTCTCATCGACGGGAAGGGGCACGTCACCGGTTCGCAATGGCGCTTCAATGCGTGGGGCAACGCCTATCATGGCTATGAAAACGACGCCGCGGTGGCCGGACTTATCCTCGACCGGCTCGGCATGCGCAAATATACGAACAACATGGTGCTGGAGGGCGGATCGATCTCCGTCGACGGCTACGGCACGCTAATGACGACCGAGGAATGTCTTTTGAACGACAACCGAAATCCCGAGATGACGCGGCAGCAGATCGAGGAGGCGCTTGCTCTCACGCTGGGCGTCGCGCGGATCATCTGGCTCGACCGTGGATTGCAGGATGACGAGACGAGCGGTCATGTGGACATGATCGCGTCATTCGCCGGGGAGGGGCGGGTGCTGCTGCATATGCCGGACGACAGGAACGATCCCAACTATATGCGGATGCAAGATAACAAGCGGCGGCTCGAGGCTGCTCGCGATGCCCGAGGGCGTCGGCTCGAGGTCATGGAGATTCCGCAGCCTCAGAGACAGTTCAGGCGACCGGACGGAAGGCGTCTGTGTACCTCGTATGTGAACTCTTATGTCGCCAATGGTGCGGTTGTCATGCCGATCTATGACGACCCGAACGATGAAGCGGCCGCACGTGTAATGAGTGAGGCATTTCCGGGCCGGAAGATCGTGACGGTGCCGGCGCTTGAAATCGCCGCAGGCGGCGGCTCGATCCACTGCATTACGCAGCAGCAACCGAAGGGCGAAGCGCTCTCCTGAACGGTCAGCCGAGCGTCGTCAGCCGCGCGGCGCGGCTGCCATTCTTCTTGTCCGCATACATTGCGCGGTCGGCGCGTTCGATCAGTCCCTCGAGGCTCGTTTCGCCGTTGTAGCTCGCCAGACCAAGGCTTGCGCGGAGGGAGATGCGATGCGACTTGCAGGCAATCTTCAGCTTGCCGATTTCACGGACCATTTCGCGCGCTCTTTCGCGTGCGGGACGATGATCCGCGCGAACGAAGAGAACGGCGAATTCGTCGCCGCCGAGACGGGCGGCGTAGTCGGTCGCCCGGATGCTTCTGCTCAGGAAAGCGCCAATGGTTCTAAGCACTTCGTCGCCAGTCGCATGTCCGCAACGGTCGTTGATGGCCTTGAAATCGTCGAGATCGATATAGGCGAGGAGGCCTGCTTCTTCATAACGGGCGGCGCTGAGCAGGTTGCGGCGCAGGACATCGTTGAAGCCGCGCCTGTTCAGCAGACCGGTCAGCTCATCGGTATGAGCCAGCGCTTCCAGCTGACGGATGCGTTCATTGAGGGCGACGATGCGGCTTTCGGTTTCATTCGCGAAAGCAAGCGCTTGCGTTACGAGGTGGCGGGTGGCCTGTGCGCGACCGTTCAACCCCAGAATGCGCCGGAAACGCTCCGTTTGCGGATCGGTGGGCAAGGTGCCGTCCATGATCGCAGGCGTGACGTTCTTGCCGTTGTCGAAATTTCTCTTCGGATACCCCATGTTCCCCATCGCGGCTGTGCACGATCCCTTCAAGGCGTGTGAGCCGTCTTGCAGATGCAAGGCGGTTGCCAGAAGAGAAGCCAAATAAAAACAATGGCTTGGGGGGTGGCAGCTTCCTCATTGCCCGGCAAAACTTGCCCCGTTAAGGGTAAGGGATGCCTAACGCGGCGATCAGTTCGTTACCAGGTCTTGCGGCGTTTTCCCTCCGAAAAAGGCTTCCAGATTGTCGAGGGCTCTGAAGCCCATCGCGTTGCGCGTCTCCAGTGTAGCGCTGCCGAGATGCGGAAGCAGGAAGGCATTGGACAGCCCGAGATAGGCGGGGTGCAGGTTCGGCTCGTTGGCGAAGACGTCGAGACCGGCGGCGCCGAGGCGGCCCGAGGCGAGGGCTTCGATCAGCGCCTCGTCATCGACGATGTCGCCGCGCGCCGTGTTCACGATGATGGCCCCTTCGGGGAGCAAGGGGATCGTATCTCGATTGAGGATGCGGCGTGTCTCGGGCGTCGAGGCGCAGTGGATCGAGAGCACATCGGAGACGCCGAAAAGCGAAGCGATATCAGCGTGATAGATTGCACCGTCCTCAAGTTCAGGGGAGAGGCGCTGGCGGCTGTGATAGTGGATCTCCATGCCGAAGGCGCGGGCGCGGGCGGCCGTCGCGCGGCCGATGCGGCCAAGCCCCAGAATGCCGAGGCGCTTTCCAGAAAGCTCCGTACCCAGCATTCCCGTGGGCGCCCAATTCTTCCAGCGGCCTTCCCGCAGCGTGGCGATGGCGGAGGTGGCGTTGCGCGCTGCGCCGAGCATCAAAAGGAGGGCGATCTCCGCCGTGGCGTCGGTCAGGACGTCCGGCGTGTTGGTGACGGCGATGCCGCGCGCCCTGGCGGCGGCGATATCGATATGGTCGTAACCTACGGAGAAGGTTGAGATAATCCGGATGCTTGCGGGGAGCGCGGCGATGAGGCCGGCATCCAGCTTGTCCGTCACCGTCACGAGAAGGCCGTCCTTCCCTTCCGCGCCGGCCAGGATGCTCTCGCGTGTGGGAAGCGTATCATCCGGATTCAGCGTTGCCTCGAAATGACTTAGCGCGCGGGCTTCTACATCCGGCGGCAATTTCCTTGTGACGAGAATGCGGGGGCGGGACATGGAAAGCCTTGTGAGTGAACGGGTTATCCGGTTTACCCGATGGTGTAAGCTCGCAAAAGGGCCGAGATGCGCGGAGCAGGAGCGAAAGAAAAGTGAAGCGGTTCGAACGGTTAGTGCCTGTAATTACAGCCTTTTTCGCTGCGAGCCTGGCCCCTGCCATCGCCGCACCCGCACTTCAGATGCATCGCGCGGTCTATGACCTGTCGCTCGGACATACGCAGCCCGTGAGCGATGTGACGGGCGTGGACGGACGGATGGTCGTCGAGTGGCGAGGAGGGCCCGCCTGCGGCGGCTACACCTCGCTGCAGCGCGTCGTGACCAAAGTTGGCCTTGTAGATCAAGGGGTTGTGAGCAATGACGTGCGGTTGAGCTACTGGGAAGCGGCGGATGGAAGCGAGTTTCGTTTCACGCGGACGGAATATACGGACGGGGAGCTGACGGACCGTCAGGAGGGCACGGCGCGACGCGAAAAGTCCGGTGAAATCAAGGTGTTACGCGAGGGAGCCGAGCCACTCACCATGCCGAGCGAGACGCTTTTTCCGATGGCATACAATCGCGAGTTGATCGAAAAAGCACAGGCAGGACAAAGGGTTATGAGCCGTCCGCTGTTCGACGGGACGGAAGAGAGCGAGAACCCGACAACGGCTTTCATCGGAAAAAGCCTTGTGGCGCAAGGGCTTGACGCGAAGGTGGAGGGCAAGGGAAGCACGCTTTCGGCGATGAAACCCTGGCCGGTGCGGATCAGCTATTACGATCCGGCGGAGCAGGAGGGCGTGCCCACATTCGAGATGGGATATCTCTTATTTCCCAATGGGATATCGGCAACGCTGTCGCTCGATTATCTCGATGTCGAGGTGAAGGGGCGGCTCAGCGAGGTCACCTATTTCGACCCGGAGGGCTGCTGACCGTTACGCAGCCGTGACGAAAAGGGGTGGCGGATTTCCGCCGTTTTTCGGCCCGCGCTTTCGACCGTCATCGTAACGTCATCATAACGTCACAAATGGCGCACTTATCCCCGCTCATCCGTAGGCGGACTTATCCCCGAATTTTCATCGCCCCTTGTCCCCGCCCATGCCGCGGCCCTTGACGATGGATTTGTCCCCGAATTTCGCACGGAGACGATCCATCGCACGTTCGGCCTCCGCGCGGCGCGTGGCGGCGGGGTCCAGCATGTCCGGAGGGTCGGCAAGGTCGCCGTCGGCGAGACCGGAAATCCCCACCCCCAGAAGACGAAAACTTGTCCCCGTGGCCTCGCGCTTCAGCATGGGCGAGGCGACGCGGTAGATCACCTCGGCGAGCTGCGTCGGATCGGGCAGGGTCTGATTCCGTGTACGGATCTTGAAATCTGCCGTCTTGAGCTTCAGCACGACGGTGGAGCCGGCGAGGCCGGATGCCTTGGCGCGGGTCGCGACCTTCTCGCAGAGCGGCCAGAGGATGCGGTCGAGCTCGGCGGCATTCGTGATGTCGCGCATGAAGGTCGTCTCGGCGGAGATGCTCTTCGCCTCGTGAACGGGTTCGACATGGCGGCTGTCCAGGCCGCGCGACAGGCGGGAAAGGCGGCGGCCCATGGAGCCGTAGCGCGCCATGAGGTCGTTCTCCTCCATCTTCTGAAGCTGGGCGATGCGCGTGATGCCGTCGCGGGCGAGCTTCGTCTCGAGCGCCTTGCCGACGCCCCAGATCATGGAGACGGGTTTCGAGGCGAGGAAGGAGAGCGTCTCCTCGCGGCCGATGACGGCGAAGCCGCGCGGCTTGTCGAGGTCGGAGGCCATCTTGGCGAGGAACTTGTTGTGGCTGAGGCCGACGGAAACAGTGATGCCGATCTCGTCTTCTATGCGTTTTGCGAGGCGGGCCATGCTGACGGCGGCGCTTGCATGATGCAGGCGCTCGGTGCCCGAAAGGTCCAGAAAGGCCTCGTCGATGGAGACGGGCTCGACGAGCGGCGTGAGGTCGCGCATCAGCGCACGGACATCGCGGGCGACGGCGGCATATTTCCGCATGTCGGGCTTCAGGACCGTCGCTTCAGGGCAGGCGGCAAGCGCCTTGAACATGGGCATGGCGGAGCGCACGCCCCTGATGCGCGCGATGTAGCAGCAGGTGGAGACGACGCCGCGGGTGCCGCCGCCGATGATGAGCGGCTTGTCGCGAAGCTCCGGATTGTCGCGCTTCTCGACCGCGGCGTAGAAGGCGTCGCAATCCATATGCGCGACGGTGAGCGAGTGGAGCTCGGGGTGAAAGAGGAGGCGCGGCCGGCGGCAGGCAGGGCAACGCTCCGCGCCTTGCGGAACGGGAGAGAAGCAGTCGCGGCAGAAGCCTTCTGTGGCGTCGGTCATGGGTGGGCGCCGGGGTGGGGGCGTTTTCAGGCAGTGTAGCACGGAGCCAAGACCGGCCCTCGCCCCGAAAATTTCTTCGCAGACCCGAATTTTCCGACCCACCCCCAAAGGGCGGGTGGGCGGCAAAGGCCTTGCTCCTGCAAGGTGGGTTTCGCGGCGGATATTCTTCGATCCGAAATAGGAACAGAGAGGGGTCATTTGGCGCGGTGGATCGTTATGATCAAGACCGAACTCCAACCAGGGCCCCATCGTGAAACTGTTTGAATGTCAGCATTGTGGACAAACGCTCTATTTCGAGAATACCGAATGCGAGCGGTGCGGAAGCGCTCTCGGCTTTCTGTCCGATGAGATGCAGCTGAGCGCGCTGTCGCCCGACCGGGACGTCTTTCGTCCCCTGACCGATCCGCAGCGGGAGATGCGCTATTGCGCGAATGCCACGCATGACGCCTGCAACTGGCTGGTGCCTGCGGATGCCAGCCAGCCCTTTTGCACGGCCTGCCGCCTGAACCGGACGGTGCCGGATCTCGGCAATGCCGGAAACGTGCTGCTGTGGCGGCGCATCGAAATGGCGAAACACCGGCTTGTCTACGGGCTGTTGCGGCTGGGGCTGCCTGTCATCAGCAAGTTCGACGACCGGGAGCGGGGCATCGCCTTCGACTTTCTTTCCGGGCCCGGCGCACCGGGGGCGGCTGAGAACCCCGTCATCACTGGCCATAACAGGGGGCTCATCACGCTCGATGTGGCGGAAGCGGACGACGCCTTGCGCGCGCGCAATCGGCGCGACATGGCCGAACCCTACAGGACGCTTCTGGGGCATTTCCGGCATGAGACCGGCCATTATTACTGGGACCGCCTGGTTCGCGATACCGTATGGCACGGATCGTTCCGAGAGATGTTCGGCGATGAGAGGCGGGACTATAGCGAGGCGCTTTCAACATATTACGCCAATGGCGCGCCAGCGGACTGGCAGGCGTCATATATCAGCGCTTATGCGACGGCTCATGCGTGGGAAGACTTTGCCGAAACATGGGCGCATTATCTGCATATCTTTGCGACGCTGGAAACGGCGGGGGCCTTCGGGCTGACGATCTGCCCTCAGGTGCGCGAAGGGGAGAAAACGGATTTCCGGGGCGCAGACCCGCATGATTTCGATCGGCTGATGGCGGCGTGGATACCGCTCACCGTGGCCGTCAACAACCTGAACCAGAGCATGGGGCAAGACGACCTCTACCCCTTCGTGCTTTCGCCGACGGTGATGGGGAAACTTCGATTCGTATACGGATTGATCTTCGGTGCGAGCCTCTAGTCCGGCGAGAAGGGCGTCCGGAAACTATTCGAGGACGCATGCACCATTCTGGCGGCGATAGGGCGAGGTGCATTCCCAGTCATTGCCGGTGTAATCGAGATGCGCGTTGTCGGGAAGAACGACGGCTGCGCAAGTCTCATTTTCTGCCCGGTAACCGCGATCACATGCCCAACCGGACCCATAGACCGATCCGCTCAGATAGGCGTGTTCTGGCGGCACGATCTTAACGCAGGCGCCATCAACCGGGCGGAAATTCCGATTGCAGTCCCAGCCGCTGCCGCTTGTCGAGTCTGAAAGAAATCCGTTCTCCGGCGGTACGATATGCGAGCAGGCGCCGTCAACCTCGCGAAAACCACGCTCGCACTCCCAGCCACTGCCATAGGTCGTATTCGTCGCGAAGGCATGCTCGGGAATGACGACTGCCGTGCAGCCATTTCTGTCAGCGCGGTATCCACGGTCGCATTTCCAGCTGTCGCCATAGGTCGAATCCACAAGGTACCCGTTCTCGGGAACCTCGATCTCGACGCAGGATTCCTTGATCCGCTTGAAACCACGCTCGCAGTTCCATTGATCGCCCGCAGGCGTCAGATAGGCATTAGCGGGAATGGCGATTGGGACGCAACCGTTCCGGTTCCGACGAAAGCCTCGATCGCATGACCATTTATTTCCGTATACAGAATTCATGGCGTGAGCGTTTTCGGGAACTGTGGTCTTGACGCAGGCGTCGCCGGACTTGCGGAATCCTGTATTGCATAGCCATCCGTGGCCGAAGGCCGTCTTTCGTGCGTTTTCAGGGATGGCGGGGGATGCCGCGGCGCCTGTATGCGCTTGTGTCTGCGCTTGTGTCTGCGCCTGGGCAGCGTCCGGGTCTGCAGCGGAGGGCAGATAAAACACGGCCGGAAGCAAGGCAGCGATCGCGAAAAGACGCAAAGCCTTCAAAAGCCGATGTTTCATGCAAGTTCCGTTTCGAAGGTTCTGGAAGGACAGGGTAGATGCGGAGAGGACGTCTACCCCTCCGCCAGTGTTCAGGACTTCTTGGCGTCGTTAGCCGGGGCAGCGGTCTTTTCCGCTGCCGGAGCCGGAGCGCCCGCGACAGCGGGATTCTTCGCGTCGTGCTCCTTGTTTTCCGGCTTGTTTTCGGGGGTTCCCGACTTGTCTTCCATCTTCTGTTCAGATTTGATCATGATTTTACTTTCAAATTCACAGAAAAATATTGTCTGTGAATAATAAAAGTGGTGCTGCATAAAGTAATAATCAACCTACATGAGGATTAATCTGCAAATATTTATGTAGACATTGGCCGTTTCGACGAGATCAAACAGGGCGCTCTACCAGGCTGGCCACAGCCAGGCCGCGCCGCGGACGCCGCTCGTGTCGCCATGCTTGTGGCGGAGCAGCGGCGTCGCCACGCTGTCGGAAAAGACGTAGGCGCCCCAGCGCGACGGCACCTCATCGTAGAGCGCATCGATGTTCGACATGCCGCCGCCCAGCACGATGGCGTGCGGGTCCAGAATGTTGATGACATGCGCAAGCGTGCGGGCGAGGCGGTCGGCATAGCGGCGGAGCGCGAGGCGGGCAGGGCGGTTGCCGCCCTCAGCCGCGGCGACGATCGCCTCCGGCGACAGGGCCTCGCGCGTGTCGAGCATATAGTCGGCGGCGAAGCCCGGCCCCGAGAGCCAGCTTTCGATGCAGCCCTTCTTGCCGCAATAGCAATCCGGCCCCGGCATTTCGTCCGGCAGGACGAAGGGGAGCGAGTTGTGGCCCCATTCGCCGGCGATGGCGTTCGGTCCCGAGAGCAGCGCGCCATTGATGACGATGCCGCCGCCGACGCCCGTGCCAAGGATGACGCCGAAGACGGAGGCAACGCCCGCCGCCGCACCATCCGTCGCCTCGGAAAGCGCGAAGCAATCGGCATCGTTTGCGAGGCGGACTTTGCGGCCGAGCGACTCTTCGAGGTCGCGGCCGAAGGGATGGCCGATGAGCCAGGTGCTGTTCGCGTTCTTCACGAGGCCGGTGGCGGGGGAGATGGCGCCGGGCATGCCGATGCCGATGGTGCCTTGCTCGCCTGTCTCCGTTTCGAGCGCGGCGACGAGGTCGCGGATGGCGGCGATGGTGGCGGCATAGTCGCCGCGCGGCGAGGCGATGCGCTTTCGCGCACGTTCATTGCCGTGGCCGTCGAGGGCGATGGCTTCGATCTTGGTGCCGCCGAGGTCTATGCCGATGCGCATGGGGTCTCCTTTTTTGCGCGGAGGATAGCAGGTTTGGGCGGAAAGGGCTGGTCACGCAGAGCCGCAGAGCAGTGACAGGCCGCACCTGCGTTGCCCATTGTTGTCATCCCGGCACTTGTTGCCGGGACCCAATCCATGTGGCCATGTGCAGAGAGGCTAATGGGTCCCGGGAATAAATCCCGGGATGACACCTGTTTTTGAGTTGGCGCAGTGCCGAATATCGTTATCGCGAGGCCGCCGCTTGCGGCGGCTTCTGGATTGCCGGGTCAAGCCCGGCAATGACATTGTGCGGAATGATCGAGCGGTTCATCGGGGGGTGAATGAAAGCGGGGCTGATCATCGCGGCGGCGCTGTTTGCGCTGCCGATTGCGGGCGGGGCGAGGGCGGACGCGCCGGAGCGGCTGACGCTGGTCTTTGCCGGCGATACGGGCTTCAACGGGCCGAGTGCGGCCGTCTCGCCGCATGGCGGGTTCAAGCGGGGCAAGCTCGTGAGGGTGGAGGAGACGGTGACGAAGGTCGCGCCGCTTCTCCGGGGGGATCTCGTCTTCGCCAATCTCGAAACGGTGGTGACGGCGCGGAACGACATTCCCGCGCGGGCCAAGATGTTCGTCTTCCGCACGCATCCCGCGCATGTGCGTGCGCTCGCGGCGAGCGGCATCAACGTCTTCCCGGCGGCGAATAATCACGCGATGGATTTCGGCGGCGTTGGCGCGGGAGAAACGCTGCGGGCGCTGCAGGCGATGCCGGAGGTTCTCGCGGCGCCGGGACTGGGGGAGACGCGCGAGGAAGCGATGCGCCCCCATGTCTTCGATTTGCGCGGCGCGCGCGTCGCCATTTCCGCCATCGGCAATGGGGGCGGGGGCCTTCCCGCGCGGGAGGGCAATGCCGGAATGCTGCGCGAGGACCGAGACTTCGGCGCGGTGGCGGCGCGGCTCGCGGCGGAGGCTGCGGATATTCGCATTCTCTCCGTCCATTACGGGCCGGAATTCGAACCGAAGGCAGGCGCGGCGGACAAGGCGCGGTTCCGAGCGGCGCTGCCGCGGGGTGCGGCGATCATCGCCGGGCATCATCATCATGTGGCGCGGGGGATCGAGCTCGACGGAGAGAAACTCATTCTCTACGGGCTCGGAAACTTTCTTCACCTCGGCACGCAGGATATGCGCCGTTTCGACATCTGCCGCGATTTCGGGCTGCTCGCGCGGGTGGGGCTCGTGAGGCGAGGTGAGAAATACAAGGTGGAGACGGTGGAGGCGGTGCCGCTGACGATGATGCATATCGCGCCGGAACCGATGCGCGGCGAGGCGGGGCGGCTTCGCGTGGACGTGCTGAATCATCTGGGAACGCGGCTCGGGGAGAAGGGGTTACGCTTTGCTCCGCAGGCGGATGGTTCCGGGCTCTGGTGCGTGGGCGATGCAACGGATGAGCGATGCGCGGGGTGGCGCGCGCCGGAGGCTTCGGCGCGGGAGGCGGAGATTGCGGCGGCCTGCGGGAAGAATGTGAGGCGGGGGAGTTTGTAGGGGCTTGCGCTTACCCCTCCCCGAAAAATTTTCGCCCTGCTCAATTTTTCGACCCTCCCACAGGGGGAGGGTGGTCCAGACTATGAACGCGGAATGCGAGGTCAGAACCCTTCCGCGTCCAGCCAGTCCTCGATGAAGCGGCGGGCGGCGGGCCATTCGGTCGTGTGGAAATGGCTGCCGGGGGCGGGGCCGAGGAGTTTCGCGAGGCGCGGATCGGCGATGAAGTGGATCAGCGTTGCCGGTGCGTGGGCCTTTGCGACCGAAGCGAGGTTGTGCGGGATGTCGTCGAGGAAGACGACAGGGGCTTCCACGCGCTCGGCGAGGCGGCGGACGGCGCCGCCCTTGAGCCCCTTGTTGGCGATAACGGGAAAGGGCAGCCCTTGCGCGGCGAGCGAGGCCTCACGGCGCGCCTTCGCCTCAAGGGGCACGTTGGTCAGGACGACGATCTGCGCGCGATCCGAAAGGGCGGCCAGCGCGTCCGCCGCGCCGGGCACGACTTCGAGGTCATGCGCGGAGGCGGCGAAGAAGGCATCCAGAAGGGCGGGCATTTCCGAAGGGGGCAAGGGTTCGTTCGTGTCCTTGCGCTTGATGTTGCCGGTGAGGGCGAAGCTCCGCAGGTCGATCCAGAGGTCTTGTGTATCGAGATAACGCTCGAGGCCGACCATGAACTGGAGGAGCACCTCGTCCGCATCCGAGACGATCAAGGGGCGGCCGCGCTGAAGCTCCAGCGCGTCGATCTGGGGGATAGTGGCGGGGTCGATCGCGAGGGGATCGCGCGGCGGGGCGGGGCGGGCGCCCGAGACCTCGCCGGCCGTGGAACCGGGGTCTTTCTTCACATCTTCACCTTCACCGCTCATGTCCATTCCACCCTTTCGCCGCCGGGAAGCGCCTGACGGGCGAGGCCGGGAAGGCGGGGCTCCATTTCCTCCGATTCGCAGAAGGCGAGAAGGCGGGCCTCGTCGGCGAGAAGAAAATCGAGGATTCCACCCAGGAAATCCGGATCGCCCGCCCGGGCGCGCAACTCATCGACCGAAAGGCCGGAAAGGGCGAGGAAATCGCCCAGAAGGTCGTCATCCGCCGCGATATGGCCAAGGGCGCGGATGGCCAGCAATTCGGCCTCGTCTCTCGTCATAATCAGGATTTTCCAAAGATTGCGCCGCAGGGGAGCGGCATGGACACGCAAACTTAATCATAGCGGGCGTTAAATGGGAAACCCCCGGAAAGCCGCCGTTTCGGGACGGGGGGTTAAAGACTTAGTTAACGATATTCGGGTCATATGACCCAAGACGCAGAGTCGCTTCGCCAGCCGGGGGAGCGGCATTTCCGGGACCCGAGGGGCCCGGCACAGGTGGAGTTCTGGAGCTATGGACGCAATGTCGAAGAAGGTCCTGATCGTCGAAGACAACGAGCTCAACATGAAGCTCTTTCACGACCTTCTGGACGCGCACGGCTACGAGACGCTGCAGACGCGCGACGGAATCGAGGCGCTCGAAATCGCGCGGACGAACCGGCCGGACCTGATCCTCATGGATATCCAGCTTCCGGAAGTCTCGGGGCTCGAAGTCACGAAGTGGATCAAGGAAGACGACAATCTCCGGGCGATCCCGGTCGTTGCCGTGACGGCCTTCGCGATGAAGGGCGACGAAGAGAAGATTCGCGAGGGCGGTTGCGAGGCCTATATCTCGAAGCCGATCTCCGTCACCCAGTTCCTGGAAACGGTTCAGCGTTTCCTGAGATAGAGCCGTTCATCGCTTCATGAAATCGATGAACGCCTTCTGTTTGTCGTTTTGTCGTGTTTCCGGATGGCCAACGGGCATCCACCCGATCCGGAAACGCACCTATCGCCTCCAAGGAAGAACGGGGCAGAAGTGACAGCGCGTGTACTCATTGTCGATGACGTTCCGGCCAACCTGAAGCTGCTCGACGCGAAGCTGACGGCCGAATATTTCGACGTGTTCAAGGCAAGCTCCGGACCCGAGGCGCTCGACGCCGCGAAGGAACAGCAGCCCGATATCATTCTTCTCGATGTGATGATGCCCGGCATGGACGGGTTCGAAGTCTGCCGCCGCCTGAAGGCGATGCCGGAGACGGAGCACATTCCCGTCATCATGGTGACGGCGCTCGACCAGCCGAAGGACCGCGTGCAGGGCCTGGAGGCGGGCGCGGACGATTTCCTCACGAAGCCGCTCAACGATCTCGCGCTGTTCGCGCGCGTGCGCAGCCTTGTGCGGCTCAAGATGGTGACGGACGAGCTTCGCATGCGCGAGGCGACGGGACAGCGCATCGGCGCGCTTTCGGCAACGAGCGATAATTTCCTGATGGCGGAGCCGGGGCGCATTCTCGTGATGGACGACCGGCCGACATCCCTCAAGCGCATCACCGAGACGCTCGCGGCGGAGCACAATGTGACGGTGGCCGAAAGTCAGGAAGAGCTTATGCAGCTCGCCTCGACGGGCGACTTCGATCTCCACATCGTGAGCCTGACGCTGCAGGAATATGACGGGCTCCGGCTCTGCTCGCAGCTTCGATCGCTGGAGGCGACGCGGCAGACGCCCATTCTCGCGATCGTCGAGGAGGGCGACACGGGACGGCTCGTGCGCGCGCTCGACATGGGCGTGAACGATTATCTCGTGCGGCCGGTGGAGCGCAATGAACTGGTGGCGCGGGCGCGCAGCCAGCTTCGCCGCAAGCGCTATCAGGACTATCTGCGCGACAAGTTCCAGCAGGGACTGGAACTTGCGATCACGGACGGGCTGACGGGGCTCTACAACCGCCGCTACATGGAGGGGCATCTCGCGACGCTGGTCGACGAGGCGGCCAATACGAGCAAGTCGGTCGCGCTGCTCATCTTCGACATCGATTACTTCAAGTCGGTCAACGATACCTATGGCCATGCGGCGGGCGACATGGTGCTCAAGGAATTCGCCAAGCGGATTTCCGGCAATGTGCGCGGCGTCGACCTGACCTGCCGGCTCGGCGGCGAGGAATTCGTGGTCGTGATGCCGGACACGGATCTCGGCTTCGCGATGGCGGTGGCGGAGCGGCTTCGCCAATGCGTGGCGAGCAAGCCCTTCGTGCTCGACGAGGAAGGGCGGACGCTCGATGTGACGGTCAGCATCGGCATCGCGGTGACGGAAGGGGCGCAGGATACGGCCGCAAAGCTCCTCGAGCGGGCCGACCAGGGGCTCTATCGCGCGAAGCGGGACGGGCGGAACCGCGTGGTCGCAGAGGCGGCCTGACCGGCACGCGGAAGCGGCTTCATTTCAATTCACACAGAATTCACACAGGCCCCGCGGCAAATGCCCGGTGCAGTTGCAGTCCTGCAAGAGATTTCGCGGGGCGGATGCGGATGTTAACCTTAAATATTCATGGTTAACGCAATCCCGGGAAGATTTCGCCACTCTACATGCGTCTCTGTCCTTTATTGGCACAGAGGAGCGTGTTAGCTTTAATGACGATCATCGTTTCGCTGTCAATGTCTTCCCGCTCTTGCTGGGGGGCGAGTCGGGCAAGTTCCTGGCAGCGATGCGTGTCCTCGTGGGGCGCTCAGGTCCGCCGCATCTCCTGGGTCCGCGAGGCACGGCCGGCCGGGGCGTGGTTCATGGAGTGGCCTCCTCTGATAAGCCGCGAATTCCCGGCCGGCCACCTTTTAACGGAAAGAGCCGGTTCCTTTCGGAGCCGGCTCTTTTTCTTTCGGCGTCGCGGTGCGCGCCTTACTTGAACTCGATATAGGTCGTCTTGATCTGCGTGTACTTGTCGTAGGCGTGGAGCGACTTGTCGCGGCCGATGCCCGACTGCTTGTAGCCGCCGAAGGGGACGGTGATGTCGCCGCCATCGGTGTTGTTCACGTTGACCGTGCCTGCCTTGAGCTTGCGGGCGACGCGGTGAGCGCGATTGAGATCGTCCGTCCACAGAGAAGCCTGCAGTCCGTAGATCGTGTCGTTCGCGATGCGGACGGCGTCTTCCTCGTCCTTGAAGGGGATGGTGGCGAGGACGGGGCCGAAGATCTCTTCCTGCGCGATGCGCATCTTGTTGTCGACCTTCGAGAAGATGGTCGGCTCGACATAGGCGCCGCCGGTATTCTGGCGCACCTGACGGCCGCCGAGCGTGAGCTCCGCGCCTTCGCCCTTGCCGATCTCGATATAGGATTTCACGCGCTCCATCTGGTTCACATCGACCATGGAGCCCATGAGCGTGCCGGGGTCGAGCGGGTCGCCCGGCTGCATCATCTCGCCGACCTTCTTCACCTTCTCGACGAATTCGTCATGGATGTCCTGCTGGACGAGAAGGCGCGTCGCGGCGACGCAGACCTGGCCGGTGTTGAAGAAGACGCCCATGCCGGAGCCCTGCGCGGCGGCGTCGAGATCCTTGCAGTCGTTGAAGACGATGTTCGGCGTCTTGCCGCCGCATTCGAGGCTCACATGCTTCATGTTCGACTCGGCGGCATATTTCAGGAAGTACTTGCCGACTTCGGTCGAGCCGGTGAAGGCGACCATGTCGACATCCATGTGGCGGCCAAGGGCCTGGCCCGCCGTTTCGCCCATGCCGGGCAGCACGTTGAAGACGCCGTCCGGAATGCCCGCTTCGGCCGCGATCTCGGCGAGGCGGAGAGCGGAAAGGGGCGACTGTTCGGCGGGCTTCAGGATCACGGAATTGCCCGCGGCAAGCGCCGGGCCGAACTTCCATGCGGCCATGAGGAGCGGGAAGTTCCACGGCACGACCGCGGCGACGACGCCGAGCGGCTCGCGCGTGATCATGGCGAGCGCGTTGCGATCGGACGGCGCGATCTCGTCATAGATCTTGTCGATCGCCTCGGCATACCACTGGACGGTGTTCACCACGCCAGCGACGTCGACATTCACGGCGAAGGTGATGGGCTTGCCCATGTCGAGCGTTTCGAGAAGAGCGAGTTCGTCCGTATGCTTCTCGATGAGCCCGGCGAATTTCAGGAGCGCCTTCTTGCGATCCTTCGGATTCATTTCCGACCAGACGCCGCTCTCGAAGGCGCGGCGGGCGGCCTTCACAGCGACATCGACATCCGCCTTGTCGCAGGCCGCGACCTCAGTGAGGAGCTTTCCGTCCACGGGCGACACGCATTCGAAGGTCTCGCCGCTTGCCGCGTCGACGAACTTGCCGTCGATGAAGGCCTTGTTGCGGTAGGTGAGGGAGGCGGCGCGGTCGCGATAGTCGATGGCGGCGGACATGGGTAACTCCGATCAAGGGGCCTAAACGAAAAGAGCGGGCCCGGGGCCCGCTCTCATCTTACTTGATCTTGGTTTCCTTGAACTCGACATGCTTGCGAGCGATGGGATCGTATTTCTTGATGACCATCTTCTCGGTCATGGTGCGGCTGTTCTTCTTGGTGACGTAGAAGTAGCCGGTGCCCGCGGTGCTCTCGAGCTTGATCTTGATGGAAGCTGGCTTCGCCATGTCGCGAAATCCTTGAGTTTGCGCGGGCGGCCGGCCCGCGAGGCCATAGAGTCGCAATCCGGGCAGGCCGGGAATGTGCGGAATTGCGCGCAGGCTACTCAGGCGGCGGCGGAAGTCAAGCGGAAGCCCGGATTCCCGGGAAAATCGTCACAAAATAACGGTTTCACTCAAGGGGCTGGCCGGATGCGCGGGGCGGTGAAATAGCGCCAGCCCGCGATCAGGACATAGAGGCCGCAAAGGCCGCCCATGGCGACGATGAGACCATGCGGGTCCCAGAGGTCCATCGCCGCGCCGGAAAGGGGCGGGCCGATGAGGGCGCCGATCGAATACATCATCACGAAGGCTGCATTGGCCGAGGCAAGATCCGCGCCCCGGAAGCGCTCGCCCAGAAGGGTGAGGCCGACGGTGTAGAGGCCGACGACAACGCCGCCGAAGAGGAAGAGCGTGGGCGCAAAGAGCCAGATGGAATGGGCGACGAAGGGAATGGCGATGGTGCCCAGAAGGCCGATCAGGGCGCAGACGAGAAGGACGAAACGCCTGTCCGCGCGATCCGCCCAGAGGCCGATGGGAATCTGGCAGAGGATGTTGCCCGCCGCGAAGATCGAGAGAACGAAGGCGGCGGTCTGTTCCGTCATGCCGATGCGGACGCCATAGACGGGCAGCATGTTGAAGATGTCCGTTTCCGTCGCGCCATAGACGAGGCCCGCCAGCGTGGCCGCGGGTGCTGCGATGAAGAAGCTCGCAAAGCTGCGGGTGGGGCGCTCGGTGACGCGTGGCGCAAGGCCCCGGCCGAAGAGGAGCAGGGGCAGTGCGGCAGCGGCGATGACGCAGGCGATGACCGCGAAGGGCGCCATTCCCTCCGTGCCGACGAGGAAGAGAAGAATGGGGCCGGAGGCGAAACCGCAGGAGAGAACCGTGCCGTAGATGCCGATGAGGCGGCCGCGATTCTTTTCGTCGGCGAGCGTGTTGATCCAGAATTCGGAAACGACGAAGAGACCGGTCAGCGCCAGGCCGTTCACGAAGCGGATGAAGAACCAGAGCCAGATGCTGGGAAAGAGATAATAGGCGGGCATGGCGATGGCGGAGACCGCGATGCAGCCGAGCAGGAAGGCAATGGCCGGCACGCGCCGCAGCAGGCCGGGAATGAAGGGCGTGAAGACGAAGGTCGCGAGCGCGGGCATGGCCGTGTTGAGGCCGATGAGCGAGGCGGGAACGCCGCTGCGTTCCATCAGCAGGGCGAGCAGCGGGATCGAGACGCCGAGGCCCATGCCGACAACGGAGATGCAGGCGATGACCGCGATGAGGCTGCGCCTGCGTTCCGTAGGCGTCAGCGGCGCATCCGCCAGCATGGTGAGAGATTTTTCCTGCATCGTTTCATCTTATTGTGCTGCACTTCAAAGCCCCCGCCCCGAAAAATTCGGAGAATTTTTTGACCCTCCCCGAGGGGAGGGTGGGTGGCCAGCGCCTTCTGACTGTCTGGCGATAGCGCAGTTTTCGGGTTTTGTCATGGGCGGGGGCGGGGGTGGGGGGGTGGAGGCGCCTTTACCCCTCCCCGAAATTCGCTTCACGAATTTCGCCCCTCCCACAGGGGGAGGGTGATCCAGGCGGCTCGCGCAACTTGTCCGGATCAGGCGCGCACGACGGGTTTATCGTTGCGATAGCTGTAAAGGGGGATGCGGGAGCGGGTGTGGCCCTTGTGACGGCGGGAGATTTCCTCCAGCACGAATTCGGTCACGTCGATGACGGGAAGCTTGAGGGCTTCCGAAATCGGATACCAGTCGAGATCCTCGAGCTCGCCGCTGCCTTTCACCTCGCCCGAGGCGGTTTCGGCGGAAGCGGCGAAGAAGCGCGCGTGAAAGCGGATGGGGCTCGAGGCGGGCGTGATCGCGCGGGCGACAAAATCGAGCACGTCGAGACGCGGCGCGAGGCCGCGTTCGCGGAACGGCTCCCAGCCTTCGCCAGCGACGATGCCGACATCGCCGGGCGCGGCGACGAGGAGGCCCGTCTCCTCGAAGGTTTCGCGGATGGCGGCCGCGGCAAGCGCCTCCGACTTCGCACGGGAGGCGGCAGCGCCCTGCATCATCAGCGCCGTCTGATGGCCGAAGCCGCGCGCCACGCGCACGCCCATGTCGCCTGCGTCGAGCTTGCCGCCCGGAAAGACGAAGGCATCGGGCACGAACTTCATGCGCGAATGGCGGCGGCCCATGAGAATGCGCGGCTCGTCCTCTCGCGTGTCGATCAGGACCAGACTGGCGGCATCGCGCGGGCGGATGCCGCGGGAGGCGGGCTTCTTGTCACTCATGCCGGTCAATCCGCGATGGCGTCGCGGATCGCGTTGCCGTTTCTGAAATGGACGAAGGGGACGGCACGGCGGCGCTGAGCAGCGGAAGAGAGGGCGAGACGCTCGTCGAGTTCATCGAGGACGAGGCGTGTGATGTTCGGCAGATCGAGGCCGCGCGCATCGTCGATCGTGAGCCAGTGAAGGCCCTGCAATTCGCCAGAGCCTGTAACCTTTGCCGGGTCGCCCTGGATCGCTTCGGCATCGGCGATGAAGAAGCGCGTGTCGAAGCGGCGCGTGCGATAGGGCGGGGTGATGGCGCGGGCAACGAAATCGAGCGTGCCGAGCGCGGGCGCCACACCTTGCGCGAGGTATTCGTTCCAGTCCGGGTGCTTGCTGGTCTGGGGCGCCGGGATGGGCTTGCCGATGACGAGGCCCGTCTCCTCGAAGGTTTCGCGGATCGCGGCCATGGCGAGCGCGCGGGCGCGAAGCTCCGACGGCTTGCCCCTCATGCGCACGAGAAGGCGGCGGGCGACAGGATCGCGAAGTTCCTGCGCGGGTCGCACGCGGCTGTCCGCGCGGTCGACGCGGCCGCCGGGGAAGACGAACTTGTTGGGCATGAATTTGTGGTTCGCGTGGCGCTGGCCCATGAGGACCTGGGGCCTGGCGGCGTCTCGGCGGACGATGATGAGTGTGGACGCATCGCGCGGACGGACGGCGCGGCCCTCCGTGCTTTCGCGATATTCCTGCTCGCGCGATTTCTTCGGGTCGAACGCCGCCCGTTGTTCCTCGGCCATCACTTCATCCCTGTTCTTATGATTGCTTGTTGGCAACAGGATGCCCGCTGAGGCGAGGTAAAGTCCAGCGGCGGGGAAAGAGACGTGGAGGACGCGGCGTCAGCCGCCGGGCTCAATCTTCGTGCGCGTTGCCGTCGAAGCCGTGCATGCGCAGCGCCCATTGCCAGCCGACGACGGCGCCCTTGATGCGCGGCAGGAACCAGAGCGAGAGCAGGAGGGTGAGCGCGGGCCAGATCGCCGCATGGACCCAGAGCGGCGGGAGATATTCGAGTTCGAGCCAGAGCATCATCGGCACGACGATGTGGCCGACGATCATGATGGTGAAATAGGGCGGAGCGTCATCGGCTTGATGATGATGGAGCTCTTCGCCGCAATCCGGGCAATTGTCCGCGACTTTCAGGAATTTGCGGAACAGGCCGCCACGGCCGCAAGCCGGGCAACGGCCGCCGAAACCGCGCAAAATCGAGGCGAGCGCCGGGCGGGGGGCCGGGTCGGCGGCTTCGTAAATGCGGGTATCGGTCATGTCCATCGGTGACTCACGGCAGGTGCAGGGATGCCCGACAAAAATGGTCGGAAAGGATGGATCGCGAAATGTGGCAGGTTGCCGCGCGTCAGGCGCGCGCGGGCTCAACGCCGGCCACGAGGGGCCTTGCGAGGAGATTTGCCATATTTACCGCGCTTCGCGCCGCCACGGCCGGCGGGCGAGCGGGTGCGGCGCCCGGCGCCTTTCGGCGCCTCAGAGCCGCCTTCGAGGAGTTCGAAGCGCAGGCCGCCCGTGACGGGGACGGCTTCCTCCAGCTTGACGCGGACGGCATCCCCCAGGCGATAGGCGATTCGCGTTCGCTGGCCGACAAGGGCGTGGATGATCTCGTCATGGTGGAAGAAGTCGCCGCCCAGCGTGGAGATCGGAACGAAACCGTCGGCGCCGGTGTCGTCCAGCTTCACGAAGAGGCCGAAGCGCGTGACGCCGGAGACGCGGCCGGTGAACTCCGCGCCGAGGCGCGCCTCGAGGAAGGCGGCGATGAAGCGGTCCTTGGAGTCGCGCTCGGCGAGCATGGAGCGGCGCTCGGTCATGGAGATGTGTTCGGCGATTTCGGTCAGCTCGGCGAGTTCGTCGTCCGTCTGGCCGTCTTTTCCGAGCTTCAGGCCCGCGATCAGCGCGCGATGGACCGTGAGGTCGGCATAGCGGCGGATGGGCGAGGTGAAGTGCGCATAGCGGCGCAGGTTGAGGCCGAAATGGCCGATATTGTCCGGCGAGTAGACGGCCTGCGCCTGGGAGCGGAGCACGACGTCGGACACCATGCGGTCATGCTCGGTGCCGTCGACCTGCTTCAGGATGCGATTGAAATTCGCGGGGCGGATGTTCTCGCCCTTGGTGAAGTTGAGGTCGAGGGTGGCGAGGAACTCGGCCAGCGCGACGAGCTTCTCGCGCGAGGGCGCGTCATGGATGCGGTAGATCACGGAGCGGCGCTGTGCCTCGGCCGTTTCGGCGGCGCAGACATTCGCCTGAATCATGAACTCCTCGATGAGTTTCATCGACTCGAACTTGTCGCCGATACGGACGCCCGCAATGCGGCCGTCCTCACCGATATCGATCTTGTGTTCAGGGAGGTCGAGATCGAGCGGCGCACGCACCTCGCGCGCCTTCATGATGACCTTGTAGGCATGCCATAGCGGCTTCAGCACGGGCTCGAGCAGGGGGCCGGCGGCATCGTCCGGGCGGCCGTCGATCGCTTCCTGCACCTGCCTGTAGCTGAGGCTTGCGGCCGAGCGCATGAGGCCGCGGATGAACTCATGGGAGCGCTTGTTGCCGTTCCTGTCGAAGACGATGCGCACGGCGAAACAGGCGCGGTCCTCGCCCTCGACCAGCGAGCAGAGATCGTTCGAGATGCGCTCCGGCAGCATCGGCACGACGCGGTCGGGGAAATAGGTGGAGTTGCCGCGCTTCCGCGCCTCGCGGTCCATCGGCGAGCCGGGCTTCACATAGGCCGCGACATCGGCGATGGCGACGATGGCGACGACGCCGCCTTCGTTTTTCGGGTCGTCATCGGGCGCGGCCCAGACGGCATCGTCATGGTCGCGCGCATCCGCCGGGTCGATGGTGATGAGGGGAATGTCGCGCAGATCCGTGCGGCCCTTGAGGCCCTGATGCTTCGCGGCTTCTGCTTCGGCGATCACCTCGGCCGGGAAGGCATCGGGAATGCCATGCGCGTGGATCGCGATGAGGCTGATAGAGCGCGGGTCCTCGCTGTCGCCGAAGATCTCGCGGATGCGGGCGCGCGACAGGCCATAGCGCTTGCCGGGGATGGTTTCGCCGAGAACGAGATTGCCGTCTTCGGCGCCGTTCACGTCTTCGGGCGCGACCTCATATTCGTTGCGCGCCTTCTTCTCGACGGGGACCAGGCGGCCGCCTTTTCCTTTCGGGTTCTTGCGGTAGAGGCCAAGGATGCGCTCGGCGCCGCGGCCGATGCGGCGGATGACGCGGGCCTCGTAGGGATAGGCTTCGTCCTCGTCCTCGACCTTCGAGAGGCGGGCGAGCACGCGGTCGCCGACGCCTGCGGGCGGCTCGTCATAGTCGCGCTTCTTCCGCGAGGTGTCCGGTGCGATGACGATGAGCGGCGGCTGCTCCTCGCCCGGCCAGTTGACGGGGCGGGCGATCAGTTCGCCGTCGGTGTCGGTATGCGTGATCTCGATGACGGTGACGGGCGGGAGCTCGTCGGTGCGGCGCAGGTTCTTCGCATCGTCGCGTGCGATGAGGCCTTCTTCCGTCATCGCCTTCAGCAATTGCTTCAGGGGAATGCGGTCATCGCCCTTCACGCCGAAGGCGCGGCCGATTTCGCGCTTCGAGGTCTTGCCGGGATTGTCCGCGAGGAAGGCGAGGATTTCCTCGCGCGAGGGCACGCCGCCGCCGGTCTTCTTCTTTCCGGCTGCGGGTTTCTTCGGTGCCCCCCGTCCGGGCTTGCGCTCTGCCAAGATCAGTCCGCCATTTCAGTGGCTTTGGTCTTCTTCGCGGCAGGTTTTTTAGGCGCTGCCTTCTTCGCCGTCGACTTCTTTGCGGTGGAAGCCTTTTTTGCGGGCGCCTTCTTCTTGGCGGCGGGCTTCTTTTCCGCCGGTTCCTCTTTGGCGGCCGCCTTTTTCGCCGGGGCCTTTTTCTTGCCCTTGCCCGTTTTTGCTTCTTTTTCAGCGACGAGGGCGAGCGCCTCTTCCAGCGTCACGTCTTCGGGCTTCGCCGATTTCGGCAGGGTGGCGTTGGTCGAACCATGCTTGATGTAGGGGCCGTACTTGCCCTCGCGCACCTGCACGGGCTTGCCGCTGTCTGGATGTTCGCCCAGCTCCTTCAGGATCTTGCCTGCGCGCTCCTCGGCGCGGGCGATCTTTTCCGCGAGCACGGTGACGGCGCGGTTGAGACCGATTTCGAAAAGTTCTTCCGGGTCCTTCAGGTTCGCGTATGTGCCGTCATGCAGGACGAAGGGACCGAAGCGGCCCAGGCCCGCGGTGATCTTCTTGCCGGTTTCGGGATGGATGCCGATTTCGCGCGGGAGCGTGAGGAGGCGCAGCGCCATGTCGAGATCGACATCGGCCGCGGAAGTCTTGGCGGGCAGGCCGCTGCGCTTCGGCTTTTCGCCTTCGGCGAGCGGCGCGCGCTCGACATAAGGACCGAAGCGGCCTGTCTTGAGAGAGACTTCGGCGCCCGTTTCCGGATCGGTGCCGAGGACGCGGTCGCCCGCGACTTCCTCGCCATCCGCACCGGCGGTGAGCTGGCGCGTGAACTTGCACTCCGGATAGTTCGAGCAGCCGACAAAGGCGCCGAAGCGGCCGACCTTCAGCGAGAGGCGCCCATCGTCGCAGGAAGGGCACTTGCGCGGATCGGAACCGTCGCCCTTGTCCGGGAAGACATGGGGCCCGAGCACTTCGTTCAGGCGATCGAGGACTTCGGTAATGCGCAGTTCGGTCGCTTCGGCGACGGCGCCCGTGAAATCCTTCCAGAATTCGCGAAGGAGATCCTTCCAGTCGAGTTCGCCCGCCGAAACCTTGTCGAGCTTCTCTTCCAGTTCCGCCGTGAAGTCGTATTCGACATAGCGGGTGAAGAAGTTTTCGAGGAAGGCGGTAACGAGGCGACCCTTGTCCTGCGGGACGAGGCGCTTCTGGTCCATGCGGACATAGTCGCGGTCGCGCAATGTCTGCAGCGTCGAGGCGTAGGTCGAGGGGCGGCCGATGCCGAGTTCTTCCATGCGCTTCACAAGCGAGGCTTCGGTGAAGCGGGGCGGGGGCTCGGTGAAATGCTGCTCGGGGCGGACCTTCTCGAGGCCGAGCTTGTCGCCGCGCGCAACCTTGGGCAGGCGGTTGCCTTCATCGGCATCGTCAGGCTCGTCGCGGCCTTCCTGGTAGAGGCGGAGGAAGCCGTCGAAGACGATGACGGAGCCGGTGGCGCGCAGATTGATCGGCGCGTCGTTCGCCTCGATCTCGATGGTGGTGCGCTCGAGCTGCACGCTTTCCATCTGGCTCGCCACGGTGCGGTTCCAGACGAGTTCGTAGAGGCGGCGCTGATCGTCGTCGAGACGCGCGGCGACGGATTTCGGCAGGCGCGAAATGTCGGTCGGGCGGATCGCTTCATGCGCTTCCTGCGCGTTCTTCGCCTTGGTGTTGTAGACGCGCGGACTGTCCGGGAGATAGGCCTCGCCGAATTCGTTGTTGATGACGGTGCGGGCCTGCGCGACCGCTTCCGGCGCGATCTGCACGCCGTCGGTTCGCATATAAGTGATGAGGCCGGTCGTCTCTCCATCGATCTCCACGCCTTCATAGAGGCGCTGCGCAACCTGCATGGTGCGGCTCGCGGAGAAGCCGAGCTTGCGCGAGGCTTCCTGCTGGAGCGTCGAGGTGGTGAAGGGCGGGTTCGGATTACGCCGGGCGGGCTTGCTCTCCACCGACTTCACGGTGAAGCGCGACGCTTTGATGCGGGCTTCGATTTCGTCCGCCGTCTTCTTGTCCGGGATGTCGAATTTTTCGAGCTTCTTGCCGTCGAGGCCGACGAGACGCGCGACGAAGGGCGCGTTGGCGGCCGTCTTCATGTCGGTTTCGACGGTCCAGTATTCCTGGCTGCGGAAGGCTTCGATCTCGAGTTCGCGGTCGCAGATGAGGCGAAGCGCGACGGACTGCACGCGGCCGGCAGAGCGGGAGCCCGGCAGCTTGCGCCAGAGAACGGGCGACAGGGTGAAGCCGACCAGATAGTCGAGCGCGCGGCGCGCCAGATAGGCGTCGATCAGCTCCTTGTCGAGCCCGCGCGGATTTTCCATCGCCTCGGTGACGGATTTCTTGGTGATCGCGTTGAAGACGACGCGCTGGACCTCGACGTCCTTCAGGACTTTCTTTTTGTTCAGAACTTCGAGGACGTGCCAGGAAATCGCTTCGCCTTCGCGATCCGGGTCGGTTGCGAGGATGAGCCGGTTGGCCCCCTTCACGGCGGTGGCGATTTCGTTCAGGCGCTTCTGGGACTTCGAATCCACATCCCATGCCATTGCGAAATCCTCGTCCGGCTGGACCGAGCCATCCTTCGAAGGCAGGTCGCGGACATGGCCATAGGAAGCCAGGACCTTGTAGTCCTTGCCCAGATATTTGTTGATGGTTTTCGCCTTGGCGGGCGACTCAACAATGACGACGTCCATAGGACCGCTTCAACTCTCTTATAAATATGTCTTGGCCAGCCGTAGCCGCGCCGATGCGCCGACCCGGGCTTCCCGGGCGCGCTTTACACCCATAATCCGTGAAAAGCCAAGTGCACCGCCGCATCCATCCCTCGCGGGACCGCCGGCTGAAAATGGTGAAAAGGCGAGGGCGTGTCAAATGCCGCGGAAATCCTCACAAATCTCAGGCCCGCCTGTCTCGCACCAGTTTGGACCCAGTTCAGGCCAATCTCAGAGTTTTATTTCCATAGTTGTTTACGTACTATCGATCTAGTTCCTTGTGCGTGATTTCCGCGCGGAAGAGAGCGCCACCGCCCCGGGCGAGGGGCCAGAAAAGGATGGTTGGCGATGCGCAAATCCCTTTCGAGCGCAGAAGATCCGGTTCTGACGAAGGACGGAGACAGCTTTGCGCCACGGCACAGAAGCACCTCAAATCTGCCCGACAACCTGGCCGAAGCGGATGACGAAGCCGTGGCCGCCTATCTGCTCGACCTGATGATCGCTTCCCGACGGATGGCGGATAAACGGGGGTTCCGGTTTCTCGCCTATCTCATCGGCGTGGCGGCGGAAGAATCCCGGTTGCTGATGCTCGGCCGCTCGGCAATGGGGCGGTCGGGCGGCGACGACATCTAGATGGCATTCATTCGGGCAGGAGGCTTACGCGGTCGCCCGGGTCGCGATGGATGCGGCCTGCGAGTTCCAGTTCCAGCACAGCCGCGCGAACCTGCTGAACGGGCGCCCCTGCCTGCCGGACGATTTCGTCCATCGGGGTCGGCGTCGGGCCGAGAGCCGAAAGAACACGTTCGCGCGTATCCCGATCCGTATCCGGGGCGGCGGCTGAACGCGGCGCGAAGGAGGGCGGCTCCGGCTCGCGGAAGAGATGGCCGAGCGGCTCGGACAAGGCCGCGATCACATCCGCCGCGTTCTCGACGAGAGGCGCGCCGTCCTTGATGAGCTTGTTCGATCCTTGCGCGCGCGGATCGAGCGGGGAGCCCGGCACGGCGAAGACATCGCGCCCCTGTTCCAGCGCGAAACGCGCGGTGATGAGCGAGCCCGAGCGCAACGCAGCTTCAACGACGACAACACCAAGCGAGAGCCCCGAGATCAGCCGGTTTCGGCGCGGAAAGTGGCGCGCCTGCGGGCTCGTGCCGGGCGGCATTTCGCTGACGAGCACGCCGCGCGATCCGATTTCGGTCTGCAGGCCGCGGTTTTCTTCCGGGTAGACGATGTCGAGGCCGCCCGCGAGGACAGCAATGGTGCCGCCCTGGAGCGAGGCGCGGTGCGCCGCAGTGTCGATACCGCGCGCAAGACCGGAGACGACGGTGAAGCCTTCGCGGGAGAAGGCTTCGGCCATGTCGCCCGCGATGCGGCGGCCTGCCGCGGAAGCATTGCGCGAGCCGACAATGGCGATGGACTTGCGCGTAGCGAGGTCGAGATTGCCCTTCACGGAGATGACGGGCGGCGGCGGATCGAGCACGGCGAGGCGGGCGGGAAATGTCTCATCGCCCAGCACAAGCAGCTGTGCGCCAAGCTTTTCCGTCTTTGCGAGTTCGGCTTCGGCATCGCCTTCGCGCGCGATGCGGATGGCACGCTTCGCGCCGCCGCGCGCCGCCAGATCGGGCAGGGCGTCGAGTGCGGCGACGGCATTTCCGAAATGCTCAAGCAGATCGCGGAAGGTGACGGGGCCGATGTTTTCGCTGCGTGCGAGACGGAGGCGGGCAAGCCGCTCCGCGGCGGATAGCGCCGCCGTCACGCGGATCAGCCCTCGGCCCGGTCTTCGGCCTTCTTCTGGCCGATGCGCGGTTCCTCGCCCGCGAGAAGACGGCGGATATTGCCGCGATGCGCGATATAAACGAGGACGACGAGAATCACGCTGAGGCCAACGAGGTTCCACTGGTTAAGCCAGGCGAGATAGACCGGCGTGAGCAGCGCGGCGACGAGCGCAGAGAGCGAGGAGTAGCGCGAGACGAGGGCGACGATTGCCCATGTCGCGCAGAACAGAAGCCCGACCGGCCAATGGATCGCGAGCAGGATGCCGATCAGGGTGGAGATCCCCTTACCGCCCTTGAAGCCGAGCCAGACGGGATAGAGATGGCCGAGAAAGGCGCCGAGCGCGGCGGCGCTCATGAGCCATGCGGCGTCCGCGCCGGTTTGCACGGCGAGGTGGCGGGCGATGATGACAGCGACGATGCCCTTGCCCGCATCGCCGATGAGCGTTCCGGCCGCGACCCAGCGGTTACCCGTGCGCAGCACGTTGGTGGCGCCGATATTGCCGGAGCCGATGGAGCGGATGTCGCCAAGGCCCGCAAGCCGCGTCAGCAGGAGGCCGAATGGAATGGAGCCAAGCAGGTAGCCCAGCACGAGCGCCACCAGCAAAAGCGGTGCGGCGATATCCGTGAAGCCCATGGTCAGCGCTCCTCCCCCTGAACGTAAACCGTGCGTCCGCCCACCATGGTGCGAAGCGCACGACCCTGGAAGAGGCGATCCTCGAAGGGCGTATTCTTCGAGATGGATTTGAGATTAGCGGCTTCGAGCCTCCAGGGCACGTCCGTATCTATGAGGACGAGATCGGCGGGTAGGCCGGTGACGAGGCGTCCGCGGCCAAGGCCCAGGAGGTCGGAGGGCAGGCAGGTGAGCGCGGCAAGGAGGCGGCCGAGCGGCAGATCGCCGTTATGCACGAGGGCGAGGCCCGCAGGCAGCAGCGTTTCGAGGCCGATAGCGCCGAAATTTGCCTCCGCGAAGGGGCGGCGCTTCACTTCCGGGTCCTGCGGGTCGTGGCTCGAGACGACGACATCGATCGTGCCGTCGGCGAGGCCCGCGACGAGGGCAAGGCGATCCTGCTCGGTGCGGAGCGGCGGCGAAAGCTTGAAGAAGGTGCGGTAGGACTGGACGTCGTTTTCGTTCAACTGCAGATGCGCCGCGGAGACGCCGCAGGTGACGGGAAGGCCGCGCGTCTTGGCGCGGCGGATGATCTCCACCGAGGCTTCGCAGGAGACCTGCGCGACGTGATAGCGCCCGCCGGTGAGTTCCAGGAGCCGCAGGTCGCGCTCGATCATGATGGTTTCGGCGGCGGCGGGTGTTCCCGTGAGGCCGAGGCGGGTTGCGAGTTCGCTTTCGTTCATGACGCCGGTGGCGAGCGTCGGTTCTTCCGCATGCTGCACGACGAGCGCGCCGAGATGGCGGGCATAGGAAAGTGCGCGGCGCATCACCTGCGCGTTGGCGAGGGCCTTCACGCCATCCGTGAAGCCGACGGCGCCTGCATCGAGGAGGAGGCCGAACTCCGTCATCTGCTCGCCCATCAGGCCTTTCGTGAGGGCGGCCATTGTGTGGACGTTCACGACGGCGGTGTCGCGGGCGCGGCGCTCGATGAAATCCACCAAGGCGACATCGTCGATCACCGGATTGGTGTTCGGCATGACGATCATGGTGGTGACGCCACCGGCGGCAGCGGCCTTGCTTGCAAGAGCGAGCGTCTCGCGATGTTCGGCGCCGGGTTCGCCGGTGAAGACGCGGCAATCGATCAGGCCGGGGGAGAGCACCTTGCCTCGGCAATCCACGACCTCGGCGCCTTCGGGCAGGCCGTCATTGAAGAGGGCGGGGCCGAGATCCGCGATGATGCCGTTATCGACAAGGAGGCCGCCTTTCTCGTCGTAACCCGAAGCCGGGTCGATCAGGCGGGCATTGATGAAGGCGGTGCGGCTCATGAGCGGCCTCCGGAGAGGGCAAGCTCGTTCGGCAGGTTGCGCGCAAGGGCGTCGAGCACGGCCATGCGGACGGCGACGCCCATCTCGACCTGCTCGCGGATGAGGCTGCGGTCGATATCGTCGGCGACGGCGCTGTCGATCTCGACGCCGCGGTTCATGGGGCCCGGGTGCATGACGAGCGCGTCCGGCTTCGCATGGGCGAGCTTCGAATAGTCGAGGCCGTAGAAGTGGAAATATTCGCGCTGGCTCGGCACATAGGAGCCGGCCATGCGCTCAAGCTGAAGGCGGAGCATCATCACGATGTCGACGCCTTCGAGGCCCTTCGCCATGTCGTGGAAGACCTCGACGCCCAGACGCTCGACGCCGGTGGGCATCAAGGTTGGCGGGCCGACGACGCGGACGCGCGCGCCCATCGCATTGAGCAGCAGGATGTTCGAGCGGGCGACGCGGCTGTGCAGGATGTCGCCGCAGATCGCGACGAGGAGACCTTCGAGGCGGCCCTTGCGGCGGCGGATCGTCAGCGCGTCGAGCAGCGCCTGTGTGGGATGTTCATGCGCGCCGTCGCCCGCATTGATGACCGAGCAGGAGACTTTCTGCGAAAGAAGCTCGACCGCGCCGGAGTTCTGGTGACGAATGATGATGAGGTCGGGGTGCATCGCGTTGAGCGTTACCGCCGTGTCGATCAGCGTCTCGCCCTTCTTCACGGAGGAGGAGGAGACGGACATGTTCATCACATCGGCGCCGAGGCGCTTGCCCGCAAGCTCGAAGGAACTCTGCGTGCGCGTGGAGGCCTCGAAGAAGAGGTTGATCTGTGTGCGCCCGCGAAGGACGGAGCCCTTCTTGTCGACCTGACGGTTCTGCTCGACATAGGTGTCGGCGAGATCGAGAAGGGCGGTGATATCGGAAGGGGAAAGGCCCTCGATCCCGAGCAGGTGCCGGTGCGGGAAGATGGGCGAAAGCTGTTTGTCAGCGCTGGTCATTAAAGCCGCATTGTATAGGGCCGATTCCGGGGAGCGGCAAGGCGGAATTGGCCGATGGGAGAGCGGAGTGTTAACCTCGCGGGAAGCCCCCGGAAAAGAGGTTCCAGCCATGGACGCAAAAGTGGAAACGCCAGCCGATTTCGCGACGCATGAGGTTTTCAACCAGCCGCCGCCGCTTCAGGACGTGAACCTTTTCACGGGCGACAAGGCGCTGGTCGAGACGGTGGAGCGGGAGGGCGGGAGCCAAGCGCGCGCATCGCTGACGGCATTTGGGGCGACGGTGGGGAGCGCGGAGGTGCTCGACCTCGGGCGGCAGGCGAATGCCTATCTGCCGGTACTGAAGAGTTTCGACCGCTTCGGGCATCGCGAGGACCGGGTGGAATTCCACCCCTCCTATCACGCGCTGATGGCGATCTCGGTGAAGCAGGGGCTGCACGGCTCGCCCTGGGATCATCTGAAAGAGGGGCTCGACGCGAAGCCGAAACCGGGCGCTGTCGTGGCGCGGCTTGCCGGCACCTACATGATGACGCAGGCGGAGGCCGGGCATGGCTGCCCCATCACCATGACCAATGCGGCTGTGCCCGCGCTTCTCTTCCAGCCGTCGCTCGCGAAGGAATGGGTGCCGCGCATCCTTTCGCGTGAGTACGATCCGCGCTTCATTCCGGCGAGCGAGAAGACGGGCGTCACGCTCGGCATGGGCATGACGGAGAAGCAGGGCGGCACGGATGTGCGCGCGAATACGACGGTGGCTCATCCGGTGAGCTCCGGGGGCCCTGGCGAGGAATACCGGATTACGGGGCACAAGTGGTTCTTCTCGGCGCCGATGTGCGACGCCTTTCTCGTGCTGGCGCAAGCGCCGAACGGGATTTCCTGTTTCCTCATGCCGCGCTTCCGGCCGGACGGGAGCGTCAACGCGATCCGCATCCAGCGGCTGAAGGAGAAGGTCGGCAACAAGTCGAATGCGTCTTCCGAAGTCGAGTTCCAGGCCGCAAGCGGCTGGCTGATCGGCGAGGAAGGGCGCGGTGTGCGCAACATCATCGAGATGGCGACCTATACGCGGCTCGACTGTGCGGTAGCGACGGCGGGGATGATGCGTCAGGCGGTTTCACAGGCCGTGTATCATTGCTCCTATCGCACGGTGTTCCAGAAGAAGCTGATCGACCAGCCGCTGATGGCAAATGTGCTGGCGGATCTCGCGCTCGAAACGGAAGCGGCGACGGCGCTTTCCTTCCGCGTGGCGCGTTCGTTCGACCGGGCTTTCGAGGACGAGGCGGAGGCGGCCTTCCGGCGCATCATGACGCCGGTCGCGAAATACTGGGTGTGCAAGCGCGCGCCGAACCTCGCCTATGAAGCGATGGAGTGCCTTGGCGGCAATGGCTATGTGGAAGAAGGGATAGCGGGCCGCATCTATCGCGAGATGCCTGTGAACGCGATCTGGGAAGGTTCGGGCAACGTCATGTGCCTCGACGTGCTGCGCGCGCTGGGTCGCGAGCCGCAGGCGCTGGAGATCGTGTTTGCGGAACTCGACAAGGCGCGCGGCGCGAGCACGGCCTATGACGGCGCGCTCGAGGCGCTGAAGGACGCCTTTACCGATATGGGTTCGCTCGAAGCGCGGTCGCGGCAGATCGTGGAGCAGATGGCGAAGGTGGCCGCCGCGTCGATCCTGCTGCAGCACGCGCCTTCGGCGGTGTCGGATGCCTATTGCCAGACGCGGCTCGGACGCGACTGGGGCGACGTCTACGGCACGCTGCCGACGGGCGCGGACGTGCGGGCTATCATCGAGCGGGCGCGGGTTGCTTAGTTATCCGAGCAGCCACAACATGACCGGCATGGTGATCGCGGCGAGGATGGTGCCGCCGGTGATGAGGCTTGCCATCAGCGTCGCATCGCCGCCGAGCTGGCGGGCGAGGATGTAGGACGACGTTGCGCCGGGCACCGCGCCGCAGACGAGGACGACGAGGCGCGGCAGGCCGGTGACGTCGAAGACGAGACACCAGCCCATCATCAGGAGCGGCATGACGATGAGGCGGAGGCCGCTCGTCAGCGCGACGATCCATCCGGTTTCGAGCGCATGTTTCGGCTGGAGGCCTGCGCCGATGGCGATGAGGCCGATGGTGAGCGCGGCAGCGCCGAGAATGTCGAAGGTGGGCTCCAGCGGGCCGGGAAGGCCGATGCCGGAGACGTTCAGCAGGATACCTGCCGCGCAGGCGAGGATGAGCGGGTTCTTCGCGAGAAGGCGGAGGACGGTGCCCATGCCCGCCGGTTTGTCGCCCGCATAGCGCGTGAGGATCAGCACCGAGAGGACGTTCACCGTCGGCACGAGGACGGCGAAGCCGACAGCCGCGAGCGCCACACCTTCATGGCCATAGAAGGAACCGATGGCGGCGAGCGCCACGAAACCGTTCCAGCGGGCGGCACCCTGAAAGACCGACGAGAATTGCGGGCCGGTGAGCGGCAGCACCGCCTTCAGACCCATCAGCAGCGCGACCATGGAGAAAAGGCCGGCCGCGAGAGCGGAGGCCATCGGCCAGATGTCGTAATCGGCGAGGTTCGCGACGGCGAGCGTGTGGCAGAGCAGGGCGGGAAAGAAGATGTAATAGGTGAGGCGGTCGAGCGGCGCCCATATTCCATCGTCCAGAAAATTCATCCGCTTGATCGCGAAACCGAGCGCGATGACGAGGAAGACGGGGATGAGGGCGTTCAGGATGGGGAGCATGGCTTGCTCTTCTCGTTTTTCGGTTCGGGGAGATCAGAGTCGGCGCAGGCGGTCGAGCGCGCCCTGGAGGATGTAGGAGGCAGCCATCTTGTCCACGAGTTCGGCGCGGCGCGCGCGGCTGGCGTCGGCGTCAAGGAGGGTGCGGGTGACGGCCTGGGTGGACATGCGCTCGTCCCAGAAGACGACGGGAAGATCGGTCAGCTTTTCGAGGTTGCGGACGAAGGCGCGGGTGGACTGGCAGCGCGGGCCCTCGGTGCCGTCCATGTTGAGCGGCATGCCGAAAACGAGTGCGGCGACGTCGTGCTGTTTCGCCAGCGCAATAAGGCGTTCGGCATCGGCGGTGAACTTGGTCCGCTTGATGGTTTCGAGTGGGCTGGCGATGGAGCGCGAGACATCGGAGAGCGCGAGGCCGATGGTTTTGGTGCCCAGATCGACGCCCATCAGGCGGGCATGGCGAGGCAGGTCTTCCTCAAGTTCTTCAAGAGGCTTCACATTGGCGCTCAAGTGCTTGTTACCTTTATGGAATGTCCGGCGCGGCGGACCATAGAGGGAGGCCGGAACGGGCGCAATCCGGACCCTCATATATATTGTACAGGCGGCGTTGCGGCGCGGGGCCCCCGCTTGTTATGTTCCGTCGCGATTCAACGAGCAAGGGGTACGCAGCCGGGGCGAAGTTCCGAGGCAGCGCTGGCCCTTTCCGAACACCAACAAAGGCGGACCCATGTCGGTCGATCAGAAAACGGTCCGGCACATCGCCCGGCTTGCGCGGATTGCCGTGCGGGACGATGAGCTGGAGGCGCTGGCCAAGGAACTCAACGGCATTCTCGATTGGGTGGAGCAGCTCGGTGAGGTGGATGCCACGGATGTGGAGCCCATGACGAGCGCCGTGGCCATGGCCATGAAGATGCGCGACGACGTCGTGAAGGCCGAGAACCTGCAGAAGGAAGTAACGCGCAACGCGCCCGGCGCGGAAGACGGCTTCTTCGTGGTGCCGAAGGTGGTGGAGTAAGCAATGAGTGATTTGACGAAGCTGACGCTGGCCGCTGCCCGCGATGCGCTCAGGAAGAAGGAAGTCACCTCCACCGAGCTGACCGGCGCTTACCTCAAGGAGATGGAGGCGGCGACGCCGCTCAATGCCTATGTAACGGTGACGGCCGACAAGGCGATGGAAATGGCCAAGGCCTCCGACGAGAAGCTCGCCAAGGGCGAGGGCGGAGATCTCGAAGGCGTGCCGCTCGGCATCAAGGATCTCTTCTGCACGAAGGACGTGCTGACCACGGCCTGCAGCCACATTCTCGACGGCTTCATCCCGCCCTACGAGTCGACCGTGACGGCGAACCTCTGGCGCGATGGCGCGGTGATGCTCGGCAAGCTCAATAATGACGAGTTCGCGATGGGCTCGTCCAACGAAACGAGCTTCTACGGCCCGGTCGTGAACCCGTGGCGGCGCAAGGGATCGGACGCGAAGCTCGTTCCGGGCGGCTCCTCCGGCGGTTCATCGGCGGCGGTTGCGGCACGGCTCTGCGCGGCGGCAACGGCGACGGATACGGGCGGTTCCATCCGCCAGCCCGCGGCCTTCACGGGCACGGTCGGCCTCAAGCCGACCTATGGACGCTGCTCGCGCTGGGGCATCGTCGCCTTCGCCTCCTCGCTCGACCAGGCGGGACCGATTACGCGGGACGTGCGCGACGCGGCGATCATGCTGAAATCGATGGCGGGACATGACGAGAAGGACACGACAAGCGTCGACCGGCCGGTGCCGGACTACGAGGCGGCGCTTGGCCAGAGCATCAAGGGGCTCAGCGTCGGCATTCCCAAGGAATACCGGGTCGAAGGCATGCCGAAGGAGATCGACGATCTCTGGACGCGCGGCATCGAATGGCTGAAGGCGGCGGGCGCCAATGTGAAGGAGGTGAGCCTCCCGCATACCAAGTATGCCCTGCCGACCTATTACATCGTCGCGCCGGCGGAATGTTCGTCGAACCTCGCGCGCTATGACGGCGTTCGCTACGGGCTGCGCGTGGACGGCAAGGACATCACCGAGATGTATGAGAACACCCGCGCGGAAGGTTTCGGCGCGGAAGTGAAACGGCGCGTTCTCATGGGCACCTATGTGCTCTCGGCCGGTTATTACGACGCCTATTACCTGAAGGCGCAGAAGGTGCGCACGCTCATCGCGCGCGATTTCGCCGAAGCCTTCTCGGAAGCCGACGTGCTGCTGACGCCGACGGCGCCCTCGGCGGCATTCGGCCTCGGGGAAAAGACGGACGATCCGCTTTCCATGTATCTGAACGACGTGTTCACGGTGACGGTGAATCTGGCAGGACTGCCCGGCATTTCGGTGCCTGCCGGTCTTTCCTCGGAGGGGCTGCCGCTCGGGCTGCAGCTCATCGGACGGACCTTCGACGAGGAGACGCTGCTTCGCGCGGCGTTCGCCATCGAAGAGGCAGCGGGTTTCACGGCGGAAGCCGAAGCGTGGTGGAGGGCGTGACCATGGCCGAGACGATGGTGAGCGATTTCGAGCGCACGATGAAGGTGCGTGAGGCACGTAAGGAAGACCTGATCCAGGGGCAGACCGGCGACTGGGAGATCATTCTCGGGCTCGAGGTTCATGCGCAGGTTTCCTCGAATGCCAAGCTTTTCTCTGCTTCCTCGACGAAGTTCGGCGCGGAACAGAACACGCAGGTGAGTTTCGTCGATGCTGCGATGCCGGGCATGCTGCCCGTCATCAACCGGTTTTGCGTGGAACAGGCGGTGCGCACCGGGCTTGGCCTGAAGGCGAAGATCAACCTTCGCTCCGTCTTCGACCGCAAGAACTACTTCTATCCGGATCTGCCGCAGGGCTATCAGATTTCGCAGTTCAAGCATCCGGTCGTCGGCGAGGGCGAAGTCATTCTCGACATGCCGGACGGACGGGTGGTGCATGTCGGCATCGAGCGGCTGCATCTCGAGCAGGATGCGGGCAAGAGCCTTCACGACCAGCATCCCGCCATGAGCTTCGTCGATCTCAACCGGTCGGGCGTTGCGCTGATGGAAATCGTGTCGAAGCCGGACATGCGCTCCGCCGACGAGGCCAAGGCCTATGTGACGAAGCTGCGCACCATCCTGCGCTATCTCGGCACTTGCGATGGGAACATGGAAGAGGGCAGCCTTCGCGCCGACGTTAATGTTTCGGTGCGGAAAGTCGGCGAAAAGCTCGGTACGCGCTGCGAAATCAAGAATGTGAACTCGATCCGCTTCATCGGGCAGGCGATCGAGCACGAAGCGCGCCGCCAGATCGAAATTCTGGAAGAAGGCGGAAAGATCGACCAGGAGACGCGCCTTTTCGATCCGAAGACGGGCGAAACGCGCTCCATGCGTTCCAAGGAAGAGGCGCATGACTATCGCTACTTCCCCGATCCCGACCTTCTGCCGCTCGAATTCACGCAGGACTGGGTGGACGAGATCGCCGCGTCGCTGCCGGAACTTCCGGACGACAAGAAGGCGCGGCTGATTTCCGAATATGGACTTTCACCCTATGACGCGACCGTCCTGATCGGCGAAGGCGCGCGCGCGGACTACTTCGAAGCGGTTGCGAAGGGGCGCGACGCAAAGCTCGCCGCGAACTGGGTGACGGGCGAATTGTTCGGTGCCCTGAACCGCGAAGGGCACTCGATCGAGGACACTCCGGTGTCCTCGAAACAGCTCGGAGAGCTCATCGACCTCATCTCGGACGGGACGATCTCGGGACGAATCGCGAAGCAGGTTTTTGATTCGATGTACAAAACGGGTCGTGACCCGGCCAAAATCGTCGAGGAAGAAGGTCTGCAGCAGGTAACGGATTTTGGGGCTATCGAAGCGGCAATCGACGCCGTGATCGCGGCCAACCCCGATAAAGTCGAGCAAACGAAAGTCAAGCCTCAACTTGCGGGCTGGTTTGTCGGCCAAGTCATGAAATCCACGTCTGGCAAGGCAAATCCGAGCGTCGTCAACGAAATTCTCGCGAAGAAACTCGGCCTTTCGTCCGACGACTGACGAAAAATTCCGGCCTCCCGGTGAACCGTTTGGTAACCACTTTCCCCGGAGAGTGGCGCGACCACGCGTGCACAAATCTGTTGCATTGTGTTGCCGAGCGCTTTTTACGCGCTCATATTGTTGATGCGCGCCTGAGGGGTACGAGGGCGCTAGCAGTGTGTGCGTTGCGAGTACATGGATTGTCGCCAAACGAAACGGCACATCAGGAGCTAGAGAAACATGGCTACCACCACGAAGACGAAAGCTAAGCCGAAGGCCGCTGCGGCCAAGAAGCCTGCGGCCAAGAAGCCTGCTGCGAAGAAGAAGCCGGCTGCGAAGAAGACGGTGAAGAAGCTTGCCGCGAAGACGACCGCGGCGAAGAAGGCTCCGGCGAAGCGCAAGCCCGCCGCGAAGAAGACCACGGCGAAGAAGCCGGCCGCCAAGAAGACGGCGGTGAAGAAGGCTACCGCGAAGAAGACCGTCGCGAAGAAGGCGCCCGCCAAGCGGAAGCCCGCGGCGAAGAAGCCCGCAGCCAAGAAGACGGCTGCGAAGAAGCCTGCGGCGAAGAAGGCCGCTGCCAAGAAGCCGGCAGCCAAGAAGACCGCCGCAAAGAAGGCGCCTGCCAAGCGGAAGCCTGCGGCCAAGAAGACGACCGCTCGCAAGACCACGGCTCGCAAGACGACTGCTCGCAAGACGGTCGCCCGCAAGCCCGCCGCGAAGAAGGCGCCCGCGAAGCGGAAGCCTGCTGCGAAGCGTAAGCCCGCAGCGCGCAAGAAGGCGGCATAAGCAGCCGACATGAGCGATACGCGCCGGTCAAAACCCGCTAAGGCGGCGGCGAAACGCTCCTCAGCTAGGCGACGTCCCGCTTCCGAGCGGGGCAACGCCAAGCCGATCGAACTCTATTACTGGCCAACGCCAAATGGCTGGAAGGTTTCGATCATGCTGGAGGAGTGTGGGCTGCCCTATACGGTGAAGCCGGTGAATATCGGTATTGGTGACCAGTTCAAGCGGTCCTTTCTGAAGATCGCGCCGAACAACCGGATGCCAGCCATCGTGGACCCGAAGGGTCCAGGGGGGAAACCGATCTCTATCTTCGAGTCGGGGGCTATCCTTCAATATCTCGGACGCAAGTCGGGCAAGTTCTATCCGGCAAGCGAGCGCTCGAGAGTTGAGGTCGACCAATGGCTGTTCTGGCAGATGGCTGGGCTTGGCCCGATGGCGGGTCAAGCCCATCACTTCCGCCAGTACGCTCAGGAAAAGATCCCTTATGCAATCAAGCGGTATACCGACGAGGTGAACCGGCTCTATGGCGTGATGAACAAGCGCCTGAAGGACCGGGACTATCTCGCCGGCCGGTACTCGATTGCCGATATTGCCTGCTGGGGCTGGATCGTACCCTACAAGAACCAGGGCCAGCGGCTAGACGATTTCCCATTCCTGAAAGACTGGTTTGAGCGGGTCGGCGCCCGTCCGGCCGTCCAGAGGGGATTTGCTCTCGGTCGCGAGTGGCGACGGGGCACCATCGGGGACAAATCCAAAGAGGCCGAACGCGCACGAAAAGTGCTGTTCGGGCAACGCGCACAAAAATAGGGGCGGGGCTGATCGTCCCGTTCCCTTATGTTAAGCTTGCAGCGCTTCCGGGAAACCGGGGGCGCTGTTTGCCTTTGGCGCCTCTCATGCGCCCAACCCGGGGGTAATCTGCATGCGTCCCGTTTCGATTTCCATCCTGGCTGCCGTGGCGGTTACGTTTCTTGCTGCAACTGCGAGCGCCGAAACGACGACAGCGACAGGCAGCCGCATCATGAAGGACGCTTACGGCACGCAAACGAAGTGGGGCCGCTCGCTCAAGCTGCCGGAAGACGGCAAGGTGGTTCGGGTCATGTACGGCACCTACGGCTTCTCGATCGTCGATCAGAGCGGCAATACGGTCGGCGATTTTCTTCTACCCGAAATGGCGGTCGGTACGGAGCTTGCGGCGGGTGAATACCAAATTGTCCCTTATGTCTGCGCGAAGCATCGGCACCATCATGTCGAAGTGACGGTCGAATACTGACATTACATGGCGCCAGACGTCCGCACAGGACTCGTTTGCGCCGCTTCTCCTCCCCATATGCGCTCGACCAATAATCGCGGGGCGCGGGATGGAAGTCCGCATTCCGCAAATGCGAAGGGCGGAATGCGATGATCGATCTCTATACATGGACGACGCCGAACGGCCGCAAGGTATCCATCATGCTGGAGGAGACGGGGCTGCCCTATGAGGTGCATCCGGTGAATCTCGGCAAGGAAGAGCAGTTTGCGCCGGACTTCCTGAAGCTCAGCCCGAACAATCGCATTCCGGCTATCGTGGACAGGGACGCTGATAGCGGTCCGGTTTCCATTTTCGAGAGCGGCGCGATCCTGATCTATCTCGCGGAGAAGACCGGAAAGTTCCTTGCGCCGAAGGGCGAGCAGAGGGCGAAGACGCTCGAATGGCTGATGTGGCAGATGGCCGGTGTGGGGCCGATGCTCGGGCAGGCGAACCACTTCATCAATACCGCGCCGGAGCAAATTCCCTATGCGATCGACCGCTATGTCGGTGAAGCGGCGCGGCTCATCAAGGTGCTCGACAAGCGGCTGGGCGAGTCGCAGTTCATGGGCGGCGATTATTCGATCGCCGACATGGCGACCTATCCCTGGCTGAAAGTTGCCTTCGATCTCATTGCCCAGGCGAAGCCCGACGTGGTGGGCGAGGGAGCGAATGTAAGACGCTGGCTCGAAGAGGTCGGTGCGCGGCCTGCCGTGCAAAGAGGCATGGACGTTCCGAAGGTGTGACCTTCGGGACATCGTTTCGGGTTTTTGTCACGACCGCTCACCGGGATCGGCATGGTGAGCGCGTCGTTAACCAATTTTTCAGCGCAGCTATGGAGAGTTGAGGTCAGGGACGGAGGGGGGCTCCGTCCAAGGGCAACAACAGGCTTGAAGCCTCGAAGACGAGGAGACAGCACATGGCTCGCATGCAACTCGATAATGTCGAGAAGAGCGAGCTTGCCGCGGAAGGCGGCAAGTGCGACGCGCTTTACAATCTGGGGCTGATGTATTCCACAGGACGCGGCGTGGACGTCGATCTGGTGACGGCGCACAAGTGGTTCAATCTTGCGGCCATGAAGGGCAGCGATGCGGCGCGAAGCTGCCGGGCCGAACTGGCGGCGGAGATGTCGCCGGCCGAGATCGCGGAAGCGCAGCGGCAGGCGCGCGAGTGGCTGGCACATCAGTAAGTCGCTGATTTCAAAAGAAAAATTATCGAGGGCTGAGCTCCGTTAAACGGAGATTCCGCTCTCTTCGCGGGTGCGAAAAGGCGGTGACACGCCACGCCACTCCGCTTATCTTCCGGCCACCCGGAAACCTGTCCTCATCCGCCGGTGCCCCGGCGTCAACGGGACATTTTCCTCCCGCTTTCCCCAGGAGTGGCCATGACCGACGCTTCGCAGCAAGCCGACAAGAATCCAGTCGAGGACCTGATCGACCTGCTCGATCTCGAGCAGATCGAGATGAACCTGTTTCGCGGTCACAGCCCGGATGTGAGCTGGCAGCGCGTGTTCGGCGGACAGGTGATCGGACAGGCCTTGGTCGCCGCCTATCGCACGGTGGAGGAGCGCGTGTGTCACTCCCTCCATGCCTATTTCATCCGGCCGGGCGACCCCAAGATCCCGATCGTTTACGAGGTGGACCGGGCGCGCGACGGCAAGAGCTTCACGACGCGGCGCGTCGTTGCGATCCAGCATGGAAAGCAGATATTCAACCTCGCGGCGTCTTTTCAGGTGCAGGAAGAAGGCTTCGAGCACCAGTCGACGATGCCGGATGTGCCGCAGCCCGAAGATCTGCCCAATGAACGGGAACTGCGCAAGGCCATCGAAGACAAGCTGCCGGAAGCCATCCGCGTGCATTTTTCGAGGCCGCGGCCCATCGAAATCCGTCCAGTCAATCCGCAGGATTATATCGATCCCGCGCCGATGGAGCCGGTGCAGCATGTCTGGTTTCGCGCGCGCAAGGGCGTTGGGGACAACATACCGCTCAACCAGTGCATTCTTGCCTATGCCTCGGACATGACGCTGCTCGATACCTGCATCCGGCCGCACGGCGTAAGCTGGGTGTCGGGCAAGCTGCAGTCGGCGAGCCTCGACCATGCGATGTGGTTCCATGCGCCCTTCCACACCGATGACTGGCTGCTCTATACCCAGGACAGCCCCAGCGCTTCGGGCGCGCGCGGCTTCAACCGGGGCAGCATATATACGCGTGACGGGAAGCTCGTCGCATCGGTGGCACAGGAAGGACTTATCCGCTACCGGGGCGGCCCGAAGGGCTGAGCCGGTAAGCAAATCCCCTTTTATCCAAAGACATTGGCCTTGATGCGGCCGGTAATCTTGGGCATACACGGGGAGCCGGAGAGGTGGCCGAGTGGCTGAAGGCGGCGGTTTGCTAAACCGTTGTACAGTGTAAAGCTGTACCGTGGGTTCGAATCCCATCCTCTCCGCCATTATCTTGTAGCAAACCTGAGATGAGGCCCCGCCCGCGGGCCTTTTTCTTTTTGTTTCAAAGGGGTTTGCGTACGCCATCCGAACCTCGGAGACTGACGCCGGGTCCAATTTCCGTCTCTGAACGGCCATCCGTCTCTAACCGAGCGAACCTCGTCCGGCCCGGTTCGGTTTCGCGCACACCAACGTTTTCAGCAAGTTCCGCGCTCTGCGTGGGCGCACATTTTGCAGCCGTTCTCGCGGTTGGCGTCGGCGTCCAGAGAACGCGAGGTAGGCGTTCTATGGCGAAGCGCGCCGCAGCCCCAAGTGATCGATGAGGTTGTCATGCGTCGTGAAGCATCGGGATCGGTCGGCGGTTCACAGAGCAGCAATTGCTTGGGTGATGATGCCGACGTCCTCCCCTCGTGCGCTTCCATTGCTCATTTCGGTGAGAACGCCCGAAAGAACGACGGCGCCCTTGAGCAGGGCCAAGCTGTCTACCATAGGGCCACCGGAAAGTCCTCTGGGGGTCGGCGATACCGCTGAAACGCCCGTAGACGTATTGACGTTTCGGCGCTTGGGGTGCCGCAATCCTATCATGCCTGGCGCGGCGGGAGCGGCCACGTTCGTGTACACGCGTGGAGCGGGGCGCAGCGTGTTCCCAGATCTCTTGAAATCTCGGCAGAGATAACCTCCCATCGTGATTATCGCGGAGCCAAGTGATACTGAAGTCGGGGCATCCAAACACCGGTCCAGCGAGAACTCATCCATGAACATAACGGATAGATCCCGGCCCATTGGTTCAACGAGTGTTCGAGCACCGTCACCCACGTAAACCCAACGGCCATTTATGTGCACGGCTTTCTCGGCCGGATCGTCGTTGAACGCATGACCTCGTAAAACGTGCTTTGCGGTGATCAAGACCGGCCTTGATTGATGCTTTATCAGAAACCCCGTACCGACCTGAACTGGCGTATCTGGCCTCGACCCATGGGACGCATAAATTGCGATGGTGCTGGGCTGAACGAGTCTTTGAAAATTTGCTGCAATCTCAGCAGTCAGTATACGCGCGACGCTACTCATTTGCGATCCGCTGGCCCCCAATTTCATCATGAAAGCCGAGCAGATGTCGGCGCTTAAACGAGTCTACGTTTCGGACAACTCGAACACCATATCCATCTGCTCCGCCCACGGCTGGTCGGCGACAGCGACAAGGTCGTTCAGCGACAGCGCCGGTGGCACGCGCCTGATGACGAGGTGTTCGAGCACCTCCGGCGACAGATAGGCGAGCCGCATCATTCGGCTCACGAACCGGTCGGAGACCTTCTCGGCCGCAGCGATATCCTGAATGGTGGAAGCGGCACCGGATTCCAGCTGCCGCCGCCAGTTCCAAGCGCGGGCGATGGCGCGCAGCACATGAGGGTCTTGCGACCGGCCGTCCCGGATCGTCACCTCGTCGGGCGGGAGGATCTTCGGCCGCCCATTGCGTTTGCGGATCGTCAGGGGGATGACGACCCGGATGGTCTTCGTCGAGGCGGTCATGCACAGGCCTCCGTCTGGTGGGCGGCCATCATGTCCCGCAGGACCGAGCCCAGCCCCTCATGGCGCAGATCGACGGCGATGCCGTCTTCGCCGACGGTCACCCGCTCGACCAGAAGCTGGACGATGCGGGTCTGCTCCGCCGGATAGAGCGCCGCCCAGATCTGGTCGAACTCGCCGAAGGCCTGGACAACCGCCTTCTCATCGACGGCCGAGCTCTCTTCGCGAAGGGCCTTTATTGTCCGCGCCGCGATCTCGGGCGCGCGGATCATGCGGCGGATTTCGCCGACCACGGCGTCCTCGACCATGCCTGCGGGCAAGCGCAGCGGGCCCGAGGCGTCGCCGGTCGGGCGGTTTCGGATCAGGTCCATCGACGCATAGTAGCGGTAGAGGCGCGTGCCCTTCTTCGTCGCCGTCGGCGTCATCGCCGTGCCCGTCTCGGTGAAGATGATCCCCTTCAGCAGGGCTGGCGTCTGGCGGCGGGTGTTCTTCGCCCGCAGGCGCGGGCTCTCCTGCAGGATGCTGTGAACCTTGTCCCAGAGGGCCTGATCGATGATGGCTTCGTGCTCGCCGGGATAGGCCGTGCCCTTGTGCACGGCTTCCCCGAGGTAGACCCGGTTGTTGATTAGTTTGTAGAGGAAGCCCTTGTCGATCGGCTTGCCGCGCTTGTTCAGAACGCCCTCGGCCGCGAGCGCTTTCGCCAGCGTCGTGGCGGAGCCGATGGCGACGAAGCGCTCGAAGATCATCCGGACCGTCGCGGCCTCGGCCTCGTTGACCACGAGCTTGCGGTCGCGTACGTCGTAGCCCAGCGGGACGTGACCGCCCATCCACATGCCGCGCTTGCGGGATGCCGCGACCTTGTCGCGGATGCGCTCGCCGATCACCTCCCGCTCGAACTGCGCGAAGCTGAGGAGGATGTTCAGGGTCAGGCGGCCCATCGAGGTCGTGGTGTTGAACGACTGCGTGACCGAAACGAAGGTCACCTGATTGCGGTCGAAGATCTCGACCAGCTTGGCGAA
>DLCG01000008.1:552748-681321 GCA_002480495.1 Rhodobiaceae bacterium UBA7804 | reverse complement strand
CGTGAAGATCTTCTCCTGGATCGCGACGATGTGGGGCGGTTCCATCCAGTTCCGCACGCCGATGGTCTGGGCGATCGGCTTCATCTTCCTGTTCACCGTCGGCGGCGTGACGGGCGTCGTGCTCGCCAATGCCGGCGTCGACCGTGCGCTGCACGACACCTATTACGTGGTGGCGCACTTCCACTATGTGCTGTCGCTCGGCGCCGTCTTCGCGATCTTCGCAGGCTGGTACTACTGGTTCCCGAAGATGTTCGGCTACATGTACTCCGAGTTCTGGGGCAAGCTGCACTTCTGGGTCACGTTCGTCGGTGTGAACCTGATCTTCTTCCCGCAGCACTTCCTGGGCCTGCAGGGCATGCCGCGCCGTTACTCGGACTACCCGGACGCCTTCGCGCACTGGAACTACATCTCCTCGATCGGTTCCTACATCTCCGCCTTCGGCGTGCTGATCTTCCTGATCGGCGTCGCGCAGGCCTTCATCAAGAAGCAGAAGGCCGCCGACAATCCCTGGGGCGAGGGCGCGACGACGCTCGAGTGGACGCTCTCTTCGCCGCCGCCGTTCCACCAGTTCTCCGAACTGCCGCGGATCAAATAAGAACCGCTCCGGCCGGGGACGACCCGGCCGGAGCCCCTTTTCGGGCGGAGTGCCCTAACTCCGCGACACGCAACGAAGACAAGTCGAGTTCATGTCCGATACGGCGATCAGCAACGAACGCGAAGGAGCCCTGCCCGATGGCGGCGCGGGATCCGCGCGCGATTTCTTCGAGCTGCTGAAGCCGCGCGTGATGTCGCTCGTGATCTTCACCGCGCTTGTCGGCATCGCCGTTGCGCCGGGCGGCATCCATCCCGTGATCGGCTTTACCGCGCTTCTCTGCATTGCCGTCGGCGCGGGCGCGTCCGGCGCGCTGAACATGTGGTATGACGCGGATATCGATGCGCGCATGTCGCGCACATTGGGCCGCCCGATTCCCGCCGGGCGCGTCACCCCGAGCGAGGCGGCCGCCTTCGGCGCGATCCTCTCCGTCTTCTCCGTGATGACGATGGGCGTGCTCGTGAACTGGGTCGCGGCGGCGCTGCTGGCCTTCACGATCTTCTTCTATGTGGCGATCTACACGATGTGGCTGAAGCGTCGGACGCCGCAGAACATCGTGATCGGGGGCGCGGCGGGCGCCTTCCCTCCGATGATCGGCTGGGCGGCGGTGACGGGCGGCGTCTCGCTCGAAAGCGCGGTGCTCTTCCTCATCATCTTCATGTGGACGCCGCCGCATTTCTGGGCGCTCGCGCTTCGCAGCAGCGGCGACTACGAAAAGGTCGGCGTGCCGATGCTTCCCGTGGTCGCGGGCGAGAAGGCGACGCGGCGCCAGATACTGATCTATTCGGCGCTGCTGGTGCCGGTGACGCTTTTGCCGGGTGTGATGGGATTTGCGGGCGCCCTCTATATGGGTGTGACGGCGGCGCTTGGCGCGGGCTTTCTCTGGCTCGCTTTCGTCCTCGCGCGCACGGCGCCGGGCGCGGCGCAGGAGAAGGCGGCGATGCGCCTCTTCGGCTATTCCATTCTCTATCTCTTCCTCATCTTCTCCCTTCTTCTGGCCGAGAAGATATTCGGGCTCGCCGCGCTCCCCGCGGGTGCGCTGCTGCAAGGCATGTGAGGCGCGATGGACGGGAACAAGGACGAAAGCGAACGCCACAAGATCGAGGCGCCGCACTGGACGGAAGAACAGATCAAGCGACGGCGGCAGCGCAATCTCGCGATCGCCTGGGCGCTGGCGGGGTTCATCGCGCTGTTCTTCATCGTGACGATCGTGAAGCTCGGGGGCAATGTGGCGAACAGGCCGATCTGAGGCCGCGCCCGGCGCTTGCCGAATGTGTATGATTGCCGGCGCTTGCCGGAGGAAAATCTGGTTGGTTGCAGACCCCGACGCGGGCTGCGCTGAAGTGGAGAAGAGGGGACATGGCTGACGCCCACGCCAAACATCACGACTACCACCTGGTCGATCCGAGCCCCTGGCCGGTCGTCGGCTCGATCGGCGCCTTCGTGCTCGCGATCGGCGCCGTTCAGTGGATGCACGGTTCCGCGCCGTGGATTTTCTATATCGGTCTCGCGATCGTGCTCTACACCATGTTCGGCTGGTGGCGCGACGTGGTGCGCGAGGCGAACCGCGGCGACCATACGCCGGTCGTGCAGCTCCACCTGCGCTACGGCATGATTCTCTTCATCGCCTCCGAGGTGATGTTCTTCGTTGCCTGGTTCTGGGCCTTCTTCGATGCAAGCCTCTTCGCGGGCGAGCACATCCAGGCCGCGCGCTACGAATTCACCGGCGGTCACTGGCCGCCCCAGGGTATCGAGGTCTTCGACCCCTGGCACCTGCCGCTCTTCAACACGATCATTCTGCTGACCTCGGGCACCACGGTCACCTGGGCGCATCACGCGCTTCAGCATGGCGACCGCAAGGGTCTCATTCAGGGTCTCACGCTGACGGTCGTTCTCGGCCTCTTCTTCACGGCCGTGCAGGCCTATGAATATGCCCATGCGAGCTTCTCCTTCGCGGGGCACATCTATGGCGCGACCTTCTTCATGGCGACCGGCTTCCACGGCTTCCATGTGATCGTCGGCACGATCTTCCTGATCGTCTGCCTGCTGCGCGCAGTGAAGGGCGACTTCACGCCGAAGCAGCATTTCGGCTTCGAGGCGGCTGCCTGGTACTGGCACTTCGTCGACGTGGTCTGGCTGTTCTTGTTCTTCGCGATCTATATCTGGGGCTCGGCGGGCGCCGTTCCGGCCGCGCACTGAGACCGGCGAAGAAGAAAGCAACTGTTGGGGGCGGGTGCGCGCAAGCGGCCCGCCCTCGGCCTTTTCGGGAGTGTGAAGCATGAGCGAAGCGGGAGAGGGCGCACCGTCCTCCATCGAGGTGGGGTTGAGAGGCTGCTGTCCGCGCTGCGGCAAGGGCAAGCTCTACAAGGGGTTCCTCGATCTCGCGCCCCGATGCGAGGTTTGCGGGCTCGACTATTCCTTCGCGGATTCGGGCGACGGGCCGGCGGTCTTCATCATGATGATCGCGGGCTTCGTGATCGTCGGCCTCGTGCTCTGGGTGGAGTTCACCTGGTCGCCGCCCTACTGGGTTCATGCGGTGTTGTGGATTCCGCTCACGCTCGCGCTCACGATCGGTCTCATCCGGCCGCTGAAAGGCTGGCTCGTCGCGCAGCAATTCCGGCACAAGGCGGAAGAAGGACGTTTGGAGAAATGAGAAACAACCGCTTCTTCCGTCCGATGCTCTGGCCGACGGTCATGACGCTCGCGGCGCTGCCCGTGCTGATCGGGCTTGGGCTGTGGCAGGTGGAGCGGCTGCAGTGGAAGGAGGCTTTGCTCCAGCGGATCGATACAAGGCTTAATGGCGAGGCGGCGCCGATGCCCGCGCCCGGCACATGGGACGCGTTCGACGCCGAAGCGGAGGAATACCGGCGCGTGAAGCTGACGGGGCGTTTTCTTTCGCGCGAATTCCATCACTTCACCCAAGACGAGGGCGGCGCGGCCGGATATGGCATTGTCTCGCCACTCGAAGTCGCCGAAGGAGCGGTGGTGCTGGTCGATCGCGGCTTCGTGCCCGCCGCGCTGAAGGAGGCGCATGGCGGCGTGCCCGAAGGCGAGGTGAGCTTCACGGGCGTGCTGCGCGCGCCGCAACGGCGCGGCCCCTTCGACGGGCAGGACGATACGCAGAAGAATGTCTGGATGGTGCGCGACCCCGCCAGGATGGGCGCTGCGCTCGACGGCATGAAACCCGCGCCTTTCATCGTCGAGGCGGAGAGGGGAAGCTTCCCCGGCGAGTGGCCGAAACCGAAGGGCACCCGCGTCGACATTCCGAACAACCATCTCGACTATGCGCTGACCTGGTTCGGCCTCGCGGGCGTGCTGGCGGTCATCTACATTGCCTATCACAGGTCGAACGGACGGATCGGACGGGAGCGGAAGAAGGCATGAGCGAACGCAACTCGACGGCGGCCTATGACGCATTGAAGAGCCGCTTCGAGCGGCTTTCGGCGCTTTACGGCGCGCAGGCCGTGCTGCATTGGGACCGTGCGACCATGATGCCGGAAGGCGGCGCCGGGGCGCGCGCCGAACAGCAGGCGGCGCTGTCGCTCATCGCGCATGAAACGCTGACCGCGCCGGAAGTGGCGGAGCTTCTCGAAGCCGCGCATGAGGCGGACGGGCTTGGGGAATGGGACCGCGCAAACCTCTCCGAGATGGTGCGCGTCCACGCCCATGCGACGGCGACGCCCGCCACGCTCGTCACGCGGCTGTCGCGGCAGAAGTCTCACACGGAGATGGTCTGGCGAAGGGCGAGGGCGCAGAACGACTATGCGAGCCTCGCGCCCGAACTCGACAGGCTGATCGAACTGGTGCGCGAACAGGCGGCGGCGAAGGCCGATGCCTTCGGCCTCTCGCATTACGACGCGCTGCTCGACGGCTACGATCCGGGGCGCCGCTCGGCCGATATCGACGCGCTCTTTGCCGATCTGGAGAGCTTCCTGCCGGGGCTGCTGCGCGAGGTGATGGAACATCAGGCGAAGGGGCCGGCCCGGCTTCCGATCGAGGGACCTTTTCCCGTCGCGCTTCAGGAGCGGATCGGCCGCGAGGTGATGGGCCTCATCGGCTTCGACTTCGCGCATGGCAGGCTCGATGTGAGCCATCATCCCTTTACCGGCGGCGTGCCGGACGACAGCCGCATCACCACGCGCTACGACGAGGCGGACTTCACCGAAAGCCTGATGGCGGTGATCCACGAGACGGGGCATTCGCTCTATGAGCGCGGGCTTCCGGCGGAATGGCGGAGCCAGCCTGTCGGCCGCGCGCGCGGCATGACCATCCATGAAAGCCAGTCGCTTCTTTTCGAGATGCAGGCGGCCCGGACGGAGAGCTTCATCCGCTTCCTCGCGCCGCGCCTCAAGGCGGGCTTCGGCGGCGAAGGCGCGGCCTGGGAACCGGAGAACATTCTCCGCCACTACAGGAAAGTCGCACCGGGCTTCATCCGCGTGCAGGCGGACGAGGTGAGCTATCCGCTCCATGTGATGCTGCGCTACCGGCTGGAGCGCGCGATGATCGCGGGCGAGTTGAAGGCGGCGGACCTGCCCGCCGCGTGGAACGAGGGCATGGAGAAGAGCCTCGGCATCGTGCCGCCGGACGATGCGACGGGCTGCATGCAGGACATTCACTGGCCGTCGGGCTCGTTCGGCTATTTTCCGACCTATACGCTTGGCGCGCTCGCCGCCGCGCAGCTCTTCGCTGCCGCGAAGCGGGAGCATGATGGCCTCGAAGAGGCGCTTGGCGAGGGCGATTTCACGCCGCTGCTCGGCTTCGTGCGGACCCATGTGCATGGGAAAGGGGCGAGCCGGACGCCCGACGAGATCATCCAGGAGGCAACGGGGGAGCCGCTCGGCACGGTCGCCTTCAGGGCCCATATCGAGGCGCGATACCTGTATAAGTAGCTGAAATATAATGCATTTTTGGCGCGGCATGATGCCGATTGCCTCTGCCCGCGCCCGGGGCTAGGTTACGCCCGTCCGGCGCCGGGCCCAATCCGTCCGCCGGTTATCCTGGAGATTATGGTGAAATACGTCAGCACGCGGGGCCGCGCTCCGGAGCTTGAATTCGAGGACGCTTTGCTCACCGGGCTGGCGCGCGACGGCGGACTCTATGTACCTGCCGAATGGCCGCGCTGGAGCGAGGGCGAGATCGCGAGCCTTGCCGGCCTCTCTTACGAGCAAACGGCCTTCCGCGTGATGCGGCCCTATCTGGGGACGTCCATTGCCGACAATGACCTGCGCGACATGATCGGCGCGGCCTATGCGACATTCCGGCACGAGGCAGTTGTGCCGCTGCGGCAAATGGCGGCGAATGACTGGCTGCTCGAACTTTTCCACGGGCCGACGCTCGCCTTCAAGGATGTGGCGATGCAGATCCTCGCCCGGCTTTTCGACCATGTGCTGGCGGCGAAGGGCAGGCGCATCACGGTCGTCGGCGCGACTTCGGGCGACACGGGCTCCGCCGCCATCGAAGCCTTCCGCGGCCGCGACACGACGGACATTTTCATTCTTCACCCGAAGGGGCGCGTGTCGGAAGTGCAGCGCCGCCAGATGACGACGGTGCTGGACGCCAATGTCCACAACATCGCCGTCGAAGGCTCCTTCGACGATTGCCAGGCGCTGGTGAAGGCGATGTTCAACGACCACGCCTTCCGCGACGAGGTCAGCCTTGCGGGCGTGAATTCGATCAACTGGGGCCGCGTGATGGCCCAGATCGTCTATTTCTTCACGAGTGCGGTGGCGCTCGGCGCACCGCACAGGCCCGTATCGTTTTCGGTGCCGACGGGGAATTTCGGCGACATCTTTGCCGGTTTCGCCGCCGCGAAGATGGGGCTTCCCATCGAGAAGCTCGTGATCGCGACCAATGTGAACGACATCCTTGCGCGCACGCTCGAAACCGGGCGCTACGAGGTGGACAAGGTCGTCCCGACGATCAGCCCGAGCATGGACATCCAGGTCTCGTCCAATTTCGAGCGGCTCCTCTTCGACGCCTATGGCCGCGATGGCGAGGCGGTGTCGCGGCTCATGCAGAGCCTTTCGCAGTCCGGCGCCTTCGAGGTCGATGCCGAGCAGATGTCGGAGATCCGCGAGCGCTTCGCCGCCGCCCGCATCGACGAGGCGGAGACCGCGGAGACGATCCGGCGCACGCTGGAAGAGACGGAAGAACTGGTCGATCCGCATTCGGCGGTCGGTCTTGCCGCAGCGGCAAGACTGCGCGGAACGCCCTCCGTGCCCATGGTGACGCTGGCGACCGCGCATCCGGCGAAGTTCCCTGATGCGGTGAAGAAGGCGACGGGCATCCACCCCGAGCTGCCGCCCGCTATGTCCGATCTCTTCGAGCGGGAGGAGCGGCTTGCCGCCCTGCCGAACGATCTGGGCGCCATTGAGGCCTTTATCCGCGAGCGCGCCCGTTCCCTTACCGTTTGATGCCGTTGTTCCCGAGTCCCGTGTGTGAAGAAGGAGTGTGCCCATGTCCGTTGAAGTGACGCGCCTTGAAAACGGTCTCACTGTCGTGACCGACAGCATGCCCCATCTGCAGACGACCTCCGTTGGCGTCTGGGTGAATACCGGCGCGCGGCACGAGCGCGCCCGCGAGCACGGCGTCTCGCATATGCTGGAGCATATGGCCTTCAAGGGGACGGAGCGCCGTTCGGCGCTCGCCATCGCCGAGGAGATCGAGACGGTGGGCGGGCACCTCAACGCCCATACGACGCATGAGGCGACGGCCTATTACGCGCGGGTGCTGCGCGAGGACCTGCCGCTTGCCGTCGATATTCTCGCCGACATCCTGCAGAACTCGGTCTTCGACCCGGAAGAGGTCGAGCGCGAGCGCGGCGTCATCATTTCCGAAATCGGCCAGGCGCATGATACGCCGGACGACGTGGTCTTCGACGACCTGCTGGAAGCGGCCTTTCCCGGCCAGCCGCTCGGCCGCTCGATCCTCGGCACGGTGGATACGGTGTCGGGCTTCGGCCGCGACGACCTGCACGGCTATATGGGCGAGCGCTATTCCGCGCCGGGCATGGTGCTGGCGGCGGCTGGCGGGCTCGACCACCAGGCGCTTGTGCGGCTCGCGCAGGAACGCTTCACGAAGCTGCCGGGCCAGAGGAACAACGGCGCGCCGAAGGCGCTCTTTCAGGGCGGCGAAATCCGCAAGGAGCGCGATCTCGAGCAGACGCATCTTGCGCTCGCCTTCGAGGGCCCGACCTATGCCGATCCGGACTACTACACGGCGCAGGTCTTCTCCGGCGTGCTGGGCGGCGGCATGTCCTCGCGCCTCTTTCAGGAAGTGCGCGAGAAGCGCGGCCTCTGCTATTCGGTCTTCGCCTTCTCCTGGTCCTTCGCCGATACCGGCGTCTTCGGCCTTTATGCAGGTACGGCGCCCGAACATGTGGCGGAACTCATTCCCGTCCTTTCGGGCGAACTGGGCCGCATCGGCGAGGACGCGAACGAGGCGGAAGTCGCGCGCGCCCGCGCCCAGATAAAGGCCGGGCTGATGATGGGGCTTGAAAGTTCGTCTTCCCGCGCGGAGCAGATTGCACGGCAATACATGATCCATGGCCGCGTCCTGCCCATCGACGAGCTGATCGAAAAGGTCGAGGCCGTCGACGCCGCCGCCGTCCGGCGCTACGCCGACCGGCTTCTGCGCGGCAAGGCCTTCGCGCTTTCGGCCATAGGCCCGCTGAAAGGTGCAGGCGGCGGGCTTGAATCCTACGACCGTCTCGCGGCAAGATTCGCCATCTAGGGACCGCGCTTCCGCGGATCCGGGGAGGGGGCGCCTCGCGGCCGTCCCTCGCTGACGAGGGCCAGTCGCTCATGGCGTTTCTCCGCTCGATATCGAGACCCGACGTGACGCCCATGGTGCTGGGCGACGGGGTCTATCTGCGGAATCCGCAGATCGGGGATTATGAGGCCTGGGCGGAGCTGCGGGAGAAGAGCAGGGCCTTCCTCACCCCCTGGGAGCCGACATGGGCGCCGGACGATCTCACCAAGGCATCCTTCCGGCGGCGGCTGCGCCGCTATCAGCGCGAAATCCGCGAGGACCACGCCTATCCCTTCTTCATCTTTCGTGAGGAAGATCATGTTTTGCTTGGCGGATGTACGCTTTCGGGCGTACAGCGCGGCGTGCAGCAGAGCTGCACGCTGGGCTACTGGGCGGGGGAGCGCCATGCCGGGCGGGGCTATGTGACCGCGGCGGTGCGCGCGCTCATTCCGTTCGTGTTCGAGGAGTTGAAGCTGCACAGGCTGCAGGCCGCCTGTCTGCCGGAGAACGAGCGCTCCCGCGCAGTGCTCCGTAAATGCGGTTTCACGGAAGAGGGGATCGCCAGGGGCTATCTCAGGATCAACGGGGCATGGCGCGACCACGTCGTTTTCGCCATTCTGCGCGACGACCGGCGCCGTTAGCCGCCGGAAAACACCAGACGAGGGGAGCTGTCGAAGGGATGCGGCGAGGGGGCCAGATGATGACGCGCATGAAAGGCGCGTCCGCCGCGCTTGCGCTGGCGTTGGGATTGCTTTTCGTACCGGAGGCGAAGGCGCTGGACGCGGTCGCCATGGACGATGCGCATCCCGTGATCGACCTCACGCCTTATGTTCACGATTATTCCGCCTCGGGCACGAAGCTCACCATCGAACCGCCCGCGATCGGAGAAGACGCGATTGCCGCCGAAACCTTTCCTGAAGGCGAGGCGGTGGAAGAGGGCGAGCTCGAGGATGGCTCCATCGTGCTGTGGAGCGGCGAGGAAGAGGACAGCGGCGTCTGGCGCGTTTTCGCGCTGAGAAACCGGGGGGAGGAACCGGTGACAAGGCTTCTCGTCGCCGACCGGCGCGGCGAGGGGCTTGGCGCCTTTTTCTGGCCGCGCCCGCAAGTATCGTTCGATCGCGCCCTGGCCGCGGGCGGCGAGGATCCGTCCGCCTCGGACATTCACGCCTGGCCGGGTTTCGAGGTCTATACGCTGACCGGCGATGCGCAAACGAGCGTTGCCATCGCACTCCATGCGGACCGGACGACGGAAGCGGGAATTTATCTCTGGCATGAAGAGGCCTGGAACCGCTTCACGCAGCGCCTTTCGCTCATCGAAGGCGGCATGCTCGCCGTGATCGCGGCCTTCGGCATCTATATGGCGGCGCTTGGCATTCTGACGCGTGCTGCCGCCGCGCAGGCGACGACGGCAATGCTCGGCACGGGCTTTCTCGTTCTTCTTGCCGAATTCGGATACCTCGCCTCAATCTTCTCTCTATCGCCCTGGTGGGACCTCGTCGCGCGCACCATCGCGCTGACGTTCTTTGCTTCCTCCGTCTTCATGCTGGAACGCTTCTTCCTCGACAGTGAGCGGCATTCCGCCTCGCTTGCGCGCGCGACGCGGATGCTTGGCTATGCCGTGCTCGCGGGCATACCGCTCGCCTTCATTTCGGTGTCGGGCGCGGCGCTCTTCGTTCGCGTCTTCCTTGCGGTGGCGCTGCTCGGCGGGGCGCCGCTCGTCGTCATGGCGGCGCTTCGTGGCGTGCGGCCGGCGCAATTGCTGATCCCCGGCGCGGCTCTTTTCGGGCTTGCCGGATTTCTGGCGGCCTTCAATTCCATGGGCTGGATGGGGGGCGCCTTCACGGGAACGGTTTTCGCGAGTGGCGTCTTCACCACGGCATTGGCGCTCTTCGCCTTCGCAGCCGCCTATCACGCACAGGGCGGCCGCCGCCGGACGGATATCGGCACGCTTCGCAGCGAACAGCGCCATGCCTTCGCACTGACCGGCGCGCGCATGGGTGTCTGGGACTGGGATATCTCGAACGACCGGCTATATGTCTCCCCGTCGGTCGAGGCCATGCTCGGTCTTGATGCAGGCACGCTGGACGGCAACGAAGTCGCCTGGCGCGAACACATGCACCCCGCCGATCGCGAGACATACCGAAACGCGCTCAACGCCTATATCGGACGTGGCAATGTTTCCTTCTCGCTCGAATTCCGCATGCGCCACTCGGATGGCGTCTTCCGCTGGGTGGCGCTTTCGGCGAGCTGCGTTGCGGGCCCGGAAAATTTCGCGACGCGCTGCATCGGTACGGTGCGGGATATTTCCTCCCAGAAGCTCGCCGAAGAACGGCTAATGCATGACAGCGTGCATGACAGCCTGACGGGACTGCCGAACCGCGCGCTCTTCATGGACCGCATGTCGCGGGCGATCCGCCGCCGGGGGCTCCTCGAACGCCCGCGAGCGGCGCTTCTCCTCATCGATCTCGATCGCTTCAAGACGGTGAACGACAGCATCGGCCATTCGGGCGGCGATGCGCTGCTGATCGCGCTTGCACGCCGCCTCGAGTCGCTCGTGACGCAGGACGACACGGTGGCGCGGATCGACGGCGATGCCTTTGCGGTGCTGCTGACGACGCGGACGGAGCGCGAGGATGCGCTCGCGTTTGCCGAACAGGCAAGCGAGTTTCTGCACCAGCCCATCGAGGTCGCGGGCCATGAAATCTATCCGACATGCTCGGTAGGCGTGGCGATCTGCGAGGATGCGCATGAACATCCAGAGGAGTTGCTGACGGAAGCCGAAATCGCGATGTATCGCGCCAAGCGTTCCGGCAAGGCGCGGATCGAGCTTTTCGAACCGGGCATGCGCGCGGAAGCAGACGATCACCTGACACTCGAAACGGATCTGCGCCACGCCATCGAGCGCAAGGAAATGGAAGTCTACTACCAGCCGATCATGTCGCTGACCGACGGCACGGTGCGCGGTTTCGAGGCACTGATCCGCTGGAACCATCCGAAGGAAGGGCTGTTGACGCCCGACAATTTCGTGCCGCTGGCCGAAGAGCTCGGTGTCATCACGGATATAGGGCGCTTCGCCCTTCGCGCCGCGAGCGAGGAACTGGCGACATGGCAGAAGCTCTTTCCGATGGAAAGGCCGCTTTTTGCGAGCGTCAACGTGTCGAGCCGCCAGCTTCTCCGTCACGATCTGATCGACGATGTGAAGCGGGTGCTGAACCGCATCGATATCGAGCGGGGCTCGCTGAAGCTCGAAGTGACGGAATCCCTCGTCATGGAAAATCCGGAATTCGCCGCGAACATGCTGGGCCGTTTGAAGGCGCTGGGCGCTGGGCTTTCGCTTGACGATTTCGGCACAGGCTATTCGAGCCTTTCCTACCTGCAGCGCTTCCCCTTCGACACGCTGAAGGTCGACCGTTCATTCGTGGCCGGTATGTCCGCGGATCGCGAGACGCCGCTCATCATCCGCTCCATGGTGACGCTCGCGCATGATCTCGGCATGGAAGTCGTGGCCGAAGGAACGGAAAGCGAGACGCAGGCGGCGGATCTCGCGGCGATGGGCTGCGACTACGGTCAGGGCTATTATTTCGGACAGCCGATGCGCGCGGCCGAGGCGCTCGACTTCATTGCTCATTATTGGCAACGCTGATGCGTCGCCGGGGCCCATTACCGGCAGCGCTGATCGCGGTCAGGCGTGGCCCGCTTCGGCGGAGAGCAGCGACAGGTTGATGCCGAGTTTCGCCAGAGCCGAGTGATATTTCGCTTCGAGATTGAGGCCGAAGAGAAGCTCCGGATCGGGATCGCAATGGAGCCAGCCATTGGCCTGGATCTCGGCATCGAGCTGACCCGGCGCCCAGCCCGCATATCCCAGCGCGAGAAGCGCGCGGCTAGGCCCGCACCCGGTCGCCATGGCGCGCAATATGTCGACGCTCGCCGTCAGGCCGACATTCTCGTCGACGGGCAGCGTCGATTCCTCCGAGAAATAATCCTGGGTATGAAGGACGAAGCCGCGGCCCATTTCGACCGGACCGCCCGCGAGAACGGGACAGTGGATTTCGTTCGGCAGGCGCGTGCCGGGCACGCGGATGGAAAGCCGGTCCAGAAGGTCGGGAAAGGTGATGTTATCGGCGGGCTTGTTCACGACGATGCCCATGGCGCCGTCGGGATTATGCACGCACATATATATGACGGTGCGATCGAAACGGTCGTCGCCGATCGTCGGCATCGCGATCAGCATCTTGCCCTCGAGAAAGCCGTCGTCCTCGGGGCGATAGCTCAGATTCGACGACATAGAGCTCATGACAGAACCACCTCCACGTCGATAGGGCGCAATAAACGCAGCCATTTTGAAATCCTGCACCCTTGTGCGGTGGATGTCACGCCTCCTTGAGGGTAAATCTGTCACGTCTATTTGTACGGAATGTGAAGAGCGTGTGATGCTAGCTTCGGCGGAAATGGGTGACGCTTCGGCGGATGCAGGAGAGCGGGAGATGAAATGCGCATGAGAGCGGCGGTCCGCTTCGGGTTTTTTCTTCTTTGTGTAAGCTTCCTCATCGCTCCGGCGCCTGCATCGGCAGCGCCGGAAAAGGGCGTGCGGTCTCTTGAACTCGCCGCCGCGACAGCTGCGCATGACGGCTCGGCATTCCTTGCGGGTCTCGATCTCCAACTGGCCGATGGCTGGAAGACCTACTGGAAGCAGCCGGGCGATTCGGGCATTCCGCCTTCCTTCGACTGGTCTGCCTCGGAGAATGTGGCGGGCGTCGAACTGCGCTGGCCTGCGCCCGAACGATTCGACGCGCCGGGCGACATTACCTTCGGCTATGGGAACGGCGTTCTCTGGCCGCTTCGCGTGGTGCCGGAAGACGCGTCGTTGCCTGTGACGCTGCGCCTTTCCATGTATTACGGCATCTGTTCCGACATCTGCGTACCGCGCCAGGCGGAGCTCGAACTTGTCGTGCCGCCGGCTGCGGCCGGGGAGACGCCGGAAGAGACACTCTTTGCGAACCGGCTTCGCGCCGCGCTTGCCCGCGTGCCCGTGCCGCCGGCCGACCCCGATCTCATCGATGTCAGATGGCGCGAAAACGAGGCCCCGACGCTCGAAGTGCGCCTGCATCATTGCGGACCCGGCTGCAAACCACCGCAACTGATTGTCCAATCCTCGAGCAACACATGGTTCGGTACGCCTCGTGTGAAGCGCGAAGGCGATGTCGTGCGTTATGCGATGGAGGTCGAGGTGCTTTCGCCCGCCATGCTGGATGGCGAGGAGCTGACCTTCATTCTTTCGGGCCCCGAAAAGGCCTATGTGATCAGGAAGACGATGTAATCCACAAGACAATGTGATCCGGGGCAAGGCGGGCGGGCTGGCACTCGCCGCCGATTGGCGTTTAAATGCCGCCCAACATCGCATGTCGGGCCACGCGGCCCGCGCAACAGGAGGAGGCTCAAATGGCCATTAATGTCGGAGACAGGATTCCCGAGGCGACGCTGATGAAGCTGACCGACAAGGGCCCGCAACCGGTAAAGACGGGCGAGTTCTTCAAGGGCCGCAAGGTTGTCGTCTTCGCGCTGCCCGGCGCCTTTACGCCGACCTGCTCCAATCAGCACCTGCCCGGCTTCATCAACAGCTCGGATGACATCAAGGCGAAGGGCGTGGACGAGATCGTCTGCCTTTCCGTGAACGACGCCTTCGTCATGGGCGCCTGGGGCAAGCAGCAGGGCGCGGACGGCAAGGTGACAATGCTCGGCGACGGCAATGGCGATTTCACCAAGGCGCTCGGCCTCGATTTCGACGGCTCGGGCTTCGGCATGGGCACGCGCTCGCTGCGCTATTCGATGCTGGTCGATGACGGCGTGGTGAAGAGCCTCAACAAGGAAGAAAATCCCGGCGAGGCGAAGATCTCCGGCGCGGAAAACATGCTGCAGCAGCTGAGCTGATTTCTGCCGCCGCAGGATAGTGAAAGGGCCTCCCGGCGGAGGCCCTTTTTCATTTGGGGAGACGAAGCGTCATCTGGAGAGATAAGGCGCCATGCCCTGACGCGCGAGTGCATCCGCCCGGTCGTTCTCCGGGTGATCGGAATGCCCCTTCACCCAATGCCAGGAGACATCGTGCCGCTCGATGGCGGTTTCGAGACGCTGCCAGAGTTCCGCGTTCTTGACCGGCTTCTTCTGCGCATTCTTCCAGCCGTTCTTCTTCCAGCCGTGAATCCACTTGGTGATGCCGTCCTTCACATAGGTGGAGTCGGTATGGACGCGCACCTTCACACCGCGCTTCAGCGCTTCAAGCCCCTGGATGGCGGCCATGAGCTCCATGCGGTTATTGGTGGTGGCGGGCTCTCCGCCGCAAAGTTCCTTCTCGTTGTCCTTGTAGAGCATGAGAACGCCCCAGCCGCCCGGTCCCGGATTGCCGGAACAGGCGCCGTCCGTATAGAGATCGACGACATCGCCGCTCATGCGTCGAGTCCGTAGCCGGCGGGGGATGAAACGCCGCGATGGAAGCGGAGTCTCGTCAGATACTCTTTCGGATTCTTGGGCTTCACGAAGGCGCCCGGTGGATGATTGATCCAGTCGTAAAGCCTTGTGAGCAGGAACCGCATGGCCGCGCCGCGCGCAAGTAGGGGAAGCGAGGCAAGCTCCTGCGCATCGAGCGGGCGCACCTGCGTGTAGGCCTGGAGGAGACCGCGCGCCTTGGTGATGTTGAAGGAACCATCCTCCTCGAAACACCAGGCATTGAGACAGACCGCGAGGTCATAGGCGAAGGCATCGTTGCAGGCGAAGTAGAAGTCGATGAGGCCGGAGAGCCGGTCGCCGATGAAAAAGACGTTGTCGGGAAAGAGGTCGGCATGAATGACCCCGGAGGGCAGGTCGCGCGGCCAGTCCCTCGCGAGCGCCGTCAATTCGCTGTCGAGTTCCCGCGCCAGACCCGCCTGCCAGGCATCGACCCCCTCGCGGCAGGATTCGAAAAGCGGACGCCAGCCGTCGACATTGAGCGCGTTGCGCCGCGAGAGTTCGAAATCGGCTCCCGCAAGATGCATTTGGGCGAGCGCGCGGCCTACCTCGACGCAGTGGCGCGGTTGCGGACGGCGTACCCATATGCCTTCGAGGAAGGAGATGATGGCGGCGGCGCGGCCCGCGAGACGTCCATAGAGATCGCCTGCGCGGTTCCTCACAGGCGTCGGACATTCGATGCCGCGCGAGGCGAGATGGTTCATCAGGCCGAGAAAGAAGGGAAGTTCGTCTTCCGCCACGCGTTTTTCATATAGCGTGAGGATGTAGGCGCCCTTGTCGGTATGCAGCATGAAGTTCGAATTCTCCACGCCTTCCGCGATGCCGCGATAGGACATGAGAGATCCGACATCATAGGTTTCGAGGAAGGCGCGCAGTTCCTCGTCGGTCACTTCCGTGTAGACGGCCATCTTTCCCCCGTCAGACGGCGAGCGCGCGCGGCAGCTTGAACTGCACGGATTCGCGCCGGACGGACGTTTCCTCGACCGTCACGCTGAAATGCTGCCGGAATGCGTCGATCACTTCCTCCACGAGAACATCCGGTGCGCTCGCACCCGCCGTCAGGCCGACGGCAGCGGGCTTTCCCAGAGCTTGCCAGTCGATGTCGCTCGCGCGCTGCACAAGCGCGGCGTAGGGACAGCCCGAGCGTTCAGCCACCTCGACGAGACGCATGGAGTTCGACGAATTGGGCGCGCCGATCACGAGCATGGCGTCCACTTTCGGTGCGATGCTCTTCACGGCTTCCTGCCGGTTGGTCGTCGCATAGCAGATATCTTCCTTGTGCGGCCCGGCGATGGAGGGGAAACGTCGCCGAAGCGCCGCCACGATTTCCGCCGTGTCGTCGACGGAAAGTGTCGTCTGGGTAACGAAGGCGAGCTTCTCGGGGTCACGGGGCGTGAAGGCTTCGGCATCCGAAACAGTTTCGATGAGGGTGACAGCGCCGTCCGGCAACTGGCCCATCGTGCCGATGACTTCGGGGTGGCCGGCGTGACCGATCAGCAGGATTTCAAGGCCGCGATTGTGAAGCCGCTCGGCCTCGACATGCACCTTGGAGACCAGCGGGCAGGTAGCGTCGAGATAGAAGAGTTCGCGCGCCTGCGCTTCGGCAGGCACGGATTTCGGAACGCCATGCGCGGAGAATATGACCTTGGCGCCGGGTGGCACTTCGTCGAGCTCCTCGACGAAGATCGCTCCCTTGCGTTCCAGTTCCTCGACCACATAGCGGTTGTGGACGATTTCGTGACGCACATAGACGGGCGGCCCGAATTTCTCGATGGCGAGTTCGACAATCTGGATGGCGCGATCGACACCAGCGCAGAAGCCGCGCGGGCTCGCGAGGAGGAGCGTCAGGGGGGGCTTTGGCTTTGTCTCGCTCATGATGCCGTTTCCGGGTAGCGCGTCCTGCGGCGCCTGCGGTCAGTGGTCCGCCGCACGGATACGCTCGTCCGCCTTGTGACTTCGGAACCAACCCGATACAGTTTGCGCGCTGCCGGGTGCGGTCCCGAGTCTCGACTAACCTTATGAATTGCAAGGCTTTCGAGACCGTTCATGGCGGTAATAGAGGGGCCCGCCAGGGGAAAGTCAAGAAAGCCCGGCCGCGTGTTCCACCTGCCCGCCGTCCTGCCGCGCCAACAGACCGAGTGACACAAAGATGCCGTTTTCGCCTGCGCCGATCCGCCCGACGAACCTTGCTTCACGAGCCCGCCGGGGAGTGCCCATGCTGGCTACTCTCGCCGCGCTCGCACTCTCCGGTTGCGGCATGTTTGGCGGAGGCGACCTCAAGGAAGGCGGCACGACGCTATATCCTTGCCCGGCGGTCGGCGTTCTGAACGAGACCGATCACGTGACCCTGCTTTCGGGATCCGGTACCGATCTCACCGATATCGTCGCCAAGGCGGAAATCGGCAAGGTGGTCTCGCGATGCGAATACGATACCGAAGAATCGACGATTACCGTCGACATCGCCTTTGACGGCATCGCGGAGCTTGGACCCGCCGCGTCCGCCCGGGCGCTGACACTCAAGACTTTCGTCGCGGTGACGCGCCGCTTCAACGCCTTCGACAAGAAGCAGGTCTACGAAGTGCCCGTGGTCTTCGAGCCCGGGCAGCGCCAGGTTCGGTTCGTGAAGACGGTGGACGGCACGGTACTGCCCTATGGCGGGCGGGCCGATGGCAGCATCTATCAGATTCTCGTTGGCTTCCAGCTGACCCCCGAGCAGCTGGAATATAACCGCCGCGTGGCCTACAGCCCCATCCGTTGAGACCGAAAAACCGCGCGATTCGGCGCTTTTTCCACCCCGGCCGGCTTATGTCATTTGACTCTGGCGGGCCGCCACATATGATCACTCCTACACAGACGAACCCTGCGGGAGAGTTCGGGACCGCCGATGCGCGGAAACCCGGCGCCGAAGGAGCAACCGCCCCGGAAACTCTCAGGCATCAAGGACCGCAGGGGGATGAATCTCTGGAAAGCAGGCCGGAAACCGATTTTCCGGCCTCACCGAAGGGCGTAAGCGGCGAACATTAATCTCGTTCGACGCGAAATCTCTCAGGTTCAGCGACAGAGTGGGGCGCTACAAGCGGAGTGATCCGCCGGGTAGCGGTCCATATCGATTCGCATTTTTTCCCGCACCGGGAAGAACCTGGAAGGCCTATGTCGGAACCCGCAGCCGGTCCTCTCAAGAAGACGCCGCTTCACGCGCTCCATGTCGAGCTCGGCGCGAAGATGGTGCCCTTTGCAGGTTACGACATGCCCGTGCAATATCCGGCGGGCGTGCTGGCCGAGCACCTTCATACGCGTGACGCGGCGGGACTTTTCGACGTGTCGCATATGGGCCAGGCCTGGCTCGAGGGCCCCGATCATGCGGCCGTGGCCGCCGCCATCGAGGCATTGGTGCCGGGCGACATCCGCGATCTGGCGCCGGGCGCCATCCGCTACACCCTGCTTCTGAACGAGAAGGGCGGCATCCTCGACGATCTGATGATCACGCGAACCCGGAAAGACGGCGTGCTCTTTCTTGTCGTCAACGCCGCCTGCAAGGATGCCGACTTCGCGCATATCGAGAAGCACCTCCCGGAGAATGTGAAGCTGAAACGCATCGAGGACCGCGCGCTGATCGCGCTGCAAGGTCCGAAAGCGGCGGATGTCTTTGCGCGTTTTGCGCCGACTGCGCCGGACCAGGCCTTCATGACCGGTGAGGAAATGGATGTCGCGGGCCTTGCCTGCATCGTCAGCCGTTCGGGCTATACGGGCGAAGACGGCTATGAAATTTCCGTGGCCGAAAAGGATGCCGTTGCGCTCACAAAAAAGCTGCTCGGCGAGGCGGAAGTGAAACCTATCGGCCTCGGCGCGCGCGACTCGCTGCGTCTTGAGGCGGGGCTCTGTCTTTACGGACACGATATCGACGAGACCACGACGCCTGTCGAAGGCGCGCTTACCTGGACAATTGCAAAGCGCCGCCGCGAGGAAGGGAACTTTCCCGGCGCGAAGATCATTCTCGATCAGATCGCCAATGGAGCGCCGAGAAAGCGCGTGGGGCTTCTGCCGGAAGGCAAGGCGCCCGCACGGGAAGGCACGGAGATTACCGACGCATCGGGAAAGAAGATCGGTGTGGTAACGAGCGGCGGTTACGGACCGAGCGTCGGCGGACCGATCGCAATGGGTTATGTCGAGGCCGGCTTCTCGAAAGTCGATACCGGCGTCGAACTGATGGTCAGGGGGAAGGGGCGGCCAGCGAAGATTGCAGCCATGCCCTTCGTCACGAAGCGTTTTCACAAGCCGGGCAAATGAGATCTTGCACCGCGTAACAGAAATCAGGGGATTTTCATGAGCGACATTCGCTTTACGGATCAGCATGAATGGGTGCGCGTCGAAGGGGACATCGCGACCATCGGCATCACCGACTATGCGCAGGAACAGCTCGGCGATGTGGTCTTCGTCGAGCTGCCGGAAGTCGGCAAGGAACTTGCCGCGGGCGACGAGGCGGCCGTTGTCGAAAGCGTGAAGGCGGCGAGCGAGGTCTATACGCCGGTGAGCGGCGAGGTCGTCGACGTCAACAGCGACATCGAAGCGACACCTGCCGGCGTCAACGAGGACGCAATGGGCGATGGCTGGTTCGTGAAGTTGCGTCTTTCGGACCCCTCCGAACTCGAAAAGCTCATGGACGAGAACGCCTACAACGAATTCGTGGAGAGCCTTCAGTAAGGCTCAGCAGCGCATCCGCCGGACGGAAATCCGCTCCCTGAAAGGAAAGCCCGATCATGCGTTATCTGCCCCTGACCGAAACCGACCGGCGAGAGATGCTGGGTGTCATCGGCGCCAAGAGCGTCGATGAACTCTTCCGCGACGTGCCGGAAAGCGCGCGCCGGGAGGGCCTTGTGGACCTGCCGCGCCGGAAAGGCGAACTCGAGGTGGAACGCGTCTTTGCCCAGATGGCGGCAAAGAACGTGGCTGCGGGCAGCGTACCTTTCTTCGTCGGCGGCGGGGCCTATCGCCATCATGTTCCGGCGGCGGTCGATCACCTTATCCAGCGTTCGGAATTCCTCACTTCCTACACGCCCTACCAGCCGGAGATTTCGCAGGGCACGCTGCAATATCTCTTCGAGTTCCAGACCCAGGTCGCGATGATCACGGGAATGGATGTGGCGAATGCCTCGATGTATGACGGGTCGACCGGCTGCGGCGAGGCCGTCCTCATGGCGCATCGCGTAACGAAACGGCGCAAGGCGGTGCTCTCCGGGACGCTGCATCCGCAATACGCGGCGGTGGTGAAGAACCTGTCGGATTTTGCCGACTACAAGCTCGAGATCATGCCGCCGCTTCTTCCCGGCAGCAGCGAGGACATCGCCGCGCGCATAACGGACGAAACGAGCTGTGTCGTCGTTCAGACGCCGGGTTTCTTCGGCGAGCTGCACGATCTGCGCGCCATCGCAGAAGCAGCCCATGCGAAGGGTGCGCTGCTGATCGCGGTCGTTCCGGAAATCGTCTCGCTCGGTGCGGTGACCCCGCCCGGCGAAATGGGCGCCGATATCGTCGTGGGCGAAGGCCAGTCGATCGGCAACGGCCTCAATTTCGGCGGCCCTTATGTCGGCCTCTTCGCGACGCGCGACAAGTATGTGCGCCAGATGCCGGGGCGCCTCTGCGGCGAGACGGTGGATGCGGACGGCAAGCGCGGCTTCGTGCTGACGCTTTCGACGCGCGAGCAGCACATCCGCCGCGAAAAGGCGACGTCGAATATCTGCACCAATTCCGGGCTCTGCTGCCTCGCCTTCACGATCCATATGTCGCTTCTGGGCGAGGACGGCTACAGGCAGCTTGCGCGTATCAACCATGCCGCGGCCGTCAGGCTTGCCGAAAAGCTTGCTTCCGTTCCGGGCGTCGAAATCCTGAACAAGGCTTTCTTCAACGAATTCACGATGCGGCTGCCGAAACCGGCGGCGCAGGTCGTCGATGCGCTTGCGGAGAAGGGCGTGCTGGGCGGTATTCCCGCCTCGCGGCTGTTGCCTGGCGTGAAGGAAGTCGAGGATCTTCTGATCGTCGCTTCCACGGAAATAAACACGGATGAGGATCGCGCGGCCTATGCGGCGGCGCTGAAGGAGGTGCTCTAAATGTCGGGCATGAACAAGCAGGGCCGTCCGACTTCGATCGGCGGTACGTCGGCGAACGGCGCGCGCGAGACCTTCACCGGCAACAAGGCGCTGGAGCTCGAAGAGCCTCTTCTCTTTGAACTCGACAATCCGGGCGCCTGCGGCGTCGACCTGGACGATCCGGGCGAGTTCGCCTCGCATCTGGGCAATTTCGAACGGCAGGGGCGGATCGGTCTCGCGCGCGTGTCGGAACCGGAAGTGATGCGCCATTTCGTGCGCCTCTCGTCGAAGAACTATTCGATCGATGCCGGCCTCTATCCGCTCGGCTCCTGCACGATGAAGCATAATCCGCGCCTCAACGAGAAGATGGCGCGCCTTCCGGGCATTAGCGATGTGCATCCCCTGCAGCCTCAGAAGACGGTGCAGGGTTCGCTCGAACTGATGAACGAACTCGCGCATTGGCTCAAGGAGCTGACCGGCATGCCGGGCGTGGCGCTGTCGCCGAAGGCGGGCGCGCATGGCGAGCTTTGCGGCATGATGGCAATCCGGGCCGCACTCATCGCGCGTGGCGAGGACGAGCAGCGGTCGCGCGTGCTGGTGCCTGAATCGGCGCATGGCACGAACCCGGCGACGGCCGCGCTTCTTGGATACAAGGTGGACGGTATTCCGGCGACGAAGGAAGGCCGCGTGGACCTGGAGGCCTTCAAGTCGAAGCTCGGCCCGGATGTGGCGGCGATCATGCTGACCAATCCGAACACCTGCGGCCTCTTCGAGCGCGACATCGTGGAAATCGCCGAGGCGGTCCATGAGGCGGGCGCCTATTTCTACTGCGATGGCGCGAACTTCAACGCGATTGTCGGCCGCGTCCGGCCGGGCGATCTCGGCATCGATGCGATGCATATCAACCTTCACAAGACCTTCTCCACGCCGCATGGCGGCGGCGGACCGGGCGCCGGCCCCGTGGTCTTTTCCGAAGCCCTCGCACCTTTCGCGCCCTTGCCCTATGTCGTGAGCGGCAAGGACGGTTTCCGTCTCGTCGAAACGGAAGACGACGCAAAGGCCGATGGCACGCAGCCCTTCGGCCGCATGACGGCTTTCCACGGCCAGATGGGCATGTTCGTTCGCGCGCTTTCCTACATGCTGAGCCATGGCTCGGACGGGCTGCGGCAGGTCGCGGAAGACGCGGTGCTGAATGCGAACTACGTGCTGGCATCGCTGAAGGACGATCTTTCAGCGCCCTTCGAAGGCCCGTGCATGCATGAAGCCTTGTTCGACGACCGCTTCCTGAAGGGGACGGGCGTCGAGACGCTCGACTTCGCCAAGGCGATGATTGACGAGGGCTACCATCCGATGACCATGTATTTCCCGCTGGTCGTGCATGGCGCGCTGTTGATCGAGCCGACGGAAACGGAATCGAAGCAGTCCGTCGATCTCTTCATCGCGACGCTGAAGGACCTCGCCCGCGCCGCGAAGTCGAACGACAAGGACCGCTTCACCGGCGCGCCCTACATGTCGCCGCGCCGAAGGCTCGACGAGACGGGTGCCGCCCGCAAGCCTGTGCTGCGCTGGGCGCCACCCGCACCGGCACAAGCTGCCGAATGAATGAAAGGCGGCCGCTCCTCGGGGCGGCCGCTCTTCCATAGGGGGGAGGGGATATGCGTTTCAGCGTGAGCCGGATCGCGCTGGCGGTGCTTGCGGCCGTCATTCTCGGCGTTGCGATTTTCGGCATCTTCAAGTGGCGCGAGATCAACCGAGTCCGCTTCGTGTCCGGCATGTTTTCGGGCGAGGAACAGGTAGAGCGCTTCCGGGCGATGGACGAGTATTTTCCCGTCCGTACCTTCGAGCGCTCCGGCCCTGTTTCCGGGTTGCCGGATGGCGAGAAGATCGAACTCCCCGAAACCTACGAATATGCTGGTGAGACGAAGTCCGTTGAGGCCTTTGTCTCCGAGACGGATACGACCGGGCTGATGGTCGTGAAAGGAGATGGCGAAGTCCTTTATGAGAATTACTGGCGTGGCAACGACAGGGATACGCGCTGGATATCCTGGTCGGTGGGAAAGTCCTTCATTTCCGCTCTTGTCGGCATTGCGGTCGAGGAGGGGAAGATCGAAAGCGTCGGCGACCCGATCGTGAAATATGCTCCGGAGCTTGAAGGCACCGCCTATGACGGCGTGACCGTCAAGGATGCGCTTCAAATGTCCTCCGGGGTCGACTGGAACGAGGATTACAGCGATCCGGAATCGGACATTGCCCGTTTCGGCCGCGCGCTGGCCTTCGGCAGTTCCATGATCGATTTTGCCAAGACGCTGAGGCGCAGGCACGAGCCCGGCACCGTCAACTATTACAACAGTATGGACGCGCAGGTGCTGGGCCTCGTTCTTCGGAACGCGACGGGAATGAGCCCGACGGAATATCTCGAGGAGAAGATCTGGTCGAAGATCGGCGCAGAGCATGACGGCTACTGGGTGCTGGACGACACCGGAACGGAACTGGCGGCGGGCGGCGTCAATGTCGCGCTGCGTGACTATGCCCGTTTCGGTCTGCTTTATCTCAATGAGGGCACGTGGAACGGCGAACAGATCGTGCCCGCCGAATGGGTGAAGAAGTCGCACACGCCGGATGCCGAGCGGCTGTTGCCGGGTAAGCGCGAAACGTCGGACACGGTCTGGGGTTACGGTTATCTCTGGTGGCTGCCGCGCGAGGCGGATGGACCTTACTCCGCCGTCGGCATCTACAACCAGTTTGTCTATGTCGACCCGGCGAATGAGCTTGTCATCGTGAAGACCTCCGCTAACAGCGACTATGGCCAGACGAACGACGAGACAAGCTGGCGCGAGGACGAGACGGTCGCTCTTTTCGAGGCGATCGCGGCGGAAGCGCGATGAACGAAGCGCGGTTCATCGAACTCGCGCTGACGAACGGGGTGAACCGCGAAATCCTGGAGCGGCTGCCGGAGCTTGGCCTCGAAGACGCCTGGCTGGTCTCGGGCTCGCTTTTCCAGACCGTGTGGAACGGGCTCACGGGGCGCGCGCCCGGTTACGGCATCAAGGATTACGACATTTTCTATTTCGATCCGGACACGAGCTGGGAAGCCGAAGATGAAGAAATCCGTCGCGCGGTGGAGCGCTTTCACGATCTCGGCGTAGAGATAGAGTTGCGCAATCAGGCCCGCGTTCACCTCTGGTATGAGGAAAAATTCGGCCTTGCCTATCCGCCGCTTCGCTCATCATGCCAGGGGATCGACCGCTTCCTGGCACCCGCCTGCATGGTGGGACTGCAGGCGGATATGACCCTCTATGCACCGTGCGGGCTGGACGATATCGAAAACATGATCATCCGGCCGAATCCTGTGCCGAATTTCAATGCCGAACGCTATGAGGAAAAGGCGCGCCGCTGGACGGAGAAGTGGCCGGAACTGAAGGTTGTCAGCGCGCGGTAGCGAGAAGCCGCTCCTGAAAGAAGGAAATGACGCGCTTGGCGGCTTCCATTGTCGGTTCGCCCTCCTTGTCGACGAGATCGACGGTGAGGCAACTATGCGGCCGGGGCGCGGGCGAATCCGGATTGGCGTCCTTGTCGTCCAGTTCGATGCCCTCGAAAGCGTCGCCGAGTTCGCGGCGCAGCGTTTCGAATTTTTCGGGTGGCGACATGCGGTCACCCTTGAAGCGCAGGCCCAGCACCTTGCCGCCCTTGGCGCAGTAATCTTTCACGCACTGGAATTCTTCCGGCGAGACATGAAGCGCGGCGCGCCGTTCCGCTCCGAGAGGGAAGGGCATGGAAGGTTGCGAGAGAACGGGCGCCATCATCGCAGGCTCCATCATCATGGAGAGCGCGAAATTGCCGGAGAAGCACATGCCCACCGCGCCCACACCCTTGCCTCCCGCTTCCGCATGGGCGTGGGCGGCGAGGGCGCGAAGCCACTTGGTGACGGGGCTGGAGCGGTTCGACGCAAGAATGTGAAACTCGCGGCTGATGCATAGCGTCGCAATCGAGCGCATGACGTAAGCGGGTGTGAGCGGATCGCCGGCCTTGCCGATGAGGAGAGGCATGTAGACCCGAAATCCCGCGTCGGCCACCCAGTCCGCGAAGCGGATCACCTCCGGCGTTATCCCCGGTATTTCATGGATGACGATGACGGCGGGACCGGAGCCGCGGACATAGACGGGCTTCGTCACGCCTTCATGGGTAAAACTTGTCGCTTCGTACCTGTCGAGCATGAATACCTCCCGTGGTCCCGCTTGTTCATTGAACGTGAGGCGGCAGCGAAAAGGCAAACAAAAACCCCGCCGGGCCGGAGCCGGGCGGGGTTTTCGCGAAAGCTTGCCTGCTTCAGTGAAGCTTGGCCGCAAGTTCGGCGATCGACTTCTCGATCAGCTTTGCGTCCTGACCGGCATCGACCTTCTCGGCGATGACGCGGCGGGCAGCGCCGATGGCCACTTCCGCGGCCGCCGAGCGGACGTCGTTCACCGCCTGGGTTTCGGCCTGGGCAATCTTGTCCTCGGCGAGCTTTGTGCGGCGTTCGACCTGCGCTTCCATATTCGCGCGAGTTTCCTTCGCCAGCTGTTCGGCCTCGGCCTTGGCCTGGGAGATGATATCCTCGGCTTCCTTCATCGCCTCGCGCTGCTTGCGCTGATAGGAGGCGAGGAGCTGCTGCGCTTCCTCACGCAGGCGGCGGGCTTCGTCGAGTTCGGCCGCGATATCGGCGGCGCGCTTGTCGAGCGAGCCGGCGATGGTGCGGTGGACCTTGAAGTAGCCAAGGATCGCGAAGAACGCGACAAGGCAGGCCAGGATCCAGAATTCGGCTGTAGCGAACATGGGGGCTTGTCCTTCGCGTTACTTGAGTTCGGTGTCGACCGCGCGCTCGGAGGCGGAACGGTCCGCTTCGCCGAGGAGCTGAACGACGATGGCATCGGCCACATCCACCGCGACGCTGCGCACATTGGCAAGCGCCGCTTCCTTGGTGGCTGCAATCTGCTTTTCGGCTTCCGAAATCTTCTCGGCGAGCCGGGCCTCGATGGCCAGACGCTGCCGTTCCGTCTCTTCATGAAGACGGTCGCGCGTTTCCTGCGCGATCTCGTGAGCCTTGGCGCGGGCTTCCGCCAGCGCCTTTTCATAGGCCTCGATCGCTTCGTCGGTCTGCCGCTTGAACTGTGCGGCCTGATCGAGATCGTCAGCGATGCGGTCGCGGCGCTCTTCGAGCACCGTGGCGATGCGCGGCAGGGCCACGCGGGACATCAGGAAGTACAGGGCGAGGAAGCTCAGTACCAGCCAGACGATCTGGGACTCGAAGGTGTTAGCGTCGAAGGGCGGAAAGCCCCCCGCATGCTCGGCATCCGGGACATGTGTCTCGGCGATAAGCTCGCTACCAGGTTCTTGAGCCATGGCTTCGGCGATCATGTAGGTCTCCGGTCAGGCAAGTCGGCTGCCGCCGGCTGCCTCTTGGAAGGCAGCCGGCTGGCCGATCCGCTAAGGATCAGACGAAGAGCAGGATGAGCGCGACGAGCAGCGAGAAGATGCCCAGCGCTTCCGTCACGGCAAAGCCGAAGATGAGGCGGGCGAACTGGCCGTCCGCGGCCGACGGGTTGCGGAGGGCGCCGGCGAGGTAGTTGCCGAAGATGTTGCCCACGCCGATGGCCGCGCCACCCATGCCGAGGCACGCGATACCGGCGCCGATGAACTTAGCTGCTTCTGCTTCCATAGTTAGATGCTCCTTTTGGGGTCGTTTTGGAGAGTGGGAACGGCCACGGAGCCGCAACCATTTCTTTTTTCGGGACTAGACGTCCGCAACCTGATCAGTGACCCGGGTGCAGTGCGTCGTGAAGATACATGCAGGTCAGGATCGTGAAGACATAGGCCTGCAGCGCGGCAACGAGGAACTCGAGAGCCGTGAGGCAGACGATCATGAAGAGCGGCAGAATCATGCCGAGATAGCCGACCGCACCCATCGTCATGAAGGTGAGCACGAAACCGGCGAACACCTTCAGCATGATGTGGCCCGCCAGCATGTTGGCGAAGAGACGGACGGAGTGGCTGATCGGACGCGAGAAGTAGGAAATGACCTCGATCGCGACCACGAGAGGAAGAAGGGCCACCGGAACGCCGCTGGGAACGAAAACCTTCAGGAACTTCACGCCGTGAAGGGCAAAACCCGTCAGCGTCACGCCAACGAAGACTACGGCGGCAAGGGCGAAGGTGACGACGATATGGCTCGTCACCGTGAAGGCGTAGGGAAACATCCCGATCATGTTCGCGAAGAAGATGAAGGCGAACAGCGAGAAGATGAAGGGGAAGAACTTCATCGCGTCGTGTCCGGCATTGTCCCGGACCATGTTGGCGATGAAGGTGTAGAAGCTTTCGACCACCGACTGCATCCGCCCCGGCACCATCGCGCCCGAGCGCATGCCCAGCGTGGTGAAGAGGGTAACGGCGACGACCGTTACCACCATCCAGAGGCTGGCATTGGTGAAGGAGGCGTCGAGGCCGCCGATATTGAGGGGAATGAGGGGCTGCACTACGAACTGGTGCAGGGGGTCGACGGGGAAACCGCCTCCGGTTTGTTCGGCGCCTGTTGCCACTGGTTTGCCTCAGCCTCAGCTTGATCGCCGGATGGAGATCCGGCCGTTACGTCGCCGGGCTAGCGCCCGGATGGATCCTTTTTTTGCTCCGCCGCGGTCGCATTCATCGCCTGCGTCGCGCGAAGCACATTCTTTACGCCCGCTACCGTTCCGAGCCCGGTGAAAACCACCAGGAAGATCGGCAGCGTGCCGAATAGCCAGTCCAGGAACCAGCCAATGCCGGCCCCCAGCAGAACGCCGGCAACGAGTTCCGAGGAGAGCCGCATGGCAACCCCCATGTCGGAGGGTTTTCCCGTCGGCGCCGGCCTTGTTCCCTTCACTTCCGGGCCGCGATAGGCATCGCGCGCGGCCATGATACGGCGTTCCAGGAGATCGAGTTCTCTCTTCTGGGCGGCCTTGTCGCCATCCGTGGGAGTGCCGGCTTCCTCGTTCCGTTTCAAAGCGAAGCTCCGCCGTCAGAAATGCTCTTTCGGAGCCCCGCCCCGGATCGAAGCCGCGCGCACCCTACTGTCAGGGTAATAACCTGTCAAGGACCGCTGGAGGGGGTGTAAGTCATTGAATTGACGCTGTTTTTTCGAGCATTTCGCGGCTGCGTCATTCGGCCTCGCCGGGACCGCGCGGAGAGCCCCTGGCGAGTCCCTCCGCCTCATGAAAAAAGCCCCCTTGGCAGGGGGCCTTTCCGTTGCGTCATGTGGCTCGATATCCCGGTCAGGAGGCTTCGCGGAGCGTCTCGGCGACATCGAGATCGACCGAAACGAGAGTGGACACGCCACGCTCCTGCATGGTGACGCCGTAAAGGCGGTTCATGCGGGCCATTGTGAGCGCATGGTGGGTAATGATGAGGAAGCGGGTATCCGTGGTCCGCGTCATCTCTTCCATCAGATCGCAGAACCGCTCGACATTGGCGTCGTCGAGCGGCGCGTCCACTTCGTCCAGCACGCAGATGGGCGACGGATTGGTGAGGAAAACCGCGAAGATGAGCGACATGGCGGTGAGCGCCTGTTCGCCGCCCGAGAGCAGCGACATCACCTGAAGGCGCTTGCCGGGCGGACGCGCCATGATTTCGAGACCGGCTTCCAGCGGATCGTCCGATTCGGTGAGCTTGAGATGGGCTTCGCCGCCGCCGAAAAGATGTGTGAAGAGACGCGAGAAATTCTCGTTCACCTTCTCGAAGGCTTCCAGCATGCGCTCACGGCCCTCGCGGTTGAGGCTGCCGATGCCCTGACGGAGCTTGGCGATGGCGCTGACGAGGTCTTCGCGCTCGCTGGTCATGGTTTCGAGCTGCTCGGTGAGCTCGCGCGCTTCCTCCTCCGCCCGCAGGTTCACGCCGCCAAGGCTCTCGCGCTCGCGCTTGTAGCGTTCGAGCTTCGCGTCGATCTGTTCAAGGTCGGGAAGCTCGGCGCCCTCTTCGAGGTTCGCCTGCTTGATCGCCGCTTCCGGCTCGCATTCGAGCACTTCGCGGATTCGCTCTTCCGATTCGGCGCGGCGCTGGCGGGCGCCGTCCACGAGACCGTCGATACGCGCGCGTTCCTCGCGGGTCTCGCCGAGCTGGTGCTGCACTTCCTTTGCGTGCTTCGCCGCCTCGGTGAGCACTTTTTCCGCCTGGGCCAGTTCGTCGGCTGCCTGCGAACGGCCCGTTTCGGCCTCGGAAATATAGGTGAGCAGGGCCCGGCGCTTTTCCTCGATTTCAGCCGGCACGCCTTCAAGCGTCTTGAGTTCGGCCTCGGCCTCGTTCTTGCGCTCTTCAAGCGTGCCGATCTGCCGCTCCGCATTCGTCGCGCGAAGCTGCCAGGCATCGCGCTCCTGCGCGATGGCGGAGAGCCTGCGTGACCTTTGCTCCGCGTCGCGGCGAAGACCTTCATGTTCGGCGCGTGCTTCGGAAAGTTCGAGACGCAGCGCTGCCACCTTGTCGCGAAGCTCGGCGGCGCGGGCGCGCGGCTCCTCGTCGGGCTTCAGGTTCTGAAGTGCGACCTCGGCTTCCTCGAGTGCCCTTGCGGCTTCGCTCTTGTCGCCGGCAAGCCGCTCTTCCGCCTCGGCGAGCGCCGCGAGGCGCGAAAGCTGGGCGGAGGCGGCGCGCTCCGCCGCCTGCAGGGCGTCGCGGATACGGTTATGCGCGCCCTGTGCCTCGCGGAGAGCTGCCCGGCGTGCCTGTTCTTCCTGCATGGCCTGCTCGGCCGCGACATGCGCGGCGTCATAGGCCGCGCGCGCTTCGGCGGCCCTGGTACGCGCGTCGGCAAGCTCGGTCTCGAGATCGGCGAGACGGTTGCGCTGTTCTAGGCGGCGGGCGGAGGCTGTCGGTGCATCGGCGGCGGCGGTGTAACCGTCCCAGCGCCAGAGCGCGCCTTCCTTCGTTACGAGGCGCTGGCCGGGCGCGAGCTGCGCATGAAGCCGCTTGCCGTCTTCCGCGGAGACGACGATACCAATCTGCGAAAGGCGTCGGGCGAGCGATGCCGGGCCCTTCACGAAATAGGAAAGCGGTGTCGCGCCTTCGGGAAGGGCAGGCGGTGTGTCGAAGGGCGGCAATGCACCCCAGTGGATCGGGGCGGCTGCATCTTCCGGCACGCCGAGATCGTCGCCGAGCGCGGCGCCGAGCGCCGTCTCATAGCCATGTTCGACGGAGATGGCGTCGATTACCGGCGGCCAGAGGTCGCTCTCGCCGACCGAAAGCATGTCCGCAAGCGTCTTCGCCTCCGCGGCGAGGTCGCCCGCAGCGCGTTCGGCGGCCTGCATCGGTTCGCGCGCCGCCTTTTCGCGCTCCTGCGCGTTGCGGCGGGCTTCTTCCGCGTCGAGCGCGGCGCGCTCGGCATCGCTAACGCGCGTCGCCGCTTCGTCGAGTTCGGCCGACTGCAGCGCGATCTGCGCCTTCTTTTCCTCTGCATCGGACAGCGTCTCGCGTTCGCGCGCGATGTCGGCGAGCTGGCGCTCCAGCTTTTCGATGCGCTGACGGCCTGCCTCGATGGTACGGACGAGGCTGGTGCGCTCGGCGCTCAGAGCGGCGATTTCCTGGTTGAGCCGGTCGAGTTCCTGTTCGGTCGATTCAAGCGTGGTCCGGCTTTCCTCGACGCGAGCCTGCGCGGCGGTCTGCGCCTCGGCCTGGCCTTCCTCGGCGCCCTTCAACTCCTGCGCCTCGGCGTCGAGGCGGGAGATTGCGCCTTGCGTATCCGCGATCAGGTCGCGCTCGCGGGTCAGGTCCTGGCCGATCTGCTGAAGCCGCGCTGTGAGGCGGGATGCCTGTTCCTTCGCGCGCGCCTCTTCGGCATCGAGGTTTTCGCGTTCCACGGTGAGGCGGTGAAGACGGGCGGCGGCCTCCGCTTCCTTTTCGCGCAGCGGCGGCAGGCGGTCGGCTGCCTCGGCTTCCAGCGTCGTTGCCGCGGCGGCTTCGCGCGTCAGTTCGGCGACGCGCACATCGGTCTCGGCGAGCTTTTCCTCCGACTGCTTGAGCGACTCCACGGCCTGCGTCCAGCGCAGGTGAAGGAGGATCGCTTCCGTCTCGCGGATCTGGCCCGAGAGGTTGCGATAACGCACGGCCTGACGCGCCTGGCGCTTGAGGCTGGCGAGCTGGGATTCGACCTGTGCCACGACGTCGTCGAGGCGGGTGAGGTTCGTCTCGGCGGCCTTCAGCCGGAGTTCGGCCTCGTGGCGGCGCGTGTAGAGGCCGGTGATGCCTGCCGCTTCTTCGAGAATGCGTCGGCGGTTGATCGGCTTCGAGGAAATGAGCTGTGCGATCTGGCCCTGCCGCACGAGGGCGGGCGAGTGCGCGCCGGTCGAGGCATCGGCAAAGAGAAGCTGCACGTCGCGGGCGCGGACTTCGCGGCCATTGATGCGATAGGTCGAGCCCTGCTCGCGCTCGATCTTTCGCGAGACCTCGATCACCTCGCAGTCATTATAGGCGGCGGGCGCCGAACGGTCGGCATTGTCGATATAGAGCACGACTTCGGCGTGGTTGCGTGCGGGGCGGCCCGCCGTACCGGCGAAGATCACGTCTTCCATGCCCGAGCCGCGCATGTTCTTGAACGAGTTCTCGCCCATGACCCAGCGCATGGCTTCGAGCAGGTTCGACTTGCCGCAGCCATTGGGACCGACGACGCCCGTCAGGCCCGGCTCGATGATGAGATCGGTCGGGTCGACGAAGGATTTGAAACCTGAAAGCCGAAGGCGATTGAACTTCACTGTCTAATCTCGATCTTGCTGCGGCGCTTTTTCCTTTCGGATCAAGCGCTTGCGGTTATTCCTCTCCGGCGGGCGTGGCTTCGCCTGCGGACCCGGGTGTGATCGTCTGGCCTTCGAGGGCCTTTTCGATCAGCGGTTCGAATTCGTTCCAGGGCAACGCGCCCTCGACCTTCTCGCCATTGATGAAGAAGGTGGGCGTGGAGCGGACCCCGAAGGTCTTGGCTCCGCGCGTCGCGACGTCCTTCACATGATTGAAGATGCGCTCGTCTTTCATGCACTGGTCGAAGCGTTCTTCGGAGAAGCCGCCCTGCCGTGCGATGGCCTTGAGGTCTTCCATCGGCGTCTGCGTGAAGGCCCATTGCGCCTGCTGGGCGAAGAGCACGTCAACGAAGCCGAAATAGCGCTCCGGACCCGCGCAATGAGCAAGCATGAAGGCCGCCGTCGCAATCGGGTCGAAGGGGAAGTCCCGCAAGATATAGTAGACCTTGCCCGTCTCGATATACTGCTCCTCGAGCTTGGGCAGGGTGTTCACCCCGAAATCCGCACAGTGATTGCAGGTCAGCGAGGCATATTCGACGATGGTCACGGGCGCCATCGGGTCGCCCTTGGTCATGTCGCCGAGCGGTCCGGGAACCAGAAGTTCCTTCTCGAAGGCCGTATCCGGCGTGCCTGCGACGGGCTCGGAATTGCCGTTTCCGGCCCCGAAAAACAGGTAGCCGAGATAGGCCAGAACGAGGACCACAATGGCCGCGGCGCCGACGATGAGTGCTTTATTTTGATTCACGGGAGCTGCTTCCTACCAGATGTTGGGGCATTATGGCTTCGCTGAGGGGACCCCTCAACCAAACCTTTCTGTTGCCTTGGGCCGAGAATCGGGACTCAGGGCTTCAGCGTCGGCGCTCCGACCCGATGACCCTCTCACCGAGCCTTTCGAGCGCCTCCCTTAGCGCTGGTTCCTCAATCTTTTCAAGGTCTTGCGTGAGGAGCGTCCGCTCCTCGGGCTTCAGGGCGCGTATCCGCCGGAAACGGGGGCGGGGCTTCTGCGGTAGTGGCCCCTGGACGAGCTTCAGGCGGGCGACGGCGCCATATCCATAATAGGAGTTGATCCGTTCGATGATCTGCGGCTCGAGATGCCTGATCTCGACGGCGATGGGACCGTCCACGCGAATGGTGAGCGTGGCGCCGCTCCGCCTTGCCGCTTTCTGGGGGTTGCCGCCGTCATCCCCCGAACCCCTTGGAAAGACAAGCTTTTCCGGCGCGGAGAACTCCGCGAGCTGCGCGCCGACGATCTCCTGCCAGTGCGCGAGAACATGCGCCTCCTGAAAGCCGCGCTTCACGAAGGCCGAGCGCGCGGCCGCGAGCACTCGCGCGCCGATGGGCGGCAGGCGATAGCGCGAGGTTGCGACGGGACGGCCATATGGGGTCATGGCGCGCATTCTGACTCGAAATCGGCTTCCATGCGAATTGACGGAGGGGAGGCTCGCAGGCGAAGACTAGGGCATGTCCGCACGAACGAAAAAAAACCCGAAAAACCTAAAGGAAAACAGCAGGAAAGCGGCCGCCGTGCCGCTGCTCGCCTGGTATGACCGCCATGCGCGCGTGCTGCCCTGGCGGGCCCGCAGGGGCGAGCAGGCGGACCCTTATGCCGTCTGGCTTTCCGAGATCATGCTGCAGCAGACGACGGTGGCCACCGTCGGCCCCTATTTCATGCGGTTTCTCACGCGCTGGCCGACGGTGGAGGCGCTGGCCGCAGCGCCGCAGGAAGAGGTGATGAAGGAGTGGGCGGGGCTTGGCTATTACAGCCGGGCGCGGAACCTCCACGCCTGCGCGAAGGTTATATCGTCCGACTACGGAGGGAAATTTCCCGATACGGTGGAGGGGCTTGGGAAGCTGCCGGGGATAGGTCCCTATACGGCGGCGGCGATTGCCGCGATCGCTTTCGGACGCGCGGCGACGGTGGTCGACGGCAATGTGGAACGCGTGGTGGCGCGGCTCTTCGACCTGCGGACGCCGCTGCCGCAGGTGAAGCCCGAAATCCGCGAGAAGGCGGCGACGCTGACGCCGGAAAGCCGCGCGGGCGACTTCGCGCAAGCCATGATGGATCTCGGCGCGACCATCTGCACGCCGAAGAACCCTGCCTGTAATCGCTGTCCGATCAATGACTTGTGCGATGCGCGGGCAGCGGGCACGCAATCCATATTGCCCGCGCGCGCGCCGAAGAAGCCGAGGCCGACGAGACGCGGCGCCTGTTTCTGGCTGACGAAGGGCGAGGAAGTCTGGCTCCGCCGGCGGCCCGAGAAGGGGCTTCTCGGCGGCATGATGGAAGTGCCGGGCACGCCCTGGGACAAGCGGGATTTATCCCCGGGGGAGGGGATAAAGCGGGCCGACCGTCATCGAAACGTCATCGAAACGTCACAAAGCGTGGCGGCCGGGGATAAGCCGGGTACGGACGATATGCTCGCCCATGCGCCGCTGGAGGCGGAGTGGAAACTTGTCCCCGGTCTGGTGGAGCACACCTTCACGCATTTCCACCTGGAGCTCGAAGTCTACACCGCGACGACGCGGAAAAAACTTGTCCCCGGGGAGGGCGCATGGGTGCCGCTCGACGAAATCGCGGGCGAGGCGCTGCCGACCGTGATGCGGAAGGTGGCGGCGCATGCCATGCCCGATGCCGGACCGCTATTCGCGAAGCGGTAGGAATAAATCAAATAAGAATAAATTATATATAGTCTTTAAGAGTGCGAAACTGCCCAAAGTCCAGAATCAAATCTCTATTGGTATCTTTGCTTGAATTCAAGAAATTGCCTCTTATTTATGACGCGGCAATAACGCGGAAAATTTTGAGGCAGGTAAAATGCTCCCCATCAGAACCACCGTCGCGGATATTGATGCGCTGTGCGGCTATCTGTTTACAAAGCCCACTGGCGCAACAACTTCGGATGCGAAAGCTGTCTTGGATAGCAAAATCTTGGATGGGCGGAAGCTCACGGCAATCAAGTTTTGGGGGCTAGTGGAAGACAACGGCGGCAAGATGCGCCTTACAGAAAGGGGAAGGCTCGCTGTACGCGACAAGGGGGTGCACAAAGCCGAGGCGCTCAGAAATGCAATCGCTCAAGTTGCTCCCTATAGGGCGATAGTTGAACGAGCTATTCACCGGAAAGAATTCACTTTGACTGCGACCGAAGTAGCGGCGCATTGGCACCAGCATTTCAAGTCCGACGTTTCCGACAGCGATAAAATTCTCAACGATCAAGCGGTATGCTTTTTTCAGATCGCGGAAGGAGCCGATTTGGGAACGGTAACCATCGGGAGGAGAGGTGCGCCTACTAGGTTCGATTTTGACGAGCAGAATGCGCGTGCTTTTGTTGAGGGAGGGGCTTTCGAGAGCTCAGTACCCCGCAACGTTCCCGACGAGAATGAGGGCAATGACGAAAACGAAGACGAAGACGCGGTAGATTCTCCTATCGCACAAATTCAGGCACCGGAGAAAGGAGCGAAGCTCGGCAACCGTGTCTTCATCACTCACGGCAAGAACAAAAAAATTCTTGAGCAAGTCAAAGAATTGGTCGCTTACGGAAAATTTGAAGCGGTAGTTGCTCAGGAGCGGGAGACGGCAGCTAAGCCCGTCCCCGACAAAGTGATGGACGATATGCGTGGGTGCCAGGCCGCCGTCATCCATGTCGGAGTTGACGGCGTTCTCTTCGACAATGAGGGGGCCGAGGTCGCTCAGATAAACGGGAACGTACTGATCGAAATTGGCGCGGCAATGGCATTGTACGGTCGAAACTTCATTCTTCTGGTGGAAGAAGGGGTGAAGCTCCCGTCAAATCTTCAAGGGCTCTATGAATGCCGCTATAGCGGTGACGAGTTGAACATGCCCGCAACGATGAAGTTGTTGAAAGCATTCAACGATTTCAAATAGGCAAAAAGCTGCCGCGCCTTCTGGATTGCCGGGTCAAGCCCAGCAGTGACGAGTAAAGAGAAGAGCGCTCGCAATGACGAAGGAGGTGAAGCCTAAGCTTCCCCCATCTCGGCGCGCACCTTCTGGCGCAGTATGTCGATGGGCTTCAGCTTCCCGTCCGTCTTGAAGTGCCAGAAGGTCCAGCCGTTGCAGGCATCGAGGCCCTGCACATGCGCGCCGATCTTGTGGATCGAGCCCGTCGCGTCGCGGCAGACGAGCGAGCCATCGGCGCGGACGCGCGCGGCGTGGCGGCGCTGCGGATCGTAAAGCGTCGCGCCGGGCTCCAGCAGCCCGCGCTCGATGATGGTGCCGAAGGGCACGCGGGGCTCGGCCTTCTTCGAGGTCGTGACCTTCAGGTCTTCCGCCGCGCCCGGTTTGATCTGGCGGATGCGCTCGCGCGCGACCTTGATGTAGCGCTGCTCGCGCTCGATGCCGATGAACTTGCGGCCGAGCTTCTTCGCGACGGCGCCCGTCGTGCCGGTGCCGAAGAAGGGATCGAGCACGACATCGCCCGGATTGGTCGTCGCGAGAAGCACGCGGTGGAGAAGGGCTTCCGGCTTCTGCGTCGGATGCGCCTTGCCGCCTTCGCCATCCTTCAACCGCTCGCCGCCGGTGCAGATCGGCAGCGTCCAGTCGGAGCGCATCTGCAGGTCGTCATTGAGCGCCTTCATGGCGTCGTAGTTGAAGGTGTATTTCTTCTGGTCCGCATCGCGCACGGCCCAGATGAGCGTCTCATGCGCGTTGGTGAAGCGCGTGCCGCGGAAATTCGGCATCGGGTTCGACTTCCGCCAGACCACATCGTTCATGATCCAGTAGCCGAGATCCTGCAGCGTCGCGCCGACGCGGAAGATATTGTGATAGGAGCCGATGACCCAGATCGCGCCGGTGTCCTTCAGGATGCGGCGCGCGGCATTCATCCAGTTGCGCGTGAATTCGTCATAGACTTGGAAGCTCGCGAACTTGTCCCAGTCGTCATTGACGGCATCGACCTTGGACTGGTCGGGCCTTGTCAGGTCGCCGCCGAGCTGGAGGTTGTAGGGCGGGTCCGCGAAGATGAGGTCGACCGACTTCTCGGGCAGCGCGTTCATCGCCTCGATGCAGTCGCCCTGGATGATGATTTCGGCCGGATTTTCTTTTTTCGTGCCGGACTTCTCGCCGGACCGTTCGCTCACGCGCCCCACTCGCCTTACCCCTCGCAAATGACAAGGCGGCGATCATGAGTCAGCGGCGATTCGGGGTCAATAATTCTTTTGAATCAATAAGTTAACGGATTCGTCCGACACAAGATCGAGTCCCTCCACGAGATCGGGACTCAATATCTTGCGTATGGGCGCGAAGCTGCGGCGGTGAACGGGAGAGGCGCCGAGACGCGAAAGCGCATCGAGATGCGCAGGCGTTCCGTATCCCATGTGATTTTCGAAGCCGTAACCGGGATGTGCTTCGGCGAGCGCTGCCATCATCCGGTCGCGCGTGACCTTGGCCGCGATGGAGGCCGCCGCGATCGAAAGGGCGAGCCCGTCGCCGCCGATGACCGCGCGGGAGGAACAGACGAGGCCAGGCGGGCAGCGGTTGCCGTCGATGAGCGCGACATGCGGCGCGCGGGGGAGGCTCGCGACGGCGCGCGTCATGGCGAGCATGGTCGCGTGGAGGATGTTGACCTTGTCGATCTCCTCGACGCTCGCAATGCCGATGCCGATTTCCGCGCATGTTTCGAGTTCGGCAAGGAGCGCCTCGCGGCGGGCGGCATCGAGCTTCTTGGAGTCGTTAAGCCCTTGCGGGCAGTTCGAGATGTCGATGATGACGGCGGCCGCGACGACCGGCCCCGCCAGAGGGCCGCGCCCCGCCTCGTCGACGCCGCAGACGAGACGCGCGGGCGCGCCTTCTTCCGTCTCGATGGCGTAGTCCGGCATCGGGACGACAAGCTTCGCCTTCGGCTTCTGCTTCGGCTTTAGCTTCTGGGGCTTCTTTTTCGGGGCGGGCGGCATGGGCCGGAGTGTGCCGCGAGTCACAGCAAGGGGGAAGGGGGCAAGTTTTGAGAAGCCTTTATTTCTCTGACTCTGTTCAAAACCAAGGTGTCTTCCCGGCGAAGGCCGGGACCCATTGGCCGTGCCTCACGTACATGAAGAGTTGAGAGCAGGGCCTGACGGGAAAGGCGTCGCTGAATTTCCGGCACCGGCATTCTCCATATCACCCGCTTCTACAAGCTGACTTGCGAGTGGGTCCCGGCCTTCGCCAGGATGACACCTCTTGTTTAGCTAATGATTGAGCGAAACGTGGAGATCATCCCATTCGGGATTGCTACGCTCGACAAGCCGCACCTTCCACGACCGCTGCCAGTTCTTCATCGCCTTTTCCCGGCGAATTGCCTCTTCGACGTCTTCATGCATCTCGGAATAAACGAGGCGATGGACGGCATATTTACGTGTGAAGGACGAAGCCTTGCCTTGACGGTGCTCCTCGACGCGTCTCGCTATGTCATTGGTGACGCCGATATAGAGCGTTCCGTTTTTCCGGCTGGCGAGGATGTAGACGAAGTAGCTCATCCCGCTTTATCCCTCACAGCAACGCCAGTTGCTTGCCTCTTCCGGGGACACGGAACTGCGAGCAGTCGAGAGCGACGCCGTCGCGCGAGCGATAACCGAGGCCGAGTTTCTTCGACTGGATTTCGAAGCGCCGCGCGATCTGCCAGGCATAGGGCCCGGTGCCCGCCTGACGCTCGCCCCATTTGCTGTCGTAATCCTTGCCGCCGCGCATCTGGCGGATGAGCGACATGACACGGGAAGCCTTGTCGGGCGCATGTTCGTTGAGCCACTCGACGAAGATGTCGCGGATTTCGAGAGGCAGGCGGAGGATAACGAAGTTCGCATCGCGCGCGCCTGCATAAGAGACGCCGGTGAGAAGCTTCTCGATCTCCATGTCGTTCAAGGCCGGGATGATGGGTGCGATCATCGCGCCGACCGGAATGCCGGCATCCGACAGGAGCTTGATCGCCTCGATGCGGCGCGCGGGCGTGGAGGCGCGCGGTTCGAGCGCACGGGCGAGCTTCGCGTCGAGCGTCGTGACCGAAAGCGCGACGCGCACGAGATTGCGCTCCGCAAGCGAGGAGAGAATGTCGATGTCGCGCACGATCCGCGCTGACTTCGTGAGGATCGTCACCGGATGGTTGTAGGCCGACAGCACTTCGAGAATGCTCCGCGTGATCCGGTAGCGCTGCTCGATCGGCTGATAGGGGTCGGTATTCGTGCCCATGGCGATGGGCGCGACTTCGTAACCCGGTTTCGCGAGCTCCTTTTCGAGAAGCTGCGCGGCATTGGGCTTCGCGAAGAGCTTGCTCTCGAAGTCGAGGCCGGGAGAGAGGCCCATATAGGCATGGGTCGGCCGGGCGAAACAGTAGACGCAGCCATGCTCGCAGCCGCGATAGGCATTGATCGAGCGGTCGAAGGGAATGTCCGGCGAGGAATTGCGCGTGATGATGTGGCGCGCGCTCTCTTCCGTCACATGCGTCTTGAGAGCGGGCACCTCTTCGAGATTGTCCCAGCCATCATCGACGAGTTCGCGGGATTGCGGCTCGTAGCGGCCGCTCTTGTTGGTCAGCGCGCCCCGGCCACGGCGGCCACTCTCGGGCAGATAAGGCTCGCGGACGCTCGGGGGTACGAGGGGCGCCCCGCAGGGGACAGGGCGATGGTCCGTGAGCCCGTGGGGCCGCTTGGCCGCGCGGGAGCCGACCGGGGAATCGGCTGAGGGCGCGGGGTGGCCGGGGGGCGCTGTTTCGCGACTCGTCTTCATGGCCATGAGTATATCCAATCATGAGAACAGAACAAGAACATTGTTCATGGCTGCCATGCCATCTAGACTGGCGGCTGCTCGCGGAAACGGAAAAGGGAGGCGGCAATGAGTGCGCTCGATATGTCGAAGAACCCGGTTCATCTCGGCCCGGGCGGGAAGGCGGCCGTGCAGCCGGACTTCACCGGCGGCATGGACTGGTACATGGCCTATGGCGAGCGGCATGACGGCGACGGCGTGGAAGGCCGGCTCGTCGCCATGCACAGCTTCACCGCGCCCTGGGACGGCTGGGAGATGCATCCGAAGGGCGCGGAAATCGTGCTCTGCGTTTCCGGGCGGATGGTGCTGCATCAGGAGACGCCGGAAGGCACGCGGACGATCGCGCTGGAGCCCGGCCAATATGCGATCAACGAGGCGGGCGTCTGGCACACAGCGGATATAGAAGGGACGGCCACCGCCCTCTTCATCACGACGGGCCTCGGCACGGAACACAAGCCGCGCTGAATGGGGCGGCGAGGCCGATTTTGAAAAAGACCGGCCAGCCGCTATCTTGCGCGCCATGTTGAGCGTCATCATTCCGACCCTGAATGCCGAAGAGACCCTGACCCGGACGCTGGCGCCGCTGGTGCCCGGCGCCGTGCGCGGGCTCGTGCAGGAAGTGATCGTGGTGGATGGCGGCTCGTCGGACGAGACGCTGGAGATCGTGGAGGCGGCGGGGGCGAAGCTCGTGCGCGCGCCGAAGGGGCGGGGGCCGCAGCTTGCCGCGGGCGCGAAGGCCGCGAAGGGCAACTGGCTGCTCTTTCTCCATGCCGACACGGTGCTCGAACCCGGCTGGATCGCCGAGGTGGAAAAGTTCTTCGAACAGATCGAGGCGGGGCGCTTCCGCGACGGCGAGATGGCGGCATCGTTCCGCTTTGCGCTGGACGATTTTTCCGGCTGGGCGCGCATCATCGAGAAGATGGTGGCGCTGCGCTGCGCGCTGATGAAGCTGCCCTATGGCGACCAGGGGCTGCTGATCAACCGGCGGCTCTATGAGAAGGCGGGCGGCTTTCGCGACCTGCCGCTGATGGAGGATGTGGACCTCGTGCGGCGCATTCCGCGGCGCAGGCTCGTGATGCTCCGCACGCTCGCGGTCACGAGCCCCGCGCGCTACATCAGGGACGGTTTCGCCGCGCGCGCCTTCCGCAATCTTTTCTGCCTTGCACTTTATTATCTGCGCGTGCCGCCGCGGGTGATCGTGAAGGTCTATCAATAGGTGGCGCTCGATCCGCAACTCGTGATCATGGCGAAGCAGCCGCTGATCGGCCGCGTGAAGACGCGACTTGCGAGGGACATCGGACATGCGGAGGCGCTGCGTTTCTTCCGCTCGGCGAGCGAAAGCCTCATCCGCCGCGTCGGCCGCGACCCGCGCTGGCAGACGGTGATCGCCGTCTCGCCGGACCGCGCCGTGCATGAGCGGGGCATCTGGCCCGATGACCTGCCGCGCGTGGGGCAGGGCGAGGGCGATCTCGGACATCGCATGGGAAGCCTCTTCCGCGACCTGCCGCCGGGGCCCGTCATCATCATCGGTGCGGATATTCCGGCGATCGGCAAGAAACAGGTCGCGGCGGCTTTCGACGCACTGGGCAGGAGCGACACGGTGATCGGCCCGGCCGAGGATGGCGGCTACTGGCTCATCGGCATGAAGCGGCGGCCGCGCGTGCGTGAGATATTCGAGGGCGTGCGCTGGTCGAGCGAACATGCGATGGAAGACACGCTGAAGAACATCCGCAGGCAGAAGATGAGCGTGACGACGCTGGAGCGGCTCCGCGACGTCGATACCGGCGCGGACCTCGCGCGGTGGAGAGCGGCATGAGCGATCTCGATCCCTTCAAGGTGTTCCTCGAATTGCAACTCGGCTTGCCGCGCAACGGGCCGGGAAGCCGCGCCTCGACGGAGGCCGCCTTCGCGATGCTGCCCGCGCTGCCGGAAAAGCCGGAGATCGCCGATCTCGGCTGCGGGCAGGGCGCCTCGGCCTTCGAGCTCATCAGGCTTACCGATGGAAGGGTGACGGCGGTCGACCTCTTCGAGCCTTTTCTCGACAGGCTGAAGGCGCGCGCGGAGAAGGAGGGCGTCAGCGAGGCGCGGCTTCTGCCGGTGCGCGGCGACATGGAAGCGCTTTCATTCGATAACGAGAGCTTCGACCTCATCTGGTCGGAAGGCGCGATCTATCTTCTGGGCTTCGAGCACGGGCTCAAGAGCTGGCGGCGTTTCGTGAAGCCCGGCGGCTTCGTCGCCGTGTCGGAATGCACATGGCTGACGGCGACGCCTTCGCAGGCCGCGCGCGATTTCTGGGACGCGGCCTATCCGGCGATGGGGACGATCGCGTCGAACTGCGAGGCGATAGCGCGCGCGGGCTACGAACTCATCGGCACGCATGTGCTGCCGCCGGAAGACTGGTGGGCGGAATATTACACGCCGATGAGGCAGCGGATCGCCGAAATGCGCGAGACATATGGCGAGGCGGCGGAAGAGGTACTCGCCAATGAAGAGGCCGAGATCGCTCTCTTCGAAAGCAATCCCGGCCAGTATTCATATGTGTTTTATGTGATGCGGCGGACGGATTAGGACTTCGCGCGGAGAGCGTCGCGGATTTCCTCCAGCAGCACTTCCTGGCGCGGCGGGGCGGCGGGCGGCGCGGCTTCGCCCTTCGCGATGCGCGCCTTCAGCCGGTTCATCTGGCGGATGACGAGGAAGAGCGCGAAGGCGACGATGGTGAATTGCAGGATCGCATTGATGAACTTGCCATAGGCGAGCGCGGGAATGCCGGCCGCCTGCGCTTCGGCGAGTGTCGCCGGGGCATCGCCCGCGGTGAGCGCGATGAAATAATCGGAGAAATCGACGCCGCCGAGCATCACGCCGATGGGCGGCATGATGATGTCGTCGACAAGCGACTTCACGATGGTGGTGAAGGCGGCGCCGATGATGATGCCGACCGCCATGTCGAGCACATTGCCCTTGAGGGCGAATTCCCTGAATTCCTTGAGCACGTTCCGGCCTCCCGCATTGTTGATTCCCACTCGGAAGGGAATCGTGCCGCGCGGGAGCGGAAGGTACAACGGAAAAACGTCACTTCCGCTGCTTGTGCTCTTCGAGGCGGGGCATGATCTCGACGAAATTGCAGGGGCGGTAGCGGTAATCGAGCTGATGGACGAGGATCTCGTCCCATCCGTCCTTGCAGGCGCCGGGCGAGCCGGGCAGCGCGAAGAGATAGGTGCCTTGCGCCACGCCCGCCGTCGCGCGCGACTGGATGGTGGAGGTGCCGATCTTCTCGAAGCTCACGCGGTGGAAAAGGGCCGAGAAGCCGTCGATCTCCTTGTCATAGACGGACTGGAAGGCTTCCGGCGTCACGTCCCGGCCGGTGAGGCCGGTGCCGCCGGTGGAGATGACGACATCGATCCGGTGGTCGGCGATCCAGGCCTTGAGCGCGGCGCGGATGAGGCCCTTGTCGTCCGGCACGATGCGGCGCGCGGCAAGTTTGTGGCCGGCCTTTTCGATGCGTTCCACGAGGATGTCGCCGGACTTGTCGTCTTCGGGCGTGCGCGTGTCGGACACGGTCATCACGGCGATATTGAGGGGAATGAAGTCGCGCGTTTCGTCGAGGGGCATGGGAAGGCCTTTCTTCAGCGCAGTGCTTATAGCGGAAAAGGGCCCCGAAGTCGCGGGGCCGAAGACAAGGTGCCGCCGCACCGTCAGCCATGAAGACGGCGCGGCGGCGGGACCACGCGGATCAGGAGGCCGCGTGGCTCGATGTGTGGGGATGAGGGCCGTGGGGAAGCGGTCCGTCCATATCGAGCGCTTCCCCATGCTGGCGGAGGGGACGATTGCCCGTGAGCCGCCGAAGAAGCACGTAGAAGACGGGCGTCAGGAAGATGCCGAAGGCGGTGACGCCGAGCATGCCGAAGAGAACGGCGATGCCCATGGCGTTGCGCATTTCCGAACCCGCGCCGGTCGAGATGGCGAGCGGCAGCACGCCCATGATGAAGGCGATGGAGGTCATCAGGATCGGACGGAGCCGCAGACGGCTCGCCTCGATGGCGGCTTCGACGGGCGTCCTCCCTGCGAATTCGAGCTCGCGCGCGAATTCGACGATGAGGATTGCATTCTTCGCCGATAGCCCGACCAGCACCATCAACCCGATCTGGGTGAAGATGTTGCTGTCGCCGCCCGTGAACCAGACGCCGGTCATGGCGGCGAGAAGGCTCATCGGCACGATCATGATGATCGAGAGCGGAAGCGTCAGGCTTTCATACTGCGCGGCGAGCACGAGGAAGACGAGAAGGATCGCCACGGGGAAGACGATGAGGGCGGAATTGCCCGCAAGGATTTCCTGATAGGTGAGCTCCGTCCATTCGAAGGCGAAGCCCTTGGGGAGCGTCTCCGCCGCGATCCGCTCCACCGCCGCGCGCGCCTCGCCGGAGGAATAACCGGCAGCCGCATTGCCGCTGATATCGGCGGAGAGGAAGCCGTTGTAACGCATGGCGCGTTCGGGCCCCGCGGAGGGCTCGACGCGGACGAGCGCGGACAAGGGCACCATCTCGCCCGAGTTGGAGCGAACCTTGAGCTGGCCGATATCTTCGGCGCGAGCGCGATAGGGCGCATCCGCCTGCACGCGAACCGAATAGGTGCGGCCGAACTTGTTGAAGTCGTTCACGTAGAGCGAGCCGAGATAGATCTGCATCGTCTCGAAGACGCTTGTCACGGGAACGCCGAGCTGGCGCGCGCGCGTGCGGTCGAGATCGACATAGAGCTGCGGCACGTTCACCTGATAGCTCGTGAAAAGCCCTGCGAGTTCGGGCGCCTTCTCCGTCGCGGCCAGGAAATCCTTCACCACGCGGTCGAGTTCCGCATAGCCGGCGCCTGCGCGATCCTCGATCTGCAGCTTGAAGCCGCCGATCGTGCCGAGGCCCTGCACGGGTGGCGGCGGGAAGATCGCGATATAGGCATCCTGGATCTGGCCGAACTTCTCGTTGAGTTCGTCGGCTATCGCAAAGCCGCTGAGGGAGGCGTCTTCACGATGCTCGAATTCGTCCAGACCCAGGAAAACGATGCCGGCATTGGCGCTGTTGGTGAAACCGTTGATGGAGAGGCCGGGAAACTGCACGGCGTTCTTGACGCCGGGCTGTGCGAGCGCGATGTCGCCCATGCGGCGGATCACGTCTTCCGTGCGGTCAAGCGTGGCGCCGTCCGGCAATTGCGCGAAGCCGACGAGATATTGCTTGTCCTGTGCGGGCACGAAGCCGCCCGGCACCGCCTGGAACATCACGTAAGTCAGGCCGACAAGGGCGAGATAGACGCCCATGACGACGGCCTTGCGTGACATGGTGCCGGTGACGCCGCGGCCATAGGCTTCCGAGCTTGCCGCGAAGAAGCGGTTGAAGCGGCGGAAGAACCAGCCGAAGGCGAAGTCCATGCCCCTTGTGAGACGGTCCTTCGGCGCGTCGTGACCCTTGAGCAGCAGGGCGGCGAGCGCGGGCGAGAGCGTCAGCGAATTGATCGCCGAGATCACCGTCGAGATGGCGATGGTGAGCGCGAACTGGCGGTAGAACTGGCCGGTGAGGCCGGAACTCATGGCGAGCGGCACGAAGACGGCGACGAGGACGAGCGCAATGGCGATGATGGGCCCGGAGACTTCGCGCATGGCGCGATAGGCCGCATCGAGCGGCGCGAGGCCGCGCTCGATATTGCGCTCGACATTCTCCACCACGACGATGGCGTCGTCGACGACGATGCCGATGGCGAGGACGAGACCGAAGAGCGAGAGCGCGTTCACCGAGAAGCCGAAGAGATACATCACCGCGAATGTGCCGACGATGGAGACGGGCACGGCGAGGAGCGGAATGATGGAGGCGCGCCATGTCTGCAGGAAGACGATCACCACGATGACGACGAGGATGACCGCTTCGACGAGCGTATGGATCACGGCGTCGATGGAGGCGCGGACGAACTGCGTCGGGTCGTAGACGATGCTGTAGTCGACGCCTTCGGGCATGTTCTCCTTCAACTCGGCCATGGTGGCGCGGACATTGTCGGAAATCTCGATGGCATTGGAGCCCGGCGCCTGGAAGATCGGAATGGCGACGGCGCTGTCATTGTTGAGAAGGGAGCGCAGCGCATATTCGGCGGCGCCGAGTTCGATGCGCGCCACGTCGCGCAGGCGCGTGACTTCCCCGTTCTCGCCCGTCTTCACGATGATGTCGCCGAACTCTTCCTCGTTCTGAAGGCGGCCTTGCGCGTTTACCGGAAGCTGGAGATCGATACCGGGGAGCGTCGGCGAAGCGCCGATGATGCCGGCCGCCGCCTGCACGTTCTGCGCGCGGATTTCGTTCACGATGTCGCTCGCGGAGAGACCGCGCTCGGCAATCTTCTGCGGATCGAGCCAGACGCGCATGGAATAGTCGCCGGAACCGAAGAGATTGACCTGGCCGACGCCGGGCAGCCGCGCAAGCCGGTCCCTCACGTTGAGGACCGCATAATTGCGCAGATAGGTCATGTCGTAGCGGCCGTTCGGCGAGGTAAGATGCACGACCATGGTGAGGTCGGGCGAGCTCTTGATCGTGGTGATGCCGAGGCGGCGCACTTCTTCCGGCAGGCGGGGCTCGGCCTGGGAGACGCGGTTCTGCACGAGCTGCTGCGCCTTGTCCGGGTCCGTGCCGAGCGCGAAGGTGACAGTGAGCGTCATCAGCCCGTCCGTCGTCGCCTGGCTCGACATGTAGAGCATGTCCTCGACGCCGTTCACCGCTTCCTCGATGGGCGTGGCGACGGTTTCGGCGATGACCTTGGGGTTCGCACCCGGATATTGCGCGCGCACGACGACGGTCGGCGGCACGACTTCCGGATATTCGGAAATGGGCAGGTTCGGAAGGGCGAGAAGGCCCGACAGGAAGATGAGAACCGACAGGACGCCTGCGAAGATCGGCCGGTCGATGAAGAAGCGGGAGATGTTCATGGCAACATTCCTCTGTTCGGGCCTCTCGCGAGGCTCGTTGCCGTGTCATTCGGAGATGGGAGGCGGCAGGCCGGTCCTGAGCCGGCCTGCCTTGATTGCCTGGCCTAGCGGACGCTTGCGTCCGCGTATTGAGAGGGCGCGCGCATGGCGACTTCCTGCGCCTCGACCGTGTCGCCGGGGCGCACGCGCTGGAGGCCGTTGACCACGATCCGCTCTCCCGCCTTGAGGCCGGAGGTGACTTCGCGCAAGCCACTGACGGTTGCCCCGAGCTTCACTTCGCGCCAGACGACCTTGTTTGCATCGTCCACGACCAGAACGAACTGCTTGTCCTGATCCGTGCCGACGGCGCGCTCGGAAATCGCGAGCACGGGGCGCGATGCCGCCTCGCCCATGCGGAGCCGGGCGAACTGGCCGGGGATGAGGCTGCCGTCTTCATTGTCGAAGACCGCGCGGACACGCACCGTGCCGCTCTGCGCATCGACCTGATTGTCGATGAGCTGGAGATGGCCTCGGATCGGCGTGCCTTCGGTGGCGGAGGTCCCCATCTGCACGGGGATCTCGGCGACGCGCGTATGGGCATCGGCGCCGGGCAGGTCCTTCAGGGCGCGGGCGACGACGCGCTCATCCGCGTTGAAGCTCGCATAGATGGGGCTCACCGAGACGAGCGTGGTCAGCACCGGCGCGCCGGGCCCCGCCGAGACGAGGTTGCCGGAGGTGATCTCCGCCTTGCCGACGCGGCCCGCGATGGGCGCGCGAACTTCCGTGTATTCGAGGTTGAGGCGCGTCGTCTTCAACGCGGCCTCGGCGGCATTGAGCGCGGCCTGCGCCTCGCCGAAGAGATTTTCGCGCTCATCGAGCGTGCGCTTGGAGATCGTGCCCTTCTGCACGAGCTGGCGCGCGCGGGAAAGGTCCGTCCGCGCGAATTCGTAGCGCGACCGCGCGGAAGCGAGTTCCGCTTCGGCGCGGGCGACTTCCGCCGCATAGGGCTCGCGGTCGATGGTGAAGAGAAGGTCGCCCTTCTTCACCAATGCGCCTTCACGGAAATGGACATTCTCGATGAGGCCGGCGACGCGGGGGCGAACCTCCACGCGCTCGACCGCCTCGAGACGGCCCGAGAACTCGTTCCAGGCGGTGAGGTCGCGCGCTTCGACGCGGGCGACGGAGACGGTGACCGGACCTTGCGCTTCCTGCGCGGGCGCCTCGTTCTCGCTGCCGGAGACGGCGGCGGCACCGAGGCCGGTTGCGACGATGACCGCGGAAAGGGCGATGCCGGCGCCAAGGAGCCGGCCGGAGAAGGAGCGGGGGAGAATGCGGGTCATGGACTTCATTCCTTGGACGCGGGGGGGCCGAAAGGCCGTTACAGGGGGTGGGACCGGCCGGCGAGGGGAGAGGAGGGGGGAACCGGCCGGCCCCGGGGATCGTTCGGGAGAGGACTTCTGTAGCGACTTGTTTAGCGATGACTACGCATATGGGCCTTGAAGGTGACCCTTCAAGATGCTTATGTAGTGGAAACTAAAAAAATTCATGGAGGACGCATCATGGCCATGGGCAGGCCCCGTGCCTTCGACGTGGACCAGGCACTCGACAAGGCGCTCATCGTATTCTGGGAAAAGGGATATGAGGGTGCGTCGCTATCCGAGCTGACGGCTGCCATGGGCATCAAGCCGCCGAGCCTCTATGCCGCCTTCGGCAACAAGGAAGGCCTCTTCCGCCGCGCGCTCGACAGATATGAAGAGATGAAGGGCGGCTCGATGGACGAGGCGCTGGCCGCGCCGACCGCGCGCGAGGCCGTGCAGCGGCTGCTTTGCCATGCCGCTTCTTCCCAATGCGAGAAGGGCTCGCCGCATGGCTGCATGCTGGTGACGGCCGGTCTTTCGGGCGGTGAGGAGAGCAGCGCGATCCGCGAGGAACTCGCGCAACGCCGTCAGGCGGGCTGCGCCAAGATCAGGAAACGCTTCGAGCGGGCGAAAAAGGAAGGCGACCTGCCGGAGGATGCGGACCCCGCCGCTCTCGCACGCTATGTGACGGCGGTCATGAACGGCATTTCCGTTCAGGCGGCCGGCGGCGCGACGAAGAAGGAATTGCAGCAGGTCGCCGACATGGCGCTGAAGGCCCTGCCGGTGTGAGGTGAAGGCTGGGGCTCTGTTATTATTGAAGATAGAGGTTTCTCAGCCTTCGGTCAGGCCCCCCACAGGGGGAGGGTGGTCCGGATGGAGAGTCTGGAAGCCGGGGTTTGCTCTAGCGCGCCGGACGGTAGACGGGCCAGGCGCCGGAGGCCGATGCATCGAGCGAACCGACCGGCTGGCCGAGACGGTCGCTGTAGATCCAGTAATTGGTGACGACGCGCTCGATATAACCGCGCGTCTCGGCGGCGGGAATGCTCTCGATGAAGAGGAAGGGGTCGCCCTTGAAGTCCATGCTGGCGAGCCAGCGGTTCAGGTTCCCCGGACCGCCATTATAGGCCGTGGTCAGCATGAAGAGATTGCCGTAGGGCTCGCCCGATCCCATCAGCTCCGTGAGATAGTCCTGACCAAGCGTGATGTTGAAGGTCGGATCGAGAAGCTTGTCCTTGTTCGCGCGGGCGAGCGAGCGGTCCTGCGTGATATGGCTCGCGGTCGCCGGCATGATCTGCATGAGGCCGCGCGCGCCGGCCCATGACATGGCGTCGGGACGGAACTTGCTCTCCTGCCGCATGAAGGCGAGGAGAAGCGCACGGTCGACCTTGTAGCCGGTGCTCGGCTTGTAATCCGGCACGGGGAAGAGGCCCGCATTGAGCGCGATGCGCCCGCGCGGCGCGCGCGAGGCCGGCACATAGGCCGCGTTCGCCACCTGAAGCTCGATGGCGGGCAGATCGTAGAAGGAGGCGAGCGCGATCATCGCCTGATCGAGCGAAGGCTCGATGAGCGCATGGGCGCGGATGAGTTCCTCGCGCGCGAGGTCGCGCTTGCCGATCTGCATGAGCGCGACGGCGCGGGCCACGGCATCCGTTTCCGTCAGTGAACGGAAGGACGCCTCGTCTAGGCGCGGCTCCACCCAGTCGATGTGCAGTTCGCGGCCGAGTTGGCGCGTGGCGAGAATGCCGTAGAAAGTGGCGCCCGTATCGGCGGCAAGTTCGAGCAGCGGGGCGACTTTCTCCGGACGCCCCGCGGCGAGCCAGGAGCGCGCCGCCCAGAAGCCGCCCGCCGCCTTCGTCCAGGGCGAGATGCGCGCCATCGCCGAGAGCCGCTCGAAATGACCGGCGGCAGCGGCGTAGTTTTCCATGCGCCATGCGGCAAGGCCCGCATACCAGTTGGCGAGCGGCGTGCTCGCGCCATGCGCCTGCAATATGTCGGAGGCGAGCGTATAGGCCTTCTCGTCCTCGCCTTCGAGGAAATACGAGGCGACGATCCGTTCGCGCACCTTGTCGTATTCGAGATTGGTCAGCGCGCCGCGCACATTGCTGCGGCGAAGCCAGGCCTGCGCGCGTTCCGCCGTGCCGCTCGAGACCATGCGGCGCACTTCGCGGTCGATCTCGCGGAAGCGCGGCGACGGGCTTTCGAGCGCGCCGTCATCGACGGCATAGGCCGCATGCATGGGCTGGCGCCAGCGCCGCGGCTCGGGCTTCGCGGGCCAGGAGGCGGAGCCACGCTTCCGGAGCGCGAGCTTGTAGATGTCGGCCGCGCCGGGATGGTCGTTATATTCGGCAAGCCAGGCCTTCAGCTCCGAATAGCGCGTCGTGTAGTGGGGCCCCATGTATTTCACATGAAGGACATGACCCATGAGGCGCTTGTCCTTGAGCCTTGCCGCGAGCTTGTCCGCCTCGTTGAAACGTCCGCGCTCCGTCGCCGCGAAGATGTCGCGATAGAGTTCGCGGTCGGCGCCGCTCAGGATTTCAGGGCTCCAGATGCGGGTCGGCTGCTGGCCGCTCGCCTCGGCGACGAGAATATTTCCGGCATTGGCGGGCGAATATGCGGGGATAAGAAGCGCGGCGCCCATCATTGCATAGATGGCGATCGCACAAAAAAATCGTCCCGCCGCGCGCGCGACGGGGAGATGCTGAGCCCCCCGGTTCATGAAGGCCATCTTAACCAGCGAAACGGCGCTCAGGAAGCGCGGATCGAACCGCGTGTCCCGAAATTGGACGAATTGGTTAACGCAAGGGCGGATTTCAGCCTGGGGGATCGAGCCGCATCTTGAGGGCGAGAAGGTCGCGGTAGGCGAGACGCTTCTGCGCGGGCTGGCGAAGGAGATAGGCGGGATGGAGCGTCGGAAGGGCGGGAATGTCGCGCTCGCCGATCCGCACCGTCGCCCATTTGCCGCGAAGCCGCATGATGCCGGTCTCCGTCTGCAGAAGCTGCTTCGCCGATACGCCGCCCAGGAGCACGAGGACTTCCGGCTGGACGAGTTCGATATGCCTTTCGACGAAGGGCATGCAGACGGCATGTTCGGCAGGCGTCGGCGTGCGGTTGCCGGGCGGACGCCAGGGCAGCGTGTTGACGATGTAGACGGAAGTCCGGTCGAGGCCGATCGAGGCGAGCATCCTGTCGAGGAGCTGGCCCGCGCGGCCGACAAAGGGAAGGCCCTGAATGTCCTCGTCGCGGCCCGGCGCCTCGCCGACCAGCATGATGCGCGCTTTCGGATTACCGTCCGCGAAGACCAGATTCTTCGCCGTGTAGCGGAGCGGACAGCCCTCGAAATTCGCGAGCGCCTCTTTCAGTTCATCGAGCGACGAACAACGCGCGGCGGCAATGCGCGCGCTTTCGGCGGCCTGCGCGTCTTCAAGCGGAATGGCGGAAGGCGCGGCAGGGCGTGGCGCGGCGGGCTGCGGCGCCGTCTCGCCGCGCGGATCGGGACGGGGTCCGCGAGGCGCTTCTCGCGCTTCGACACGCGCTTCGGCGGCGCGCGCGGGTTCGGGCGTCGCGGCGTCCTGCAACGCATACCGGTTCACCGGCTCGTCGCAGAAGACGTCCTCCACGCCCGCCTCCACATAGAAGGCGAGAAGCGCGGCGGCTTCCCCTGCGCTCGTTTCTTCTCCATTGCCGGAGCGGTTCATCTGCGCCCTTGCGTCCTTCGGGTTTGAACAGAGTGCGGATGCGATGCGATTTGACGGTCACAAACGCAAACCTACACTCGTTCTACATTCGCCGGGCTCGCGCGTCTTGTTGAGAATGACATGCAACTGGAAGCGAAGCCCGCCGAAAGGCCCAATATATTGACCCGAAAGGGCATTCGCACCATAACGGAGCCCGGTTTTCTGGCGGCGGTCCGGCGGCGCGAAGAGCGCGATAGGCGCCGGACAAGGAGAGGATGAATATGAGCGAGGCGGCAGTCGAACGCGAGTATATGGAATATGACGTCGTCATCGTCGGCGGCGGCCCGGCGGGCCTTTCCGCGGCGATCCGTCTGCGCCAGCTCGCGGCGGAAGAGGATTTCGACATTTCGGTCTGCCTGATCGAAAAAGGCTCGGAAGTCGGCGCGCATATCCTTTCCGGCGCCGTGGTCGATCCGATCGGCCTCGATGCGCTGATTCCCGACTGGCGCGAGAAGGGCGCCCCGATCGATACGGAAGTAACGGCGGATCACTTCATCTATCTGGGCCCGGCCGGCGGCATCCGCATTCCGAATTTCCTTTTCCCGCCGCTGATGAACAATCACGGCAACTACATCGTGAGCCTTGCGAATGTCTGCCGCTGGCTCGCGGAGCAGGCGGAGGCGCTCGGCGTCGAAATCTATCCGGGCTTCGCGGGCGCGGAAGTGCTCTACGGCGAGGACGGCTCGGTGCGCGGCGTCATCACCGGCGACATGGGCGTGGCGAAGGACGGCAGCCACAAGGACAGCTATACCCCCGGCATGGAACTGCGCGGCAAGTACACGCTCTTCGCGGAAGGCGTGCGCGGTTCGCTGTCGAAGGAACTGATCCGCAAGTTCAAGCTCGACGAAGGCCGCGAGCCGCAGAAGTTCGGCATCGGCCTCAAGGAGCTCTGGGAGATCGATCCTTCCAAGCACAAGAAGGGCCTTGTGCAGCACACGATGGGCTGGCCGCTCGACAATTCGACCGGCGGCGGCTCCTTCCTCTATCACTTCGGCGAGAACCTCGTGTCGGTCGGTTTCGTGGTTCACCTGAACTACAAGAATCCCTACCTCTCGCCCTTCGACGAGTTCCAGCGCTTCAAGCATCACCCGGCCGTGGCCGACACTTTCGAGGGCGGCAAGCGCATCGCCTATGGCGCGCGCGCCATCACCGAAGGCGGCTTCCAGTCCGTGCCGAAGCTCACCTTCCCCGGCGGCGCGCTGATCGGCTGCTCGGCCGGTTTCGTCAACGTGCCGCGCATCAAGGGCAGCCACAACGCCATGCTGACCGGCAAGATGGGCGCGGAAGCGGTCTTCGAGGCGGTGAAGGACGGACGCCAGGGCGACGAACTGACCGCCTATGCGGAGGCTTACGAGAAGAGCCCGGTCTACAAGGACCTGAAGCGCGTGCGCAACGTGAAGCCGCTCTGGTCGAAGCTCGGCACGTTCCTCGGCATCGGTCTCGGCGCCGTCGACATGTGGATGAACAATCTCGGGATCGGACTGCCCTTCACGCTGAAGCACGGCAAGGCGGATTACGAGTCGATCAAGAAGGCGAGCGAATGCAAGCCGATCGACTATCCCAAGCCCGACGGGAAGATCTCCTTCGACAAGCTTTCCTCCGTGTTCATTTCGGCGACGAACCACGAGGAAGACCAGCCAGTCCATCTGAAGCTGAAGGACCCGGCAATCCCGATCGCCTACAACCTGCCGAACTACGCCGAACCGGCGCAGCGCTACTGCCCGGCAGGCGTGTACGAGGTGGTGCGCGACGACGACGGCTCCAACCCGCGCTTCCAGATCAACGCGCAGAACTGCGTCCACTGCAAGACCTGCGACATCAAGGACCCGGCCCAGAACATCAACTGGACGGTGCCGGAAGGCGGCGGCGGCCCGAACTATCCGAACATGTAGGACCGCTTCGCGGCATGGCGGGCGCCGCGGCTTTTGGTTAGTGTGGTGGCGGCCCGCCCTTCCGGCGGGCCGTGAATCAGAAGGCACGGAGGCCAGCCCCCGGATGGAATCTGTCGATACGGCGTTTTCGCGTAAAGCGCCGGTTCTGCGTATCGGGAGCGTGGCGAAGAAGCTGGCCGTGCTCGCTATCCTGGCGCCGGCGCTGGCCGGCTGCGCGGGAACGGGCTTTTCGAGCGGCCTCTTTTCCGGGGGCGAACCCGAAACGCCCTTTGGCGCCTATCTTGCCGGCCGCCACGCGGCTTCGGTGAACGACAATCTGAAAGCAGCCGACTATTACGACAAGGCCCTTGCGGGGGAGCCGGACGATCCGGTGATCCTCGATCGCGCCTTCATGTCGGCGCTGGTGGGCGGCGACATGGACCGCGCCATAAGGCTTGCGAAGAAGCTCGTCGCACATGATGCGGGTGAACGCATGCCGCGGCTGACGCTTGCGCTTGCCGACCTGAAGCGCGGCGACTATGCGGGCGCGCGCGAGGAAATAGCTGCCGCGGCGCCTGGCCCCTTCACAGCGCTTGTCGGCACGCTGACCGACGCATGGGCGGCGGTGGGCGAGGGCAACCGGGAACTCGCGCTGGAGCGGATCGGCGCCTTCGAGGGGCGCGCCGCCTTCGCGCTGTTCCGCTCGTTCCACGAAGCGCTCATGCTCGAAGTGCTCGGCGACGACGAAGGCGCGGGCAAGGCCTATGCGGAAGCGATGGAGACGAGCGGCGGCGGCTCGATCCGCATCGTCGAAGCCTATGCGAGCTATCTGCAGCGGCAGGGCCGCACGGACGAGGCGCGCGCCGTCATCGAGAGCTTCATGGAAATCTCGCCCGAGCATCCGCTGGCCACCGATGCGCTGGCGCGGCTGAACCGCGGCGAAACCCTTCCCCCCCTTGTCGCCAATGCGGCGGAGGGCACGGCGGAAGCGCTTTACGGCCTCGGCAGCGCGCTTGCGAGCGACACGTCGGGCAATCTCGCCGAACTCTATCTGCGGCTCGCACTCTATATGCGGCCGGACTTCGACATTGCGCAGTCTCTGCTCGCAGGCTCCTACGAACAGCAGAAACGCTGGGAGGACGCCATTGCGGCCTATTCGAAGGTGGATGAGGACTCGCCGCTTTATCTGAATGCGCGCATCCAGACCGCGATGGCGATGAACGAACTCGACCGGCAGGACGAAGCAATCCGCGTTCTCGATGCCGTGTCGAAGCGGGATCCGCAACGCGTGGAACCGATCGTCGCAATGGGCGATATCTATCGCGCGAAGGAGAGCTACGCGGAAGCCGCCATGCAATATGAGCGCGCGATCATGCTGTCTGGCGAGCCGGACTCCGGCGACTGGACGCTCTATTATGCGCGCGGCATCTGCCTGGAACGGCTCGGCCAATGGGACAAGGCGGAGGACGATCTTCTTCTCGCGCTCGAAATGTCGGGCGAACATCCTCTGGTGCTGAACTATCTCGGCTATTCCTGGATCGAACAGCACCGCAATCTCGACGAAGCGCTCGCCATGATCGAGAAGGCGGTGGAGCGCCGGCCGAATGACGGCTTCATCGTCGACAGCCTGGGCTGGGCGCGCTACCGGCTGGGCGAATATGGCCTTGCCGTGAAATATCTCGAACGCGCGGTGGAACTCGAGCCGGGCGATCCGACGATCAACGAGCATCTGGGCGATGCGCTCTGGAAGGTGGGCCGCAAGATCGAGGCGCGCTTCCAGTGGAGTCACGCGCTGGCGATGAACCCGGAGAAGAAGCGGGAGGACATCCTGCGCACCAAGCTCGAACTCGGCCTGGAAGCGGGCGAGCGCGCGGAGAACGAGTTGAAGGGCACGCTTCCGGCGGGCGCGGCGGGTTCCTGAACCCATGCCGGGGCCGGTCAGGGAAAACGCCTTTGCCAAGATCAACCTGACATTGCGCATTCTTGGCCGCCGGGAGGACGGCTATCACGAACTTCGGAGTCTCGTCGCTTTCGCGCGGATCGGCGACAGCGTGACGGCGGAGAAGGCCGATGTGGTGGGGCTTGGCGTGACGGGACCTTTCGCAAAGGCGCTCGAAGCCGAAGCGGACAATCTGGTTCTGCGCGCTGCGCGGGCGCTTCGCGGTCTGACCGGAGTGGAGGCGGGCGCGCATATCACGCTGGAGAAGAACCTGCCTGTCGCATCCGGCATCGGCGGCGGTTCGGCGGATGCGGCGGCGGCATTGCGCGCGCTGATGCGGCTCTGGCAGGTGAGGCCGGACGAGGCGGCGCTTGCGGAACTCGCCGCTTCTCTCGGCGCGGATGTGCCTGTGTGCCTTGCGTCCAGCTCCGCGCTGATGTGGGGTATCGGCGAAAGAACTGCGGAACTGACGTTGCCGCCCTTCTGGTTCGTGCTGGCAAACCCAGGGATCGAGGTGCAGACGGGCAGGGTCTTCAGGGAACTGGCCGCCCCTTCGCTCGCCGGACATCCCGCGGACCCCGAACTGCCTTCATTCGCCTCGCTCGACGAACTCGTGCGATGGGCGGCGGAAGAAGGGAACGACCTCGAAGCGCCGGCGATCCGGCTTGCGCCGCAGATCGGCGATACGAGGGCGGCTATTGCCGCGACCGTGGATTGCCGTCTCGCCCGCATGTCGGGTTCGGGGGCGACCTGTTTCGGCCTCTATCCCTCGGAGGAGGCGGCGAAGGAAGCAGCCTATGCCCTCGGGCTCGCGCATCCCGGCTGGTGGGTTGCGGCGGGCAAGGCGCTTTGACCGGCTCTCTTTTCGTTCGCGCCCGGCATCGCTCAGTGTCCGGACTCAGTGATTGCGATTGATGCAGAATTCGACAAGCGCGGTGAGCGCGTCGCGATAGGGGCTTTCGGGGAAGATCGCCAGCGCGTCGGTCGCGATGGCGCCATAGTGCCGCGCGCGCGAGGTCGTATCCTCAAGGGCGGAGTGCCGGTTCATCAACTCGACCGCCTTTTCGAGATCGCCTTCCTGACGGTCGCCCTGCTGCAGCGTGCGCTGCCAGAAGGCGCGCTCCTCCGCATTGCCGCGCCGGAAGGCGAGGACGACGGGAAGAGTGATCTTTCCTTCGCGGAAATCGTCGCCGACATTCTTGCCGAGCGAGGCCGCGCGTCCGCCATAGTCGAGCGCGTCGTCCACGAGCTGGAAGGCGATGCCGAGATTGCGGCCGTAGGATTCGAGCGCCGCCGCCTCGCTGCCGTTGCGCTCGGAAATGACGGCGCCGATTTCGGTCGCGGCGGCGAAGAGCGCCGCCGTCTTGGCGGAGATGACGCGCAGGTATGCGTCTTCCGTCGTGCCCGTATCCTTCGCGGCGGCAAGCTGCATCACCTCGCCCTCGGCGATGATGGACGCCGCATCCGCGATGATTTCGAGCGCGCGGAGCGACTTCGTCTCGACCATGAGCTTGAAGGCGCGCCCGAGCAGGAAATCGCCGACAAGGACGCTCGCCTGGTTGCCCCAGATGGTGCGGGCGGTCTTCTTGCCGCGCCTGAGGTCGCTCTCGTCCACCACATCGTCATGAAGGAGGGTGGCCGTGTGCAGGAATTCGACGGTGGCGGCGAGCTTGATATGGTCCTTGCCCTTGTAGCCGCACATCTTGGAAGAGGCGATGGTGAGCATGGGCCGGAGCCGCTTGCCGCCCGAATTGATGAGATGGCTCGCAAGATCGGGAATCATGGGAACGTCGGAAGACATCCGTTCACGGATGAATTCGTTGACGGCTTCCATTTCGTCCGCCACCAGCGCCTGAAGCTGCGCTACGGCATTCTGGCCGCGGCCACGATCTTCCTCCAGGGGAACAACAACGCCCACTCGCTACTCCTGATTTGAGAGCCGGGCTCCCGCTGGAACCCCGATTTTCCACATACGGCTTGTGTTATCCTGCCGTCATAAGGGAGCATAGGTTGGGGTGCCGGGGGCGGCAAGGCCCGCAGGCCATATGCCGCAGTGTGGCGCGGCGGCAGGGCGGGGCGATGCAAGGAGAAAGGCAGCGCGTGAAAGAGCTGATTCGAACCACCGATCCCGTCCTCATCTCGTTTCTGAAGCACAGGCTGAGGGAGGAAGGCATAGAGCCATTCGAATTGGACACCCACACGAGCATTGTGGAAGGCTCGCTCGGCATTCTGCCGCGGCGTATCATGGTTGCGGACGAGGAACATGAGCGCGCCCGGAAGATTCTCGACGAGGCCAGAGGGAGCGAGACCCGATGAGCGGAACGGCGACCGGCGAAGAAATCACGGATGACGGCTTTCTGGACGGGAGGCTCAAGGTCCTGCAGCCCGCGAAGGGCTATCGCGCGGGGCTCGATGCGGTGCTGCTCGCCGCCGCCGTGCCCGCAAGGGCGGGCGAGCGCGTGCTGGAAGCGGGGGCGGGCGTCGGCGTTGCGAGCCTCTGCCTCGCCTCGCGTGTGAGCGGGCTTGAAGTTGCGGGCATCGAACTGCAGCCGGAACTCGTGCGCCTCGCGGGCGAGAACATATCCCGCAACGGTTTCGGCGATCGTATCTCCATCGTCGAGGGCGATATCGGTCACCCCGTGCGGGACCTCTCGGCGATGGGTCTCGAGCCCAATGCCTGGCATCACGTCTTCGCCAATCCGCCGTTTCACGATCCCGCGGCAAGCCCCGCCTCACCCAATGCAAGCAAGGCGCAGGCGCATCTCACGCTCGGCTCCGATCTCGACGACTGGGTACGGTTCGCCTGCGTGATGGCGCGGCCGAAGGGCACCGTGACCTTCATTCACAGGGCGGAGGCGCTGGGCGATCTTCTTGCGGCCATGTCCGGACATCTCGGCGGGATCGAGGTCTTTCCGCTCTGGCCGGCGGCGGGAAAATCCGCCTCCCGCGTCATTGTGCGGGGCCAGCGGGGCTCGCGCGCGCCGCTGGCGCTGCGCCCCGGCCTTGTGCTCCACGGGCGGGACGGGCGCTTCACGGACCGGGCGGAGGCGCTGCTGCGCCGGGGCGAGGCGCTGCTGCTCGATCAGCCGGCCTGACGGCATGGGGGCGGACTTCTTGCCCCGGCCCTGCTTCCCTCCTATCTAAGGGATCATGAAAAACCGCATAGCGCCTCTCCTTCCCCCGCCCTTGCGCAAAAGATTGCTGCCCGGATGGGAGCCGAAACCCGTCGTCGCCGTGGTGCGGCTTTCGGGGGTCATCGGCCCCTCGCAGCCGCTGCGCGGCGGGCTCAACCTTGCTTCCGTCGCCGGGCCGCTGGAAGCCGCCTTCTCGCTGAAGGGCGCGAAGGCTGTGGCGCTGCTCGTGAATTCGCCGGGCGGCTCGCCAGTCCAGTCCTCGCTCATCTACAAGCGCATTCGCTCGCTGGCGGAGGAGAAGGGCGTTCCCGTCTATGCCTTCGCGGAAGATGTCGCGGCATCCGGCGGTTACATGATCGCCTGCGCGGCGGATGAGATCTATGCGGATGAAAGCTCCATTATCGGCTCCATTGGCGTCGTCTCCGCGGGCTTCGGCTTTACCGGGCTGATCGAGAAGCTCGGCGTGGAGCGCCGCGTCCACACGGCGGGCGAGAGCAAGGCCATGCTCGATCCCTTCCAGCCGGAGAAGGAAGACGATGTGCGCCGCCTCGAGGCGCTGCAGAAGGATGTCCATGAGAACTTCAAGAAGCTCGTCCGCGATGCGCGGGGCGACCGGTTGAAGGCGGACGATCCGGCGATCTTTTCGGGCGAGTTCTGGGCGGGCGAGGGCGCGAGGGAGCGCGGCCTGGTCGACGGCATCGCCGATGTGCGGGGCAAGATGCGCGACCTCTTCGGCAAGGACGTGAAGCTGAAGCTCGTGACCCAGCGGACCCCCTGGTGGCGGCCGGGAGGCGGGGTCGGCTTTACCGGCGGAACAGGCGGTCCGGAGCGCCTTTTCGGGCAGTTGGGCGCCGGATTCGCGGCGGAAATCGGGGAGGGACTTATCGCCGCGGCGGAGAGGCGTTCCCTTTGGAGCCGTTTTGGCCTTTAATGCAGGTTCCGGTTCCCCATCGGCAGTCGGGGCCCGGCAGTTCGAAAGGGCGATGACATGACGAAGATCGTCTTCGCGGCCGTTTTCATCGCGGTCTGCTATGCGGCTTACAACGCGCTCAATCGCGCCGCCCAGCGCCAGCGCGAGGCCTTTGCCCGCGCGCAGAGCCGCAGCCGCATGGAACCGCGCGACCTCGGCACGCTGCGCGATGGCGGCGACGGTATCTACGTGCCGGAACATTCGCGCCGCGACCGCTGAGGCGGGACGCGAAGAAAACGATTCGCCGGCGGGCAGCCTTGCATCGGCTGCCCTTCGCATTGCCAATGCACAAACCGCTTTGCCTGCCTTCAGCTTGACCCTCCCAGGACCGGCGGCTAGGTTGCGCGCGCCCGGGGCACTGATTTCCCGAGTGCCCTCAATCGCTTGAAAGCGCCTCACTCCATGACGGCGAAGCCCGACAATTCGTTCCAGTCCCTTATCCTGAAACTGCAGGCTTATTGGGCGCGGCAGGGCTGCGTCATCCTGCAGCCTTACGACATGGCGATGGGGGCGGGCACGTTCCACCCCGCGACGACGCTGAGGGCGCTGGGGCCGAAGCCCTGGAAGGCGGCCTATGTGCAGCCCTCCCGCCGCCCGACCGACGGGCGCTATGGCGAGAACCCGAACCGCTTCCAGCACTATTACCAGTTTCAGGTGATCCTGAAGCCGAACCCGGACAATCTTCAGGAGCTCTATCTGGAGAGCCTGAAGGAACTCGGCATCGACGCCGCGAACCACGACATCCGCTTTGTCGAGGACGACTGGGAGAGCCCGACGCTGGGCGCCTGGGGCCTCGGCTGGGAAGTCTGGTGCGACGGCATGGAAGTCTCGCAGTTCACCTACTTCCAGCAGGTCGGCGGCGAGGACTGCTCGCCCGTTTCGGGCGAGCTCACCTACGGCCTCGAACGCCTCGCCATGTATATTCAGGGTATCGACAACGGCTACGAGCTCGACTTCAACGGCGCCGAGGGCGAGGACCGCGTAACCTATGGCGATGTCTTCCATCAGGCGGAAGTCGAATTCTCCGCGCATAATTTCGAGGCGGCGAACACGGAAATGCTGTTCCGCCATTTCGAGGACGCGGAAAGGGAATGCGCGGCGCTGCTCGATCGCGAGAAGCCGCTGCCGCTGCCGGCTTACGACCAGGTCATCAAGGCGAGCCACAATTTCAACCTGCTCGATGCGCGCGGCGTCATCTCCGTGACCGAGCGGCAGGCCTATATCGGCCGCGTGCGCGCGCTGGCGAAGCGCTGCGCCGAGGAATGGCTGAAGACGCCGGCCGGGGGCGGGGCATGAGCGAGTTGCTGCTCGAACTCTTCTCGGAAGAAATCCCTGCGCGAATGCAGAAGCGGGCGGGCGAGGACCTTGTGCGCCTCGTGACCGACGCGCTGAAGCAGGCGGGCGTCGAGGGAAAGAATGCGCGCGCCTATACGACTCCGCGCCGCCTTGCGCTCGTCATCGACGGGCTGCCGGAAAAGACGCCGGATGTGAAGGAAGAGCGCAAGGGCCCCAAGGTCGGCGCGCCGCAACAGGCGATTGACGGTTTCCTCCGCGCGGCGGGCTTGTCCTCCATCGAGGAAGCGACGGTGCAGGAAGACAAGAAGGGCGCCTTCTATGTCGCGGTGACGGAGAAAAAGGGCCGGGCGACGGCGGATGTCATCGCCGAGATCGTGCCCGCGATTGCGCGCGCCTTCCCCTGGCCGAAATCGATGCGCTGGGGCTCCGGCACGCTCCGCTGGGTGCGCCCGCTTCATTCGATCCTCTGCATTCTCGGCGGCAAGGTCGTGCCTTTCGAGGTGGATGGCATCAAGTCGGGCGACAAGACGCGCGGCCACCGCTTCATGAGCAGCGCGGAATTCGCGGTGAAGGACTTCACCGATTACGACATGAAGCTCTTCGACGCCAAAGTCGTTCTCGATCCGGCGAAGCGCGCGAACTTCATCCATGAAGGCGCGAAGGCGCTGGCATCGGCGGAAGGGCTGACGCTTGTCGAGGACGAGGCGCTGCTGCACGAGGTGGCGGGGCTCGTCGAATGGCCCGTGCCGCTGATGGGTTTTATCGACGACGAGTTCATGTCCGTGCCACAGGAAGTGCTGACAAGCACGATGCGCGCGAACCAGAAATATTTCGCGCTGCATGACGCACATGGCAAGTTGGCGCCGCGCTTCATCGTGGTCGCGAACCTTGAAGCGGAAGATGGCGGCAAGGCAATCGTCAACGGCAATGAGCGCGTGCTGCGCGCCCGCTTCGCCGATGCGCGCTTCCTCTGGGATCAGGATCGCAAACAGACGCTGACGAGCCGCTTGCCGAAACTGCAAGAGGTCGTCTTCCACGCGAAGCTCGGCACAGTTCACGACAAGGCCATGCGGATCGGCAAGCTCGCCGAGGCGCTCGCGCCCTTCGTGCCCGGTGCGGATGCCGAAAAGGCGCGTGTCGCGGGCGAACTGGCGAAAGCCGACCTCACCAGCCAGATGGTCTACGAGTTCCCGGAACTGCAGGGGCTCATGGGCGCTTACTATGCGCGCAATGACGGCCTCGGCGACGACATCGCGGATGCGATTGCCGAACACTACTCGCCGCTCGGGCCTTCCGACGATGTGCCTTCCACGCCGCTCGGCAAGGTGGTCGCGCTCGCCGACAAGATCGATACGCTTGCCGGTTTCTGGGCTATCGATGAAAAGCCCACGGGCTCGAAGGACCCCTACGCGCTTCGTCGCGCTGCGCTTGGGGTGATCCGTGTAGCACTCGAAACCAATATTCGGCTAAGCCTCTCCCAGGTATTCTACGAGGCGGTCAAAAGCCACGGTGAAGTGGGTGACGCCGCTATCCAACGATGGTTCGGCGAAGGCAGAAAGAACGTGACAGCCAGAGACTCTCTGGATTCTGCTTTCAATGCAGTGAGAGTGTCAGGGTTGCTCGATTTTTTCCGCGAGCGGCTAAAGCAGCAGTTGCGCGACCGCGGCGCACGGCACGATCTCGTGGATGCGGTGTTCGCCCTTGAGGGGCAGGACGATCTCGTGCTCATCGTGAAGCGCGTCGAGGCGCTGTCCGATTTCCTGTCGACGGAAGACGGCGCGAACCTGCTCGCCGGTTACAAGCGCGCGGTGAACATTCTCCGCATCGAGGAGAAGAAGGACGGCACCTCCTACGACGCGGCGCCGGACGCGAAGCTCCTCGCGGAGCCGGAAGAGAAAGCGCTCGCCGCCGCCATCGAGACGGCTGCCAAGGATGCGAAAGCCGCCGTGGCGAAGGAAGACTTCGCCGCCGCCATGTCGGCGCTGGCCAATCTCCGTGCGCCGGTCGATGCCTTCTTCGACAAGGTGACCGTGAACGCGGACGATGCGGCGGTGCGCGCCAACCGTCTGAAGCTTCTGGCGCAGATTCGTGCGGCCTTGCACGAGGTCGCCGATTTTTCCAAGGTCGAGGGATAACCTTCGGCCGTTCTCCTGTTCGCCTCAACAAAGGCAAGTGCGATGGCTGAAAAGAAGTGGGTCTATTCCTTCGGTGACGGCAAGGCGGAAGGCGCGGCGGAAATGCGCAATCTGCTTGGCGGCAAGGGCGCGAACCTCGCCGAGATGTCGAATATCGGCCTGCCGGTACCGCCCGGCTTCACCATCACCACGGAAGTCTGTACCGCCTTCTACGAGAACGACCGGCAATATCCGGACGGGCTGAAGGGCCAGGTGGAAGAGGCGCTCGCCCGCGTCGGCAAGGCCGTGGGCATGAGCTTCGGCGATCCGGAGAACCCGCTTCTCGTTTCCGTGCGCTCCGGCGCGCGCGCCTCCATGCCCGGCATGATGGATACGGTGCTGAACCTGGGGCTGAACGACGAGACGGCGGCGGGGCTTGCGAAGCGCGCGGGCGACGAGCGCTTTGCCTATGACAGCTATCGCCGCTTCATATCCATGTATTCGGACGTGGTGCTCGGCGTCGAGCATCACAATTTCGAGGAGATCCTCGAATATTACAAGGAAGAGCAGGAATATAATCTCGACACGGAGCTTTCCGCCGACGACTGGAAGGACGTGATCGCGCGTTACAAGGAGCGCGTCGAGGAGGAACTTGGCCGGCCCTTCCCGCAGGATGTCAACGAGCAGATCTGGGGCGCGATCGGCGCGGTCTTCGGTTCCTGGGGCAACCGGCGCGCGGAAACCTACCGCCGTCTGCACAATATTCCCGAGAGCTGGGGCACGGCGGTCAATATCCAGGCCATGGTGTTCGGCAATATGGGCGAGACGAGCGCGACGGGCGTCGCCTTCACGCGCAACCCGTCGACCGGCGAGAAGGCCTATTACGGCGAGTTCCTCGTGAATGCGCAGGGTGAGGACGTGGTGGCGGGCATCCGCACGCCGCAGAGCCTGACGAAGAAGGCGCGCATCGAAGGGGGCGACAAGAAGCCCTCGATGGAAGAGGCGATGCCCGAAGCCTTTGCCGAACTCGCCGCCGTTTTCGAGCGGCTCGAGAAGCACTACACCGACATGCAGGATGTCGAATTCACCGTGCAGGAAGGCAAGCTCTGGATGCTCCAGACGCGTTCCGGAAAGCGCACGGCGAAGGCGGCGCTCAAGATCGCGGTCGACATGGTGGCCGAAGGCCTCATCTCCGAGGAAATGGCGATCGGTCGCGTCGATCCCGCCTCGCTCGACCAGCTTCTGCATCCCACGCTCGATCCGGATGCGCCGCGCGAGGTGATCGCGACGGGCCTTCCCGCATCGCCCGGCGCGGCGAGCGGAGAGATCGTCTTCAGTTCCGACGAGGCTGCCGCCATGCGCCAGGCGGGCAAGGATGTCGTGCTGGTGCGCGTGGAGACGAGCCCGGAAGACATCAACGGCATGCACTCGGCCGTGGCGATCCTGACGACGCGAGGCGGCATGACGAGCCACGCGGCGGTGGTCGCGCGCGGCATGGGGCGTCCTTGCGTTTCCGGCGCAGGTTCGATCCGCATCGACTACAAGGCCGAGACGATGACGGTTGCGGGCGTGACGCTCCAGAAGGGTGAGGTCATCACCGTGGACGGATCGACCGGTCAGGTCATCAAGGGCCGCATCCCCACGCTGCAGCCCGAACTCTCCGGCGATTTCGCGACGCTGATGGAATGGGCCGACAGGCACCGCCGCATGGAAGTGCGCACCAATGCCGAGACGCCGCATGACGCGGAGACGGCGCGCAAGTTCGGCGCCGAGGGCATCGGCCTTTGCCGCACTGAACACATGTTCTTCGAGGAGGACCGCATCGTCGCCGTTCGCCAGATGATCGTGGCGGCGGACGAGAAGGGCCGTCGCGCGGCGCTTGAGAAAATCCTGCCCATGCAGCGCGACGATTTCCGCCAGCTCTTCGAGATCATGCATGGCCTGCCTGTGACGATCCGCCTGCTCGATCCGCCGCTGCATGAATTCCTGCCGAAGGGCGATGCGGAGATCGAGGAATTCGCGCGCGAGGCGGGCATGGACGCGGAGAAACTTCGCCGCCGCCTCTCCGAACTGGAAGAGACGAATCCGATGCTCGGTCATCGCGGTTGCCGCCTCGGCATTTCCTATCCCGAAATATACGAGATGCAGGCGCGCGCGATCTTCGAGGGCGCGGCGCTTGCCGCCGAAGAGACCGGCGCGGCCGTGATCCCCGAGATCATGATCCCGCTTGTCGGCATGAAGACGGAACTCGATTTCCTGAAGGCGCGCATCGTTGCGGTCGCCGCGGAAATCGAGAAGGAGAAGGGTGCGAAGCTCGAATACACCATCGGCACGATGATCGAACTGCCGCGTGCCGCGCTGATGGCGCGCGAGATCGCCGAAAGCGCCGAGTTCTTCTCCTTCGGTACTAACGATCTCACGCAAACGACATTCGGCATCAGCCGCGACGACGCCGCGCACTTCCTCAACGACTACATGGGCAAGAAGATTCTGGCCCAGGACCCCTTCGTCTCGCTCGACCGCGACGGCGTCGGCGAACTCGTGAAGATCGGTGCGGAGCGCGGACGCGAAACCAGGCCCGACATCAAGCTCGGCATCTGCGGCGAGCATGGCGGCGACCCGGCTTCCATCGCCTTCTGCGAGGAAGTGGGGCTGACCTATGTCTCCTGCTCGCCCTATCGCGTCCCCATTGCGCGTCTCGCGGCCGCGCAATCCGCGATTTCGGGCGCCAAATACGCCGGCACGGCCTGACCGTTTCGGGATTCATCCGTATGCGAATTGTCCCGATGGGGGATTGATGTGTGTACGGAGTGTTAACGAATAAGGCAAAATTGAGTCTTTTGCGTTAACGCATTGAGTCGACGTGAAATGACGCCGATGTCGCGTTTCAACACACTCACACAGTGTTGTTTCATGCTGCGGTGCGATTTGTCGCACCTGAATAATCGTTATTTTTCAAACAGATAACGGCAACGGTAAACAATACGACAATTATGACGTTGTTGAGCCGGATTCCCGGTGTTATCTCCGCTCGGCTGATTAACGAGTAGAGATTGCCCGGGTGTCGAAGCGGCATCGGGCTCTGGCACGTGCGGTGCTGTCCGTAGTCCATGAAGGGTCCCTCCGGGGGCCGGACCTGAACCCTCACAAGAAGGGGCGGTTCCTTGGGCTGCACAACAAAGCAGACGGGTTTAGAGAACGATGCGTAGATTGTTTCAATGGCTCGACCTGGGCCATCTTGTCTCCAGGGCTGCGCAGACGGCCGCGGCGGTTGTCTGCCTCGGCGTTGTTTCGGGCGCGGTGCTCGATGCCATGACGACGCCCGATCCCGTCACGCCTGTCCGCAAATATGCGCCCATGACCGCCTATGCGCCTTCTCATGGCCGCGATCTCGCCGGCGCCTTCTCGGGCGACAGCTCACTGATCGAGAACGCGGCGCAGACGGCCAGCATTCTCATGCCCGCCCCCGGCGTGCCGATGGATGTCGACACGCCGCTGGTGCGCGTGAAGGCGAGCGTGATGGAGCAGGAGCGGCGCTGCCTCGCCGCCGGCATCTATTTCGAGGCGCGCGGCGAGTCGACCGAGGGGCAGCTAGCGGTCGCGCGCGTTATCCTCAATCGCGTCAGCTCCAAGCATTACCCGGACAGCATTTGCGGCGTCGTCTATCAGGGCGCGAGCCGCAAGACCGGCTGCCAGTTCTCCTTCACCTGCGACAATCGCCTGAGCAAGAAGCCGAGCGAACGCCGCGCATGGGCGAAGGCTCGGCGCACGGCCGAGTTCGTGACGCTGGGCCGCCTGGACGACACCAAGGTCGCGCCGGCGATGTTCTATCATGCGGATTACGTGCAGCCCTATTGGGCCTCGAGCATGGTGGAAGTGGCGAAGATCGGCCGCCACATCTTCTACAAGCCCGCGCGCGAAGGCCGCTCGTAAGCCGCCTCCGCGCGAGGTCGCAAGAGCAAGTGAGGCTATGAAGGCTCTCAGCCCTTCTTCGCCTGTTCTTCCATCATCTTGAGCATCGGTGCGATGGGCCCGGTGGTCGCGATCTGATCGCGCACCATTTCGGGCGCATTGCCTGCCGCCTTGTCGAGCTCGACGAGTTCCGGCGGCACATACCAGTGCAGCTTGTCCGAGCCATAGGCCTCCCAGACGACCTTCGCGACCTCAACGGGCGGAATGGCGCGGAACATGCCTTCCTTCGGCGCATTGGCAGCCGCGCCCTCAGGCAGGATGGGGGTGTCGATGAGGCCGGGCAGAACGTCGGCCGCGCGAACGCCGATGAGGCGGAATTCGATGGAGAGCGCCTCCGTGAGCCCCTTCACCGCATGTTTCGTTGCCGAGTAGACGGCGATACCTGGCATGCCATAGGTCGCGGAGGAGGACGAGGTGGTGAAGCAGAGCGAATTCTCCGTCGCCTTCAGGAGCGGTAGCGCGGCATGAATGCCGTTCAGCACGCCGACGAAGTTCACCTGCACGACGCGCATGTTGTCCGCGAAATCCATGTCGGCGAAGAGGCCGCCCGCGCCGATTCCGGCATTGTTGTAGAGGATGTCCATCTTGCCGCCGGTCGCCTTGCCGAAGCTGGCGACCGCCGCGTCATAGGCTTCCTTGTTCGTGACGTCGAGCCGCGCCACGATGCAGTTATCGGCGCCGATTTCTTCTTCCAGCGCCTTGAGCCCCGCCTCGTTGACGTCATAGCCGCCGACGAACCAGCCCTTCGAGTGGAAAAGCCGCGCCGTCTCGAGCCCCATGCCCGAGGCCGCACCCGTGATGAAAATGGATTTTCGTCCGTTCGCTTGTCCCATGGACCCGCCTCCCTGTGGTTTTGATTTTCTGGACCGTAGTCCAGTTCCAGGGGCGGGGAAAGCGGGAAGGCGCGTCAGGACGCTGTCAGACTATCGAAGTCGAGGCCGATATCGAGACAGGGCGCGGAATGCGTGATCCAGCCGCAGGAAATGAGATCGACGCCCGAGGCGGCGATGGCGGGTGCGGTCTTCGCGGTGATGCGGCCCGAGGCTTCGGCGATGGCGCGTCCATCGATGCGACGGACGGCTTCGGTGAGCATCTCGGGCGTCATGTTGTCGAGAAGGACGGCATCGACACCCGCCTTGAGAGCTTCGTCGAGCTGCTCGAGCGTATCGACCTCCACCTCGATCTTCACCATGTGCCCGCTCGCCGCCTTCGCGCGGGCGATTGCGGCGGCGATCCCGCCGGACACGGCGATATGATTGTCCTTGATGAGCACGGCATCGTCGAGGCCGAAGCGATGGTTCATGCCGCCGCCGGCGCGCACGGCGTATTTCTCGAAAATGCGGAGCCCGGGCGTCGTCTTTCGTGTGCAGCAGACATGGGCTTTCGTGCCCTCTATGGCGCGTGCGATCTCGCGCGTCGCCGTGGCGATGCCCGACATGTGCCCGAGAAAGTTCAGCGCCACGCGCTCGCCGGTGAGGATGCCGCGCGCGGGTCCCTCGATGGCGGCGATGGTGTCGCCCGGCTCGACATCGGAGCCGTCGCCCTTCACGACCGCGACCTTCAGCGAGGGATCGACCAGACGAAATGCCATGCGCGCGCAATCGAGCCCCGCAATGCGGCCGCTCTCTCGCGCATTGAGAAGCACGCGTGCCTTCGCTTCTTCCGGCACGGTTGCCTGCGTGGTGATGTCGCCCGCCCGGCCGAGATCCTCGGCGAGAGCGGCGCGCACCGCCGGTTCGATCATCAGGGCGGGAAGGGGCGTCAGCGTCATGCGCTTACCTGCGTTTCTTCTTTCTGCGCGGCGGGAAGGGCGGCGATGGCGGCTTCCGCGATGCGGTTTGCTTCCTTCAGCGTCACGAAGGTGCGGTGCCGCCAGGGAGCGCGAGGTTCGGTGAAGTCGGTGCGGTAATGTCCGCCGCGGCTTTCCTCGCGCGCATAGGCCGAAGCGGCGATGAGTTTCGCTGTCGTCGCAATATTGCGGAAGAGACTTGCAGGGCCCGCCGCGCGTTCAAGCCGCGCGATCTCGGTCAGCGCATGGGCAAGCCCCGAACCGTCGCGCTCGACGCCCACATGCGAGGCCATGATCTTGCGAAGCTGGTCCACGAAGGGCGTATCCGGCGAGGAGGCGGAGCCGATGACGGGCGGGGCGATGTCGTGGCCTGCGCGGCCTTCGGGCACGGAACCGTCGATATCGGCGGCGATGCGCGCGCCGAAGACGATGGCTTCGAGAAGAGAATTGCTCGCGAGCCTGTTCGCGCCATGCATGCCGGTGGAGGCGACCTCGCCGCAGGCCCAGAGGCCTTCGACCGTGCTGCGGCCCCGCGCATCCACAAGGATCCCGCCCATGTGGTAATGCGCGGCGGGTGCAACGGGGATCGGCTCTCGCGCCGGGTCGATGCCGAGTGAACGGCAATTCTCGTAGACGGTCGGGAAGGCATCCGCGAAGCGCGTTCCGAGTGCGGCGCGCGCATCGAGGAAGGCGCCGCGGCCGCTCGCGATCTCGCGGAAGATCGCGCGGGCGACGATATCGCGGGGACCGAGTTCCGCATCCTCGTGGATTGCGGTCATGAAGCGCTGGCCCGCCTTGTTGACGAGAATCGCGCCTTCACCGCGCAGAGCTTCCGTGACGAGGGGAGCGGGGTCGCGCGTGGAAGCAATGGCTGTCGGATGGAACTGCACGAATTCGGGGTCGGCGATGATGGCGCCCGCACGCGCCGCCATGGCGACGCCTTCGCCGCGCGCCTGCGTCGGGTTGGTCGTGACGGCGAAAAGCTGGCCGACGCCGCCCGAGGCGAGAACGACGGCCCGCGCCTTGATGAGAAGCGGCTGCGGCGCGGTCGCCGCATGGGCGGGCCGCGCGAAAACGCCTGCGGCGCGCCCGTTCTCGATAGCGAGTTCATAGGCCGAAAGTCCTTCCATCACGCGGATGGAGGGGCAGGCGCGCACCGCTGCGACCAGCGCCTGCATGATCGCCTTGCCTGCCTGGTCGCCCTTCACATGAACGATACGGCGGTGGCTATGCGCCGCCTCGCGGCCGACAGCGAGCTTGCCCTCGATGTCCCGGTCGAAAGGAACGCCGAGCCGGAGCAGATCCTCGATGCGCGTCGCGGCTTCGCGCGCGATGGAAAGCGCGGCCTCCTCGTCGACCGTCCCTGCGCCCGCTGCGATCGTATCGGCGGCGTGGGACTCGGCCGTGTCGCCGGGCTCGATCGCCGCCGCAATGCCGCCCTGCGCCCAGGCGCTCGACGCGCCGTCGCCTATGGGTGCGCCGGCGAGCACGGTGACGGGACGGGGGCTGAGCTTCAGCGCCGTGAAAAGGCCTGCGAGACCCGCGCCGACGATCAGAACGTCGCCGGCATCGACGATGTTGCCTTGTGCCATGACGGTACCTCCGGTGTGGAGTCGCGGCTCAGTTGCCGAGATTGATCATCCGTTCCACGGCGGCGCGCGCACGCACGGCTACCGCCGGATCGACAGTCACTTCCTCGCGCATATAGACGAGGCTCTCGAGAATGTTCTTCAGCGAGATCCGCTTCATATGCGGGCAGAGGTTGCAGGGCCGCACGAATTCGACATTCGGATTTTCCACCGCCACGTTGTCGCTCATGGAGCACTCGGTCACCATGACGACGCGCTTCGGTTGATGTTCCTTCACCCAGTTGATCATGCCGGAGGTCGAGCCGGAGAAGTCCGCTTCCTCCACCACGTCCGGCGGGCATTCGGGATGCGCGATGATGACGATGTTCGGATCGTCCTTGCGGTACTGGCGCAACTCTTCCGCCGTGAAGCGTTCATGCACCTCGCAGTGGCCCTTCCATGTGAGGATCTTCACATCGGTCTGCTTCGCGATGTTCTTTGCGAGATATTCGTCGGGGATGCAGAGCACGCGGTCCGTGCCGAAGCTCTCGACGACCTTCAGCGCATTGGAAGACGTGCAGCAGATGTCGCTTTCCGCCTTCACGTCGGCCGACGTATTCACGTAAGTGACGACGGGCACACCGGGAAACTTCTCGCGAAGCAGGCGAACGTCGGCGCCCGTGATCGAGTCGGCAAGCGAGCAGCCCGCCTTCGAATCCGGAATGAGAACGGTCTTTTCCGGATTCAGCAGCTTCGAGGTTTCCGCCATGAAGTGCACGCCGCACTGGACGATGACGTCGGCATCGACTTTCGCCGCTTCCTTCGCGAGCTGCAGGCTGTCGCCCGCAATGTCGCTCACGCAGTGGAAGATTTCCGGCGTCTGGTAGTTATGCGCGAGCACGACCGCGCCGCGCTCCTTCTTGAGCTTGTTGATCGCGCGGATATAGGGCGCGAAGAAAGGCCACTCGATGGAAGGGATGACGTGTTTCACCTTCTCGTAGAGCGGGGCCATTTCCCTGGCGAGGCCGGGCGTATATTCGAGTTCGGGCATCTCCAGCGGCTTGAACTGACGCGCTGCGGGCTTCGCTTCGCCCGTCTTCCGCTGCATTTCACCTGCGAGGGCCATATCGACCTCCCTTTCTCGCCACAATATGCTCATTATGAGTATAAAGGGGCTATCAAAAACGCCGGCACCCATCTTCACGTCTCTCAAAGACCGGAAAGGGGGCCGGGCCTCATTTCGGGCTTATGCTACGACTGAGCATTAATCCCGTCAACGGCTTTATGATGGGGTTGTAACGGCGGATTTCAAGCGGGGAGGGTGCCGGAAACCGGCCCCGGTTCAGCTATTCGCCCGGCTGCGGGAGGGCGCAAGCCTGAGGCCGGGCGCCGGGCGTTCGTTCAGCACCTCGCGGCGGAAGCGGAACTGTTCGGCGGGCCGCCCACCCGTCCTTGTGGACATGCGCCCTGTCCGTTCGACAAGGCCCGCATTCTCGACGAGGCGCCGGAAGTTCTGCTTGTGGACGTGAAGCCCGAGCAGTGCTTCCACGGTCTTCTGCAATTCATAAAGAGTGAAGGTCGGCGGCATCAGCTCGAAGGCGACGGGACGATATTTGATCTTGGCGCGAAGACGGCTCATCGCAGTCGCGAGAATGCGGCGATGATCGAACTGCATAGGCCGGCCGAGCTGCGGCGCCTTTCCCTTGAGGAGATGTTGTGCATTCGGCCGCCCGTCGCGCGCCGCTTCGAGCAGCAGGCCTGCGCTGTAGAGAAGCTCGTAGCGCTCCAGCGCCTTCTCGTCGTCCCAGGCGACGCCATCGATGCCGAAACAAAGTCGCATCCGGTCGCGCCTTTTCCCGCGTGCGAGTTCCTCGGGCGAGGCATCGGATTGCTTCGCCGCCCATTCGCGCAGCAGCGGAACGATCATCTGGTCGATGATGGGCGGCTTTCCCTCGCGCCAGTCTTCCCAGGGGAAGTGCTGATACCAGTCGCGCCAGGCAGCGCCTTTCATCGTTTCGTCATGGCTGCGCGTGAGGGCCAGATAGCCGACCGATACGACATGTTCGCCCGGCTGCTCGATTTCGAGCGAATGCCGTCCGCGATCGCCGAAGGTGTAGAGCTGCTCGACATAGCCGAGCTCGAGCTGCGTCTGTTCCTGCACCCATGAGCGCAGGCCGATTTCGAGCGTGCGGTGCTGCATCGGATTGAAGGGGCCGAAAGGAAGCGCATCCCATCCGCCCGTCCCGTCCGCTTCGTCATGCGGCACGACGAGAATCTTCGGTTCGTAGTCGGAAACGGTGACGATGGCGGCGTTGAGCCCGATGACGACTGCCTTGTCGGCGCGCATCGCGGCCTCTGCGGCGGACTGGATGGAAGGCTTTGAGGGTGCCTCGGCCATCGCGCCTCAGCCTTGTCGCGGTCGAAGGGGAAGGGAGAAGAGTTCACCCTCCCAGCAGGCACGCCCCGGTCCGAGCGCATCGACGGCGGCGGACATGCGCCCCCCGCGCTTCAGAAGACTGTCCGCATGACGCACCATCAGGCGGTTCGGATGGGCATGGGCGCCGCGCATGCGCACGAGCTTCGCCAGTTCGTCTTCCGGGTGGCCTTCGTTGAGCGCGCAGAGCGCGATGAACGCGGCCGCTGTCGAACGGCTGATCCCCGCCCAGCAATGAACGAGCAGGGGGCTTTCCTGGTCCCAGTTCCTGATGAAGTCGATGAGCGAGGCCACATGCTCGATGCCCGGCGGCACCAAATCGTCGATCTCCTCGGCGATATCGTTCACCGACAGGCGAAGATGCTGCGCGGGGACGATGCCTTGCGGCGTGTCGATCATGGTTTCCGGGTCGAGCAGGCTCACCAGATGCGAGGGCTTCAGGTCCCTTATCGCATCCGCGACCGCACTCAGGGGGCTGACATAAATCATCATTCGCTCGAATCGGGCGTAGCGGAACTCGCGGCCCCTTGCCGGGCCTTTCTCGGAATCGACTATACGATCCTAATAACACAGATTTGTGCAAAGTCGGGAGTAAATCGAAGGGAGACGGCTACTTATCGGTGTCCCGCTTCTCCGAAAGTTCCCGGAATCGGGCGAGGAACTGTGCCTGCGCCTTCCTGGTCGGCAGGGGTTCGATCCGGATCGGCGTGAGCCCGCGCGGCCGCCCGAAGAACTGCGCCGCCTCTTCGTCCGAAAACCCTGCGATCTGCGTCGCCTCGAAGAAAGCGGAGGCGTGGTCCGCCCGCTTGATCAGATCCTCGACCGATTGCGGCAGTTCCGGAGGGAGCCCGAACCGCACATGGATCGCCGCCGCGAGCCGGTGCTCGAAGGCCTTGTAGTCGATGCCGAGCGCCGCCTTGAACGGGCTGATCATGTCGCCGATCACATATTCAGGCGCATCGTGGAGCAGCGCCGCGAGCCGCCACCTGGCGGGCCAGCCGGGCCGGAACCGCGCGCAGATATCGTCCACCAGCACGCAATGTTCGGCGACTGTGAAGGCATGGTCGCCCTTCGTCTGCCCGTTCCAGCGGGCGACGCGGGCAAGCCCGTGCGCAATGTCGTCGATCTCCACGTCGAGCGGGGAAGGATCGAGCAGGTCGAGCCGCCGCCCGCTCAGCATGCGCTGCCAGGCGCGCGGCTGCTGCGCTGACTTTGCGGGAGATTTGTGTTTCGGTGACGCCATGGGAGGCGAAATCTAAGGGCCTTCCGGTCTCCTGTCGATTGCGGGGAACGAAATTGCCTGCGCGGAACTGTCCGATTGTGGCCAAGGGCCCGCTTTGTCCATCATGCTCATGGGGATAAGCTCGATGCACGCCCGGCCCGGACAAGAGACATAACGAGACCCAAAGAGGCAAGACCAGCGCAATGGCCGTCGATCCCCTTCCTTCCGAACTTCTCTATCGCGCCTGCGACACGAGCCAGTTCGACTTCGAGACCACCGCAGAGCTCGAGGATCACACCGGCCTTGTCGGTCAGGAGCGTGTTCTCGATGCGTTGCGTTTCGGCACCGCGATCCGGCGTCAGGGCTACAACATCTTCGTGCTGGGCCCCGACGGCGCCGGCAAGCACGAGGCCGTGCTGCGCTTTCTTGCGAGTGCCGCGAAGAAGGAGCGTGCGCCCTCCGACTGGGTCTATGTCAACAATTTCTCGACCCCGCACAAGCCCACCGCGCTCGAGCTGGGCGCGGGTACGGGCCGTGTGCTGAAGGAGGGGATGGACCGCTTGGTCGAGGACCTGAAGGTCACGATTCCCTCGATCCTCGAAAGCGAGGAATATCAGAACCGCCGGCAATCGATCGACGAGGAATATCAGGAACGTCAGGAGCAGGCCTTCGAGGAACTTCGCGGCAAGGCCGAAGCGCAGGAGATCGCCCTGCTGCGTACCCCCGCCGGTTTCGCCCTCGCGCCCGTTCATGACGGCAATGTCGTCAAGCCCGACGAGTTCAACAAGCTGCCCGAAGGCGAGCGCAAGCGCGTCGAGGCGACGATACAGTCGCTGCAGAAGGAACTCGCCGAAACCATCGAGCGTATTCCGGGCTGGGAAAAGGAACACCACCAGCGCATTCGCGATCTCAACCGCGAAGTGGCCGAGCGCGCCGTCACACAGTCGATGCGCGACCTGCGCGCGCATTTCGAAGGGCTTGCCGCCGTTTCCAGATGGCTCGACGAAGTGACCGCCGATCTCGTCTCCAATATCGGCATGTTTGCGAGCGGCGGTGAGGGCGAGAGCGAACAGCAGCGCATTGTCGCCGCGATGCAGGCCATGATGCAGGGCCGTGCGGGAGGCTTCGCGCAGGGCGATCCTTTCCGCCGCTACGAAGTGAACGTCGCGGTCGACAACAGCGCCGAGGCGCGCAAGGGCGGCGCAGCGACCTCCCGGGCTCAGGATATTGCCGATGCGGGCGGCTATATCGGCGGCGGCGCACCGATCCTCTATGAGGATCATCCGACAATGGCGAATCTCCTCGGGCGTGTCGAACACATGCCGCAGATGGGTGCGCTCGTCACCGACTTCATGCTCATCAAGCCGGGTTCGCTTCACCGCGCGAATGGCGGTTATCTTCTGATCGATGCGCTCAAGCTTCTGCGCGAACCGCTCGCCTGGGATGCGCTGAAGCGCGCGATCCGCCGCCGCAAGCTCGTGATCGAAAGCGCAGGCGAGTATCTGAGCCTCGTCAGCACCGTGTCGCTGGAGCCCGATCCCATCCCGCTCGATGTGAAGGTGATCCTGCTCGGCGACCGCTACCTCTATTACATGCTGAGCAATCTCGATCCGGATTTCGGCGAACTCTTCAAGGTTGCAGCCGATTTCGAGGACGAGATCGATCGCGAGACGGAGAACGATCTCTTTTATGCGCGGCTTCTCGCAAGCACCTGCCGCGAGGAAAACCTGCTGCCGCTCGACCGCTCCGGCGTCGGCCGCGTGATCGAGCGCTCCTCGCGCCAGGCGGAGGATGCTGAGAAACTTTCGATGGTCATGCGCCCCATCGTCGATCTCGTTTGCGAGGCGGACCATATCGCCCGCAGTGCGGGCGCGATGACCATCACCGCCGCCCATGTCGATGAGGCCGTGGAGGCGCAGATCGCGCGCGCCGACCGCCTGCGCGAGCGCAGCCTTGAAATGATCACGCGCGACATCGTGATGATCGATACCGAAGGCGAGCGTGTCGGCCAGGTGAACGGTCTTTCGGTCCTCGCGATGGGAAGCGTCACTTTCGGCCGCCCGAGCCGCATCACGGCGCGTGTGAGGATGGGTCTCGGTTCCGCCCGCGTCATCGATATCGAGCGTGAAGTGTCGCTCGGCGGCCCCATTCACACCAAGGGCGTGCTCATTCTCTCGGGATATATCTCCGGCCAGTTCCTGCCCGAAATTCCGCTATCCATGAGCGCGAGCATCGTCTTCGAGCAGTCTTATGGCGGCGTCGACGGCGACAGCGCTTCCTCGGCGGAACTCTATGCCCTCATTTCAGCGCTTGCCGAGGCGCCCATCGCCCAGGGGCTCGCCGTCACGGGTTCGGTGAACCAGCTCGGCGAAATCCAGGCGATAGGCGGCGTGAACGACAAGATCGAGGGCTTTTTCGATATCTGCATGCGCCGCGGCCTTACCGGCGATCAGGGCGTTCTCATTCCCGCTGCCAATGTCAAACACCTCATGCTCCGTCAGGATGTGCTGGATGCGGTGGATCGCGGCATGTTCGCGATCTATCCTGTCGAGCATGTGGAAGAAGGCGTCGAGTTGCTGATGGGCGCGCCCGCGGGTGCGCGCGGCAGCGATGGTCATTTCCCGGCTGGCACCATCTATGCCCGGGCGGAAGAACGGCTCGCCGCCTTCGCCGACAACCAGCGCCGCTTTGCCCAGCGTTCGGACGAAGGCAATGGCGCCGCAAACAGGAAGGGCTCCTGATGGCAAGCCCCCTGAGCAGGGAAAATGGCGCGCCCGGAGGCGAGAACAAGGATGCCGAACAGCCGCGCATCGTGATCGGGCTCGACACATCCTTCGTCGCGCGTGAAACGCTCGCGCTCGCCGCCCGTCTCGCCGCTTCCGTCGACGCGCGCCTCAAGGGCGTCTTCGTCGAGGATGACAACCTCATCGCCCTGGCGAGCCTCCCTTTCGCGCGCGAGATATCCTTTTCCGGCGATGTGCGCGCGCTCGATCCGGAGCGCATGCTTCGCGCCATGAAGGCGCAGGCGGAAAGCGCGCGGCGGATGCTTGCGCGCATCGCGGCGGAAGCGCATGTGGACTGGAGTTTCGATGTGCGCCGGGGCCGCCCGCTCGCCTCGCTTGCGGCGGGCGCATCGAGGGACGATACGCTGGTCATTCGTGCACCCGGCGAAACGGCGCGGGAGGTGGGGCGCGCCGTCCGCGCCGCCACGCATGAAACCCGCGCGGATGTTCTGCTTGTTTCGCGCGGGGCGGGTCTCCGTTCCTCCCTGCCGCCTCGTATCGCCGTGCCCGCGCGCACGCCGTTGCAGCAGGTGCTGCCGGGCCGGCCCATCGCCGTGGTAGACGAGGGCTCGAGCGCCGCCGAGGGATGCTGCGCCTTCGCGCGGACGCTGGCCTCCCGCCTTGGCGCCGGTTTCATGCGCCTGCCCGCAAAGGGGGTGGGACCGGCCGATGTCGCAGCCGAGGCCCGCCGCTCTGGCGCCGGATTGCTTGTGGTCAATGCGGCCTGGCTCGGCGGCGACGAAGATGCCGCTCATTTATCCGCGGCGGCGGGCTGTCCCGTTCTGCTGCTCGGCAAGGAGCGGGCCCCGCTCCTTGAGCCGGAAGACAACAACAAAGGAGGCTGACAATGTCCGTCCGCAAGATTCTCGTTCCTCTGGCCGGAAGGGAAGAGGATGCCGAAGTGCTCTCCACGGCATTGTCGGTTGCGCGCGCCTTCGAAGCGCAGCTTGTCGGCCTCTTTGCGCGGCCAGATCCGACCGAGGCCTTGCCCTATCTGGGCGATGGCGTCTCCGGGCAGGTGATCGAGGATTTGATGCAGGCCGCGCGCGAGGGTGCGGACCAGGCATCGGGCCGCGTGAAGACGGCGCTGGCGAAGATCGCCGAGGACGCGGGCGTACCCGTCGCGGAAAAGGGTGGCGATGTCACGCTTCCTTCCATTCGTTTCCTCGACGTGACCGGACGTCGCGATGAGGTCGTCGCCACGCATAGCCGCCTTTCCGATCTGATCGTCTTCGGAGAGGGGACGACCGGCGTGGCCGGCGGTACCGCGCTCGAAGCGGCGATGATGAGCGCCGGCCGTCCTGTCCTGATTGCGCCGAAGAAGGCGTGGAACCCGGTCGGCGGTTCGGTCTGCATCGGCTGGGACGACAGTGCGGAAGCGGCGCATGCCGTCACCGCGGCCATCCCCTTTCTCGAACAGGCGAAGAAGGTCACCATTCTTTGCATCGGCGGCAAGGAACTCGATCCCGGCCCCGGCTCCACGCTTGCCGACTATCTGGAGCTCCACGGTGTCGTCGCCGACGTGCATCTTGTCGACGCGGCAGGCCGCGCGGCGGGCGAAGTCCTGCTGGAAAACGCCGAAAGGGCGAAGACCGATCTTCTCGTCATGGGCGGCTACAGCCACAGCCGCCTGCGCGAGTTCATCATCGGCGGCACGACGCAGCATATCCGCTCGCATGCCACCATCCCCGTGCTCATGGCGCATTGAGCGCTCTCTCTGAATCGAAGAAGAAGGAACGGAAGTCCGAATGACCCTCTATCACGTCCATATGAGCCTCGCCCGCAACGAGGAATATCCGAACGGTTCGCCCGCGCATGGTTATGATCTCGTGCTCCCGCTCGATGCGGAAATGAAGCTCGATCCCGAAGCCTGGAAGGCTCATTCGAAGGAATGCACGGTGCGCCGCTTCTGGGAGGGCGAGCCCGATCAGAAGGGGCTTCTGCGTCACATCGGACGCGGCTGGGCGATCGACTACGACGCATCGACGCCGGAGGCGGACGAACCCTTCTTCAAGCTCGACCGCCACGAGTTCAAGCCCGGCGAATATCTGTCGGTTCAGGAACAGGACGGCGAAATGCAGACCTTTCGCATCGTCACCGTCGAACCGTTGAAGAAATAAACTAGCCCAGGGCGATCTGGAAAAGGATGGCGCCGGCATAGATCGCGAGGACGAGCACGCTCTCGAACCCGATATTGCCGGCGCCGGATTTCTCCCGCCTCAGAAGGCCGAGCAGCAGCACCGCGCTCATGGCGAGTGCAAGCGCGATCAGGAAGATGTGGCGCCCTTCCATCGCGTGGTAGAGCGAGCCGTCTCGATAGGCGGCATCGGAAAGCGCAAGGAAGAGCACGTCATAGGTATTCCCGCCGATGATGCCGCCAACCGCGAGCTGCAATGCGCCGCGTCTCACCGCCGCCAGCGTCGTTACCAGTTCGGGGAGCGATGTCGCGACGGAAGTGAACAATGTCCCCATGATCGCCTGCGATAGCCCCGTTTGCGCAGAGAGAACGGTGGCTGTTTCAGCGATCACCCACCCCGCAATTCCCACCATGGCGATCAGCGCCGCGAGTTCGGTATAGAGCCATGCCGTCGCCGGCGCGTCCGTTCCCTCCTCTTCCGGCACGTCGTGCCGCGTTTCTGCCGTCTGCGTCGGCTCCCACATCGGTGTCGCTCGCACCTGCGCCGACAGTTTCAGCCCCGCCACATAGACGATCACGAGCACGAGCGAAGCCGGATGCAGCGCCCAGATTGTGAAGGAAGGCATCGAATAGGCGAGAAGCGGGATCGACAGCGTCAGCATCAGCAGCGTTACCAGCACGAGGTTGGTGAGCTCCGCCGCGGCATGTTCGAGGTTCGCGCGCCGGTAGGTAATGTCGGCTATGGCGAGAAAGGCCGTCTGCGCGGCGATCCCGCCCAGCGCATTGGAGATGCTGAGCGAGGTCGCGCCCTGAGCCGCGGCGGTGATGGAGGTGACGGTGCCCGACAGGGAGGTCGTCACACCGAGGAAAACGGCGCCCGCCACTGCTTCGCCGAGCCCCGTCCGGTCGGCCAGCATGTCCGCGCGCCGCGTGAGCGCCACGCCGGCCACGCCGATGACGAGGGCGGCGAGGAGGAACATGCCTCCATTCGCTGCGGCGGAGAGTCCGGAAAACAAGCTCTCTCCCTTCCGTTCCGCCGCATTGCGCGCGGCATGGATACAGGAAGAAAGCTAGCTGCCTCACGCGGGTCTTCAACCCGCGCGAAAGCGCGGGATCAGGCGCGCTTTCTCACCAGCACGTTACCGGCCGAATAGCCTGCGCCGAAGCTGCAGATGAGGCCGAGATCGCCTTCCTTCAGGTCTTCGCTGTACTGGCTGAAGGCGATGATGGAGCCTGCCGAACTCGTATTCGCGTATTCCTGAAGGATATTCGGCTGCTCGCCCGGTTCCGGCTCGCGTCCGAGCACCTTGCGCCCGATGAAGTCGTTCATGTTCTTGTTGGCCTGATGCAGCCACATGCGCTTCAGGTCCTTCGGGTCGAGCCCCTCATCGGCCATGTGGTCGAGAATGAGCTGCGAGACCATCGGCACCACTTCCTTGAAGACCTTGCGCCCCTCCTGCACGAAGAGCTTGTCCTTCGCGCCGATGCCTTCCGGCGTCGCGCGATTGAGGAAGCCGAAATTGTTGCGGATGTTGTTCGAGAATTTCGTGATGAGACGCGTGCCGAGAATTTCCCATGCGCCTTTCGCGGTGCAGGTCTCCTCGCGTTCGAGAATGATCGCGGTGCAGACGTCGCCGAAGATGAAGTGGCTGTCGCGGTCGCGGAAGTTGAGGTGACCCGAGCAGATTTCCGGATCGACGATCAGCACGCAATCGACCGAGCCCGAGCGCAGCATGTCGTAGGCCGTCTGGATGCCGAAGGTGGCCGACGAGCAGGCGACGTTCATGTCGAAGCCGAAGCCTTCTATGCCGAGCAGGTCCTGCACTTCGACGGCGATGGCGGGGTAGGGACGTTCGAGGTTCGAACAGGCGACGAGAACGGCGTCGATATCGGCCGGCGTCTTGTTCGCGCGCGCCATGGCCTTCTTCGCTGCATCCACCGCCATTTCGGCGAGGATGGAGGGTTCGTCGTTCGAGCGCTGGCGCAGCCGTGGCGCCATGATGTCGGGATCGACAATGCCCGACTTGTTCATCACGTAGCGGGATTCGATACCGGACGCCTTGACGATGAACTCGACGCTCGATTCCTGGAGCGGCTCCATCTCGCCGCGCTCGATCGCGGCGGCGTTTTCCTCATTGTACTTGCGCACATAGGCGTTGAAGGTATCGACGAGTTCCTCGTTGCTGATCGAATAGGGCGGCGTGAAAACGCCCGTCCCGCTGATGACGACTTTGGTCACTGTTCACCTGACTCTGATCTTGCTGCCGGCGCGCACCCCGGAATATGGGGTTTCTTTTGTCTGGGGTTTCCCGGATGCGCGATGCGGCTCCCCCGGGCCGCATAGATAAAATAGAACAGCCCTTCGGCCGATGCTACTGCCGAAGGGCGGAATGCCGGTGAATGGAGGCGAGAGAAAACCTTATGTCGGGAATGGAAATGCCGCAGGCCCTGCCGCCGCTGCCGGAGGCGCCTTTGGAGGGTGAGGCCTTGAGGAAGCTCGGGCTTGCCGACATGGCGGCGCTTGCCCTTGCCATGCTGCGTGAAGGCGCCATGAATGCCGCCTCGCCCCTGCGTAAACCGGCGCTTTCGACGATTTCGGCGGAGGGCGCGCCCACGCTTCGCACGGTTTTTCTGAGAGGCTTCGATCCTGCGGAGCGCCGCCTCGACATCTTCACCGATGCCCGCTCCCCCAAGGCGGCTGAAATCGCAGCCGAGCCGCGCGCCGCCATGCTCTTCTACGATCCGGTCCCGGATATCCAGCTTCGCCTTTCGGGCCGCGCCGCGGTTCACCGGCGGGGTGCGGCGGCGGATGCGGCATGGTCCGGCGCAGCATTGTCCAGCCGGCGCGCCTATCTCGTCACCGCGCCGCCTGCTACGCCGTCCCCGGAGCCGGTCTCGGGCCTGCCGTTGGATGTGGAGGGCATCATTCCGCCCCTGGAGCGGATCGAGGAAGGACGCGCGAATTTCGCGCTCCTCGAATTCGTCTTCGCGGAAGCCGATATTCTCGTATTGAGCCGCACAGGTCACCGCCGCGCGCGCATCCGCTTTTCGGCGGATGCGGCACAGGGAGAGTGGCTCGTCCCCTGAAAGGGGCTCCTAGATCATCGAGGCCGTGCGGCTCGAGCTGTTGCCGCTCGGGGAGCTGTCGTCGCTCTTCTTGCTTTCGTCCTTCGCATTGGACGAAGCGAGGCGCGGCTTTTCGGTGCCTTCTTCGCCGGAATCCGACCCGGCGCGGATTTCGCCGCTCACCTGGCCGCCTTGTTCGACCTTCAGCTCGCCATACTGGACGGTGCCCGTAACGCGGCCGGACGAATTGATCGTGAGGCATTTGCGAACGGTGAGCGTGCCGTCGAACTTGCCGTTGATTTCCGCCGCATCGACGGTTGCATCGCCGCGCACGTCGCCGGTTTCGGAAATCGTCAGCGTACCGCTTTCGATCGTCGCCTGAACGTCGCCTTCGATGACAAGCGAGTCACACGACTGGATCTTGCCTTCGAGCTTCAGTCCGCGGCCCACATGCAGGTTCGCCGCCGTCGGCGTCGAAGAGGTGGAGGAACTGGCGGTCGATTGAAGAGTGCGCACGGTCGGCTTCCTTGCTTGATATGATGGAGTGATGGAGCGCGCGCTGCTGTCGGCATCGCGATCTTCCGGGTTCACATCGGGCGGCGTCTGTTTTGGATCGACGCTCGCGGACTGCGTGCCGGAAGAACCCGGCGACGGCGATGGGTCGGTATCGGAAACACCCTTGGGGCGCTTGAACATTTCTTGAATCCCCTCCGCTGGCTGGAACGGAAGCAACGATAAGGGCGTAACGTGGCCCGCATGTGCCGACAATGTGGCGGAACATTGATCGCACGTGCGGAGCAACGCATAACGCTGCTTAATTATCGGTTTTGATTTCGCGCCAATACGGAGCAGGTCTTGTGGCGCGGACAGGTCACGAGATGATCGTTGACGATGCCGACCGCCTGCGCGAAGGCATAGACGATCGTCGGTCCGCAGAATTTGAAGCCGCGCTTCTTCAATTCCTTCGACATCGAAACGCTCATCGGCGTCTCGGCGGGCACCTGTTTGATGCTCTTCCACTTGTTCTGGATCGGCACGCCGTCCGTGAAGCCCCACAGGAAATCCGAAAAGCCTTCGCCTTTCTCCATCATCGCAAGATAAGCCTGCGCATTGCCGATCGTCGCTTCGATCTTGCCGCGATGGCGGATGATCCCGGGATTTTTCAGCAGTTTCTCGACCTTTGCGGGCCGGTAGCGCGCGATCGTTTCCGGCTCGAAGCCGTCGAAGGCCTCGCGGAAGCTCTCGCGTTTGCGCAGAATGGTGATCCAGGAAAGCCCGGCCTGAAATCCGTCGAGGATGAGTTTTTCGAAGAGCGCCCGGTCGTCATATTCCGGCACGCCCCATTCCTCGTCGTGATAGGCGACATAGAGCGGGTCCTCGCCCGGCCAGGGGCAGCGCCCCGCGTCACTCGTCTTCGGCGTCGCCATTCCCGGCCCCCTCCGCCATCTCGACCGGCAGCCATTCGGGAATTTCCGGCCGGATTTCCGCCGTTTCCGCTTCGAGCACTGAGCCCTTTATGAGGTCCAGCCGGATCAGCGCCAGCGCGCGCTCCGTCTCGGCATCGGTCGAGAAGATCGTGCCGACTTCCCGTGCGCCGCCCTTGACCGGCGTACCGCGCTTCGGCATCTCGCCTTCCACGTGGACCGGCAGCAGCCGCTTTCGCACGCTGCCGCGCCGCTTGGTGCGCGACGTCACTTCCTGTCCGATATAGCAGCCCTTGTGGAAATCGATTCCGTTAAGTTCGTCGAAATTGACCTCCAGGGGAAAGGTCCGGTCCGGTTCGAAATCTTGCGCCGCATCGCCGATCCCAAGCCCGATTCGGTGGCTGTGCCATGCGGTCTCGGGCGCCTGCTCCGCGCCAGCCGCCGTGATGGCCGCCTCGACACCGTCTTTCGGAAGGATCGCCCGCCGTCCCATCGCCGCGTGGCGGGGGTCGGGGAGGCCGGGGCCTTCGGGCATCGGGCTCCCGTCGCCGTTCCAGAAGGCGATCACGGCGAACTCGCCGCTCTTGTCCTCGATATCGACCTTCGCCCGGAGCTTGTACATGGAGAGCCGCTTGACGAGATCGCCCGCCCGCGCGCCGTCGCAATCGAGCAGCAGCGCGCCGGGCGCGGCCGGATCTTCCGAGATGAAGAAATCGAACAGGAATTTGCCCTGCGGTGTCAGAAGGGCGGAATAGACGGCCTGCGCGCCTTTCGCCTTCTCCACATTATTGGTGACGAGATTCTGCAGGAAGCTGCGCGCTTCCTCGCCCGAGACCCGAATAACCCCGCGCCCGCTCAAGACAGAAGCGAACCTGCCCGCCATTTCTTGTGCCTCGTTTCGTTCCGGCTTCCAGATTTAGGCGTCATACCGCCCTTCCGCAAGAGCACCAGCTTGGCACATGCTTCCCGGCCTCCTATAAACCGGCAGGGGCGCTTTTGCGGCCCCGCCGGTTTCATGCGCCTCGCGAATCCTGAATGCGAATTCTCTTCATTGCCTCCAACCGCATCGGCGACGCCGTCCTCTCGACGGGCGTCCTCGGCGGTTTGATGGAGCGCTACCCGGAAGCAGAGTTCTGGGTCGCCTGCGGGCCGCTTGCCGTTCCCGTCTTCGCTCACGCGCCGCGCGTCACCCGCATCATCGAGATGCGCAAGGAAAAGCGCATCGGCCATTGGCGCAAGCTCCTGAAGGCCACCATGTTCCGCCGCTTCGACATCGTGATCGATCTGCGCGGCTCCGCCACGGCCTGGCTCCTCTGGACTTTCGACCGCCGGATTTTGAAGCCGGAACACACGCTCCACCGCGTCGAGCACAATGCGCGCACAGTCGGTCTCGATCCCGCGCCCTCGCCGCGTCTCTGGCCGGGCGAGGAAATGCTCGCAAAGGCCAGGCAGACCATCCCCGACGGGATGCAGGTCCTTGCGATGGGGCCGACCGCTGCATGGCCCGGCAAGATGTGGCCGGTGGAGCGCTTCGCCGAGCTCGCCCGCCGCCTTCTCGGCCCCGGTGGGCCAATGGAAGGCGCCCATCTCCTCGTCACCGGCGGCCCCGGCGAGGACGAGGCCTGCCGTCCTGTCCTCGAGGCGGTCCCGCCCGAGCGCCGGATCGATCTCGTCGGCGCCGGGATCGACGAAGTCGGCGCCTGTTTCTCCCGCGTCCGTCTTTATGTCGGCAATGATTCCGGCCTGATGCACCTTGCCGCCGCCGCCGGCGCACCCACCATTGGTCTCTTCGGGCCCACGGCCGATGCGATCTACGCGCCCTGGGGTCCGAAAGCCGTCACCGTCCGCGTCCCCCGTTCGCATGAGGAGATCAAGGCGGAGGAGGGCGGCGAGGTCACCTGGCATGTCAGCCGCAATCACATGGAAGACCTCGACGTCGCGACTGTCGAGCAAGCGGCCATCGCCCTGCTGGCGAAAACGGCCGCGAATGGCCAGAATGGCCCGTAGGCACTGATTTGGGGCGGTTGCCGACAAGGCAATGGTCGGCAAACTTGTTGGAACGGCCATGAATGAAACCGATATCGCGGTTCATGAGACCAGATGGGCAAACTGGTCTTTCGCGGTGGGCAGCGGTGTGTTTGCGCTTTTCGTCCTTTGGGGGTTCACGTTCGATTTCAATGTCTTCCAGATTGACGACTATCTGTCGAAAAATCTGTTCTCGGAAGCCTATCGGGTGGTGGGTTCCGAGCCGGATGCCGAAAGAAGCATCCTGATACTGCATCATGTGGATCATCAAACGAGCGTATTGATGATCTCGTTTTTGGAAGTCCTCGCTGCTGTGGTTTTCGTCATGATGACGGAGACAAGTTTCCTGAACGATCCCGGAAGGTTGAATCGGTATCGCGTAGGCAATTTGTACGGATTCGTTTTTTCTACATGTTTCTCGTTGGCTACGCCCTTCATTCTTGGGAGTGGATGTGCTTCTACAACGTGAATTGCAATCAGCTAAAAACAGAGCTGGAAGTGCCGATCTTCCATGCTGCCTCGTTCATGCTCATTGCGAGCGCTCCTTATCTCGGCCGGGTACTGTTGAGAGGTGTTGCCTCACTCGGGAATAGAAAATGAGGGGCGAAATGTCTTCGGCCAGCGTCTCTATGATTTCTGTAACGCCCCGTTTAGTGCTACTGCGCATTGTGGCGAAACCAGTCAGGAAGGATAAGCCCCGTGAGCGTCACCTACGATCTCATCTTCCGCCGCGGCACAATCGTCAATCATGACGGCATCGGTGAAGCCGACATTGCGGTAAAGGATGGCCGCATCGCCGCCATCGGCGATCTTTCGCAGGCCGATGCCGCCGAGATTGTCGATGTGAAGGGGCTTCATGTCCTGCCCGGCGTGGTCGACAGCCAGGTCCATCTCCGCGAGCCCGGCAACGAACACAAGGAAGACCTCGAGTCGGGCGGCCGCGCCGCCGCGCTTGGCGGCGTCACCTCGGTCTTCGAAATGCCGAACACCAAGCCGCCCACGACCACGCCAGACGCGCTCACCGACAAGGTCGGCCGTGCGCGTCACCGCATGTATTGCGACTTCGCCTTCTATGGCGGCGCGACCACGGAAAATGTCGACATCCTCGCCGACATCGAGCGCACGCCCGGCTGCTGCGGCATCAAGGTCTTCATGGGCTCCTCCACCGGCACGCTTCTCGTCGAGAAGGACGAGGATGTGCTCCGCGTGCTGCGCGCGATCAACCGCCGCGCGGCCTTCCACTCGGAAGATGAATTCCGCCTGCGCGAGCGCCGCGAACTCGCGCTGCTTGGCCATGTCGAGACGCATCCCGTCTGGCGCGATGCGGAAGCCGCCGTTCTCTGCACCACGCGCCTGCTCCGCCTTGCGCGCGAGGCGGGCAAGCGGATCCATGTGCTTCATATCTCGACGGCGGACGAAATTCCCATTCTGGCGAAGCACAAGGACATCGCGACGGTGGAAGTGACCCCGCAGCATCTGACGCTCGCCGCGCCGGAATGCTACGAGGCGCTCGGCACCTATGCGCAGATGAACCCGCCCATCCGCGGTCACGAGCATCGTGCGGGCCTGTGGGAAGGCATCGCCGCCGGCATTGTCGATGTGCTGGGCTCCGATCATGCGCCGCATACGACCGAAGAGAAGGAACAGCCTTATCCGAAGTCGCCCTCGGGCATGCCCGGCGTGCAGACGCTCGTGCCCATCATGCTGAACCATGTGAATGAGGGCCGCCTCACGCTGCAGCGTTTCGTGGACCTCACCTCCGCCGGTCCGCAGCGCATCTTCGGCATGTCGCGCAAGGGCCGCATCGCGGTCGGCTACGACGCGGACCTCACCATTGTCGACATGAGCGCGACGCGTGTGATTGAGGACAAGTGGATCGCCTCGAAATGCGGCTGGACGCCCTATAACGGCATGAAGGTGAAGGGCTGGCCCATCGGCACCGTCGTGCGCGGCTACCGCGCCATGTGGGAAGACGAGCTTGCATCGAAGGCAACGGGCGAGCCCATCGCCTTCGTCGAGGCCCTGCCGCGTCACTGAGACTAAACAGCATCGTCATTGCCGGGCACTCCTTTGAATTTTAAGGAGGTCGGCAATCTAGTGGCGCCACGCGACGACCCATCCATCAGGATCACCCTCCCCCTGTGGGAGGGTCTAAAAATCCGTCAGGATTTTTAGGGGAGGGGGAGACGTGGAAAGCAGGCGGGTCGCTTGCCGTCAGCGGAGAACCCCTCCCCGAAAATCTCGCTGCGCTCGCTTTTCGACCCTCCCACAGGGGGAGGGTGGGCTCCAAATCAACTCCGGTACAAACCGCTAATGAATCGCGCCCGTGAAGTCCGCGCGCACGAACTCGCTCGGATGGATCACCCGGCGCGTGCCCACACGCACCGAATGGATCGGCCCGTCGAGCTCGCGGCTCCAGAAATCGAGAAATTTGGAAAGCGCCGGATATTTCGGCTCCAGGTCGTAATCCTGCCAGATATAGCTCTGCAGCAGCTTTGGATGGTCGGGCATCCGGTAGAGAATTTCGGCCGTTACCAGCCGGTATCCTTCGAGGAGTTTCTTCAGTTCCGAAACCTGTCTCACGCTTGAACCTCCAGATCGTTTCAATCCAGACAGCAATGCCGCAACTCGCCCCGACTTGTAGGGCCTCATCACACGTGAATCGTAGTCGTGAAAAATTCACGCGTCGATATTGACAAATCTCGCTGAAGACCGATTCGGCGAATGAAAACAAGGTGTTAGCACTCACTTCGGGGAGTGAGTGCCAGAGAGGCATTGGCAGGGCCCGCCGCTGCTTGACCCGGCGGCTGATTTGGGCTCGTTTGTCGCCAACAGGGCATCAACAGGGCCGCAAAAGGCTCCGGAAAATAAAGTAGGACGGGAAATGACAGGGACGTTCCGCGCCATCCGCGCGTCGAAGGGCGAAAAGGCACCGCAGGTCGAATTCGCGAATCTCACCGAGGCCGATCTCATGGAGGGCGACGTCACCGTCGCCGTCGATTATTCGACCGTGAACTACAAGGATGGCCTCGCGCTCACCGGCGCGGCGCCGATCATCCGCGCCTGGCCGCTCATTCCCGGCATCGATTTTTCCGGCAAGGTCGAGAAGTCGGACAATCCGAAGTTCAAGCCGGGGGACCGCGTCGTACTGAACGGTTATGGCGTTGGCGAAGGTCACAGCGGCGGCTATGCGCAGAAGGCGCGCGTGAAGGGCGACTGGCTGGTAAAGCTGCCGGATGCGATTTCGAACGAGCAGGCCATGGCCATCGGCACCGCTGGCTACACCTCCATGCTCTGCGTCCTCGCGCTGGAAAAGAACGGCGTGAAGCCCGGCAGCGACGTCGTCGTCACCGGCGCCGCGGGCGGCGTCGGCTCCGTCGCCATCGCGATCCTCGCGAAGCTCGGCTACCACGTCATCGCCTCCACGGGCCGCGCCTCCGAAGCCGACTACCTGAAGGGCCTCGGCGCGGACGAGATCATCGACCGGGGCGAGCTTTCGAACCCCGCAAAGCCGCTCGGCAAGGAGCGCTGGGCAGGCGCCGTCGATTGCGTCGGCAGCCACACCCTCGCCAACGTCCTCTCCATGACGAAATATGGCGGCACGGTCGCGGCCTGCGGCCTCGCGCAGGGCATGGACCTGCCGGGCTCCGTGGCACCCTTCATCCTGCGCGGCGTCACGCTCGCGGGCATCGACAGCGTTATGGCGCCGATGGAAAAGCGCGAGGAAGCCTGGGCCCGCCTCGCGACCGATCTCGACATGAAGAAGCTCGAGGCGATGAGCTTCCGCGCGAAGCTCGACGACGTGCCGAAGCTCGCGCAGGAAATTCTCGCCGGCCATGTGCGCGGACGCGCCATTGTCGACGTGAACGCGTGAAGGGGAGCGCGACCGCCTTGGACCTGAATCTGCCGCCCTATCGCGATCCGCGTTACGTGGAGCGCAAGCTCGAAGTCGAGCGCCGCGCCGACGGCTCCATCGTACTGCGCAATCCGCATCCGCTCCGCCCCGTTCCCTCGAACCTGATCGAGCCGATCCGCAAATGGGCGGTGGAAGCGCCGGATCGCGTCTGGCTCGGAAGGCGGAAGCCGGCAAAAGAAGGCTTTGGTGAGTGGGATATTCTCACCTATGCGCAGGCGAATGCGAAGGTGAATGCCATCGCGCAGGCGCTGCTCGATCGCGGCCTCGATCAGTCGACGCCCGTCATGATCCTTTCGGGAAATTCCATCGAGCACGCGCTCATGACCTATGGCGCGATCCTCGCGGGCGTGCCCGCCGCGCCGGTCTCTCCTTCCTACTCGACCATGAGTTCCGATTTCGAGAAGCTCCGCTATGTCTTCGACCTGGTGGAACCGAAGCTCATCTTCATGCAGGAAGCCGCTCCCTTCGAGCGCGCGCTGAAGGCGCTCCCCTTGGACGGCGTCGAGATCGTCACCGTCGACGGCTCGCTCGGAACGCCTTTCTCCGCGCTCACCGAAACATCGCCGGGCAATGCGGTCGAAGAGAGCTACGCGAGCCTCAGCTTCGACATGGTGGCGAAGTATCTCTTCACTTCCGGCTCCACCGGCATGCCCAAGGCCGTCATCACGACCCAGCGCATGATGTGCGTGAATTCCGTCATGCCGCGCAGCGTCACCGTGGAAGAGGAGGGCGACGAGCCGCCCGTCCTGCTGAACTGGCTCCCCTGGAACCACTGCTTCGGCGGCAACGCGATCCTCAACAATCTGCTCGTCTCCGGCGGCACACTTTATATCGATGGCGGCCGTCCCGTGCCGGGCGGCTTCGCGGAAACGGTGCAGAACCTCCGGGAGATCGCGCCCACCGCTTATTCCAATGTCCCCGCCGCCTACACCATGCTGGTGGATGAGCTGGAGGCGGATGAGGCGCTGGCGAAGAATTTCTTCTCGCGCCTGCGCACGCTTGCCTATGGCGGCGCGGCCCTCAGCCAGGATCTCTATGACCGCATCCAGAAGGTCGCGATCAAGGCCGCAGGCGAACGCATTGCTTTCTCGTCCGGCTATGGTGCGACGGAAACCGCGCCGACGATCTGCAACGTCCACTGGCCGACGGAGCGCATGGGTCTTCTCGGCCTTCCGCTTCCCGGCGTCGAACTGAAGCTCGCCCCCGTCGGGCAGAAGATGGAAGTGCGCGTGCGCGGCGATTGCATCACGCCCGGCTATCACAAGAATCCGGAAAAGACCGCCGAGGCCTATGACGAAGAAGGGTTCTACCGTTTGGGCGACGGCGCCCGCTTCCTCGATCCGGAGCGCCCGGAAGAAGGCCTCGTCTTCGACGGCCGCGTGGCCGAAGATTTCAAGCTCTCCACCGGCACATGGGTAAGCGCGGGCAAGCTTCGCGTCGATGTCGTCGCAAGTTCGAATGGCGTCCTGTCGGATGCGCTGGTCGCCGGTCTCGACCGTTCGTATATCGGCCTTCTCGGCTTCCCGAACATTCCCGCCTGCCGCAACATCGCGGGCGATGCGTCGCTCGCCGTGGAAGACCTCGTGCGTCATCCCGCCGTGCTGGAACGTCTCGCCGAAGGCTTGCGCGCGCATAACAAGGGCAATCCCGGTTCGAGCACGCGCGTCGTTCGCGCGCTCCTGATGACGGAGCCGCCCAGCGTCGATGCGGGCGAACTCACCGACAAGGGTTACATCAACCAGTCGGTTGCGCTCGGCCGTCGCGCGGCGCTTGTCGAAAAGCTCTATGCCGAGCCGCCGGGCAATGATGTCGTGGTTGCCTGAGTGGCAGCCGCCGAAGAGAGACGAACAAGGGCATGATTGATTTCGGTCTGGTGGCGAACGGTATTGCGATCGGCCTTGCGGTCGCCGCGCCCATCGGCCCTGTCAATCTGATCGTCATTCGCCGCACGCTCCGCTATGGCCAGTTGAACGGTTTTCTTTCCGGCGCGGGCGCGGCCACGGGCGATGCGATCTTCGCCGCCATCGCCGCTTTCGGCCTCACCGCCGCCATCGAGCTCGTCATCCGCTTCGAGACGGCGCTGCAGATCGTGGGAGGGCTCTTCCTCCTCGCGCTCGGTCTGAGGACATGGTTCGTCAAGCCTCATTTCGACGATACTGCGGAAGAAAACCTCTCCGGCGCCATGGCCGCCGTCTTCGCCACGACCTTCTTTCTAACGATCACCAATCCGGCGACGATGCTTGGCTTCATCGCCATCTTCGGCGGCGTCGCGGGCCTTGCCGATGCGGGTGAGGATTATGCTCACGCCGCCACCATCGTCATCGCCGTCATGGCGGGCTCCGCGCTCTGGTGGGCCGGTCTCTCCGGCTTTGTCAGCCTCTTCCGCCAGAAGATGAACGATCGTCTTCTGGGCATCGTGAACCGCGTCTCCGGCGCGCTTATCATTATCTTCGGCGCCGTCGTTCTCGTGCGTGTCGCCTGCTCCTTTTTGCTTTAATCTTCGAACATCAAAAGAAACCTCGGGGGAGACCGGTCATGAATGGTGCGGAAAGCCTGGTGCGGACGCTGGTGAACTCTGGCGTCGAAGTCTGTTTCTCGAATCCGGGCACCTCCGAGATGCATTTCGTCGCCGCTCTCGACAAGGTCGAGGGCATGCGCGCCATTCTGGGCCTTTTCGAAGGCGCGGTGACGGGCGCGGCCGACGGCTATGGCCGCATGGCGGAAAAGCCTGCCGCGACGCTCCTTCATCTCGGGCCCGGCCTCGCGAACGGTCTTGCGAACCTTCATAATGCGCGCCGCGCGCAGACGCCCGTCGTCAACATCGTCGGCGACCACGCGACCTATCATGCGCAATATGACGCGCCGCTCGCCTCCGACATCATGGGCTTCGCGCGTCCCGTCTCCGGCTGGGTCCATTCCTCGACCAGCGCGAAGACCGTCGCCGCCGATGGCGCGCGCGCCGTCCAGGCAGCGATGCAGCCTCCCGGCCAGATCGCGACGCTCATCCTTCCTGCCGACACGGCCTGGCTGGAGGCCGAGCAGGCCGCGCCCGCGCTCCCGCGCATCGCGCCTGCCGCCGTCTCGTCGGATGCGGTGGACCGCGCCGCGAGCGCGCTGAAGAACGGCAAGAAGACCGCCGTCCTCGTGCGGGGCGCGGCGCTCAAGGAGAAGGGCCTCGCTGCCGCGGGCCGCATCGCCGCAAAGTCCGGCGCGCGCATCATGTGCGACACCTTCGCGCCGCGCCTCCAGCGTGGCGCGGGCCGCGTCGTCATCGAGCGCATTCCCTATTTCGCGGAGCAGATCGTCGAGACGTTGCAGGATGTCGAGCAGTTGATCCTTGTCGGCGCGAAGCCGCCCGTCTCCTTCTTTGCCTATCCGGGCAAGCCGAGCTGGTGCACGCCGGAAAGCGCGGAGATCGTCTATCTCGCCCATGCGCACGAGGATGGCACGGCCGCGCTCGAAGCCGTGGCCGATGCGCTCGGCGCGCCGAGGGAACCGGCGGGCGTCGCGCCCCTTCAGAAGCCCGACCTGCCGAAAGCGGGCGCCGCGCTCGACCAGTTCACCGCGGGTCAGATCGTCGGCCACTTCCTGCCGGAAAACGCCATCATCTCCGATGAAGCGGCGACCTCCGGCATCGGCTCCATGATCGCCACGGCAAATGCCGCGCCGCATGACCATCTCTCGCTCACCGGCGGCTCCATCGGCCAGGGCCTGCCGCTCGCGACGGGCGCGGCCGTCGCCTGCCCGGATCGCAAGGTCGTCTGTCTCCATGGCGATGGCGGTGCGATGTATACGCTGCAGGCGCTCTGGACGCAGGCGCGCGAGAAGCTCGACGTCGTGAACGTCATCTTCGCCAACCGCTCCTATGCGATCCTCAATATCGAGCTCATGCGCGTCGGCGCCGAGAATCCCGGCCCCAAGGCGCTCTCCATGCTCGACCTGCACAACCCGGAACTGAACTGGGCTTCGCTCGGTCAGGGCATGGGCGTCGAGTCCACGCGCGTCGAGACGGTGGAGGATTTCGTGGACGCCTTCTCCTCCGCCATGAAGCAGAAGGGCCCGCGTCTTATCGAAGTGATGATCTAACCATCCTCGTCATTGCGAGGCGCGCGGCAGCGCGACGAAGCAATCCAGGAGCCGCTTGCTCCGTGCTTGCCGCCCCTGGATTGCTTCGCTCCCTGACCGGTCGCTCGCAATGACGATGGAAATTCGGGAAAAGCGTCCGCCGTTCAGTTCAGCGTGCGGTGAAGCGTGAACTCGCCCTGGCGTACCCGGTCGGCAAGACCGTTCGCCATCTCGGCAACGGCTTCCTCGCCATAGGCTTCCACCATGTCGGAAAGCGCCGCGAAGATCGCGGTCGTGGCGAGAATATCGGCCTCGACGCCTTCGCCAAGCGCCTCGTCCCAGGCGTCCAGAATGTTCTGGAGCGCGACGCGGCGCTGCTCGGATTCCGTCAGCGGGGATGTCTCGTACCCGTCTTCGTCGAGTGGACCGAAACTGGCGTCTCTCGGAAAATCTTCGGCCATGGGTCCTTCTCTGTAAGTCTGTGTCTCCGGCCTCTCCGGGCCGGCGAGCCCCCGCAACTTCCGCCTTTGTAACATACTGACGGCGAATGTCTCCCGTTTCATGAAACGGAGGTTAATGGCTGTCACAATGGAGGAAACTCGCGGAATTCCGCCGTATCGCCCGCCGGGGTGGGTGTTCAGCGGCCAAGTCCGCTCGCGGCCAGCTCTTCGGCCAGCCGGTGTCCGTCGCGCATCAGCCTGTCGGCCTGGTTCGCCGCGGTCGGCGTGCAGTTCGGATAGGCGTTGCGGTAGCGGTAATAGGCATCGTTGAAATGCTTGATGAGCGCCTGTTTCTCCGCCTCGGCGGGACGCAGCGTTCCCATCATCTCGATCATCTTGTTGCGCCAGAGCTGCCCCTCATTGGTGCCGCATAGCGTCCTGAGATGATGAATGCCGCCAAGAACTTCCGCCAGTTGCGTCACACTGGCAGGCATCGCTTCGGCCCGTATGGTGAAGAAGGGAAGTGCGGCAAGCGCGGCCGCAAGGGCGAGCGGCAGCAGACGCCGCCTGCGTCTCTCCGTCCCGTTTCCGCACAGTTCCTGTGCCATATCGCCCCGAGGGCCCTCCTGCGAGCCAGTCAATCGCCTGTTCGGCAAACCTGCTGCAGGAAATGGGCCTTGTCGGGGCGCTGGGACGAGCGGGCCGGATCAGCCGAACTTCTTCAGCCGTTCCAGAACCTGCTCGGCTTCTTCCATCGTCTTCTCGACGATGTCCTTGGCGGAAAGCACTTCATGAATGCCGCCCGCGCCCTGGCCCATGGCGAAGCAGGAGCGGTCGCGCTCCAGGCCTTCGATCTGGCCGCCGATGCCGCCCATCACATTGTTCTGATGCGAGAGGATCGCCTGCTGCGGGAAGGGCTGGATGTCCTGCGGGCGGCTCTCCCAGTCCTGCACGTAAGGATTGTTGAACACGCGCATCGTCTTGCCGGAATAGCAGCGCGTCACGATCGTGTCCGTGTCCTTCGCTTCCACGATGACCTGCCGGTACATCTCGCCCGCGTGGGATTCCTTCGCGGCGATGAAGCGCGTGCCCATCCACACGCCCTGCGCGCCGAAGGCGAGAGCGGCGGCGAGCCCGCGTCCGTCGATGATCGAACCGGCGGCAATCACCGGGATCGTCTTCACCGCGTCCACCACCTGCGGAATGAGCGCCATGCCGGCCACCTTGCCGGTATGCCCGCCGCCTTCCGTGCCCTGCGCGATCACGGCGTCGAGACCGGCCTTTTCGCCCGCGACGGCGTGTTTCACCGTGCCGCAGACATTCATCACCTTCATGCCGGCCTTGTGCAGCTTCTCCAGAATGTTCGTCGGAACGCCGAGACCGGAGATGAAGGCCGTTGCGCCTTCCTCGATCATGATGTCGGCGGTCTTCTCGAGCGATTCCGGCACCGCGGCAAGAAGGTCCACGCCGAAGGGTTTGTCGGTGAGGTCCTTCACCTTCTTCATCTGTACACGGATTTCTTCCGGCTGAAGCCCCGCCATGCCGAGCGTGCCGAAGCCGCCCGCATTGGAAACGGCGGCGGCGAGTTCCGCATAGGACACGCCGCCCATGCCCGCCAGCATGATCGGATATTTGATGCCCAGAAGGTCGCAAAGCGGTGTGTGAATGGCCATGGAACAATCTCCCTGCGCGGTGCCGCTTGCTGCGGGCCCGTCAATTAGTTCGGATGCCTAACAAAAACGCCACCGCCCGGCTTCTGTCAAGCCCGGCTTCTCTCAAGGGAGAGGCTGGTCGCCGCCGCCGATCGCCATATTTTGGTCTTGGAGCTCCGCAAACCTGATCCTCCTTCGAACAAAGGGTGACGTATGGTCCGCCAGACTCTTCTCGCTTCCTCCTTCTGCCTCGCCGCCATGGCGGCCCCCGCGCTTGCCCTCGATGAGACATTCCGCACGGAAGAGGCGGAAATTCGGGTCGAAACCTTGGCCCAGGGGCTCGAACATCCCTGGGGCCTCGCCTTCCTGCCGGATGGGAATTTCCTCGTGACGGAGCGGCCGGGCTTCCTGCGGATCGTCACGCCGGAAGGAAAGATCGGAAATGCGATCTACGGCGTGCCGGATGTCGATGCGCGCGGGCAGGGCGGTCTGCTCGATGTCGCGCTCGATCCGGACTTCGAGGAAAACCGCCTCGTCTATCTGAGCTATGCGGAGAGGGGCGAAGGACCGGAAAACAAGAATGCGAATGGCACGGCCGTTGCCCGCGGCCGTCTCACCGAAAGCATGTCGCCGCAATTGCAGGATGTGGAAGTCATCTTCCGCCAGCAGCCCAAGGAGCCGAGCACGCTGCATTTCGGCTCCCGTCTCGTCTTCGACAACGAGGGCCATCTCTTCATCGCGCTGGGCGAACGCTCGAAAAAGGAGTTTCGCGGTCAGGCGCAGGATCTCGACTCTCATCTCGGCAAGGTCGTCCGCATCCGGCCGGATGGCGCCGTGCCCGAAGACAATCCCTTTATCGGTAAGGAAGGCGCGCTCCCCGAAATCTGGTCTTATGGCCACCGCAACCAGCAGGGCGCGGCGCTCCATCCCGAAACAGGCAAGCTATGGACGAATGAGCACGGGCCGCGCGGCGGCGACGAGCTCAACATGCCGGAGGCGGGCAGGAATTACGGCTGGCCCGTCGTCTCCTATGGCACCGAATATAGCGGCCTGCCTGTCGGTTCCGGCGAAAGCTCGGCGCCGGGCATGGAGGAGCCGGTCCATTACTGGGTGCCCTCCATCGGTACCTCCGGCCTCGCCTTCTACACGGGCGATGCCGTTCCCGGCTGGAAGGGCAATGCCTTTGTCGGCGGTCTCGCGCGCCCCGGTCTCTACCGTCTCGTTCTCGACGGCGAGAAGGTCACCCATGAAGAACCCATGCTGAGAGAACTCGGCCTGCGCATCCGCGATGTCCGGCAAGGCCCCGACGGCGCGCTCTATCTCCTGACGGATGAGGAAGACGGCCAGATCCTCCGCATCACGAAGGCTGAGTAGGCCAGCTACTTCTGCTTCACGCGATCGCGCTGCGGTCGATTTCCTTGCGGCTCGTGCAGCCCGTCAGCGCCATCGCCACATGCATTTCCTGCCGCATCGTGCCGAGCATGGCGGTGACGCCCGCCTCGCCGCGCGCCGCCAGCGCATAGACCCAGGGCCGCCCCATCAGGCAGGCATCCGCGCCCATCGCCAGCGCCTTCACGATGTCGAGCCCGCTCCTGATGCCGCCATCGAGAAGCACCGTCGTGGCGTCGCCCACTTCTTCGCGGACCGCGGGCAGGGCTTCGATGGTCGCGGGCGTCGAGTCGAGTTGCCGTCCGCCATGGTTCGAAACGACGATGCCGTCCGGCGCGATGGTCTTCATCGCGAGCCGCGCATCTTCCGCGTCCATCACGCCCTTGATGATGATCCGGCCCGGCCAGTTCTTGCGCACCCATTCGAGATCGTCCCAGGTCATCGAAGGGTCGAGGTTCTGCGCCACCCAGGCGCCGAATTCGCCGAAGCCGCGCGCATTCGGAACCGCCTCGCGCAAATTGCCGAAATCGAGCGGCCGCCCGCCAAGCGCCACATCCCTGATCCAGTGGACGCGCCGCGCGAAATCCGCCGCAACCTTCAGCCGCTTGCCGAGCGTCATCTGCGTGTTCATGCCGTTGCGGATATCGCGGTAGCGCGCGCCGAGCACGGCAAGGTCGACCGTGAAGACGAGCGCCGAACAGCCCGCCTCATGCGCGCGCTTCATCAGCTCCGCCGCATAGCCGCGATCCTTGATGACGTAAAGCTGGAACCAGAAGGGTTTCTTCGTCGCCTTGGCGATTTCCTCGATGGAGCAGATGCCGACCGTCGAGAGCGTGTAGGGCACGCCGAATTTTTCCGCCGCGCGCGCCGCCTGCACTTCGCCGCGCTTCGCATACATGCCCGCGAAGCCGACCGGCGCAAGGCCCGCCGGGATCGTCCATTTTTCGCCGAAAACCTCCGCGGACGTGTCGATATTGCTCACGTCCCGCAGCACGCGCTGGCGAAGTTTCAGCCGCGAGAAGGCTTCCACATTGTCGTGTAGCGTCCGCTCCGCATAGGAGCCGCCATCGAGATAGTCGAAAAGCTGCGTCGGCAGGCGTTTACGCGCCACCTCGCGATAATCCGACACAGACACCGGATTGAGATCGAGACTCATCGGCTCCCCCCTTCTGCTTCCTGCCCGGCGTCAGCCAGCATCCTCCACGAGCTGTTCCACCGTCTTCGGCGATGCGGTGGTGCTCCGGCTATCGATGATATAGGCGAGTTCGGAAAAGGCATCGAGCATGCGCTCCCGGTCCCCCGCTTCGATGAGCGAGGGGAGATAGCGTGCAAGCGCCTCCTCGAATTCGCGATGCTTCCTGAGCCCCTTCGCCGTCAGGCTGAGCTTCACGCTGCGCCCGTCATCCTTGTCGGGCTTGCGCGAGATGAGCCCGCGCTTTTCCATGTCCGCGATGAGGCCGGAAGCCGTGGGCTTCTGGATCGCCGCTTCCACGGCGAGCTCTCCCGCCCGTTTCGGTCCGCGTTTCAGAAACAGCAGGAAGCGGTATTGCGGGATGGTGATCTCCAGTTCCCGCGCGATCTTCTCGAACTCGCGGAACAGCACGACCACCGTTCGGGCCATGAGGATCAGCCGCCGGTCGATGCCGGCGTCTTCCTCCTCCGTGCTGTTCCGTTTGTCCGTCATCCGTCCTCAGAAGATCGCATAGCCGCCGTCGATGACGAAAGTGTCACCCGAATGATAGGACGAAGCGTCCGAGGTGAGATAGACCGCCACGCCGCCGAAATCGCCCGGCTCGCCCCAGCGCCTGGCCGGCACGCGCGGGATCACCTTTTCCGCGAAGGCGGGCGCGGCCTGCGCCTGCGCCGTCATGTCGGTCGCGATCCAGCCCGGCAGGATCGCATTGGCGCGCATCCCGTAGCGCGCATGTTCCACCGCGATGCTCTTGATCATGGAGATCACGCCGCCCTTCGTCGCCGCATAGGCTTCGTTGCGCGCCGCGCCCTCGATGGCGGCAAGGCTTGCAATGCCGACAAGCGAGCCGCCCGCATCGCCCTTCTTCGCGCGCTCGACCATGTGCCGTGCGCTTTCGCGCAGCGTCCAGAAAACGCCGTCGAGGTTCACGGCGAGCGTCTTGCGATAGACCTCCGTGGACATTTCGAGGAAGGAGGGCGCGCCGAAGCCGACGCCCGCATTGGCGAAGACCGCGTCGATCCGTCCGAGTTCCTTCACCGTCGCGCCGATGCCGTCCACGACCTGTTGCTCGTCGGAGACGTCCACCTTGCGCGTATAGACCTTCACGCCATGCGCGCGGAGCTGATCGGCAGCGTGTCTGTTCTTGTCCTCGTTCGTGCCCCAGATCGCGACATCCGCGCCCGACTGCGCGATCGCATCCGCCATGCCGAGACCGATGCCGCCATTGCCGCCCGTCACAAGGGCCACCTTGCCCGAAAGGTCGAAAGGCTTGTAGCTCATCTCCTGCTCTCCCTGATCCTGGATCTTTTCTTGAATTCGATACTAGAGCGCGTTGCCGAAAAGTGGACACCGGTTTTCGGAAAGAACGCGCGACAAAAAGAAACAAGAGCAAGTTACTCGACTCGCGTGTCGGGGAACTTGCTCTACCCGCGCAGCATCGGGGCCGCGCGGCTCCCGGTCAATTCCCTGTTTGGGGAGCCTCCGCCGGTTCCTCCGTTTCCGCTGCGTCGCGCGCGAGTTCCCGCAGTTCGGAACAGACGAAATAGGGCTCGAAATCGAGTTTCTCGGGATTGGGCGGAATCTGGCAGGAATAAACGGACGCCTTTTTCTGCAGGATGAGCGCCGTGCCGAGATTCCCGCGGATCTCGTAGCCGTCGCCGAGGAGATCGCCGAGCGATTTTTCCGTCGCGACGAAGGGCCCCGAGCGGGTGCCCGCGTGATATTTCGGGCTGATCGCGGCTGCGCCCGTCGCGGCGAGGAGAAGGCTTGCGCCGGCAAGGCACGCGATCGGGTTGGCAAGGCGGATCATCGGGGCAGCTCCGTGGGAAAGGCTCGGGACGGCGGCGATCCTAGTGCCTTTCGGGGCGAAGGGGAAACGGGTCTGCGTCCGTTCAGGCGGCACATCTCGCGCAGAGGCCCGAAATTTCCACCACCTTGTGCTCCGCCGAGAAATGCACGCGCTTCGCCGCCTGGTCGAGCGCCGCCTCGAGCTTCGGATCGACGATTTCCTCCGTCGCCCCGCATTGGCGGCAGATCAGGAACTGGCCGGAATGCGGCGCTCCCGCTTCCGTGCAGCCGAGATAGGCATTGAGCGATTCGATCTTGTGGATGAGGCCCTCGCCCATCAGGAAGTCGAGCGCGCGATAGACCGTGGGCGGACGGGCCGATTTGTGGCTCCGCGCGAGTTCGTCCAGCACATCATAGGCGCCCACCGGCTTGTGGCTCCGCCAGACTATCTGCAGCACCTTCTCGCGCAGCGGCGTGAGCTGCACGTCGCGCGCGGCGCAAATCTCCCGTGCCCGCGTCAGCGCATCGTCGATGCACTCGCGATGATTGTGGGACTGATGCGCCTGCGCCGTTGCAGGTCCCTTGTTCTGTGCCGCGCCGCGCGCTGCCATGCCGCCTCCTTTGCCGGGCGCAATGTTACAAGATAACAGCCCGTGTGTCGCCTCCCACGCGTGCAGCAAATCCCGACTCACCTTACTCTCGCGCCCATGTGCGGACGTTTTTCCATCACCACGCCACCCGAGGCGATGCGCTCTCTCTTCGGCTATGTCGACGAGCCGGCCTTCCCCCCGCGATACAACATCGCGCCTTCCCAGCCCGTGCCCATCGTCATCCGCGAACAGGACGGGCAGGGCGGCAGCCGCCGCCGTTTCCTGCTGGTGCGCTGGGGGCTCGTCCCCTCATGGGCGAAGGAAATGCCGCAATCGATCCTCATAAACGCGCGGGCCGAGACGATCGCCGAAAAACCCTCCTTCCGCGGGGCCTTCCGCCATCACCGCGCGCTCATGCCGGCGGACGGCTTCTACGAGTGGAAATCGCAAGGAGCAGGGCCGAAGCAGCCCTTCTTCATCCGCCGCCGCGACCGCAAGCCCTTCGCCATGGCCGCCGTCTGGGACATCTGGATGCCCGCGGGCGGCAGCGAGCTCGACAGCTGCGCCATCGTCACGACGGAGGCGAACGAGACCCTGAAAGCGGTTCATCACCGGATGCCCGTCATTCTGGACGAGAAAGACTGGGACCTCTGGCTCGACCCCGGCGCCACGGAAAAGGAGCTCCTCGCGCTTCTTCGCCCCGCGCCGGACAATCTCATGGAGGCGATCCCCGTCAGTACACGGATCAATCGCGTCGCGAATGACGACCCCTCGCTGCAGGAGCGCGCCCTCGCGGAAGCGGAGCCCGAACGCGCGCCCCGCCCGAAGAAGCGCGCGGAAGACACCCGTCAGATGGGCTTGTTCTGAGGCGCCCCCGCCCCGAAATTCGCTTCGCAAATTTCGACCCTCCCCGAGGGGAGGGCGGGCGGCAAGGTTTCGGCGAATAGCGCAGGCGTCGCGTCCCACCCGCCCTTGGGGGCGGGTCGATAAATTCGAGCAGCGCGAAGAATTTATCGGGGCGGGGGGAGGAAATACCCTCACACGATCGCATGCGGCATCGGCCGGAGCCGCTTCGACGTGAAGGTCACATCCTCCACCTCGTAGCCGAGCGAGAGATGGAAACCCTTCGACGCCTCGTCGCGCGCGGGCCTCACCTCGGTTGATTCGATTTCCATATTCGTCATGTGCTTTCTCTGGAGGCGCCGGAAAGCCGCCGAGACTAGCAAGATTTCGCCCCTGCCGCTTCCCCGTCGCCAGCCGCGCCCTTTGCCCCTATACTTCTCCCCCAGCCCCCGGGGACGCCATGCTCTCGAACATCATCATCCTGCTCGTTCTGATCCTCTTGAACGGGTTTTTCTCGATGTCGGAAATGGCTGTCGTCTCGTCGCGCCGTCAGCGGCTGCAGGCGCTCCTGTCGAAGCGCCGGAAGGGCGACGGCCCGGTCTCGGGTCCCGAGGCCGCGCTGAAGCTCCAGTCCGAGCCCGGCCGCTTCCTTTCCTCCGTGCAGATCGGCATCACGCTGGTAGGCGTCTTCGCGGGCGCCTTCGGTGGTGCGACGCTCGCCGGTCCGCTTTCCGAAGCCATCGCCGGCTGGCCCTGGATCGGCGCTTACGCTGAAGCCCTCGCCTTCGGTTTCGTCGTCGTCATCATCACCTATCTCTCGCTCATCCTGGGCGAGCTCGTGCCGAAGCGTCTCGCCCTGTCGAACCCGGAAGGCATTGCCTCCGCCATCGCCCGGCCGATGAACCGCCTGTCGAGGCTGCTCGGCCCCGCCGTCACCTTCCTCTCCTGGTCGACGGAAGCCGTGCTGAAGCTCTACGGCATCACCGGTCGCGAGGTGCCGAAGGTCACGGAAGACGAGATCAAGCATCTGGTGGAGGAGGGCGCCGCCGCCGGCGCCATCGAGAGCGTCGAGCGCGACATCGTCAATCGCGTCTTCCATCTCGGCGATACGCGCGTTGCGGAAATCATGACGCCGCGTATCCAGCTCGTCTGGCTCGATGTCGAGGAAGATGTCGAGAAAAATCTCGCCATGATCCGCGAGCATCAGAAGATGCGCTATCCGATCCGGCGTGGGCCGAACGGTCCCTTCATCGGCATGGTGCGGCTCGAGGATCTCTTCCTCAACCCTCGCTCGAACGATCAGCTTCTCGCGCGCATGTCGCCGCCGCTCTACATTCCGCGCACGGCGAGCGTGTTGAAGGCGCTGAGCATTCTTCAGTCCGAAAACATGTTCATGGGCTTCGTCATCGACGAATATGGCGATGTCGTCGGCACCATCACCATGTCGGAAATCTTCTTCGCCATGATCGGTGACATTTCCGATCACGCCGCGAACAACAATTCCGCCGTCGCGATCCGCGAGGACGGTTCATGGATCATCGACGGCGTCGTCTCCGTGGAGGAGGTGCGCCGCCTCCTGAAGCTGCATAAGCTGCCGGGCGATGAAAGCTCGGAGGTGAACACGCTCGCGGGCGTCATGTTCAACTGGTTCGGCCGCCTGCCGCGCGAGGGCGACTATTTCGCCTGGAACGGCTACCGTTTCGAAATCGTCGACATGGACGGCCCCCGCATCGACAAGATCCTCATCGTCCCCGCGCAGAACCTTCCCATCGGCAACGCGCTGGCGCGGAGTGCGGATTGAGACGCTAATTCAGCTAAAAACTCCGTGTCATCCCGGCACTTGTTGCCGGGACCCGCTCGCCGCTCAACAAGCGCAAGTCTATCCAATCGTCATTGCGAGGAGCGCCATGGCGCGACGAAGCAATCCAGGAGCGGGGTGCTCCGTGCTTGCCGCCCCTGGATTGCTTCGCTCCCTTGCGGTCGCTCGCAATGACGTTGAAAGAGAGCAGGGGAGGAACACTCCCCTCTAAACCACCTTCCCCGGATTGAGTATCCCCTTCGGGTCGAGCGCCTGCTTCAGCGCCCGCATCATGCCGATCTCGACCGGCGATTTCGTCGCCGCGATTTCGTCGCGCTTCAACTGGCCGACGCCGTGCTCCGCGCTGATCGAGCCGCCCATCTCGCGCACGATGCCGTGCACGATGCCGTTCATCTCGCTCCAGAGCGCGAGGAACTCGCCCTTGTCCATCTCCACCGGCTGGCTCAGGTTGAAGTGAACATTCCCGTCGCCGATATGGCCGAAGGGCACGGGGCGAATGCCGGGCAGCCGCTCGCTCACCGCCTTCGTCGCCCGCGCGATGAACTCCGCCATGCGCGACACCGGCACGGAAACATCATGCTTGATGCTCCCGCCTTCCGCGCGCTGCACATCGGACAGGCTCTCGCGCAAGCGGCGGAAGTCGTCCCGCTGCGTCTCCGATTGCGCGATGGCGGCATCGCTCACGAGTCCCGTTTCGAGCCCTTCGGCGAGTGCGGCTTCCATCGTCTCATCGAGCCGCGCCGTTTCCGTTCCCGCCGTCATCTCGATCAGCACATACCAGGGCGATGGCCCGGAAGGTAAAACGGGAAGCGGATCGCTCGCCCCTTCGAGATGCCGCGTCACGAATTCGACGCCGATGCGCGGCACGAGTTCGAAGGTCGTCACGTTCCCGCCCGATAGCCCGTCCGCGACGCGGAGCAGCTTCACCGCCGCTTCCACGCTCGGCACGGCCGCAAAGGCGGTTGAGACGGCGCGTGGCCGCGGGAAAAGTTTCAGCACCGCGCCTGTGATGATGCCGAGCGTTCCTTCCGAGCCCATGAAAAGATGGCGAAGGTCGTAGCCCGTATTGTCCTTCCGGAGTCCCGTCAGCCCGTTCCAGATGTCGCCATTCGCCAGCACCACCTCGAGCCCGAGCACGAGGTCGCGCGCATTCCCGTAGCGCAGCACCTGCGTGCCGCCTGCATTGGTCGCGAGATTGCCGCCGATCTGGCACGAGCCCTCGGAAGCAAGGCTCAAGGGGAAAAGACGGTCCGCTTCGCGCGCCGCTTCCTGTGCTTCGGCGAGCGTCACGCCCGCATCGACGGTGAGCGTATTGTTCTCCGCGTCGACGGCGCGTATCCGCTTCATGCGTGCGAGCGACAGCACGATTTCCTCGCCCGTCGCATCGGGCACCTGTCCGCCGACGAGCCCGGTATTCCCGCCCTGTGGCACGACATGGAGCCCCGTCTCATGCGCGAGTTTCATGATCGCGGAGACTTCTTCCGTGTTGGCAGGGCGCAGCACCGCTGCCGCGCGGCCCTTGTAGAGCTCGCGCCGTTCCACGAGATAGGGCGCCATGTCGCGCTCATCGGCGACAAAGCCCTTCTCGCCAACGATCTCCTTCAAACGCTGCAATGTCTCGGGCGTGGGTTTCATGGCAATGCCGCAATTTGGCGGCTGGTTCTTGTGCCACCGATGTAAAGCAAATCATCCGCTACAAAAAACAATGTCATCCCGGCGAAAGCCGGGACCCATTGGCCTATCGATTCAGAGACTCGGTCAAATCGTTCCACTCGGGATTTGCCTTCTCGATCAATTGCACTTTCCAGGCGCACTTCCATTCCTTGATCGCCTTCTCGCGCCTGATGGCTTCTTCTATATCATCATGAGTTTCCGCATAGACGAGCATATGGACACGATATTTCTTCGTGAAGCCGGATGCGGTGCCGCTGCGATGGTCCTCCACGCGCCTGCCGAGATCGTTCGTCACTCCCACATAGAGTGTCCCATGCTTGCGGCTGGCGAGGATGTAGACGAAATAGCTCATTGGTTGCAGCGCCGCTATTGGGTCCCGGCTTTCGCCGGGATGACACTTCTGTTTTAGGCGCGGTTAGAGGCAAATCCCCGCCGTATCCTCACTCCACCCGCCGATGCGCCCGCGCGCCCGTATGGAGATAAAGCGCGCGGCCTTGATCGTCCGCCTCGAGGAAGTGATAGGTCGCGGGCCGCGTATATCCCGGCATGGTGCCCACAAAAAGCGTCTCGGTAACGGGCTTGAGTTCGACGGCATATGTCCCCTGCAGCGCCGCGAAGTCCGGCGCGGCGCGGTGAAGCGCGACAAGCCCGCCTTCCTTCACTGAAACCTCGACCGTGCCGCTCGCCTTGCCATAGGTGCCGGTGAACCGCGAAACCTCCGGCATGCCCTCGCGGGCTGGGGCGGGCGGTTCCGGCGGCTGGATGCCCGCGGCGTCCGAGAAGATCGCCGCCAGCATTTCGTCGGCGAGCCCCTTGCCGTTGCCCCCATTCGTCAGCAGCGCCACCGCCGTCTCGCTCTCCGTGTGATAGCGCAGCCAGGCCGCCTGCCCGATCGTCGAGCCGTCATGGCCGAACACCTCATAATGCCCGTCGCCGTTCCAGTCCCAGAGGAAGCTGCCGAGCCCGATGGCGTCGATATTCATCTGCGGCGGGCAGGTCACGGTCCGCAGATGCATCTGGTGAACGCTGTCGGCGGCGAGGACCGGCGTTCCGTTCGCCGCCACACCGTCATTCATCATCATTCGCGCGAAGGCGATCACGTCGCTTGCACGGGCCATCGGCATGGAGCCTGCCGGCGCGTTCGACTGCGCGAGATAGGCAATGGGCGTGACGGCGAGCGCGCCGGGCTGTCCCACATGGCCGATTGCCGTCTGGTGCCGCATCGCCTGTTCCGGCAGCGTCGAGAAGGAGGGCGTGCCGAGCGGCTTCGCGATCCGCTCGCGCACCGCCTTGTCCCATGTCTTGCCCGTCGCCAGCTCGATCATGCGGCCCGCGACCACGAAGCCCGCATTGCAATAGGAGAACATCTGCCCCAGCGGGTGGATCTGCTTCACATCCTTCAGCAGGCGGACATATTTCTCGATCCGGTCCTCGCCGCGCCCCGCATCCTTGAAGAAGTCGCCGTCGATGCCGCTCGTGTGATTGAGCAGGTGGCGAAGCGTCACCCGGGCCGCCACCTCTTCGTCCGCCACCGCGAAATCGGGGATAACGTCCCGCACCGGCTTGTCGAGGTCTAGCTTCCCTTCCTCCACAAGCTGCAGGCAGAGCGCCGTCGTATAGAGCTTGGTGATCGAGCCGATCTGGAACAGCGTGTCCGCCGTCACAGGCACCTTCGTTTCGATATTGCAGACGCCCGCCGCCGCCTCTTTCAGTTCGCCGCCCGCCCACACGGCAATGGCGGCTCCCGGCACGCCATATTGACGGCTGAGCTCGTCGAAGATGGTGCGGAGGCGGGCAGCGGAGAGGGACATGGGTTTCGCCTTCTTGGCATTGGGCGGTGAGGGGCGATCTAAGCAAATGTGCCGCCCGCGTGAAAGCGGGGGGCGTGGGGGGCAAAACCGGGGACTATTTCTTTTTTCATCCGTATACGAATGAATGGAAGAGCCCTTTGTGACGTTATCATGACGTTTCGATGACGGTGACCCCCTGTTTATCCCCGCTCCCGGGCATAAATCCGGCGCAAAACCCGTTGCTTGACCCCATCTGGCGGCCTTCCCGGTTTGCCCCTAGAGTGCCGCCCCCGAATGCCGGAAAAGCCCTCAAATGGACTATCGCAAATGACTGAAGTAACGAGCGTCGACCACATCATCATCGCCGTCCGCGACCTCAAGGAAGCGGAGAAGAACTATACGGCGATCTTCGGCCGCGATCCCTCCTGGAAGGGTGTCCATCCCGGCGTCGGCACCGGTAACGTCTTGTACCGCCTCGCAAATACCTATGTGGAGCTCTACGCGCCGGTCGCCGAGGGCGCGAATGCCGACGCGCTGAAAGCCCATCTCGATGAGAAGGGCGAAGGCCTTTACGGCATCGTGCTTGGCGTCGACGATGCCGCTGCCGCCACCGCCGCCTTCCGCGCGCGGGGCCTCAAGTCCGGCGATCCCGTGGACGGCAAGGGCCGAGACGAGATCACGGGCGCCATCCGCGAGTGGCGCACCATCGCCATGCCGAAGGATGAAGTCCGCGGCCTTTTCATGCTGGGAATTCAACATCTTAGCCCTGCGGATGCGCTGCCGCCCGCGCCCCTGTCCGAAGGTGTGCGGGAGGCGGAGGCCGTCTCCGCCTGCGATCATGTCGTGGTGATGACCCCCGATGCTGAAGGCTGCAGGGCGCTTTTCGGGGACAAGCTCGGCATCCGTCTCGCCCTCGATCACACCAAGCCCGAATGGGGCGTCCGTCAGCTTTTCTTCCGTGTCGGCGGCCTCACCATCGAGGTGGTCGAGCCGCTCGACAAGGCAAAGGCACCGAAAGCCGAACATTTCTGGGGACTTGCCTGGAAGGCGGAGAATGTCGGCGCGGTTCGTGACCGTCTCGCCGCCGCCGGCCGCGATGTGTCGGAGGTAAAGCCAGGCCGGAAGGAAGGCACCGCCGTCGCCACCATCAAGCCGCCGACGAACGGCATCCCGACGATCCTCGTCGGGCCTCTCTAACTCTTTGATTCTCTTGGAGCAGCAGCTCTTTTCAGCCTGTCGTTGATCGCCTCGCCGAGCCCCGTCATGGGGATCGGCATGACGGCGATGCGCCGGCCCTCTGCCTCCGCGTCGATTGCGCGCAGCATCGCGAAGAGGTTCGCCGCCGCTTCCCTGAGGTCGCCCGAAGGCGAGAGATTCATTGAGGTTCTTGCCTCCGGCGCGTCGGGGCCGAAGGCGAGCAGCACCTCGTCTTCCGCCACCTCGCGGGCATCGAGCCTGATCGGCGAGCCCGGCGCATAATGGCTCTCGAGCTGGCCCGGCGAGGCGCGTCCCTCCTCGCCGCTCGCCGCGTCGGCATCCATGAGCTTCTTGCCCAGTACCTTCTCTATTTCTTCCCGCGCCACCGCGCCGGGCCTCAGAAGTGTCGGCGCGCCTTGAGGAAATCCGATCACCGTGGATTCGAGCCCGAGCGGGCAGGCGCCCCCGTCGAGCACCAAGGCAAGCTCCGGCGCTTCCCCAAGCCCCTCCATCACATGCGCTGCCGTGGTCGGGCTCACCTTGCCGGAAGGGTTCGCCGAGGGCGCGGCGAGAGGCCGTTTCGCCGCCTCGATGAGGGCGCGCGCCGTCTCATGTGCGGGTACGCGGATCGCCACCGTGTCGAGCCCCGCGCTCACCAGCAGCGAAAGCGGCGTTTCTGCCCTTCGCGGCAGCACCAGCGTCACGCCGCCCGGCCAGAAGGCTTTCGCGAGCTTTTCCGCTTCAGCGTTGAAAACACAGTGTTTTTCGGCTTCTTCGAAGCTCGCCACATGCACGATCAGCGGGTTGAAGCGGGGCCGTCCCTTCGCCTCGAAAATGCTCGCGACCGCCCTATCATTTGTGGCGTCGGCTCCGAGTCCATAAACGGTCTCGGTCGGAAAGCCGACAAGCCGCCCTTCCCGGATGGTCTTGCCCGCCCGTTCGATTGCTTCCGCCGTCGCTTTGAGGCACTGCGCCAAAATACCCTTCCTTCGCTCGGTACACAGGGGCGGGAGAATACAGTAAAAGGCCGGAAACGAGCCCTTTCCCGCCTCTTCCAGGTTTCAGGAGTGTTCATGACATATCGTCCGCCCGTTCGCGACATGGCTTACACGCTGAATGAGGTCGCGGGACTTGAAGGCCTGATGGGCTCGGGCCCCTTTGCGGACCTCTCGCCGGACCTGGTCGAATCCGTGATGGAGGAGGGTGCGAAGCTTGCGGCGGAAGTGCTCGCACCGTTGAACCGTTCGGGCGATGCCGAAGGCGCGAAACTCGGAAAGGACGGCGTTTCGGTGCCTTCCGGCTTCGCCGATGCCTATCGCAAATGGGTCGAGGGCGGTTGGGGCAGCCTCGCCGCGACGCCCGATTTCGGCGGTCAGGGCCTCCCCACGGCGCTTGCGGTCGCCATGCAGGAAATGTGGAACGCCGCCTGCATGTCCTTCGGCCTCTGCCCGATCCTCTCCCAGGGCGCTATCGAGGCGCTGACGGCGCATGGCGCCCCTGAGCTCAAGGACCGCTACCTGCCGAAGCTCATTTCGGGCGAATGGACCGGCACCATGAACCTCACGGAGCCGCAGGCGGGCTCCGACCTCAACGCGTTGAAAGCGAAGGCCGTTCCGCAGGGCGATGGCACTTACCGCATCACCGGCACCAAGATCTACATCACCTATGGCGATCACGACATGGCGGAGAACATCGTCCATCTCGTGCTCGCGCGCCTCCCCGATGCGCCGGCGGGCACGAAGGGCATCTCGCTCTTCCTCGTGCCCAAATTTCTTGTCGAGGAGGATGGTTCTCTCGGCGCCCGCAACGATGCCTTCTGCATCGGCCTCGAGGAAAAGCTCGGCATTCATGGCAGCCCCACCTGCGTCATGTCCTATGGCGAAAAGGAAGGCGCTATCGGCTGGCTCATCGGCGAGGAAAACCGCGGCCTCGCCTGCATGTTCACGATGATGAACAATGCGCGTCTCCTCGTCGGCACGCAGGGCGTCGCCATTGCCGAAGCCGCGTATCAGCATGCGCTGAACTACGCGAAGGAGCGCAAGCAGGGCCGCCCCGCAGGATCGGACCTTCCGCCCGGTGAAATGGCGCCCATCATCGAACATCCCGATATCCGCCGTATGCTCCTCACAATGAAATCGCTGACGGATGCATCGCGCGCGATCTGCTACGCAACCGCCGTCGCGATCGATTCTGCACATGCGGGAGACAGCGGGGATAAGAGAAGCGCCGCACAGGCGCGGGCCGACCTTCTCACGCCCATAGCGAAATCCTTTTCCACCGATATCGGTGTCGAAGTCGCCTCTATCGGCGTGCAGATTCATGGCGGCATGGGCTTCATCGAGGAAACGGGCGCGGCGCAATTCCTGCGCGATGCGCGCATCCTGCCGATCTATGAAGGCACGAACGGCATCCAGGCGATCGACCTTGTGACTCGCAAGCTCCCTCTCGGCAATGGCGATGTCGCGCGCTCTTTCATCGCGGAAATGCGGGACACGGCGAAGGGCGCTCGTTCCTCGAACGACAAGGTGTTGACCGGCATTGGCGCCGCGCTCGACGATGCGCTCGACGCGCTGGACAAGGCGACGGACTACATGCTCGCCAATTTGAAGGCTTCGCCAAACGATTGCCTTGCCGGTGCATCGCCCTATCTCCGCCTCTTCGGCACGGCGGCAGGCGGGCATTTCCTCGCGCGCGCCGCGTTGCAGGGCGGCGCGGCCGCGCACCGCGAAATCGCGCAGTTCTACGCGGCGAATATCCTGCCTTCCGCTCGCGGGCTTCTTGGTCCGGCGACGGCGGGTGCGGAGAGCCTCCTGACCCGCGATTCCGCCTTGTTCGCAGGGTGAAGGCACTGCTTTCCGCAGCGTCCGGCAGGCATGCAGAAAGGCCGGTTTGACCTCGCTTCGCCCTGCGCCTATCACGAACGGGTGATCTGCCTCCTTCGGGCGGCCCGTTTCGAGAGTTCAAATGTCCGATATTTCCCAAGCCCCGATTGAAAGCACCGGTCTTGCCTATCCATTCGACCGGGTGCCGGAGCCTGCGGAAATGATGGAAGTTGCGCCCGGCATCCATTGGGTGCGCATGCCGCTCCCCTTTCAGCTCGACCACATCAACCTCTGGCTCCTGGAAGATGGCGACGGCTGGACCGTGGTCGATACCGGCGTCGCCTCCGATGAGGTGAAGGCGCTATGGCGGCAGGTCTTTCAGACCGGCCTCGAGGGCAAGCCGGTGACGGGCCTCATCGTCACCCATCTCCATCCCGATCATGTCGGCCTTGCAGGCTGGTTCACGCGCAAATGGGGCATCGAGCTGCGCATGTCGCGCACCGATTTCCTCATGTGCCGAAATCTTGTGCTCGATACCGGCCGGGACGCGCCGCAGGAAGCGCTGGATTTCTACCGCGCGGCAGGGTTCAGCGAGCGCGGCCTTGAGAGCTATCGCAAGCGCTTCGGCAATTTCGGTGAGCGCGTCTCGCGTCTGCCCGATATTTTCCGCCGCCTGCGTGAAGGCGACGAATTGACCATTGGCGGGCGTAGATGGCGCGTCGTCGTGGGCTCTGGCCATGCGCCGGAACATGTCTGCCTCTATTGCGAGGAAGACAGGATTCTGATTTCGGGCGACCAGGTGCTGCCGCGCATCTCGTCGAATGTCAGCCTTCATCCGACAGAAGCCTACGAAAACCCGCTTGAGGACTGGATCGAGAGCTGCAAGCGCATCCGCGCGAACCTGCCGGGCGACGTCCTCGTCCTTCCCGCGCATAACGAACCCTTCTACGGGCTTCATGGGCGTTTGACGCAGCTTGTCGACGGCCACGAAGATGGCTTGTCGAAGCTCCTCGACATGCTGGACGAGCCGAAGCGGGCGATCGACGTTTTCCCCGCTCTCTTCAAGCGCAAGATCGGCCCTGAGGTCTTTTTCATGGCGACGGGCGAGAGCCTCGCGCATCTGAACTGCCTGATCGGCCGCGGCCTTGCCACGGTCAGCCGCGACGAGAAGGGTGTGAACTGGTACCGCCGCGCCTGAAGCCGGTCCGGCCATGTGCTAGGCTGAATTTATGACCACGCTCCTCGTCACCCATTCCGCCTGTCTCGAACATGAGACGCCGCCGGGCCATCCCGAATGCGTGGACCGTCTGCGCGCGGTCTTGGGCGCACTCGAAGCCGAGGAATTCGCGCTGCTCCAGCGTGTAGAGGCGCCGCGAGCGACGCGCGAGCAGATCGCACGCGTGCATCCGGAAGGACATATCGACTTCATCGAGGGCTCGGCGCCGCAGGAAGGCTTCCGCCGGATCGATGCTGACACCGCCATGTCGCCGGGCTCGCTGGAGGCTGCGTATCGTGCTGCGGGCGCTGTCGTCCACGCCGTGGACGAGGTCATGGCGGGCAGGGCGCGCAACGGTTTCTGCGCCGTGCGCCCGCCCGGACATCATGCCGAACCTGAAACCGCCATGGGCTTTTGTCTTTTCAACAACATCGCCATCGGCGCGCTTCATGCCCGCGCCATGCATGGCTGCGCGCGCGTCGCCGTGGTCGATTTCGACGTGCATCACGGCAATGGCACACAGGCTGCCTTTGAGACCGATCCCTCGCTTCTCTACATATCGACGCATCAATGGCCGCTCTATCCGGGCACGGGCAGGGCGAGCGAGCACGGTCTCGGCAACATCTATAATCGCTGCCTTCCGCCTGGCGCAGGTTCGGAGGAATTCCGCACCGCCATGTCGGACGCGGTTATCCCCACGATTGAGCAATTTCGCCCTGATTTCCTCTTCATTTCGGCGGGTTTCGATGCGCATATGGCGGACCCGCTGGCCAATCTCCGCCTCACCGACGAGGACTTCGGCTGGGCGACCGCCGAACTCGTGAAGGCGGCGGACAGGCTCTGCGGCGGCCGCGTTGTTTCCGCCCTTGAGGGCGGGTATGACTTGAAGGCGCTGGCGGCGAGCGCGGCGGCGCATGTGAAGGCGCTGATGCTCGCTGCCTGAAGATCGTGAAGACCCGCGCGAGAGGAGACGACCATGTCCGCCGCCAAAGCCGACGCCCATAAGGACATCGAAAAGCTGAGCTTCGAGGAGGCGCTTGCGCAGCTTGAGAAGATCGTCGGTCAGCTCGAATCCGGCGAGGCGCCGCTCGAAAGGTCGATCGAACTCTACGAGCGCGGTACGGCGCTGAAGGCGCATTGCGAAGCACGTCTGAAGGCGGCCGAGGCGAAGATCGAGAAGATCACTCTTTCCTCTTCCGGCGAGCCTTCGGGCACTGAACCGCTGGACGTGGACTGAGCGTCCGGCGCCAATGTCAGAACCCTCCGGCAAGGACAGATCATTCGAAACCGCGCTCTCGGCTGCGGCGGATGATGTGGCGCAGATGCTCGATCGTCTTCTGCCGCGGCCCGAAGGTCCGGAAGGCCGTCTGGCCGAGGCGATGCGCTACGCCGCGCTTGGCGGCGGCAAGCGGTTCCGTCCCTTTCTCGTCTGCCAGAGTGCCTCGCTCTTCGGGGTTGCGGCGGAGTCTGCCCTGCGTGCGGCCGCCGCCGCCGAATGTGTGCATATCTATTCCCTCGTCCATGACGATCTTCCCGCCATGGATGACGACGATCTCAGGCATGGAGCGCCCTCGGCCCACCGTGAATATGATGAGGCGACGGCGATCCTCGCAGGCGATGCATTGCTTACGCTTGCTTTCGATATTCTTGCCGATCCGCAGACCCATGAGCGGGCACGCGTCCGCGTGGAACTCGTGCGCCGTCTCGCGCGCGCGGCGGGGGCTCATGGCATGGTCGGCGGCCAGATGATCGATCTCGCAAGTGAAGGCAAGACGCTCGACATGGTGGGGATTACGCGCCTTCAGCAGTTGAAGACGGGGGCTCTCATCTCCTTCTGCTGCGAAGCAGGCGCCGTGCTCGGCCGCGCTTCGCCGGAAGCGGACCACGCCCTGCACGCCTACGCACACGATATGGGCCTTGCCTACCAGATCGCCGACGACATTCTCGACGTCGAGGCCGATGCGGCGACGCTGGGCAAGACCGCCGGCAAGGACGCGGCGGCGGGGAAGGCGACTTTCGTCTCGATTCTCGGGTTGGAACGGGCCCGCGCCCAGGCCCGGATGCTGGCCGACCAGGCTATCCAACATCTTGATTTGTTTGATGAAAGAGCCGATCTTTTGCGTCAGGCGGCTCATTTCGTTATAACGCGCCGCAACTGAGAGCGTCGGGATGGCACGCGATTTTCCGGCTCTCCATTCAGGGCCAGCTTTGGCCGAATCTGGCCCCCGCGGCCGAGGTGAGTATTGACCAGTCCCGTTACCCCCCTGCTTGACCGGGTAAACACGCCGGCGGATCTCCGCGCGATGAGTGAGGGCGATCTGCGCCAGCTTGCCGACGAGCTGCGTGCGGAGATGATCGACGCCGTCTCCCAGACGGGCGGCCACCTCGGTGCCGGGCTCGGCGTGGTCGAACTCACCGTGGCGCTCCACTACGTTTTCAATACGCCGGAAGACAGGGTCATCTGGGATGTCGGCCATCAGGCCTATCCGCACAAGATCCTGACCGGCCGCCGCGACCGTATCCGCACGCTCCGGCAGGGGGGCGGGCTTTCGGGCTTCACGAAGCGCGCCGAAAGCGAATACGACCCCTTCGGCGCGGCGCATTCATCCACCTCCATTTCCGCCGGGCTCGGCATGGCCGTTGCCCGGGATCTCAAGGGTGAAAAGAACAACGTCATCGCCGTTATAGGCGATGGCGCCATGTCCGCCGGCATGGCCTATGAGGCGATGAATAATGCCGGCTCCATGGACAGCCGCCTCATCATCATCCTGAACGACAACGACATGTCGATCGCGCCGCCCGTCGGTGCCATGAGCGCCTATCTGGCGCGGCTTCTTTCGGGCGGCACCTATCGGTCGATGCGTCATCTCGGCAAGCAGCTTGCGAAGCTCCTGCCGAAGCGGCTCGAGGAAAGCGCACGCCGCGCCGAGGAATATGCGCGCGGCATGGCGTCGGGCGGCGGCACTCTCTTTGAGGAGCTGGGTCTTTATTATGTCGGTCCGATAGACGGGCATAACCTCGACCATCTTCTGCCTGTGCTGAAGAACGTGCGTGACGCCGAGGGCCCGATCCTCGTTCACGTCGTCACACAGAAGGGCAAGGGCTATGCGCCCGCCGAAGCTGCCGAGGACAAGTATCACGGCGTTTCGAAGTTCGATGTCGTGACCGGCGCACAGGCGAAGGCGAAAGCCAATGCGCCGAGCTACACCAAGGTCTTCGCGGAAGCGCTGATCGCTCACGCGGAACAAGACGACAAGATCGTTGCCGTCACGGCGGCCATGCCTTCGGGCACAGGCCTCGATCTCTTCGGCGAGAAATTCCCGGCGCGCACCTTCGATGTCGGCATTGCCGAGCAACATGGCGTGACATTCGCCGCCGGTCTGGCGTCGGAGGGGTTCAAGCCTTTCGCGGCAATTTATTCGACCTTCCTCCAACGCGCCTATGACCAGGTCGTACACGACGTGGCGATCCAGCGGCTTCCCGTGCGTTTTGCAATCGATCGTGCAGGGCTCGTCGGTGCGGACGGCCCCACTCATGCGGGTTCCTTCGACATTACCTATCTTGCTTGCCTTCCGGGTTTCGTCGTCATGGCGGCGGCGGATGAGGCGGAACTGAAGCACATGGTTGCGACGGCGGTCGAAATCGACGACCGCCCATCCTCCTTTCGCTATCCCCGGGGCGAGGGCGTCGGCATCGAAATGCCGGTGATCGGCACACCGCTCGAAATCGGCAAGGGCCGCATTCTGCGTGAAGGCTCCAAGGTTGCGATCCTTTCGCTCGGCACGCGTCTGGCTGAAGCGCTGAAAGCGGCGGATCATCTGAATGCGCTCGGCCTCTCCACGACAGTTGCGGATGCACGCTTCGTGAAGCCTCTGGACGAGGAGCTCGTGGCGCGTCTCGCCCGCGAGCATGAAGTGCTGATTACCGTCGAAGAGGGCTCAATCGGCGGCTTTTCGAGCCATGTGCTCGATTTCCTTGCCCGTTCAGGCGCACTCGACCGGGGATTGAAAGTGCGGCCAATGGCGATGCCCGACATCTTCATCGATCAAGACAAGCCCGAGAAGATGTACGACGCCGCGGGCCTCAATGCGGCCCAGATCGCGGAGACGGCGATTGCTGCGCTCGGTCTCGAACGGCAGATCGCGGATTTGCGTGAGCTTGCGCCGCAGCCTCTGCCGAAACTCGTCTGAGCCATTTCATGCAACAGGACAAAATGCGCCTCGACCTCGCACTGGTCGAACGAGGTCTCGTCGCGACGCGCGCCCGCGCGCAGGCTGCGATCAAGGCTGGCCAGGTGCGTTTGCGGGGACAAGTGGCGTCGAAACCTTCCGAGATGGTGGCGGCGGATGAAGATGTCGAGTTCAGCGCGCCGGACAGGGCTTATGTGTCGCGCGGTGCCCTGAAACTCCTTCATGCGCTCGATGTGTTTTCGCTCGATCCCTCCGGCCTCGCATGTCTCGACCTCGGCGCATCGACGGGCGGCTTCACGCAGGTATTGCTTGAGCGTGGTGCGGCACAAGTTGTCGCCATCGATGTCGGCCACGGACAATTAGCGAAGGAACTCGCCGGAAATCCGCATGTGCGCTCAGTCGAAGGCCTGAATGCGCGCGATCTCACACGCGAACTTGTGCCCGAAAACTTCTCCTTCATAACCGCCGATCTGAGCTTTATCGGTCTACGGAAAGCGCTGCCGCCAGCGCTCGCTCTTGCGGAGCGGAATGCGCACCTTGTCGCGCTCATCAAGCCGCAATTCGAGGCTGGGCCGCAGAATGTCGGCAAAGGCGGCATCGTACGCGATCCTGAAATCCATGAGCGCATTTGCGGGGATATCTCGCGCTGGCTTGAAGATGAAATGAAGTGGCAGGTGCTTGGTGTCACGCCAAGCCCTATCGAGGGCGGCGACGGCAATCGCGAATTCCTGATCGTGGCGCGTAAAACATGACTGAGATCGAGGTCGATATTCGCGCGTTGGGTGCACAGGCAGACGGCATTGCCGAGATCGACGGAAGTACGCTCTACGTGCCTTACGTGCTGCCGGGCGAGCGTGTGCGCGTCGCGCTTGAAGAGGGCGACCGCGCATCCCTCCAGAAAATTGTGACACCATCGCATGAACGCGTCTCGCCGCCTTGCAGACACTTCACTCGCTGCGGCGGCTGCTCGCTTCAGCATATGGCGCAGGACGCCTATGGAACATGGAAGCGAGAGCAGGTGGAGGCGGCGTTGAGGGCTCGCGGGCTCGATATCGAGGTCTCGCCGCTCGTTTCGGCCGCGCCGCGAAGCCGCCGCCGCGCCACCTTCGCCGTCACGCGAACGAAGAAAGGTGTGACAATCGGCTACTACATGCGCGGCAGCCACGACATCGTGCCGCTCACCGAATGTCCGCTCGTTATCCCCGAAATAGCGAACTTCGTACCAAAACTGGGCGAGCTTGTTCTGCCGGGTCTGTCGCGAAGGACGCGCGCCTCCGCTCTCGTTACATGGACGCTGAATGGCCTCGACGTCGCGTTGAGCGGCGGCAAGCCGCTGGACGGGCCGCGTCGGGCGGAACTCGGCCAGCGCGCCCAAGCGGCAGACATCGCGCGCCTCTCCTGGGATGGTGAGGTCGTTGCCGAGCGTCGCGTGCCGGAGATCGATCTGTCCGGATTGCGTGTCGCACTGCCCGTGGGTGGCTTCCTTCAGCCGACGGGCGGAGGCGAGGGGGCGCTTGTCCGTCTTGTCCGGGAGGGCGTGGGCCATGCCCGCCGCGTTGTCGACCTCTTTGCTGGATGCGGTACCTTCTCAGCCGCGCTGGTGGAAAATGCGGCGGTCCATGCCGTGGAAGGCGAGAAGAAGGCCCTGGCGGCGCTTGACCGCGCGGTGCGCCGCCAGGGGCCGGAACTTGGCCTCAAGCCGCTCACCACCGAAGCGCGGGATCTCGCGCGTCGTCCGCTTCTTGCCGATGAATTGAACAAGTTCGACGCCATTGTCATCGATCCGCCGAGGGCAGGCGCTCTCGCGCAGGCGGAAGAAATTGCGAAGTCTGATGTGCCGCTCGTGGTGTCGGTGTCCTGCAATCCGGCAACCTTCGCACGCGATGCGAGGGCGCTTGTCGATGGCGGCTATCGTCTGGAAAGCGTGACGCCGGTCGACCAGTTCCTCTGGTCGGCGCATGTCGAGCTGGTGGGTATATTCCGCCGCAGCTGAAGTAGATCGGCCTATTTCTCGCCGACTTGTGCGCGGTGACGCATCAGATGATCCGCGAGGACACAAGCCATCATTGCTTCCCCGACGGGAACTGCGCGAATGCCGACACAAGGGTCGTGGCGGCCCTTTGTCACGATTTCCGTCGCCTCGCCGCTCTTCGTGACTGTCTTGCGTGGCGAAAGAATGGAAGAGGTGGGTTTGACCGCGAAACGAACGACGACGTCCTGTCCCGTGGATATCCCCCCGAGAATGCCGCCCGCATGATTTGATGAGAAGCTGAGGCCGTGATTGGTGGATTCCATCTCGTCCGCGTTCTCTTCGCCGGACAGTGCGGCAGCGGCGAAGCCTTCGCCGATCTCGACGCCTTTGACGGCGTTGATGCTCATCATCGCGCCCGCAAGGTCTGCGTCGAGTTTCCCGTAGATCGGCGCGCCGAGGCCAACGGGTACGCCCGAAGCGACCACTTCGATCACCGCGCCGCAGGACGAACCTGCCTTGCGCACGCCATCAAGATAGTTCTCCCATTCGGCGGCAGCTTTCGCATCAGGGCACCAGAAAGGGTTGTTCTCGGTCTCTTCCCAGTCCCAGTTTGCACGGTCGATCTTGTGCGGCCCCATCTGCACCAGCGCGCCGCGAATGGTAATGCCCGGAAGCATGGCGCGCGCAATGCCGCCCGCCGCAACACGTGCCGCCGTCTCGCGCGCGGAGGAGCGTCCGCCACCGCGGTGGTCGCGAATGCCGTATTTCGAGAAATAGGTGAAGTCGGCATGGCCGGGACGGAACTTCTCGACGATGTCCCCATAGTCCTTCGAGCGCTGGTCGACATTCTCGATCATCAGGGAAATGGGTGTACCCGTCGTGAGTTCGATGCCGTCTTCGACAAACGTACCGGAGAGTATCTTCACCGTGTCGGGTTCGCGCCGCTGTGTCGTGAAACGCGAGGTTCCCGGACGCCGCCGGTCAAGCCAGCGTTGGATATCTTCGGCTTTCAGGGGGATGCGCGGTGGCGTCCCGTCGACGACGCAGCCAAGCGCAGGCCCGTGGCTTTCACCCCAGGTCGTAACGCGGAAGATATGACCGAACGTATTGTGCGACATGGCAGTCAGTCCGGCTCCGGAGAGCCTTCCCTACGCAGTGAACCGGCAGGAACAATACAGGAGATCGTCAGACGATGCTCATATCGGGCGCGTCTTCGGCCTTCATGCCGACGACGTGGTAGCCCGCATCGACGTGATGAACCTCGCCCGTGACGCCCGAACCGAGGTCGGAAAGGAGATAGAGCGCGGTATTGCCCACTTCCTCGATGGTGACCGTGCGCTTGAGCGGCGAGTTGAGCTCGTTCCACTTGAGGATGTAGCGGAAGTCGCCGATGCCCGATGCCGCGAGCGTCTTGATCGGGCCTGCCGACACGGCATTGACGCGGATATTGTTGCGCCCGAGATCGACCGCGAGATAGCGGACGCTCGCTTCTAGAGCGGCCTTGGCAACGCCCATCACATTGTAATGGGGGATAACCTTCTCCGACCCGTAATAGGTCAGCGTCACGATGGAGCCGCCATCCGTCATCAGCTTCTCGGCGCGCTGGCAGAGCGCGGCAAGCGAGTAGCAGGAAATAGCCATCGAGGCGGTGAAGTTCTCGAGCGTCGTATCGACATAGCGCCCGTCAAGTTCTTCCTTGTTCGAATAGGCGATGGCGTGAACGAAGAAGTCGATCTTGCCCCATTCCTTCGAAAGACGGTCGAAGACGGAATCCATGCTGATCGGATCCGTCACGTCGCAGGGCAGGACGAGCTTCGAACCGACGGATTCGGCGAGGGGGAAAACGCGTTTCTGCAGCGCTTCCCCCTGATAGGTGAAAGCGAGTTCGGCGCCCTGTTCGGCACAGGCCTTGGCGATGCCCCAGGCGATTGAACGATTATTGGCGACACCCATGATGAGGCCGCGCTTGCCCTTCATCAGGTTGCCCTTCACGGCAGGGCTCGTGCTGGTGATGGCTTCGCTCATCGCTTCCCCATGAACTGTCTTGGCCGAAAATCGAGCCGCATCCTACACAAAAGCCCTAAGCGGTCTAACAAAAAAGCCGTTCTTGCAGAATGGGCTTTCTTCACGATTCGTGTCGATTCGTGACCGTTCAGTTTTGCGAAAAAGCCTTGCGTGGATTGTGTTTGAGGCCTTCTGCCCAACTTGCGGCAAAGTCCTTGAGAGCGCTGTCCGGCGCTTCCGGCAGCACCAGCGACAGGGTGATGTACTGGTCTCCGCGTCCCTTGCCGTCCTCCTCTGCGACCCCTTTTCCCTTGAGTCTGAGCCGTGTGCCTGAATTGGAACCGGCCGGGATCGTAAGCGTCACCGGTCCGGAAACGGTCGGCACCTCGACCTTCGCCCCCAGAACGGCTTCGGGCAGCGTAACCGGGAGGGTTAGGTGAATGTCGCAGCCCTGGCGGATGAAGAAGGGATGCTCCGCGACTTCGACGGTTACGATCGCATCGCCGGCGGCCGCGCCGCCATGACCTTCACCGCCCTGACCGCGCATACGTATCTTGCCCCCGTCCCTCATGCCGGGAGGAACGGCCAGTTCGATCGTCCTGCCGTCGCCGAGCTTTACTCGCTTCCTCGCGCCGGCTGCCGCCTCCATGAAGGTGATCTGCAGGCGATAGCTGTGGTCTTCGCCGCGGGCGCGAAAGACGCGCTTGCCTGCGTTCTTGATACCCTCGAACAATTCGCTGAAGACATCGTCACCCGTATCCGCAGGCGCCGCGGATGCGGGGGCGGGCGTTTCCTCGAAAGAGGGCTGAGGCCGGGAGCGTTGGCGTATAGCCTCGCTCAGTCTCTCCGCCTCGAAACGGCGTCGCGCGGACTCGTCCTTCAGCTGATTGTAGGCGGCGGTCACTTCCTGAAAGCGCGCGTGGAGAGCGGTTGAGCTGCCGCGTGTATCGGGATGCAGCTCCTTGGCGAGCCGGCGATAGGCGGCCTTGATATCCGCATCGCTGGCACCGGGTCCGACACCGAGGATTTCGTATGGATCGCGCAAGGGCGCACTCCCTCAATCTTCCGAAGAAGGCAGATTAGGCGGGCGAGCATACGAATTGGTTAAGGCGCTTCGTGGTCGAGAAGATCGAAATCCGCAGGCGCGGGTGGGGGCGCCGTGCGGGAAACCGCGGCGTCCTCCTCGCTGGGCGGGGGCGGGCCCGGAAGGCTTGGCACGAGTTGCGTTAACCTTTCGAGGGCCAGTTCATGACCGGCGCGGGCCGCCAATGTATACCAGGCTAGGGCGCGGGCGGGGTCTTGAGCGACGCCCAGTCCCTTCTCGTACATGACGCCGAGATTGTACCGGGCGGCGGGGACGCCTGCGAGCGCGGCGGCATGAAACCAGAAGGATGCGGTCTTGTAATCCTGCGCTATGCCATCGCCCTCCAGATACATGAAGGCGGTATTGAGCTGCGCGGAAACGAGGCCGCCCCGGGCGGCGCGCTCGTAGAAATAGAGGGCGCGTTCCGGGTCGCGCTCGACGCCGCGCCCTTCGCGCAGGAGAAGCGCGACGTTGCGCATCGCGGCGAGATCGTCCCGTTGAGCAAGCGGAAGCCAGATTTCGTAGGCGCGAGCGTAGTCGCCTTCATCATAGGCGGCGACGCCCTTGTCGAAGCGCGCCCGCTGTTCGGCCTCGGAGGGACCGGAGGCCTCGATCTGACCCTGGACGGTGACGCCGGCTGCATTGACCGGCAATACCGCGATCATCAGAAGCGCTGCCGGCAGCAAGACGCCGGACAAAAGAGTGGACCGAGGGAACTGCATCGTTTTGTCGGTCCACCCTTTAGTGCCGGTCAGTTCTGAATTTGCCAGGAACCGTCTGGCTGACGGCAGGCCGTGCCGCGGGCGGTTTCGCTGCGGCCGTCGATATAGACGGTCTGCGTGTATTCCCGGCAGTTGTAGTTGCCCTGCTGGTAAGCGGGGTAAGGCGTTACCGTACCATAGTGACCGGTATCCGGGTTGGTCCAGCGGACGCTCTGATTCGATTGACCGCTTTCCAGAGCGTTATAGGTGGTCTGACCCATATAGGCGCGGTCCGCGCGATCCAGCGACTTGCCGATTTCGCTGCCGATCAAGGCGCCGAGAAGGACGCCGGCGCCGGTTGCCCAGAGCCGGCCTGTGCCGCTGCCGATCGCCTGACCGGCGAGGCCGCCCGCCACAGCGCCACCAACCGTGCCAACGGTCTGTTTGTTGATGCCGCCGCCATTGCCATACATGCTCTGGTCACACGCGGCGAGCGACAGCGCTATCGCGCCGATGGCCATGCCCTTGATGAATTTCATGATCAATCCTGTGCTTTGGTCGCCCCCAAGCGATATAAGACTTACCTATATAGAAGCGCGATTGTGGCAAGAATGGAGCGGATCGCCGCGGCTGAAAGCCCGGAAAACCGCGCTTTTCAAAGCGATGCCACGAAATGGACGGAACATGACTGAAGCAGCGAGCGGAGTGGATGACAGCCGGATCTTCGAGGGTGAGGAACCCATCGCCCTGTTTCACGAGTGGATGAAACGCGCGAAGGAGACCGAGCCGGAGGACGCGAACGCCATGGCGCTGGCGACGGCGGACAAGGACGGCTATCCCGATGTCCGCATGGTGCTGCTGAAGGACGCGGACGAACGCGGCTTCGTTTTCTACACCAACCTCGAAAGCATCAAGGGATTGGAATTAAAGGAGAATCCGCGCGCCGCGCTCTGCTTCCACTGGAAGAGCCTGCGCCGGCAGGTGCGCGTCCGGGGTGAGGTTGTCCCCGTGAGCGAGGAGGAGGCGGATGCCTATTTTGCCTCGCGCGCGAAGGACAGCCAGATCGGCGCCTGGGCCTCGAAGCAGTCCCGGCCGCTCGCGGGGCGTTTTGAGCTTGAGAAGCAAGTGGCTGTTTTTACAGCGAAATTCGCTCTCGGCAAGGTGCCGAGGCCACCTCACTGGAGCGGCTTCCGTATCGTGCCGCGGCGCATCGAATTCTGGCGCGACCGGCCCTTCCGGCTGCATGACCGCCTTGTTTTCAAAAGGGAATCGCCCGCGGACCGGTGGCAAACCGAACGTCTTTACCCCTGACCGTCATCGTAATGTCATCAAACCGTCACAAACACGGGCGCGGAGTCATCCGGGAATGAGCGAAGCCGGAATCGCAAAAAAAGTTCTCCCCGAAAAGGGCGAGCCCGGGGAAGGGAACGGCGTCGCGCCCGAATATGAGCGGCTGATGCGGCGCGCGACGCTTGCCGCCGTCGCGGTCGCCGTCATCCTGATCGGCCTCAAGGGCGTGGTGTTCTGGGCGACGGGCTCCATCGCCATGCTCGGCACACTGACCGACTCGCTCCTCGACGGCGCGGCTTCGCTCCTCAACCTCTTCGCCGTGCGCGCCTCGCTTGCCCCCGCCGACCGCGAACACCGCTTCGGCCATGGCAAGGCGGAGGCGCTGGCGGGGCTCGGCCAGTCGATCTTCATCTTCGGATCGGCGGGCTACATCGTCTACGAGGCGGTGACCCGGCTGCTCAACCCCCAACCCGTCGGCTATACGGGCGCGGGTATCGCGGTCGTCGTGGTGGCGATCGGCCTCACCCTCGCGCTCGTCTCCTATCAGCGGCATGTCGTGCGGCAGACGCGTTCGGTGGCCATCGAGGCGGACTCGATCCACTATCGCGGCGACCTCCTGATGAACCTCTCGGTGATCGCGGCGCTCGTACTCTCGGGCTTCTTTGGCTTCCACTGGGCGGACCCCCTCTTCGGCATCCTGATCGCGGCGCTGATCGCCTGGAGCGCGGCCAAGATAGTCATGAACGCCTTCGACCAGCTGATGGACCGCGAATTCTCGGAAGAGGGCCGCGAGCGCATCAAGGAGATCGCGCGCAGGCACCCAGAGGTCACGAACCTGCATGAGTTGAAGACGCGCACCTCCGGTATCTACAGCTTCATCCAGTTTCATCTCGAACTGGACGGCAATATCACGCTGCAGGAAGCACACCGGATTTCAGACGAGGTGGAAAGGGAAGTGCTTGAAGCCTTCCCCGGATCGGAAGTGATCATTCACCAGGACCCCGCAGGCAACGAGAAGCTGACGAAGTTCCAGCGCAGCTGACGAAAGGCGGAGTGTGTCCGAAGGACAGCAGGAGATCGTCGAGTTTCTTTCCGGGCCGCAAGCCTATGGCCTTGGGGCGGGCGAAACGGTCGGGCATGTCGAGACACATGCCTCGCATATCTTTCTGGCGGGTACGCGCGCCTACAAGATGAAGAAGGAAGTGAAATTTTCCTTCCTCGATTTTTCCACGCTTGAAAAGCGCAAGGCCGCCTGCGACCACGAGGTGCAGCTCAACCGCCGCACCGCGCCTGACATCTATCTCGGCGTCGTGGCGCTGAGGCGAAGCGGCGGCAGGCTCAGCCTTGGCGGCGAGGAAGGCGAGGCGGCCGAATATCTCGTGGAGATGAAACGCTTCGAGAGCGGCGGGCTTCTCGCGACGCTGGCGGAGAAGGGCGAACTCAGGCGCGAAACGATCGAGGAACTGGCGCGCGATGTCGCGGCCTTTCATCGCGCGGCGGAGGTGACGCCGCAGTTTGGCGGCGCGGACGGCATCGCGCGGATCGTCGCGGGAAGCGCGGAGGACATGGAGCCGGTGCTCGGCCGCGTTCTCGATGCGGATGAAGCAAGGCGCGTGACGGCGCAATGCATATCGCTCATCTCGCGGCATCATGAACTGCTCGACGCGAGGCGGAACGAAGGCTTCGTCCGCCATTGTCACGGCGATCTCCATCTCGGCAACGTCACGATGGTGGAAGACAGGCCCGTCATCTTCGATTGCATCGAGTTCGACGACCGGCTGGCGCGGATCGACGTGCTCTACGATCTCGCCTTTCTGCTGATGGATCTTTCCTTTCGCGCCGTGCGCGACCCGCGCCTTGCGGGTTATGCGTCGCGCGCCCTCAACACATGGGCGGACAGCCTGACGCAGGAAGAGATCGGCCCCGCCATGCGCGGCCTTGCGCTGCTGCCTCTCTTCATGTCGATGCGCGCGGTGGTACGCGCCAAGGTGACGGCGGTGCAGGTGAAAGGCGAGGGCGATGCGGGGAAGCGAGAGACGGCGCGGGCCTATCTCGATTTTGCCGAAGATGTGCTCGGCGAAACCCGCCCGGTGCTCGTCGCGACGGGCGGTCTTTCCGGCACGGGGAAATCGACCGTCGCGAAGGAGGTCGCGGCGCGGATGGGCGGGCCTCTTGGCGCGCTGCATTTGAGGTCCGACATCATCCGCAAGCGGATGTTTGGCGTGGGCCCGCTCGACCGGCTGCCCGAGGCGGGCTATGCGCCGGGCGTGGGCGAGCGCGTCTATGAGGAGATGCGCAGGCTGGCGCGGACCGCGCTCGAGGCGGGGGTGAGCGTCGTGCTCGACGCGGTCTTCGCGCGGGAAGAGGAACGCCGCTCCGTGGAGGCGCTGGCGGAGGAGGCGGGAGTGAGCTTCCGGGGGCTCTGGCTGGAAGCGCCCGCCGAGGTGCTGGAGGCGCGGGTCGCCAAAAGGGAGCGCGAAGGCCGCGACCCTTCGGACGCAGGCGTCGAGGTGCTGAGAAAGCAGCTTTCCTACGATCTCGGAGAGATGATATGGGGGCGGGTCGATGCGTCGGGGACGCCGGGGGAGGTGCTTGAAGGGGCGATGGGGCGGCTGGAACCGGCCATGAAATAAATCCGTCATTGCTTCGTCGCCACGCTTCTCGCAATGACGGGAAAATTATGAGGCGCGGGGTGACACCGGATTGGTGGCGCTGGCGCATATGAGGCACTTCCTCTAGATTGCGCGCATGACACAAATCGATAATTCAGAGCGGAAGACGCTGATCCTGACCGGCGCAAGCCGGGGTATCGGCCATGCGACGGTGAAGCGCTTTTCGAGCGCGGGGTGGCGCGTCATCACCTGTTCGCGCCATCCCTTCCCCGAAGATTGCCCATGGGAAGCAGGGCCGGAGGACCACATTCAGGTGGACCTTGCCGATGTGAAGAACACGGAAGCCGCCATCGCCGAGATGCGGGAGCGGCTGAAGGATCAGGGCGGGCGGCTCAACGCGCTCGTGAACAATGCCGCGATCTCGCCGAAGGGCGAGGGCGGCTCGCGGCTTGGCGTTTTCGATACGGGCGTCGATACCTGGTATCAGGTCTTTCAGGTCAATTTCTTCGCGCCCGTCATGCTGGCGCGCGGGCTGGTGGAGGAACTGAAGGCCGCGCAGGGCTCGGTCGTCAATGTGACCTCCATCGCGGGCGAGCGCGTGCACCCCTTCGCAGGCTCGGCCTATGCGACGTCGAAAGCCGCGCTTGCGGCGCTGACGCGGGAAATGGCGTCGGAGTTCGGACGTCTCGGCGTTCGCGTCAACGCGATTGCGCCCGGCGAGATCGACACGGCGATATTGTCGCCGGGGACCGACAAGATCGTCGCGGAAATTCCGATGCGCCGCCTCGGCACGCCGGAGGAAGTGGCGCGCACGATCTATTTTCTGTGTACGGATCAGTCGAGCTACGTCAACGGCGCCGAAATCCAGATCAATGGCGGCCAGCACGTTTAGAGGCGCGGTGTCCGCCTTTGGCTTCTTTCCTTTGCCACAAACAGAAGTGTCATCCCGGGATTTATTCCCGGGACCCATTGGCCTTTCGTTTTGTTGAGACGTGGATTGGGTCCCGGCAACGAGTGCCGGGATGACAGTTTTGTTTTGGTTGGCGTAGTCGAATACCAACTTTCGCGGTAGCCCTTCACATCGTGAAGATCACCGCGCTCTGGCTGTCGCGGATCGTGGCGTCCTCGCCGACGGTGAAGGTCGAGACGATATAGCCGGTCGCATTTTCGAAGATGCCGCTGCCGCCCTCGACCTGGCGGATGACGCAGCCTTGCTGCGTCTCCTCCTCGACGGTCTCCTCGATGAAGCCCTCGCCGCGCGTCGAATAGCGGATCGCGCCCGCGGCGAAGGCAATCTCGCCCGTCTCGGTGAAGCCGCCATAATCGTCCGTGTCGACAAGGGCGGCGAGAACGGCGGACCGCCCGCCCTGCGTGAGCGCGGGGTCGAGCCCGGCGGGAATGATGGCCGCGGATTCGATGCGCATCTGACGGCCCATCTCGTCCTCCGGCGATACCTTTCCCTCGAAGGTCATCTGGTAGCGAAGTTCGGGCATGGGGTCAGGCGGCGCGAAGCCCCTCCTTCTTCACATGCGCCTCGACCTCGTCCAGCGCCTTCGTGACGGCGGCGAACATATCGTCGATCTGTTCGGCCGCGATGATGAGCGGCGGACAGAAGGCGACGATGTCGCCCGCAAGCGCGCGAAGGATGAGCCCGTGGCGCTGCGCGGCGGCGACGACGGCGGCGCCGATGCCGGCCTTGGGATCGAAGCTGCGCTTGTCCGACTTGTCGGCGACGAGCTCGATGGCGCCGATGAGGCCCTTGGCGCGCGCATGACCGACAAGCGGATGATCGGCGAGGCGCTCGACATGGCCCTCGAAGCGGGGCGCGAGGCTGCGCACATGGCCGACAATGTTGCGCTTCTCATAAATCTCCAGCGTCTTCGCGGCGACGGCGGCGCCGACGGGATGCGCCGTATAGGTGAAGCCGTGGCCGAAGGTGCCGATCTTTTTGCTCTCATCGATCATCGCCTGATACATCTCCTCGCCCACCGTGACGGCGGCGATGGGGAAATAGGCCGACGACAGGGCCTTGGCGACGGAGATGGAGTCCGGCTTCATGTTGAAGCTCTGCGAACCGAACATCTCGCCCGTGCGCCCGAAGCCGCAGATGACCTCATCGGCGATGAAATAGATGTCGTATTTCTTCAGCACCGCCTGGATCTTCTCGAAATAGCCGGCGGGCGGAATGACGACGCCGCCGGCACCCATGATCGGCTCGGCGATGAAGGCGGCGACCGTATCCGGGTCCTCGCGGATGATCATGTCTTCGAGGTTCTTTGCGAGGCGCGTGGTGAACTCGTCTTCCGTCTCGCCGGGCTCGGCATAGCGGTAGTAATGCGGGCAGTCGGTGTGGAGCATGCCGGCGATGGGCAGGTCGAAATCGCGATGGTTCGCGGGGAGGCCGGTGAGCGAGCCCGACGCGACCGTGACGCCGTGATAGCCGCGCTGGCGCGAAATGATCTTCTTCTTGTTCGGGCGGCCAAGCGCGTTGTTGTAGTACCAGACGAGCTTCACCTGCTGGTCGTTCGCTTCCGAGCCCGAACCGCAGAAGAGAACCTTGGAGGCCGCATGCGGCGCGATGGCCTTGAGCCGCTCGGCCGCTTCCGCCGCGCGCTCATGGCTCTTGCCGCCGAACGTATGCGTGAAGGGGATCTGGCGGAACTGCTCCATCGCCGCGTCGATCAGCTCCTGCTCGTTATAGCCGAGCGAGGTGCACCAGAGGCCGGAAAGCCCCTCGATATATTTGTTGCCGCCATTGTCGAACACATAGATGCCTTCGCCGCGCTCGATGATCATCGGGCCGGTTTCGCGGAAGCTGTCGAGATTGGTGTAGGGATGGATGACCGTCTCGATGTCGCGAACGGCGGCGTTGGAAAGGCTCATGGGAGAGCTCCTCGGGTTTCTTGTGTCGGGCTTGGCGGCATAATGAGAGGGGTGGGGGACGGTGTCAAAGGCGGGAGGTCTGGCAATGCCTCTCTTCCCACCCGCCCTTGGGGGCGGGTCGAGAAATTCGAGCTTTGTGAAGAATTTCTCGGGGCGGGGGCATAACGCTTTCGGTTCCCCCGCCCCGAAATTCGCTCGCTGACGCTTCGCAAATTTCGACCCTCCCCGAGGGG
>DLCG01000008.1:289362-552437 GCA_002480495.1 Rhodobiaceae bacterium UBA7804 | reverse complement strand
TCGACCCTCCCCGAGGGGAGGGTGAGCGGATAGGTGAGTGTTACCACCCATTGGGCGGTGTAAACCCTCCGAGGATTTCCTCGAACATGCCCGCGACCTCGATGGTCGTGTAGTCCTCGAGATGCGGGCCGATGATCTGGATGCCGACGGGCTTGCCCGCGCTCGTGACGCCGACAGGCGCGACGGAGGCGGGGAGATAGGAGACGACGGCGGGGCCCGCCCAGATCAGCACGTCCATATAGGGACGCATGACGCCGTTCACCTCCAGCTCGCGCTTGTGCCAGTTCGACTGGTGATTGTGCTCGAAGGCGGGACGCATGAGCACCGGCGACAGCACGACGTCGTAGCTCTTGAAGAAGTTGTGCCACTTCCAGCGGAGCTGCGCCTGCACTTCCTTCCAGACGGCGCGCTCGGCGAGCGAAAGCGTGCCGCCGATGGCCTGCAGCGCGGCATGGCTCTTGTCGTTCGGTGCGAAGCCTTTCTTCATCTCGGCCCAGTGATCGCGGATGCTTTGCGGCATGCCCGCGCCGATCTGCGAGTGGAGCAGGATCAGATAGCATTCGGTGATTTCGGCGAGCGTGAAATCGGGCCGTGCATTCCAGTCGACATTGGCGCCCGCATCCTGAAGCGCCTTTGCGGCGTTCCTGAGCAGGTCCGCGCTTTCGCGGTCGATGTCGCAGAATTCATCGTCGATCCAGACGGCGGCGCGAAGCTCGCGCGGGGTTCTGGCGCGGGCGGGCGGCAGGTCGAGCTTCCAGCCCGCGGCATCCGCCCAGTCGGGCCCGGCGGTGAGCGAGAGGAGCAGTTTCAGGTCTTCGGCGCTGCGGGCGAGCGGACCCGCCACCGAAAGATCGCCTTCCGAGAGAGAGCCGGGCGGCGGCGAGAGATGGCCGCGCTTCGGCACGATGCCGAAACTGGGCTTGTGGCCGAAGACGCCGCAGAGATGGGCGGGCGTGCGGATCGAGCCGCCGATATCGGAACCGTATTCGGCCGCCGTGAAGCCCGCGGCGAGCGAGGCGGCGGAACCGCCGGACGAACCGCCGGGGCCGCAATCGAGCGCCCACGGATTGTTCGTCGTGCCGTAGACGTCGTTATAGGTCTGGAGGTCGCCCGAGAGATAGGGGACGTTGGTCTTGCCCATCACGATGGCGCCCGCGCGCTGGAGGCGCTCGATGGCGGTGGCGCTGCGCGTGGGGACGTGGTCCTTCCAGACGGGCGCGCCGCCCGTCGAGACGATGCCTTCGACCTCATAGGCGTCCTTGATGGTGAAGGGGAGGCCGTGCAGCGCGCCGAGGCTCTGGCCACGCGCCTGCGCCTCGTCCGCTTTCTTCGCGAGGCTCATCGCGCGGTCGAAATCGCGGGCGACGACGGCGTTGGTCTTGCCGTCGAGCTTCTCGATCCGGCCGATGAAATGGCCGGTGAGTTCGGCGCTCGAAATCTCGCCCCTGCGGATCATGCGTCCGAGATCGGAGGCGGAGCGGAAATGAAGCTCGGTCATGGAAACTCCCCGTTTTGATGTTCTTTGCCGCCCATTAGAGGGGGCGGCGGGGCGCGAGGCAAGGATTCGGACGGCTTGTTATGGGGAGCGTTGTTCCTCCGGCCCATCGCCGCTAGACTGCCCCCAAAACGGGGAAAGGCCGGGAAAACCCGGCGTCATTTTTCAGGAAACGAGGAAACGAGACCCATGCAGGGATTGATGCAGGACTGGCCGCTGCGCGTGACGACCATCATCGACCACGCCGCGCGTTTTCATGGCGACCGGGAGATCGTGACGCGCTCCATCGAAGGCCCGATCACGCGCACCACCTATGGGCAGGTTCACCTGCGCGCGCGCAAGGTGGCGCAGGCGCTGACGAGGCTCGGCATCAAGGAAGGCGACATCGTCGCGACCATGGCCTGGAACACGGCGCGCCACCTCGAAGCCTGGTACGGCATCATGGGGATGGGCGCGGTCTGCCACACGCTGAATCCGCGCCTCTTCGCCGAGCAGCTCATCTACATCATCAATCACGCCGAGGATAAGGTCATCTTCCTCGACCTGACCTTCGTGCCGATCCTCGAAGGCATCGCCGACAAGCTGCCGAATGTGAAGAACTACGTCATCATGACGGACCGGGCGCATATGCCCGAGACGAAGCTGCCGAACGCGCTTTGCTTCGAGGAGATCGTCGAGGCCGAGGATGGCGATTTCAAATGGGCGGAAGTGGACGAGAATGCCGCCTGCGGCCTCTGCTACACCTCCGGCACGACGGGTAACCCGAAAGGCGTTCTCTATTCGCACCGCTCGAACGTGATCCATTCCATGGCGGCGAACATGGGCGACGCGCTCGGCATGAAATGCGCCGATGCGATCCTGCCCGTGGTGCCCATGTTCCATGCCAATGCCTGGGGCATCGCCTTCGCGGCGCCTGCGGTGGGCGCGAAGATCGTCATGCCCGGCGCGCAGATGGACGGGCAGAGCATCTATGAGCTCCTCGACCAGGAAGGCGTGACGGTGACGGCGGCGGTGCCGACGGTCTGGCTCATGCTGCTGCAGCACCTCGAAAAGACCGGCGCGGAACTCCCCAAGCTCGAACGCGTGGTGATCGGCGGCTCGGCCGCGCCGCGCTCCATGATCGAGGTCTTCGAGAAGAACTACGACGTGAAGGTCTTCCACGCCTGGGGCATGACGGAAATGTCGCCCATGGGCACGCTCGGCGCGCTGAAGGCGGGCATGGAGGACTGGCCGCTCGAAAAGCAGATCGACGTGAAGGTGAAGCAGGGACGCGCGATCTACACGGTCGAGATGAAGATCACCGACGACGACGGCAACGAACTGCCCTCCGACGGCAAGGCCTTCGGCCACCTGATGGTGCGCGGACCGGCCATTGCCGGCGCCTATCTCAAGGGCGAGGGCGGCAACATCCTCGACAAGGATGGCTGGTTCGACACGGGCGACGTCGCGACCATCGACCCGCAAGGCTACATGCAGATCACGGACCGCGCGAAGGATGTCATCAAGTCGGGCGGCGAGTGGATTTCCTCCATCGAGATCGAGAACCTCGCGGTCGGCCATCCGAAGGTCGCGGAAGCCGCCGTCATCGGCATCGCGCATCCCAAATGGGATGAGCGCCCGCTCCTGATCGTCGTGGCGAAGGAAGGGCAGGAGCCGACCAAGGACGAAATCCTGCGCTACATGGAAGGCAAGATCGCCAAGTGGTGGATGCCGGACGACGTCGTCTTCGTCGACGAAATTCCGCACACGGCGACGGGCAAGATCCAGAAGCTGGCGCTGCGCGAGAAGTTCAAGGACTACACGCTGCCCACGGCGAACGCCGCCGAGTAGGCAAGCGCGCCGGGCAAGGCAACTCATATCCCGGCGGACAATGCGTCCGCCGCAACGGGAGAACGGAACACCATGAACGGTGAAAAGTCGCGGCTTGCCGCGTGGGGGCTCAGGATCGCGATCCTCGGCCTCGTTATCCTCGCGCTCGGCATTCTCGCCCAGCGCTTCGAGCTGGTTCATTTCCGCCTCGCGCTGATGGGCCTTGCGGGCGGCGCGGCCATTGGGCTGATCGGCGCGGTGATTTCCGCCATTGCGCTCGTCATCAGCCTCGTCTCGTCGCGGAGCGGCGTGCGCTCGGCGATTGCAGGTCTCGTGATCGGCCTCCTCGTTGCCGCGCCTGTCGGGCAGGCGATGATCGCCGGATCGAAGGTGCCCGCCATTCACGACATCACGACGGACCTTGCGAATCCGCCCGCCTTCGACGCGGTGATTGCACTGCGCGGCGAGGATGCGAACCCGCTCGACCGGGCTGAGCCAGCGGACCTCGCCGAACTCCAGCAGCAGGCCTATCCGGACCTGAAGACGCTTGAAGTGAGCGAACAACCGGGCAAGGCCTACGAGGCCGCGCTCGAAACGGCGCGCGAAATGGGCTGGGAAATCGTGTCATCGAACCCGGAAGCCGGGCTGATCGAGGCGACCGCGACCACTCGCATCATGAACTTCAAGGACGATGTGGCGATCCGCGTCAGCGAAAGCGGTGAAGGAGCGGCGGTGGATGTCCGTTCGGTCTCGCGCGTCGGTATCAGCGATATGGGCGCGAATGCGAACCGCATCCGTACCTACCTTTATGCGCTGCGTGCGAAGCTCGGCGTGGAGGGGTAGTCTTCCTCACTTCGTCATTGCGAGGCCGCAAGGCCGAAGCAATCCAGGAGCCGCAAGCATAGTCCTGCCGCCCCTGAATTGCTTCGTCGCGCCTGCGACGCTCCTCGCAATGACGTGAGGGACTAAGCCAGCCGGTAGTCGCTCGCGAGCGAGGGCTTGCCGTCGGTTGCGACTATGCCCGTCGCCACCAGATGCTCCATATGCGCGAGCACGGAACGCGCGGCGGCGGGATAGAGCCGCTTGTCGACGGCGGCATACATGATGGGCACCATGTCGGCGATCTTCGTGCGGCCCGCTTTCAACTGCTCGACGATCTGGCGCTCGCGATCCTCGCGATGCTCGATGAAGGAACGGACGAAGGGTTTCGGGTCCGTGATGGCGGGGCCATGCGTCGGCCAGTAGACCTCGTCGTCCCGCTCCAGGAGAAGACGGAGCGAAGCCATATAGTCTTCCATGTTGCCGTCCGGCGGGCTGACGATGCTGGTGGACCAGCCCATGACATGATCGCCCGTGAAGAGCACTTTTTCCTCGAGCAGGGCGAAGCACATATGGTTCGAGGTGTGGCCGGGCGTGTAGACGCATTCGATGGTCCAGCCATTCCCCTCGATGATGTCGCCGTGCCGGATCTCGACATCGGGGACGAATTTCATGTCGCCGTCTTCTTCGACCTGCACATCGTCCGCACCCTGCTTCTGTCCCGAACCATGCGGCCCATAGGCATAGGTCTCCGCACCTGTGAGCGCCTTCAGGGGCGCGGCGGCGGGCGAGTGATCGCTATGCGTATGCGTGATGAGGATATGCGTGACGGTCTCGCCTTCGAGCGCGCGCAGCAGCGCATCGAGATGCGCGTCGAGAAGGGGGCCGGGGTCGATCACCGCAACTTCGCCATGCCCGACGATATAGGTGCCGGTGCCCATATAGGTGAAGGCGGACGGGTTATGCGCGACAACGCGGCGGATCAGCGGCGAAAGCTCGTCGCAATCGCCATACTCGAACTCGATCTCGCGGACGTAGGGTATCTGAACTGCCATCTCTCCTCCGTTCGGCCGAAGATGGCGGTTCGGCGGGGCCGACGCAAGCGCGAGTTGGCGCATTGCAGCGCGCTGGCGCCGGCTTCCTGCTGAGGGAAGTCAGGCAAGGCCGGGGCGGCGGCTCTTGCGAAGGACGGCGATCAGCGGCAGCGCCGGTATTGCGAGCGTCGCGCCCGGGATCATCGCCTGCTTTGCGAGCGTGATCGCATTGCCAATGCCCGCGACGGCCGGGGAGACGTCCGGATACTGCGCGAGCATGATCCAGAGACCGACATTCTCGAAAAGATCGAGCGTGCCGAACATGACGGGACAGAAGGCGGCTGCAACGACGAGACCGCTGCGCCGGAAAGCGAGCGGCGCCCAGAGCGCGCCGCTGAGAGCGACACCGAGCGGCCAGATCGTGTCGAAGAGCGTGGTCTTTGCATAGAAGCTGCGGCCCTCGGCGCCCAGCGTACCGAAATACGCCAGCACATCCGCGAGCATATAGCCGCCGAAACGGATGTCGAGATGAACGGCGCCGCCGCCATAGTCGCGGAGCGGCTGGATGTAGTCGAGATAGACCGCAAAGAGCAGGATCGTCGTCGCGATCGTGACAGAGGCGGCGCGCCATGTCGTGACGCGATTGAGGAAGTTGGCGATGTTGTCGAGCATGTGGGTCAACCGGGGGCAGGAGCCGATATGGGAGAGGCGGCGCCCCGGCCGCCTTTCGGGCAAGAAAACTGACACATGTGTCGAGATTTATCAACATGAATGTCGTATCATGCCGTTCTTTCAGGAAGAGGCCGCATGAAACCGCCGAAAAGCGCCCAAACCATCCTTGAGGTGAAGAGCCGGAAGGGCCATCGCGCGCGAGAGGCGATATTCGAGGCGGCCATTCGCGTGGCAGGGGCCGAAGGGCTGGCCGCGCTGAATGTCAGCCGCATCGCCGAGGTGGCGGGGATCGGGCGCGCGTCCTTCTACAATTATTTCGACAGCGTCGACGATGTCGTGGCCGAGTTGATGAAGCGGCTGCAGGAGGAACTCGAGGAGGCGCTGACGGAAGTGCATGGCGAGTTCGACCGCGGCGCAGCGCGCTTTGCCGCCTGTGTAGGGGAGGTGGTGAAGCGCCTTTCGGAGGATGCGGATTTCGCCAATCTGTGCCGCGAGGCGATGCGGGGATCGGAGGAGGTGCGCGAGCAGTTTCGCAAGGCGTCCCGACCCGAGATCGAGGCGGCGATTGCCGCCGGCGCCAGCACGCTGAGCCGCGAAGAGATCGACCCTTATCTCGATCTCGTCGGGCTCGCGGTCTTTTCCGGCGGCGCGGAGGCGAAGGCTTCGTCGCGGCGGCGGCAGGTCGATATCCTGCTTCGTGCCGCGGGCATGGCCTAGCGGTTCCCGGCCGCGGGAGAAACAGCGGCGGGCTTGCTTGCCTAGCGTGCCCTCACCTTTGCAACATGCCGGGAGAGCTTCTCCAGCGTCTGCCCTCCATATTCGACAGCGCCGAAGCCGATCGTGCCCTCCCGCTGCTCTCTGGAGGGATGCATCTGGCGGAGCGTGATGACGGTCTTGCCGTTGCTCTGCTCATCGAAGGTGACGAGCATCCTGAACTTGCACGGGTCGTTATCCTCGTCCGAGCCGTGCTCGACCTCGATCTGCAGCGGCGCTTCCATGCGGAGGAAAACCATCCGGTTGCTGTAGCGCGTGCCATCGTCGGCGACCATGTCGAAGCGCCAGACGCCGCCGGGTTTGAGATCGATCTCCTTCGTTTCGATCACCATGCCTTCGGGCCCGAACCATTCCTGTATCTGAGCGGGGTCGGACCAGGCGGCATAGACGAGATCCCGCGGTGCATCGATGACACGGCTGATGACGATCTCGCGATCGAGCGGCCAGTCGCGCCAGGCGGACTCGGTGTTGCTTGAAGTGCCCATGGTATCAATTCTTCCTCTTCATGCGGTGGATATGCGCTTCGAGGCGGTCCAGCCGTTTCTCCCAGATGGAGACATGGCGGTTTATCCACGCCTCGGTCTCCTGAAGCGCATGCGCGTCTACCTTGCACGTCCGTATGCGGCCTATCTTCTCGGAGCTGACAAGGCCGCTCTCTTCAAGGACACGGACATGCTTGAGCAGCGACGGCAGAGCCAGATCGAACGGCTCGGAAAGTTCGCTGACGGATTTCGGTCCCTCGCACAACCGGCTGACGATTGCCCTGCGCGTGGGGTCTGCCAGTGCGGAAAAGGCCTTATCGAGATCGATTGAAAACTTAGCCATGTGGGAAAGTATTGGCTCGTGCGCGGCGCCGGTCAAGAAAAACTTTCACTACCGGCTAAGTATTGGAAAGAGTCTCGATGCCGCGGCGGCGCGAGCGGCTAGTCGAGATGCGCGGCGGCAGCCTGTCCGCCCTGCGACGAGCCGCTCCTGTTCACCCGGAGGAGAAACAGCAGCGGCAGGGCGAGGGGCGTCATGTACATCAATCAGCTTGAAGTTGCGCGCGAAAGCGCTCGCCCGGTCTCGCGGACTGCTCGGGCATTTTTTCTAGCTTGCCTTTCTGAACACGTTGCGGCTGCGGGGGCCGCCCTGTGCGAGGCGCGCCAAATTGCTGCGCATGCGGACGAGCATGTCGATGAAAGCGGTCCGTTCCTCGTCGCTGAAGCCCGCATAGGCCTCGTCGAGGATCTCGTCGCCAGCTTCCCACATCTGGTCCAGCAGCGGCTGCGCCTTTTCGGTGAGGAAGAGCTGCTGCGCGCGCCTGTCATTCGGATCGGGGCGACGCTCCACCACGCCGAGCGAGACGAGCTTGTCGATCATGCGCGCTACGGTGATGGGCTGGACTTCGAGCAGATCGGCAAGGCCGACCTGGTTGAGGCCTTCATGGCGCGAGAGCTGCGCCAGCGCGCCCCATTGCGCCTGGGTGAGACCGCTGACGCGGTCGTTGAAGGCGACCTTCATGAAGCGGGAATTGTCGCGCAGAAGGAAGCCTGTGCTGCGATCGGGATTCTGGTTCTTGTTCATGCTCGCTCTTGCCTCCCTACATTTCCAAACATAGGTAGCCTGCCTGCCACTTAATAAGGAATGCTTATAATATGGGTGTGCGTCTAGTTCAGGCAAGATGATTATGGTGTTCAGGAACAGGTGAAATTGACCTGTAGGCGCGGCGGAGGACCGCCGCGCCCGGAATTCGTGCCGCCGCGCGGGAGGGATCAGTAGATGGAGGCGATATAGACCAGGAAGCCGAGGGCGTAGAGCGAAAGCAGCGTATAGCCGCCCGCCGTGACCGCTTCGGAAGCGCTGAAACCGTCCGTGGCCCTGGCGGCGCCGGACTTGCCGGCGGTCCAGAGACGCCCGGCATGGGCGGCGATATCGGCGCTGAGGGACCTGGTATGCGCCGCGACGTGGGAGGCGAGATGCTGTGCGGAAGTCATGGGCTTACCTCGTTGCTTCGAATGACACTCAGTCCGGCCCGATCGTTTCCACCCCCTGAGGGGGCCGCCGCCTTGCAGGCGATTCTTCTGTCTTTCTGAATCAAAGATATGCTGCATTGCACAAACTGACAAGATGTCAGATTGTAAAAATATTGCGATGCAGCAGGACATTCCGCCGCATCGTCGCTGAAAAAAAGGGGCAGAAAACTGCCCCTTTCCGCTTTGCCGGATGTCCGCTTTTTCCGGGTAAACGTCAGATGCGACGCCCGGCCGCTTCCCAATAGGGTTCGCGAAGCTTCCGCTTGAATATTTTCCCGGAATCCTCGCGCGGGAGGTCGGAGCGGAACTCGACCTTCTTCGGCACCTTGTAGCCGGCCACCCGCTCGCGCAGGAATGAGCGGACATCGGCCTCCTTCAGCGTGACGCCCGGCTGGGGCTGCACCACGGCGCAAAGGGATTCGCCGAATTCCTCGTCGGGGATGCCGAAGACGGCGCAATCGCCGACGCCAGGCATCTTGTGGAGTTCGGCCTCGATCTCGGCGGGATAGATGTTCACGCCGCCGGAGATCACCATGTCCTTGGCGCGGTCGCAGAGATAGAGGAAGCCGTCCTCGTCGAGATAGCCGACATCGCCGAGCGCGATGAGCCCGGCCTTTTCGGACTTGCGCCGTTTCTCGTCGTCGCCGTGATAGGTGAAGTCGGGAATGGTCGAGGTGCGGCAGACGATCTCGCCGGTCGCGCCGCGCGCCAGCTCGTTGCCATGTTCGTCGATCACGAGAACCTTCGCATTGTCGATCGCCTTGCCGACGGTGCCCGGATGGGCGAGGTACTCCTCGGAGTTGCAGAAGACGACGGCGCCCGTTTCCGTGCCGCCGTAATATTCGTTGATGACCGGGCCCCACCACTCGATCATGGCCTGCTTCACATGGACCGGACAGGGCGCGGCCGCATGGACGACGAAGCGGAGCGAGGAGAGGTCGTATTTCTTCTTCACCTCGTCGGGGAGCTTCAACAGGCGCACGAACATGGTCGGCACCATGTGGAGATGCGTGACCTTGTGGCGCTCGATCATCTCCAACAGCTCTTCCGGATCGAAGCGCGGCTGCAGGATAATGTTCGCGCCGACGCGGAAAGCGTAGAGCCCATAGGCATTGGGCGCGGAGTGGTACATCGGGCCGGTGATGACGGTGACCATCTCCTGCGGCTCGCCATAGGCCGGATTGAAGCCCATCACCTTGCCGATGATCGACGCCCAGGCGACCGCCTGTTCGGGCGTCGGCGGCGAACGGCGCACGCCCTTCGGGTGCCCGGTCGTTCCCGAAGTGTAGATCATGGAGCCCGGCGCTTCGGCGGGGCCTGCCTCGATGGGCGGGAACTGCGCGAGCCATTCATCCCAGCTTGTCGCGCCGCCGGGAAGTTTCGCATCGGCGGGCGACAGCCCATAGGCGGAAACGATCTCGGGCGGCGTTTCGACCACGAAGACGGGCACGTCCGCCGGGATCGCCTTCTCGATGCCGCGATAGAGGTCAGCATGGATCACGATCGCCTTCGCGCCGGAATTCTCGAAGATGTAACGCGCCTCGTCCGGCGAATTGTGCCAGTTGACGGGCGTCGAATAGGCGCCGACCAGGCCCGCCGCGGCTGATGCTTCCATGAAAGGAAAGTCGTTCCTCAGATAGACCGCCACCACATCGCCCGGCCCGATGCCGAGGCTCCTGAAGCCGCTTGCCGCACGGGCCGCCCGCTCCTGAAGCGCGGCATTCTCCGCCACACGCGCGCCCGAAATGATCTTTGCTCCGCCCATCGTCTCCTCCCCAGGTGACTCTGTTGTTTGAGATGAGTGTAGCAGCAGCGGCGTCCCGGAAAACGTCAATCGGGGCTCCGCACGCCGCAATCGGGAGGGAGCGGAAACGGGCAGGCCTTCCCTTGCGTCAGGCACTTTATGGAACCGCGATGGAACCCGGATGAAAACCGGGCGTTCTCATTCCCGACCCGGCACGGCGGCAGGCCGCCTGCCTTCAAAGTCCCGGCGCCTTTCGCGCCGGACCTGTCACAAAGGACGGAGACCATCCATGTTGCGCAAGACTCTCTTCGGTATCGCCCTCATCCTCCCGCTCGCGGGCGGCCTGGCGGCGTGCGACGACGAAGGCCCGATGGAAGAAGCGGGCGAGGAAATCGATCAGGCCACGGATCAGGGTTCGATGTTCGACGACGGCCCGGCCGAGGAAATGGGCGAGGACGTGGACGACGCGACCGGGAACTAATCGGCCTGCTGCACGTTTTTCATGCGTCCCCGATGGCTGGTTGCGTATGAGTAAGAGAACCCGCTTCTCCTCCCCCCGGAGAGGCGGGTTCTTCTTTCCGGAATCATCGGAGTTCGCCCGGCTAGCGTCCGGATGCCTTGCGGAACGCGGCGGCGCCGTTGTCCGGCTCGCTCACGGGTTGCTTGGCCAGAATGGCTTTGAGGATTTTCGTGTTCTCGGCAATCAGCGAGGCATAAGCCGGATCTTCGGCCAGATTGACGCTTTCGTCCGGATCGGATTCGAGATCGAATAATGCGTGTACGTCATATCCCGAGTGCCAGATGTCCTTGAACCGGCCTCGCCGGATCATCGGCCACCCTTCGAGAGTGCCGGAAAAGACGGGACGGTCATTGTCGGGTGCGGCGCCTTTCAGCAGGGGAAGGAGGCTGGCCGACTCCATGTCGGCTACCGGAGGCTCCAGCGCCGCGTATTCGAGGGCCGTCGCCACATAGTCGAAACTCTGCACGGGTTCCCGGATACGCCTTCCGGGGGTAACGCCTGCGCCCACCGCGAAAAATGGCACATGGATCAGGTCATCGAAGGGAATCCAGGGGGTCTTCCCTAGTAGACCGCGATGGCCGCCATAGTCTCCATGATCCGACAGGAAGAAGACGATTGTGTTGTTCAGATCGACCTTCTCCATCACTTCGCCGATTGCAGCGTCAATGCAGTTGATGGAAGCGCGAATGGCGGCCAGCACCTCGCGCACGTGCAATTCCGTGTGTTCCTTTACACGCCGCGGCGTGAGGGACCGCCGATTTCCCTCGGCCATGACCGCGTCGAGAAGGGGGGCAGGCAGGCCTGCATTGACCTCAATGCCCTTTGCGGGGATTTCCTGCTCTTCCGGCCGGTACATGGACGCATAGGGTTCCGGCGGATCGTAGGGTGTGTGCGGAGCGGTGAAGGAAATGATGGCGAAATAGGGAACGGACGAATCCCGATTGCCAAGGAAATCGAGACTGTGTCTCTTTATCCAGTTGGTCGGGTGGTATTCCGCTTCGTAGGGGAAAGGTCTCGGCGTCGAAGCCCGCACGAAACGGGTATCTTCGCGACCGGTCGATGTCAGCCACTTGCGATAGTCGTCCTCGGCGTTTTCGGCATAGCCGGCAGGAAGATGTTCGCACATATGCATCACGTCGAAACCGTGATCCGCATGCATGGGATGGAAATGCATCTTGCCGAAAAGAGCGGTCTCATATCCTGCATCGCGCAGGGCCCGGGCAATCGTCCATTGCCCGGGTTTGAGAGATAGACCCAAGCCGGCCGATTTCCGTCCGTTGGAATCCACGGTCGGTACGCGGTGCGGCAGCAAACCCGTCATCAGGGACGAGCGGGCCGGAACGCAGGAGGTCGAGCTGCTATAGGCATTCTCGAAGATCGCGCCTTGCCGGGCCAGCCGGTCGAGATTTGGGGTGTCGGACGGCTTGTTCCCGGCATAGCCCATCGAGTCGGCACGCTGCTGATCGGTCATGATCATCAGTATGTTCGGCGTTTTCATCGGTCCTATCCCGGTAATGGCCTCCATCCGGAGCGCTAGCTGTAGCGCGCTTCGCGCTTCTTGCCCTCGTTACCCGCCTTTACCTCGCCGAGCGCCCATTCGAGATCGGAGAGGTAGGTGCCGGTCACGCTCTCATGGAAGGGCGAGAGCATGAGATGGAGGCCCTTGGGCTCGGTGGTGAGGCTGGTGAACCAGCCGCGCTCGAAAAGCTTGCCCCAGACGGCGAAGGGATCGACTTCGTCATGGGTGAAGGAGACGATCCCGAGTTGCGGACGGCCGAGCACGCGGAAGCCGAGCCTGGCGACGCCTGCCTCCACGGCCTCGCGCGCATTCGTCACCTGCCGGTGCTTCGCGCGGTAGCCTTCCTCCCCGAGGAAATTCATCACCGCCCATGCCGCGGCGATGGCGCCGCCCGGCCGCGTGCCTGCGAGCGTCGGCGTGACCATGCGCCCGCCCGGCCAGTCCGCGCAATCGAAGATCATGTGCGAACGCAGTTCTTCGGAGCGGAAGAGAACGGTAGACGCCCCCTTGGCGCAATAGCCGTATTTGTGGAGGTCGGCCGACATGGACATGACGTCCGGCACCTCGAAATCGAAGGGAGGCACGTCGCCGCCATTCATGCGCACGAAAGGCGCGATATAGCCGCCGACGCAGGCATCGACATGAAGCCAGAGCTTCTTCTTCTCGGCGAGTGCGCCGAGCTTTTCGATGGGGTCGATGAGGCCAAAGGGAAAGCAGGGCGCGGAGCCGACGATCATGATGGTGTTGCCGTCCACGGCGTCTTCCATCGCAGCGACATCGGCCAGAAGATCGGTACAGGGGACGCGCCTGATCTCGATCTCCATCATCTTCGCCGCCTTGTCGAAGGCGGGATGCGCGGACCAGGGCGCGACGATGTTGCACTGGCCCTGAACGCCACGCTCGGCGCGCGCAAAGTCGCGCGCGGTCTTCACGGCCATGGTGATCGAGTCGGTGCCGCCGGAGGTGATGTTGCCCGCGGCGCCTTCCGGCCCGTGGAGAAGGCCGAGGCCCATCTGGACCACTTCCTCCTCCATCTGTTTCAGGCTCGGAAAGGCCATCGGGCCGAGGCCGTTTTCCGACATGAACATCGTGTAGGCCTCTTTCTGGACCTCCGCGACATCCGGACCGGCATTGAAGACGTAGACGGCGGTCTTCCCTTCACGCCATTTGACGTCATGGGAGCCGCGCGTCTCCATCTCGGTCTTGAGCTTGCTCCATTCGGTGCCCTGTTTCGGCAGCGTCGCGCCCATTGCTTTCCTCCTCATCATTCGTCTGGAAGGAGACTAGCAGATAGGTACGGGGAAGCATCAATGGTGATGGGTGTGAGCATCCCCCTGATGCAGCATCAGCGAAGGCGCGGGACGCGCCAGCGAGTGCGGATCGGCGCCGGGCGCCGGGAATTCGTCCCAGGCGGTGGAGCCTTTCGCGCAAGTCTGCTCCACGGGGAAGAAGAGCATCATCGTCTCCTTGTCGTCGGGCAGCTTCATCATGAGCGCGAATTCGTCGAACATGTCGTCCGGAAGGGGGCCGCCCTCCCATGTGACCCTGACCACGCCCTCCGAGATCTGCTTGCCATGATTCTCATAGGATTTCGCGTAAGGAGCGGTTTCCGTCTTCACCGACCAGCCCTGCTTGGGCTGCGGCTTCACGGAGATGACGCCTTCCGGAATGCGGACCGAAATGGAGGTGGTCGGCGATCCTTCGCAGCCATGCGGGACGCGGAAGACGGCCTTGTAATAGGTGCCTGCATTCGCCATCGGCTGGTCGAGGACGACATGCGCCGCGGCGGGCGAGACGAGGGCAAGAGTGCCCAGCAGGGAAAGCGAGAGCTTAGAGAGTTTCATCCGGTTTCTCCATTTGCATCATTGCGAGCGAGCATGGCGAGAGAAGCAATCCAGGGGCAGCGAGTTCAGAGCAAGCGGCTCTGGATTGCTTCGTCGGCTTCGCCTCCTCGCAATGACGGTTGTTGTTGTCAGAACGCGACCTTCAGGCCCGCGAACACGCTTCTGCCCTCGCCGGGATAGAAGACGTTGGTCGCAGCGAGCGCCGCATCGGTGATGTTGCTGTATGTCGAGATGTAGTTGCGGTCGGTCAGGTTGCGGGCATCGACGAAAAGACGAACGCCCTTCGCGAGGTCCACGCCGCCTTCCACACCGATCGTCGTGTAGCCGGGCGCTTCGAGGCGGTTCGCATAATCGACATGGCCGCCATTCGGCACCCATTCGACTTTCGGCGCGATGTCCCAGCCGAGACCGTTTGCGCCGATCGACTTGTAGCGAAGTGCGGCGACATAGACGTGAGGCGGCATGCCCGCGAGCTTGTTGTCGCCATAGGTCGCGTCGCCATCGAAGGCGAAGTCGCTATACATGTAGGCCTGTTCGAGCAGCAGCCGGTCGCTGCCGAGAACCTTGCGCAATCCCCACGCGCCGACATCGAGCGTGAGCGAGGCCTCGATGCCCTGATGGATCGTCTCGTCCGCGTTGAAGGTCGAAGCGGGAATGCTGGGGCTCACCGTGTAGTTGATGAGTTCGCCTTTCACCCAGGCGCGGTAAAGCGCGACATCCCACGCGACATTCTTCGTCGCGCCGCGCGTGCCGATTTCCGCCGTGACAGCGCGTTGCGGATCGAGCGGAACGAACTGGAAGACCGTCGCCTGTACGAGTTCGGAGAAGGTTGGCGGCTCATAGCTGCGCGTGACATTGCCATAGACCTGCGCCGTCTCCGCCACGTCCCAGAGGACGCCTGCCTTGGGGCTCAGCGAGGAGAAGTCCGTCGCATCGCTCTGCGCGGGCGTGAAATCATTGGTGAACTTGCGGTAGGAGTGAATGGCCTGAAGGCCGCCCACAAGCGCCACATCCTCCACGACATAGAACTTGTTTTCCGCATAGAGCTTGAAGTTCGCGGCCGATTGCGTGCCGCTGGCGACAAGACCGGCGCGCGAGCCGCCGACATTCGTATATTGCTTCGCCTCCACTTCGCCCCAGGAAAGATCACCGCCGATGGTGAGGATGTTACGATGGCCGGCGAGACTTCCTTCCGAGTTGTAGCGGGCGAAGAGGCCGGCGAGCGGCCCGCGATAGTCGAGCACGCGGAAGATCGGGTGATAGAGGCGCTTGTAGCCGACATAGCCGCCCAGATCGAGGGTCGAGCTCTCATCGAGTGCGAATGTCGTCTTGTTCGCGAAGCGGACGGAGCGGACATTGCGTTGCTGGTTGAGGGCTATGTTGCCGGGATTGGCTAGCTCCGGATCGCTTTCGGCCTGGGCGAGCGTCAGTGTGCCCGGCATTTCCTGATCGACGATGTTGGTGGTGAGATAGAAACGCGTCTCCACCGCCTCGTTGAAACGATGCCCGAGATTGCCCGAGAAGCGGATACTTTCTTCCGTCTCCTGCTGACGGAAGCCATCCACGTGATTGGCGCTCATGGCGGCGAAGAAATCCGTATTGCCGACGATGCGCGCGGTTTGCGTATGGATGCGGGCGGTGCCGTAGCTGCCGCCTTCCAGGCGAACGAGGTTTTCCGCTTCAGCCGTATAGGCCGTGGGCGTCACGAAGTTGACCGCGCCGCCAAGCGTCGCCGAACCGAAGCGTAGGCCGTTGCCGCCTTTGTAGACTTCGATGTGCTGGGCGATGAGCGGATCGATCTCCTGAAAGTCGGCCGAGCCGTCCGCGAGGTTGTAGGGAATGCCGTCCTGCAGGATTTCGAGGCCGCGCATATGGAAGGAGCGCGAGAGCCCGGAGCCGCGAATGGAGAGGCGCACCTCCGCGCCGAAGCGCTTGCGCGCATAGACGCCGGGCGTGAAGTCCATCACGTCCTCGAAATTATGCGCATAGAGGTCCTGATAACGCGCGGCCGGAACAACGGAGACGGCGCCCGGAATGAGCGACATTTCGCGCTGCGCTTCCGCGACGCCAGGCACGGTGAGCGTGCCATGGGGAAAGGCGGGATCGGCGAGGCCGGAGAAGGGGTTGGTGAGATCTTCGCCCTCAACGACGATCTCGGGAAGGGCGACGGCTCCTTCGTCCACCGCCTGTGCGGAGGTGACGAATGCGGAAAGGAGCGCGGCCAACGCCACGCCCGAACGCCGGATGGAATTTTTCATGTTGCCTGATTCAATGATGCGAGCCCGCTAGCGGCGCGCGCTGCAGGCGTCGTTGTGAAGGGATTGTGGAAGCACGCGCCGGATCAGGCGGGCGGCGCGCGGGAATGCTGGCTGGAGTAAGCGTAGCCGGAAAGTGCGGCATATGCGGCGCGAAGCGGAGCGGGAAGCGTCCATTGCGGCGCGGGAAGGGCGAAAAGGGCCGTGAGCGCCGCAGCGCCGCAATGATGGACGCAGGATTTGCAGTCATGCGCTGTCGAACCGGGGGTGGCCGGTTCGACAGGATTCCCATCCTCGTCGATATAGACCGTCTTCGCGACGCCGCCGGAGCAGATAACGGTCTGCATGAGCCCGTCCACGGATGGACCGGCAAGCTGGAGCGCGAGCGGGGAGGCGATATGGAAGAACATCGCAATGAGCGCCAGCGCCTGAACGGCGCCGAGGCGGGCGAGCGGCTTCTGGCCATATGTGCGTGTGTTCCCCATGCGAAAAACCATACGCCGGGAAGGGCCGGAATACCACGACTTCGTCGGGAGCAGTTTGTCGCATGGGGTTGCCTTCGGCCATACTTGCCGAAAGGCGGAAACAGCCGAAGAAGGGGAGGAGAAAATGAGCGCTTATGAAGACCTCACATATGAGGTGAGGGACCGCGTGGCCGTGCTGACGCTGAACCGGCCTGAAAAGCTCAACGCCTGGACGGCGGCGATGGAAAAGAGCGTTAAGCAGGCGATGGCTGCCGCTGTTGCCGACGACGACGTTCGGGTGATCGTGGTGACAGGCGCGGGGCGCGGCTTCTGCGCCGGCGCGGATATGGGGCTCCTGCAGCAGATCAAGCCCGACAGCTGGGAAGAGCGAGAGCTTGCGACGGCATCGCGCGAGGAAGCGTTCGATTTTGCAAGCGGGCTCGGCCCCGATGTGAGCCCGCATTATGGCGGACGCTTCGGCTATCTCATGCAGGTCAAGAAGCCGGTCATCGCCGCGATCAACGGCCCGGCCGCGGGGCTCGGCCTCGTTTTCGCGCTTTATGCCGATATGCGCTTTGCCGGATCGGAAGCGAAATTCACCACTGCATTCGCAAGCCGCGGCCTCATCGCCGAGCACGGCATTTCCTGGCTGCTGCCGCATCTTGTCGGCCCCGCGCACTCGCTCGACCTTCTCATGTCGGCGCGCAAGGTGCCCGCGGCGGAAGCGGAGGCGATGGGCCTCGTGAACAAGGTCTTCCCGCAGGAGAGTTTCATGGCGAATGTCATGGATTATGCGCGGATGCTGGCGGAGACGGTTTCGCCGCGTTCCATGGCGGTGATGAAGGCGCAGATATGGAAGGCGCTCTTCCAGAATTTCAACGAGGCGCTCGAAGTCGGCGACAGCGAGATGCAGAAGAGTTTCGCGAGCGAGGATTTCAAGGAAGGCGTCGCGCATTTCGTGGAAAAGCGCACGGCGAACTTCACCGGTCGCTGAAGCAGAGAGCGGGAACGAAAAAAGGCGCGGGATCGCTCCCGCGCCTTTTGTTGTTGTGACGAAGCGTGATCAGAAGGTGACTTCCACGCCCGCCAGCGCCTCGATGCCCGGCGCCATGAAACCGTTGGCCGGTTCATACTCCGTATCGAGCAGGTTGTTCACCCGCGCCGTGAGCTTCACATTGTCGGTGAGGCGGTGCGAAGCGGCGACGTTCACGACCGTGTAGGGCCCGGGATCGACATAGAAGCCGAAGCCGTCGCGCGGAACATCGCGATAGATGTCTATCCATTCGGCGTTGGTCGAAAGAACGGTGCCTGGGATGACTTCCCAGCTCGCGGTGAAACCGATGAGGTGCCGGGGGCGGCGCACCATCGTGCTCGCGAACTGGTCGGATTTCAGTATCGTCAGCGTGTAGTCGATGCGGGCGGTCAACTCGTCGATTGGATTGATCTCGACGAAGGCTTCAAGCCCTTTTGTGTCGAGCTTGTCGATATTGATGGCGGTCGAGTTCACGCCGACGAAAACGATGGAGATTGCGTCTTCGATCTCCGTATCGAACCAGGTGGCTCCGGCAAGCGCCCTGCCGCCGAGGAAGCCCTGCTCGATGCCCGCTTCCCAGCCCTTGCTCTTCTCCGGATCGAGATTCGGATTGCCGCGATAGACGCCGGAGGGAAAGCCGCCAAACGTATTCACGTCGAAACCGTAGCGCTGATAGAGCGAAGGCGTCTTGAAACCCGTACCGTAGGAAACGGTAAAGCGCGTATCCGTCTCCGGATGGTAGTAACCGGGGGCAAGCGTGAAGGTGAAGCGATCCTCCATGTCTTCGGGCATGTCGTAGCGCGCACTGGCAGTTGCGAAGAAGCGATCGCCGAATGTCATGTGGTCGCCAACATAGACGGCGAAGGCGTCCGTCTCCGCGTCCGACGCCTGCGTGATGACGAAGCCGCCGAGATCGCGATAACCACTCGATTCGAATTCATCCCGCGTATAACTCGCACCGAAGGTGAGGAGGTGTTGGTTCGACAGGTCGAAGGCGTTGTCGAAGGAGGCCTTCAGCGTCCGGCCTTCATTCGCGGTCCGGTCGAGATAGACCGAGCCGCCCGCATCCGGATTGTCGCTCGAGTCCGACTGCTGGTCGGTGTAGCTGAGAGACAGCTTCGGCCGCCACTTGTTGTCGAGGAACTTGCCGGAGAGATCGCCGCCGACAAAGAGGCGCGTCGACTCGAAGATGCTGTCGAAATTCTGGTAGACGCTGACGAATCCGGCGGTGGAACCGTCGGCGTCCGTGTCGGCTTCCGCTTTCGTATATTGAACGAAGAGGGAGCCGCTCACATTCTCGTTGAACTGCGTACCGATGCGGCCAGAAGTCGAGATTGTCTCCGTGCCGTCTTCTTCCTCGCCTCGGGCGTCACGAAGGCGGGCGGGCGTGATGTCGTTGCCTGCAGTATCCTCACGCGAGATAGAGAAGAAGTAGTCGGTCGAACCGAAGCTGCCACCCGTGCTCGCATAGGTGTTGAGCGTACCGAGCGTGCCGCCTTCGACACGCGCCGTGACGGAGGGCTCCCCCTTGCCGGTCTTGGTGATGATGTTGATCACGCCGCCGATCGCCTGGCTGCCATAAAGCGCGGATTGAGGCCCGCGCACGACCTCGATCCGTTCCACATTGTCGAGCGGAATGCCGGCGAGGTTCGCCGCGCCGTTCGGAAAGGATGGATCGTTGAGCGGCATGCCGTTGAGCAGCACAAGCGTCTGGTTGGAATTGGCGCCGCGCGTGAAGACCGTCGTGACCGTGCCGCGTGCGCCTGAAGGTACAACGTGAAGCCCCGGAACGGAGCGCAGCGCGTCGGTAATGTCCTGGTACTGGAACTTCTCGATCTCTTTCGCCGTGACGATGGTGAAGGAGCTCGAGACTTCCTTGGTGGGAATGGGTTCGATGCCGGCGGAAACGAGCAGCTCGTCCGTCACGATCGGTGGTTCTTCCGCGTGTGCGGAGGTGGCGGCGAGCGCCGCCAGTGTCAGGGCCGCGCAGGCCCCCCAGCCTTTGATGGTCATTGAATTCAGAGTCCTGTCTCTCTTGCGCGGCCACCCCGGCCGCATGGCGCCGGTGCGCGGGGAAAGAGACATGGAAACGGAAACCCGGACGGCCTGATGTCCGAAGAAGGACAGAGTGCCAGCGGATCGACGCCCCCCTGGCACACCCCCGGCCACGGCAGATGACGAACCCGGTGGCAGGTCTCCTGGCTCGCGGGTCACGGGCCGCGTTCCGTCTTCCCGGGATGCCAGCCCTCAAACAAGGACCGTGGCAGCCAGTGACATGCTTGGAACGAGGCCTCGCCGCTTACAGTTGCGGGGGCAGCCAGGGCTTTGGCGCGAGCCTCACCCTGTTCCCTCTTGCCTCCTCGAAATGTCCAAACGGACATCCCTCGGAACCATCGAGTGGCCGCATCATAGGGGCGAGAGACGCCCTGTCAAATTCGCGGTTTCAGGATTTGGCGCTGGGCCGGGCCGAAACGGCGGCATGCCAGCGCAGAAGGTCTGTGTGCTCGGGCTTTGGCTCGTGCTTCACCCATTTTGCGAAATCCACGCAGACAAGGGCCGTGATGTCGGCCAGCGAGAAGCTGTCGATGGCGATGTATTCGCGGCCCTTCAGACGCTCGTTCAGCATGTCGAAGAAGCGCGTGAGGCGCATCGAACCGCGCTCGGCAAGCGCGGGAATCTGCTCGAGATTGACCGGGCCGGGCAGGGCGCGGCCAACCATGCCCTTCGACGTGTTCCGCAGAACCTCGGCGATCGGCATGAAACCTTCGAATTCGATTCGCGCGTTCCAGCTGAAAACGAGCCCCTTCTCCGCGGCGGTTGCGCCGAGGAGGCGCGGCTCCGGCTTCGCTTCCTCCGCCCAGGCCGCAATGCCGATATTCTCGGTCAGGATAGTGCCGTCCTCGAGCTTCAGGGCGGGAACCGTGCAGGCCGGATTGATCTGGCGATAGGCCTCGCCGAGCTGCTCACCCTTTGCGAGATCGATTTGCACGGTCTCATGCGCGATTCCCTTCTCGGCGAGCAGGATGCGCGCGCGGCGGGGGCTCGGCGCTGCGGTGAAGTCGTAAAGGGTGACGGCCATCGTGAGTCTCCTCGGATTTTCTCGTTAACGGTGCCCCGTTCGCGGCGCGGTCTGCATTTTGCTCACGGTACCGGATGCTACTCAACAGCTACAGGGGATGTCTCGCTATGAAACTCTTTCGGCTGACCCGTCTCAAAATGACGGCCTCCGCAGCCATTCTCGCGCTGGGTGCAGGCTCAGCGGCATTCTTCATGAGCACGAAGCCGGTCTATGCCTGTTCGCCCGGCGGCGGCGGCGCCATCGGCTCATGGCTCGACTTCCTGGGCGGTCTGCTCGGCTGGTAAGCCGCGCCCGGCCATTTACCGGAAGCACCGGAAAGAACAAAGGCTCCCGCGCAATCCGCGCCGGGAGCCTTTATTGTCATTGCCGAATGGTCGGAGTGGCAGGATTTGAACCTGCGACCCCCTCGTCCCGAACGAGGTGCGCTACCAGACTGCGCCACACTCCGCGCGGCAATTCGAGGCGGCGTTATAGCTGCCAAAACCTGGGGCCGCAAGCGGGATCGGGGACCGGTAGCCGCTCTTTTCCGTGGATTCCATCCGGCAGGTGCCCGGTTGCGCCACAGGGGGGATGCCGGTATGTTCCGCCGCGTTTCGCGAGGCCGCCCGCCAAGGGCTTCCAGGCCCTGCTGGGGCGTAGCCAAGTGGTAAGGCAGCGGATTTTGATTCCGCCATTCGGAGGTTCGAACCCTCCCGCCCCAGCCAGATTTTCGGGCCTCAGGGCCTCTGCGCGAACTGCCGGCCCGCACGTCAGCTTGCCGATATGATCCGCCCACTGAAGAAATTTCGAGCCGGTTCGCCTGAGCCGCTGCCCGATTGCGCTGCAATGCAGCATTTCCCTGCGTCAATTTGGTGTGCGTGAGGGTAATTTAGGGTATTGACCCTAGGTTTCAGGGTCTCAAGATAGGGACATCGAAATCCGGCGACCCAAGAAGCGCCAACTGAGGAAAGTGAAGGAAATGGCAGGGACAGAAACGCTCACGAAACCGGCCGCAGCGCAGAAAACCGAGCACTTCGACGTGCTGATCGTCGGAGCGGGCATTTCCGGCGTCGGCGCCGCCTATCATCTCCAGGAACAGTGCCCCGAAAAGACCTTCGTCGTGCTCGAAGGTCTCGACAGTTTCGGCGGCACCTGGCACATGCACCGCTACCCCGGCATCCGCTCGGACAGCGATCTCTACACCTTCGGCTATCGTTTCAAGCCCTGGACGGGAACGCCCATCGCAACCGCGGAAGAAATCCTCACCTATATGAAAGAGGTGATCGATGAGAACGACCTCGATCGCCATATCCGATACAACCACCGCATTTCGACGGCGAAGTGGTCGAGCGAGGACAATCTCTGGACGGTCTATGCGACCGACAAGAAGACCGGAGAGGAACGCCGCTTCACCGCGAATTTCCTGTGGATGTGCCAGGGCTATTACCGTCACGCGGAGGGCTACACGCCCGAATGGCCCGACATGGACAAGTTCAAGGGCGAGATCGTCCATCCGCAGACATGGCCGGACAATTTCGACCTCAAGGGCAAGAAAGTCATCGTCATAGGTTCGGGCGCGACGGCGGCAACGCTTGTGCCCGCTATCGCAGGCGACTGCCAACATGTGACGCTTCTCCAGCGCTCGCCGACCTATTTCATCCCCGGCCGGAACGAGAACGAGCTGGCGGACAGGCTGCGTCAGCTCGAAGTGGACGAGAAGTGGATCCACGAGATCACGCGTCGTGAAATCCTGCACAATCAGGCCGAGTTCGCCCGCCGTTCCTTCGAGGAGCCGGAGGAAGTGCGCAAGGAACTGCTCGACGCGGTGCGCCTCTTCCTGCCGGAGGAGACGGTGCAGAAGCACTTCACGCCGCGTTATCGCCCTTGGCAGCAGCGCGTCGCCTTCGTGCCCGATGGCGATATCTTCCAGGGGATTGCTTCGGGCAAGGCTTCGGTAGAGACGGACGAGATCGAACGGTTCACGGAGAAGGGCATTCTGCTCAAATCAGGCAAGGAGCTTGAGGCCGATGTCATCGTCACCGCGACCGGCTTCAACCTGAGCGTTCTCGGCGACATCGACTTCGATATCGACGGGAAGCCGCTCGACTTCGGCGAGACGGTCACCTATCGCGGCATGATGTTCACTGGCGTGCCGAACATGGTCTGGATCTTCGGATACTTCCGTGCGAGCTGGACCTTGCGCGTCGACCTTCTGGGCGATTTCGTCTGCCGTCTGCTCAAGCATATGGATGAGAAGGGGGCGAAGAAGGTCAGCGTGGCGCTGCGCAAGGAAGACAGCAACATGCCTCTGCTTCCCTGGATCGATCCGGACAACTTCAATCCGGGTTACCTGATGCGGAGCATGCACTTGCTGCCGAAGCGCGGCGACAAGCCTGAATGGCAGCACACCCAGGACTACTGGAAGGAAAAGGACGAACTGCCCGCCATCGATCTCGACGGCAGCGAATTCGTCTACGAGTGATCGAGGGGAAGAAGCGGACGCCGGACCCGGAAACGGGTGCCGGCGTTCGTGTGTCCATCGCCGCGGACGTCCGGTCCGGCCACTTTCAATTCTGATGCGGTGCAACACTTCTTACGGTCTCTCTCCTCTTGTGCATCCCGCATCCCCGTCTAGAGTCGGGGTAACAAGAAAAGAGGGAGGAGAGAAATGGCTGCTCAGGGAGAAGGCGCGCCCGCGCGCACGGAATCTGGACAATTCGATGCGGTGATCGTCGGAGCTGGGTTCGCCGGCATGTACATGCTGCACCGGTTGCGCGCACTCGGCCTAAAGGTGCGGGTTTATGAGGCAGGCGAGGGGGTCGGCGGTACCTGGTACTGGAACAGATATCCGGGTGCGCGCTGCGACGTCGAAAGCCTCGAATATCAATACGGATTCTCGGACGAAATTCAGCGCGGCTGGAACTGGAGCGAACGCTATGCCGCGCAGCCGGAAATTCTCCGCTATCAGAACTATGTTGCGGACAAGCTCGATCTGCGGCGCGACATCCGCTTCGAAACGCGCGTGATCTCCGCGGCTTATGATGAACCTGCCGGATTGTGGGCGGTCGAGACGGACAAGGGCGACCGCGTATCCGCCCGGTTCTGCATCATGGCGACGGGGTGTCTCTCGGCCGCGCGTGTTCCCGATTTCAAGGGCCTCGAGGATTTCGGGGGCGACTGGTATCACACGGGCGGATGGCCGCATGAAGGCGTGGACTTCACCGGCAAGCGTGTTGCGGTTGTCGGCACGGGTTCGTCCGGCATCCAGAGCATTCCGGTGATAGCCGCTCAGGCAAAACATGTCACCGTGTTCCAGCGCACCGCGAACTTCACGCTTCCCGCCGGCAACCGCCCGCTGAAGCCGGAGGAGATCGCCCGTTCGAAAGAGACGCTTCTCGAGGACCGCCGCCACGCACGCGAGACGCCGGGCGGCATCATCTGCTTCGAATACAATGAGGCGCTTGCGGAGGAGATGACGCCGGAGGCAATCGCGAACGAACTTGAAACCCGCTGGAATCAGGGTGGCTTCGCGTTCCTCGGTGCCTATGGTGACCTGATGGCGACGCATGAGGCAAACCACATTGCCGCCGAATTCGCCCGTGCGAAGATGCGTGCCTCCGTGAAGAACAAGGAGGTGGCGGAGAAGCTCCTTCCCTTCGATCATCCTGTCGGCGTGAAGCGGCTCTGCCTGGATACGAACTATCTCCAGACCTTCGACGAATCGCATGTGGACCTGGTCGATATCCGCGAAAAGCCTATCGAGCGAATCTCGAAGAAGGGCGTCGTTTGCGGAGGCAAGGAATACGAAGTGGACGCGATCGTCTTTGCCACCGGTTTCGACGCGATGACGGGCGCACTTCTTTCCATCGACATCAAGGGGCGCGGCGGCGCGGCGCTCAGGGAGAAATGGGCGGCGGGACCGCGCACCTATCTGGGCCTCGGCTCGGCGGGTTTTCCGAATCTCTTCTTCATCACCGGGCCCGGCAGCCCTTCGGTCCTCTCCAACATGATCGTTTCCATCGAACAGCATGTTGACTGGATCGCCGACTGCGTGAAGCGGCTGACCGAGGGCAACATCCGCTCCATTGAAGCGACGAAGGAAGCGGAGGACGAGTGGGTCGCGCATGTGAATGAACTCGCAAGCGAGACGCTCTATCCGCAGGCGAACTCCTGGTACATGGGCGCGAACATCCCGGGCAAACCCCGCGTTTTCATGCCCTATACGGGCGGCGTCAACGTCTACGGGGAGAAGATCGCGGAGGTGGCGGCAGCCGACTACGAGGGTTTTCAGCTTGGCGCCTGACATGTCCTGACAAGGAGGCCGCTCCAGAACGGACCTTGCCACGCTTTTCCGGGGGAGGGCAGTCGTCGAGACTGTCCTCTCATCCGGGAGGGACGCGAGGGACGAAATGGCGGTCAACGCGAAGGAAACGGCGACGCAGGATCTCGACTATCGCCGTGTGTGGCGTCGCGCGGACCGCCGCGTCATGGAAGATGTCATCGCGATGTGGAGGCGCGAAAATATCCTTCCTGCGGGGATCGCGCCGGAGGAGCGCGCGATGGAAATCGTCATCGCCATCTATGACGGCGATGAGATTGCCGGCTGTCTCACGGCGGATATCCACGTTCTCCCGCGGCTACGCGCGAAATTTGCCTTTTGCCGGAGCTTCATTGTCCCTGCCTGGCGGGGACGGCGGCTTACCGACCGCCTGATGATTGACGGTCATGACGAGTTGCGCCAATGGGCGGAAGCGCATCCGGAAGAAGGCCTCGCCGGTTGCGCGGCGATCTACGAGAACCGGGCGCTGGGCAGACACCCCGTCGAACCCTCGGGCCTCTGCCTGATCGGATATACGCCGCAAGGCCGGCAGCTTCGCGTCCTGTGGTTCGACAGCTACCGGCTCCCGCAAACACGCACGGGTCAGAGGCCGCAGCTATAGCTGCCATAGCCGTTCTCGACTGTCATATGTGCGTGGAGGCTGTCTCGCGCGCTGCGATTCATCTCCGTGACCGACACCACGGCTTCGCCATTTTCCTCGATCACGAAATCGCCACCCTGTTGCACTTCCGATGTGCCGCCCGAGCCCGAGCGCTCCATCGACATGCGATAGGAGCCCGTCTCGCCGGGCGCGCCATAGACCACGCTTTCGAACCTGAGACCCGCCGGGGTCTCGATGGCCCTGATTTCACAAGCCTCGGGAGCGGGCGGCGACGCAGTGGCCGCCGCGCAGCCGAAGACGATGGGTACGAGTACCAATGAGGTCCATTTCAGTCGCATTGTTCTGCTCCCTTTCAGATTGAGGGACGTCGCGGGAGGCGGCACTCGCCGCCTCCCGATGAAGCCGCTTAGTAGCCGCCCTGGATGACGACCGAGGTATTGCCCTTGCCGGTCTGGACGGTGTGCGCCTTCTGGCCGTTGCCGACCTGGATCGTGGCGGAGGTGTTGTTGGAACCCCACTGGTCGGTCGTGGCCTTGTGGTTGTTACCGATCTGGGCGATGCCCGAGGTGTTGCTGCGGCCCGTCTGGATCGTCGCCGCCGAGTTGTTGCGGCCTTCCTGCCCGGTCACGGCATAGTTGTTGCGGCCGTACTGGTCGGTAAGGGCGGCGTTCCGGTTGCCGAGCTGCTGCTGGTAGAGGTAGTTCCACTCACCCTGCTGCGTGGCCTTCGAATAGTTGCCGTGGCCGTAGGTGTCGATCGTGCCCTTGTTGTGATAGCCGTTCTGCGTATAGACGCCAGTGTTGTGCCGGCCGCTCTGATAGACGGAGGCTGAGTTGCCCGCATTGGCGCTCGTCACGCCGACCGCGATCAGGGCTGCGATGGTGCTCGTCGTCAAAAGAAACTTCTTCATTTTGCATCTCCTGTTTTGGATCGGCCGCTGCGGCGCGTCCTGTTGACGATGCAAGTTCTAGCGGGGAGCGGCTGAGCGCTGCCTGAACCCGCCATTCATTTTCCGTTCACCGACAAGGTTTCTTTGTGGCGAGGCCGGAGCCGGCGGTTCGCGGCGCATGATCCGTGAGGATGAATGAATCTGAACGCTGCATGAACGCCCGCTTCAGGCGGCGATCAGCACGCGCCTTCTAGAAAGGGCTTCAGTGCTTCCGTGGAAAACACCGGAACAGGAGAGGCAGATGAAGAAGATGAAATACACGTTCGCCGCAACGTCGTTCGCCGCCATGATTGCTCTGGCCGCACCCGCCGCATGGGCGGGAAGCGGCGCCAGCGTCACGCAAACGGGAGACCAGAACTACTCGATCGTTCTTCAGCGCAAGAACAAGACGGTTGTCGAAAGCTGGACCGCGACGACGCCGATCGAAAAATTCAAATCCGACGTCAAGATCATGAAGGCCGCCAAGCAGGGCGCAAGACCGAACCAGACACGAAGCAGATACCAGAACATAAGCTGCAGCCCCTTTTTCAATGGCGGCAATGCGGCTTTCGCCTCGCAGAACGGGAGCGGAAATTCCGCCTATGCGAGTCAGCAGGGCGCCGGCAACTATGCCGGTACCGTTCAGGATGGCAGAAACAATACCTCCTATGTCATCCAGAAGGGCAACGGACACGAGGCGATGGCCGGGCAATATGGAAACAACAATACTTCCCTGATCGTTCAGCGCTGCTGACGATCAAAGCCCCGAAGTGTTCTGCACCTGCAGTTCGTAGAGCGTCTTGTAGAGGCCGCCGCGAGCCATGAGTTCTTCATGCGTCCCGAGCTCGCGAAGCTCGCCATTGGACAGGACGACAATGCGGTTCGCCTCGCGGATTGTCTGAAGCCGATGCGCGATGATGATGGAAGTGCGCCCTGCGGTTACCTTCGCCAGTGCGTCCTGAATGATGAGTTCGGTTTCGGTGTCGATACTCGCCGTTGCTTCGTCGAGAATGAGAATTTCGGGATCCATTGCCAGAACGCGGGCAAAGGCAAGCAGTTGTCTTTGTCCGTGGCTCAGATTGCGTCCTCGCTCCGTGAGCAGCGTGTCGTAGCCCTGGGGTAAAAGCCGGATGAAAGGGTCCGCGTGAACCAGTCGGGCGGCCCGCCGCGCATCTTCCCGGGTGACGTTCGGATTGCCGAGAATGATGTTGTCATAGACCGTGCCGGAGAAGATGTGGAAATCCTGGAGCACGACGCCAACCCGCTTTCGAATTTCCGCGGGCTCCACGTCCATGATGTCGATGCCGTCTATCAGGATGCTGTCCGCAGGTACGTCATAGAAGCGGCATAGCAGCCTGATGAGGCTCGTCTTTCCCGAACCCGTCGGGCCGACGATCGCAATGCGCTCTCCCGGCGCAATGTCGAATGTCACGTCCTTCAGGATGGCCGAGCCAGGGGCATAGCCGAAGGTCAGGTGGTTGAAGCGCACATGCCCTTTCAGGTCGGCGGGCAGGGATTTCGGCTCCGCAGGCTTCTGCAGCGATTCCTCCCAGTCCAGCGCCTGGAAGATTCGTTCGCAGCTCGCCATGGCGCGGAAGACGACGTTCCATTGTTCACCCATGGCGACAATGGGACGGAACATCATGTCGGCAAACTGCGCGAAGAGAATGACGCTGCCAAGCGTCGCCGCGCCCGACAGGACGTGATGTCCCCCGAACCACACGATGGCAGCCATGGCGAGAAAGGCCATGCTGTCCATCGCCGGGCCGTAGTAGCTTTCGATCCGGACAGCGCGGTCTTCCTGATCGCGGTTTTCGTCGTTGATCGCGGTATAGCGGTCATAGTTGATCTTCTCCCGTCCATAGAGCTGCACGACCTCCATGCCGGAGAGATTCTCCTGCAGGTTTTCGTTAAGCCTGGAAAGGCTCGAGCGGATACCCCGATAGACCTGCCGTGAAACGCGCCGGAATATCCATGTTGCGAGTGCCGCTACCGGCAGAAGCAACATGAGCTCCAGAGTGAGCGCCGGGTTGAGCGCGAACATGACGGAGACGGCGACAAAGAAGGGTACGAACTCCCCGAGCAGCACGCCAAAGCCAGCGAGCAGCTCGAACAGGGTTTCGACGTCATTCGTCAACCGCGTCATCACCCGGCCGACCGCGACGCGGTCATAGAAGCTGGAGGGCAGGTTCTCCAAATGGGCAAAAAGGTCGCGGCGGAGATCGCGCAATCCGTTCAGAACGGTGCGCGCCAGCATGGTCCGGAAACCATGGCCGAAAAGGGCCCAGAGAAGCGTCCAGACGCCGTAGAGGATGCAGGCCGAAACGATCGGGTGTAGCGACAGGAAAGCGGAAAGCCAGCCATTGAGTGCCTTCTGGCCGAAATCGGGCGCGCCCTCGTTCGACGCGGGAAGAAGAATGCCGTCTACCACCACGCGGCTGACGACCACCGGCGCGAGCACTGCCGCGCTCGCCGCGAGCAATACGAAGAAGAGCGCCAGAAACCCCATGCGGCGATAGGGGCGCATCCAGCCCATCAGGCGGAGGAGAAGAGAGAAGTCGAAACCTCGCATCTCCATCTCATCGTCGAATACGGAATGATCCCGGCGGATAGGGTGCGGGGGCTGCATGTCGCTCATGAAGCGTCCTCCGCATCCGTCGAAATCGTCTTCTCCAGTTCCTCGCGACGGCCCTGCTGGCGTTCGAGCGTTGCGTAGAGGCCATTTCTGGTAAGGAGTTCGGCATGCGTGCCGACTTCGGCAATCCGCCCTTCATCCAGAACCACGATCCTGTCTGCATGCCGGGCAGTCGAAACGCGATGAGACACCATGATCGTGGTGCGGCCGCGGCGGAGCTCCTTCAGGCGCGAAAGGATGAACTCCTCCGTCTCCGTGTCGACGGACGAGAAACAGTCGTCGAGAAGAAGAACCGGTGTTTCCCGGATGAGCCCGCGGGCAAGGCTCGCGCGTTGCTTCTGTCCGCCTGAAAGAGTCACGCCGCGCTCGCCCACCAGCGTCTCAAGGCGTTCGGGGAAGCGGCGGATCGTTGCCTCGAGGTCGGCGCTCTCCGCCGCGCGCCAGACTTCCTCTGTCGTCCGTTCGGGATTGTCGTAGGAAATGTTCTGCGCGATATGCGTGGCAAACAGAAACGGGTCCTGCGGCACCATCGCAATCTGACTCCGTACCTGGGCCACAGGCAGCATGCGGATGTCGCGTCCGTCGAGATAGACCGTGCCGGGCGGAGGATCGAGCAGACGCACGATCAGCCGGAGAAGTGTCGATTTGCCCGAGCCCACGCGGCCGAGTAGCGCGATCATCTCGCCTTTGTTTATTTCGAGCGTGATGTCATTCAGTGCAGGCCAGCCACCATCGCCGCTGCTTGCCGGGTGGGTATAGGAGAGATGATGCAGCGTAATCGCGCCACCGATCTCGTCTAGCGGCGCCGCCTCCGGCGCATCGCGAATTTCCGGTTCATGATCGAGAACTTCGAAAATGCGCGCTGCCGCCGACCCGCCGCGCTGGAAAAGCGTGACCATCACGCCGCCTTCGCGGATGGGTGCGAGCATCATGTTCAGATAGAAGATGAAGGCAGTGAAGGTGCCGAGCGTGATCGTGCCGTCGATCACCTGCATACCGCCATAGCCGACGACCAGAAGGGTGGTGAACCCTGTGGCGACCAGCATGGCGGAAGTCAGAGCCGAGTTCAGGAACATCAACTTGTAGTAACCGCCGGCATAGGCATCGGACGTTGCCTCGAAACGCTCGGTCTCTCTTTCTTCCTGCGCATGTGTCTGAATGGTGCGTATCCCGTTGAGGTTTTCCTGCACCTGCGCGGAGAGTGTCGAAAACCCCTCCTGGACCTCGGTTGACTGCGTGAAGATACGCTTCGCGATGATCCATCCGACAATGGCGAAAACCGGGAGGGCGGGGAGCAACAGCAGAGTCAGCCATGGCGACTGATAGAACATGAAGATGAAGGCGATGATGCCCGAGAATCCGAGCACGAAGAGAAGGCGGGTGCCCATGCCCACGAGTTGGCGGATCAACGTGATGTCGTTGATCGCGCGAGCCATGAGGTCGCCGGTGGTGTAGCGGGAGAAGAACCGCGGTCCCTGAAGCTCCAGATGCCAGTAGAGCCGCTGCCGGAGTTCATAGGCGACGGCGACGCCCACTTCGCGCACATAGCGCCGCCCCAGATTGAAGGAGATGTAGCGCAACACCATGAGGCCGAGAATGGCGAGAGCAGGCAGTGCGAGGCGGTAGTCGCCAGCGGCGATCCTGTCGATACCCATTTTCAGGAAGAGAGGCATGAAGGCTTCGAGAAGACGGCCCGCATTGATGAGCGACATGCCGCCCCAGAAACGCCATTTGTGGCGATGGACAAGCGGCACCAGCCGCCAGAGCGGATTTGGTGCGGAAGTGTTGTCCGTCCGGAGCGTGGGCGCGCGCGAATCCACGGGGATGACATCCGGGTTTTGGCAGGCGCTGGGCCTCGCCGAATGGGCTGGGCGTCTTCCTGAGCCGTTCCGGCGAAGTATACCGGTCTCGGCGGAAAGGAGGTGTTTCCTGGGGTTTTTCAGTTCGTTGCTTCGACTATACGCCTCTCTTTCCGATTCGGAAGCCGCTCTGTCGCGGGACCGTCATGCGAACGTCATCCAAACGCTGTAGCAGCACTCCATGCCGGATGAAAACGCACCGGCGAGCTGCAAACGGAGTTACCCCTTGTCCGACACGACAGCTGAAGCAACTGGCGAAACGCTTGCCGAAGGTACCGTAGCATCGCAGGGCCGACGCGATATCCGCCGCCGCCTGAGCGCCGCCGTTCACCGTCACAAGGCGGTTTCGCGCGAAGGCCTGACGGAACGGCTTTTCACCTGGCTCTTCACCGGTCTTGTTTATCCGCAGATATGGGAAGACCCCGAGGTCGATATCGCGGCGATGGACCTGAATCCGGGCATGAGCACGGATACGAGGATCGTCACGATAGCCTCCGGGGGCTGCAATGCGATGTCATATCTGACCGCGGCGCCTGTGCGCGTGACCGCGCTGGATCTGAATCCGACACATGTCGCGCTCGTGAAGCTGAAACTCGCAGGAGCGGCATATCTTCCCAGCTACGACCACTTCTTCCGCTTTTTCGCCCGTGGCGCGGCCAAAGAGAATATCGCCGACTACGAGCGCTTCCTGCGGCCCCAACTCGATGAAACGAGCCGGAGCTATTGGGACAAGCGCCCCATGGGATTTCGCCGCCGCATCTCCCTTTTCTCGCGCGGCTTCTATCGTCACGGACTTCTGGGTTATTTCATCGGCGTTGCGCATCTCGCGGCGCGGGCTTATGGCGTCCGCCTAGCAGATCTTCTCGAGGCGCCGACGCTGGACAGCCAGCGCCGCTTCTTCGACGAAAAGCTCGCACCTCTCTTCGACAGGAAATTCATCTCCTGGCTGACCGCCAAACCTTCCACCCTCTATGGTCTTGGTATCCCGCCCGCGCAGTATGAAGCCCTGTCGGGCGGCCGCGAAATGAGGCTTGTCCTGCGCGAGAGGCTGGAACGTCTGGCCTGCGGGTTTCCGCTGTCTGAAAACTACTTCGCCTGGCAGGCGTTCGCGAGAGCCTATGCGCCGGGCGAGAATCCGGCGGTTCCGCCTTACCTGAAGCGGGAGAATTTCGCCGCGTTGCAGGCGCGCGCCAGAGGAATGCAGGTTCTGAATGCCTCATTCACGGATTATCTGCGAGACAGCGAGGATGCGAGCCTTGACCGTTTCGTCCTGCTGGATGCACAGGACTGGATGACCGATGCACAACTTAACGATCTCTGGTCACAGATCACGCGCACCGCACGCCCCGGTGCCCGCGTCATCTTCCGCACGGCGGCGGAGCCCACTCTGCTACCAGGCAGGGTGGATGAGGAAATTCTTGCGCGCTGGGACTACCGCGCGGAAGAGTCGCTTGCTTTCACCGCCCGCGACCGTTCGTCAATCTATGGCGGCTTTCACCTCTACATGTTGAAGGAGTAGGGTGGTGAGCGCGATCGAACATGGCGGAGACAACCATGCCGATCTCATGGACCGGACCTACCGGTATCAACGTCACTTCTACGATCTCACCCGGCGCTATTATCTGCTGGGCCGCGACCGCTTGATCGCCGAACTCGATGCGCCCGAAGGTACGACGGTGCTGGAAGTCGGCTGCGGCACAGGCCGCAATCTCGTGCACGCGGCGCGTCTTTACCCGCAAGCCTTGCTCCATGGGATGGACATTTCGGACGAAATGCTGGCAACCGCGCACAAAACCGCGGTGCGGCATCATGCGGATATTCGCTTCGCACAGGGCGACGCAACGAGGTTCAATCCCTATGCGGCGTTCGGCGTCAGCCGCTTCGATCGCATCTTCATGTCCTACACGCTTTCCATGATTCCCGACTGGCAGAAAACCCTGGCACAGGGGATCTGCAATCTGGCTCATGGAGGAAGCCTCCACATCGTCGATTTCGGTGGACAGGAACGCCTGCCTCGCTGGTTTCGGGCGCTTCTGCGGGCCTGGCTCGCGAAGTTCCACGTAAGCCCGCGGGATGAACTGGAACGCGTCCTTCGCGCGCTCGCGGCAAAGCTCGGGGCGGAGCTTGAGTTTCGCTCGCTCTATGGCGGTTATGCCTGGTACGCGGTGCTGCGGCTTCCTGCCCAAGCCGGCTAGGCCGGTTTTTCATTGCGGCGCGGCATGACTGCCATGAAACTGATCTCCGGCCATTCGTTCCGGGACGGTTGAGGCGTTGACGTTTTTTAGGATTACTGCATCGGTTACCACGCACGGTACGGCAGGATGCGTGGGCCTCATTCTCGCATTCCTGTTCTGCTTGCCCGGAATGGCGCGGGCGGACTGCAGCAATCTCGTCGCAGATGTTTCCCGGGGAAACGAACAGGCCGAAGTCAAAGCCTTTTATTATGCCTGGGGCGAGGGGTGCGCCTGGAAGGAATGGAGTGCCTCGGAACTCCTTGAAAGAATCCTCCGTTCAGAAGAAGAAGGCATCGACCCCTCCACCTTCGATACGCGGTCGATCAGGGATAAGCTGAGGCGTTCTAGCTCAGACCCGGACATCCGCGACCTTCTGTTGACCCGGATCGCAATTTCCTATGCTCGTGCGATGCAGTCGGGCCGCGTCGACCTTGCCTCTACCGGGCAGGACATCGCTCTGCCGCGCCGCAATTCGCGCATAGGCGCGCAACTCGCGGAGGCGTTGAAAGAGGGCAGTCTTGCCGAGTGGTTGGCTTCGCTTCCGCCTTCTACGCCTGAATACAAGCGGCTGAAGCAGGCGCTGGCCTTCTACAAAGACCTGGCGTCGAGAGTGAGCTGGCCATCGCTGGGACTCGAACCTGGGCGAAGGTCCGTGAAGCCGGGCGAAGTATCACCCTCCATGCCGGCAATCAGGGAACGCCTCTTGTTGCTGGGCGATCTTCATGCCCGAAGCGGAGGTCACACGCTCAACCCGGAAACGGTCAGCGCAGTCATCCGCTTTCAGTTTCGCCACGGGCTGGAACGGGATGGCATCGTCGGCCCGAAAACTCTGGCGGCCCTGAATGTTTCGCCTGCGGAGCGCGCGGAAGCCATTGCGCTCAACATGGAGCGTTATCGCATCATGTTCCATGCGATGCCGGCAACGCGCGTGGAGGTGAATGCCGCCGGAGCAACCGCTGCGCTCTACGAAAACGGCGTGCAGGTGTTTGGTATGAGAACCATCGTCGGCAAGCCCTCGACGCCGACACCGGTTCTTTCGAGCTTCATAAACAAAATCATTCTCAACCCGCCATGGGTCATTCCGCGCTCGATCTATGTTGGAGAAATCGCTCCTGCAATGGAGCGAGATCCGGACTATCTGGCGAAGCACGACATGTTTTGGGAGGGTGGACAGCTGGTGCAACGTCCCGGCCCGAAAAACTCGCTTGGACGATTGAAGTTCGAATTCGCGAGCCCCTTCGCAGTCTATCTGCATGACACAAACGCTCCCTCGCTCTTTGCGCGGGACAATCGCTTCCTCAGCCATGGGTGCATCCGGCTTGAGAAACCTCTGGAACTCGCGGCGCAGCTTCTCGGCCCATCTGGCGGAACCAAGGAAGAAATCGAAGCCGCAATCGCGGAAGGAGAAACGAAGCGTTTCGAACTTTCGCGCTCCATGCCGGTCGTCGTCGCTTACTGGACAGCCTTCGCCAGCTCGGATGGCGTCTTTCATTTCCGTGACGACATCTATGGACGTGACGCGGCATTGGCGGCGCTTCTCAGGGGCGAGAGTCCGCCCTCACAGGCCGCGGGTTCATGCGGCAGCTGAGACCGCGTTTCCCATAATAATCGCCTTGAATCAATGACTTGACGGCAAACCCTCCGCAGGCAGAATTCGGTTCTACAGTTCATGTGAGGGGAATTATGGTGTTTAGAGTGACGCGGCGTGGCCTGCTCGGATTCGCCGCGGCTGCGGCCACCAGCGTTGCCGCCGACAATGCTTTCGCGGCCCTGAGGGTTCCGCTTGCGAGGCCGGGAATGCTGGCAACGCCGGGAAAGCAGGCCGGTGTTGCTGCGCGGGAGCTCCATCTCATCAATACGCACACGGACGAAAAGTTGAAGATCGTCTATTGGTCGGAAGGCCGATATCTGCCCGATGCACTCACGGAGATCGACCGTCTTATGCGCGATCATCGCTCGGGGGAGGTTCACGAAATCGACCGGGCCTTGCTCGACACATTGCACGCCATGAAAACGAAGCTCGATACCAGCGAAGCCTTCCACATCATTTCCGGTTACCGGTCACCCAGCACAAACGCACAGATGCGCGAGAACAATGCCGGCGTCGCGAAGAAGAGCTACCACATGCGCGGCATGGCGGTGGACATTCGCGTGCCCGGCCGCGAGCTTTCATATCTGCGAAATGCGGCGCTCGATATCGCCGCCGGGGGCGTCGGCTATTATCCGCGTTCGGACTTTATCCATGTCGATGTCGGGCCGGTGCGCCAGTGGGGCATTCGCAGCGCCTGAGTCTCTTGCACATGAATCTGCGAATGAGTAGCGGTGCATCTGCGACAAGATGCAGGCTGGCCGCATATCATGCGGAGCGGCCATATTCCGGGCGGGGCTCGGATATGGTTGGTGTCAAATGTCGATGTTTCACAAGATCAGGCTCTATCACGCGGCGCTCGCTCTTCTTGTCACCGCAGCTTATCTCACAGGCGACGAACTCGAAGGTCTGCACAACTGGCTTGGATATGCCGTTGCCACCATCATCCTCTTTCGAGTTCTCTGGGCGGCGGTCGGTCCGCAGCAGCTCGGCATCTCCCGGCTCTTTCCCGATCTCATGAAGCTTGCGAAAGTCCGGCGCCTCAATCATCCGATGATCAACCGGGCGCTTCTAGCGGGCATCGTCATCACGCTCCTGCTCACGACAGGAACGGGGCTCCTCATGGAGCCGCCGCCACTCGGTCAGTTCGCCGCTGAAGTGACAATTGCGCCGGCCTTTGCGGACGACGACGGGGAGCGCGAGCACGACCGGGAGGGTAAGGAGAACGAAGCGCTCGAGGAAGTTCACGAGACGACGGCGAACCTTCTGGTTCTCTTCGTCGTCTTGCACGTGACCTATCTTCTGACCTTCAAGCGGCCCATGGCCCTCTTCATGCTCTTTCTGAGGGGGGCCGGCGCACCCGCCGCCCGTCGGGCGGCGGATTGAAGGCCGTCGCTCAAAAGAATGCCTGAATGCCCGTTTGCTCGCGGCCAAGGATCAGCGCATGAACGTCATGCGTGCCTTCATAGGTGTTCACGGCTTCGAGGTTCATGACGTGGCGGATGACGTGATACTCGTCCGACACGCCATTGCCGCCATGCATGTCGCGCGCGACGCGGGCGATGTCCAGTGCCTTGCCGCAATTGTTGCGCTTCATGAGCGAGATGGAGGCGGGTGCCGCCTTGTTTTCGTCGAACATCCGGCCGAGCTGCAGGCATCCCTGAAGACCCAGCGCGATCTCGGTCTGCATATCGGCGAGCTTTTTCTGGATGAGCTGGTTCGCGGCGAGCGGCCGGCCGAATTGCGTACGGTCCAGTGTATATTGCCGCGCAGCGTGCCAGCAGAACTCAGCCGCGCCCATCGCGCCCCAGGCAATGCCGTATCGCGCGCGGTTCAGACAGCCGAAGGGACCGGCAAGACCCCGTACATTCGGCAGCATGTTTTCGTCAGGCACGAAGACGTCCTGTAGCGAGATTTCGCCCGTGATGGAGGCGCGCAGCGAGAACTTGCCCTCGATCTTCGGCGTGTCGAAGCCCTTGAAGCCGCGTTCGACCACAAAGCCGCGGATAACATCGTCGTCGGTCTTGGCCCAGACGACCGCCAGGTCGGCAATCGGCGAATTGGTGATCCACATCTTCGCGCCATTCAGCACATAGCCGCCATCGACCTTCTTCGCGCGCGTCTTCATCGAGCCGGGGTCGGAGCCGTGGTCCGGTTCGGTGAGACCGAAGCAGCCAACCCATTCGCCGGTTGCGAGCTTCGGCAGATATTTCTCGCGCTGCGCGTCCGAGCCATAGGCGTAGATCGGATGCATGACGAGCGAGGACTGCACGCTCATCGCCGAGCGATAGCCGCTATCGATCCGCTCCACCTCGCGCGCGGCGAGGCCGTAGCAGACATAGGAAAGACCGGCGCAGCCATATTGCTCCGGCAGCGTCAGACCGAGCATGCCCTGCGCGCCCATCTCGTTCATGATCTCGCGATGGAAAATCTCGTTGCGGTTCGCTTCCTTCACGCGCGGGAAAAGCTTTTCCTGGCAGTAAGCGCGGGCACTGTCTCGCACCATGCGCTCTTCCTCGGTGAGCTGATCCTCAAGAAGAAGCGGATCCTCCCAGTTGAAGGGCGCGAGCGGCGGGTTCGGTTTTTCGCCGGTCTTTGCGGGATTGGCTTCAGCGGCTTGCGACATGGAAGATCCTCGAAACGCAGGGGAAGGCTTGTCTTCGGAGTGATATAGCAGGCAAGGGCGAAAGGGGCGACAGCTTACTTGGAGAAGGACTTTCCTTTCGTTGCGGGCTGGCCGGACCGGGCATAGGCGCTCATTTCCTCTACCAGATGGTCGAACATCAGGCGCATCCTACGGCTCGTCTTGAGGTCCTCATGCATGACGATCCAGACATCGAGCTCGAATTCGATTTCCCCCGGCAGCACGGGAACGAGATCGGGATAGCGCTTGGCAAGGGGGTATTGGCACATGCCGAAGCCAACCCCGGCCTTGAGCGCCGAAAACTGTCCAATGTCGCTGTCGCAGCGAAAGGCGAAGAGTTCCCGGGATAGCGGAAAGCCTCCCAGATATTTGAGGCGTCTGATCGAGGATTCCCGGTCGAAGCCAATGATCGGACAGTTCTTCAGATCCTCGACGCTGGCCGGCATGCCGAAGCGCTGAATCAAGCTCTTGTGGGCGTGAAGTCCAAGGCCAAGCACGCCGACCTTGCGCGCCACGAGCGAGGATTGCGTGGGCCTGATCATGCGGATGGCAATATCCGCATCCCGGCGAATGAGGTCGTCGGTGCGGTTCGACAGCACGAGTTCGATGGCGATGCGCGGATGTTCCTCGCGGAAGCGGGCGAGAATAGGGGGTAGCACTTCCGTCGCGATCATTTCGCTGGCCGTGATGCGCACAGTGCCGCGTTCTTCCTCGGCCTCGCCGGAAGCGGCACGCTGCAACGCTTCCGCGGCCATGGACATGGCTTCGGCGTGAGGCACAAGCGCCAGCGCCAGCTCCGTCGGCGTGAGTCCGCCCTGCGAGCGGGTGAAGAGGCCCGCGCCCAGTGAGGCCTCCAGCGCGTCTATGTGGCGGCCTACCGTGGGCTGCGTAAGGCCGAGCAGGCGAGCGCCGCCGGAAAGGCTTCCCTCCCTGACGACCGCTAGAAAGGATCTGTACAGTTCCCACCCGGGCGATGTATTTACCATACAGAAACGTATACACATTCATTGATTTTCGCCAATTTATATTCATGCGTGAATATCCCAATCTCCAGTCAACGAAACGGCAACTGGAGACGGAAACATGGCCTCGACGGCTCTCATTCTAGGCGCGACGGGCGGCTTTGGCGGCGAAATGGCGCTGGCGTTGCATCGCCACGGCTGGCAGGTCCGCGCCCTGCACAGGAACCCGAAGCAGGCAGCCCGGCGGATGGCGGACATGCCTTTCATCGATTGGGTGAACGGGGACGCCATGAAGGCGGAGGAAGTACTTGAAGCGGCGGTAGGCGTCGATCTTGTCGTCCATGCCGTGAACCCTCCCGGCTACCGCAACTGGGCGGGGACGGTGGTCCCCATGCTCGACAACACGATTGCGGCTGCGAGGGCGGCGTGCGCCCGCATCCTTTTTCCCGGGACGCTCTACAATTACGGGCCTGATGCCTTTCCGTTCATTCCGGAAGAGGCGCCGCAAAATCCGAAAACACGGAAGGGCAATCTTCGCGCCGAGATGGAGCGGCGGCTTCGGGCTGCGTCGGAGGAGGGCGTGAACGTGCTCATACTGCGAGCGGGCGATTTTTTCGGCGGCCGCAATGCGGGCAACAACTGGTTCGCGCAAGGCCTTGTAAAGCCGGGGAAGAAGCTCCGCTCGGTCGTCTATCCCGGTCCCCACAAGGTCGGCCACAACTGGGCCTACCTGCCGGACATGGCGGAGACGGCGGCGAGGCTTCTTATGCGCGCCGATGAGTTGCCCCGTTTCGCGGCTTTCCATTTCGGCGGTCATTGGCTCGAACAAGGGATCGAGATAGCGGATGCGGTCCGCAACGCCGCGCGCAATCCCGACCTGCCGGTGAAGCGTCTTCCCTGGTTCGCGCTAATGCTGCTCTCGCCCTTCGTGGAGACGTTCAGGGAGATGCGGGAAATGCGCTACCTCTGGAAAGAGCCGGTGCGCCTCGACAATTCGAAGCTCATTGCTTTCCTCGGCCACGAACCTCACACGCCGCTCGACGTCGCCGTCCGTAGGACGCTTGCCGATCTCGGCTGCCTGCCGGACGAAGCGGTCAGGCAAGCCACTGTCCTCGCGTAACGCCTACCTCGAAACCCCGCTTTCATCGAAAGGAAACATCATGTCCTGCAACAACCGCATCGAACAGTTCTTCTCGTTCTCCGCTCTCGCCACTCTCGTTATCTACGCAATCGAACTCTTTCAGGTAACAGCAGAGAATTATCTCATCTGATGCGATCGAAATACCGGGCCAGATCGGCTGGAATGGGCATCGGCTTGATGGCGCTGACATTCGCCCGTCCTGTGTTCCCGAGGGGCACGGCGCCGACAAGCGATCCCGCCGAGCCGACGATACGCACGATCTGGCCCAGAACCTCGCGCGCATCGCTCTTGCGCCAACCGGCCTTCAGCATCCACCAGTGATTGATGACATGCGGGATGTAGTTCCGTTGGCCAAGAATATGGGCGCGTTCTAGGTGCATGAAGCAGCGATCGTAATCCCGTTCACGGTAGAGTGACTTGGCGATGGACATTTCTGCATCATAGGCAGCACGCAAATCCCTGTTCATGGATCGCCTCCTTATTGTCCCGAGGTCAATCTAGGAGTTGCTTTGCGGATCCGCTTGAACGAAGCGGCTATGCCGCGCCACCGCCTGCGGGTTGATGCCGAACATCTCCCGGCATGTGCGGCTCAGATGCGCTGAATCGGAAAATCCGGAAGCATGGGCGGCTTCAGTGAGCGAGGCGCCAGAAAGTGCTCGCGCCATGGCATTGCCGAGCCGCAGCCAGAGCATGTAACGGCGCAAGGAAACACCGGTTTCCTGCTTGAAGAGATGCGTGAGGCGGCTTTCGGAGAGCCCAAGCTCCGCCGCAAGGTCAGCAAGTGCGACGCGTTTTTGGGGAAGGGTGCGCAGTTTCTCCTGCAGACCGGCGATCCGCGGATCGAGCGCTCGCGGTGACGAAGGGCCAGTTGAGATGGCGGAAAGCGCCTGCGTTGGCGAGGGTAGATCTTTTTGAAAGCAGAGGGCGCGAAGCTTATCCGCCATTTCGGCCGGAAGGGGCGCAAAGGGTCTGTCGCCGAGGAGCCGCCCTCTGGCTTCGCGCACCGCCCCAAGTTCGGGTTCCAGGAGAAGGACGGCTACTTCGCCGCCAAGGCTGTCGAGGCGATGCGGCGTTTCGGGCGCCACGATGATGCCGTCGAACATATTTGTGGTCTCACGGCATTCAAACTGGAAGGGACCGGCAGTCCCCACCGCTATCTGAAGCGCATGATGCCGATGCGGCGCCACATCGATCGTCGCGCCCCGTATGAGCAGCGACATATCCTCCCGCGAAATGCGCAAGCCGGAGAGACGCGGTGTTTCTGTCATGCCTCAATTCACTGCAACGCAGTTCGGCCTGGCAAGCCCATAAAAACGGCGGGATCGCTCCCGCCGCTTTCGCTTGTTTTACTTTAAACGGTGCTATTCCGCCGCCACCTTCGCGGCGGTCAGGGCTTCGGCCGGCATGCGTGCGGCGAATTCGCGGCAGGCCTGAACATACTCCCGCTTCATCCGCTCGATCAGTTCTGCGACCGGCGGCGCATCCTTGATCTGGCCGATGCCTTGTCCCGAACCCCAGATATCCTTCCAGGCTTTCGACTTCATGTTGCCGCCCGAGCCGAAATTCATCTTCGACTTGTCGGCCTCCGGAAGGTTCGCAGGATCAAGGCCCGCAGCCGCGACGGACGGCGCGAGATAGTTGCCGTGAACGCCGGTGAAGAGATTGCTGTAGATGATATCTTCGGCTGCGTACTGGATCAGGCTTTCCTTGTATGCCGCATCGGCGTTCGCTTCCTCTGTCGCGATGAAGCGCGTCCCCATATAGGCAAGATCGGCTCCCATCGCGAGAGCGCCGGCGATGCTCCAGCCATCTGACATCGCGCCGGACAGGATCACCGTGCCCTCGAACCATTGCTTTACTTCGCGCACGAGGGCGAAGGGCGAGAGCGTACCGGCATGGCCGCCCGCACCGGCGCAGACGAGAATAAGACCGTCCACGCCCTGTTCCGCCGCTTTTTTCGCGTGCTTCACATTGATGACGTCGTGGAAGACCTTTCCGCCATAGGAATGTGCGTTCTCGACGACCTCGGCAGGCGGACGGAGCGAGGTGATGATGATGGGCACCTCAAATTTCGTGCAGACATCGATGTCATGTGAAAGGCGATCGTTCGATGCGTGGCAGATCTGGTTGACGGCGAAAGGCGCGACCTTCTTCTCGGGATGCTTTGCCTGATACTCGCCAAGTTCTCCCTTGATCCGCTTGATCCATTCTTCGAGGACATGAGCGGGGCGTGCGTTGAGCGCGGGGAAGGAACCGACAATGCCCGCCTTGCACTGGGCGATCACGAGCTCGGGACCGGAAACGATGAAGAGCGGTGAGCCGATGACCGGCAACTCCAGCTTGTCTTTCAGAATATCGGGCAGGGCCATGAATTTTTCCTCCGGAATATCGTCGCGTTCATAATGGCGCGGAATGCGAGATGGTGCTTGTTCAGTGCTGAAAATGCTTGTGTTCGCGCGCGTTCAGGCGGGGAGGCGTCCGGCAAGTCTGTCGCGATCGATCTTCGCCTTCTCGCCGAGAAAATCGATGACTGCGCGAACCGGAGCCGTATCTCGCAGGTCGGGATGGGCCAAAAGCCACATTTCCGTGCCATTGGCGAGCTTCTGCGGCGCGATGCGAATGAGGTCGTCGTAGTGGTCGCCGGTGAGGCAGACCAGCGTGGAAATGCCCACGCCCGCGCGCACTGCCTGCACGAGGTCCGCGTCCGAAAAACACCGTAGGGCAACGCGCGCGCCCTGCGTGACATGGGCTAACCAGTCGGCAAGTTCGACCTCGGCGGCGCGGCCGCCAAAGCCGACGATGCTGTGATCCTTCCACTCCTCGCGCCGGGAGGGCAGGCCGAAGCGTTCGGCATAGGAGCGCGATGCGTAGAAACCGACGCCGATGCGCCCAATCTTGCGTCCGACGACGTTTTCCCGTCCCGGCCCATAGGGACGGATCACGATATCCGCATCACGGCGTTTGACCGAAACCTGTACGACCTCGTTCACGATTTCGATCTCTATGCCAGGATGTCTTTCCTGGAATTCGGCCAGATAGGGCATGAACCAGTAGGAGGCGAGGCTGTGCGGGATCGCCACGCGGACGAGACCCTGCGCTTCGCCATCCGCGCCCGATGCGGCATGAAGCGCGCGCTCGGCAGCGAGCGACATGGGCTCGACCTCAGCCCTGAGCCTTTCACCCGCCCCGGTCAGCGCATAGCCGGTCGGCTCGCGCACGAAGAGCTTGGCGCCGAGACGTTTCTCCAGGTTCGCAATATGCCTGCCCACCGTTGCATGGCTGAGCTTCAGCCGGCGGCCCGCGCCGGAGAGGCTTTGCGTATCCACCACCGCAAGGAAAATCCGGTAGGCGTCCCAATTGGCATCGTTGTTCATGCTTGAACAATCTGTTGTTTGATCTTGGATTAGGAGATTGCGCCGGTTTTCCCTGCAATTCAAGCATTTGAGAAGCCTTGGGAGACGTTGCGGCAAGGTGTTTTTCCATGCTTTGCGTCCTATTCGCGGCGTGCAATGGGCGCGGCGCTTCTGCTAAAACCGGGGCATCGAAGAAATTGGGAGAGCCGGACCGCGAAGGCCGCCGGACCTCATCGAGGGAGAGAGAAAGTGATCAAAACCAGATTCACCGAACTGTTCGGGGTCGAGCACCCGATCGTCCAGGGCGGCATGCAGTGGGTCGGCCGGGCGGAGCTTGTCGCCGCGGTCGCGAATGCAGGCGCTCTCGGCTTTATTACCGCGTTGACGCAGCCGACGCCGGACGACCTGCGCAAGGAAATCGAGAAGTGCAAGGGTCTCACCGATAAGCCGTTTGGCGTGAACCTCACCATCCTTCCGGCACTGAAGCCGCCGCCCTATGCAGAGTATCGCCAGGCGATTATCGAGTCTGGCGTAAAGATCGTCGAAACTGCAGGCTACAAGCCGCAAGAGCATGTTGACGATTTCAAGAAGCACGGCATCAAGGTCATTCACAAGTGCACGGCCGTTCGTCATGCGCTCTCTGCTGAACGCATGGGCGTCGATGCCATTTCGATCGACGGCTTCGAATGCGCGGGTCATCCGGGCGAGGATGATATTCCGGGCCTGATCCTCATTCCGGCCGCAGCCGACAAGGTAAAGATTCCGATGATCGCTTCGGGCGGCTTCGGCGATGCGCGCGGCCTTGTCGCCGCGCTCGCGCTCGGCGCCGAAGGCGTCAACATGGGCACACGCTTCATGTGCACGAAGGAAAGCGCCATTCACCAGAAGGTGAAGGAGCAGATCGTCGCCAATGACGAGCGTCAGACGGACCTCATCTTCCGCACGCTGCACAACACGGCACGCGTCGCGAAGAACTCCGTAAGCCAGGAAGTCGTCGCCATCGAGAAGAAGGGCGGCGCCAAGATCGAGGATATTGCCCATCTTGTTGCGGGTGCCCGCGGTAAGGTCGTTTATGAGCAGGGCGACCCCGATTACGGCATCTGGTCGGCCGGCATGGTCCAAGGCCTGATCCACGATATTCCCTCGTGCCAGGAACTCGTGAGCCGCATGGTTCGCGAGGCGGAAGAGATCATCCGCACACGCCTCAATCGCATGGCAGGCATTTCGGTGGCGCAGGCGGCCGAATAAGCCTGACGGCATTTCCCGTTGGAAAGCCCGCTCCGGAAACGGTGCGGGCTTTTCATTGTGTGGTTTCCATCGCAATACGGTGGAGCCCGGCCGGATCGAGGACGCGGATGTGTCGGTAGCCGGTTTCGATAAGCTTTTGCCTTTCGAAATCCCGCAGCACGAGATTGACCGTCTTGCGCGACAATCCCATTAGTTCGGCGAGTTCCTCCTGCCGTACCGGTATCGTGGCCGCGCCGCCGCCACCCCAGGGAAAGGTGTAGCCATGGAGCCGGCTTGCGATCTGTGCACGTGGTGAAAGGCGGACAAGTTCGGCATAGCCGCGCACCGCCCAGACAAGCTGCTCGGTCGCGAGTTCCGCGAAATGAAGCCAGAGGGATGGCATCTCCTGCACCATCGCGGAAATCGCATGTTGTGGCACGAAGATGATTTCGCTGCGCTCACGGGCGATCACCGTCGTCACGCGTTTGCCGCCCAGCACCTGCGCCGCATAGCCAAAAATCGAGCCCGGCCCCGAAATGCTGACCGGTACGCTCTCGCCATTGTCGAGCACGACATGGCTGGTGACGGAGCCCGAGAGCACGCCGTAAAGCCCTTCCGCTTCGTCGCCCGTGTCGTAGATCCAGTGTCCGGCCTCCGCCGTCGAGACCTGCGCCAGTGCGATGAGGCGGGCCTTGAGCGCGGCTGGACGCTTTGCAAACCAACCATTGCGGGCGAGTGTTTCACCGAGGCGGTCATGGAGCGGCTTCGGGGCCATGAATCTTCCTGAATTGTTACTGGTGTAACAATCTAGCCACGCGGCGCTCCTAACCTCAAGTGCAGGAAAACCCGCCGGGAGGAAAACCATGGGTCTCGAAACCACGATCGTAAGAAAGTTGACGCCGGGCTGTGGCGCCGAAGTGCTAGGCGTCGATCTCGCCAATCCGTCGAACAGCGACATGGAGACGATCCGGGCCGCCTATCGCGACTATGGCGTAATCTTCTTCCGCGACCAGAATTTGACGGCGGAAGAACACATTGCCTTTGCGCGACGCTGGGGAGAGATCGACATCAACAAGTTCTTCCCCGCAAATGGAGGCCATCCCGAAATCGCCGAAGTGCGCAAGGAGAAGAACCAGCTCGTCAATGTCGGCGGCGGCTGGCACACGGACCATTCCTACGACCAGGAACCGGCGATGGGTTCGATCCTCGTCGCGCGCGAACTGCCGGACGCGGGTGGCGACACGCTTTTCGCCGATATGTACAAGGCATATGAGGCGCTGTCGCCCGGTCTCAAGAAAACGCTGGAGGGTTTGCGCGCCGTGCATTCCAACGCGCATGTCTTCGGCGCGGCGGGCGCTTACAAGTCTTCCGATCAGGCGGCAGGCTTCAAGGGTGAAAATCTGGTTGGCGAGGCGGTGCACCCAGTTGTCATCACACATCCACTTAGCGGCCGGAAGGCGCTCTATGTGAACCCCGCCTTCACCACTCATTTCGAGGGCTGGACCCCGATGGAGAGCAAGCCGCTTCTCGACTATCTCTATGTCCATGCGTCGCGGCCCGAATTCACTTGCCGTTTCGAATGGCGCGATGGCTCGGTTGCCTTCTGGGACAATCGCGCCACCTGGCACTTCGCCGTGAACGACTATCACGGTGAAAAACGGTTGATGCACCGCATCACGATCGCGGGCGGCCCGCTCCAGTAAACGGGTTCTTCCCCGCGCGGCGATATGGCACTCTCTCTCGAAGCCCCATCGAGAGGGCAGGGAGGGAAACCATGTCGCAGACTGCCACGCGCACGAGCCGCATTCACGTGAAGCCGAACGAAAGCGGCTTTGGCGCCGAAATCACCGGCCTCGATCTTTCGCAGCCGCTGCCGCCCGATGCGCTGGCGGAACTGAAACAGGCCTGGGCGGATCATGCCGTGGTCTGGTTTCCGGATCAGCCGCTCACGCATGACCAGCTCGAAGTATTCACTCTCCAGATTGGACCATTCGGTCAGGACCCGTTCATCGCACCAATGGAGGGCCGCCCCCATATCCTGGAGCTTCGCCGAGAACCGGACGAGAAGGCGCGTAATTTCGGCGCAGGTTGGCACTCGGACTGGAGCTTCCAGGAGGCGCCGCCGGCCGCCACGATCCTTCACTCCAAGATTGTTCCGCCCGTCGGTGGAGACACACTCTATGCGGATTGCACACGAGCCTATGAGGCGTTGTCGCCAGTCATGAAGCGCCTGCTGGAGGGGCTTGTCGCAATACACAGCGCCGCGTTGCCTTACGGCACCAAAGGTGTCTTCGCTCAGGAAAAAGAAGCCCGGACAATGAAAATCATTGTCAGCGAGGAAGCGGAGAAGACTTGTCCTCATCCGCTCGTTCGTACCCATCCGGTCACAGGCCGCAAGGCACTCTTTGTCAGTCCGGTCTACACGGTCGGTATCGAGGGTATGACGCAGCAGGAATCTGCGGCATTGCTTGGCTTTATTTACAAGCATGTGACTAGTGACGAGTTCGTGTACCGCCATCGCTGGCAGCCCGACATGCTCACGATGTGGGACAACCGGTGCACGCTGCATTTTGCGGATGGCGGATATGACGGACATCTGCGCGTCATGCACCGGACGACCGTTGCCGGTGATGTTCCCCATTAGATTGCCCGCATTTTGGAGGCAGTTTTCATGCGTTTCCGAGCGCTTTGTCCCGCAGCGGGACAGAGATGGTAGAATCGTGCGTCTACGGACGAATCTTCTTTCCCGCCGGTTGGGACTGATCTAGAGTTTTTATATCGGGTTGCGTCCGGTTCATTTGCCCCCAAGCCCCGGCCGGACGAAATCCGATAGCTGTTCCAGCTTGATTGATGAAACCCGATCTGGATCTCAGTGGCGGACGGTCCTCCCTTCCCGCTCCGGTTCCATATCGGTCCCCGTCGGTGCGCACCCGAGCGCACCCTCGCGGTGGACACGGGAGAGTTGCCGGCGACCCCTTGCCCCCCACGCTGCGGCAGCTCGCCCAACCGTGACCACCCATACTCCCCGGGGCCGGCATTCGCCGTGCCCCGGGGACGAGGGGCAGTTCAGCGGGCCAGAACCAAAAGCAGAATGCCGCCGATCACGAGAGCAATGCCGATAAGTTCGAGTGCTTTCGTCTTTTCGCGAAACAGAAAATGCGAGGAGATGAAGGTGAAGACCAGTTCGATCTGGCCAAGCGCGCGTACATAGGCGGCGTTCTGGATCGTCATCGCCGTGAACCAGCCGACAGAAGCAAGAGCTCCCGCAAGACCGACAAGCCCGCTCACCTGCCACGTGCGAAATGAGGCCGACAGTTCGGCAGGGTGGCGAATAAATAGCCAGGCGGTCATCACCACGGTCTGGATGAAGAGCACGGTGACGAGCGTATATCCGGCTGAAACCAGAAAGTTCGGCTCGTGAAGCGAAAGCGAGGCGGCACGGTAACATACGGCTGCGATGCCGTAACACGCGCCTGAACCGATTCCCATCAGCGTTGGTCGATCGCCAAGCGACCGCCAGAAGGCCGCGAGCGTCAGATGTGATTGCGCGACGGAGATCGCAACGACACCTGCGAGCGAAATAAGGATTGCCGCTAGTGCTCCTGGGCTCAGGTGATCGCCGAGAACGATGATCCCGAAGAGGGCGGTCTGGATCGTCTCCGTCTTGGAATACGTCGTGCCCACCGCGAAGTTGCGATAGGCGAACAGCGCCACGAGCAGCACCGTTCCCCAGATCTGCACGACGCCGCCGATGATGGCGTAGAGCACGAAGAGCGCGTTCGGATGCGGCATTGGCGCGCCGCCGAAGACGATGAGTAGCCAGAGATAGATTGCGGCGACCGGCAGACCATAGACGAAGCGGACATAGGTCGCCCCTATGGCCGAGAGCTTTCCGGTCAGCTGTTTCTGCAGTGTCGAACGCAGATTCTGCAGGAAGGCCGCCGCGATCGTCAGCGGAATCCAGAGAGACATGGGGAGGGATGCACCGCTACTCGATCACGGCGCCATAAACGAGTTGCTGCAGCTGAGGCCGGAAAGGATAGGTCGAGGAGGGATAGAGTTGCGTCATGAAGATCGCAATCATGTCTTCCTCCGGATCGATCCAGAAATAGGTCGATGCCGCGCCGCCCCAGGAGAAATTCCCGATGGAGCCTATGGCCTGCGATTCCGCGGGATCGAGCGTGACCTGGAAGCCGAGGCCGAAGCCTGCGCCTTCCGCCGCCAGTTCGCTGAAGGCGGAGATCGACATTTCCTTCATGGTTTGCCCGCCCGGCAGGTGGTTCATGGTCATGAATTCGATGGTCTTCGGCGAGCAAAGACGCACGCCCTCGAGCTCACCGCCGTTAAGTAGCATCTGACAGAAGCGCCAGTAGTCCGTGATGGTCGAGGTGAGACCGCCGCCGCCGGAGAGGAAGCGCGGCGGTTTGGCATAGGAACTCGTTTCGTCTCCGACATCCATGATGCCGGATTTGCGCGTCCTTGGGTCGCGGAAATAGTTTGTCGCGAACCGATTCAGTTTTTCCTTCGGCACGAAGAAGCCTGTGTCATTCATGCCGAGGGGCGCAAAGATGCGCGACGCGAAGAACTCATCCAGCGGACGGCCGGAAAGAACTTCGACCAGATAGCCGCAGACGTCCGTCGCGACGGAATAGTTCCAGTGTGTGCCCGGCGAGAAGAGAAGGGGAATGCCGGCCAGTGCATCCACCGTTTCCTTTAGCGTCATGCCCACCGTGTTCGCGCCTTCGATCCCCGCTTTTCGGTAGAGCGCATCGACCGGATGTTCATACATGAAGCCATAGGTGAGGCCGGATGTGTGGGTGAGCAGATCGCGGATCGTCATCTCGCGCTCGCAGGGCTTGGTCTCGTATTTTTCTGCGGTCCCCCCAGCCCAGACTTCCAGATTCTTGAAGGCCGGGATGTAGCGCGACACCGGATGGGTAAGCTGGAAGTGTCCCTCCTCGTAGAGCATCATCAGGGCGAGGCTGGTGATCGGCTTCGTCATCGAGTAGATGCGGAAGATCGTATCTTTTTCCATTGGCAGGCCGCGTTCGCGGTCGCGCTGTCCGGCCGTCTCGAAGTGAGCGATTTCCCCGTGCCGGGAGATAAGGGTCGAGAAACCGGCGATCTTGCCCCGGTCCACATAGGACTGGAAATAATTGGTGATGTTCGAAAGCCGGGATGGATCCAGACCGACATCCTCAGGCTTCGCGATACGGGGCATGATGTTCATTCGGTTCTCCCTTGGATATCTTTCTGTCTGTTCAGTCCTGGCAGGGCGAGGGGAAAAGCGCACTGAAAAGCGCCCGGGCGCTGCGCCCCCGCGCCACCACGGTGCCTGCGTCGTCCGCGCCTATCGAAATCGCTTCCCAGCCCTCCGGCGTCTTTCTCAGACGAAAGCTGGGCCGCAGGTGTCCGCAGCGTGTCAGGTAGGGTGCGAGAACGCCCTGCGCATTCTTGCGGAACTCGAGATCGAACGGGGACCCCTCGGCGGCCTGTGTCAGCCGCCGCCTGTCATGTTCCGTGATGAGATCGCCCGGAAACCGGACCACGCTTCCCAACGCCTTGCCCCTTCTGGTTCGTGGAGTGAAGTCTACACGAGAGCGAACGGGAATTGGCTCTCGTAAATCTCGGACTGTGGTTCTGTCGGCATTATCCTGCCAGCCATAGTCTGAGGTCATGGAACGGACGATTTTTCGAACAGTTTGCGGGCTTTTGACGGTTTTTGCGCTGGCGAACGCAATCCGCATGATGCTCGATCCCCTGGGCTGGTTTGCCGCCATACCGGAACTCGCGCTAACGGGAGCGGCAAACGCTCATTTTATCCGCGACATCGGCACGGCCTATCTGGCTTCTGCGGCAGGCCTCGCTCTAGCCGCATGGCGCCCGACGGGCTCGGTCGGAGCCCTGCTCGTGACCACCATCTTCATGGCCGGTCATGCGGTCGGCCATCTGGTCGATATAGCGGAAGGTTGTGCCGCTGCTCCCGGCGGCACGCCGACCGACTGGTTGGGTGTGATCCTGCCGGGTACGGTCACGGCGGGGCTTTGCGGCTGGAGTTTTCGCTTCAGGAGGGCCTGAAACAGTCCACCACCTCCGCGATCCATTTCTTCGGATTGAGTTTTGCTTCGAGCGGAGTCTTGCCGTGGCGGACCAGCACCATGTCGAGTTCGGGCACGACCACTGTGTACTGGCCTTCATAGCCGTTCGCCGAAAAGCTGCCCGGACCTGCAATGTCGAGCCACCAATGTGCGCCATATGGGCCTTCCTCGACGCCCGCCTGCTGCCATGTCGGTGTACGCGCATAATCGACCCAGCCTTCGGGAAGGAGACGTTTTCCTTCCCACATGCCGTCTCGCAGATACAGGTATCCGAAGCGTGCAAAGTCGCGCGGCGTACAAAAGCAGAAGGAAGACCCGATGAAGGTGCCTGCTGCATCGAATTTGGGTGTGGCGCTCTTCATGCCCAGTGGATGAAAGAGCCGCTCCCGCATGAAAGCCTCGAAATCATTTCCGAAAGCGCCAGCGGCACGCGCAGCCGCGCGGGCAACGATATTCGTCGTGCCGCTCGCATAGGACCAGTAGCTCCCCGGTTCATGCTCCAGAGGGAAACTAGCGGCGAAATGTGCGACATCGTCTTTGCCGGCCCCCCAGAGCATCTCGATCACGTCGGAAGGATGTTCCGGCACATAGTCCTCGCGAAAGGCGATGCCGCTCGACATACGAAGCAACAGGTCGAGAGTGATCGGGTTTCGCGGATCGCTCTTGTCCGCCCATTCCGGCACGTCGGCGGGGGCATGAATATCCAGTTTTTCCTCGCCCGCTAGGATGCCGACCAACGCATGCGTTATGCTCTTTGCCTTCGACCATGAAGGGCAGGTGACATCGGGGCCGAACCCTGCCCAGTAGCGTTCGTGAACAAGCTTCCCGCCCTTGACGATCACGACGGCGTGGGTCTCGCCGAGATCGGCAGGCGCCTTCTCGGCAAAGGCGTGATCCATCAGCATCTTGAGACGCTTTACATCCGTACCGTGGGGAAGATCGCCTTCTGGCCATTCCCTCGTCGGCCAGGCGACACCTTCGGGTTGTGCCGGTAGCGGCGGCAGTTTCTCTCTTGTCGGTGCGTTCACGTCTTTCGGGCTCCCCATTCTCAAGGGCCCGATGGTGCCTCCTTGGGGCCGGGGTTGCAAATCCTGCGCTTGTGTCTGTTCCCCGCCGCCACACCCCGTTATCCTCGGACAGGGAAAATGGGAGGACGATATGGCGTTGCCGCGGCTCGATATCGATGGGGAATGGTTTCGGGATGCCGAGGGGCGGACGCGCCTCTTGCGCGGCGTCAATCTGGGCGGTGACTGCAAAGTGCCATTCACGCCGAACGGGCATACGAACATTCCGACTGATTTTGCCGATCACAGGACCGTTTCCTTCGTTGGGCGGCCTTTTCCTCTCGCGGAAGCCGATGAACATCTCGCCCGCCTGAAGGCTTGGGGTTTCAACTGCCTGCGCCTCCTTACGACATGGGAAGCGGTCGAACATGAGGGGCCGAAACGCTACGACGAAGCCTATCTCGATTATTTCGCCGCTATCTGCCGCAAGGCCGACGACTACGGCATGTATGTCTTTGTCGACTTTCATCAGGACGTATGGAGCCGGATGACCGGCGGCGACGGCGCTCCGGGATGGTTGTTCGATGCCGTCGGCCTCGACTTCACCAGGTTCCATGCGGCTGGTGCCGCCCATGTCATGCAGTACAAGTATGACTTCGCGCGCGGAGGGAGGCAGGAAGAAAACTACCCGACCATGACCTGGTCGCAGAATTACAAATATCCGGCAAACGCCATCATGTGGACGCTGTTCTTTGCCGGAAACACCTTCTGCCCCGATTTCCTGGTGCATGGCCGGCCGGCGCAGGATTTCCTGCAAGAGCACTACCTGGGCGCGATGGAAGCCGTGGCGGAGAGGGTGAAGGACCTCTCGAATGTCATCGGCTTCGATTCGTTGAACGAGCCGGGCTCGGGCTATGTCGGCCTTTCGATGAGCTATCGTCATCTGGGGCCGAGCGAGAAGAACCCCTTCCCGGCGCGGCCGGGGCTTGCATGGTCGCCGCTGGATGGCTTTGCCGTGGCGCGCGGCCTTGCGAGGGAAATCCCCGAAATGGGGATCGACTGGGAGCAGCGCGCAGTCGTGAGGAAGCGCGACGTACTGGTCAATCCGGATGGCGTGTCGATCTGGAAGGAAGGGCGCGCCTGTCCCTTTGAACGCGCAGGCGTCTATCGTCTCGCAGGCGGCGAAATCGAGGTGATGGACGAAGAGTTCTTCCTCGAGCGAAACGGGCGGCGCTTCGAGATGGAGAAGGACTTCATGGGGCCGTTCTTCACTCACGTTGCCGAGCGCGTTCGCGCGATCAACAAGGACTGGTTGCTCTTCGCCGAACTCGATCCCGGTTCGGGGCTTGGGCACGGCTTCCCACCGGATACGCCAGAGCGGACTGTGAATGCCAGCCACTGGTACGACATCGTTACGCTTTCGACCAAGCGTTTTGATTTTCCCGTGAAGATCAATCCATATACCGGACGTACGACGGAAGGCGCGGATGCGATCGAAGCCTCCTATGTGCGTCAGCTCGGTCGTCTCAAGGATGCATCGAGGACGCTCAATTCAGGCACTGGCGCACCTGCGCTTCTCGGTGAATTCGGTATCCCTTTCGACTTGGACGATGCTGCCGCATACAAGGCGTGGGACGCGGGAGACAGGTCGGAAGGTCCCTGGGAAAAACACATCATTGCACTCGATCTCATGTACAACGCGCTCGATCAGTTGCTCATGAACTCGACGCAATGGAATTATACGGCTTCCAACAGGAACGATCAGGCGGTCGGCGACGGCTGGAACCAGGAAGACCTGTCCATCTACAGTATCGACCAGCGGAGCGATCCGGCCGACATCAATAGTGGAGGTCGCGCTCTCAAGGGTTTTGTCAGACCCTACGCGCGGGTTGTCGCGGGACGCCCCCTTAAAATGAAGTTCAAGCGGGAAACGGGGACTTTCCGTTTTGTCTATGAAGCCGAAGGGAGGGGCGAGACCGAAATCTTCGTGCCCCGGCTGCAATATCCGAACGGATATGATGTGGAAGTCGAAGGCGGCGAGGCAATGCGCGACGAGGAAAACCAGCGTCTCCTGGTTCATGCCGTGGGTTCGGACAAGGTGGCGGTGATGATCACGCGCCGCTGAGCACCATCCGCTGATGCGCTGCGGCGATCGCTTTTGCTGCATTTTGCATCGCACCGAGATACCGCTTTGCAGCTTCCGCTTCATTCATCGTCGATCCCAGATACCGCATGGTGATGCAGGCAGCGACCCTCTCTCCCTCCATGACCGGGACGGCAATGCCCATTGCGGAATCTCCGCGCATCGGTGCGGTTGTTGCGTAGCCTGCCCTTCTGACGCCGGCGAGCAGGGACGCGACATATCTCTCGTCTCTCGCCTGCGCATTCATTGCCGCCTTGGACGTTCTCAGAATGGCTAGGATAAGGCGGCGCTCTTCTTCCGGGCAGAAGGCTAGATAAGCCCGGCCAAGTGCGGAAAGCAGCATGGCGAGCCGCCGGTTCAACCAGTCGGGATCCGTGCTCAATGGGCTCTCATGCCGTGTGGAGATGCGCACCAGCATGGCGTCACGGTCGAGGGTCGCAAGGGCGACCGGCCATTTGTGTTCTGCCGTAATTGCGGAAAGGAAAGGGCGCGATGCTTCGACGACAAGATCTCCGTGTCTGAAGCCGCTCGAAAGCCGGAGTACGCGTTCGGTCAGCGTATAGCCCGCGTTTCGCGAGATGCGCCGCACATATCCGCCCGCTATCATCGTGTCGAGAAGCCGAACCAGTGTGGGTTTTGGCAATCCGGTCGATTCATGCAGCTGCATGAGCGTTGCCGTTCCCGCCGCATTCAGCGCTTCAAGAACGGCAAGGCTGCGCAGGACAGGTTGCACTCCTTCGATATCGCCGGGCGAGCGCGGCATGGGACATCTCCAATCCACAAGGCGTCATTCTAATTCCGCATTGTGGAATTGCCAAATTTAGAGGGCGCTTGATGTCTTTCGGGCCGCTAGGTTTTTCGGCGGGGATTAGAGTATCCGCAAGGGAGGACGATCATGAGCCAGGCAGCCGTGCGGTCGAGAACGGCGGCACTTTCCATCGCGCCACTGACACCGACGATCGGTGCGGAAGTTTCCGGCATCCACCTGTCGAAACCCGTGGATGAGGAGACGCGGGCAGCGCTTCGCGAAGCCTTGCTGGAATGGAAGGTGATCTTTTTTCGTGAGCAGGACATAACCACCGAGCAGCACCTGGCATTTGCACGAAATTTCGGTGAGCTCGAGGTGCATCCCTTTGCGCCGCACAAGGATGGTTTTCCGGAAGTGCTCGCCATCACGCATGACCGAGACCGGCCAGGCAAGGAGAACAAGTGGCACAGCGATGTGACCTGGCGCGAATGTCCCTCGCTTGGTTCCGTTCTCCGCGCGGTGGAAGTGCCGGAAGTGGGCGGGGATACGCTCTTCTCCGACATGTATGCGGCCTATGACGGGCTTTCCGACGAGGTGAAGGAGAAGATCGAAGGTGCAGTCGCAGTCCACGACTTCGCACACTTCCGTGTGCTGATGCAGAAGAGGGGAAAGACGCCCGAGGAAATCGAGGCCATGAACCGGAAATATCCGAAGGTCGAGCATCCCGTGGTACGGACACATCCGGAAACGGGTCGCAAGGGCATCTATGTGAACGTCGCCTTCACTCAGCACATTGTTGGCATGGAGAAGGAGGCGTCCGATGCTTTGCTCGCGCATCTGTATGCACAAGCGGCGATCCCCGAGTATCAGTGCCGCTTCCGCTGGAAGGCGAACTCGATCGCTTTCTGGGACAATCGCGCCTGCCAGCATTACGCTGTGTCGGACTATTGGCCGGCGCTGCGCAAGATGGAACGCGTTACCATTATTGGCGACCGGCCTTACTGAAAAGAAGGCCTGGGCGCTTCAGGGCCGCGCTTCGGGGAGGGAGCGCGGCCCGCGCCGCTTTCAGGGGCCGAGAAAGCGTTCGAGCACGTTCAGAGTGATCCTTTCCACAAAGGGGTTTCGTGCCTGAAGCCCGTAGGCCCACTCGGTCGTACCCGCATTGAAGATTTCTCCTTTGCCGCGTTTGAACGTGGCCATCACGGCGTGACCGCGCATCATACGGGCGCGGTTTTCAGGTGAGTCGAAACCCGCATAGGCGCGCGTCAGCGGTCCCCAGGCTTCCGGAGGCACGACGCCGCCATATTCCGATTCCGGTTCGCCGAGCGTTGCGGGCGCCGTCGCGATGATTTCCAGATTTTCAGGGACACCGAGCCGCGGTACTGGGCGGGGTAACCCGTCCTCGCCGAAAGTAAGCGGGCAGCCGTCATTCTCGTAGCCGACGAGGCGGCAATCGTCCCCGAACACGTCGCCCCAGTAGAGATCGGCGTCCTTCAACGTCCAGTGATCCTCGCGCCAGACCGTATAGCCTCCGATGCCGCGCGCGGTGCACAGTCCGAAACGGTGATATCCACCGAACAGGAATGAGAGACCGGTAATTTGCGCTTCCGGCGCCCCGGTCCAGGGTGCCGACCAGACACCCGAGGTGAGGTGCCGCTTCGCCGGGTCGGCCATGAACGGATCCTCTTCCTCCGCGCGGCCCTTGTAGGCCACATATGTGCGGCCATCGTCTTCCCATCGGCATTGCCAGTAGCAGGTATTGCCCGAGAGAATGGCGGCATTGCCGCCCTGGTCGACGAAGCGTTCGACTTCCTCGCGCTGTTTCCGGCTCCAGTATTCGCTGTGGCCGACAAAGAGCGCCGCCTTGTAGCCATCAAGCGTCCGGGGCTCGGCTTCGAGGTCGTAATCCGTCAGATAGTCGAGCGCGATACCTTCTGCCTCCGCCCAGTTGACGAACGCGTGTTCCCATTTGTCGGTGAAGCCGGCCGGACAGTCCCAGCCATTTCCGCCTGCCTTCACTTCGTGAACAACTTCGCCCGGCTGAGCGCGCTCGCGGAAACCACGCCTCTCCTCGTTCACGATGCGGTGCTTTGGCGAAGCGGGCTTCATCAATCCGGCCGAGAAGGGCCTCTCCGAAGAAAGCCGCGCTGCGACGACATGCTGTGCTGGGTCGGCGGGAATAGGCGCAGGAGCAGGTCCGCCGATCCAGACATAGGTGTTCGCGCCGCCCCAGGAGTTGTAGGCGTGATAGGTATTGGTCGCGAGGACGATGACGGCCTTTGCGGATGGTTTTGCAGCCTTCACGCAGAGCATGTGCCGCCCCTCTGTGCCGTCCACCGCTCTTAGCAAAATCTCGTAATAACCCGGACGCCAGTCACCGACAGTGAAGCGGAATGCTTCCGGCCAGCCGCAGCCATGGATATGTGCATTCTCCGGCGTGTCATGGCGCTCCACATTCACTCCCGCCTGCGTGAACACGACGTCTCGTGAAGCCGAAAGCCGGGCGATCTCGATATCGCAGCTTCCGCTTGTCGCCGAGATATGAAGAGCGACGCTTTCTCCGGGCCTTGCGCTCAGACGGTCCGAATAGCACCAGATCCATTTGCTCAAGATCTTGCCCCCTTAATATGAATATTCCTCATATTAGAGAGGCTCGGTGTCCCCGATGCAACGGTTCGTCAGGCCTTTTCCGTCACCGCAAGTGCGAAAGCGTAGACACGCGCCACTTCTTTCAGCCGCTCGAAGCGTCCCGAGGCGCCGCCATGTCCTGCATCCATGTTGATATGGAGCAGCGTGATAGCGTCATTCGTCCGGCACTCACGAAGTTTCGCGACCCACTTCGCCGGCTCCCAGTAGGTCACGCGCGGATCAGTGAGACCGCCCAGTGCGAAGATGTGCGGATAGGACTGTGCCCGCACATTGTCGTAAGGCGAGTAGGAGGCCATGTATTCATAAGCTTCCCGGCTCTCGATGGGATTGCCCCACTCGTTCCATTCGGGCGGTGTAAGCGGCAATGAAGCATCGAGGATCGTCGCGAGCACATCGACGAAGGGAACCTCCGCGACGATACCCTTGAAGAGATCCGGCGCCATATTGGCGACCGCACCCATCAGCATGCCGCCGGCGCTGCCGCCATGGGCGACGATGTTTCCGCGCGAGGTGAAGCCTTCCTTCGCGAGATACTCGCCCGCCGCGATGAAGTCGGTGAAGGTGTTCTTCTTCTTCAGCCTCTTTCCGTCCGAGTACCAGCGATAGCCCTTCTCCTTGCCCCCGCGAATATGTGCGATCGCATACACAAAGCCGCGATCCACAAGCGACAGGCAGGTGGTGGAGAAAGAAGCGGGAATGCTGATTCCGTAAGAGCCATAACCGTAGAGCAGACAAGGGGCGCTGCCATCGAGCTTCAGATCGAGCCTGTGGACGAGCGATACAGGAACCTGCTCGCCGTCAGCCGCTGTCGCGAAGATGCGCCGTGTTACATAGTCGGCTGGATCGTGACCTGAGGGTACTTCCTGTCTCTTGCGCAGTACGCGTTCGCGTGTTTCGAGGTCGTAGTCATAGACCTCGGCGGGCGTCGTCATCGAGCTGTAGGAAAAGCGCATGGTTGGGGTTTCGTATTCGTAACCCGCTCCCATGTTGAGATCGTAGGCTTCTTCCTCGAATGAGATTTCATGTTCGGTGCCATCTGTGATCCGACGCACCGTGATGCGCGGCAATCCCTCCTTGCGCTCGAGCCGGACATGGAAATCACGATAGGCGACGTGGTGCAGCACGAGTGTGCCGGGCCGGTGGGGAACGATGGCACGCCAGTTCTCGCGCCCCGGCGAATCCTCCGGCGCTTCGACGATCTTGAAGTCTTCCGCCCCGTCCGCGTTCGTCAGGATGAGAAAGCGCCTGCGCGGCGCGTCATGCTCAAGATCGTACTCGACACCTTCTTCGCGTGGGGCCACGAGCTTTGGCGGCGTCTCCGGCGCATCGGCCGGGATCAGCCAGCATTCGCTGGTTTGGTGGTCATGGGAAGAGATGACGAGCCACTTACCGCTCTGCACCTTGCCGACACCGACAAAAAAACCCTCATCCTTTTCCTCATAGACGAGCTTGTCCTCGCTCGCGGGGGTTCCGACGACGTGACGAAAGACCTTGAGAGGGCGGTGTTCTTCGTCCACCTGCGTGTAGAAAAAGCTCGTTCCCTTCGCATCCCAGGCGATGCCCGGCGAGGTGTCCGGCACTTCGTCAGGGAGGTCCCGGCCGGTTTCGAGATCGCGCAGCCGTACGGTGAAATACTCAGATCCCTTGCGGTCGGCTGACCAAGCGGCCAGCCTGTGCGTCGGCGAATGGTCCACATCGCCGATCTTGAAGTAGGCCTCGCCTTCCGCTTCCCTGTTCGCGTCGAGGATGATCTCTTCGCCCTCCTCGGCGTCGCGCGGACGGCGGCAGAAGAGGGGATGCTGCGCTCCTTCGACGAAGCGTGTGTAGTAGGCAAAGGGCCCGTCGGACGAGGGAACCGAGCTGTCGTCTTCCTTGATCCGCCCCTTCATTTCGCCGAACAGCGTTTCGCGCAATTCGGCAAGCGGCGCGAGCGCCGCTTCCGTATAGGCGTTCTCGGCTTCGAGGTAGGCCCGGATGTCCTTGTCGAGCACCTCCGGATCGCGCATCACCTCGCGCCAGTTTTCGTCGCGTAGCCAGGCATAGTCGTCAACGCGCGTGACGCCGTGATGCGTGTCCGGCTGCGGCCTCTTTTCGGCGCGCGGCGCGAAAGCGGGAGGTGTCAGCTTCATCGGTGAGTCAGTCGGCGTCGGGCTTGAAATCGAGCGCATGTCCATTGGTGCAATAGCGCAGTCCCGTCGGGCGCGGCCCGTCGGGAAACACGTGACCAAGATGCGCATCGCACTTTGCGCACAGGATTTCGATGCGTCTCATGCCGTGGCTCAGGTCTTCCTTCGTGGCGATCGCGCCGGGCTCGATCGCGTCGAAGAAGCTCGGCCAGCCGGAACCGCTTTCGTATTTCGTGTCCGAACGGAACAGAGGAGAACCGCAGCACACACAGACAAAGGTGCCATCCCGTTTTTCATCGAGCCAGGGACCCGTGAACGGGCGTTCGGTTGCCGAACAGCGAGTAACGGCAAATTGCTCGGGTGTCAGCTTGCGTTGCCACTCGGCGTCGTCCTTTGCAATCTTGTCGTCGGCCATCTCGTTTTCCGGTCGGGTTTCGGCTTGCGAAGGATATGGGGCTCGCGCGCCGCCCGGACAAGCCGGACGGCGCGGAGGCTTTTCTTATTCGAAGATCAGGCTGATCGTTTCGGCGACCATGGCAGGCCGGTCATGGCCCTCAATCTCCATCGTCACCTCGTTGATGACCTGCGTTCCCCCCGCCTTCGGCGTGGCGTCCTTCAGTTTGACGCGGCACCGGACCCGGCTGCCTACGGGAACCATGTTCGTGAAACGCACCTGATTGGAGCCGTAGTTGATGCCGCGCGTTGCGCTCTTCACCGTGCTGATCTTGCCCATGAGGTAGGGGAGAAGAGAAAGCGTCAGATAGCCATGGGCAATGGTGCCCATGCCGAGTTCCTTCTTGGTGCGTTCGGGATCGATGTGAATCCACTGATGATCGCCGGTTGCGTCTGCGAAGAGGTTCACTCTGTCCTGGTCGATGGTGACCCAGTCGCTCACGCCGATCTCATTGCCCTTTTCGGCGACATAGTCAGCGACCGTCTCGAAAACACGCATCTCGTTCTCTCCATTGCGATTTCTGGTTTATGCGGCCGCGCCGCCGGTAGGGCCCAAAGTTAGCGGTCCCGGGCCGATATCTCCACTCATAATCCGGGTTTCGAAAGGTCCTGGAAGATTACCTTGAAAGGCGAATACGGACGCGGCGGTCTTCTTCGGCGTCCCAGGTCAATGTTTCTTCGAGCCAGCCCCATGCCTCGCCCTCGGAGCTGATGGCGATTTTGGAGGCGGGCCAACCAAGCGCGACAAAGGCATCGGCCACGTTCCGGGCGCGCTTGCGAGACAGTTCGGCATTGGCCGCGGGATTGCCGACCTTGCTGGCCTTGCCGAACAGACAGATTTGTTGTGCGTTCTGACCTTTCGCGAGCTCGTAGATGCGTTCGAAGTCTTTCTGGTATTTCGGGTCGACACGGCTCGAATTCGTGTCGAAATAGACATAGTAGTTTTTGTCGAAGAGCTTGTTCGATGTGCCGAGGTTGCGGCACTGGTGACCTTGCGTGTGCATTTCGGAGGTTTGGGCTCCGGCCTGGCCGGTGGGGACCAGCGTACCGATAGTGGCTGCCAGAACCAGGGCGCCGGGGAGCGCGATGCGGAATCTACTGCTCATCTCTTGCCTCCAGTGGGGTGAATCGCCCCAATCTAGCACACAACATCCGGGGAGAGCCGAAAGCTGACGTTGCCCAACGGAAAACGGGCGCCGAGGTGGCGCCCGTCTTGTGTTCACATCTTCTTTATCGCGATCATACGATCTTGCTGTCCCGGTTGCCCCAGTAGCGGTCGCGAATGAGGCGCTTGTAGAGCTTGCCCGTCGGATGGCGCGGCAGTTCTTCTTCGAAGTCGATGGAGCGGGGGCATTTGATGGCGGAAAGATGCTTCTTGCAGAATTCCATCAATTCCGCCTCGAGAGCAGGCCCCGCTTCGGACCAGTCGATCGGCTGCACGACGGCCTTCACTTCTTCACCGAAATCCTCGTTCGGCACGCCGATCACCGCCACGTCGGCAACGGCCGGGTGCATCACCAGCACGTTCTCTGCCTCCTGCGGATAGATGTTCACGCCACCGGAAATGATCATGAACGCCTTGCGGTCGGTGAGGTAGAGATATCCATCCTCGTCCACGCGCCCGATATCGCCGAGCGTCGACCAGTTGGGATGTTCGGGGTGCCGGGATTCCTGCGTCTTTTTCGGATCGTTGTGATACTCGAACTGGCTGTCGCTCTCGAAATAAATCGTTCCCGATTCGCCGACGGGAAGCTCCTTGCCCTCCTCGTCGCATATATGCGCGATGGCGTTCAGCGGCTTGCCGACCGAGCCCTTGTGCGCCAGCCACTCTTCTGAGTTGAGCGCAGTGAAGCCGTTACCTTCCGAGCCGGCATAGTATTCGTAAATTACCGGTCCCCACCACTCGATCATCTGCTCCTTCACAGGGACGGGGCAGGGCGCGGCGGCGTGAATTGCGACCTTCATCGAAGAAACGTCGTATTTCTTGCGCACATCCTCCGGCATTTTCAGCATACGCACGAACATGGTCGGAACCCATTGGCTGTGGGTTGCCTTGTATTTCTCGATGAGTTTGAGGGCTTCCTCTGCGTCGAAGTGATCCATCACGACGACGGTGCCGCCAAGCCGTTGAACCGTCATCGACCAGCGCAGCGGAGCTGCGTGATAGAGCGGCGCAGGCGAGAGATAGATCGTGTTCTTGTCCATGCCATAGAGCAGCATGGCAAGCCCTTCGAGCGCTGTGTCCTCGTCGATCGCGCCACCGGTCAGCGGATGCTTCACGCCCTTGGGACGGCCGGTCGTGCCGGAAGAATAAAGCATATCGGTGCCGGCGGTTTCGTCGGCGATACGTGTGGTCGGAAACTGCGCCCGTGCATCCTCGAAATTCTCGTAACCGGGGATAGCGCCGCCCACGGCAAACACGCGCTCCACGCGTGCGGGCATGTGTCCGCCTTTGAGCAGCTCCTCGGCCACGGAGGAAAGAGCCGCCGAGGTGAAGAAAATCCGCGCGTGACAGTCGTCGATGATGTAGGCGACTTCACCCGCCGTAAGGCGTGAGGAGATGCAGGTGTAGTAGAGTCCGGCCCGTTGCGCCGCCCAGCAGATTTCATAGAACCTGCCGTTATTGTCCATGAAGATGGCGATGGAGTCGCCGGGCTTCAGGCCTGCATCCCTGAAGAGGTGGGCGAGCTGATTGGAGCGTTCGTCCAGCTCCTTGTAGCTCACGCTTTCGCCCGTTGCCGCCATGATGTAGGCGGGTTTGTCGGGCGTGGTACTCACATGGGATGAAGGATGCATCGCTCGTCGTCTCCCCGGCATGGAACTGAAGAACGGAGCTTTCGCCCCGCCCGGATTTCGCTTTTTTGCGAGTCCGTTGTTATATCTGGGCTCTTGAAATCTCGAGCCTCTCTGGCGCAAAGACACAGCAAGATGACGTGCTCGTCAACTTCCTTTGCCGGTGATGAAGTTGACGTAAGGGCGCTGCGAGACAGGCTGCCGCAGGACAGAAAATCGGGTTATGCAAACCAACAGGGAGCGAAGAAATGGCCTATGAGACGATCAAATACGAGGTGAAGGACAACGTCCTCACCCTGACGCTGCACCGCCCGGACAAGCTGAATGCTTTCACCGGTCAGATGATGTTCGAAATGATCGATGCCTTCGACAAGGCGGATGCGGATGACGATGTACGGGCGATCGTCGTCACCGGCGAGGGGCGCGCCTTCTGCGCCGGCGCCGACCTTTCCGCGGGTGCCAAGACCTTCGACTATGCCGCTCGCGAAGACCGGCCCGAAAAGGCGAACACGCCGGTCATGGCGAATGGAGATATTGACTGGAGCCATGAAAGCGTTCGCGATGGCGGCGGCCGCCTGACGTTACGCATCTTCGAGAGCATGAAGCCGGTTATCGGCGCGATCAACGGTCCCGCGGTCGGCGTCGGTGTCACCATGCAGTTGCCGATGGACATTCGCCTCGCCTCCGAGAATGCGAAATTCGGCTTCGTCTTCGCGCGTCGCGGTATCGTGCCGGAAGCCTGCTCGAGCTACTTTCTCCCGCGGGTGGTGGGTATCAGCCAGGCGCTCGAATGGACCTACACGGGCCGCGTTTTCGGCGCAGAAGAGGCGCTGAAGGGTGGCCTCGTCCGGTCGATCCACAAGCCGGAGGAACTCCTTCCTGCCGCATACGAAATCGCCCGCGAAATCGTCGATAATACGGCGGCCGTCTCGGTTTCGCTGACGCGCCAGATGCTCTGGCGGATGCTCGGCGCCGACCATCCGATGGAGGCGCACAAGATCGACAGCCGGGCCATCTACGCCCGCGGCGCTTCGGCCGATGCGAAAGAAGGTGTGATGTCATTCCTTGAAAAGCGCCCCGCGAATTATCCCTGCAAGGTGTCGAAGGACATGCCTTCCTTCTATCCCTGGTGGCAAGAGCGCAAGTACAGCTGAGCGCGAAAGCACGGATGAGAGTCAGGGGCGGGGATAAATCCCCGCCCTTTTTCAATCCGGCAGTTTCGGTTTCATTTCCTTGTCGAGATCGGCCTTGGCCTGCTCAACAGCGGAAGATTCCTGATCTGTCTTGTCCGTCGGCGGCTTGACGAGATTCGCCACCTGCCATCCAGGTCCAGCCTTGAAGGTGCGGTCGTCGGCAAAAGGATGGACGACCCTGTCGCGCGAAACGGCGTAGAGCGGGATCGCGTCTCCGTCCTGCTGCTCCATTGCTTCCTTGAAGCCGTATTCTTCGGTGAGCTTCGTTACCTTGATCTGCCACCCTTGCTCGAGCAATGCCTGCAGCTTCTCGAGAGTCGTTCCTTCCTTGAAGAGAATGCGGCCCTCAATCGCTGCGACGTTCTCGGCCTGGTCCGCAAGCCGGATGCGAAACACGGAACCCGAGCCGAATTCCCTCGCGTAGCGCAGGCAGGCGAGCGTGTTGAGAGGGGCGCGGGTCGAAAGAGCGAGAAGCCGCCCGATGCCGACAAGATCCAGCCGGCGGTCCGCATTGTCCGAGACGACATTGCCGAAATAGGTGCGGATACCCGCCATGCGAGCCTTGCGGGTGAGGTCCCAGGACGTATCGGCGAGCACGACGTCGAAATCGAGCTTGTGAAGGCTTGTCGCAATGGCAAGCGCGACGGGGTTGCCTCCAACGATGAGGATGCCGCGCGGTTCGGGATCCGCGACCCCAAGCAATCGCGCCAGCGGCCGCGCCGTGAGGCTCTGCAGGAGGACCGTCGTCACGATCACGGTGAATGTGAGTGAAACGAGCGTCTGCGCGCCTTCCACACCGGACCGGTTGAGTTGAATGGCAAAAAGGGCGGACACAGCTGCCGCAACGATGCCGCGCGGAGCTATCCAGGAAAGAACCGCGCGCTCCCGCCAAGGGAGCGGGGTCCAGATGGTCGATATGAAGATCGAGAGCGGCCGCGCAATGAAGAGGATGATGCCCATCAATGCCGCAACCATGGTCCAGTTGGCGGTGAAGGCCTCGATGGGCAGGCGTGCGGCCAGCACGATGAAGAGAATGGAGGTGAGAAGTACCGTCAGGCTTTCCTTGAAATCGAGAATATCCACGACATCCACGTCGCGCATATTCGCAAGGAAGATGCCCATCACGGTCACGGCAAGGAGACCCGACTCATGGGCGATCTCGTTGGAGGCAACGAAGACAGCGAGAACGAGTGCCAGCGCCGCCACATTGTGGAGATAGTCAGGCAGGACATGCCGGCGGAGCAGCCAGCCGAAGGCATAGCCCGCACCGGCGCCAAGCACCGTGCCGGCGGCAAGTATCTCGAATACAAGCAGAAGATTGCCCGGGTCGGCCGCATCGATGGCCACGAACTGGAAGATCACGACGGCGGCCAGTGCGCCAAGCGGATCTATAATGATGCCTTCCCACCGCAGAATATTCGCTGCGTTCTTGCTTAGACCGACAGATCGCAGGATGGGGATGATGACGGTCGGTCCCGTCACGGAGACGAGTGCGCCGAAGAGGAGTGCCACTTCCCAGCTCAGGAGGCCGAGGCCCCACGCGCCGAGAGCAGCCACGAGAATGGTGCTCAGCGCGCCGATCGTTACGAGCCTTGTCACGATCTGCCCGTGACCGCGTATTTCCTCGAATTTCAGGGTGAGGCTTCCCTCGAAGAGGATCACGGCGACGCCGAGCGATACGAAGGGAAAGAGCAGGTCTCCGAACATCGCGTCCGGATCGAAAAGCTGGAAACCCGGTCCGATGAGCAGCCCGGTGATGAGCAGCAGCAGGATTGCCGGCAGTTTCATCCACCAGGAAAGCCACTGCGCTGCCGCTCCGAGCAGGACGATCAGTGCGGCGGCAAGCGCTGGATTTTCGTTCATATGATGCTCGAAACCTGTTTCACCGGAGAGAACGCCGAGAAAGCATACACGTTTCGACCGTGTCGCGGGTTCATCGCGGCGCCTCGATCCGCCACAGAGGCGTCAGAAAGAAAATCGAGGCCCATAGAAAGAGCATCAGTCCGGCAGGAACGAGGACGGCATCCAGCGGGCCCATCCATCGCAGGACATAGCCTGTGAGAAGCGATCCGATAGGGCCGCCGCCCATCGTGCCGAGGTTGAAACCGGCAAGCATTCGCGCCCTGAGGGCATCGGACGCGCTTTCCTGAACGATTGCCCTCGACTGGCTCATCGATACGCCCGCCGCGAGCCCCCAGCACAATGCCAGCAGATCCACACCCCAGATCGGGGGGTGAAAGTGGATAAGCACCATAACGATCGAGCCGGTACACATGGCAATCATGATGGCGCGTCCCTGTCGGCGAATGGGACGGAGCTGCGAGAGCACGAGGGACGAAATACCGATCCCTCCGAAAAAGGACATCAGGACGAAACCGATTTCGCGCGAACTGCCTTGATAGACATCGCGAATGAGGATCGGAAAAAGCACCATGAAAACGCCCATGAACAGGATGCCCGAAAAGAACATGAGAAGCAGAACGGGGCGTATCCGGTCGTCCTTGATGACGGCGACGAAGCCTTCCTTGACGTCCTTGAAGGGTTGACGGCGGGCGTTCTCTCGCGGCGATGGCGGGGCGGGCATCAGCCTGGTCGTCGTGAACATGGCAAAGGCGAGAAGCGAGCTTTGCAGGATCAGTAGAGGCCATGCGCCGACATATTCCGCCGGGCTGCCGAGCAGATAACCGCCGACCTGCCCCAGAAATTGACCGGCCATGGCGAGCGCCACGGCGCGCTGGATGTTTCCCCCCATGCTGCGCATGGCGACACGCGAGAGCATGGAGTCGCGCGCGGGCATGATGTAGCCGCCGAGTGTGGAGAGTGACAATACATAGAGGATCATCAATTCGTAGGTGATGATGCCGTTATAGATGAAGGCCGCGAGTATGAGGGGAGGCAGGATGGCGATCGTCTGCAATCGCATGAGGTGGCTGCGGAGTTCCGCGCGGTCCGCCGCCGCTCCTCCGAACAGGCCAAGCAGCAGCATTGGCAGCATGGAAAACATCTGTGCAATGCCGAGGCGCTCGGAACTTTCGTGAAGGACGAAGGCGATGATCCACGGAAAGAGAACGCCCTGGATGCCGGCCGCGAGGAAGTAGCCCCAAAGGCCCGCCATGTACCAGCGATGGTCGGCCCGGTGATCGCGCGCCGGCGTGGTCATCCCCCGAATCCCTCGAAGAAAATTTCGTTCGGGAACCTTACTACACTCGCGGCTCGGGACCGTCGCCCCGCCGTTTTCCGGGTCGTCTTGTTCAGCTATGTTCAGGGCAGCTTGAACGGCGGTGCGCCCTACTTACTTTTATGTAAATTAGATGGTGCATTTCGTCGCAGTTCCGGGTAGGAATTCGGGACGAAAACCATGTGTGTCCCTACGTCAATCTGGAGCCTTGCTGATCCATGACGGTTGAACATTTCGACGTACTGATTGTCGGTGCGGGCCTTTCGGGCATCGGTGCGGGCTATCACCTGCAACAGAACTGCCCCGGCAAGACTTATGCGATCCTCGAAGGCCGTGAGACTATCGGCGGTACGTGGGACCTTTTCCGCTATCCGGGTATTCGCTCGGACTCGGACATGTACACGCTCGGCTATTCGTTCAAACCCTGGACGGAGGCAAAGGCGATCGCCGACGGCCCATCGATCCTGAACTATGTGCGCGAGACCGCGCGCGAGAACGGCATCGACAGGCATATCCGCTTCCAGCACATGGTGAAGAATGCTTCCTGGTCGAGCGAGGACGCGACATGGACCGTGGAAGCGGAACGCGGGCCCGAGAAGGAAAAGGTTCGCTACACCTGCAATTTCCTTTTCATGTGCAGCGGTTACTACGATTACGAGAAGGGATACACGCCTGACTTCCCGGGAAGGGACCGTTTCAAGGGCGACATCCTGCACCCGCAGAAATGGCCGGAAGGTTACGACTATTCCGGCAAGCGCGTGATCGTGATCGGCAGCGGCGCGACAGCAGTGACGCTTGTGCCGGAAATGGCGGCGGACGCAGCCCATGTCACCATGCTGCAGCGAACGCCAACCTATGTCGTTTCTCGCCCGGCGGAAGATGGCATCGCGAACTGGTTACGCCGCAATCTGCCCGCGAAACTCGCTTACGGCATCACACGCTGGAAGAATGTGCTGCTCGGCATGCTCTTCTTCAACATGAGCCGCCGGAAGCCCGAAAGGGTGAAGCGGATGATCCTGCGCGGCGTGCGCGAGCAACTCGGGCCGGACTTCGATGTGAAGACTCATTTCACGCCGCCTTACAATCCGTGGGACCAGCGCCTTTGCCTTGTGCCGAATGGTGACCTTTTCGATTCCATCAAGGAAGGCCGTGCTTCCGTGGTCACCGATCACATCGACACCTTCACCGAGAAGGGCATCTTGCTGAAATCCGGCAAGGAGCTGGAAGCGGATGTGATCGTCACGGCGACAGGGCTTAATCTCAAGGTTCTTGGCGGTATCGACCTCACGGTCGATGGGCGCCATGTCGATTTCTCGCAGACCATGAGCTACAAGGGCATGATGTATTCGGACGTGCCGAACTTCGCTTCGGCTTTCGGCTACACCAATGCGTCGTGGACGCTGAAATGCGATCTCACCTGCGAGTATGTCTGCCGTCTCATCAATCATATGGACGAGACGGGAACCAGGCAGGCGACGCCGCGCCTGAAGGATGGTTCGGTTGAGGAGGAGCCTTGGCTCGACTTCACTTCCGGCTATGTGCAGCGCTCGCTCGACAAGTTTCCCAAGCAGGGGTCCAAGAAGCCCTGGAAGCTCTACCAGAACTATGCGCTCGATATCATGGCGCTCAAGTTCGGCAAGGTGGATGACGGCGCGATGGAATTTGCGCGCCCCTCGAAGGCGCATCCTCCGGCCCAACGTGAGCCGGAACGTCTGGCAAGCTGAACCGCTGAAAGAACAGATTGAACGGGCCGGCATGATCGCCGGCCCGTTTTCTATTGGCTTTCCGCCCGGTAGGTCCAGATCGGCGTCACAAAATAAAGCAGCGCCAGTATTCCGATCATGATGGTGGCGGGTACGAGTACGGCGTCAAAAATGCCGAGCCAGCCAACGAGAATACCCATCATCAGCGAGCCGAGCGGTGCTCCACCGGAGAAGCCCAGCTGATAGGCGGCAAGGACGCGCGCACGATGGCTCTCCGACGCGGCGACCTGCACGATTGTCCGGCCCATCGTCATCGTGGTTCCAGCACCTATGCCCCACCAGAGAATGAGCAGGCAGAGCAGCCAGAAGGACATGTGGAAATGGAACAGGGCGAGAATGATCAGGCCGCTGGTGAGCGAGGCCATCATCACCCTTCCGCGATGCCTGATATGGCCGACCCGGAAAAGCGCAAGATTGGCGATGATAGTGCCGCCCCAGAAGCAGATATTGATGACCGCGAAATCGCGTGTGAACTCCGCGGGCGTGCTCTGGTAGACGTCACGCAGCATGAGCGGCAGTACGACGAGAAAGCTGCCGACATAGAAAAGACCGACCGCGAAATTGAGCGCGATGACGGTGGCAACGATGGGCGTCGCCGCCGCGGACCTGATTCCATCCGCGATCTGCACGAAGCGGTTGGCAGCAGAGGCGGTATTGGTCGGCGGAAGCGGCTCAAGTCGTGCCGATGCCCAAAATCCGGCAAGCATGACGATCGCCTGGAAGATGAGGAGCGCGGGCGTGCCCGTGATCGATGCGAGCGCCGCGAACAGCATGCCGACAAGCTGAGAGCCCATCTGCACGCCCATGGCCATCGTCACTGCCTGCTGAATATTCGTGCCGGCGACGCGGGTAAGGGCGCTATCGCGCGCGGGAATAGCGAAGGCGCCGAGCGTTCCCATCACAAGGGCATAGACGATGAGCGAGGTGTAGGTGAGGTTGTCCGTCAGGAAGACTGCGGCGAGAACAAGTGGCGGCACCGTGGCGAAGAGATGCACGCGAATGAGAATGCGGCGGGCATCGCCATGGTCTGCCACCGTCCCGCCAAGCAGCATGAAGAGAAGCGACGGGATCATCAGCGACATCTGCGCGATGCCGACACGGGCCGCGGGCTCGTGAAGCACCTGCGTCACCAGAAAGGGAAAGATGACGAACTGGATGCCGAGGCTGATGAACCAGCTCGCCTGTCCACCCAGATAGAGCCGCAGGCGCAGTTGTCGCGCGGCCACCGCTTCAGCATCCTGGCGCAAGGCCGACTCCGGCCCTGTCATGCGCTGCGCCTCGCTTGCGCGCCCATTTCTGCCTCCTCCAAGGTCAATTCGTTTTTGGAACTCTATCACAGGCCACAGGATTTATAGCGCTGCATAATGCTGGATGGCGTCATAAGCGTGGATAAGTATCCCTTTGGCGTCGCTGCGTGCCGCGCCGCGCATTCCGCGGGCAAGCGTCTCGCCTTCTATCGAACGGTAGGGCCGGGCGGGCCCGAGCATCAGCGGATTGAGGAGAGGGGCGAGCGACATGCCGATGCCTTCGAGCATCCGCCGCTCCGCGCGCTCGCCTAGGAGAAGGCCGGGCCGGAAAATGTGGAGCGCCTCGAAGCCGAGCGCGGAAACGTCGCGTTCCGTTTCTCCTTTGACGCGGGAATAGAAGATGGAAGACGAGGCGTCCGCGCCGATCGCGGAAACCAGCATGAAGCGTCTTGCGCCCGCAGCCTTCGCGGCGCGCGCGAAGGCGACGATGTAATCATGGTCGACCTTGCGGAAGGCAAGCTGGCTCCCGGCCTTCTTGATTGTGGTGCCGAGCGCACAGAAAGCATCATCCGCCGCGACGCCGGCCATTGCCTCCTCAAGCGCGTCGAAATCCGCGATGATCGTTTGGAGCTTGGGTGAGTTCACGCCGTCAAGAGGGCGCCTTGCGAGCACCACCACTCGCGCACAGGCCGGATCCTCGATCAGTTGACGGACGAGGTGCCCGCCCACGAGGCCCGTCGCGCCTGCGACGAGTGCCGTTTTTCCTTCGCCCATTCGGGTTTTCCTCCGCCCCTTCGTGACAGTTTCGTGAAATCTACAGGTGAACCGCCAGGTTTTCAGCCTCCGTTAAGCGCATCACGCGGATAAGTGAAGTCACTGTTTCGGTATCTGTCAGCTCCCGGTATCCGTATGACACCGCCTTCCGCGCGCGACCTTGCTTCCCATGTGACGCCCGTATCGCCCGACACACCCTGTGCCGAGGTTTTCGATCGGCTCCTGGCGGACCCGGAAACGAGAAGCATTCCTGTGGTGCGCAACGGGCGGCCACTCGGCCTTATCAGCCGCAAGAATTTCCTGCTCACCTATGTGCGGATGTATGGCGCGGAGCTATACGGCAGGAGGCCCGTGGCGCAACTGATGGAGCGTGACGTTCTCATCGTGGATGCGAATACCAGCTGCGAAGAGATCAATGTGAGGGCGAGAAACGCCTTTGGTGACATGCGAATGCGTCCCTTCGTAGTGACCGAAAACGGAGTCTATGCGGGCATCGGCAATGCCGAGCAGTTGATGATGGTCATGGCCGATCTTGCGACCGCGCGCGCGGCGGAGCTGGAGGAGCAGACACGCCGCGCGGAAGCTGCGAGCGCCAGCAAGACGCAGTTTCTCGCCAGCATGAGCCACGAATTGCGCACGCCCTTGAATGCGATCATAGGCTTTGCAGACCTTATGCGTTTGAAGACGCTGGGGGAGATGCAGCCGCCGCGATATGGCGAGTATGTCGAGGACATCCACAAGAGCGGCGTCCATCTTCTCAACATGATCAACGAGTTGCTCGACATGGCGAAGATCGAGTCAGGCCATGTGGAGCTGCGTGAGACGGTCTTCTATCCCCTGGATGTCGGCCTTGAAGTGCTGCGCATGCTGCGGCAGTCCATGGTCGAGGCGCATCTGCAGCTTCGCGTCGATGTGGCGGACGGCTTGCCGCCGATCCATGCGGACCAGCAGCAGATCCGCCGTATCCTGATCAATCTTCTTTCGAACGCCATCAAGTACACGCCCGCGGGCGGCACCGTGACGCTCTCCGTCTGCATCTGCGAGGAAGGCGATGGTTGCGGCGTCGAGGGCATGCTGCTGACGGTGGAAGATACGGGCATCGGCATACCCGGGGACAAGCTGGAGAAAGTGCTCGAACCCTTTGAACAGGTTGAAAATTCCTTCACCCGCACGCGCGCCGGCACGGGGCTTGGTCTTGCGCTCACCAAGGCGATGGTCGAGGCGCATGGCGGCAGGCTCTGGCTCGAAAGCGAAGTGGGGAAGGGTACCAGGGCGCATGCGCTTCTGCCGCCGTCGCGCATCGTGAGGGAAGAAATGGCAAGGCGGCGCGCGGGTTAGCGCGGAATTTCGCCCGTATAACGCGCGCGGGGGCGGATCATCAGGCCCGTGCGATATTGCTCCATCGCATGACCGATCCAGCCCGCCGTGCGGCCGAGCACGAACATGCTGAGCCCCGCGCCGCGCGGCAGATGCAGCACCGCACCGACGGTCGCAATCGCGAAGTCGATATTGGGCCTGAGACCGCCCGCCTCCGCCATCACGCGGACGATGCGCTGAACGCGCAGGAAATTCGCGTCGTCGCCATACTTCTCGCCGACCATTTCGATGAGCGCCGCCGCGCGCGGATCGCCGTCTGGATAAAGCGGATGGCCGAAGCCCGGGACTGGATCATTGTCCTTAAGTCGTTGAACCACCGCATCTTCCACGTCCTGACGGTTCGACATGTCGAGCAGCAGCCCTTCGACGCGGCCGGAGAGCCCGCCATGCCGCGGCCCCTGCGCGGCGCAGATGCCCGCCTGGACGGCGGCATAGAGCGTGGCGCCCGTGCCCGCGACGCAGCGGACCGTGAAGGCGGAGGCGTTGAGCTCGTGATCGGCGGAGAGCACGAGGGCCGCGCGGATGAGTTCCGAGGCGGGTTTCTCGCCTTGCGTGAGCGCACGGGTGAGCACCTCGTGGACCGGTTTGTCGCTCGGCGCCTCGCCCGCAATGACGGCGGCGACGTAGCGCAGCAGGCGCGCGCCCGTGGCGGCGAGGCCGCGATCCGTCATGTTGTAGACAGCGGCATCCTCCAACGCTGCCTGTGGTAGCAGCGAGAGGCAGCGCTCGATCCGGGGCACGCGCGAAAGCGAGGCGGCGAGCGCGGAAAGACGCTCGGAAGGGCGGAAAACCGCGTCTTTCGTGAAGGGCTGGATGTCGCGGCAACCCCAGAGAAGGGCGGCGACCTGCTCGAGGCTCGAACTGCGGGCGAGCGCCGTGGCGTCCGAGCCCCGATAGTGGAGACGGCCATCGGCGATCAGCGTGATGGCGGAATCGAGCACCGGCTGGCCGAAGGAGAGCGTTCCCGGCGCGCCGCTAACCTCCTGATTTTCCTGCGATCTGCGCCGTTTCAGCGCCCGGACGTCCTCCGCCCGGTAGCGCTTGGCGCGGCTGTCCGGCACGGGCTCGGAGCGGATCAGATCGCGGCTCACATAGGCATAGAGGGTGGGGAGCGAGATGCCGAGTTCGGCGGCCGCCTCGCGCGCGGAAAGATAGAGATTCTCCGGGTTTTCGGCCATGACGCTCTCTTTTCTATACATTGATTATCTTAATCAAGATTGACCAACAATCAACCTGTCTCCAGCTTGAAGGGCAAGGAGGCCCCCGCATCGCGCGAGGGCCGGCACCGGGAACGAGACGCCAAGCCATTGGAATGGCTCAGCTTTCTGGACCCGAGCAAGAAGGAGAGATGAAATGTCGGGCAACGTGACGCTGAAGAGCGAGATGCCCGCCGTGACGGCAAGCGGCCTCGACAATGTGGTGGCTGCCGAAACGGCGCTGAGCCATGTGGACGGCGAGGCGGGGCGCCTGATCGTGGCGGGGTATGACGTCGAAGACCTTGTAAAGGCTTACGATTTCGAGGGCGCGGCGGCCGCGCTCTGGAGGGCGGCAGGCTGTGAGCCCGCGCCGTCCGAAGGGGAGGTCCGGGAGGCGCTGGGACGCGCCCGCGAGGCGGCATTCGGGGATATCCCGGCCTTACTGTCATCGAAACGTCATCAAACCGTCACAGAAGGACTCCGCACCGGATTGTCGATGCTGGCGGACGAGCCGGGCGAGGACACGGGCGAGCGGGATATCCCCGCCCATATCCGCGCATTGGGAGCGGCGGCGGTGATAACCGCGGCGCTCGTCCGGACGCAAGCGGGGAAATCTCCCGTCGCGCCGGACCCACGCGCCGGTCACGCCGAAGACTTCCTCCGTATGCTGAGGGATGAAGCGCCCTCTGCCGCGGAGGTGGAGGCCTTGAACGCCTATATGGTGACGGTAGCCGACCACGGCATGAATGCCTCGACCTTCACGGCGCGGGTGATCGCGTCCACCAGGGCGGGGACAATTTCGGCGGTCGTCGGCGCGCTCTGCGCCCTGAAAGGCCCGCTTCATGGCGGCGCGCCCGGCCCCGTGCTCGATATGCTGGACGAGATCGGCACGCGCGAGAATATCGAACCCTGGCTCGAAAGGGAAATCGCGGGCGGCGCGCGGCTGATGGGCTTCGGTCACCGCGTCTACCGCGTGCGCGACCCGAGGGCCGATGTCTTCAACAAGGCGGTGACGATCCTGACCAATGGCAATGAGCGCGTCCGCTTCGCACGCGAGGTGGAAGTCGCGGCGCTGAAGGCGCTCCGCGCGGCAAAGCCCGGCCACCGGATCGACACCAACATGGAGTACTACACGGCGGTGTTGCTGGAAGCGCTGGGCATCCCGCGCGACGCGGTGACGAGCGTCTTCGCCATGGCGCGGATCGCGGGCTGGACCGCGCATGTGATGGAGCAGGAGCGCGTCGGACGGCTGATCCGCCCGCAGTCGCGTTATGTCGGCGGCTGGCCGGAAGACGAGGCGGCGGCGTGAGTTACACCGTAGGCAGATGATTTGGTCCCACCCTCCCCCTGTGGGAGGGTGAGAAGAACGGAAAGTTTCATGTCCAACCACATCCGTGATGACTTCGCGCGGCAGGCGCTGGCCTGCGAGTTGCTCGGTTCGCCCTTCAACGCCCGCGTCTGCCGCCTTCTCGGCGAACGATTGAACGACACATCGTCCTTCGGTGCGCGCGTGCTCGGCTGGCAGGGCCATCCGCAGAACGACGCGCTGCCCCTGCGGGCGGCTGGCGGCTTCCACGCGCTGAAGCGGCAGGGCGATGACGTGCTCATCGCCGCCTATCCGCCGAACGAAGTGGATGACGAGGCGCTGTGGCGCGCGCTCGAAAAGGCAATTGCCCGCCACGACGCATTCCTCACCCGCTTCCTCGACAGCGCGCCGCAGACGAACGAGGTCTCGCGTTCGAGCGCTATCCTGGGGGGCATGCTGCATGTCGCGGCGCGCACGGGCCTCCCGCTCGGCGTCTACGAGATCGGCGCGAGCGCGGGCCTCAATCTCGGCTTCGATGCCTATGGCTATGAGCTTGGGAACGCGCGCTGGGGCGATGCGGCGAGCGCGGTGCAGATCGTTTCGGAATGGCAGGGGACGCTTCCGCCGCTCCATGCGGAACTGCGCGTCGCCTCGCGCAAGGGCTCGGACCTGAACCCGCTCGATGCGTCTGATGCGGCGCTGTGCGAGCGGCTCCTCTCCTACATATGGCCGGACCAGACGGCGCGGCTTGCACGGATCGAGGCGGCGCTCGCGGCGACGGCGCGCGCGGGGACCGTGATCGAGAAGGCGGATGCGGCGGACTGGGTGGAGCGCGCATTCGCGGGGAAGGGCGAAAGCGGAAAGGCGCGCGTGCTCATGCATACGATCATGTGGCAATACCTGCCCGATGCGACGCAGGCGCGCATCGAAGCCGCGATGGCGAAGGCGGGCGAGGGCGCGACGAAGGATGCGCCGCTTGCCTGGCTCTCCGTGGAGCAGGATGAGAAGGACAAGGTGTCGGCCAGCGTCCGTCTTCGGATGTGGCCGGAAGGCACGGACGAAGAACTCGGCCGCGCCGATTTTCACGGGCGGTGGGTGAGGTGGGGGTGAGGCCCGATGGATTGCTTCGCTCGCAATGACGGGAGGGTAGGGATGTGCGTTGTGCAGACCGCACCCTCACCCGATCCTCGCTGTCGCTCGGATCACGCTCTCCCCGGAGGGGAGAGGGGAGGGGCCGCCGATGTGGCGAAGCTGTGAGGTGGGAAGGGTGAGGGGGCGCCTCACACCTTCAGCTTGTAGCCCGTCCTGAAGATGTACCAGATGGCGCCGGAGCAGAGCGCGAGGAAGCCGAAGATGGCGAGGAGGCTCAGTTCCACGCCGACATCGGACGAGCCGTAGAAGCTCCAGCGGAAACCCGACACGAGATAGACCACCGGATTGAAGAGCGTCACCGTCTGCCAGAAGGGCGGAAGCATGTTGATCGAATAGAAGCTGCCGCCGAGAAAGGTGAGCGGCATGACGATCAGCATGGGGACGATCTGCAGGCGCTCGAAACTGTCGGCCCAGATGCCGAGGATGAAGCCGAACATGGAGAAGGTGAGCGCGGTGAGAACGAGGAAGGCGGCCATCCAGAAGGGATGCTGGATCTCGTAATCCACGAAGAAGCGCGCGGTGATGAGGATGAGCACGCCGAGAATGAGCGACTTCGTGGCCGCCGCGCCGACATAGCCGATGACGGTTTCGAGGCCGGAAATGGGCGCGGAGAGAATCTCGAAGATGGTGCCCGAATATTTCGGCATGTAGATGCCGAAGGAGGCGTTGGAAATGCTCTCGGTGAGAAGCGAAAGCATGATGAGGCCCGGAATGATGAAGGCGCCATAGGAGATGCCGTCCACCTCCTGGATGCGTGAGCCGATAGCCGCGCCGAAGACCACGAAATAGAGCGAGGTCGAAATGACGGGCGAAGCGATGCTCTGCATCAGGGTGCGGAAGGTGCGCGCCATCTCGAAGACATAGATCGCGCGAATGGCGTGGAGATTGAGCGTCATGCGCGGGCCCTCACAAGGCTGACGAAGATTTCCTCCAGCGAGCTTTCATGCGTGCGGAGATCGCGGAAGTCGATGCCGATCTCGCCGAGCTTCTTCAGGAGTTCGGGAATGCCGCTTTCGTCCGCCTGCGCGTCGAAACTGTAGACGAGGGTGTGGCCGTCATCGGCGAGTTCGAGCGGGCGGCCGGAAAGCGCATCGGGAATGGCGGCGAGCGGCGCGCGCAAATGAACCGCGAGCTGCTTCTTCCCGAGCTTCTTCATGAGCCGGTTCTTCTCCTCGACCACCACGATCTCGCCGTGATTGATGACGCCGACGCGATCGGCCATCTCCTCGGCTTCCTCGATGTAATGCGTGGTGAGGATGATGGTGACGCCGCTCGCACGGAGACCGCGCACCATTTCCCACATATCGCGGCGAAGCTCGACATCGACGCCCGCGGTCGGCTCGTCGAGGAAGAGAATGTCCGGCTCGTGGGAGAGCGCCTTGGCGATCATCACCCGGCGCTTCATGCCGCCCGAAAGCTCCATCACGCGATTGTCGCGCTTGTCCCAGAGGGAGAGGTCGCGCAGCACTTTCTCGATATGTTGCGGGTTCGGTGCCTTGCCGAAAAGACCGCGGCTGAACTTCACCGTGTCGATGACGCTTTCGAAATGCTCGACGGTGAGTTCCTGCGGGACGAGGCCGATGAGCGAACGCGCGGCGCGGAAGTCGCGCAGGATGTCATGTCCCTCGACGAGCACCTGGCCCGCGCCGGGATTGACGATGCCGCAGACGATGCTGATCAGCGTCGTCTTGCCCGCGCCGTTCGGCCCGAGCAGGGCGAAGATTTCGCCCTTGCGGATTTCGAGATCGACATTCTTCAGGGCCTGAAATCCGTCGGGATAAGTCTTGGAAAGACCTCGGACCTCGATGGCGGGGAGGGGGGCATGCATGGGGTTATGATTGCTTGCGGCTGAGGAGGGACCAGTGCGGAGCATATAGGGGAGGTTTAGTTTGAATTAAACCCTTCCGCGACTCCGAAATGCCGAAACTTTGATGAAGGGATGTCAGGAACAACCGGTTTCAGGAACAGGGGGGCCGGTCGGCGAAGGCCTTGTGGGCAAGATCGTAGGCCCCGCCATCCAGAAGATCGGGGTTCCATTCGGCGGTGCGCACGACCTGCCGCGCGAGCTGGCCGAATGTGCGCGGTCCGTCGAGATTGAGACAGGCATATGGATCGTCGCCCGCGGGCGCATAGACGCCCTTGCCGTCGTGATCGTCGTGAAGGACGCGCAGCGATTCGAAATAGCCGGTGAGATATTGCCGGCAGAAGCGCGCGAGCCGCGGCGTCGGCGGCTCCGGGGCGAGCGACCATTCGGCGAGGACCGCGCAGGCCTCCTTCAGGTCATGCCCCGTCTCGATGCGCACCCGCGCCTCGGCGGGGCCGGGAGCGATACAGACGGCGCCAAAAAGGCCGAAAATTAACGCTACCGCGCGGAATTTGCCGCCGCGCGGGACAGTTGCCGGGCTACGCATTGCGAACACTCCTCCCTCTCCGTAACAATGACTTATTGCAGAGGGGTTCGGAAGCCCGTTGGGCTGCGCCGGACCTGGCTGGGAAAGACCCGGCTGGGGAAGAAAATGAAATCGCGGATACTCGTCTATGGCGTCGACGGCTTCATGGGCGCGCTGACCTCGCATGCGGCGGCGCAGGCCGGGCTTGCGCATGTCGCGGGCGGTCGGGCGATCGCGGGCGTGGCGCAACATGCATCGGCGCTGGCGAAGCGGAAGGGAAGCGCGCTGGCGGAACCGCGCACCTTCACGCCGGGCAATGCGGAGCGCATCGCCGGGCAGCTCGACGATGTGGGCGTTCTCGTCAATTGCGCGCCTCTCGAAGGCGAGGACTTGCGCTCGCTCACCGTCGCCTGCATCGCGACGGGAACGCATCTGATCGACATGTCGGCGGACCGTGCGCGCGTGGCGGCACTCGCCGCTTTCGACGAGGCGGCGGCGAAGGAAAAGACCATGCTGATGGCGGGCGCGGGCTTCGACTTCGCCGCGGTGGACGCGGTCGCCATGCGGCTTGCGCAGATATTGCCGGGCGCGCGGGCGGTGACGCTCGCCGTGAAGCGCGGGTCGCGCACGATGGAGGAGGCGGCGCGCCTCGCCGCGGCCATGCGCGAAGAAGGCGAGACGCTGAAGAACGGGCAGTTCGTGCCTGCGCGGGCGGGCGAGCGGGTGATCGAGGTCGATTTCGACGAAGGGCCGGAAAAGGCGTACCTCGCGCCCTGGCGCGGCGAGGCGATGGCCGCGCGGCATCGCGGCATCTATTCGACGATGGAGACTTTCGAGGCGCTGCCGGAAAAGGTGGCGCGGGCGCTTGAGCAAGGCACGATGGCGCATCGCTTCTTCAGGCGCGGCTGGGGGCTGAAGCGATTGGAGCGGCGGCTTGCTGGCGGACGGCTGACGCCGGGCAAGGCGGAATTGACGAAGGGACATGCCGTCGTCTGGGGCGAGGCGCGCCATCCCGACGGGCGCGTGCGCCGGGCGCGGCTCGTGACGCCGCAGACGCATGTCTATTCGGCGGAAGCGGCGGTGCTGCTTGCGCGCCGCGCGCTCGACGCGGCAAAGCCCGGCTACCAGTTGCCTTCGGCAGTGGCGGGCGCGGCGCTTGTCGAGGAAATCCCCGGCGTGCAATGGCGCGAGATCGTGGAACGCGCGGAGGAGACGGTGGACGAGGACGGACGCCCCGTCACGCCGCAGGCGGAGCCGGAAGGCGCCTGAGGATCACTCCTCGCCGGACGTCCAGTTTTCCCAGAGCTTTTCCGAACATTCCCGCGCCGTCATCTGGCTGGTGACGAGCCGCATGGAATTTTCCATCGCGGGCGGCACTTCGTCCGGGTCGTTGCCGACGAGTTCGGCGAGCGGCCCATAGGCCTCATGCGCCATGTCCGTGGCGAGCATGCGGCAGGGATCGACCTCACCGTAATAGACGACGGGGATCGCGAGGACGATGACGGCGAGCAGGACCAGTCCGAGGATGACGCGCATGGGATTTTCCTGTTTTGAAGGGCGGCGCTAGCGCACGCCGGTGCCGCGCTCGGGCATGTCGGGCATGCCCATGGAGCCGGAACGGTCGCGGATGACGCAGGCGTTGTAACCGGCCTTCCAGCCGGCGCGGTAGGCCTCGCTCGATTTCCAGGCCTCCTCGTTGCGGGTGATGCTTTCAGGGTCGCCCGGCACCTGGGATGTGGCGGTCCAGCAGCCGTCCGAATGGCCGGCCTTGTAGTCGGGATCGTCCGCATATTCGCTGCGGCCAAGGCCGCAACCGGCCAGGACCAAGGCGAGGGCCAGAAGGGCGGGCATGAAAGGGCGGCGCATGGGCTTGTCCGGCGGTGTTGCGGGTCCGGGCAAAGGATAGGGCGGGGGCGGGGGAACCGCAAATCGGGCGGGAGCCCCCACACCATGCTTTACGCGCCGTTAACGGCGGGGTGGTGTGATGGAGCTTCGGAAAAACCGCCGGGACATGCGAAATGGCGCTGGAGAGCTACAGGACCGCCGGGGAAGAGCCCCTGGGCGCGCGCGACCGCGACACGCTGTTGCGCGGCCTGGCCGATCTTGCGCTGCTGCCGTCCTCGCTCGTCTCGCCGCAGGAACGCAGCATCCTCGACTCCATGCTGGCGACGCTCGTCGCGCGGCTCGATCCGCGCATGCGCGCGCGCCTTGCCGACCGGCTCTCGCAGCATGTGGACACGCCGCGCGAACTCGCCATGGCGCTTGCGCTCGACGAGGACATGGAGATCGCGCGCCCGCTTCTCGCGGAGGGGCAGACGCTGAAGGGCGGCGACCTCATTCATGTCGCGCGCGAGGGGCTTGCCGCGCATCGCGAGGTGCTGGCGGGCCGCAAGGACCTGCCGAGCGCCGTTTCGGACGTGCTGATCGAAATGGGCGATGCCGGCCTCATCTGCAAACTGCTCGAGAACCGGACCTCGCAGCTTTCCTGCCGCGCCGTCGAAACGCTGGCGCGCCGCAGCGCCGCCGAACCCGAATTGCAGGCGCCGGTGCTTGCAAGGCCGGAACTCACCGTGCGTCTCGCCCAGCTCATGTTCTGGTGGGTGCCGGCCGAGATGCGCCTCGAAATCCTGAACCGCTTCACGGTGGAGCGACGCCACATCCATTCGGCGATGGAGGGGGTTCTGGACGGGCAAGGCACGGGCGATGCGGTGCTCGACGCGGCGCTGTCGCAGGTGCGCCGCCCGCGCCCGATCGACAAGCAGCGCCTCGCGCGGCTTCTCTCCGCGCAGGGAGCGGACAGGGAGGAGCTTCTCCCCGCCGGACTTGCGGCGGAGACGGGCCTGAGGCCCGAAACGATGTTCCGTATCCTGAACGATCATGGCGGCGAACCGCTCGCCGTCTTCGCCAAGGCGGTCTCGATGAACCGCAAGGAATTCGGCGACCTCATCGTCGCGGCGGTCGATATGCGCCGGGGGGGACTGCCGACGAAGAAGGATCTCGAAAGGATCGGGACGCTTTTCGACACGATCTCGACGGATCGGGCGGACCTCGCCCTTCGTGCCTGGGATGCGGCGCTCGCCAACGAGATCGTGGCGGCCGGTTTCACCGTGGCGGAAGCCTGAGCCTCACTCCGCCGCGCTTTGCGGCGACCAGCGGATTTCCTCGTCTCCGGAAGGGGGAGGCGGCGGCGCCGTGAAACGGAAGCCGGGGCCCGAGACGATTTCCTCAAGCTCGCGCCGCGCCTGACGCGCGGTGCCGATGATGTCGCCCTCCGCGCGATCGACGAGATCGAGCACGGCGCGCGCACCTTCCAGAACCTCGCCGAGCCAGTCTTCGGCATGCGGTTCCTGCGCCTTGAGGGATACGGCATCTCCGACGAGCGTCGTGACCGCACGGCGCACAGCGCCCGTGTCGAAGGCCGAAGGGCCGGTGACGAGCGCGACGATCTTCCTGATCTGCGCACGCACGCCATCGACAAGCGCGGCGCGCTCGCGCGCGCGGCGGTCTTCCTCGTCGGCGGGCGGGGCGAGATCGTCCAGCGAAACGCAAAGGACGGAAGCGATGGCCGCCATGGTGCGGAAGGTGCCGTCCTTTTTTCCGGTCTCGATCTCGGAGAGATAGGGCGCGCTCATGCCCGCCGCGCGGGCAAGCTCTATCGCCTTCATCCCGCGATATTCGCGCCAGACACGGACCGGATTCTCTCCGTCGGCGATGCGATGGGCGACAATGGCGGGAACGGGCGCCGGACCTTCCGATCCAAGCGCGAGCGTTGCGCCCGCCGCACGCAAATCCTCGATATCGTCGGCGGCACGGCAGAGCTCATCATATTCGGCGGCGGGCACGAGAACGAAAAGCGCCTCGCCATCCGCACCGAGAATCTTCTGATGATCGCGTTTCGCCCGGCTCATGCGGCCCTCCATCCGGTAAGGGCGAGCACGGAGGCGGCATCGGCCTCGCGCGCGAAGACGACGCGCAGGCCCGGCCCCACATCGGCGCTGAATATGCCCGGTGCGATTTCGCGCGTCGCGGCGGAGCGCGGCGCAAGGCCGACGAGACGGCGCGTATCCGGATCGAGCTTCAGAAAGACGTCATAGGCGGCGCGCGAAAACACGACCTCGCCCGGCGGCGGGTTTGTCTCTGCCTGTTGTTCCTGGAGCATTTCTTCCTGCATCTCCGCGAACCCCTGACCTGCCGTCCGATTTTCCGGGCGCGGCACCTTCGCTGCCTGCTAGCATCGATCTTCGGAAAGCGTCGCGGCACGCGAATCGGTGTGTGAACCAATCATAGGGGGGAATGAATGCCGAAAGAAGGCAATGGCATCGAAATCGGCCGTCTGAAGGAACTCATCCGCGCTCGTGCGAAAGCGGGCGAGGGCATGAGCCTCGAGGATCGCCGCAAACAGATGGATGGAAACGCGAATCAATTCCCTGTTCCCGAGGGAGTCGAGATCGCCAGGGCCGATCTCGAGGGGCTCGGCGGCGAATGGAACATTCCCGCAGGCGCGGAGACGGCGCCCGTGCTGCTTTACTTTCACGGCGGCGGCTATGTGCAGGGCTCGTCGGTTTCGCACCGCCACCTGACATCGCGCCTCGCGCTTGCCGCCAAGGCGCGCGTGCTGAGTGTCGACTACGCGCTCGCGCCCGAAGCGCCCTTTCCGGCGGCTGTGCGGGACGGCGTGAAAGCCTATCGCTGGTTGCTCGACAATGGCGTCGAGCCGAAGGCGATTGCACTGGGCGGGGACTCCGCCGGAGGCGGCCTCACCGTCGCAACGCTGCTTGCCGCAAGGGAGGAGGGCCTGCCCATGCCTGCCGCGGCGATTGCCATCAGCCCCTGGACGGACCTGACCTGCGACACCGGAGCCTATTCCTCTCGGGCGGATGCCGACCCCATGATTCAACAAGCCGGTATCAAGCAAACCGCGGCGCTCTATCTGAACGGCGCGGACGCGCGCCATCCGCTTGCATCGCCGAACCATGCCGACCTGACCGGCCTTCCGCCGATGCTGATTCATGTCGGCAGCGATGAAGTATTGTTCGACGATGCCGCGAATTTGTGCAGGAAGGCGCGCGATGCCGGTATCGATGCGGAACTTGAGGAATGGGAAGACATGATCCATGTGTGGCATGCCTTCTACCAGCTTCTTCCGCAGGGCGAAGAAGCAATAGAACGGCTTGGAAACTACCTGTCCGCGCGCTGGAAATCCCGAAAGACGTAGCGGTTACTCGGGAAAATGCTCGACTCGCCCGGCTGGAAAACAAATACGGGAGTGAAAGTGAAACCCGAAAATTGAGCCTTTATTTGGAGCCTGTCTACGCATCCGGTCTTGTCGGTTTTGCGATGAACTTATCCACAATCGAGGAGCAAACTTGATTGTGGGATTGTAAAAACTGAAAAGGACAACTGAACTCTTGATTGTTCAACAACGAGAGAGATATAGAATCTTTTGAATATTGAATCTTTTTCCGGCCTTCTTTTTCAGTGCCGTTAAAAGCGACCGAGACGAATGGATGAGGTCCAGGTGGCGGGCAAGCCTGATTTGATCGACATGACGGCCGATATCGTATCTGCCTATGTCGGACACAACACGATCGCACCGGAAGAATTGTCCGGCCTCATCAATCGGGTATATGCGGCGCTGAACAGCGCAGCCGGCGGTGTGGCCGGAGGAGGGACGGCGGCTGCTGAACCTGCCGTTCCCGTTCGCAAGTCGATAACGCCCGACTATCTGATCTGCCTCGAAGACGGCAAGAAATTCAAATCGCTGAAGCGGCATCTTCGCAGCCACTACAATCTGAGCCCGGAAGAATATCGCGAGAAGTGGGGCCTGCCGCGCGATTATCCGATGGTCGCGCCGAATTATGCGCAGGCGCGTTCCCGGCTCGCAAAGAAGATGGGGCTGGGGCAGGGCGGACAGAAAAAGCGCCGCGGCTCGCCGAAATAATCCGCTCCGGCGTGGGCGGGCGTTCTATCCGCACCCACTTCTTCCAAATTTCTTGCATCGCAACGCACACACGCACAAACTTTTTTGCGTTGATTCGCAATGTGCGGCCCGCCGCCCCCGTCGAGGACGATCCGCTGACACGCGCAGACCAGGCCATACGCGCCCAACTTATCGTGCCCGAGCAGCGCGATGTGTTCGATTACTGGCTGTCGAAGGCGCCTGAAGGCGGTTATCCGACGCGCGCCGATATTCAGCCTGCGGAACTGCGCCGCATTCTTCCTTCCTTGAGCCTTGTGGATGTGACGGAGGACGATGCGCCCCGGCTTCGCGTGCGGCTGGCGGGTACCCGGCTGCGGGACTATTTCGGTGTCGAGCTCACGGGCCGCTATCTCGACGAATTCGACTTCGGCGACCAGACCGATTATTGGGACGCCGCCTATCACGAAGTCGTGCGCGGCGGACGCCCTGCGCAAGGCGTCATTCCGCTGACACCCTGGAGCCAGCCCCACATCTTCCAGTTCTGGCTGCGCCTGCCGCTCGCGAACGAGGAAGGACGTATCGTCATGGTGCTTGGCCATGACGCCTTCCTACTGTCGGAGAAGGCGCATGCGCTGGCGGGCAAGGCAAATCTTCGTATCGCCTGACCTCCTTCATGAGCTGTCGTTGATCGCGGTTGCCATGCGGTGCAGACTGATGCCGGGGGCAGGACAGGGAGGCGGCCGATGCCGGTTTTAGATATTTCGCGGACTCTTTTCGTCCGGACTTTTTCCATGCGGACAATGTTCTTGAGGATTGGGCTCGGCGCGGCGATGCTTGTCGCTGCAGGCACAGGCGCCCATGCGGCGGAGGCAAGGCTCGAAGGCGGCACCGTGACGCTGACGCAGGGCGAAAGTGCGACCTTCCCCATCAGCGGCGGCGGCAACGGCCCCGCGAACCTCGACGCGCAATGCGACATCTCCGATGTGAGCGGATCCGCGAGTATCACTTTCGATGGCGAATATTATGTCCCCCTTTCATCGCCCGCCGTCGGCGATGTCATCACCCTCTCGCGCGGTGACACACGAAGCTATCAACTGGCGGGTGTCGTGGACTCGCAGGGGAGGGATGCCTATGTGGCATTCCGCTTCGGCGGAGCCGCCGCCGCGATGTGCTTTCCGGGAATGGATTGCAGCGGCGCGGAAGGCGAGGCGGGGAGTGTGACCATTAGCTGCCGCAATGCTTCCTGAGGGCAAGGCGCCGGCGGGTGAGGCCCTGCGCGAGGACTGTCAGAAATCCGCACTCGCGATCTTCAGCGGCGGATAGTTTCTTATCAGAGTGACCACCGGCGCGATCCAGTTCGGCGACGCCACTTCGCAAGGCGGCGCGCCCGCTTCCGGCGGCATGAGGATGCAGGCATCCGCAGCGAGCGATATGAGGCGGCCGAAGCGGAAACCGCTCTCCGCGCTGCCGGCGAAACAATCGCGCCCGATCGCGCATCCGGCCTGTGCGGCCGACAGACAATCCGCAATCAGAAGATCGCCCTTCGCATAGGGACCGAGTGTCTCGCCCATTCGGAAGAGCATCGGTTCGCGCGCGCGCGAATGCAGGGAAGCGGACGGGAAAACGGGTGCCGCGAGAGCGATGACCCTGCCATCGCGCTCGACATTCCCGATACAGGCGAGAGCTTCTTTCGACGGCGCATCCAGAAGATCCGTCACCGGCACATCGAGTTCACCCGCGATCCGCTCGAGCCAGCCGGTCGAAACCGTCATGTCCGCGGTTTCGAGGCGCGAGACGGTCGCAGCCGTCGTGCCGAGCCGCATGGCCAGTTCGGTCTGGGTAAGACCGCGCTGCTTTCTGAAATGCCTGATCCTGGTCCGCACGAGACACCCCTTCGCCGCGCGAAAAACTTACGACACTTTATCCCCGATATGTACGAAATATGCAAATCTTGCGTCAGAACAAGTCTTTCATTTCAGGCGCTTGTCGTTGGGGTGGGTTGAATATGCAGGAAGTCTACAGATCGGAAGACGCAGGGCTTGCGAGGATAAAGCGCGCGATCAGGGAACGGGAACAGGCCGCGAAGGTGGCCTTGATGCAGGAGACGGTGGCACGCGCCTGGAACGTGCCGATCGGGGAAATGCGATCCCCGACCCGCAGGGCTGCGCCGGTGGCGCAGGCCCGGCAGGTGGCGATGTATCTCACCCATGTGATCTATGGGCTCAGCCTGTCCGCGGTGGGGCGCCATTTCGGCCGCGACCGTACGACCGCCGCGCATGCCTGCCGCCTGATCGAGGACCGGCGGGATGACGAGAATTTCGACATGCTGCTCGACCGGCTGGAAACGGCGCTTCGCCGCGCGGGCGGTCAGGGACGGGCGCAATGAAGGGAAGGGGCGGCGAGCGGCAGTTCGAACGGGAGGTGCGGCGCTTCTTCCGCCGCTTCGTGGAGCCCGGCATCCATGCGGCGCCGGTACAGGACGGGCGGATGGGGCTTTTTCAGGAAAAGGGAAAACACCCGATCGCCACGATGGAGGCGCGCTTCTGGGCAGAATGCGAGGCGCGCGATCTCGTGGAGCGCGTGGAGGGCGCGCCGGAGACGCGCTGGCGCGCAAGCGATGCGGGCCGCGCGCTCTACCGCAGGCTGACGGCGGAGGCGGAGCCCTTTCGCGCGCAGCACCAGCTCGGCGGTGAGCGGCGCTTCAGAACCGGGGAAGGCGAGATAACGCTTGCGGTGAATGAAGGGGAGACGCCGCTCGGCTGGCTGCGCCGCCGCAAGGGCGCGGACGGAAAGCCGCTCCTGAGCGAAACGCAATTCGAGGCGGGCGAGAGACTGCGCCGCGATTTCACGCTCGGCCAGATGACACCGCGCGTGACGGCAGACTGGACGGCCATGGGCGGAAGAAGCGGGGCGCGGCGCGGACCGGCTCGCGATCCGGCGGAAATCGCCACTCATGCGCTTGCCGCCCGCGAGCGCGTGGCCCGCGCCATCGAGGCGGCGGGGCCGAAGCTTGGCGACATATTGCTGAGCGTCTGCTGCCACCTCGAAGGACTGGAGGCGGCGGAGCGAGGCTTCGGCTGGCCGAAACGGTCGGGAAAGCTCGTCCTGCAGATCGCGCTCGACCGGCTTGCCGGCCATTACGGCATGGAGAAGGAGAAGAGCGGCTAGGCCGACGCGGCCTCGGCGGCGGATTTCGCATCCGCCTGGATGCGTGCGACCATGGAATAAAGACCGTTCGAGCGCTGCGGCGTGAGATGCTCGTTGAGGCCGAGCGAGGCGAAGACGGCGCGGGCGTCGATGGCGAGGATTTCATCCGGCGTCTTGCCGGAATAAAGCCGCATGAGGATGGCGACGAGACCGCGCACGATATGGGCGTCGCTGTCGCCGCGAAAATGGACGGTCGTCGCGCCGGAGGAATCCTTGTGCAGCTCGCTTACCAGCCAGACCTGGCTGACGCAGCCCTCGACCTTGTTCGCGGGCGAGTGCTCGGCCTCGCTGAGCGGCTCGAGTTCCTTTCCGAGTTCGATCACATAGCGATAGCGATCCTCCCATTCGTCGAGGAATTCGAAATCGTCCACGAGATCCTGAATGCTCATGCCTTGCTTTCGGTTTCCGGCCGGATGTGCTCCGGCCAGTGCAAATTCGGGCGGGTAGCGACCCGGTTCTCTGCTCAGGAGATAGCGAACGAGACCTGAAAGGACAAGCGCCCCGCAGGCCTGGAGGTGGCCGCGGGGCGCTCGGGCTGCCGGCACACCCTAGGAAGAGTGCCGGGAACCGACAGGGGCTCCGGTGGGTGAGATCAGGCACCTGTCATATAGTCGTCTTCGGTCGCGGGGCGCGAAAGGGCGGGCGGCGCGCCTGCCGCGAGATCCTTTTGATGCTCCCTGGCCTTGTCGGTCAGCCAGGTGAGCGCCATGCCGCCATAATAGGCGGTCTGGCGGGCGACATGGCCGACAATGGCATGCCCCTTGTCGCAGATGTCCGGGTTCCGGTCGCAGAAGCCCATCACGTCCTGCGCGGAGCGGGCGGCAAGGGTAAGGGCCTCGCCTGCGCCGATTTCCTCGGAGGCGGCGGCGTCGCTCACATAGGCGGCGTTGGAGAAGCCGTCCATGCCGGCGGGCTGGGGAGTGGTTTCATATCCGGCGGCCGGCAGCAGGAAAGCCAGCACGGTCAGCCAGAACGCGGCTCTCAGAATAAACGACATGCGACGGTCCTTTCCCGGCGGTTGTTCGCTTGCTTGAGGGGAGGCTAGTCGTCGCGCACTGCCGCGCAGTTAATCGGATAGATAAAATGCAAGTAGAAATGGGGTTTGATTTGATGAAAGACTGCGATGGTTGATTTGGATACTAGAAAATACAAGTATTTATATTTTAAATGTAATAAAAACAAAGAAAAATGCGCCTCAAATTTGAGACGCATTTCACTCAAATGCCCGCGGCATTCAATTCAAATTGTTACGGCCGGTTTCGGTCCGCCGCGGCCTCGCGCTCAGTTGGCGAGCGTGGAGGAGGGCACCGCTTCCGCCCAGCAATTGCCGACTTCGGCCAGCGCATGCTTGCCGGTGCAATAGGCTTCCTCGGAGGGGAAGTGAGCGGCGGCGATGCACTGGGCGAGGTTGAGGCGCGCCCAGTTGAGGCAGCGCCCTGTCGTGGTCCGGGCTTCGCCGAGACCCTTTTCCATCGATCCTTCGATCACCTGATAGGCGCCGAGGGTCAGGATGCGGTTCATGACGCTGGGCGAATAGGCCTGGGCGGCGGAAACGGGCGAGAGGGCCGCGAGAACGGCACGCGCCTTGTCGGCGAGGCCTTCTTCTTCGTCGTGGGCGGCCGTCTTCGTGACGCTCATGCCGGGCATCGGCTCAGACATGCCCCATTTCTGCTTCTGGAACTTGTAGGCCGTGTCGATGAAGCGGTCGGCGAGACCCTTGATGCGCTCATGCTCGTTGCGGATCGACACCGCGACGGCGGCGGAGGCAGAACTCACGCCCGGCAGCTGCATGATGTAGTTCTCGTCGGTCGAAAGCGCCTCGAGGACGGCGGTCTTGCCGCGGGAGCGAACCTCGGCGCGGACGCCCTGGGCGAAGAGGGGATCTTCGGCTGCGATCATCGCTCTAGTGGCATACCAGCCTTCGGCGAGCGCATCCGGCTGGTCAAAGCGGAGCGCGGCAAGCGCGCGGCGGACATCGCCCGGCGTGCGAAGCTTGTTGGCGTCGGCCGCGGCGACGGCCGAACCGTAACCAACATAGACACCCGCGAAATCCTGCATGGCCGGACGCGAAGCGAGCGCGGATACGCCTGCGGAGGGGTCGATCGAGGCGACCTGCACCGGGCTCGCGCGGCGCGGCGCGGGAAGCGGGATCGGAATGCCCGATGAAGCGACGGTCAACGGATGCTCGGCCGAGATCGCCCGATTGGCGAGAATGACGGCCTCGCTCGCCGACAATTCGGTCTTGTCCTTCGCGGGCTGGGCGGAGGAGGCGGAGCCGCCTTCGACAACCGTGCAGCCCGAGATCAGAAGTGCGGCGGAAAAGGAAAGGCCGGCAAGGCGAATGCTGTTCCGGAAATTCAGAGCCAAGTTCTTACCCCTCATGGCAACCCCGCTGCCCCCAAAGAAGACAATGCGCTTTCCCGATCGGCCGGTTTCTTGCGCCCGGCAATTTGTCGTACTTAATGAAGTGTTGATGAGTCTAATCCCGCATGGAGCCTGCCGCAAACGGGAAACGCGTTAAGGATGAATCCCGAGGGCCAAAAAGGGCCCATTTACCGGGAGTTACGGCGACAAACGAATACAGGGACCATAGAAACGACAATGGACGCGGTGCCGAGGCTGAAGGCCGAGATATGGGTGAAGGCGCTGATCCGCCGCGCGGAGACGGGCGGTGCGGCGGCAATGGTCGTGCGGCGTGGCGATGCGACCTCGGGAACAGTGCTGGTGAAGGTGAGCACGCTCGATGGGGAGGCGGAAGTCTTCAGCCCGGCGCGGGATGGGGACGGGGCGCTGATCTGGCTCTCGAAGGGCCGCCAGCCGGAAGCCGACACGGACGCTTATATAGAGAAGCAGCGCAGCTTCGACCCGGACATCTGGGTGGTCGAGATCGAGGACCGGGCGGGCCGCCACTTTCTGCAGGAGAAGGTGGGCTAGACGGCCACCAACCCGACCCCGTTCACGGCCGCATGAACATCCCGACCCCGTTCACGGCCGCATGAACATCCCGAGGCCGTTCACGGCCGCATGAACATGAAGTCTTCGTCCGGATCGAGATGATCGGCGGCTTCCATGAGTTCCGCCTTGATGTCTTCCGGGGCGCGGACGTCGCGCCAGATATGCAGCACCTTTTCGAACATGATGCGGGCCATGGCGTCGGAAGAAATCTTCTTTTCCGCCGCCTCGGCGAGCGCCGCCTCGATATGAGGCTCGATGATGTCGCGTGCAGTGGTCATTTGTCTGTCTCGTTCATGAATAGCGAATGGTACATGGTCGCATGGGGCGCGGCTGCCAAGCATTGGCCAGTTTGTCGCGCTTCATTGTCGAGGACGTGCCTTTTTGTCGCGGGCGGCGCAGACTGTGGGCACAGGACGGAGCGAAGATAGAATAGGGGCCGCAAAGATTTTACAATGAAGCGCAACGGGTGATGCATTCGCTGTCCATCGATAACCGGGCGACTCCATGCTTAGTGTCCTGACAAACGTCACGTACCGTCGTCTTTTCACGGCTCAGGTCGTGGCTCTCGTGGGCACGGGCCTCATGACCGTCGCGCTGGCTCTTCTTGCCTATGACCTTGCGGGCGAGAATGCCGGGGCGGTGCTGGGAACGGCCCTGGCCATCAAGATGGTGGCCTATGTCGTGGTCGGGCTTCTGGCAGGCGGTGTGGCGAATCTCGTTCCCAGACGGGTTTTTCTCGTGTCCCTCGATCTCGTCCGTGCGGCGGTCGCCGTGGCGCTGCCCTTCGTCGATCAGGTCTGGCAGATCTATGTGCTGATCGCGCTGCTGCAATCCGCGTCGGCTGCCTTCACGCCGACTTTTCAGGCAACCATTCCCGACATCCTTACCCGCGAACGGGACTACACGAACGCCCTGTCGCTTTCGCGCATCGCATACGATCTCGAAAATCTGCTGAGCCCCATGCTGGCGGCGGCGCTGGTGGCGCTTGTCGGATATCACTGGCTGTTCGCCGGGACGGTCTTCGGTTTTCTCGCGTCGGCGGCGCTCGTCCTTTGCGTCGTTCTTCCGGCGAAGGTTTCTGCAGCCGCGACCGAGACGGCTCTGGGACGGATAACGCGCGGCTCTCGCATCTATCTCGCGACGCCTCGGCTTCGAGGGCTGCTCGCGCTCAATCTTGCCGTTGCTGCCGCCGGCGCCATGATCATCGTGAACACGGTCGTGCTGGCGCGCACGACGTTCGGCCTCGGCGAAGCCGACGTCGCCATAGCGCTTGCCGTTTTCGGCGGCGGGTCGATGCTCGCGGCCCTCGCATTGCCGCGCGTGCTGGACGCCCTCGGCGACCGCTCCGTGATGACCGTTTCGGCGGTAGCGGTTGCCTTTCTGCTATGCGGGCTGGGCGCCGTTCTCTGGATAGGCGAAGGACCGCACTTGTGGAGCGTCATGCTTCTGGTCTGGGGACTTGGGGGCATCTTCTACTCGGCAATGCAGGTTCCGACGGGAAGGCTGCTCCGGCGCTCGGCCCACGAGGAAGACAGGCCCGCGCTCTTTTCGGCGCAGTTTGCCCTCTCCCATGCTTGCTGGCTCGTCACCTATCCTCTGGCCGGCTGGCTCGGCGCTACGGCAGGCATGCCGGTAACACTCGCCGCGCTTGGGGCAGTCGCGTTCACCGGTGCGCTTGCCGCCATTCTGCTCTGGCCGAGTGACGATCGTGACGTCGTTCCGCACCAGCATCCGGAGCTTCCTCCAAATCATCCGCATTTGAAGGATGCCGGCCGGGGGCCGGTTCATGCGCATGCATATGTGATCGACGATCTTCACCGCCGCTGGCCGGCGGTGTCAGGGTGATGGACTGGTTGAGCCGGACACAGGGCTGGATCCACCAGTCGGTGCGCGACCATCTTCTGGCGTTCGCCGCGGGCAGCGACTGGGCAGCCTTTGCGGCGATTCTCCCACTCGGCATGCTCTTCGGCATGATCCATGCGCTGACGCCTGGCCACAGCAAAACGCTGCTCGCGACTTATCTCGTCGGCTCGGAGCTCTCATTGATACGGGGGCTGAGCGTCTCGATGGTGCTGTCTGCGATGCATGTGCTTTCCGCCATACTCATCGCGCTGTTTGCGACCGGATTGCTGTCACGAGGAATGACCGATGCCGGGAGTTTGCCTGTCGCCGAGTGGGTGAGCCGGGGAGCGCTCGTGCTCATCGGTCTCTGGATAGCCGTTCAGGCCGTGAGGGGACTGCCTGTTCATCCCCGCCACGAAGGCACCGCCTTCGGATTTCTTGCGGGTCTCGTTCCGTGCCCTCTGACCTTGTTCGTCATGGTGATGGCGAGCGCGAAGGGCATTCCGCTGGCGGGGCTGGCCTTTGCGGCCGCGATGTTCGCCGGGATCGCGACGACGCTGGCTGCAGTTGCATCACTGGCCATTACAGGCCGGACAGGCGTCAAGGCGCTTCTTGCCCGCTACGGAGCACCGCTTGACCTGCTGTCGCGTGGGTTGGCGCTTCTTGGCGGTATGCTGTTGATGGCGGCGGGCCTGTACGAACTGAGTGCATAGCTGGCCTGCGGTCCTGCGCTCATAGCGGGTGGCGCAAATTCCGGCTATCGGCTAGTGTCCGCCGCAAATTCCTGAGGAGTTCCAAGTGAGTTCGACCGAAACCGCCGCCCGGCCGGGCGATGTGGAATCGGAGGTCCAGCACCGCCGGACCTTCGCCATCATCTCCCACCCCGACGCCGGCAAGACGACGCTGACCGAAAACCTGCTTCTGAAGGGCGGGGCGATCCGCCTTGCCGGTCAGGTGAAGGCGCGCGGCGACAACCGGCGGGCGCGCTCCGACTGGATGAAGATCGAGCAGGACCGCGGCATCTCGGTGACCTCGGCGGTGATGACTTTCGAATACAAGGGCGTGATCTGCAACCTGCTCGACACGCCGGGCCATGAGGACTTCAGCGAGGACACCTATCGCACGCTGACGGCGGCCGACAGTGCCATCATGGTGATCGACGCGGCCAAGGGCATCGAGGCGCAGACACTGAAGCTTTTCGAAGTCTGCCGCCTGCGCGACGTGCCGATCATCACCTTCATCAACAAGATCGACCGCGAAGGTCAGGACCCCTTCGAGCTGATGGACGAGATCGCCTCGAAGCTTGCGCTCGACACGGTGCCGATGATCTGGCCGGCCGGCATGGGCGGGCTGCTGCGCGGCATCTTCGACCCGGAGAACAACCGCTTCATTCCTTATGCGAAGCCGGGCAGCGAACATGCGGACGAAGAGCCGCCGAGCCTCGACGGCGACAAGATCGCCGAATATGCGGGCGCGGAAGAACTGGCGAGGTTCCGCGAGGAAATGGAACTCGCGCGCGAGGGAAGCGCGTCATTCGACATCGAGGCCTATCGGGCGGGACACATGACGCCGATCTATTTCGGCAGCGCACTCAGGAAGCTCGGCGTGCGCGAACTCCTCGACGCCGTGGTGCGCTTCGCGCCGCCGCCGCGCCCGCAGCCTTCGGCGACGCGCCTTGTCGAGCCTACGGAGCCGAAAGTATCGGGCTTCGTCTTCAAGGTGCAGGCGAACATGGACGCGAACCATCGCGACCGCATCGCCTTCATGCGCGTCTGCTCGGGCCGCTTCAAGCGGGGCATGAGGCTGAAGCTTTCAAGTAGCGGCAAGACCATCGGCGTTCACAACCCGATCCTCTTTTTCGCGCAGGACCGCGAATTGCTGGACGATGCCTATGCGGGCGACATCATCGGCATTCCGAACCACGGCACGATCCGCGTGGGCGACACGCTGAGCGAGAGCGAAGACCTGACCTTCACCGGCATTCCGAACTTCGCGCCGGAAATTCTGCGCCGCGTGCGCCTCGACGATCCGATGAAGGCGAAGCATATGCGCCGTGCTCTCGAAAGCCTCGCGGAAGAAGGCGTGACCCAGGTCTTCAAGCCGGAGATCGGCGCGAACTGGATCGTCGGCGTGGTCGGCCAACTTCAGCTTGAAGTGCTCGCCTCGCGCATCGACAGCGAATACGGCATCAAGGTTCATTTCGAACCCGCACCCTACGAGACGGCGCGCTGGGTGAGCGCGGAAGATCCCGCGGAACTCAAACGCTTCGTGGAGGCGCATCGCGGCAACATGGCCACGGACCGCGACGGTGCGCCCGTCTTCATGGGCAAGAGTGCATGGGAGCTCGGCTATACGCTGGAGAAATGGCCTAAGATACGTTTCTCGGCGACGCGCGAACGCGCACCCGTGGCGGCTTGAACAAGCAGGCTTGATATATGCAGGGCGTGATCGGAAATTTCGAGGATTACTGGGAACTGGTGAAGGATGTCTGGCAGACAGGCGTTCTCGGCCACAGTATCGGCGACATTCTGGTCGCTGTTGCAATCTTCGGTTTCTTTTACGTGCTGCGCGGGCTCTTCACGCGCTTCGTGCTTGCCATCGCCGACCGCTGGGTGGAACGCACGGAAACCAAGCTCGACGATTATATTCGTGACGCGGTCAAGAGCCCCTTGCGCTTTCTCTTTCTTGCGCTCGGATTCTTCTTCGCGACCGAATATCTGGATTTCGGCGACACGGCCGGCCTCATCACGGAAAACCTCAATCGCTCGCTCATCGTCATTGCGATCTTCTGGGCGCTTTACAACTGCGTGGGGCCTGTCAGCCAGGGCATCAAGAAACTTGAACGGGTTCTGACGCCGGAAATCCTCGACTGGCTCATCGCGGGTGCAAAGACGGCAATCGTGCTTATTGCCATCGCGACAATTCTCCAGACATGGGGCATTCAGGTCGCGCCGATCATCGCCGGTCTCGGGCTTTTCGGCGTCGCGGTCGCGCTTGGTGCGCAGGACCTTTTCAAGAATCTGATCGGCGGCATGTCGATCCTGATCGAACGCCGTTTCGGGTTCGGCGACTGGATCAAGGTAGACGGTGTGGTGGAGGGCAATGTCGAGAGGATAGGTTTTCGTTCGACCCTGGTCCGTCAGTTCGACAAGGCGCCGGTCTATGTGCCGAACCAGCATCTCTCGGACAATGCGGTTACCAACTACACGGCCATGACCTATCGCCGGATTTCCTGGATCATCGGCGTCGAATATCGCACCACGCATGAGCAGCTCCAGCGGATCGTGGACGACATTCGCAGCTACATAGAGACGACGGACGATTTCGTGCAGCCGCCGCTTGCGCCGCTCTTCGTGAGGATCGACAGCTTCGGCGCATCCTCCATCGACATCATGGTCTACTGCTTCACCAGGACAACGGTCTGGGGAGAGTGGCTCGCCGTGAAGGAAGCACTCGCCTACCGCATCAAGCAGATCGTGGAGGGTGCGGGAACGGGCTTCGCCTTCCCCTCGCGTTCCATCTATGTGGAAACGATGCCGCCCTCTCCCGAAGAGATCGTCGCGGCACGGAAGGAATAGGCAGCCCGACTTCCCATCAGGTCTTCTCCGTGACCGTTTCGACGCTTCTGCGCGCGCTGGCGAGAGCGCTCCGGGTGGGATATCCCGCGCGAAAGACGAAGGTCGGTTGCCAGCTCGCATCTTTGGTGATGGCGGTGAGACGCGCTTCCGATTTCGCTTCCTTGCCGAGTTCGCGCTCGCGGTCGATCGTCTCGACCGGCTGATTGAGCGGATGCATGGCAATGCTGGCGGCACTTGCCTCGAGATGAATACGCTGCCAGAGGCGGCCCGCCGCAAGCGACTGCGGACGATCATACCGGTTGCGGACGGAGATCACGCCCAGAAGCGCGGCGCTTGGAACGTGGCTGTCGCGCGTCTGTCCGAGCCAGGCGGCGTGACTCTGCTCCGCGGGAAGCGCAGGCAGGAACTTGGCGGCGGCAAGAAGGGCAGGCGAGAGGCCGGCCGTATCGAGCGCAAGGCCGCTGCGTTCCTTTTCCATCTCGTCCGGACCGTCGCGGAACCAGGCATGGCTATCCTCGATCATTGCATGATCCGCCACGATTTCCTCCGTTGCCTCGATGATGGCCCGGCCCAATGCGTCGAAGGCCTCCCCTTCGGTGAAGAGAGACAGCGCGACATATTCATTGCCGGAGGCCGCGGTGAGACGGCGCAACAGGTCTTCGGGGAAGCCGCGCTCGCGGTCATAGGCATAGCGGTTGGTATGCCGCAGGGGGATCGCGTCATAGAGCGGATCGGCCCGGTCCTGCATGTCGACGAGGCGGATCGTCGCCGCATGGACGAGGCCACTCTTCTCGATTTCGAGAAGCGAGCCTTCCTCGAAGAGGACTTCCGTGCCGTATCCATTGGCGGGAGCTGCGAGCACCATATTCTCGATGGCGCAGCCGAGGCCGATATGCATTTCGCGCAGGTAAGGATCGAAGCTGCCAAGATTGCGCGACGTGTCGGCGAGAATGTCGATCTGCTTGTCGCTTAGCCGGAAAATCCAGGGCTGCGTATTGTGCGGATTGGAGGCGAGAATCCCCGCAGCAACGAGAGCTACGGGTGTGTTCTTGTATTCGGAGGAGTTCCAGAGCGTCCAGGGATCGTAGGGAGCACCTGAAGGCGTGACGAAGACCTCGCGGTCATGCGCCCGCCAGATGGCGCCGCCCACGGCGAGAAGGGTGATGCCGCCTGCGGCCTGCAGGAAACGGCGGCGTGTCGGAGAGCGTGTCATGTCTTTCTCCTCTTCGGCCTGCCTTGGGCCGGGATGCACAGGACGCCGTCGATCATGGCGTCGATGGTCGCAAAGATACGGCTCCAGTCTTCATCCGTTCTGATGCCGACGCCGCCATAGACGCGGATCTTGCGTGCGCGGGCGGCGAGATAGCCGATGGCGGCGGCAAGAAGTCCGGTGAGCACCGGGAGGTCGGCCTCTTGCGGTATTGCGAAGCGCGCAGCGATCCGCTTCATGAGTTCGAGAGAACGCCGTTCGCGCACCTCTTCAAGCGCGACGACAAGCGGCGTGCGGTTTTCCGGTTCGGCGGCGATAACGGCGAGGGTTACCGGTCTTTTCTGCATTTCCCGCAGGTGGCGCCGCACGCCTGCCTTTAGGGCATCGGCGAGGCTTTCCGCATCCTCGAGACCTTCGAGCATGTCCTCGACGGACCACCAGAAATCTCCCCGTTCGGAATAGGCCCGATAAACGCCGTCGAGATCGCCGAAATAGCGGTAGATCAGCACCTTGTCGGCGCCCGCCTCGCGCGCGAGCGCATTGATGCCGACGCCGGACAATCCATCGCGAAGGATGAGGCGGCCGACAGCATCGAGAATGACTTTCTCGGTCTTCTCGCGGTCGCGGCGGCGGGGCGCCGAAGATGTCTTCTCATTTGTCACCATACGGTGACATATATGGGAAGCCGCCTGCGCCGTCAAGACCGCGGCCCTTTTGCCGTCGCCAAACCGTCGGCACTTTGATAGGGCTTGGGGCGAGGCGGCCTCCCGCCGCAACGACCCGAGGTTTCGATCCCGTGCATGCGATCGTCGTCGGCGCCGGCATTGCCGGTGCTTCCACTGCCTATGAACTCGCGCTTCGCGGCGCGCAGGTCACCCTGATCGATCAGCGCGAAGGGGCAGGGTTCGGCACGAGCTATGCGAATGGCGGCCAGCTTTCGGCCTGCGAGGTCGCGCCATGGGCGGGCCCGGAAATTCCCTGGATGGTGCTGAAATGGCTGGGCCGCGACGACGCTCCTTTCCGGCTGAGGCCGAAAATGGACCCGGAGCAATGGCTCTGGCTCATGCGCTTTCTGATGCGATGCCGCGCTTCGGCGCGGCGGGAAAGAATTGCGCCCAACCTGGAGCTTGCCCTGCTCACGCGTTCAAGGCTCGCCGCCTATGAGCGGGAATTCGAGCAAGCGGGAATGCCGCTCGACTATCGCCGGAAGGAGAGGGGCATTCTCCGCATCTTCCGCGAGGAGCACGCGCTAGCCGAGGCCGAACAGGAAGCAGGGCCCCTTGCCCGGATGGGCGTGGGGCAAGAGCGACTGACGCCCTCAGAATGTATTTCGCTCGAACCGGCGCTCGCCTCCGCCATGCAACGCGGCGACATCGCGGGCGGGCTTTATGCGGCGTCCGACGGGAGCGGCGACGCCCATCTCTATTCGGTGAAGATCGCCGAAGGCGCGGAGCGGCTCGGCGCGCGCTTCATGCGGAACGCCGATGTGCGCCGCCTCGTTGCCGAGGGCGCCAGCGTGAGAGGCGTCGAGACATCGCAAGGCATCATCGAAGCCGATGCGGTCGTGCTCGCGGCGGGAACGGGAACGCAGGCGCTGCTCCGTCCGTTCGGATATCGAAGCTATATCTACCCGGTGAAAGGCTATTCCGTGACCTTGCCCGCACCCGAAGGCAACGCGCCGGAAGTGAGCATTACGGACGAGGCGCGGAAGATCGTCATCAGCCGGTTGGGCGACAGGCTGCGTGCGGCGGGGCAGGCGGAGGTGGGCGGCTACGATATGACGCTCGAACCAGGGCGGGCGAAGTCCGTGATGAACGCGCTTGAGAGCCTGTTTCCGCAGACAGGGCCGGCGCGCGGCGAGGCGGAATACTGGTGCGGTCTCCGGCCCATGACGCCCGACGGAAGCCCGGTTCTGGGTGCTGTGCCGCAATTCGGGAATCTCTTTATCAATAGCGGCCATGGCACGCTGGGCTGGACGCTGGGCGCGGGAAGCGCGGCGGCGGTCGCGGATATGGTCTGCGGCAGTGCGCCGCAACTTGACCTAAGTCCTTTTTCTATAAAGAGATTTTAGTCGCCTCCTAAAGGAAAAACGCTATTTTTTGTGCGTTGCACAAAAATTACTTGACGCTAGGGCAGGGGCAAATTATCTCATTGTGCAGCGCACAAATCCGGCGCGCCGGTATGTGCGGGGAAACGCTCGCAGCCTCCATGCGAGCGGCCACGCGATACAGGAGATTGAAATGACCGAAGCGACCCCCAAAGCCAAGACGACGAAGGCGAAGCCGCGCGCCAAGAAGGCGACGGCGAAGACGACCGCGGCCAAGGCCGCCCCCAAGGCCGATCCGAAGAATGCGTTCGAGACCGCCTCTGGCATCATGGTGACGCTGGCCCGTACCAATTTCGAGGAAGGCGTCGAGACCGCCCGTGCCGTGATGAAGTCCGGCAGCATCAAGTCGGCGGTGGAACTCCAGAACGAATATGTCCGTTCGACGCTGAAGCGCAACATCGATGCGGCCCGCGAGCTCAACGAGCTCACCGTTTCGACCGTGCGCGAAGCCGTCGCCCCCTACGCGACGAAGTTCACGGAAGCTTTCGAGAAACTCCGCGCTGCGTAATAGCGCGGATTACTCCCCCCACCGCGCATAGCGGTTTGTAGGTTGCGTAGTTGCGTTGAGTATTGAAAAGCCCGGTCCTCTTTCGAGGCCGGGCTTTTTGCTGTCCGAACGGCCGGGGAACGATCAGGCCGTCGCTTTCTCCCGTGCGCGCGTCGCGAGACGCTGGCGCAGGGAGAGCACGGTTTCCTTCCCGTCTGCGGCCGGCTGATAGAAAAGGCTGAAGGAACCGACATTCTCGGCCCAGATTTCCGGTGTGATGTTGTCGGCCACCTCGAGCGCATCGAAGCCGCAGCGGATCATGAACTGGAACTGGTCGCGCAGCACATTGCCGACGGCGCGCACCTCGCCCTTGTAGCCGTAGCGTTCGCGCAGGAGCCGCGCATAGGAATAGGCGCGGCCATTGCGGTAGACCGGGAACTCGAGCGCGACGACGTCGATATGATCGAGGTCTTCCGCAATGGGGCTGGGCTCCTGGCCGCTCTGTAGTTTGACACCGATGGGTGCATTGCGCGCCCGCAACGTCTCGCGCTCGGCCTGCCAGCGTTCGAGGCTCACAATGGCAGGACCCTCGGGGAGCGCATCCTCGTCGCCGACAGTTGTGAAATTGTCCTCGACGAACTCGCCGTTTCTAATGAGTTTCATAGAGGCTCTCCTTGAACGGATCGACGCCGACCCGGCGATAGGTGTCGATGAAGCGCTCGCCATCCTTGCGGATGCCGATATAGGTCGTGACGATGGTCTCGATCGCGTCGACGATCTCATCCTCGGTGAAGGCACGGCCGACAATGTCGCCGATGGCCGTCTTTTCGTCCGCCGCGCCGCCCAGCGTCACCTGGTAATATTCGACGCCCTTCTTGTCGACGCCGAGAATACCGATATGGCCCACATGGTGGTGGCCGCAGGCATTGATGCAGCCGGACGTGTTGATCTTGAGTTCGCCGATTTCGTGCTGACGCTCGATATCGGCAAAGCGCTCCGAAATCTGCTGCGCAAGCGGGATCGACCGGGCATTGGCGAGCGCACAATAGTCGAGACCGGGGCAGGCGATCTGATCGGTGATGAGGCCGATATTCGCCGTCGCGAGATCATGGGCCTTCAGCGCCTCATAGACCGCGTAGAGGTCCTTCTTGCGGACATGCGCGAGCGTGAGGTTCTGCTCATGCGTGACGCGCAACTCGTCGAAGCTGAACTTCTCGGCGATGTCCGCAATGGCGTCCATCTGGTCCGAGGTGCAGTCGCCCGGCACGCCGCCGATGGGCTTCAGCGAAATGTTGACGATCGCATAGCCCGGCACCTTGTGCTGCGCCACGTTCGACTTCACCCAGTTCGCGAAGGCAGGGTCGGCGACGACCGCCTTGTTGAGCTCGGTGCTTTCGTCCGGCAGGTCTTCGTAAGCCGGTGGCTGGAAATAGGCTTCGATGCGCGCAATCTCTTCCTCGGGAAGATGCAGCGTGCCGCTCTTGCGGATTTCGGCGAACTCAGCCTCGACCTGGCGCTGCATTTCCTCGACGCCGATCTCGTGAACGAGGATCTTGATGCGCGCCTTGTAGATGTTGTCGCGGCGTCCATACATGTTGTAGACGCGCATGATCGCCTCGAGATAGGCAAGCAGGTCCGCCTTCGGAACGAAGCCGGAAATTTTCTTGCCGATCATCGGCGTGCGCCCGAGACCGCCGCCGACATAGATTTCGTAGCCGATTTCGCCCTGGCCGTTCTGCACGATCTGGATGCCGATATCGTGCACGCGGATTGCGGCGCGGTCGTCAGGCGTGCCGGAGACGGCGATCTTGAACTTGCGCGGCAGGTAGGAGAATTCGGGGTGGAAGGTAGACCACTGCCGGATGATCTCCGAAACGATGCGCGGATCCTCAAGTTCGTTCTTCGCGGCACCAGCATACTGGTCCGAGGTGACGTTACGAATGCAGTTGCCGGACGTCTGGATGCAATGCATTTCGACGGAGGCGAGATCCTTCAGAATGTCCGGAACGTCCTTCAGTGCCGGCCAGTTGAACTGAAGGTTCTGACGCGTGGTGAAATGACCATAGCCGCGATCGTATTTCCGGCCGATATGCGCAAGCATGCGCAGCTGCTTCGAGGACAGTGTGCCGTAGGGGATCGCGATGCGAAGCATGTAGGCATGAAGCTGGAGGTAGACGCCGTTCATGAGACGAAGCGGCTTGAACTCGTCTTCCGTCAATTCGCCGGTGAGCCGCCGGGCCACCTGGCCGCTGAACTGCGCGACGCGCTCGTTCACAAGCTGCTGATCGAATTCGTCGTAGCGATACATGGACTGTGCCTTTGCTTGTTTCCGGCTTGCGCGAACTCAGCGATGAACGCCGGCAAGCTCCGCCTGCTTGCCGAGATCGCGCCGGACGGTCGGACCGGCCTGGCGAATGGTCTCGCGGACGCTGACCGCGCGAACGCTTTCGTCTTCAAGTGACACTTCGAAGAGATAAGGCTCGACCACTTCGTTGGCTTCGACCGAGGGGGCGGCGCGGGCGAGCAGGGCCTCTCCGGCTTCCTTGCCCTCCGCCACATCGGCGTCCTGAAGGGATTCCGACCAGCGGTCCTCCCTCGTGAGATAGACAACGATGCCATCGCTGAGCCGGTTCGCCGTCAAAGCCTGGAACTGGGCGCCCTTGCGGGTGTGCTGGGCCATTCGGAACTGTCCTCGATTTGCGTGATAGGCCCGGTCATACAGCCCTTTTACGGGCAAAGCGAGCCATTCACCCGCCGAAAACCAACGGGGCTATTTGCCGGACAAGATGGGTTTTTTCACAAAGATCGTCAATAGTTGTGTAAAACAATATATATAACAAAAAATTATTGTATAAATGGAAAATACGGCGGATTTCTACGAACTTTTCTCAAATCTCGCGACGTATGGCGCTTTCATGCCAATTCCGCAGGAGCCTTTGCTCGAGGAGTGTCAGAGCGAAGAAAATGCATATACCGAGTGTGGAAAGGAGAAAGAGAGCCGCGAACATGCGCGGAATGTCGAGACGGTTGCCCGCCTCAACGATCCGCCATGCGAGACCCGTCGCAGCGCCGGAACCCGCTACGAATTCGGCGACCACCGCCCCGATCAGCGCGAGTCCGCCCGAGATCTTCATGCCAGCCAGAATGTAGGGCAGGGCGGAAGGAAGCTGGAGTTCGCTCAGCACCTGCCAGCGGCTTGCCCCATAGAGCCGGAAGAGGTCGCGAAGATTGTGGTCCGCTGAGCGCAGCCCCAGTGTGGTGTTGGAGAGGATCGGAAAGAAGGCAACGATCCAGGCGAGGATCAGCACCGCTATTTCGACCCGGTCATAGCCGACCCAGATGATGATGAGCGGCGCGATTGCGACGACGGGCGTTACCTGCAGGGCGACCGCATAGGGAAAGAGTGCGGTCTCCAAGAGGCGGTTCTGCGAAAAGAGGATGGCGAGGCCGATCCCGCCCACCACGGCGAGCAGAAAGGCGGCGAGCGTGACGCGAAGCGTTGCCCAGAGCGAGGTCATGAGCGATCCGAAATTCTGGGCGAGGCTCTCCGCGATGACAGAGGGTGCAGGCAGCACGAAAGGCGGAATGTCGCTCGCACGGACCAGAAGTTCCCAGAACCCGAGAAAGACGAGCCCGACGATGAGCGGCACGAGGAGGCGCATGCTGCGCGATGAAGGTTCGCGATTCACCGGGACACCCCCTCGCGAAGGGCAGCGCTGACCCGCGCGCAGGTCTCGACGTAGGGCGTGGATTCGCGGAAGGCGCGGCCGCGCGGGTAGGGGGCCTCGATGGCGATATCGGCAAGGATGCGGCCGGGCCTCGCGCCCATCACGAGAACGCGTTCCGAGAGATAGATAGACTCATAGATGCTGTGGGTGACGAAGATGGTCGTGAACTTCTGGCTGGTCCACAAGTCGACAAGATCGTCGTCGAGCTTCTCGCGCGTGAATTCGTCGAGCGCGGCGAAGGGCTCGTCCATCAGGAGGACCGGTGGCTCGGTGACGAGCGCCCGCGCGATCGATACGCGCATCTTCATGCCGCCCGAGAGTTCGCGTGGAAATGCAGAAGCGAAATCGGCAAGCCCCACACGGGCAAGCGCGTCGCGCACGCGCGGCATCGCTTCGTCCTTCGGGATGCCCTTGAGCTTCAGCGGCAGATAGACGTTTTCCGCAACGCGCGCCCAGGGCATGAGCGTTGCATCCTGAAAGACGAAACCGATATCGGAAGGCCGAGTGCCCGAGGCGGGCCATGAGATCTGTCCGCGATCCGGCGCAATAAGTCCGGCGACGATCCTGAGCAACGTGCTCTTGCCGCAACCCGACGGGCCGACAAGCGAAACGAAGCCACCCTCGCGCACCGATGCATCGACACCGCCAAGCGCGACCGTGCCGCTACCATAGGTCTTGCCGATGCCGGCAAGTTCGATGAGCGGCGGCGTGCCGGTCATTCGCCCGTCAATTCCTTCTTGAGGTCGAGACCGACGCCCTGGTTCACGAATTCGAGCGTGTAGGCGCTGTGGACGCTGAGGCCGTCGTCATAGACGCCTGCCATTACCATCTCGTCGTGGAACTTCTGCCAGCGCTCATTCGTCATGGCGCCGACGCCGAGAGTGAGCGTCTCGCCGGAATCGACGATGCCGTTCTCCTTCATCAGCCTGATCGCATTGGCGATGATGTCGTCCGTCATTTCCGGATTGTCGCGCTTGATGAGTTCGTTCGCGGGCGAGGGATCGCCATAGACATAGTCGACCCAGCCCTTGATGCTCGCATCGACGAAAGCCTGCACGATTTCCGGCCGCTCCGCGATCATGCGGTCGCTGGCGAGAATGAAAGCGGCATAGCCGGGATAGCCGTAGTCGGACAGAAGAAAGACCTGCGGCTCCACGCCCTGCTCGCGGATCATGTAAGGCTCGGAGGAGAGATAGCCTTGCTGGATCGCCTTCTCGTCGGTGAGGAAGGGCGCAAGGTTGAAGGTGTATTTGCGGATCTGTGTGTCCTCGAAACCGTATTTCGATTTCAGCCACTGCCAGAAGGCGCTCACGGTCGCGTCCGACACCATGATGGGCTTGCCTTTCATGTCGGCGATGGACTTCACGTCGTCGCGCGGATGCGTGATGAAAACCTGCGGGTCCTTCTGGAAGGAGGCCATGACGGCCTTGGCGCCCGCATCGGCCGCGGCCATGTTGAGCGGAATGAAGCTGTTGGAGCCGAGACCGAAATCCACCGAATGCGCGGCGAGAAGCTGCGGCACGTTCACGCCGGGGCCGCCCTGCAGGATTTCGACGTCGAGCCCCGCTTCCCTGTAATAGCCCTTGGCCAGCGCCTGATAGAAGCCGCCATGCTCGGCCTGTGCTTTCCAGTCCGTCGCGAAGGTGACATGCGCGAGATCACCGCCCGTCCCGCGACCCGGCTGGAGCACCAGCACGATGGCGACGGCCACGGCAATAGCAGCGCCAATCATACCGAGAATGATATTACGGTTCATGAAAGCATCCCCCGGAAAGCGCGGGGCCCCGCGCGTCATCGAAGGAATGGTAGCAGCGAGCGGCCCGGCGGGCTACTGCCGGGCGGGCATCAAAGCGGCTCGCAATTCGCCTCGCGGCGTTTGGCGTCGATTTCCTCGCGCAGGTCTTCGGAAGGGACCAGCGAGCGGAAGAGAACGATGCCCTTGCTGCTCGGCGCAACGATGACGGGAATGCCCTGGCCGCTGCCAGCCTCTTCATTGGCGGCAAGAATGATCTCTATGCGGTTCGATTTCACCTCGCGGTCGTTGACGACGAAGAAATTATCGGTGTTCGACGCGAAGGTGGAAAGCGACCAGTAGGTGTCGGGCACGGGCGAGCTGAGCTTCACCGGCTGCACGCTGACGTCATAGACGCAGGCCGTATAGAGAAGATCGGGACTGGGACGCACGATACCACGGGACTCCGCCGTCGCGCGTTCCGGATAGAGCGGCTTGTTGACACCGCCCGCCTGCGAAGCGATCCCGGCCATTGCCCGGTTCATGATACCATAGGGCAGGCCGAACACGGTGAGGATGTGAAAGACGGCCGCGAGGGCGATCGTGCCTGCGAGCCAGATAGGCCAGGTTTTCATGATTGACATGTCTCCTTGGCGATCCGCGGCAGCGCGATCGCGGATGGATCGCGCACGGCGTCCGGCTCGGGATTGTAGAGCCGGAGAGTAAGGGAAAATGTGTCACCCGTTTGACCGCCGGTCGGAATCCAGTTTCTGTCCGCTTCTTCCGGACCGACCGAGATGACGAAGCTGCCATCTTCCTCACGCACGACGCTGTCGCCTCCGTAGGAATAGAGGTTCTTCGGATTGGAAACGAGATAGTGATCTTCGCCATATAGGGTCACGCTCCACCAGCGTGCCGGCAGATCGGAGCCGGTCACCTTGTAGGTGCATCCGGAGCGGAGAGCCTCTCCGTCATCGTCGTCTGCCGCGGTAAAGTAAATCGTTTCGTCTCGATTGAGAGCGAGAAGACCCGCGACGGCGACGCGCGCCCGCGTGTAGGGGTCCGCCTGTGTGCTGCCGATGGTGAGGCTCGTTACCCATGGGCCGACCGCAATGTCGCCGCCAAGCCCGAACCCGCGAATGACGAACAGCGCCGAGCCCGCGCCGAGTATCAGCGCGACGACGACGACCGCTACCAGCTTCAGGGCCAGCTTCAAGCAAATCCCCCCAATGGAGCCCCGCCCCGGGACCCATGGATTTCAACTGAACCGGTCCGCCACACCCCTGAGCGAATCAGTGCGGACACCATCCAATCGTTTCAAACCGCGACAGTCAAAGGGATAATGTGTGTGTAGTTAATCCAGCCGCAGGGAGCGACCGAAATGGCTAGTTTCCGGCGAGTTCCTCGCGCTTCATCTCGAGTTCCAGCCAGAGTTCCTCGGCTTTTTCGAGCTCGGCTTTAAGTGCGTCGTGGCGCTCGGTCGTCTTGTGGAACTTGTCGGGATCGCGCGCATAGAGATCGGGATCGGCGAGAGCCGCTTCGAGCGCGGCGATCTCCTTCTCGAGCGCTGGCATACGGGACTGCAGTTCTTCGAGTGCGCGCTGATCCTTGTAGCTCAGCTTCGTTTGCGCCTTGGCGCGTTCCTGCTTCGGCGCGGTGGAAGACGAGGTTTTTGCGGCGGAAGAAGCGCGCGCGTTTTCTTTCCGCTGCCTCAGGTAGTCGGAATAGCCGCCCGGATATTCCTGCGCCTTGCCGTCGCCTTCAAGCGCGATGACGGAGGTAACGATGCGGTCGAGAAAATCGCGGTCATGACTGACAAGAAGAACGGTGCCGTCATAGTCCGACACGATTTCCTGCAGGAGATCGAGCGTCTCCATGTCGAGGTCGTTCGTCGGCTCGTCGAGGATGAGAAGGTTCGACGGTTTGGCAAGCGCCCGCGCGAGAAGCAGGCGGCATTGCTCGCCGCCCGACAGGGCTTTCACGGGCTGGCGTGCCTGCGACTCGCGGAAAAGGAAGTCGCGCAGATAGGAGACGACGTGGCGGGGCTTGCCGCGAACGATCACCTGGTCGCCGCCGCTTTCGCACAGCGTGTCCCAGAGCGTGGCTTCCGGGTCGAGCGAGCTCCGCGACTGGTCGACATAGACAGGCGTGAGGTTCGTTCCGAGGCGGATGCTGCCGCTATCGGGCGCGAGGACACCTGTCAGAATTTTCAGGAGCGTCGTCTTGCCCGCACCATTCGGCCCGATGAGACCGATCTTGTCGCCCCGCATGATGCGCGTCGAAAAATCGCGCACGGCAATGCGCTCCGTCCCGTCCGGTTGCGGCCAGACCTTGGTGATGTTCTTCGCTTCGACGACGAGCGAGCCGGAAGCCTGACCGCTTTCGACGGCGAGATCCGCGCGGCCCGTCTGCTGCACGCGTTGCGCGCGCTCCGACCGCATCGCATGAAGGCGGCGTAGACGGCCCTGGTTGCGCGTGCGCCGCGCGGAGATGCCTTCGCGCGACCACTGCGTTTCCTGCTCGATGAGCTTATCGAGCTTGCGCTGCGTGACTTCTTCCTCGGCGAGAATTTTCTCCGACCACTCCTCGAAGGCGCCATAACCTTTGTCGAGGCGGCGGATCGCGCCACGGTCGAGCCAGAGGCAGCCTGCCGCGAGACGGCGCAGGAAGGCGCGGTCATGGCTGATGAGCACGAAGGCGCCGCGGAATTGCGAAAGGCGCTCTTCCAGCCATTCGATAGAGGGAAGATCGAGATGGTTCGTCGGCTCGTCCAGAAGAAGGATGTCCGGTTCTTCCGCAAGCACGCGGGCGAGCGCCGCCTTGCGGCCTTCACCGCCTGAAAGCGTTGCCGGATCGGCGGCGGGCGAGAGGCCGAGTTCATCGAGCGCGGCCGCTGCCTTGTGCTCCTCCGCGCCGCCCGCTGTCGCGTAGTCGATGACGCGCTTCGCGCCGCCGAAATTCGGCACCTGTTCAAGATAGGCAATGCGGGTGCCGGGCTGGCGGAATATCTCGCCGCCATCCGGCTCGGCAAGGCCCGCCGCGATGCGCAGTAGCGTGGACTTGCCGCTGCCGTTCCGTCCGACAAGGCAGAGCCTGTCGCCCGGCGCGAGCGCGAAGCTCGCCGCCGCGATCAGGACCTGATCGGCAAAGACGACGCGAATGTCGCGCAGGGCAAGAAGGGGGGCTGCCAAGTTCAATATCCCTCAGAAAACTGGCCGCCTGTATGGCGCATCGCGCGGATGCGCGCAATCTCGCGAAGAAGAACTAACGCCCGCCCATCCGGAAATCGGGGGCGCCCGCACGGCCGGAAGGCCCTCCCTCCAGTTTCGGCGCGGCGTCGAAAAGGTCGGCAAGCTCCGCGAAGAAGCCGCTGCGTGGTGCGGTGGCGCTAACGAGCGGCGCATCGCGGTAGCGGACGGCGCCCGGCAGCGGTGCGGCAGGCATGCCCTGTTCGGCGGCCGTCATGTAGTTGCGCCAGGCAAGGGCCGCGAAATTGCCGCCTGCGGCGCCCTCCGTCGGCGAATTGTCGTCATTACCGAACCAGACGCCCGCGGCTTCGTTGCCTGTGTAACCGATGAACCAGGCATCGCGATTGTCCTGGCTCGTGCCGGTCTTGCCCGCTGCAAGACGTCCGGAGAGAGCGGCGTTTCGGCCCGTGCCTTCGGCGATCACCTGATGAAGCATGTAGGTCATGTCCTGCGCCTGGTTGCGCGTCATGACCTGTTCGGGCGTCGCTTGGTGAGCATAGAGCGTTTCGCCGTTCTCCGCTTCGATGGAAACGATGCCGTAGGGCGCAGCGCGGCGGCCTGCGTTGCCGAAAGCCGAATAGGCGGAGGTGAGTTCCAGCAGCGTGACTTCCGCGCTGCCGAGCGCAATGGAGAGATTGCGCGGCAGCGGGCCTTCGATGCCGAGATCCTGAGCGGTCGAAAGAATGCGATCCATACCGACTCGGTCGCCGACCTGAACGGTGATGGTGTTGATGGAATTCGCGAGCGCTGTGGCAAGGCTCACCGTTCCCCAGTTGCGCGAAGATGCATTGCGCGGCGACCAGTCGCCCATGGAAACGGGCTCGTCTGTGACGGGACTGTCCGGCGTGTAGCCGGATTTGAGTGCGGCGAGATAGACGATGGGCTTGAAGGCGGAACCCGGCTGGCGTTTAGCTTGGATCGCACGGTTGAACTGGCTTTCGACATAGGAGCGGCCGCCGACCATCGCGCGCACCGCACCATCCGGCGCCAGCGCAATGAGCGCGCCCTGCGTGACGTTGCGATCCTTGCCCATGTCGGCCAGCGCCTTTTCGACTGCTTTCTCGGCTGCCGTCTGGCGGCGAGGGTCGAGCGTGGTGCGAACAGTGACGCGGCCCGTCGCATCGGGAAGGAGCGTGCGTACTTCTTCCGCAACCCAGTCGATGAAATATTCGCGTCCCGCTTCCGTCGAATGGGTCAGAACCTCGGCGGGATTTTCGCGCGCGCCGACGACATCCTTTTCGCGAAGGCTGCCGGCATCGACCAGCCGGTCGAGCACCTGGTTTGCGCGTGCGCGGGCGCGTTCGAGATCGTTGGCGGGCGAGAAGCGGCTGGGAGCTTTCGGAAGGCCAGCGAGGATTGCCGCTTCGGCGAGCGAGACATCGCGTACCGACTTGCCGAAATAATAACGCGCGGCGGCATCCATGCCGTAATTTCCAGCGCCCATATAGATGCGATTTAGATAGAGCGTCAGGATTTCATCCTTGGTGAGATTGTTCTCCAGCCACATCGTGATGAGCGCTTCCTGCGCCTTGCGCCAGATGGTGCGGCTGTTGTCGAGATAGAGATTCTTCGCGACCTGCTGTGTGATGGTCGAGCCGCCTTCGACGAAACCGAAGGATTTGAGATTGGTCCACATCGCACGAGCGATGCCGCGCGGATCGAAGCCGTTATGTTCGTAAAAGCGGCGATCTTCCGTGGCGAGCACGGCCTTGATGAGATAGGGCGGCATTTCCCCTAGCGGCACGGTAGGAGCCGTGCGCCGTCCGCGTATGCCCAGCTCATCGCCATTCGACGCGAGGACCGTGATCGACAGGGATTCCGTCTGCGCCGTTTCGAGCGTGCGCTTGAGGTCGGGCAGGGTGATGAAAACGAGCGCGATGAAGCCGACGATAAAAGCAGTGATGCCGAAAGAGACGAAGGTGAGCGCACGGGCAAAGCCACCGGCCTGCCTGTGCGACGCGCGCTTGGGCTTCGGTTCTGTCTCGAACTCTTCCGGCGGCGGCAGGTCGCGCGACATCTGTGCGTGGCGCAATTGCGAACGCATGGGATAGTGCGGATCGATATCGTCGTCGTCGCTCAAGGTTAACCGCCTCGTTGAACCCAATCCGGGCGTAAGCCGGGAGCCGATTTCATGCGAGTGTCGTGCCAGCCCCTTTGGACCAAAACGAGACTTACCCAAGTTTGTGCATGGAATAGGGCGGGATCGGGGCAATGCGGCGGCAGTGTGAGGCTTTGACAAAATCTTCGCGCCGATGTTCTGTCCCGGAATGACCGGTAGCCCCGAACCCTTCTGGCGCGTGAAGCGCCTCGATGAGATGACCCGCGAGGAGTGGGAAAGCCTTTGCGACGGCTGTGCGAAGTGCTGCCTGGTCAAGCTCGAGGACGAGGACACGGGCGAGATCGAATATACGGATATTGCCTGCCGGCTGCTCGATGCGGAGACCTGCCGTTGCTCGGACTATCCGAACCGCTCGACCCGCGTGCCGGACTGCGTGACGCTGACGGTCGAGAACCTGGAAGATATCGATTGGATGCCGCCCTCCTGCGCCTACAAGCTGATCAAGGAAGGAAAGGATCTTCCATGGTGGCACCCCCTCGTCTCCGGCGAGTACGAGGCGGTGCGGCTTGCGGGCATGTCCGTCTACGGACGGTTTCTCTATGAGGACGAGGCGGATATGGAGGACCTCGAAGAGCGGATCGTCGACTGGCCTCTGCTGCCGCCGGAATGAATGCTGTGTGATCCGGCCTTGTTTCCCTTGCGTAGAAGGCTGAAACGGGAGGGTGATCAATGACCTATCTCTTCGCCTATATTGGAAGCGCGGTCGTCTTTCTTGGACTCGACTATGTCTGGCTGAGCCGGATCGCGCGTGACTTTTACGCCTCTTCGATAGGAAGCCTGATGCGCGAGGCGCCGGACTTTCTCGCGGCGGGCGTCTTCTATCTCTTCTATATCGGCGGCATCGTCTTCTTCGCGGTGATGCCGGCGGAGAGCTGGAAGGGCGCGCTTCTGAGGGGCGCTCTGCTTGGCCTTCTCGCCTATGGAACCTATGACATGACGAACCTCGCCACGCTGAAGGGCTGGCCCTGGCGCATGGCAGCGGTCGACATGGCCTGGGGAACGGCGCTGACGGCGCTGGCCGCGCTGGGGGGATATCTCGCCGCCAAGGCGGCCTGACCGTCATCAAAACGTCAAAAAAACGTCACACAGGGTAGGCTTATCCCCGTCGAGATGCTAAACGCTCCCCCCGGCGAGTTATGCCCGGATCTTGGCCGAATCGTTGAGGGAGCCCCGTGCCGAAGAGTGCGCTCGACAAGGACCTGAAGAAGGTCGTGAAGCTCGAGGAGGCGACGCACGACCTGTCGCGCTCCATCGCCGCCCCCGGACTGGCGGTCCTCTTCCTCGTAGCGATCTTCCTGGTCATGAGCGGGCTCGCCCCGTCCGGACCGCTGAGCTTCTTCGTGATCGCGGGCGGCGTCATCGCCGGCTACATGGCGCTGAACATCGGCGCCAATGACGTCGCGAACAATATGGGCCCCGCGGTCGGCAGCCGTGCGCTGCCGCTAGGCGCCGCGCTCCTCATAGCGGCCATATGCGAGGCGGCGGGCGCGATCCTCGCGGGCGGCGACGTCGTCAACACGATTTCCAAGAACATCGTCGTGCCCGGCCAGGGCTTCGAGGTCCGCGACTTCGTGATGCTGATGATGGCGTCCTTCCTTGCGGCGGCAATCTGGATCCACCTTGCGACATTCCTCAACGCGCCCGTTTCGACCACGCATTCGATCGTGGGCGGCGTGCTGGGCGCCGGCATCGCGGCGGCAGGCTTCGGCATCGTCAACTGGCCGACCATGGGCGCCATTGCGGCAAGCTGGGTCATCTCGCCCGTGATGGGCGGCGTGATCGCGGCGGCGCTGCTCGGCTTCGTGAAATGGCAGGTCCTCTTCAAACCCGACCGCGTGACGGCGGCGAGGCGCTGGGTGCCCGTCCTCATCGGCCTGATGGCAGGCGTCTTCGCGATGTATCTCGCGCTGAAGGGCTTTTCCAAGATCTGGAAGCCCTCGGCGGGAACCGTCTGGCTGCTCGGCCTTGTTTTCTTCATCGCCGGAACGCTGGCGACGAGACCCTGGGTCGCGCGCCGCGCGGCCACGCTCGAGAACCGGCGCAAGCATGTGGCGGGGCTCTTCACGCTGCCGCTCGTCTTCGCGGCGGGCCTTCTCTCCTTTGCGCATGGCGCGAACGACGTCGCGAACGCGGTGGGCCCGCTCGCAGCCATCGTGGCGGCGGCGGAAACGGGAACGGCGACGGCGGGCAATGTCGCGCTGCCCTTCTGGGTGCTCGCGATCGGCGCCATCGGCATATCCCTCGGCCTCGCGCTTTTCGGGCCGCGCCTCATCCGCACCGTTGGTACCAAGATCACGAAGATGGACGCGCCGCGCGCCTATTGCGTGGCGCTCGCCGCCGCGATCACGGTGCTCATCGCCTCGGCGCTGGGCCTGCCCGTTTCATCGACGCATATCGCCATTGGCGGCGTCTTCGGCGTCGGCTTCCTGCGCGAGCAGCTCGCCAATCTCGGCCTCAAGGCGGACGGACCGAAGCCCGCGAAGCCAACGCCGAGCGAACCTTCCTCGCTGACCAGAACGCCGGAAGACGCGATCAAGAAACAGATCAAGCGCGAAAAGCGCCGCCTCGTGCGCCGCCGCCATGTCCTCGGCATCGCGGCGGCCTGGGTCATCACGGTGCCTGCGGCGGGCGGCCTTGCCGCTGCCCTTTATGCGCTGATGAAGGCCGTTTCGGATTTCTGAGCGGCGCTACTTCAAGTCCCTGAGCATCATCACGAGATCGCCGAGGCGCGGATCGGAGAGAAGCTTGCGCGCCTCGCGCACGCCTGCCCAGTGCCTGCGGCGCTGATGCTGCTCTTCCCATGTTTCATGCTGCTGCGTGACGAGCAGCGGATACATGTCGACCTCGATGGGCTTCACGCGGACGCCGCGCCGCTTGATCGTGCGCCATGCGCCAAGCGGTTGATCCCCGACGATACCCTCGACACCCGCTTCCTCCAGCGCTTCCTGCGCGGCGGCCTCATGCGGATCGAGCCCTTCCATGAGCCCGCCCTTGGGAAAGATCCAGCGGCCCGTGCGCCGCGAGGTGATGAGCAGGACCGCGACCTGACCGTCCACAAGCGCATAGGGAATGGCGCCCGCCTGCCGCTCGATCGCCGACTGGCGTGCGACGAAGCGGAAGCGAAGCGAAGTCGCGATTCTCTGCAGCATGGTCCTCCCCGGCGCGGTTTTGCGGGAGTTTGCCGCGACTCGGGAGGAAAGGGGAGTCGGAAGAAGACGGTTGAGGCAATGCGTGAGACAAAAATGCCGATGTCATCCCGGCGAAAGCCGGGACCCATTGGTTCCCTTAGCAAGAGCGGTTTTGCTCGAAGCACGCTGAGGGACGGCGTTCAACCTTGATTGCTGCGGCAAGTTGAATTGCGAGTGGGTCCCGGCTTTCGCCGGGATGACACTTTTGGTGGGTGACAAGTAGTGCCCGCCCGCGAACAGCGCTTCAGACTCGGTGAAAGCGAAAGTTCCGAGATATCCCCAATTGTCAGCGTCACGCTCGCTCCCTACCTTACGTCCATCTCCAGAATTGTGCGGATGACGATGACGAAAGCGGCGGCGAAAGAGCCGGTGGCGGATGCGCCGCCGCGCGCAATGGCGGATGAGGAACTCGACTGGGAGACCATCCGCGCCGAATACGAGATCGGCAAGCGGCGTCTTTCCGAGATCGCCTTCGATCACGGCATTCACTGCAACCGCATTCTCGCGAGAGCGAAGACCGAGAACTGGCCGAAGCGCGGCGAGGTTGCCGAGGAACAGCGCCTCGAAACCGAACTGCCGCAGGATGCGGAGGCGCTGGCCGCGCGGCTGACGAGGCTGATCGCCCGCGAAATTGCGGACATAGAGCGGCAGCGAAAGACGATGCGCGACGAGGCGGAAGGCGAGCGGCAGGCACGCCGCCTCGCGACGCTGGTGCGCTCCATCGACAAGCTCCACGAAATCGAAAAGGCGGCGCGGCTTGCCAAACGAAACGACCCCGAGGCCGACAAGGCAAGACGCCGCGCGGAGGACGAAAGCATCCGCGCCGAGCTTGAGAGCAGGCTTTCTCGCCTCGCTGGCGGCGGAGGCAAGGGAAGAGTTCCTCAAAAGCCTGACGCCGCGAGAGGCGCGGCTGCTCCACGCTGACTGGCGCTTCTGGGCGCGGGACGACCAGCTCGCGCCGGAGGGCGAGTGGACGACATGGCTGGTGCTGGGCGGGCGCGGCGCGGGCAAGACGCGCGCGGGCGCCGAATGGGTGCAGGGGGAAGTCGATGCTGGCCGGGCGGGGCGGATCGCGCTTGTCGGCGAAACGCTCGGCGATGTGCGCGAGGTGATGATCGACGGGCCTTCGGGGCTCAGGAGCATTGCGAGGGAAGGCGAGCGGCCGCGCTATGAAGTTTCGCGGCGGCGGCTTCTCTGGCCGAATGGCGCTGTGGCTCATGTCTTTTCGGCGGGCGAGCCCGAAAGCCTTCGGGGCCCTCAATTCGATGCGGCCTGGGGCGACGAGCTTGCGAAATGGCGCTATGCGGAAGCGGCCTGGGACATGCTGCAATTCGGATTGCGGCTGGGCGAGAACCCGCGACAGGTGATGACGACGACGCCCAGGCCCGTGCCCGTGCTCAAACGGCTGATCGCGGACAGGCGAACGGCGGTGACGCGGGCTTCCACCCATGCGAACCGCGCGAACCTGGCGGACGGATTTTTCCGCGCGGTGATCTCGCGCTACGAGGGCACGCGGCTCGGGCGGCAGGAACTCGACGCCGAACTGATCGAGGACAATCCGGATGCGCTCTGGAACCGCGAGCTGATCGAGCGGGGCCGGATCGAGCGCGCGCCCCTGCTCGTCCGCGTGGTGGTGGGCGTCGACCCGCCCGCGACGGGCGGCGCGAAATCGGACGAATGCGGCATCGTCTGCGCCGGGATCGGCGAGGACGGTCAGGCCTATGTGCTGGACGACCGCTCGCTGGGGCGGCTCTCGCCGCTCGCCTGGGCAAAGCGCGTGGCCGGCTGCTACCGCGCGCATGAGGCGGACAGGATCGTCGCCGAAGCGAACATGGGCGGCGAGATGGTGGAAAGCGTGATGCGGCAGGAAATGCCGGATGCGCCGATCCGGCTGGTGCGGGCGACAAGGGGAAAGCGCGTCCGCGCGGAACCCATCGCGGCTTTATATGAGCGCGGGCTCGTGCATCACGTGGGCGGGCTCGCGAAACTGGAAGACCAGATGTGCGACTGGACGCCCGGCGCGAAAAGCCCCGACCGGCTCGATGCCTTGGTGTGGGCGCTGACGGAGCTGATGCTCTCCGGCGAGGCCGGGGAGCCGAGGATGCGAAGGTTGTAAGGGGAGCGTCAGGAGGGTGCTCTTCTCTTCACCTCCCCCTTGCGGGGAGGTCGATCCGCAAAGCGGATCGGGTGGGGGGCTCCTTGCTGAACTTCTTCCTCTTTCCTCTGCTGGAATGAGCCGTCCTGCGGGAACTTGATTTCGCCATCACCGGTTGCCTCACTGCCCGGAACCCCCACCCGGGAAATTCACGGGATCCGCGAATTTCCCGGCCTCCCCGCAAGGGGGAGGCGAAGGGCAACCCGGTGAGCCGGGGCGACACGGACTTTACAATCGGAGAACCACATCCATGCCCAATCCGCTTGCCGCGCTTCTCGGCGCGATGCGCGGGCGCGCGCCCGTGCCCGAAAAGAAGGAAAGCCGCGTCGCGCCGATGATCGCGCTGCATATGCAGGGGCGGCCCGTCTGGACGCCGCGCGACTATGCGGCGCTGGCGGACGAGGGCTACCGGCGGAACGCCATCGCCTATCGCTGCGTGCGCATGATCGCGGAAGCGGCGGCAAGCCTGCCCTGGCTTATCTATGACGGGGACAGGGAGCTGAGCGAGCATCCGCTGCTCGAGCTGATCGAGCGGCCGAACGAGGGGCAGTCCGGCGCGGATTTCTTCGAGAGCTGGTACAGCTTTCTGGAAGTCGCCGGGAACAGCTACATGGAGCTTGTGGAGGTGGAGGGCGCGCCTCGCGAGCTTTATGTGTTGCGGCCCGACCGCATGAAAGCCGTGCCGGGCCGGGCGGGCTGGCCCGAGGCCTACGAATATTCCGTCAACGGACGGATCGTGACGATCCCTTGCGGGACGCGGAGCCCGGTGCTCCATATGCGGCTTTTCAACCCGGTGGACGACTATTACGGGATGAGCCCGCTGGAGGCGGCGGCCTGCGCCATCGACATCCACAATGCGGCGGGCGGCTGGAACAAGTCGCTGCTCGACAATGCGGCGCGGCCTTCCGGCGCGCTCGTCTACAAGGGCGGCGAGACGGGGCAGAACCTGTCCGAAGACCAGTTCGAACGGCTGAAGCGCGAACTCGCCGAGAACTACCAGGGCGCGGCGAATGCCGGGCGGCCGCTGCTGCTCGAAGGCGGGCTCGACTGGACGAGCATGGGGCTTTCTCCGAAGGAGATGGATTTCATCGAAACGAAGCACGCCGCCGCGCGCGAGATCGCGCTCGCCTTCGGCGTGCCGCCCATGCTGCTCGGCATTCCCGGCGACAACACCTACGCGAATTTGCGCGAGGCGAACCGGGCCTTCTGGCGCGGGACCGTGCTGCCGCTTGCGGGCCGCACCGCGCGGGCGCTGACGCATTGGCTCGGGAGCCGCTATGAGGGGCGCCTGCGGCTCTGGTACGACGCGGACGGCATCGACGCGCTTTCGGCGGACCGCGACGCGCTCTGGGCGCGGGTCGGCCGCGCGGACTTCCTCAGCGACGAGGAAAAGCGCGAGGCGGTGGGATATGGACGAGGGGTGAGCGGTGTCAGGTCGAGGAGCGTTTCGACTTCCTGATGTTCTGCACGGCGACGATCACATCCACGAAGCCGAAGACCATGAAGACGAAACCGAGGCCGATGCCGCGCATCTGCCAGGAGAGATAGATCAGCATGACCGCGATGACGAGGCTGAAGGCGCTGTGCGGCGTGATGCGATAGCCCTTGATGGTGACGAGGGCGGGCACGGAAGCGCCGCGCGCGCGCGTGCGCTCTTCGAGCCATACGAGGAGCACGGGGCCACAGGCAAGCGCCATGCCCATGATCAGGATCATCCAGAGGTCATTCGTCATATCGGGTCTTTCGAAAGGGGCGAGCCGGTGGAAGAGACAGCATACACGAAAGAGGCGCCAATGGGGACGATGGACCGGTGGGCAATCGACCGGCGCGTGCCGCTCGCCGTGATCGTCACGATCCTCGCGCAGACGGCGGCGGCGCTTCTCTGGGCGGGCGCGGCGAACGAGCGGCTCGGCGCGCTCGAGGCGCGGACGGAGCGGATCGGCGAACTCGTCGAGCGCACCGCGCGGCTGGAGGAGCAGACAAAGGCCGCGAACGCGGCGCTGGAGAGGATCGAGGAGAGGCTGGGGAGGTGAGGCCGCTTCAACCCCCAACTGTCATCCGGTGATCCCGGCTTTCGCCGGGACATGAGCCGGGATCCATCTGACTCTCCAATTCTAATCATCGTCCCATGGGCCCCGGCTTTCGCAGGGGTGACACCTGTGGGTTGCGAAGGCGCCTCCGGGCGCCTTTTTTGTTGCGCGAAACATCCCCATACGGAGGAAACGAGTGAGAGAACCCGTGGAGAATGCGGCGGGCGAGCGGAAGGCCGCGCGCTTCGAGGCGAAGGCGGTGAAGGCGGATGGGAGCTTCGAGGGCTATGCCTCGCTTTTCGGGACGGAGGATCTGGGCCGCGACGTAGTGATGCCCGGCGCGTTCCGTAAATCGCTGCTGAAGCGGGGCGCCCGCGGCGTGAAGCTTCTCTACCAGCATGAGCCGAACGAGGTGATCGGCACCTGGGAGGAGATAAAGGAGGATGCGCGCGGGCTCTTCGTGCGCGGGCAATTGCTCACCGATGTCCGGCGCGCCCGCGAGGTGCTGACGCTGATGCGGGCGGGCGCCGTCGACGGGCTTTCGATCGGCTATCACGTCGTGAAGGCGGAGACGGACCGCGCGAGCGGCGCCAGGCGGCTGATCGAGGTGGACCTCTGGGAGATTTCGGTCGTGACCTTTCCGATGCTGCCCGCCGCGCGGGTGAGCGCGGTGAAGGAGGGGCGGCCCACGACACGCGAATTCGAACGCTGGCTCACGCAGGACGCTGGGTTCAGCCGGATGGAAGCCCGCACGATCATCCAGCGCGGCTTCAAGGCGCTGCCTGCCCCGCGGGAGGCGGGAGGCGGCGACCAGGCGCTCGCCCGCGCGCTGCGCGCGGCGGCCCGGCTTTTCACGAACTGAACCCGAAACACAATCTGGAGACGACACATGTCGCATTGGAATGACGGCGTGCCGCGCATCGGCGCGTCGCTGAAGGAAGAGGCGCGCGCGCCGGAAACGAAGAGCGAGCATGCGCGGAGCGCAAGCGCACATGAAGTGCGCGACGCGATGGACGAGTTCCTGTCGTCCTTCGAGGACTTCAAGTCCGCGAATGACGAGCGGCTCGGCGAGCTGGAACGCAAGCTCTCGGCCGACGTGCTGGCGGAGGAAAAGGTGGAGCGCATCAACCGCGCGCTCGACATGCAGAAGAAGAAGCTCGACGAACTGACGCTGGCCGCGCGCCGCCCGGAGATCGGCGGGGGCGCGGAGACGGGCGCGGGCGCACGCGAACACAAGCGCGCCTTCGAACGCTATGTGAGGAAGGGCGAGGCGCATGAGCTGCGCGGGCTGGAGGCGAAGGCGCTCTCGGCGCAGTCCGATCCCGATGGCGGCTACCTGGTGCCGGCGGAGACCGAGCGCATGATCGACCGCATCGTCTCCGAGGTTTCGCCCATCCGCGCGATTGCGGGGATCAGGCAGATCGGCGCGGCGAGCTACAAGAAGCCCTTCTCGAAGGGCGGGCTGCAGACGGGCTGGGTCGGTGAAACGGAAACGCGGCCGCAGACGGCATCGCCGACGCTCGCCGAACTGGAGTTCCCCGCGATGGAGCTCTATGCCATGCCGGCCGCGACGCCGACGCTGCTCGACGATGCGGCGGTGAATATCGATCAGTGGCTCGCCGAAGAGGTGCAGACCGCTTTCGCCGAACAGGAAGGCGCCGCCTTCGTCACGGGCGATGGCGAGAAGAAGCCGCGCGGCTTCCTCGACTATGAGCGCGTGGAAGAGGGCGACTGGGAATGGGGCAAGCTCGGCTTCATCGCCAGCGGCAATGAGGGCGGCTTTCCCACATCCAATCCGGGCGACAAGCTGATCGACCTCATCTATGCGGTGAAGGCGGGCTACCGCGCGAACGGGCGCTTCGTCATGAACCGCGCGACGCAGGCCGCGATCCGCAAGTTCAAGGACATGGACGGCAACTATCTCTGGCAGCCGGCACTCGCGGCCGGGCAGCCGCCGACGCTGCTCAACTATCCGGTGACGGAGGCCGAAGACATGCCCTCCATCGCGGCGGACGCGCCCGCCATCGCCTTCGGCGATTTCAAACGCGGTTATCTCATCGTCGACCGGCTGGGCGTGCGCGTGCTGCGCGATCCCTACAGCGCGAAACCTTACGTGCTCTTCTATACGACGAAGCGCGTGGGCGGCGGCGTGCAGAACTTCGAGGCGATCAAGTTCCTCCAGTTCTCGGCGTGAGGTGCACGATGCGCGATCTGCACAGCAACCTGAAGACGGTGCTGACGCTCGATCCGAAGCTGACGGCGGAAACGCGCTACGGCGCGCCCGTCGACAGGCGCGGCTTCGGCGCGGTGGAACACATCGTCTGCATCGGCACGGCCGGCGACGAGCTCTCGGACGAGGTCTCGATCGCCTGCGTGCTGGAGGCCTCCGACGACGGCGCGACATGGATGCCGGTGACGGCGGCGCATGAAGTGCTGGGCGATGCGCCGGACGAGACGGGCACTTTTGCCCGCCTCGATGCGGACGGCCAGGACATGCGCGACTATCGCATCGGCTATGCGGGGCCCGCGCGTTACACGCGCGTGGGTGTCGTTCTCGAAGGCGAACACGAGGAGGGAACGCCCATAGCGGCGCTCGCCCTTCTCGGTGCCGCGCAGCTGAAGCCGGTGGAGTAATCAGCTCTTGCCTCTCTGCTCACCCGCCCCCAGGGGCGGGTGGGACCTGAGTCTTCTGTTCAATAGGAACCACACATGACCCTGACCCTTCTCAGCGGCCCCGCCGAGGAGCCGGTGTCGCTCGCCGAAGCGCGGGCGCATCTGAAGCTCGACGCGACGGAGGAGGACGCGCTCTTGACGGCGCTTCTGACTGCGGCGCGGGCGGCGCTCGAAGCGGAAACGCGGCGCGCCTTCGTGGAGCAAAGCTGGCGGCTGACGCTGGACGACTGGCCTTCGGGTCCGCTGGCAATTCCGCTCGCGCCGGTGAGCGAAGTGATGGCGGTGAAGGTCGCCTCGCTGAGCGGCGCGATGCTGCCGCTCGATCCGGCTTTCTACGAGGCGGAGACGGGCGAGCATCCGCGCATTGCCGTGAAGCGGGGGCAGGCCTGGCCCATGCCCGCGACGCGGCTTGCAGGCATCGTGATCGACTTTCGCGCGGGCTATGGCGCGGTGGCGGATGTGCCCATGCCGCTCCGGCAGGCGGTGCTGATGCTCGCCGCGCACTGGTTCGAACATCGCGAACCTGTCGGAGATGGCGCGAAACTGCCGCGCACGGTCTCCGCGCTGGTGAAGCCTTTCCGGAGAATGCGGCTGTGACGGGCATTGCGATCGGCGAGATGCGCGAGCGCGTGACGCTGCAATCGCCGCAGCGGACGCCGGATGGAGCAGGCGGCGCGAACATAACATGGACGAGCGGCGCGACCGTCTGGGCGAAGGTGGAAGAAAGGCGCGGGCAGGAGAGGCTCGCCGGCGGAAGGCTGGCCGCACATGCCGCCCTCACGCTCACCATCCGCTACCGCTCGGGCATCACCACGGAAATGCGCGTGCTCTGGAAGGAGCGTGTGCTGAACATTACGAGCCTCCGCGACCCGGATGGACGGAAGCGCTTTCTCGAACTCACCTGTGAGGGGACAAGATGAGCGCCGACCTCGAACTGCAGAAGGCGATCTATGCGCGGCTTGCGGGCGATGAGGATCTTGCCGCGCTCTTGGCCACGCGCATTTACGACAATGTGCCGGGCGATGCGGGGTTCCCCTATCTCGCCATCGGCGAAAACGAGACGCGCGACTGGCCGGGCGGCATGGAACACCGGCTCATCTTCCATGCGTTTTCGCGGGGCGGCGGCCGCGCGGAGGTGAAGCGCATCATGGGCGCGGTGAACGCGGGGCTTCATGACGTGGCGCTGACGCTTGAGGGACATGCGCTCGTCAATCTTCGTTTCCTCGACGGGACGACGCGGCGCGAGGCGGACGGCATCACCTGGCGCGGCACGATCCGCTTTCGCGCGGTGACGGAAGAGCTTTAGGCATTTTCTTTTACCCCCCACCCAACCCTCCCCCTCAAGGGGGGAGGGCTAACGAGCTGCAACGCTTTACCTCCCCCTTGAGGGGGGAGGTCGCCGCGAAGCGGCGGGGGGGGGGGAACATGGGAGACGATGAATGACGGCCCAGAAAGGCAAGGACCTGCTGCTGAAGCTCGACGGCACGGGCGAGGGGAGTTTCGTGACCGTGGCGGGTTTGCGCTCGCGCGCCATCGCCTTCAATGCGCGGGCGGTGGATGTGACCCATGCGGAATCCACGGGCCGGTGGCGTGAGCTGCTGGAAGGCGCGGGCGTCCGCTCGGCGGCGATCACCGGGCGCGGCATTTTCCGTGACGCGGCGTCGGATGCGAGTGTGCGCGAGATCTTCTTCGCGGGCGCGATCCGCCGCTGGCAGGTGGTGATCCCCGATTTCGGCACGGTGGAAGGACCGTTCCAGATCACGGCGCTGGAATTTTCCGGCGACCATGACGGTGAAGTCGGCTTTGACCTCGCGCTCGAAAGCGCAGGCGAGATTTCCTTCGCGGCGATGTGAAGCTAGAGCGTGGGGTATGGCGCGCCGGGTAAATCCGTGCGTGGCAGGACGACCTCTCCGGTCACGCCGTCTTCAATCCAGATCGTGAAGGTAAAGATACGCGTTTCTCCGGACCTCTTCAGCCGATAGTCGACGTTCGCGACATATGAGGCATTGGGCTTCACATCGAGAAGTATCGGCAGATACCGGCTGGTCACTCCAATCTTGGCCTGTATCGCGATGGCGCGCATACCCGGCGCCAGCGCGACCGGCTTTGTAGGTTCCCATCGGGCGGTAACCAGCAGGTCCCTTTCCCGGTCTTCCTTTACGATCTGGCCGTCCACCGCAATCGGGTAGACGGACACACCATGGGCATTGACGGTGCCGCGCATCGTCCCGACATCGGGACCGGACGGAGGCTGATATCGCCCTTCTATAGATTGAATGACATCGGGGACTTTCGGTACGGCGATCTCGCCGGTCTTTTCCTCCTCGATATAGAGCCAGGTCCGGATACGGTCGTATTTCAGGCCATCCAGCCAGTCCGTGTCTTTCGAGCGTTTGACGACATAGCGGCCGCCGGGCTTTGCATCCAGCATGACAGGGATCGTATCGCCGTAGCCGCTGTCCGAATAACCGATAGTCAGTGAATGAGTGCCGGGAGTTAGCGAGATTGGCGTTGCGAAGCCTCCCTTGAATGCCGTCTTCCCATCGAGGGCGAAGACGCCAACGGCGCGTGAGGTCTTGCCAAGTATATCGGTGTTTTCGACGTAGCTTCCGCGGATCGTTGCGGGCTCGGCGATGCCGGAGAGGTCCGGCTCGTAGGGCTGGAATTCCGCAGTCTGCAGTTTTGCCAGATCGGGAGCGCATGCCGCGAGGGACAAGGCAAGAAGTACCAGGGAAAACCTGACGAAGATTCGCATGAAAACTCCCGATTGGAATTTGGAATAAAGATACTTCTTGTATCAATCGTCCCGTTCACACCATTGCTTCTTGCGCGGCGGAGACCGTTTCAGTTGGCCGTTTTTCTCAGGAAGAGATGTCTGCGTGTCGTAGGAAACTCCGGCGAAGTAGGTGACACCGCGATTGATGACGTTGAGTGCGACAGGGAGGTCTGAGACGATATCCTTGCCTGCTGTCTCATCATTGATTGAAACGACCACCTGTCCCTTGAAATTGCCCGCGCGGATCGATCCTGGCCGGATCACATAGCTGTGCCCCGGTTCAAGTTCGAGAAGCACGGGAAAGACCTGCCACCAGCCGAACGATCCGGATGGCGCGACCACCAGCGGTTGCATTGAAACCGGGAATGCCGACGACGCATGCGAGATCATGAAGCTGAGGGCACGCATTCCCGGCTCGACGGCGGCGGAGGTTGTCTTGTCCGAAAACCGGGCTCCGTCAATCGTGTAGAGATAGGCGCTTCCCTTGTCGACCGCCCCGCCAAACAGGGTTTCGATTTGCGCCTTTTCTATTCTGATGGTCGCCGCATCAGCGTTGCCCGACGTGGATGCTTTCTGCAAAGGCGAACCATCGCCGGATGTGCGTGACGTCCGGAAGACAGTGGTACCGGACTTTGTCTCCTTGATTAGAACGCCGCTCTCGTCGGTGCCCTCTACAATGTAGACATCTCCTGCCGCGACATCGAGACGAAGCGGGAGAAGCGCCTTGCCATTGGCGACGACAATCGAATGCGGGCCGGGCGTAAGGTCATGCCGGGCGCAGCTCTCCTCGGGTCCATAGATCGTCTTGCCGTCTATAGCGGCGATGCGCGTGCCGGAGGTGCCGAAGAAGCCGCCTATGACGTCGCCGCGTATCGTTGCGACGGAAGGGTCCTGCGGAGGCGGCGCGGGCTCGCGTTCCTGCGCGTGAGCCGATGTGACGGCGAGCAGCACGAAAGCAACGACAAGACTGAATTTCACGAATGGCCCCTTCGCTTCGGCGCTTCCCCCTGAAGCGCCGCCCCGGGGGAGAATAACGGTTTTCCAAAATGCAAATCCAGCGCGAAGGAAAGCAAATGGCGAACAGGCACAGGGGCGAGATCGAGGCCGTGCTCGATGGCGAACGCGTGACGCTGGTGCTGACGCTCGGCGCGCTGGCGGAACTGGAGCAGGCATTCGGCGGCGAGGACATGCTGGCGCTGGCAAGCCGCTTCGAGACGGGACGCATCGCGGCGATGGACGCGGCGCGCATCATCGGCGCGGGGCTCCGGGGCGCGGGCTACGAACGCACGGACGAGGATGTCGCCCGCATGACGGCGGAAGGCGGCGCGGCAGGCTTCATCGCCATCGTGGCTGACCTTCTCTCTGCGACGTTTGGGGGCGCTTCGTGAGCGGCTCGCGCTTTCCCTGGGAAGAGGCGATGAGCCTCGGCCTCGGCACGCTGCGCATGCCGCCCGAGATCTTCTGGCGCATGACGCTGCCGGAACTCGCGGCAGCGGCACGGGCGATGAGGCCCGATGTTCGGAAGGCGATGGGACGCGAAGAGTTCGACGGGTTGATGATCCGATATCCCGATGGTGCCGCGCGCTAGCGAAACTCCGCGACGACTTCGATTTCGCCGACGATTGCTTCATTGAAGGCAGAAAGTTCTTCCGCGGGAATCCAGTATTCGCGATGTGCGCTGCCACCCGCTTCCTCGACGCGATAATTGTCGAGGAATGACTTCCTCACCTCGAACTTCGTGACGAAGCCGGACCCGCTCGCCGGTACGTTCCAGTCGCGCGCGATCTTGACCGCATATTCCTCGGTGGTGACCGGGTAGAAGATCGGTTGATCGGGCAGGCGCGGCGGAAAGGCGCGCATGCCGGACTGGCGGATCAAATCGAGTTCCTGCGGGCCCACGGGGCGCCAGAGCGTGACAGTTTCCATGGATGGCACGCTAGCGTTTCGAGCGGCTGCCGCCAAGACGATACGGAGTTTGAATGACAGACAGAGACCCGGAAGAACTCGCTGCTGCGATGGAGCAGGCGAGCGAGGCCGCGCGCGCCTTCGCGCTCGATGCGGAGCGCTCGCTGAAAGCGGTGAGCGACGAGATGCGCCGCGCGACGCGCGAGGGGCGCGACTTCGGCAATGCGCTGGGCAATGCCTTCGAGGGGGCGGCGCTGAAGGGGCGCTCGCTTTCCGACGTGCTGAAGAAGCTCGCGCTCGATCTCTCACGCGTGGCGCTGGACCGGGCAGCGCAGACGATCTCGGGCGCGGTATCGAACGGCATTGGGACCATGCTCGGCAGCGTGACCGCAAACGCCGACGGCAACGCGATTGCCGATGGCCGGGTGCTGCCTTTCGCGAAAGGCGGCGTGATATCGAGTCCGATGCTCTTTCCCCTGCGCGGGGGGACGGGGCTCGCGGGCGAAGCGGGGGCCGAGGCGATATTGCCGCTGCGGCGGGACGCGGACGGGCGGCTCGGCGTCGCCACGGAAGGCGGCGGCGCAACGAACATCATCTTCAATGTGACGGCTACGGACGCGGCGAGCTTCCGCCGCTCGGAATCGCAGATCGCCGCGATGCTTGCACGCGTGGGCGCGCGCGGACAGAGAAACATGTGAGGCGCGCATGGCATTTCACGAAGTGAGATTTCCACTTTCGATTGCGCTCGGCGCAAGCGGCGGTCCGGAGCGGCGCACGGAAATCGTGACGCTGGGCTCGGGACGCGAGGAGCGGAACAGCCCCTGGGCGATGTCGCGGCGGCGCTACAATGCGGGGCTCGGCCTTCGCCATCTCGACGACATTCACGAGGTGATCGCCTTTTTCGAGGCGCGGCATGGAAGGCTGCACGGCTTTCGCTGGAAGGATCGAGCCGACTGGAAAAGCTGCGCGCCGCAGAGGGACATGACGCCGCTCGACCAGACGCTCGGGGAAGGCGACGGTGAACGCAGGGCGTTCCAGCTCGTGAAGAGCTATGCCTCGGGCGGGGCGAGCTACACGCGCGAGATCGCAAAGCCCGTTGCGGGAACGGTGCGCGTGGCGCTTGCCGGCGCGGAGATGGAAGAGGGCGAGGACTTCACCGTGGATCACGCATCAGGCATCGTCACCTTCGCCGTTGCGCCGGGCGAAGGCGTGGCGGTGACCGCGGGATATGAGTTCGACGTGCCTGTGCGTTTCGATACGGATTTTCTCGATATCGGCTTCGGGGCTTTCGAGGCGGGAAGCGTGCCCGACATTCCGGTGATCGAAATCAGGATCTGATCCATGAAAAATCTGTCTCCCGAATTCGCCGCGCATGTCGCGAGCGGAACGACGACGCTTGCCTGGTGCTGGAAGCTGACGCGGCGCGACGGCGCAACGCTCGGCTTCACGGAACATGATCGCGATCTCGTCTTTGGCGGCGTGACCTACGAGGCGGCGGGCGGCTTCACAGCATCGGCGCTTGAAAGCACGGGCGGGCTGAACGTCGACAATCTCGATGTGACGGGTGCGCTTTCCTCCGCGCGGCTCGATGAGGGCGATCTCGCCGCCGGGCTCTACGACAATGCGGAAATCGAGATCTGGCGCGTGAACTGGCAGGATGTGTCGGGGCGCGTGCTGATGCGGAAGGGAAATCTGGGCGAGGTCTCGCGGAGCGGCGCGGGTTTCACGGCGGAGCTGCGGGGGCTCGCGCACAGACTGAACCAGCCGGTGGGGCGGCTCTATCAATATGGTTGCGACGCCGACTTCTGCGATGCGCGATGCGGGCTCGACGCATCGGACTGGACGGCGGAAGGTGCGGTCGAACACGTGAGCGGCAATCGCGAGATCGAGGCGATGGGGCTCGGCGCTTACGCCGCCGGATACTTCGCGCGCGGAAAACTAACCTTCACGAGCGGCGCGAACGAAGGCGCGGCGATGGAAGTGAAGGCGCATGAGGCGGGAAAGCTCGAAATCTGGCGGGCACTGCCGCGCGGCATCGCGCCGGGTGACAGCTTCACCGTGACGGCGGGATGCGACAAGCAATTCGCGACCTGCCGCGTCCGCTTCGGCAATCACGAGAATTTTCGCGGCTTCCCGCATATGCCGGGAAGCGACTTCGTGCTCGCGCGGGCGGGAGATTGAATTGACAACGCGCGAGGAGATCGTCACCGCGGCGCGCGGCTGGATCGGCACGCCCTATCGCCATCAGGCGAGCGTGAAAGGCGCGGGTTGCGACTGCCTGGGTCTTGTGCGCGGCGTCTGGCGCGAGGTGATCGGCGCGGAACCGGAAACCCCGCCTGCCTATACGCCCGACTGGGCGGAGCTGCCGGCCGGCGCAGCGGAAGAAGCGATGGCGGAGGCGGCGCGACGGCACATGAAAGAAGTGAGCGTGGACGAGGCGCGCGCGGGCGACGTTCTGCTTTTTCGCATGCGCGCGCATGGACCGGCGAAACATGCCGCGATCCTGAGCGGGGAGAACCGCATGATCCATGCATGGTCGGGCCGTGCGGTGGTGGAAACGGCGATGGGACGCTGGTGGCGCGCGCGTGCGGCGCATGCGTTCCGCTTTCCGGGGGTGGAGGACTGAGATGGCGACGCTAGCCCTTTCGAGTGTGGGTTCCGCGCTCGGCAATACGCTGATGCCGTCGGGCCTCTCGCTTTTCGGCGCGACGATTTCAGGCGCGGCGATCGGCAGCGCTGTCGGCACGCTGGCCGGCTCCTATATCGATGCGCGGCTTTTCGGCTCCTCCGCGAGCGCGGAAGGACCGCGGCTCGGCGATCTCCATGTGATGGCTTCGACGGAAGGCGCACCGATACCGCGCGTCTATGGCCGTGCGCGGCTCGGCGGGCAGGTGATCTGGGCGACGGACTATGTCGAGCACCGGCAGACGCGCTCGGCGGGCGGCGGCAAGGGTGGCGGCTCGTCGGCGAGCGTGACGGAATACAGCTACACGGTCTCCTTCGCGGTCGCGCTCTGCGAAGGCGAGGTGACGCGGGTAGGGCGCGTCTGGGCGGACGGGAAGCCGCTCTCGCTTGCGAATGTGACGTGGCGGCTTCATCGCGGCGGCGAGACGCAAGAGCCCGATCCGCTGATCGAGGCGGTGACGGGCGAGGCGCCCGCCTATCGCGGCACGGCCTATATCGTCTTCGAGGATTTCGACGTCTCGCCTTTCGGCAATCGCATTCCGCAACTGAGTTTCGAAATCTTCCGCACGCTCGACGATGTGGAAGGGCTGGTGCGCGCGGTGACGGTGATACCCGGCGCGGGCGAATTCGCCTATGACACGGTGGCGCAGCGCGAAATCCGGAGCGAAACATCGAGCCGCGCGATCAACACGCATACGATGGAGGGCCGCGCGGATTTTTCCGTGGCGATGGACGAGCTCGAGGCGGCGCTGCCCAATGCGCGCGCGGTCTCGCTCGTCGTCTCCTGGTTCGGCGACGATCTGCGCGGCGGCGAATGCAGTGTGAAGCCGAAGGTCGATACGGCATCGAAGCTCACCTCACCCGACGCATGGAGCGTGGCCGGGCTGACGCGCGCCGCGGCCGAGACGGTGAGCATGATGGAGGGAAAGCCTGCCTATGGCGGCACGCCATCCGACGCGAGCGTCATGCGCGCGATAGCGGATCTGAAGGCGCGCGGGCTCGCCGTCACCTTCTATCCCTTCGTGATGATGGACATGCCCGGATATCCCTGGCGCGGGCGCATCGCGCCGGAGGGTGACGTGGCGGAGGAGGTGGCGGAGTTCTTCGGCAGTGAGGCGCCGGGCGCGAGCGAATGGAGCTACCGCCGCATGGTGCTGCATTATGCGCGGCTCTGCGCGGCGGCGGGCGGCGTCGAGGCTTTTCTCATCGGATCGGAACTGCGCGGGCTGACGCAGGCACGCGACGGCGCGAGCTATCCGGCCGTAGCGGCCTTGCGCGCACTGGCAGCCGATGTGCGCGCCATATTGGGGCCGGAGACGAAAATCTCCTATGCCGCCGACTGGTCGGAATATCGCGGACACGATCTAGGCGGCGGCGATTTCCGCTTTCACCTCGATCCGCTCTGGGCGGATGCGAATATCGACTTCATCGGCATCGACATGTATGCGCCGCTGACGGACTGGCGCCACGGCGCTACGCATCTCGATGCGGAGGAATGGGGCTCGATCTACGACCTCGACTATCTCCGCAGCCGCATCGCGGGCGGCGAGGGTTACGACTGGTACTATGCGAGCGAGGAAGACCGCGCCGCGCAGAACCGCACGCCGATCACGGATGGCGCTTACGGCAAGCCATGGGTGTGGCGCGCGAAGGACCTGAAGCGCTGGTGGTCGAACGCGCATTACGACCGGCCGGGCGGCGTGGAGGCGGCGGCGCCGACTTCATGGGTGCCGAAATCGAAGCCGGTCTGGTTCACGGAGCTTGGATGCCCCGCCATCGACAAGGGGACGAACGAGCCCAATGTTTTCGTCGATCCGAAATCCTCGGAAAGCGCATGGCCGAACTTCTCGCGCGGCACGCGGGACGATTTCATCCAGCGCCGTTTCATCGAGGCGGAAATGTCCTATTGGGATGAGACGCATCCCGATCATACGGAGGGAACGAACCCCGTTTCAACCGTTTATGGCGGGCGCATGGTCGATGCTTCGCGCATCTTCTTCTGGACCTGGGATGCGCGGCCTTTCCCTGCCTTTCCGGACAGGCGCGACATCTGGTCGGACGCGGAGAACTGGCGGCTCGGCCACTGGCTCAACGGGCGCATGGGCGCGGCCCCTCTGCCTGCGCTGATGCGTGCGATCCTCCGCGATGTGGGCTTCGCCGATTTCGACGCGGAAACCCTCACGCGCGTGGTGGAAGGCTTCGTCATCGACCGCATCATGAGTCCGCGCGCGGCCATCGAGCCGCTGATGCTTGCCTGCTTCTTCGATGCGGTGGAAACGGAAGGGACGATCCGCTTTCGCCACTTCACGGACGAGCCTTGCGCGACATTGGCGGCGGGCGATCTCGCCGTGGCGGAAGAAAGCGCGTCGCCCGGATGGAAGCTCACGCGCGGACAGGAAACGGAACTGCCTCTGTCCGCGAAGCTCACCTATATCGACGGCAATGGCGAGTACCGCCAGGCGGCGGTGGAGGCGCGAAGGCTCGCGGGCGGCAGCGAACGTGTCGCGACCACCGCGCTGCCGATGGTGCTGACGCAGGCGGAAGCGCAGATCGTCGCCGATGTCTGGCTGCAGAAGGTCTGGAGCGAGCGCGAGCGCGCGGAACTGACGCTGCCGCCAAGCCTGATCGCGCTCGATCCGGGCGACCATGTGACGCTCGACCTCGGTACGCGCGAAGCGGTCTACCGGCTGACGGGCGTGACCGATGCGGGCGCGCGCGAGGCAAGCGCCGTTGCAAGCGAACGGAGCCTTTTCGGCGCTTATGCGCCCGGTGTGGAACGCGAACCCGCGCCGCAGGAGATCGTGAGTTGGGGAAAGCCGCTCGCCGTCTTCATGGATCTGCCGCTGCTGACGGGCGAGGAGACGCCGCATGCGCCGCGCATCGCCGCCGCGGCCGATCCCTGGGGCGGCGTCGCGGTCTACAAGGATGTGGGGGCGGGGCTCGTGCTCGACCGCGTGCTTCGCGACGAGGCGACGCTTGGGCGGACGTTGACGCCGCTGATGCCCGGCCCTGCGTCGCGCTGGGACGAGGCGAACCGGCTCTCGGTCCTGCTGTCGAGCGGGACGCTTTCAAGCGTCGAAGCCGCCGCCGTTCTTTCGGGCGCCAATCGAGCAGCGCTCGAAACGCCGGAAGGCGACTGGGAAGTAATCCAGTTCCGGGAGGCGGAGCTCATCGCGCCCGGTACTTACGAACTGCGCGGATTGCTTCGCGGACAGGCGGGAACGGAAGCCGCCATGCGGAGCCCGCTCGAGGCGGGCGCGCGTTTCGTGCTGCTCGATGGAAGCGTGACGGAGCTTGGCGTCGGCGAAGCGGAACGCGGGCTGGAACGTCTCTGGGTGTTCGGCCCCGCCGCTCTGCCTTACGACGATCCGGCTTATACGAGTGTGACGCGCGCCTTTGACGGTGTGGGTCTTCGGCCCTTGAGCCCCGCGCATTTGAAGGCGCGGCGAGACGCGACGGGCGCGATCCATCTCTCATGGATACGCCGCACGAGGCTCGACGGTGACAGCTGGGCGGGGCTCGACGTGCCACTTGGCGAGGAAATCGAAGCCTATGAAGTGGAAATCCGCGAAGGCGATGCCGTGAAACGCGTCATCGCCGCTTCTTCGGCGCAAGCGATCTACGCGCCCGCCGATCAGGCAGCGGATTTCAGCGGCACGGATTTCAGCACGCTCGACATCACCGTCTATCAACTCAGCCGCGCTTTCGGCCGCGGCACCGGAAGGAGCGCCACTCTTCATGTCTGACACATTCCATCTCGGTCTTCCCTTCCTCGAAGCGGCGCAGGCGCAGAAGCATGTGACGGTGAACGAGGCGCTGCGGAGGATCGACGCGCTGCTGCATCTCTCCGTTGTCTCGCGGCTGACCGGACCGCTGCCGGAGGCGCCCGTGGAGGGCGCGCGCTACATCACGGAGGAGGGGGAGGTCGCTGCCTTCATCGACGGTGCGTGGATTACCTTCGCGCCGAAGCCGGGCTGGCGCGCCTGGAACGAGGCAACCGGCACGCTTCTCGTCCATGACGGCCACGGCTGGACGGTTCCTTCCAGTGGCGGCCCGGCGCTGCTCGGGTCGAGCGGCGCGGAGACGCGGCTCACCATCGTGGAAGGCGATCACGAAGTGGGGACGGGCCCCTATTCGGAAACGGGTTTTCTCATTCCGGACCGCGCCATCGTGCTTGGTGTTACCGGGATCGTGATCGAAGCGGTCACGGGGGCGGCATCCTGGAAGCTCGGCGTGGCGGACGATCCCGCGCGCTATGGAAATTCCCTAGGCGTCGCGGAAGGGAGCACGGTCATCGGCCCAAGCGGAACGCCCTGTGCCTATTACGGCGCGACGCCTCTCCGCGTGACCGCGCAAGGCGGCGATTTCACGGGCGGCAAGCTGCGGCTCGCCATTCATTGCCTCGAACTCGTCGGACCCGCTGCCTGATCTCTTGACAATGTTCCTATCTTGTTCTTATATAGGAATATGATCCTAGAAGAGCAAAAGAGCATCATGTGCGAGGGCGGCGACCCAGACGCGGCGGAGCGCGACATTCGGGGGCTTATCGGGCTTGCGCTGAGGCTTTGCCGGCTGGCGCGGGAGGAGGATGGAGAAGGGCGGGCGGCGCTTGCCTGGGCGCTGGCGAACCGGATCGCGCCTGAGCGCGCAGCCGACCGGGAATTCCTGCTCGCGCTGGCGGCGCTCTGTAAGGCCTTCGCGGGTGAGGACGCCGACCCGACTGAGGGCTCCACACACTTCCATCCGCATACGGAAAACCCGGACTGGGCCGCGCGGGAGACGCCGCGGGCGCTGGTTGGCGGACATTTCTTCTATGCGCCCCGGCGTGCGGGGCATCACGGCTGAAAGGAGCTGGATATGGACTATTTTCTGAACGGAATTCTGGGTGGCGCCTTTGCGGAGTGGGTTGAGGCGCTCCTCGCGGTCATCGGCGCGGCTTCTGCCGTGGCGGCGGCCACGCCGACCAAGAAGGACGACACTATCGTCGGCACGATTTCGCGCGTGGTTGATCTGCTTGCCCTGAATGTCGGCCATGCGCGCCGAAAATAGACTTCCCATGCGGGCATTTAGATAGAATTCGAGGTTTCAGTTTTAGCATTCGGTAAACCTTGAAACTTCATAATCGCCATAACTACCCCTGACCGGGCAGATAGCCCGATGGCACTCACGAGAGCATGAGGGGCGAAAATGGCGAGGAAGATTTTCTACAACCGCAGGTCCCGCCGTCGCGTCCTCGTCGCGGCGGGATTCGCACTTTCCCTTCTTGCCTGTTTTTCGGCAGGCCTCTATGCGGGCGTTGCTCTCGCCCCGCTGTTCAACCCTTCCCTGACGGCGAGCGCCGATGAACCGGCGCCGAGACTTGCCGCAGCGGAATTCTGACTTCCCAACTTCCTCCCTCGCGATCCTCCCTTTTCCTGCCCCTCTCATCGCCCTTCCAGACCGGACAGGGCCGCGCATTGCTGCTAGAAAAGCCGCCCGGATAAAAAGAAAACGGTGGGGGCGAAGCGGCATGGACCTTCAGCTCAACGGCAAGCGGGCGCTCGTTTCGGGCAGCCATCGCGGCACGGGCCGCGCCATCGCGCATGCGCTCGCCCGCGAAGGCGCGCATGTTCTGGTTCATGGCTTCGAACTCGATGCGGCCGAGGCAGTAGCCGCGGAAATCCGCGAGAAGGGCTTTGGGGCAAGCGCCGTTGCCGGCGACATAACGCGCGACGAAGGCGCGGCCAAGGTCGCCTCCGAGGCGGGCGAGATCGACATCCTCATCAACAATTACGGCACCGCGGATGCGGGAAGCTGGACCCGGACGGAAACCGACGGCTGGATCGACGCCTATGAAAAGAACGTGCTGTCGGCGGTGCGCCTGACGCGCGCCTTCATGGGCGGCATGAAGGAGAAGGGCTGGGGCCGCATCGTCATGCTCGGCACCATCGGCTCGACGGAACCTGCCGCGCGGATGCCGCACTATTATGCCTCCAAGGGCGCGCTTGCGACGATGACGGTGTCGCTTGCCAAGGAACTTGCGGGAACCGGCGTGACCGTGAACCTCGTTTCGCCGGGGCTCATCCGCACGAAGGAAGTGGAAGAGCGTTTCCTTGCGCAAGGCCGCGAGCGCGGATGGGGCGAAACCTGGGAAGAGGTCGAGCCGCATGTGCTGAAGAATTTCATGGGCAACCTCACCGGCCATATTCCGCGCCCGGAGGAGATCGCCGATCTCGTCGCCTTTGTCGCGAGTCCGCTTTCGGGCGCGATCAACGCGCTGAACATAAGGATCGACGGCGGCACCACGGCGCTTGTGACCTGAAGCGCGAAAAGAAACGTAGGAACAGGAAAAGAGAGACTGGGAGAAAGAGATGCAGCCTTTCAGGTTCGATCTGTGCGAACTGCCCGGCGAGACGGAAGGTCTCCGGCAGGAGATCCGCGCGTTTCTGGCCGAGGAACTGAAACAGGTGCCGAAGGTGACGCGGGCGCAGACCTGGTCGGGATCGGACCCGGAGTTCAGCCGCAAGATGGGCGCGAAGGGCTGGATCGGCATGACCTGGCCGAAAGAATATGGCGGGCATGAGCGGAGCTTTTTCGATCGCTACGTCATGCTGGAGGAAATGCTCGCGGCGGGCGCGCCTGTGGGTGCGCACTGGATCGGCGACCGCCAGTCCGGCCCGCTGCTGCTGCGCTTCGGCACGGAAGAGCAACGCCAGAAGATCCTGCCGCGCGTGGCGAAAGGCGAATGCTATTTCTGCATCGGCATGTCCGAGCCGGACTCCGGCTCCGACCTTGCCGCGACGCGAACCCGCGCCGAGAAGGTCGATGGCGGCTACAAGGTCAACGGCACCAAGCTCTGGACCTCCGGCGCTCATCACGCGCATTACATGATCGCGCTTTTCCGTACCGACTTCTCGCCCGAGGCGAAGCATTCCGGGCTGACGCAGTTCCTGGTCGATCTCAAGAACACGGATGGCATCACCATCCGTCCGATCAAGGACCTTGCGGGCAATGCGCATTTCAACGAGGTCGTGTTCGAGGATGCCTTCGTGCCGGACAACATGCTGGTTGGCAAGGAAGGAAGCGGCTGGGGACAGGTGACGGCGGAGCTCGCCTTCGAACGCTCGGGGCCCGAACGCTATCTCTCGAGCTTCCTGCTGATGGTCGAGATGATCCGCGAACTTGAGAATCGGGGCGGGCAGGAAGGTGCAAGCGAGATCGGCCGTCTTGTTGCGCATCTCGTGACGCTTCGACAGATGTCGCTCTCGGTCGCGGGCATGCTGGAGAAGGGCGAGAACCCGGCGCTCGAGGCATCCGTCGTGAAGGATCTTGGCGCGATCTTCGAGCAAGACATGCCTGTGCGGGCACATGAGCTTCTCGGCATTGCGCCAACGGTTGGCGGCGGAAGCGACTTTGAAGAAGTGCTCGGCTATCTGACGCAGACCGTGCCGAGCTTTTCGCTGCGCGGCGGTACGCGCGAAATCCTACGCGGCATCATCGCCCGCGGGCTTGGATTGCGCTGAGGGAGGGAACCATGAACGAACTGCAGACGATCCTTTCCGACAGCGTGAACGGGCTTCTTTCGGAGCGCGTGACGAAGACGCTGGTACAGAAGGCGGAAGAGGGCGAGTTTCCGGCCGCGCTCTGGAGCGAAGTGGAAGCGAACGGGCTGACGCTTGTGCTCGTGCCCGAAGAACAGGGCGGTGCGGGCGGCACATGGGCCGATGCGGCCATCGTGCTGAAGGCGGCGGGCGAACATGTCGCGCCGCTGCCGCTTGCCGATGCGCTGCTCGCGAACTGGTTTCTCGTACAGGCGGGGATCGAGGTGCCCGAAGGCGTAACCACGCTGCTCGACGGCGACTTCACGCTGGAAGGCGGCAAGATTTCGGGCGAGGCGCCGAACGTCCCTTACGGGCGCAATGCGAAGCAGGGCGTTGCCATCGTGAAGGGCGAGGTGGTTCTCGTGTCTCTTGATGGGGCCGAGGTCGAAGAGCGCATCAACGTCGCGCGCGAACCGCGCGACCGCGTGGTGCTGAAGGGGCAGGCGGCGACGGCGAAGAAGGCGCCGCTTCCGGACAATGCGATGAAGCTTTATGGCGCGCTTGTCCGCGCTTGCCAGATGGCCGGAGCGCTTGGCTATCTCTCCTCGCAGTCGGTGGCCTATGCGAATGAGCGCACGCAGTTCGGCAAGCCCATCGGCAAATTCCAGGCGATCCAGCAGCAGCTTGCCGTGCTGTCGACGCAAGCCGCGGCCTGCAGCGTGGTGACGGATCATGCTTGCGCGCAGGCGGACAAGCGAGGCGCAGACGCAGCATTCGAAATCGCGGTGGCGAAAATCCGCGTCGACGATGCATCGAGCATTGCGACCTCGATTGCCCATCAGGTTCATGGCGCCATCGGCTTCACCTATGAACACGGGCTTCATTTCGCGACGCGAAGGCTCTGGTCGTGGCGCGCGGAATTCGGCGCGGGCCGCGAATGGGCCGCCGAGCTTGGCCGCGCGACCATCGCCGCCGGGGCCGATGCGCTCTGGCCTCACGTTACCGCCCGATAGAATTCGCAATCCGAAGGACAGTCTCATGAATGTTTCCGAAGCGCTCAAGACCCGCATCACCTGCCGGGCCTTTCTCGACAAACCGGTGCCGGAAAAAACGGTGCGTGAAATTCTCGAAGTTGCGAAATACGCGCCCTCCGGTGGTAATCTCCAACCTTGGCACGTCTATGTGCTGACGGGCGACAAGCTGAAGGAATTTCTCTCGATCATCGAGACGAAGCAGAAGGACAATCCATTCGGCGAGGGCACGGAGTACGACATCTATCCGAAGGGGCTGACCGAGCCCTACAAGGGCCGCCGCTTCAAATGCGGCGAGGACATGTATGCGACCATCGGCGTCTCGCGGGAGGACAAGGCGGGCAGGCTTCAGCAATTCGCCCGCAACTTCCGCTTCTTCGACGCGCCCGTCGCGATGTTCTTTGCCATCGACCGGCAGATGGGGCTCGGCCAGTGGTCCGACCTCGGCATGTTCATCCAGTCGGTGATGCTCGTGGCGCGCGAACATGGCCTGCACACGGCGCCGCAGGAGGCATGGGCCATCTGGTACAAGACGGTTTCGGAGTTCGTGCAGATGCCGGAGGAGCTGATGCTCTTCTGCGGCCTCGGCCTTGGCTATATGGACGAAAGCGCGGCCATTAACCGTTTGCGCACGGACCGGGCTCCGCTGGAGGAATTCGCAACGCTTGCTGGATTCTGAGCGTCACTTCCTGAAGGATAGGCGCAGGCCCCGTTCATCCGGGGTTCAGCGTCTTTGACTTAGGTTCGGGGGCATGACGCAGAAATCCACATGGATCGCCCTGACGATCGCCTTGTTTCTCGCCCTGGGGCTCTCCCCGGCGCGGGCGGGCGATCTTCTCGTGCCTGCTCAATGGGGGTATCACTCGGAGCAGGACAGGGCGCGCGATGCCGTGCGCTCGGGTCAGGTGGTCTCGCCGGGGCAGGCAAAGCAGGCGGCGCTTGCAAGCTATCCGGGCCGGTTTCTCGATATGAGTTTTGGCGGCAACGCCTATTACGTGAAGATCATGACGCCTCAGAACCGGGTCGTCGTCGTGACCGTGGACGCGGCTTCGGGCCGCGTCATGGGTGCGCGATAGGCCCGGATAAGCGAGGAACGGAGAAGACCATGCGGTTGCTCGTTGTCGAGGACGATCCCGATCTCAACCGTCAGCTCGTGACGGCGCTCGAGGAAGCCGGCTATGTCGTGGACAGCGCCAAGGATGGCGAGGAAGGTCATTTCCTCGGCGATACCGAACCCTATGACGCGGTGATCCTCGACCTCGGATTGCCGGAGATGGATGGCGTAACCGTACTCGAAAAATGGCGCCGTGACGGGCGCATCATGCCGGTGCTGATCCTTACCGCCCGTGACCGCTGGAGCGACAAGGTGGCGGGCTTCGATGCCGGCGCGGACGACTATGTCGCCAAGCCATTCTACATGGAGGAGGTGCTGGCGCGGCTGCGGGCGTTGCTGCGCCGCGCGAGCGGCCATGCGACAAGCGAACTCGAATGCGGGCCCGTTCGCGTCGATACGCGAAGCTCCCGCGTCACCGTGAACGGGCGCGCGATCAAGCTCACTTCGCTCGAATACCGGCTGCTTGCTTATCTGATGCATCATCAGGGCAGGGTGATTTCGCGGACTGAGCTCGTCGAGCATCTCTATGACCAGGATTTCGACCGCGATTCCAATACGATCGAGGTCTTTGTCGGCCGCCTCCGCCGCAAGCTCGGCAAGGACGTGATCGAGACCGTGCGCGGCCTCGGCTACCGCCTGGTGGCGCCTGAAGATGCGGTCTGACAGCCTTGCATTCAGGCTGGTCGCGGGCGCCGCGCTCTGGAGCGCCATCGCGCTCGTTGCAGGCGGACTCATCCTTTCCGCCATCTTCCGCAATTCGGTCGAACGCAGCTTCGACTCGCGGCTGAACGTGCTTCTGCACAGCCTGATCGCGACCACGGAAGTGAACGAACAGGGCGAAATCGTCCGGCAGGGCGGTCTTTCGGAGACGCGCTTCGACTTGGCCTATTCGGGCTGGTACTGGCAGATATGGCCGGTGGCGCCGCGCCCGGCGCTGCGCTCACGCTCTCTTTTCGACCAGTCGCTCGATCTTTCGCCCGCCGAGAAGGTGGAGCGCAACCAGATCGGCCTGAAGATTTTCGACACACAGGGGCCGGAAAACCAGCCGCTTCGCGTCGTCGAGCGCCGCGTGACGCTGCCGGGATATGATGTTCCCGTCTCCTTCGCGGTGGCAGGCGACCGCTCCGAAATGAACGCCGAAATTCAGGGGTTCAACACCTGGGTCTTCATCGCGATGGGCGCGATGGGTGCGGGGCTTCTTGTCGCGCTGCTGATCCAGGTGCGCTTCGGCCTGAGGCCGCTCGAACGCGTGCGCAATTCGCTGGCGCAGATCCGTTCCGGCCGCGCGACGCAGCTTGAGGGGGAGTTTCCGGCGGAAATCCAGCCGCTCGCCGACGAGCTGAACGGACTCCTTGAGGGCAACCGGGAAGTGCTGGAGCGGGCGCGAACCCATGTCGGAAATCTCGCTCACGCCCTGAAGACACCCCTCAGTGTGCTGACCAACGAGGCGCGTACGCATGACGGCCCGTTCGGCGAGACGGTGACGCGCATGACGCGCCAGATGCGCGAGCAAATCGACCATCACCTCGCCCGCGCCCGAATGGCGGCCTCCGCCAATGTGCTTGGGGCGCATACGCCGGTTGAACCGGTGCTTGAGCGCATCTCGCTGGCTTTGGAGCGCATCTACCAGGAGCAGGGCATTGCGATCGAGCTCGACTGTCCGGACGATGCGGGATTTCGTGGCGAGGGACAGGATCTGGAGGAAGTGGTGGGCAACCTGCTCGATAATGCCTGCAAATGGGCGAAGTCCCGCGTGCGCGTAACGGTGATACCGGATGCGGCAACGCGTAAGGCGCGGCCTTTCTTCTGCCTGCGCGTGGAAGATGACGGCCCGGGCCTGCCTGAGGAGGCCCGGGCCGCCGCACTGAAGCGGGGGACAAGGCTCGATGAATCGAAGCCGGGTTCGGGCCTCGGGCTCTCCATCGTGACGGAAATTGCGGAGCTCTATGGCGGCGAACTGAAGCTCGAAAGCTCCAGCCTTGGCGGCCTGCGTGCCGAGATCTACCTGCCCGCGGCTGCTTCCTGACGGAAAAGCGGGGCGTTGAGCCCCGCAAGCTGAACGCCAGATGAATGGCGCATTCAGCGCCTGCTCAAGGGCGGTTTTCTATCTTCATGACCATCGGATCAACCCATCACGAACGGGGTACGTGTCATGAAGATCAAAAGCACTCTTATTGTTGGCGCCCTTGCCGTGGCGCTTGCCGGTTGCCAGACCGGAAATCCCTATGGCTATAGCGGCGGCCCGAAGGAAGGCATCGGGACGCTGGCCGGCGCGGTTGCGGGCGGTCTCGCAGGCTCCCAGATCGGTGGCGGTTCCGGCCGTCTCTGGGCGACAGGCGCGGGCGTTCTGATTGGCGCACTGGTCGGCAACAATATCGGCCGCAGCCTTGACCGCGCCGACCAGGCCTATCTGCAGAATGCCTCCTATGGCGCCTTCCAGACCGGCCAGCCGACACGCTGGAGCAATCCGCAGAGCGGCAACTATGGCTATGTCGAGCCGGGCCGCTCCTACCAGTCGGGCAATGCCTACTGCAGGGAATACAGCCAGACCGTCTATATCGGCGGACGCCCCGAAAGCGCTTACGGCACGGCGTGCCGTCAGCCGGACGGAAGCTGGCAGATCGTGAGCTGAAGAAGATAAGGCCATACCGATGAACGGCTGAAAGGCCGTTCGGCCTCACCCTTGGTGAACCCCGGCCCCCGAACCGCGCCTGGGTGAGGCCACCTACAAGAGGGGATTGCCGTGCTGGACGTGAAAAGGCCGCCGCTTTCCATCTGGAAGGCGGCGGCCAGTTCGGAACGGCAGCGACGCGGTCTCCATTATTTTATGTGCAGGACCGCCCCGTTTGCACCAATCTGTCTCGCTCGAAGAGTCGCCGCGCCATCACTGGTGCGGCGATGAAGGATAAAGGCTCAGGCAGAAAGACCCCCGGAAGTGTCCGGCTCTTCCTGCCTCGCCACACGACCCTCTATCGAGATCGAAACTTTGGCGATGGCAAACGGTGTCAGCAGACCGTTAGACATCGGATCACCTCCTTTCAATTGTTGAACCAAGGATCTTCAGCGTGAATCCGCGCGGCGGTCGCGTCAAGAGAATGTGTGTGAAACTTCGACACATACCGCATGAGGTGGCCTGACCCGCAGTTTATCGAGCCTTTTTGGCGACGATCATGTGACCGCGCGAGCCGGCTGGACGGCGCGCCAGCGGTTTCGAAATCGAGTTTTGCCATAGGCACGAATCAAGTCGTTAACGCGCGGCAGGTGCGGAGATCGATTTCTCCGGCTCGCTTTCGTCCGCCGAAATGAGGGAGGCGATGGTCAAGGAGTCGACCACTTCCGCCTGACGCTGGTCGAGTTTCTCGAAGACGGCCTCGATACGGGGCTCATGAGCGAGCGTTCCGTCGGCGATGCTTCGGCTGTGCCGTTTGGCGCGAACGGCAGCGAATATGTCCGCGAGGGTCGTCTTGCCTGCGGGGCGTCCCGGGACGAAACGGCTCGGTGTGCCTGTGCTGAAGGTGAGAAGGCCGGCTTCGCAAAGCGCCGCCGAAATTTCCCCCATCGACTCCATCGGCACATGAAGCCTGCGCGCAAGGGCCTCCTCGGTCCAGGGAGTCTGGCCGCGCTCGAATGCCTCGTGCACCAGCAAGAGAGCCTGAACGGCCATCCGGTCGAGCTGTCGCAATGTCAGCAAACTGACCCCCGCATGAGGCGAGAGATAGGCCCGGTTCTGGTAGTAGAAGGCGATGGAGCAGCCGCCAAGCAGGATAAGCCAGGCTGCATAGAGCCAGATCATGAAGAAGACGAGGCTCGCGAAGGCGGAATAGATCGCGACATACTGGGCGGACTTCACGACGAAGGTCGCGAAGGTCCAGCCTGCGGCGCCCCAGGCGATGCCTGCGACCGTCGCGCCGACGGCCGCCGCATCGAGCTTCACCCGCGTGTTCGGGATCATGAGATACATGAAGCCGAATGCGGCGATGAGGACAGCATAGGGCAGCAACCGGCTCGACTGTTCGAGCACGTAACGCACCGCCTCATATTCCGCGAGCCCGCCTACGAACGAATTCGAAACGGCGCCCGCCATGATGCCGAAGACGGTGAGGACGAGGAGCGGCCCGAGGACGCTCATGCTCACGATCTCGGTGAACTGCCTCGCAAAGGAGCGGTTCGACTCCACGCGCCAGATCGAGTTGAAAGCGGCCTCGACCTTGTTGATGAGCGAAATCACCGTATAGAGCAGGAAGGCAAAGCCGACCGTACCGAGAATGTTCACATTCACCCGCTGGACGAACTCCATCATCTGCTTCGTGATTTCCGATCCTTGGTCGCCGAGCGGCGCCAGGAAGTCGGCAAGCAGTTCTTCAATCCAGCTGTCGAAGCCGAAGGCGCGGAAGATGGCGAAGGCGATCGCAAGCGCCGGCACGATGGAGAGCAATGTCGTATAGACGAGGCTCATTGCGCGCAGGCTGAGCGCACCGCCGAGAAGGTCGCGCACGACGGCCCAGCCGATCCGGGCCGAGAGGAAGAGCGACCTTTGCCAGAAGGGCAGTTCGTTCAGCGGGCGGTCCCAGACGAAGGCGTGGGCGCGTTCCAGAAGCGTATAGGGTCCGAACATGGGTTCATGCTAGTTGCCTGCAGGCGCTTCGGCTAGCATCGGCAAGACAAATTGAGGTCCGTAACGAAAAGGCCCTCCGCCGGTCAGGGGGAGGGCCTTGAACGTCTCAGCGCGGGCGCGGCCGCACTTGCTGATGCCGGTATTAGCCGAGAACCAGATTTTCGGCGGAGAAGCGGCCATTGCGCCCCTCGACCAGTTCGTACTGGATCTGCTGACCTTCCTGCAGGGATTTCTGGCCGGCGCGCTCGACGGCGGAGATGTGGACGAAGACGTCCTTGCCGCCATCCGCCGGCGCGATGAAACCATAACCCTTAGTGGCGTTGAACCACTTCACGACTCCGCTAGCCATAGTGCCTTGAATGCCTCGTATAGAAGTAAAAGACGGATGCCACAGCCTGACGATGACACCCGGAAAAAAACGCTATCACCGAATTTTGCCGCGGCCTATCGAAAATCGCGGGTTTGGCCACCAGTTTTTAGGTGCTGTCTACAGGGCATATCTGTGGATTATGACGGGGCGGAACCAAATTTTAAGCATGGCCGGATAGCCTGAGCGGGTCATGAAACCTTTGCGGAACTTCCGTCACGCTCCCCATAGGGGCAGCGGATTTCCGCCGAAACCATCGATTGCACCGCGAAAGCCGATGATGACGGAACAGCAAGCGTCGATCCGCCAGAAGCTCGCAAGCTACCTGGCGCAGCTCCCCCAGCCCGCAGTGCTCAAGCTTGCCTCGGGGCTTGAACGGGAGCGGCTGCGCGGAAACTCGGGTCTGCCCTACGACATGATCCTCTCCGGCCTGCGGCCCCTGCTTGCCTCTTTCAAGGGCAAGCGGCCGGGCATGCCCGATGCGCTTCGTCAGTTCTGCCGCCCCTTCGAGGATCTGTTGGTCGACGAGGACGAGGACGGCGTGCGGCAGGGCCGGATCTCCCGCGCTTCCGTTATGCGTGTCTGGTCCTGGCTTGAAGACGAGTTGATGCCCGATGCGCTGCCCGACCTGAAGAAGCGGATCGCAGATCATACCCTCAAGGGAGATGAGATTGCGCTGGAGGCTGCCGTTTCCGTCATGCACGCTTCGGCGGCCGCGGCTATTCGCGCGGCGATTTCCTCCGCGCGGCAAGATTCATCGAAGCGTTCCCAAGCCGAAAAGCGCCTTGGTGGCGAGAGCGGATTCGAGGATGCCTGCGAAATCGCAAGTGTTCTTGCGGTTGCGCCTGCGATGCTCAGACTTCAGGCGGCCTTGCCGAAACACATAGACGACTTCGACGACGCGATGGTGGCGACGATGAAGGAAATCTATGAAGAGGTGGAAGAGACGGCGCCGGAAGAGGCGCTCTATCTTCCATTCGCGGCAATGGGCCGGCTGAAGGAGCCGTCCCAGATATTGCGCTTCGTGCGCAAGGTCGCGCATCAGCGCAACGACAAGGTCATAAGCCGCTGCGAACTCGCAGTCTTCGGCGAACAGTTGCTTTCCGACATGGAAAGCATTGCGCATAGCGCCGAGACACTTCGTCCGGGCCACACCGACCTCGATGCCTTGCTCGAGGATGTCCGGCGGTTCGCACATCTGTCGAGAGGGTTCACGGCCGAAATCGATCTTCGCCGCAACGGCGAATGGGGCCAGCGGCTTCTCGCCGCGCGAGCACGGCTTTCTGCGGCGATCTCACAGGAAATGTCACGCTTCGAAACCGAACTCGTGCGGGCCCTGCCTTTCCATCAATTCGGCCAGTATGGGCGCGGCGGTCCGATGCGGCCCGATCTAGCAAAGGCACCAGATGGTGCGCGCATCGAGAAGGTGAAGGCGTGCTTGCGTTTCGTGAACGGCGTGATGCCGATCTGCGAACCTCTCGGCGCGCAGAGCCATTGCCGCAGTATCCGTCAGCAGATCGAAACCTACCTCGCGTCCTATGAAGACCGGCTGCTTGAAGAACTGCGCGTGGCGACGGGAACAGCGCGCGGCAATGCCGAGGAATTCGTGGAGGCGGCCGCTCGTCTTCATGAAGCGCTCGGCGAGGACCGTCAGGCCGAAATTCTGCGCCGCCGCGGGCAGGTTGCCGCGCGAGGCTGAAGGTCAGCTGGTCCGGAACTCTTCCTCATAGGCGAAGAGACCGGGCATGCCACCAGTGTGCAGGAAGACGGCGGCCTCCACATCCGCATAATTTCCTGCTTCGATCTGGCCGATGAAACCCGACATGCCTTTGCCTGTGTAGACCGGGTCGAGGAGAATGCCCTCCGTTCGTGCCACGAGCTCGACCGCATCGCGCATCGCCGCGGTCGGCAATCCGTAGCCCTCGCCGAGCCAACCGCCGACGAGATCGATGGCACCGGGAGAGGGCGCGGAGGTTTCCAGAAGGGCCGCAGTCTTCGAGGCGAGGGCATGAATGCTCTCAGCCATCGCTTCGTGGTCCTTGCGATAAACATTGATGCCGCTAACCGTTGGACCGGAACCGCGCAGCTGCGAACCCGCAATGAGACCGGCTTGCGTACCGCCACTCGACGAGGCATGCACGAGCGCCGTCCGGCTCAAACCCAGGGCGTCGAGCTGGCCGGAGATTTCCAGATAGGCATTGACGTAACCGAGAGAGCCGGTGGCGCTCGATCCGCCGACGGGAACGAAATAGGGTTTGTTGCCCTTGGCTTCCAGTTCCTGGAAAAGCTTGCTGAAGACCTCCGCCGCATCCGCATCTGCGCTTTCGATGCGAACTTCCGCACCGAGGACGCGGTCGAGCAGCAGGTTTCCCGAGCGGCGATAGAGGGCGCCCCGATAAGGTACGGTATCGAAGAGAACCAGGAGGCATGAGAGTCCGGCGGCGGATGCCGCAGCAGCCGTCTGTCTTGCGTGGTTCGATTGCAGTGCGCCTGTCGTGACAACCGTGTCGCAGCCCTGCGCGAGCGCCTCTCCAATCAGATATTCCAGCTTTCGCGTCTTGTTGCCGCCAGTGGCAAGGCCGGTGCAGTCATCACGCTTGATGAAGAGCCTGGGAACGTGGCGTACTCCCCGCGCCCGGAGCGCTTCGCGCAGACGATGCATTTCCGAGAGCGGCGTCGGCAGATGGGCGAGCGGCAGGTGAGGAAAATCATCCAGCGCCTTCGGCATGGTTCAGATCACTCCCTCGGACCGGAAGGACTCTATCTCCTCCGTCGTGTAGCCGAGTTCGCCGAGTATGGCGTCGGTGTGCTCGCCGAGAAGCGGCGCCCGTTCGCGAAGACTTGCCGGCGTGCGGGAGAAACGTAGCGGCGTTTCCATGACGGGTGCGGGGCCGGGCAGGCCGGGAAAGGGCAAGGGCTTCAGATATCCCATTTCCTGGATGTGTCTGTCTTCCAGTGCCTGTTGCGGCGAGTAGACGGGACCGGCCGGAATGCGCGCCGCCTCGAGTTCGGCCAGAGCTTCTTCGGTGGTGCGCGTCTCCGCCCAGCGTTGCGTCCGCTCGGAAAGAATTTCCCCGTGATCGCCGCGCGAGAGATCGTCCTTGAAGCGTGGATCGGTGAGCCAGTGATCTTCGCCCATGAGCCGCGCCCAGCGCTTGAACAGAGGCATACCGATCACCTGCACGAGTATCCAGCCATCCTTGGTGCGAACGATGTCCGCCGGACCCGCATAGGGCGAACGATTGCCGATGGCAACACGGTTCGTCTTGCGCAGCTCCTGTTCGATCAGGTGGAAATTGAAATAGGCAAGGGCGGTCGACAGGAGAGATCCTTCCACGACCTGCCCCTTGCCGGACTTCTGGCGCTCCATCAAGGCAGCGAGCGTGCCGAAGGCGGAGAGCGACGCCGTTCCGAAATCGACCCAGGGCGCATAGCTCTTTACCGGCTCGTCGGGATGGCCGGTGAGATAAGCCGCGCCGACCATCGACTGGGCCACGCCGTCGAAGCCTGTCCGCTCGCTGTAGGGGCCGCCATGTCCGAAAGCGGAGACGGTGGTCAGGATGATGTCGGGCTTCACGGCGGTGAGGCTTTCGTAGTCGAGGCCCATCGCCTTCAGCGTTGAGGGGGGCAGGTTGGCGACGACCACATCCGCGGTGGCAGCCAGGCGGCGGACGATCCCGCGGCCCGTTTCCGTCATCGGATCGAGCGTGAGGCCACGCTTGTTTCTGTTCATCTGAAGGAACATCGCCCCTTCGCCGCCCTCACCGGGTCCGGCCTCCGGCACGATTGGCTGAACGAAGCGGTCTTCAGATCCGTCGCGCCGTTCGATGCGGATGACTTCGGCGCCCAGGTCGCCGAGCAAAGCGGCGCAATAGGGGCCGGCGATATAGCGGCCGAAGTCCAATACGCGGACGCCTTCCAGAATGCCGCCGCTCTCTTGCCCTCTCATGACGTCTTCCCTTTCATTTTCCCTGTCTCATTTTTGCACACCGGACAGATGCGCAGACGATAGGCAAGGCCCCTCGAATGAGAAAGGCCGGACAGGCGAATTTTGCATTTTATTTAGTGTTTGATCCCTACTCTACGCGCACTGGGATCGCGGGAGGAGCGTCCCCGGACGCTGGGAACGAAGATGGGGACGTTGGCGTGACGTGGTCTGCTGACACGACTGGAGAGGCTATATCCGAACTTCGCCGGGAGGCGAACGAAGGACCCGTCTATCGCTGGACGGGTGAATTTGCCGACCCGGTTCTGGAGGACAGCTATCTCAGGGCAAGCTGGAGCGAAATCCACTCGCGCCTTCGCGGCGTGCTGATTGCTGTCTATGTCTTCGTCAGCTGGATGGTCTTCGACTTCATCACGTTGGGCTTCACCTGGCCTTTCGTCCTTCTCGCTCTCGGTCGTCTTGCCGCACTCGGCGCTATACTGGCGGCGCTCAGGTTTTTCCGCTCGCCCAGCGATCGCCGCGCCTTCATGACGTGCGCGCTGGTCACCCAGTTGCTGGTCGCGCTGATCTCGCCCGTCTCCCTCACCCTGGGGCAGGTCGATTTCGCTGCGGCGTTGTTGAGCGTGGTCGTCATTCTTTTCGCCTTCTATATCGGTGTGCCGACTCGTCTTGCCGCAAATCTCACCCTGGCGTTGGCACTGTGCATCGGCTTCGTTCTGATCACGCCTTCGCTCGCCGACGTATCGGCGATCACATTGATAGAGATATGCGTTCTCTTCGGTGTAGTGAACGCGATTGGCGTCGAGATGGTGCGGGCGGCGAACCGTCTGAGAAGAGAGGGATTCGTCACGCTTCTTCGGCAGCAGGAACTTTATGATGAACTGAAACGCGAGGTGGGCGTCCGTCAGGAGGCCGAACAGGCGGTGCGCGCGACGGAGGAAAGCTTTCAGAGCATTTTCTACGCAGCGCCGCTGCCGATCGCCCTTGTCGATCCGGGTACGTTTCAAGTCATGCAGGCGAACATTGCGGCGCTCAGGCTTTTCGGGATCGCGGATGAGAACGTCGCCGGTCTCGATGTGCGTCAACTCTTCGACGACGAAGACATTCCCGAGCGGCTGGACAAGCTGGTTCTCACCGGTCGTGCAGGATCGCCGGTCGAATTCGGCATGAAGAGAGTCGACGGCACGATCATCCATGTGCTGGTTTCTGCCGCCATCGTGCATTTCCAGGGTCAGCGCGCGATGCTCATCGGCATTCAGGACGTCACCGCCAGGCGAAAGGAAGCGGAGGCGCTGCGAGAGGCGCGCGATCAGGCAACGGCGGCCAGCCGTTCGAAATCGGAATTCCTGGCCAACATGAGCCATGAACTCCGGACGCCGCTCAATGCCATCATCGGATTCTCCGAGGCGCTCGAACGCGAGCTCTTCGGGCCCGTTGGCAATCCGCGCTATCGTGAATATGCGGAAGATATCCACAATAGCGGCGTTCATCTTCTCAGCCTCATCAACGACATCCTCGACTTGTCAAAGATCGAGGCAGGGCACTTCAAGCTGCATGAGGATGAGACTGAACTGGATCATGTGGTCGAGTCGGCGACGCGCATCGTTCGTCACCGGGCGCAACAGGCGAATATCCTGCTTGAATGCTCTCTGCCGGAGCCTTCGTTGGTCATTGTTGCCGATGAACGCGCCTTGAAGCAGGTGCTGATCAATCTGGTTTCAAACGCCGTCAAGTTCAGCCTTGATGGAGGAGCGATTACGATCTCCGGTCAGATTACGGCGGAGTGCCTGCGTATTTCCGTGACCGACCGGGGGTGTGGCATCGCGAAGGACGATATTCCTCGCGCGCTGACGCCCTTTACGCAACTCGACGGGTCGCTCTCGCGACAGCACGAGGGAACGGGACTAGGCCTGCCTCTGGCGAAGCATCTGACCGAACTTCATGGTGGCTCGCTTTCGATCGAAAGCGAGGTTGGTCAGGGAACCACGGTACATGTGGACCTTCCACTCTCGAGGATCGTCAGTCGCAACGTACCGAAGGATGTTGCGGGCTATTGATCCGCAGCCTCCCGCTTGCCGGGCCGGTAACTCTCCTCGACATGACCTTTCAGCGCGTCACGTGTAAAACGCACGGGCTTCACGCGCATGCCCACGAAAAGGGGAGACTGGTCCGCATAGTGCGGTGAGTTACTGTCGGTCGTCGCCGAGCCGAACGGATGCACGCTTTCGGAGAGGAGCTTTCCGCTCCGGTCCCATTCGACGAACATGATCAGCGTATCGCCACCATGCGCAGTCAACGTGCCGTCTTCCTGCTTCGTGCCGTAGATTGCGCGAAGAATATCCGGACCGCCATCCACCGGCAGATCGATGCTGCCCCGCCGGAAACGATTGACTTCGCCCCATTCGGGGTCGAGCCGGCCGAAATGCGTTTTAAGGTGTTCGATGGTTTCGCGCAGTTTGTCCATGGGGGCAGGCGGCACCCGGCCGCGTATGCGCGCGGTGATGACCGGTTCTGCGGAGAGAATGGCGAGGGCGGCCCCCCTGCTGTGAACATCGGTTCGCCGGTCCCATGATTTCAATATCCGCTGCGCTTCCTCAACCTCCAGGTCGCCGGCTGCATCGGCGGCGACAAGACCATTGATGATTTCCATCACGGCCGAGCTTTCGCTGTAGCGCAGATCGTATTTGTAGTCGTGGAACTCCCGACGGGTAATTGACCGGTCCTCACCATAGGTTTCCTCGATGCGCAGAGCGCGGTTCGTCATGTCCGTCTGGATTCCGAGCGTTTCGGGAAAGGCTTCGGGGTCGAGATTGTCGTTTGCCGCGGTTGCGCGGAAAGGTGTGTTGTTTGCGTTGAAAACGAGGCCGGAATTTGGATTAACGATTTTCGGCACCACGTCGAAGGGGACGTAGCCTTGCCAGATGAGCGAGGAGTCGTCGCCCGGGAGAATACCCGCCCAATCCACGCCCGGTTTCCGGTCCGGAAACTGCGCATTGTAGACATAGGCGATATTGCCCTGCGCGTCCGCATAGATGTAGTTGATGCTTGGCAGTGCCTGCATCTTCATCGCCTCGATCCATTCGGCGAAGTTTGTTGCCTTGTCGAGCGCGAAGTACTGCTCGACCTGCCTGATTTCTCCGATTCCGGCATAGCGCACCGCGAATACGCCATCGGGCGTCCGCAACGCCGGACCGTGTTCGGAGCGCAGGACCTCGCGCTCCACCGTCCACCAGAATGGTCCCCATAGATCGACACGGATCGTTGCGATCCGTTTTTCGAAGTCGCGCCACTCTCCATCGAGGAGATACTGGTTCTCGTTGTCGGGGTTGATGGTCAGGCGATAGATATCGGTAAGGTCGGGCTCATTCACGGTATTGGCCCAACCGAGCGTAGCATTATGCCCGTGCAACATGAACGGAGATCCGGGGAAAAATCCTCCGGCTACGTGCCATCCTTCGCCGCTTTCTACGACCGCTTCATACCAGGCCACGGGTCCGCTGAATGGCTGGTGCGAGTTGACAAGTAGTCTCGTCGCGCCGTCCGCGGAACGTGCGGGACTGACCGCGATGCCGTTCGAGCCGATGGGATAAGGGTTTTCGGAGGGAAGAAAGGCATCGACCCCCTCTTTGGACAGACCGGCATCCCGGCCGATCCTTCCCTCGAAAACAGAAAGCAGGACCTTGTCCAGACCATAGAAGAAGGGCGTCTTGAATATGAATCCTGCCGCGACGTCCCGTCCCGTGACGGGCAGGGTGCCGGGAATGACCTGTTCAGGATGGAGCGCCGCATAGTAGTTCACGCCATCGGCATAGGCCTCGATGACACGGCGAACTTCGGGAGAGAGGTCGCTTTCATAACGCCTCTCGACCGTTTCCCACACGCCAATGAGGTTCACGAGATAGTCCGTTACGGCGGCACGCTCTCCCTTGATGGCAGCGAGTTGTCCTCGCGTCGCAATGACGACCTCCTGAATCGTCGCAAAATCGTCCTCCGAATGTGCATAGCCGATGCCGAAACCGGCATCGGCGTCCCGCTTGCCGAAGACATGCGGAACGCCCCATTCGTCCCGGTCGATCGTCGCGTCGTATTCCCTGGCCTTTGCGATGAATGGGGCGGGGTCGGCAGACTGAGGCGCTTCCAGCGTCCCGCGAACCAAAATGACCGTGAGGACGATCGCCGCAAGGCCCGCCAAGCCGAACAGTCCCGTCTTTACAATGCGCAGCACGCCTTACCTCCCACCTCGATGAAGTCGGGCAGCCTAGCCCAGAGGCCGATTCCGTCAAATTACGAGGCTGTGATGCGGGGGCGCCGGGTGCCGGGCTGCGTCCCTCCGCCGCTTTCGGCGGCGCGCCGAAACCTCTATACAGGCTCGGCGGTGCTTGTGCCGCGCAGAAGAAGGTTGTTCCGTGCTGCTTTCGGCAAACGACATGTTGATCTTCATCGCATTCGCGGTGCTGACCGGGGTTTCGCTCTGGATATTGCTGCGTCCGTTGCGTGCTGGTTCGGCCCTATCCGCGACGGATCGAAGCGAGGGAGAGGTTGCGCTCTATCGCGATCAGCTCGATGAAATCGATCGTGACCTTGAGCGTGGCGTCATCGCCCCGGCGGAAGCGGAGGCAGCACGCATCGAGGTTTCGCGCCGCCTGCTGGCCGCGGACGAAGAGAGAAGCAAAGCGCATATCGCGTCCTCCGACCCGCGCTGGCGGAAAGCGACGGCTCTGCTGCTCGTCATTTTGGTCCCCTTTCTGGCGCTCGGAATTTATCTCGCCGAGGGTTCGCCCGGTATGGAAGGTCAATCCTTCGCCGAACGGATGGCTGTGCCGCCGGAGGAACTGCCGCTGGAAGGGCTGGTGATCAGGATCGAACGCCATTTGAAGAAGCAGCCCGACGATCTGCGCGGTTGGGAACTTCTCGCGCCGGTCTATCTCGAGCTTGGGCGCTATGAGGAAGCGGCCAATGCGTGGACGCGCGCCATGATGGCGGGTGGCGTCTCTGCCGGACGGCTGGCCGCGCGCGGCGAAGCTCGAGTGCTGGCGGATGACGGCGCCGTGGGACCGGCTGCGCGACAGGATTTCGAGAAAGCGGCGGAGCTCGATCCCGCCGAACCGCGCGCGCAATATTTTCTGGGACTGGCGGAAATCGAAGCAGGCGACCGAGACGCTGCGCTTTCGCGCTGGAACAAGCTTCTCGCCTCCGCGCCCGAAGATGCTGCCTGGGTGCCGTCCGTTCGCGCCCGAATTGCAGCCGCGGAACGGAGCCCTGCCGTTCCGCAGGCGGAGGAAGCCATGATCCGTGGAATGGTGGAAGGGCTTGCGGCTCGTCTCGAGGATTCCCCGGACGACCTGGATGGATGGCTTCGCCTGGTCCGCTCCTACAAGGTGCTGAACGAGCAGGAAAAGGCACGCAAGGCGATCGCTTCCGCCCGTGCCGCCTTTGCCGGTGATGAGGCCGCTCTCGCGCGCATCGAAGAAGCCGAAAAAACGCTCGCCGACTAATCCCCGCTTTTTGTCCTGCGCTGTAGGATTGCAGTCGACTCACACAAGGGGCAGGCGGAGATCATGCTGAGCGTGGCGCAGAAGGAAACGGCCAAGGCGATCGTGAACATATTCGAGACGGGCAGCGCGCGCGGCGACTACGCGAGTGTGACGCTCCTCGCTGGAGATAGCGGACACCTGACTTACGGCCGGGCGCAGACGACGCTTGGCAGCGGGAATCTCCACCTCCTCATCAAGTCTTATTGTGCTGCGCCCGGCGCATCCCATGCACGCGCGCTAGAGGCCTATCTGTCGAGACTGGCCGATATGGATCTGCGCCTCGATACCGATTGGACGTTCCGCGGTCTCCTTAAGGAAGCGGGCTCGGACCCCGTCATGCAGGATACTCAGGATGCCTTCTTCGATCGTGTCTACTGGACGCCGGCATCGGTCGCGGCGGAGAAACTGGGATTGATCGAGCCGCTCTCCACGGCCGTCGTCTATGACAGCGTGGTGCATGGTTCGTGGAGTGCGATGCGGGATCGCACCTCGGCGCGCATCGGCGCCCCCTCGAAGTCGGGTGCGCGGAGATGGACGCAAACCTATATCGCCGAGCGACGAGCCTGGCTGGCAGGCCATTCCAACTCCCTGCTGCGTAAATGCGTCTACAGGATGGATGCGTTTGACGCGCTCGTCGCAGCAGGCAATTGGACGCTTGCATTGCCCGTGATGGTGCGCGGCGTTCGTGTCGATAAGTACGTTCTTGAGCTTGCGGCTCCCGTCCGGGTCTCGGCGGACGATGCCTCGACCCGAACTCTCCGTCTTACCCAGCCCCGCATGTCGGGCAGCGATGTCCTCGCGCTTCAGAAGGCCTTGGCGAAGGAGGGATATGCCCTCAACTGCGATGGGGTTTTCGGCGAGAATGTCGAAAAGGCTCTGAAGTCCTTTCAACGCGACTTCGGCATTGTCGACGATGGCATTGCCGGGCCCGCAACCCGGCTGATGCTCGGCATTTGAGCGGTTCTGCTCCCACGACTTCCCCCCGCGACGATTTAGCGGTTTCGCGTCCTGTACCGGGCGGGCTATATCTCTGCCCGCCGGCCACCATGTGGCCCAAGACGGGAGCGAAACATGACGCGCAAACAGCGCCGCGCCACATTCATCTTCGTCAGCCTTGGCATTCTGGGCCTTGCCGCGGGGCTTGTGCTTTTCGCTCTGAGCGACAGCGTTACCTTTTTCTACAGTCCAAGCGATGTTGCCGAGCGTGGCGTCGATGCCGGCGAACGAATCCGGCTGGGCGGCCTCGTGGAACAGGGGTCGCTGGAAAAGGGTGGAGATGCGACCATCCGCTTCAATGTCACCGATTTCGTGGAGACCATCCCCGTGACCTATCGCGGCGTGTTGCCCGATCTTTTCCGGGAAGGCCAGGGCGTTGTCGCGGAAGGGGAGATTCAGGCAGACGGAGTATTCGTTGCCGACAAGGTGCTCGCCAAGCATGACGAGAACTACATGCCGCCCGAGGTTGCCGAAGCGCTGAAGAAGACCGGAAACTGGCAGGGGGAGGGCTCGACCAAATCCCACGCCGAAACCTACGGACAGGGCAGCTATCCATGATTGCCGAGATTGGCCATTTCGCGCTGGTACTCTCCTTTGCCATCTCGCTCGTGCAGATGGTGGTGCCGATGGTTGGCGCGCATCGCCGTGATCCTCAACTCATGGGGCTGGCCAATCCTGCCGCGCTTTTGCAGTTTCTTCTGGTAGCCTTGGCTTTCGGTGCTCTCGTCTGGCTTTTCGTCGTCTCCGACTTCTCGGTGAAGCTCGTCTTCGATAATTCGCATTCCGAGAAGCCGATGATCTTCAAGGTTTCAGGCGTCTGGGGAAATCATGAAGGGTCGATGGTTCTCTGGGTGCTGATCCTCGCGCTGTTCGGTGCGACGGTCGCCCTTTTTGGCGACAACCTGCCGGATACGTTGCGCGCGCGCGTGCTTGCCGTTCAGGCATCCATTGCCGTTGCGTTCCTTCTTTTCATTCTGTTGACCTCCAATCCCTTCCTTCGGCTCGACCCCGCGCCCTTTGAGGGGCGCGGCCTCAACCCGATCCTTCAGGACCGGGCGCTTGCCTTCCACCCGCCCTGGCTCTATGCCGGATATGTCGGCTTCTCGATGACCTTCTCCTTTGCAATCGCGGCGCTCATCGAAGGCAAGGTGGATGCTGCCTGGGCGCGCTGGGTAAGGCCCTGGACCCTTGCCGCATGGCTCTCCCTCACCATCGGTATCGTTATGGGTTCCTGGTGGGCCTATTACACATTGGGATGGGGCGGCTTCTGGTTTTGGGACCCGGTGGAGAATGCATCGCTGATGCCGTGGATCGCAGGCACGGCGCTGCTTCATTCGGCAATCGTCGCCGAGAAGCGCGGCTCGCTCAAAAGCTGGACCATCCTTCTGGCCATTCTTGCTTTCTCGCTGTCGCTGCTAGGCACATTTCTCGTGCGTTCGGGGGTGCTGACTTCGGTTCATGCCTTCGCCGTGGATCCCGATCGCGGCGTGTTCATTCTCGGAATCCTGGTCCTTTTCGTCGGCGGCTCGCTTTCGCTTTACGCATGGCGTGCGCCGATGCTGAAGGCGGGCGGCATCTTCGCGCCGATCAGCCGCGAGGGCGCGCTCCTGATGAATAACCTCCTGCTTTCCGCGGCCGTCGCGTCCGTTTTCATCGGTACGCTCTATCCTTTGCTACTCGACGGGCTCACGGGAGCGAAGATCACGGTGGGGCCGCCTTTCTTCAACTACACCTTCGTGCCGATCTTCGTGCCGCTTCTCTGTCTTGTGCCGCTCGGCCCCTTGCTGGGCTGGAAGCGTGCGGATGTGACAGCGGCAGCCGAGCGGCTTCTCGCCGCCGCCGGTCTTGCCTTCGTTGCGCTTCTCGCGACCTTCGCTTTCGCCTATGACGGTCCCTGGCTTGCGCCTTTCGGCATTGCGCTTGCCGTTTGGCTCGTTGCGGGAGCGGCATCGGAGATCGCCTGGCGCATCCGCCTCTTTACGACCCCGTTCCGTGAAGCGCTTTCCCGTGCGCGTCGTCTGCCGCGCGCGGCCTGGGGCACCGCCCTTGCACATGGCGGGCTGGGCATTGCCGTGGCCGGCATTGTCGGTGTGACGGCGTGGCAAAGTGAACTCATCACCACGCTTGCGCCCGGCGAAAGCACGGAAATCGCGGCATACACGCTGACACTCGAGCGCGTCGGCATGCGTGACGGTCCGAACTTTCAGGCGACCGCCGGCGTCGTCCGAGTGGAAAAGGAAGGCCGGGTGCTTGGATTTCTCATGCCGGAGAAACGCCGCTTTCCGGCCGAGCGTCAGGAAAAGACCGAGCCTGCGATTCGCACCAACGGCTTCGCCGATCTCTATGTTGTCCTTGGCGAACCCTCGGAGGACGGCAAATGGGTCGTTCGCGCCTATCATAACAGTCTCGCGCCCTGGATATGGATCGGCGGTGGCATCATGGCTTTGGGCGGTCTTATGTCCCTTGCCGACAGACGGCTTCGCGTCGGCGCCCCGACACGCGCGCGACTGCGCGCGGCGCCGGCAGAGTAGTGCCATGCGCCGGGGTTTTGCGGCACTCTTCCTCTTTCTCTTCCTTGCAGGTCCCGCATCTGCACTGGTTTCGCCATCGGAGCGTTTGCCGGACCCCGAACAGGAGGCGCGCGCGCGCGAAATCTCGAAGGAGCTTCGCTGCCTCGTCTGTCAGAACCAGTCCATCGACGATTCAGATGCCGAACTGGCGGGCGACCTCCGCCGTATCGTTCGCGAGCGCATAGCGGCCGGCGACACCGACGAGGAAGTCTTCGATTATGTCGTCGCCCGCTATGGCGAATTCGTGCTGATGACGCCGCGCTTCGAGCCGGCCACATGGGCGCTCTGGCTCGGGCCCCTGCTGGTTCTCGCCATCGGCGTCGTGGTTGCCGTCGCCTTTCTGCGGCGCAAAGGAGGCGAGGAGGTCGAGCCCGGCCTGACATCCGAGGAACGGGCGCATCTTGCTCGGCTGACTTCCGCCGGGAAATCCGACGATTCCGCGGTCTGAGCGGTCGCCTTCTTTCCGCCTTACCAATCTGTAATAATTAGGACATGATTTGGAAAGGAGCAGGAAATGATCCTGTCCTTCAAGCATGCCGTCACTGCGCATCGGGCTGGGCGCGTGGCGGTGCTAACGACAGGGAGTTATTCATGCGGAACGGTCGAAACACCAACCTGCGCCTCAAGGCTCTGGCGCTTACCACCGCGGGCTTGATGGCGTTTGGGCTGCCCGCCACGGGTGTCCTCGCGGAACCTGCGCCTCTCGATACACAGTCCGCAGCACCGGCAGCGACAGCGCTTGAGCGCCTTCCGAGCTTTGCGGATCTGGTGGAGAAGGTGAACCCCGCCGTAGTCAGCATTCGCGTCGATGAGGAAGTGACTGCAACGGGACCAGCAATGCCGGACCTGCCTTTCCCGCCCGGCAGCCCGTTCGAGAAATTCTTTCGCGATCTTCAACCTCAAGGCCCGGACGGCAAACCCCGTCCGCGTCATGCGACCGCACTCGGTTCGGGCTTCTTGATTTCCGCCGACGGTTACATCGTCACCAACAACCACGTTGTCGGCGACGGCAAGGACATCACCGTGATCCGCGACGACGGAACGGAGATGCCTGCGAAGCTCATCGGCAAGGATCCCAAGACGGATCTTGCGCTGGTGAAGGTCGAGAGCAAGAAGGCGTTGCCCTATGTCGTATTCGGCGACTCCGAGAATGTACGCGTCGGCGACTGGGTTCTCGCAGTCGGCAATCCCTTCGGTCTGGGCGGCACCGTCACCACGGGTATCGTCTCGGCGCGCGGCCGTGAGATCGGCGCGGGCCCCTATGACGATTTCATCCAGATCGACGCGTCCATCAACAAGGGAAATTCCGGCGGCCCGACTTTCGATGTGCATGGCAATGTGGTCGGCGTGAACACGGCCATCTTTTCGCCGACGGGCGGCAGTGTCGGTATCGGCTTCGCCATCCCTTCCTCTATCGCGATGAATGTTATCGAGCAGCTCAAGAAGGACGGCAAGGTCACCCGCGGTTGGCTCGGCGTCACGATTCAGCAGGTGGACGACGACCTGGCCTCCTCCCTCTCTCTCGGCAAGGCTCGCGGCGCGCTTGTCGCGCAAGTCGGCAAGGACAGCCCTGCCGAAGATGCGGGCATAAAGACCGGTGACGTCATCATCAACGTCAACGGGAAGCAGATGGAGGACGTGCGCGCCGTGAGCCGCACGGTTGCGGATTTGCAGCCCGATTCCGACGCGGAAATCGTCGTCTGGCGCGACGGTCGCGAAAAGACGATCGATGTCGAGATCGGAACCTTCCCGGAGAACCCGCAGATGGCGGCGGCGGAGGAACCCGGCGGCAATGCGGAGGCCGGAACCACTGAAAGCCTCGGTCTCGCTCTCGCGGAATCGCCAGACGGCGTCGTCGTGAAGAGCGTCGATCCCGCGAGCGACGCCGCTGAAAAGGGAGTCCGTCCCGGAGACATCATCGTGAAGGTATCGGGACGTGATGTGACGAATCCCGCAGATGTCGTGGCGGGAGTCGAGGAAGCGAGCAAGGCAAAGAAGAACTCCGTGCTCTTGCTTCTCCGCAGCGACGAACAACAGCGTTTCGTGGCGCTGTCGTTGCAGAAGTCGTAACGCGAGGCCGAAAAGGGGAACGGCCAGAGCTTACGCGGCCCGGACCCCACCGAGCGAAGGGCCGCAGGGCCGCGCCGTCCGACGTGTTCCCCCCGCAGCGTCGGCGGCGCGGTCCGCCCGTCCGCCTTCGGACCGAGATTTGGAGACAGGCACACCGATGCGCATTCTTGTCATTGAAGACGACCTGGAGGCCGCTGCCTACGTGGTGAAGGGCTTGCGTGAGAGCGGCCACATTGTCGATCACGCCGCGGATGGCGAGGAGGGGCTGACCCTCGCTCTCTCAAGTTCCTTCGACATCATGATCGTCGACAGGATGTTGCCGAAGCGCGACGGATTGAGCGTGGTCGAAACGCTGCGCGAAGAAGGCGTTCGCACCCCGGTTCTCTTTCTGTCCGCGCTTGGAGAGGTGGACGATCGCATCAAGGGACTGAAGGCGGGCGGTGACGATTATCTGACCAAGCCCTATGCCTTTGCGGAGCTTCTCGCCCGCATCGAGGTGCTGGTCCGCCGCGCCAATCCGGACCAGGTGCGCACGAAGCTCCAGGTCGGCGAACTCGAAATCGACCTCCTCGCCCGGAAAGTTACGCGCGAGGGCCAGGAAATCGACCTTCAGCCGCGCGAATTCCGGCTTCTCGAATATCTGATGAAACATGCGGGGCAGGTGGTCACCCGGACCATGCTGCTCGAGAATGTCTGGGAATATCATTTCGATCCGCAAACGAACGTGATCGACGTCCATATTTCGCGCCTCCGGGCCAAGATCGACAAGAATTTCGATCAGCCGCTCTTGCACACGGTGCGAGGTGCGGGATACTCGCTGCGTGCCGCTGATTAAACTCCTCAAGACCTCGACCTTCCGGCTCGCGGTCATTTATCTCGCCCTGTTCGCCGCCTCGGCGATCACGCTGCTGGCTTATGTCTACTGGAATACGGCGGGGTTTCTTGCCCGTCAGACGGACGAGGCGGTGGAGGCGGAAATTGCGGGCCTGGCCGAGCAGTACCGGCAGGGGGGCTTGCCCCTTCTTGTGCACACCGTCATCCAGCGCTCGCGCGATCCGGGCCAGAGCCTCTACCTTGTGCTCGACCCTGCGGGCCGCGTTCTCGCGGGCACGCTCGACGGGCGTCCGCAGGTGGAGCCCGGTCCCGACGGCTGGTTCGACTTCAACTACAACCGCAAGACGCTGGACGGAACCGAGGTGAAGGCCGCCCGCGCTCGCGCCTTCTATCTGCAGGAAGGCTTCTACCTTCTTGTTGGCCGAGACGTGCAGGAACGGCGCGAGATCGAGAACCTCATCACCAATGCGCTGATCTGGGCCATCGGCCTCACGATTGCGCTCGGACTTGTCGGCGGTCTCTTCATGAGCCGCAACATGCTGGCCCGTGTCGACGACATCAACCGTTCGAGCCGTGACATCATGGAGGGAGATCTATCGCAGCGCCTTCCCATCGCGGGCACGGGCGACGAACTCGATCAGCTCGGCCTTAATCTCAATGCGATGCTCGATCAGATCGAGGCGCTGATGATCGGCATGCGTCAGGTAACAGACAATATCGCGCATGATCTTCGCAGTCCGCTGAACAGGCTGCGCAATCGCCTTGAGATAACGCTGATGCAGGAAGCATCGCCGGAGGACTACAAGCAGGCACTTGAAAAGACGATTGCCGAAGCGGATAACCTGCTCGGCACATTCAACGCACTTCTGATGATTGCTCGCGCTGAAGCCGGTTCGCTTCGCGACTCGATGACCTGGGTCGATCTGAGTGCGACACTGCATGACGCGGCGGAGCTCTACGAACCCGTGGCGGAGGAGAAAGATCTCTCGATCTCAATTGATGTGCCCGAAGGGCTCAAAATCTGGGGCAACAGGGAACTCCTGTCTCAGGCCGTTGCAAACCTGCTCGATAATGCGATCAAGCATGGTCTCCCGCTGGATAACGGAAATGACCGGACTATCGTGGTTGCGGCAGGGACGGATCCTGTTCGGCCCGGCCGTGGCGTGGTGCTGTCCGTGGCGGATCATGGCCAGGGCATTCCCCCGGACGAACGCCAGCATGTTCTGGAACGCTTCGTTCGCCTCGAAGCAAGCCGCAATACGCCGGGCTCCGGTCTTGGCTTGAGCCTCGTCGCCGCTGTCGCGCGACTCCATGCCGGTTCGATCGAACTCGAGGACAACCGGCCCGGCCTCCGGGTGAGCCTTTTCCTCCCGGTTTCCGGGCGGTAAAAAATTTCGGGCCCTTGTTGTTTCTTGGTTCGTGACTAGACTATCGGGCTGCACATTATGCAGTTGGACTGGGTGGTGGAAAAATTTGAATGCGATATCGTCCAGATATCGACGGAATAAGAGCTCTAGCCGTAGTTCCAGTCGTTCTCTTTCACGCTCACATATGGCCATTCTCGGGCGGGTTCGTCGGGGTCGACATATTCTTTGTGATCTCCGGCTATCTCATAACCTCAATTCTGGTGAACGATATTCGGTCGGAGACATTCTCAATTATCAAATTTTATGATCGTCGTATTAGACGAATATTTCCAGCCTTGTTTCTTGTTGTCGGCCTTAGTTTTGTTACCGCCTGGTTTATTCTGCTGCCTTCCTATTTTGAAGACTTCTCCGAGACCGTTTTCGCTGCAGCGATATTTTTATCCAACGTGCAGTTCTGGCGCGAAGCTGGTTACTTCGGCGCCGACGCTGAGTTGGCTCCGCTTCTGCATACCTGGTCGCTGGCGGTCGAAGAACAGTTCTACGTTTTCTTCCCACTTCTGCTCGCATTTTTCCATCGTCGCAGTGTGTCGAAGCTAAAATTCGTTCTCCTTGTGATATTGACGCTCTCCTTTGTGCTCAGTGTATATTTTGTTGAAAGAGCACCCGATGCCGCGTTCTATCTGACACCTATGCGAGCATGGGAACTCATGGTGGGCTGCTTGCTAGCTGTGGGGTTCGTGCCGGCCCTCAGGGGCCGGAAAATGGCGGAGGCAGTTTCTGCTCTGGGCCTAATTCTCATCGGGGTGGCTATCTTCGGGTTCGACTCCAGCACACCATTTCCCGGATTCGCAGCGCTTCTTCCTGTTTTGGGAACTGCGGCGCTTATCCACGTTGGAGAGGGGAACGACACATTCGTGCGGCGCGTTCTGAGCGCGCGCTTCTTGGTATTTGTCGGTCTTCTTTCATACTCTTTCTATCTATTCCACTGGCCAATTTTTGTTTTCTACAAGCATATGACCGGGAGTGATGGCGCACTTTCCGTGCGCCTTTTGCTTGTGATTTTGTCTTTCGTGTGCGCTTGGCTGTCCTGGCGTTTTGTCGAACGGCCATTTCGGGCACATGGAGAATCCGGGTCAGCTTGGCGCGTGCTTTTGGCTGGCGGTGCAGTGAGCACAGTTTTTTTGGGAGTCGGTCTTGCCGGCAACCTGACGCATGGATGGCCTGCGCGGTTCGACCTGCGTTTTGACCCCCGCCCACTGATGACAAACGAAGAAAACGAAATCCGCATGGTCATGGAGGGTGTCACTTGTCGTGTTGTCGAGGGAGGGCGGATCGTATTAACCGGTGCGTCATGCGACCTCCGGCAAAATGAACGCAGTGTGTTACTGCTCGGTGACAGTCATGCCGCACATCTATATCCCGGTCTTTCAGACGCAATGCCATGGACAGATTTTCATCTCTATAGCGCTGGTGGATGCCGGTCGATTCAAGGTCTGAATACGCGGACTGACAAGGAGAGTTGCGGTATCTTGGTGCCTTTTATATTTAACGAACTTCTTCCTAAGGGAAAATTCTCGGCGGTCATCCTAAGCGGTCGTTGGGAGATGTCCGAAATTCAACATCTACAGGAAACCGTAACCTATATCCGGCGCTACGCATCCGAAGTAGTCGTAATCGGGCCTGTGCCGCGATATAAGACTGATCTCCCGGAAGCTCTCGCTCTGTGGCAAGGCGAATATTCACGACGCTTCTTCGATCTGAACGGCGAGGCGGAGGTTGCGGAAATTGATCGTCGGATGTCTGCGGCTCTAGCTAGTACCGATGCAGTTTATATCTCGCTTTTTGCTGAGCTTTGTAGTGACGGATTCTGCCGGACCTTTGCAGACAATAATATGGTGCCATTGCAATGGGACGATGCACATCTGACGCTCCTCGGATCGGAATATATTGCGGACAAGATTTTGGCGCCGAAACTCTCCGAACTTGATGCATTCAAAGAAGCTGGCATCGCCAAATATCTAGACGTCGTGGGTTCCGGCGAGGCCCAAAGGGAAATGAAATAGGGCGTGTCAGATTTGTCGATTCGAAATTTCTCCTTCATGGACATGAGGCGGTGACGCCCGAAGTATCGAAACCACTTCGCGTTTGGGCTGGTCATGCGCCCGCCCCATATGATGCCGACCGCGTCGCTCGCGAGATGGAGGATTTTCGTGCCGCCGTCGCTCGCTTTGGCGACGAGCAGCTAGCCGCGCTCGCTTCGGATCGGGAAGTCCGTCACCTTCTCTCGTCCATTTTTGGAAACTCGCCCTTTCTCGGCCGTATCCTGCGCCTCCATCCCGATTGGCTGCCGCGTCTCCTCGGTCGCCCGCCGGAAGCAGCCTTCGACGATCTGCTGGCACGTACCGCTTCCGCGGGGGAACTCGAGAAGCAGGAAGAAGTCATGGCCGCGCTGCGGCTTGCCAAGGCGGAAGCTGCTCTGCTCATCGCCATGGCGGACATAACGGGTGCCTGGCCGCTGGAGCGGGTGACCGATGCATTGACCTCCTTCGCCGATAGAACGGTCAATGCCTGCATCGGCTGGCTTCTGCGCAACGCCGCATCGCGAGGCCAGATACTTCAATCGACGCACGACGTTTCGGCGAGCGGATCGGGCCTTGTCGTGCTGGGCATGGGGAAATATGGCTCGCGGGAGTTGAACTATTCGAGCGACATCGACCTCGTCGTCTTTTACGAGCCTGGTCAATTGCCGCTGAAGGAGGGGCTGGACGACAGCGGCTTCTTCGTCCGAATGACGAAGGATCTCGTGAAGATGCTGCAGGAGCGCACCGCGGAAGGATATGTCTTTCGAACGGATCTGCGTCTCCGCCCCGATCCCGGCGGCACGCCTGTCGCCGTTTCGCTGCCGGCGGCGGAGAGCTACTATGAAAGCCGCGGACAGAACTGGGAACGCGCCGCCTTCATCAAGGCGCGAGCTGTGGCAGGCGATCTTGAGGCGGGGACGCGTTTCCTGCAGATGCTTGTGCCCTATATCTGGCGCAGGAATCTGGACTTCGCCGCCATCGACGATATCCACTCGATGAAGCGGCAGATTCACGCTGTCGGCGGTCACGGCCGGATCGCGGTAGCGGGCCACAATATCAAGCTCGGTCGCGGTGGAATCCGCGAAATCGAGTTCTTCGTGCAGACGCAGCAGCTTATCGCAGGCGGACGCGACTACGATCTGCGAGGCAAGCAGACCTGTCTCATGCTCGACGAACTGGCCGTGAAGCAGTGGATTACGCCCCAGGCAGCGGAAGAATTGAAAGAGGCTTACCGCTTTCTGCGCACCCTCGAACATCGGCTTCAGATGATCGAGGACGAGCAGACGCATTCCTTGCCGCTTGCCGATGCCGATCTGGATCGCGTTGCCTGCTTCATGGGTTTTGCCGATCGCGAAAGCTTTGCCCAAGCGCTCACCACGCGCCTTGAATGCGTGCGCGATCACTATGCGAAACTCTTCGAAACCGCCCCGCCGCTTGGCGAGGAAGGCGGTAGTCTCGTCTTTACCGGCACGGAAGACGACCCGGAAACGCTGGAAACGCTGCGCAGCCTGGGTTTCACGCGTGTTTCCGAAATGTCGGAAGCAATCCGTGCCTGGCATACGGGCCGCTTTCCCGCGACGCGGGCCACGCGCTCACGCGAGCTGCTGACAAGCCTTATGCCTGCGCTCCTGCGCTCGCTTTCGCGCACGTCCAACCCGGACACCGCATTCGACCGTTTCGACAGGTTTCTGACGGGGCTGCCGGCGGGTGTCCAGCTTTTCTCCATGCTCTATTCGAATCCGCATCTGCTCGACCTGCTGGCGGGCATTTGCGGAACGGCGCCGCGCCTCGCGAACTATCTCAGTCACAATCCGCGCGTTCTGGAAGCGGTTGTCGATCCCGATTTCTTCAAGGTTCTGCCGGATCGCGAAGTGCTGCATCGCAGTCTGCGCGACGAACTCGGCCACGCAGCCGACTATCAGGACATTCTCGATTTTGCTCGCGTCTGGGCCCGCGAATATCGTTTTCGCCTTGGCGTGCGCGTCCTCTCCGGCAGCGCGGATGCGGAAGAGGCGGGTCCCGCCTATGCGGCGCTGGCAAGCGAACTCGTCGCCGCGCTCGCACCCGCGGCGGAGGCGAGGGTCGCCGAAAAGCACGGACGAATCCCGGATGGCCGCTTCGCCGTCGTCGCGATGGGCAAGCTCGGCAGCGAGGAGATGAGTGCGGCCTCGGACCTCGATCTCATCGTGATCTATGACGCGGACGCAGAGGCGGCCTCCGACGGAGATCGTCCGCTTTATGCCGCGCAATATTATGCGCGCGTGTGTCAGCAGCTTATCAATGCTCTCACTGCGCCGACCGCGGAAGGAAAGCTCTACGAGGTGGACATGCGCCTGCGGCCTTCGGGCAACGCGGGTCCCATCGCAACCTCTTTCCCGAGCTTTGTTTCCTATCAGGAAACGGAAGCATGGACATGGGAGCATATGGCGCTTACCCGCGCGCGTGTCATTGCGGGCCCCGACGATCTGAAGGAGAGATTGGACAAGGCCATCCAGCAGACACTCACCCGTCCGCGTGACCGGGCAAGGATCGCCGCCGATGTCGTCGAGATGCGGGCACGCATCGCCAGGGAACATGCGAGCACCAATGCCTGGGAGATGAAACATGTGCGGGGCGGGCTCGTAGATATCGAGTTCATCTGCCAGTATCTGCAGTTGATACATGGAGCGGCGCATCCTGAAATCCTGAACACGCATACAAGGACTGCGCTTGCCCGGATCGCCGCCGCAAATCTTCTCCCGCCGGAAACCGCCGACATGCTCGTGCGCGCGATCGCGCTCAATCACAATCTCACTCAGGTGATCCGTGTTTGCGTCGAGGGTGTGTTTAATCCGGCAGAAGCCTCGAGCGGCCTCAAGTCGCTCCTCGCCCGCGCGGGCGATGCGCCGGATTTCCCCGCTCTCGAAGCCGAGCTTGTCGAGAACCAGCGCAAGGTCCTCGAAGCATTCGAAGCCATTATCGGCAAGGCCTGACCCGGCTTTCCTCTGGCTGAACTCTTGCACCGCGGATGCACTGGCCGGGGTGCCGGAGCGTTAACGCTGTTTGGCGTAAATGCGCTGGAAGCAAGGCAATCCCCGGACATTCTTGGTTAATACGTCCGCCGCTCGTTTGGGGTGGGGGATGCTGCAAGGCATCGGACGTGTCAAAACGGCACGTTTCGGGTAGGTAAGCCAAATGGCTTCCTTCGGGACCGTCCCATGCCGGGCAGATGTTGTGGAGTTGGGGGCGCATGGAGCGTCACGATGCAATCGTGATCGGAGCCGGGCTCAACGGGCTCGTTGCCGCCGCCTATCTGGCGCAGGCGGGGCTCGACGTGCTTGTGCTTGATCGCGGCACCGCACCGGGTGGCCTCGCGTCCGAACACGAGATTGCGCCGGGCTACCGTCTTCCGCGCTTCACATTGGGAAGCGGCGGCCTGCCGCCGCGCATCGTTTCCGATCTCGGTCTGGCGGATCACGGGCTCCGCTTCATTCGGGCCGAAGGTGGCGTCACCTGCTTTCCGGATGGCCGCTATCATGCGAGCTACCGCGACGGTGTCGTCTATCGCCGCGAGATTTCGCGCTTCTCGCGCGTCGATGCGGATGCTTTCACGCGCTATCGCCGCGACATGTTGCGGGCTGTCAGGCGGCTGGCGCCTTTGCTGGCTCGTCCCGCCCATTCGGGGGCGAGGGGGCTTTTCGGCCGCCTGCGGGCGCAACTCGCCCATGCGGACCTTATAGCCGCCATGTCTCCGGACGATATGCGGGATGTACTGCGCCTCTGGACGCTCCCCGCTTCCGATTTCCTGGATACTTATTTCGAAGACGATTTCGTCAAGGCGCATCTGGCGGCGGCCGCAATGATCGGCGGCACGCTTGGCCCCTGCACGCCGACAAGCGCCGCGCGTCTCGTCCTTCCCTGGCTTGCCGAAACAGGCGACGCGTCGGGCGGCGCGCCGGAAACGCTTATGCCTGCCGGTGGTACGTCGGCACTTGTTCAGGCGCTTGTCTCCGCAGTCGGCGCCGCCGGTGGCGTGTTGCGCATGGAAGCCGAAGTCACCGACGTTCGTATCAGGGATGGCAAGGTCAAGGGCATCGTGCTCGCCAATGGCGAGGAGATTGAAGCGAGGGCCGTTCTGTCCGGCCTCGATGTGAAGCGGAGTTTCCTCAGCCTCTTCCAGTGGAAGGATCTGCCTGAAGGTCTGGTGGAGCGCGTTGGCCGCGTGCGAATGAAAGGTGTCGCCGCAAAGGTCAACCTGGCGCTCGACGCCGCACCCGTCTTTCCGGGTTTGCCGGAGGGATGTCCCTCGATTGGCGGCGGTCTTCGCCTCGCGGGAACCATTCCTGCGATGGAACGCGCCTTTGCGGACTGGCGCGAACGTATGCCGCCCCGAGATCCCTTGATCGACGTGCTCATCCCCTCTTTGCTCGACCCCTCCCTTGCGCCGGAGGGCGGACACGTTCTTTCCGCACTCGTCCACTACGTGCCCGAGGAATTGCATGACGGCCCCTGGACGGGGGAGCGCCGCGATGCGCTGGGCGACCTCGTGATGACGCGCCTCGCAGAAATAAGCCCCGGCATCGCAGAGCATGTCATTGCCATCGAAATCCTGCTGCCGGACGATGTCGAAAACGAGATCGGTCTCACATCCGGCGATCTCTCGCATGGCGAGACAACACTCGATCAGTTTTTTGCAAACCGTCCGTTTCCCGGCGCCGGTGGGGCGGAGACGCCGCTGAAAAATTTCTATCTCTGTTCTCCGAGCGCGCATCCGGGCCCCCTTGTCATGGGCGGCGCTGGTGCGAATGCCGCGTCCACTCTCCTTGCTGCCATGGGCAAGAGGGGGCGCGCATGATCCCGGAGAACGATGTCTTCGATGCGATCGTCGTCGGTGGCGGGCACAACGGCCTTGTCGCGGCCGCGCGTCTCGCGGCGGCAGGAAAGCGTGTCTTCGTCGCGGAAGCGCGTGCAAGTGCGGGTGGTGCCGCCGTCACGTCGGAGATCGCCCCGGGATACGCCATCTCTGCCGTCGCGCATCTTCTGGAGGGCTTTCCGCGCCGTATCGAGCGCAAGCTGAAGTTGGCGAAACACGGTCTTCGCTATGCCGCGCGCGATGTTGCAACCGTCGCGCTGGACAGGGACGGAAAGCATCTCGTTCTTCCGCGCAGCAGGAAGCAGTTCACGGCCTTCGCCGAGGCTTTGCCCAAGGATGCGGAGGCTTACCGGCGCCACGTTGCACGCAACCGCGCTCTGGCCTCTCTTGTTTCGCCCCTTCTTGGCGAATGTCCTCCCGCACTTTCGGATTCTTCGGCCTTGAGATCATTCCTCCGGCGCCAGGTTTTGCGCGCGGCGTTCAAGGGAAGGGATGTCCTGCCGGAACTGTTGCGCGTACTGCCCGAAGCGATCGGCGACCGGCTGGAGGCGGAGTTCGAGTCCCCCCTTCTCAAAGCCGCGCTTGCCTTCGATGCAACACTCGGCGGCGCTGAGGGCCCCTATTCACCGGGCACGTCTTTCCGAGCCATTCTGCGCGAGGCGGTGCGCATGAGAGGGCGGGGCGTCATGCTCCCGGCGGGCGGCATGGGAGCGGTGTCCGATGCGCTTGTCGCGGTCATAGCGGCGTCGGGCGGTGAAGTTCATCTGGAGACGGAGGTTCTGGGCATTCTGGTCGAACAGGGCAGGGCCGCGGGGATCGAGATTGCCGGTGGCGGTCAGGTCCGCGCGCCGCTCGTCTTCTCCGCCGTATCGCCGCGCAGCACCATGCTCGACCTGGTGGGCGCACGTCATGTCGAGACGGAGGACCTGCGAGAACTTCGCCATGCTGTCCCGCGCGGTGCGACGGCCAAGATCAATCTCGCTCTCGATTGTCTTCCGCATATTGCCGGCCTTTCTCCGGAACTTCATGCCGCGCGGCTTCTCGTCGTTCCCTCACTTGCCGAACTCGAAGAGGCCGCGATCGCCAGCCGCAATGGCGGCCTTCCGCTGGAGCCTGCGATGGAGGTCCTTCTGCCGAGCGTGGCGGATAAATCTCTTGCGCCCGAAGGCCGGCATGTCATGTCCATCATCGTGCATAACGTGCCCGGCGAAATGAACGGCGGTTGGGCAGGTCACCGCGAGGCGCTTCTGCAGCGCGTTCTGCGCAGGCTTGGAGACTACGCGCCGGATATTCCCGATGCAGTCGTTGCGGGCGAAGTTCTGACGCCTCTCGACATCGATACGAAATATGGTCTTGCCGGAGGCGACTGGCATCAGGGCGATATTCGCCTTGACCGTCTTTTCTCCCTTCGCCCCGCCCCGGGCTATGGCGATTACGAAGCGCCGGTACCGGGGCTCTGGCTCTGCGGTGCGGGCAATCACCCCGGCGGCGGCGTTACCGGCCTGCCGGGCTGGATTGCAGCGGAGGCAGCGCTTGAAAGGTGGACGACATGACGCCGGATACTGCCCATCCTGCCGGAGACGAGGCTTCGGCGATCGACCTCGACGACGAAAGGGCGAAAGTCGACCCGGCGCTTTTCGAGGCTGACCCCGCGGAGCCTCCTTTCGCGCGCTCGGTGCTCACCACGCCGCTCCATCTCGTCACCTCGGCGGAAAGTCGGACGAACCGTTGGATCAGGTGGAACGGCTACACCGTCCCGGAAGTGCTGACGGATCTCGGCGACGAATACAGGGCATTGCGTGGCACAGCGATACTCGCCGATCACTCGCCTCTCGTGAAGACGCGTATCTCCGGGCGCGAGGCCTTCGACTATCTGCAGCGTCTGGTAGCGCGCGATCTTTCGCTGCTCGATGTTCATTCTTCTGTCCACGTCATCTTTTGCGAAAGTGGTGGACGTGTTCTTGGCGATGGACTGCTCTTCCGGCTTGGGAACGAGGAATATCGTCTTGTCACCGAGGAAAGCCACCTCGCCTGGATGGCCGAGAGTGCCGAAGGCTTCCGCGTCCGCGTCGAGGATGTAAGCGCGAGTATCGCCATGCTCTCGCTTCAGGGGCCTCTTTCCGCGTCGTGCCTCGCCGAGGCCGGATTGGAAGGGATCGAGAAGCTCGCGGCCTTCGGCGCCCTGTGGGGTCATATTGGCGGGATGCCGCTCTATGTGAGCCGCACCGGCGCGACCGGAGATCTCGGATATGAACTCTGGACCGACGCCGAAGACGCGCCGCATGTCTGGCGCCGTCTGATGGAAAGGGGAGCGTCTCTCGGTCTCCGGCCAGCCGGATTTGCCCTGCGCGAGCTCGCCCGGCTCGAAGCCGGCCTGCCTCGCGCCGGGCAGGATTATCTCTCCGCCTTCGCCGCGGTGTCGGCTGCAGACGCGGTGACCCCTTTCGAGCTCTGGTCCGCTCCTCCGCTTGCGACGGAAAAGCCGGTATTCAACGGGGGCAGGGCGCTCCGCCGCCTGGCGGGTGAGCGGCCGTTCCGCCGACTGGTCCTCCTTCGGGCCGAAAGCTTCGAGCCCGCATCCTTGTCCACGGTTCTCTGTGGCGGCCGTTCCGTCGGAGCGGTGACGACGGCCGGCTTTTCGCCCGCGCTGGGCGCGAATATCGCGCTGGCCCTGGTCGAGAGCGCGAGTCTCGAGGGAAACCTCTCCGTCACGGCTTGCCGTCGTGAGGGGCTCTCCTCGCGCGAAGCACTGCTCCCCGTCCGGATTCTGCCGGCTCCGGCCTGGAATTCCGCGCGCCGCGTCGCAATTCCTGCCCCTCTCGGCCTCTGAAAAAATTCAGCTTCCCTCCGACGGATTTTCCTCGCCCATGCGTTTATCTGGGTAACGGACGCCGCACGGTCCGCTGCTTGCCCCCCTTGAAGCAGCCTCATCCGTCGCGGCGAGCCGGTTCCGGAGTACGCGGGCAACCTTTCGCAGACAGAGCCTGCGGCTCCGGAACGCCAACTCCGGGGTACGGAACCCAAGGAAAAGGACAAGAGATGCGTATATTGAAACTTGGATTGCTCGGTACGTCCGCTGCACTCGCCCTTGCGATCGCGCTGCCGGTCATTTCCCATGCCGGCCCCGGCAAGGGTGGGCATGGCGCCCGCCTCTTCGAACAGGCCGACACGAATGGCGACGGTTCCGTTTCGATGGCCGAGATGCAGGCAGCGAGCGAAGAACGCTTCGCCGGTGCCGATGCCGATGGTGACGGCGTTCTGACGAAGGACGAGATGAGGAGTGCGCATGAAAACATGCGCAGGGAGTATCGCGGCGATCCGGCAGAACGCTTCGCCGCGGCCGATGCCGATGGCGACGGCAGGATCACACTCGAGGAAATGAAGACCGCCGCTGCCGGGCGTCGTGCCGGACACATGGAAAGGTTCTTCAAGGCAGCCGATACCGACGGCGATGGTGGACTGACACAGGAAGAAATGCAGGCTGCCCGCGACAAGATGCAGAAGCGTTTCGCCGAGCATAAAGGCAAGCGCGGCGACCATTTCTCGCGGATCGACGCCGATGGCGACGGTCAGGTGACGAAGGCCGAATTCGTTGCGGCCGGCGAGAAGATGTTCGACCGTCTCGATGCCAATGATGACGGCAAGCTCGAGCCCGGCGAAGGCCGTCCGCATCGCGGTGGCCCGGATGCCAATTAGGTAAAAGCCGGGTAGGCTGGTTCATGGCGGATCGCCGCCTTGAAATCCTGCGGGGCGCCGGCTTCGGCCGGCGCTCTCGCCTGGATGAAGCGGGCATGTTCCCGATGCCCGCGCATGCGAGGGGAAACATACGGTTGGAGCAGCCGTCGGACGACGAACTCGTGGCCGCCGTCGCATCGGGCGATGAGGCGGCCTGCCGTGCGTTGATGGACCGGCATCTGACGCGAATACTGGTGCTCGCGAGGCGCATGCTCGGCAACCAGGCGGATGCGGAGGAAGTAGCTCAGGAAGTCTTTCTGCGCGTCTGGACCCATGCCGATCGCTGGGAGCCCGGCCAGGCGCGCTTCGGAACCTGGTTGCATCGGGTGGCCACGAACCTTTGCCTCGACCGCCTGCGCAAGAACCGTCCAACCGACGACATAGACGAAATGCCGGATCTGGCGAGCGGTGACCCCGGTCCCCACCGGCAACTCGAACAGCGTGAGCTTGCCGCCCGCGTCGATGCCGCGCTGCAGGCACTGCCTGAGCGGCAGCGCGCCGCCATCGTGCTTTCCCATTATCAGGGTCTCGGAAATCTCGAGACGGCGGATATTCTCGGCGTAACGGTCGAAGCGGTGGAATCGCTCCTCTCGCGGGCCCGCCGCCAGTTGCGCCTCTCGCTGGCGACGGAAAAGGACGACTTGTTACGTTCAGATAAGGTGAGCGCCTCGTGACGAGGCTGGATATGGATTTGAGACCATGCGAAGCGAGATGACATTCAAGCGGTTGGGCGAGATCGTCGATGCATATGGCGCCTCGCCCGCTCGCTGGCCGGAAGCCGAAAGGCCCGCCGCCGAAGCGCTGCTTGCCGTCTCCGCCGAAGCGCGTGCGCTGGTGGAGGAGGCGGGGCGGTTCGATGCGCTTCTCGACATGGCGCCCGCCGGGGTTCCCTCCGCCGCGCTCGCGGGGCGGTTGATGGCCGCGCGGCCTCGTCCGGCCGCCCCGTCCGGTCGCCCGGTGGCGCCACGCCGCCGCGCAACAGGAATACTCGGCGCCCTTCTCGAAACCGTCTGGCCATATGGCTCGCCTGCCTTTCCGGCAGGTGCGCTCGCCGCCGCGCTCGTTCTCGGACTGGCGCTTGGCTCGACATCGAATATTTCCCTTCTTCAGCCGGAAACCTCGGTTGCGGCCGCTTCCGGCGACCAGACGGGTGAAGGGCTGATCGCGCTTGCCATGGCCGATCAGGCATGGCCCGAGGAGTGGATGCAATGAGCGATACGAATTTGACACCGTCCGAGGGGAAAGTGGTGCGCCGCTGGCTCGGGCCTGCCCTTCTGGCTTCGCTTGCGGTGAATGTCTTCCTGCTCGCGCTTATTTCCGTGCCGCTCTTCTTCGGGCCGCCGCATGATGGCGGCTTCGGCGCGCCGCCCAGGGGACATGGGCCGATGCTGATGCACGGCGCCTTCAAGGAATTGCCGGAGGAAGACAGGCTGATCTTTCGCCGTGCGATGAGAGAGCAGTTCCGCAACGTCGTTCCGCTCATCCGTCAGTCGCGAGAGGCGCGGGATGCGCTTGCCGATGCAATAGCCGCTGATCCTTACGATGAGGCGGCCGTTCGTGCTGCTTTCGACGATATCGAAAAGGCGATGGATGCCATAGGCGAGATCGGCCGGGATGGGATGATCGAAGTCTTCGCCAGGCTTACGCCCGAGCAGCGTCAGCGCGTCGCAAGGGCCATGCGCGAGGAGCAGGAGCGTGTCCGCTTGCGCTGGCGCGACCGTCGTGGCGATGAAACTTCGCCGGAAATGATGCCGGAGGGTATCCCCGGGGATATGCGGAGCGCTCCGCCTCCGGCCCCTTGATATCCGGGCTTTGGCCGTCCCCCGGCGCTTTGTGATAGGTTGCCCCGGGGTAAGGCAAAGAGGGTTTCCGGCCAATGAAGGCGTTTCGGGTTTTGTCGCGCGTGCGGCCTTTCTTTTCTCATTGGCCGTTGCATTTGCGCATGGCCGCGCAGATGAGTGCGGGAGAGATCAATCACAGCTTCCACATGATGCCGGAACTCGGAATCATCTATGTATCGATTCCGAAGGTTGCCTGCACATCGCTGAAGCTCGCATTCCGTGAGGTCTACGGCGCTACCGGGTCCATACGCCCCGGCGCGATCCACGACGTTGCCAACCAGCCCTGGCAGCATATGCGCGACCTTGGCCTGCGCGATCTCGCGCGGCGTATCGAGAACGGAACGCTGAAACCCGTCACCTTCGTGCGCAATCCCTTTTCCCGTGCTCTCTCCTGCTATCGCAACCAGTTCGAATATCCGTTGCGCAACTGGGACAAGCCGAACCGCGTTCACTTGCGCTCCCTGCTGATCGAAGATCCGATGCGCCGCATGTCGTTCGCCGAATTTCTGGAGGCGGTGGACAGGCAGAAATCTGCCGGCATGAACGGTCACTGGCGGCCGCAGGCGGATTTCGTCATGGCGAAAGACATTCCCTATGCCTTCATCGGCCGTCAGGAAAATCTGCGGGAGGATTTCACGGCGCTCGGAAAGATGATCGGTGCGAACCTCTCATCCATAAAACTTGCTTCGCGAAACCGGTCCGGTGCCGGCGCCTCGCTCGCCGATTACTACACGCCGGAAACGATCGAAATGGTTCGGCGGATATATGCGGCCGATTTCGAAACCTTCGGCTATTCGAGAGATTTGCCCGTATCGCCCGGCGGCGATGCCGCGCAACCCGAAGTCCTCGGGCGTACCGTTGAAGAGGTCCGAAACTGAGCTGGTATCATCCGGAGATGTACAACGCGGGCGCGCCCGCCGGCAGTCTCTGGGAAGAGACCGCGCCTGCGCTCGCGAATGGTGTGGATCTCGGCGCAAACGGCGACGAGACCTGCGACGTCGCGATCATTGGCGGCGGTTACACGGGCCTTTCCTGCGCGCTGCATCTGGCACGCGACTTTTCAATGAACGTCCGGCTGCTCGAAGCTGGGCCGCTCGGTTGGGGTGCCTCGGGCCGCAATGGCGGTTTCTGTACACTGCCGCCGATGGGTCTGACGTTCGATCGGCTCATTGCGCGCTATGGCGAGGAAGAAGCCAGAAGGTTCATTTCCTCGCAGGTGGAGGCGACGCGCTTCGTCCGCGCATTTGCGCAAGAGGAGGGCATGGATATCGACCCCCAGGGCGAGGGCGAGCTTCATGTCGCTCATGCGCCCTCGCGCTATGCCGAGCTGGAACATGAGCGCGATCTCCTCTCGGGCAAGTTCGGTATTCCTGCCCGCCTGATCCCGCGCGAGGAAGTCGCCGCGGAATGGTACGACTCGACGGAGCAATTCGGTGCGCTCCATGTCGGCGCGGGCTTCGGCCTCCATCCGCTCCGTTTCGTGCGGGGGCTCGCGGCCGCAGCCGCGCGCGCAGGCGCGAAACTTCACGGCGGATCGCCGGTCACGCGCTGGGAAAGGGAAGGGCGCTCGCATCTTCTCGTCACGCCGTCGGGCACGATCCGCGCCGCCCGCGTGGTCGTGGCGACGAACGGCTTTACGCGCTCCCCCATGCCTGCGGCCCTCTCCGACAACATCATCCCCGTCATGTCGAACATCGTGGTGACGCGTCCGCTGACGGCGGATGAGCTCGCCGCCCAGAACTGGCGCACCGAAACGCCCTGTGCCAACACGCGAAATCTTCTCTTCTACTATCGTCTTCTTCCCGACCGCCGTTTCCTCTTCGGTGCGCGGGGCGACCTCACCGGCAAACCCGAAGACGGCCTGCGCATGCGCCGCTTCATGGAGCGGCGCCTTGGCGAGGTCTTCCCCGGTTGGGCCCATGCGGAGATTACCCATTCATGGCGCGGCTTCGTCTGCATGGCGGCCCGGCTCACCCCTTCATTGGGCTCACTTCCGGACGATGAAACCGTCTTTTTTGCCCTGGGTTATCACGGAAATGGGGTCGCAGCGGCTCCCTGGGCGGGCCGCCTCGTCGCCCAACTCATTGGCGGAAAAAAGAAAATTTCGGACATTCCCGCGCCGGTCAGGGGCGAGCCCCGTTCCATTCCTTTTCCCGCTTTGCGGCGCTGGTATCTCCGGGGGGCTCTCGGCTACTATCGCTTCATGGATCTATAGGACGCGATAGCGGTTTCAAACGTGGGTGAGGGGGCTCGCTCGCGTGGACCTTGCGTTGTGAACATGCAGGACATCATGAGCGACCGGGAAAGACAGGGCCCAAGGGATTGGGCCACGCTGGGTGAGTTCAATGCCTTCCTCGCCGAGCACGGCGAGATCGACTACCTCGACGCCATTTTCGTGGATATGTGCGGTACGGTGCGCGGCAAGCGCTTCCCCTCCGAAGAGGCCGACAAGGTCTTCACGACGGGCGTGCAGATGCCGCAGTCGATCTATTTCTTCGACGTGACGGGCGTGAACGAGGACATCCTCGGCATGGGCTTTTCCGACGGCGATCCGGACAAGCAGTCCCGTCCCGTCTCCGGCTCCATCGTTCCCGTCCCCTGGGCCTCCATGAAGCAGGCGCAGGTTCTGATGACCATGCTGGATGACGACGGTGCGCCGCTCATGCTCGAGCCGCGCAACGTGCTGATCCATGTCGCGAAGAAGCTCGAGGAGATCGGCCTCAAGGCGACGGTCGCCTGCGAATTCGAGTTCTATCTCCTCGACAAGGACATGGATCGCAAGGGCCGTCCTCAGCCGCCGATCAACCCGGCGACCGGTGCGCGCGAAACCGCGCACGAGGTCTACGGCATCACCGAACTCGACGGTTTCATGGGTCTCCTCAAGGATATCGATGAGGCCGCTGCCGCGCAGGGCGTTCCCGCTTCCGGCGCCACGGCGGAGTTCGCGCCCGGCCAGTACGAGATCAACCTCAAGCACGAGGACGATGTCGTGCGGGCCGGCGATCATGCCGTCATGTTGCGTCACCTGATCGGCACCATCGCCCGCAAGCATAATTTCCTTGCGAGCTTCATGGCGAAACCCTTCGTCGACCAGACCGGCAATGGCATGCATGTCCACTGCTCGGTACTGGACGAAAAGGGAAACAACATCTTCAACAACGGCACGGACGAGGGGTCCATCCAGCTTCGCCACGCGATTGGCGGCCTCCAGGCGACCCTGCCCGAAGCAATGGCCATCTTCGCGCCGAACCTCAATTCCTACCGCCGCTTCGGGCCCAACCTCTTCGTGCCGGTCAATGGAAGCTGGGGATATAACAACCGCTCCGTCGCTTTCCGTGTGCCGAACGGTTCGCCGGATTCGCGGCGCATCGAACATCGCGTCACCGGCGCGGACGCAAATCCGTATTTGGTGCTGGCGGCGATCCTCGCCGGTATCCACCACGGCATCGTGAACGAGATCGATCCGGGCGACCCCGCCGAAGGAAATGCGTGCGAAACCGTGGACGAGGGGCTTCCGCTCTATCTGCCGAGCGCGCTCAAGCGGTTCCGCAACTCGCAGGTCATGCGGCAATATCTCACCGACCGCTACGTCGATGTCTATGCCGAGACGAAGATCCTCGAATTCGAGAAATTCCAGGAAGCGATCTCGCCGCTGGAGTATGACTGGTATCTCTAGACGGTAATCGCAGGCAGCGTGAAGCTCACCGTCGTGCCGACGCCTTCGGTGCTTTCGATGGTGAGCGTCCCGCCGTGAAGCTCCACGAGCGAGCGGGAGAGGGCGAGGCCGAGCCCCGTGCCCTTGTGCTTCTTCGAATGCTGGCTCTCGACCTGTTCGAAGGGACGGCCGATCTTCGGCAGTGCGCTCGCAGGGATTCCGATACCCGTATCTTCGACAGCAATCGTGACGATGCCGTCTGTGCTGCTTCCCTTGAGATGGATCGAGCCTCCCGCCGGCGTGAACTTCACCGCATTGGAGAGAAGATTGAGCAGCACCTGTTTGACGGCGCGCTTGTCGGCCTGAACCGTCGGAAGGGCAGGCAGTTCGTTCTCTATCGTCACCTTCGCGACTTCCGCGCGGCCTGAGACGAGCCGGAGTGATTCCTCCACGACCTCCGAGAGATCGAGCGGCTGCGCTTCGAGTGTCATGCGTCCGGCCTCGATCTTCGACATGTCGAGAATGTCATTGATGAGTTCGAGGAGATGCGTGCCGCTCGCATGGATGTCCGAGGCATATTCCTTGTATTTCGGCGAGCCGAGTTCGCCGAAGAGCCCCGACCCCATGATCTCCGAAAAGCCGATGATCGCGTTCAGCGGCGTGCGCAGTTCATGGCTCATATTAGCGAGGAACTCGGACTTCGAACGGTTCGCCGCTTCCGCGCGTGTCTTTTCGGAAGCGTATTTCTCGGCGAGGTCGACAAGCTGACGAGCCTGCTCCTGCAGCTTCCGGCGCGAACTTTCGAGGTCGCGCACCGTCTTTTCGAGCGCGAGCTTGTTGTCGGTGAGCGCTGCTTCCTGCTCCTTGATCGCCGTGATGTCGGTGCCGACATTCACATGGCCGCCCGTCTTGGTGCGCCGCTCGCTGATCTGGAGCCAGCGCCCCGTCGGCAGGCGGATTTCGCTCACCGCGGTCTCCGTTTCCCCGCCCTCCGCCACGGGCCAGGCATCGCCGACACCCGCACGCGACATCACGGTGTCGCGCGTTATGCCCGGCGCCATCGCGTCTTCGGAGAGGTTCAGGAATTCGCCGAGCTTGCTGTTCGCGGTGACGAGCTTTCCTTCGGCGTCCCACAGCACGAAGGCTTCGCCGATGTTTTCGATCGCGTCGCGCAGCCGCTCATTCGCTTCAGACACGCGCGCTTCCGCAATCTTCTGTTCGGTGATGTCGATGGTGATGCCGACAAGCCGGTCGCCCGCGGCCCTGTTGCCGCTCCAGACCTGCCCCTTGGCATGCATCCAGATCCAGCTGCCATCGGCATGGCGCAGCCGGAAGGTCGTATCGTAGGAACGCGAGGGGCGCGTCACCGCGCGCGAAATCTCGTCGATTGCGTCCATGTCGTCGGGATGCGCCAGCGCCTTGATCTCGTTCGGCGACAGCCGCTTCGACGCCTGCTTGAGCCCGACCATGTCGAACATGGCCGATGACCAGTAGACGCGGTTCTCGGAAAGATCCCAGTCCCAGATGCCGCAGCGCGCGCCTGCAAAGGCCATATCGAAGCGCTGCTGGTTCTCGACGAGCGCCGCCTCGGCCTCGAGCTTCGACTCGCGCAGGCGCACCAGCATGTAGGCGAGCACGAGATAGCCCCCGGAAAGGGCGGCCGATGCGACGAGAGGGCGCGACATGCCGTCCTGCAGATAGAGCGCGACGTTGAGCGCCGCCAGCGCCAAGCCGGAAACGCCGAGCGCCAGCCGGGGAAGGAGCCCGGACGGCAGTGTGCGGCGGCGCTGGCTCGCGACTTCGCGCCACTTCATCGCATCCTGCCTCGTCGTCGCGTCGCTCATCCGCTCTTCCGTCCGCTCCGGGCCGCTCAACATGGAGAAGCCCCATCGGGGTTCGAATCACCCTGTCCAAAACGATGATTCGACTTGCGAGTCCCCCTGTCCATAGCCGCCGTTAACTTTTTGTTAATAGATGCAATCGGGACTCACCTGGCCGTGTTCGCGAGGCATGTGTGAGCCAGGGAAAATCCCGGGTTAACGACTCCTGACCCGCCAGCATTAATTCCGCGTTAAGCAGCATGGTTAAGATGTGCCGCGCCGGTACGATTTGCTCCGATGCGGCACGAAACGGCTGGGAAATGCGGTTCAGGCGAGCGTTTTGGTCGCGATTTCGTAAACGTCGCGTGAGAGGCCCTCGGCGCCTGCGATGCGCTTCAGCTCCTTCTGCATGAGCTTGCGCCGCTTCGCCTCGAACTGCCGCCAGCTCTTGAACGTGCCGAGAAGCCTCGCCGCCACCTGCGGGTTGAGCTTGTCGAGTTCGAGCACCTTGTCCGCCACGAAGCGGTAGCCCTGGCCTTTGGCCTCGTGGAAATGAAGCTGGTTGTTCGCCGCGAAACTCGTGATGAGCGCGCGCACCTTGTTCGGGTTCTTCATCGTGAAGGCGGAATGCCCGGTCAGCCTTTTCACTTCGTCAAGCGTTCCCGGCAGCGATGACATGGCCTGAATGGCAAGCCACTTGTCCATCACGAGGTGATCGTCCTTCCACCGGTCGTGGAACGCGGAAAGCGCCTCTTTCCGTTCCGGGCAGTCGACATGCGAGAGCACGGAGAGGGCGGCGATCGAATCCGTCATGTTCGTCGCCTTGCGGAATTGCTCGGCGGCAAGCATCACGCCCTCGTCGCCGGGCGCGGCCGCAAGATAGCCGAGACAGGCATTGCGCAGCGCGCGGCGTCCGGCGTCCGCCGCATCCGGATTGTAGGGGCCTTTCACTTCCATACGTTCATAGGCGTCGAGAAGCGCATCCTTCGCATATGTTGCGATGGAAATGCGAAGCGCTTCCCGCGCGGCATGGATCGCGTCGACGTCTACATTCTCGCCGATGATCTGCGCCAGCGTCTGCTCGCTCGGCAGCAGGATGATCTGCGCGACGAAATCGGGGTCGATCTTCTTCGCGCTCACAAGGTCGCGCACCATCTCGGCAAAGCCCGTTCCCTTGCGGGGCACGCTGCCGTCCTTCGCTGCTTCGACCATGCGCACAAGCAGCCCGGTCGCATAGCGTTGCGCCGCCTCCCACCGGTTGAAACTGTCGCTGTCATGCTTCATCAGGAACACGAGGTCGCGTTCCTTCAGGTTCGCGTCGAGCTTCACCGGCGCGGTGAAGCCGCGCAGAAGCGATGGAACGGGCTTCTCCGACACATTCTTGAAGCGCCACGTGCCTTCCCGCTCCGTCAGATGCAGAACGCGCGTCTTCGGTCCCGGCTTGTCTTCCCCGTCGAGCGTCAGCGCCATGTCCTTGCCGTCCGGGCCTACAAGGCCCACCGCGACGGGAATGTGGAAGGGCTCCTTCACGCGCTGCCCCGGCGTCGGCTGGCACACCTGGCTCATCTTCAGCGTATAGGTCTGGCGCGCCGCGTCGTAGCGGCCGGAAGCGAGCACTTCCGGCGTGCCCGATTGCCAGTACCAGCGTTTGAACTGCTTGAGGTCGAGCTTCGCTCCATCGGCCAGCGCGTCCAGAAAATCCTCGACTGTCGCCGCTTCCCCATCATGCCGTTCGAAATAGAGGTCCATGCCTTTGCGGAAGCGTGTTCGTCCCGCCATGGTATGGATCATGCGACAGAGTTCGGCGCCCTTCTCGTAGACGGTCGCCGTATAGAAGTTGTTGATCTCGATATAGCTGTCCGGACGCACGGGATGGGCGAGCGGTCCGCCATCCTCGGGAAACTGATGCGCGCGCAGAAGCCGCACGTCGGAAATCCGTTTTACCGGCCGCGAGCGCATGTCGCTCGTGAACTCCTGGTCGCGGAAGACGGTGAGGCCCTCCTTCAGGCAGAGCTGGAACCAGTCGCGGCAGGTGATGCGATTGCCCGTCCAGTTGTGGAAATATTCATGCGCGATGATCGCCTCGATCGCCGCATAATCGGCATCCGTCGCCGTGTCGGGCCGCGCGAGAATATATTTGTCGTTGAAGACGTTGAGGCCCTTGTTCTCCATCGCGCCCATGTTGAAGGCGCTCACCGCCACGATCATGAAGATGTCGAGATCGTATTCGCGGCCGAAGCGCTCCTCGTCCCATTTCATTGCGCGCTTGAGCGATTGCATCGCATAGCCGCAGCGATCCTCGTTGCCCTTTTCCACGAAGATGCGCAGCGTCACTTCCCGGCCCGACATGGTGACGAACTTGTCTTCCACATGGCCGAGATCGCCCGCGACCAGGGCAAAGAGATAGGAAGGCTTCGGGAAGGGGTCGTGCCATTCCACGAAATGCCGCCCGTCCTTCGTCTTGCCGCTCTTCACCGGGTTGCCGTTCGACAGCAGAACGGGCTCGCTCTTCCGGTCGCCTGTGATCCTCGTGCGGAACACGGCCATGTTGTCCGGCCGGTCGAGATAATAGGTGATCCGGCGAAAGCCCTCCGCCTCGCATTGCGTGCAATAGATGCCCTGCGAGAGATAGAGCCCCTCAAGCGCCGTGTTCTCCTCCGGCGCGCATGTCGTCACCGTTTCGAGCGTGAACTTGCCCTGCGGCGCCTCGTGGATCGTCAGCGTCTCGTCGTCGACGCTGTAGCGGTTCGGTCCGAGCGTCTCGCCGTCCAGCCTCACTTCGAGAAGGTTCAGCTTCTCGCCATCGAGCACGAGAGGCGCATCCCTTTCCATGCTCGCCGGGTTCCGTTCCATCTTGAGGGTGGAATGAACCCTGGTGGCCTTTGGATCGAGGTCGATGTCGAGCATGACCTCATGCGTCGTGAAGGCGGGAACCTTGTAGTCCTTGAGGCGGATCGGGCGCGGGTTTTCGGTACGCATGGGCGAGGCTCGGCTGCGGAGGGAATATTCACTCTATATAGTTGAATCGCTGGATTCTGCGAGGGGGGAGAAATTGGGCAGCATCGAAATCCGTCCCGTCCGGCCGGACGACCTGGACGCCGTCTACGCAATCGCCCTGAAAACCGGCGCGAATGGCGAGGACGCGACCGCCCTCTACGCCGATCCCCGTCTCGTTGGCCATGTCTATGCCGCGCCCTATGTGCTGCTCGCGCCCGAATCTGCCTTCGTCGTCGAAGACGGGCAGGGCGCCGGCGGCTATATCGTCGGCGCGCCGGATACGCGCGCCTTCGAGGCGCGGCTCGAGGCGGAATGGTGGCCGGCTCTGCGCGGGCGATACCCCAATCCTTCGCCCCCGCATGAGGGCTGGAGCGCCGATGAGCGCATGGCATTTCTCATCCATCATCCCTTCCGCGTCCCTTCCCGCATCCTCGCGGACCATCCCTCCCATCTTCATGTGAACCTGTTGCCCCGGCTGCAGGGCAGGGGCGTGGGGAGCAGGCTGATGGATGTCTTTCTCGCGCGCATGAAGGAACTCGGCTCGCCGGGCGTTCATCTCGGCGTCGGCGGGGCGAATGCGCGCGGCCGCGCCTTCTACGCCGCCTATGGCTTCACCGTTCTGGAAGAAGGCGCACACACCGTCTGGTGTGGGATAAGGCTCTGAAGCGGGCGTCGCGCTGACGCGTTGAACGGAGGCGTTTCCTTTCCGCGTTGTCAGGATTGCCGGGCCCTGTAGATCACCCGGTTTCTTCCCTTGTCTTTCGCTTCATAGAGCGCTTCATCGGCCTTGCTGATTGCCGTCTCCAGCTCGTCTTCCCTGGTTGCCAATGTGAATCCTGCGGACGCGGTAACCTGAACTTCCTCCCCATCTTCCGCGTGGAGGCGTATCGCTTCGATCCTCTGGCGCACACGGTCCATGATGCTGCGGGCGGTTCGCGCCGTCACATTGGGAAGGAAGACGAGGATTTCTTCCCCGCCATAGCGAAGCGCCGCATCGCCGGGCCGGATCGCGCCGAGTGTCGCATCCGCGATCGCAACCAGCGCCCGATCCCCGAAATCGTGTCCGTGGGTATCGTTGAGCGCCTTGAAATGGTCCGCGTCGATAAGCGCAACGGCCACCAGGCCGTCGGATTTCGCACTTCGTTCAAAGGCGATTTCGAAGCTTTCTTCCAGTGCATGACGGTTGAGCAAACCCGTCAGTTCGTCGGTGCTCGCAAGGAGGTCCCAGAAACGCGACTTCGACTCCTCGATCAGTCCCACGAGCTCGACGCAGTCGTCGGCGATCTGCCGGTAGAGTTTCTTCGGAATGTTGCCCTTCGCGATCACGCCGTCGAGAAGCATCTGAAGATCGAACAGCAATGATCGGTACGCGACCGCGATACGCCGGAGTTGGCGCCCGCGCCCGTCCTTTAGGCCGACGGCAAGATCCTCGATCTCGGAAGTAAGGTCCTCGATCAGGTCGCCCCGCTGCAGCGTTCGCCGGAGGGCGGCCAGGTCCGGTGCGCCGGTCAGCAGGGCGCTGTTCACCTGGAGCACACCTTTCAGGATTTCGATATCCTTCTGGTGCAGCAACGAAAGGGCGGTCTCCATGCGGCTTCTGCCCGGCTCGCGATCCTCCTCCACGGACTGACTTCCGGAAGGAGAGGTCGGCAGGGCGGACGTGGCGGCCATTTGTTTGTACCGGTTGGAAGGTGCGCCAGCTCGCGCACCGGGTTCAGTTGGGCGTGTCTTTCGTATTCATGATGCTGCTAACGATCGCATCGGCGTCACCCGCCAGCGTCATCACGTCGTCGGGCAGGTTCTCCGGATTGTGCCGTGCATAGTCCGCCAGCCGGTTCAGCAGCACCATCATCTTCGGCGCCGCCGCGATCACCTTCGCCTGCAGCTCCACGCGCTCCGGCGTCATGTCGTATTCGACGCCCGGCACGCGCCAGCCGCCGCCTTCATGGCTCCCCGTCACGACCACGGGATGCGTGCCCGGCACCGGGTGTCCGGCGCATTCTTCCGCCGAGCGCCACTTGTTCGCGACGCGAACCACGTGCCACTCCTCCATCTGCGGATCGAGATGGGAAAGCGTCGCCACTTCTTCCGTTTCGAGTTCCTTGGCCGCGAAGTCGCGGCCGAGCCCCACGTCGTAATGGATGCGCAGCGGCTCATCCATGTCCTTGACCCATTGCGGAACCACGCGCTCGATCACCGCCCAGGTTCCGACCGGACGCACATAGACCCGCTGGTTTTTATGGAACTGCGCTTTCGCCATTTGAGGATAAGCCTCCGCCCGCAAGAAGAATGACCTGACGGGCATTATCCGCGCCGGGCGGTTAGCACAGGCTTAAGGAAAAGCGTCGGTTTGTCTCTTGTTGGGCCGTTTCCGGGCGCGAAAGGGCCGTCACTCCGCGGGAGCGCCGGGACCTTTTCTCGTGAGGCCGGCCCTTGCCCCGAGCCGCCGGAAAACCCCGCCGGCCCTTGCAAGCCCGCCCCTCGCATCCTCCATCAGCGTATAGGCGACCGGCACCACGACCAGCGTGAGGAGGGTCGAGGAAATGAGACCGCCGATCACGAGCACGCCCATGGAGTTGCGGAACTCGGCGCCCTGACTGTCCGATATGGCGACCGGGATCAGCCCGAAGATCGTCGCGATCTGCGTCATGAGCACGGGCCGCAGGCGGACCGGCCCCGCCTTGAGCGCGGCTTCGCGGGGCGTTGCGCCCGCTTCCCGCAGATGGTTCGTGTAGTCGACGAGCAGGATGCCGTTTTTCATCACCAGCCCCATCAGCGCCAGCAGCGCGATCTGGCTGAACATCGACATCTCGTGGCCCGACAGCTTCAGCGCGATGAAGGCGCCGGAGAAGGAGAGAGGCGCCGAGAGCATGATGATGGCGGGCTGCGCGAAGCTGTTGAACTGGCTCGCAAGGATCATGTAGAGCGCGATCAGCGCCAGCATGAAGGCGAAGCCGATTGCGGCGCCCGTTTCCTTCATCCGTTTCGAGCGGCCTTCCGCTTCCCATGAATAGCCCGGCGGCAGCTTCAGTTCGTTCAGATAGGATTCGAGTTCGGCGGAAGCGGGGCCGAGCGCCGCGCCTTCCGGGTTGTTCGCAAGGATCGCGACACGCCGCGAGCGGTTCTGCCGTTCGATCTGCGCCGGACCGGCGGCAACGTCGAAGCGCGCCACATTGGAAATATCGATGAGCTGTCCGTTGGCTGAGCGGATCTGGATGAGGTTCAGCCGTGAAATGTCGTCGCGCTGGTCCTCTTCCAGCCGCACGCGCACATCGTAGCGCTGTCCGAATTCCTCGAAACTTCCCACCTTCACGCCGCCCACCATGGCGCGAACCGTCTCCGCGAGAGAGCGCACCGGCACGCCGAGATCGGCCGCGCGCTCGCGGTCCACATGAACCTGCACTTCCGGCTTGCCCGCGTCATAGCTCGTCTTCGCGTCGGCGAAGAGCGGGCTCGCCCGCATCCGCGACACGACCTCGCTCGCCTTGGCGTCGAGCACGGCAAGGTCCGGCCCTTGCAGCACATACATCATCGCATAGTCCGAAAAGCCGCCGCCCGAAATCCACGGCACGTCCGCAAGCGATATATGCTTTGCCTCGGGCGCCGCCTTCAGCATGGCGGCGCGCGTCGTATCCATGATCGGTATGAAGCTTTCGTCGCGCGCGTCCTTCGGCGTCAGTCCCACATAGAAGAAGGCCTTGTTGACGCTCTTCTGCGGATCGGAGGCAATCGTGTAGAAGACGGTCGTCACTTCCCGCACACCCGAAATCGCATGTGCGACACGCGAGGAGACGATGCGCGTTTCCTGGAGGCCCGCCCCGAAGGGCAGCTCCACCGTGGCGAGGAATTCCGCCCGGTCCGCTCGCGTATCGAAGGCGGCGGGGATCGTCCTCGCCACCGCGATGGCGACGACGATGGCGAGAACGGCCGCCACCATCACCACCCAGCGCGCCGAGAGCGACCATTCGAGAAGCCGCCCGTAATAGGAGTCGAGCTTCCGGTATCCATTGTCGAAGATGCGTGCGAAGCGGCCGTAGTTCTCGGGGTCGGTTTCCCCGTTCTTCAGCACGCGCGAGGAGAGCATCGGCGTCAGCGTCAGCGATACGAGAAGCGACACGAGGACGGAGAAGGTGATCGCAAGCCCGTATTGATAGAAGAATCGGCCGACCACGCCTTCCATGAAGGCGATGGGCACGAAAACGGCGCAGATCGAGAATGTCGCGGCGAGCACCGCAAGCCCCACTTCCTGCGTGCCTTCCGAGGCCGCCTGCATCGGCGGCAGCCCTTCCTCGAGCTTCCGGTAGATGCTTTCGAGCACCACGATGGCGTCGTCCACGAGCAGGCCGACGGCGAGCGAAAGCGCCATTAGCGTCATCAGGTTGATCGTGAAGTCGGCGACATAGAAGGCGAAGAAGGTTGCGATCAGCGATGTCGGCATGGCGATGGCGACGATCAGTGTCGCGCGGACCGAAAGCAGGAAGGCGAGCGTGACGAGCACCACCAGCACGATGCCGAGCTGGATGTCGAAGAACACGTCGTCCGCCGATCCCTCGATGAAGACCGCCGTGTCCCGCGCCGTCACGATCTCGATGCCTGCGGGCGCGCTCTTGCGGATCTCGGCCAGTTCCTCGCGCACCGCCCGCGCGACCTCCACCGTGTTGCGGCCGGACTGCTTGCGCAGTTCGAGCGAAACGCCGCGCCTGCCGTTCAACTCGGCATAGGAGCGTTCGTCCTCCATCCCGTCTTCCACGCGTGCAATGTCGCCGATGGTCGTCGGCGCACCGTCCTCGCGGAAGGCGACGAGAATGCTGCGGAAGCCCTGGACGGTCGAAACCTCGCCCTTGGTCTTGACCGAGAATTCGGCCCTCGCGCCGGGCGTTTCGAGGCGGCCGCCCGGAATCTCCGCATGCTCGCGGCGGATCGCGGCGCTCACATCTTCGGCCGTCACGCCATAGGCGCGCATCTTCACCGCGTCGAGCCAGATGCGGACCTCGCGGTCGCGCCCGCCGATGACGTCGATGGAGCCCACGCCCGAAATGCGCTGCAGCCGCTCCTTCACCGTCTTGTCGGCATATTGCGTGAGGTCGCGAATGGGCAGGTCGCCCGCGATCATCACGGACATGATCGCCTGCGCGTCCGGGTCCACCTTCTGCACGATGGACTGCTCGGCATCCTGCGGGATTTCCGCGCGCGCCAGCGAGACCTTGTCGCGCACGTCCTGCGCCTTGACGTCCACATTCTCGTCGAGGTCGTACTGAATGACGACCTGGGAGAGCCCTTCCGCGCTGGTGGAGGAAAGCGTCTCGATGCCGGATGTCGTGTTGACCTGCTCCTCGATCGGGTCGGTCACATCGCTTTCGACGGCTTCGGGCGATGCGCCTTCAAGCGTCGTCGTGACCGAGACGACCGGAAACTCGACTTTCGGAAAGAGGTCGACGCCCACGCGTCCGAGCGAAATCCAGCCGAGCACGACCAGCGCCATGATGATCATGACCGCGAAGACGGGCCGGCGGATGGAGACGTCGGAAATCCACATCGCTATTCCTCCCCCGTTCCCGTGTCTATTCCGCGCTCGTCGCCGCGGCCGGCGCGCCCTTGGCGAGCGTCTGCGGCGCTTCCGGGTCGGATTCGATCTTCAGGGGCGATCCTTCGAGGAGAAGCGGCGCATTCGGCCCGAACAGCACCTTGTCGCCTTCCTCCAGGCCCGAAAGCACTTCGACGCGCGTCGCGTCGATCTGGCGCATCGTCACGGGCACGCGCTTCGCCGATCCGTTCTCGTTCACGAAGACATGCCGCTGCGCCTCGGTGCCCATCAGCGCCGCCCGCGGCATGACGAGAGCCACGCGGGGATCGGGATAGATCTCCGCCCGTGCGAAAAGGCCGGGTTTGACGGAGTAATCCTCGTTCGCGATGGGAAGCCGCACTTCCACGGCCCGCGTCACGGGGTCGATCCGGTCGTTGATGATCGCGACATAGGAGTCGTAGCTCTTGTCGATGCCGTCGAGGAATATCCTGCCCTTCGTTCCGACCTTGAACTTCGACAGATGAATTTCCGGCACGTTCACGATAGCCGCGACGATGTCGATCTTCATGATTTCGAGCACGCCGCCCTGCGAGGGGCCCATGCTGCCCATGCGCGTCGCCATGAACTTGCCTTCGTCCACGTCGCGCCGCGTGATGACGCCGTCGAAGGGCGCGGTCACGACGCAATCGTCGAGCGCCTGCTGCGCGGCGGAGTGCTGCGCCCTGGCGATGCCGAGCTTTGCGTCCGCGGCGTCGCGCGCCGCGCGCGCGTCGTCGAGCTTGCCGTTCGAAACGAAGCCCTTGCCGTGCAGTTCTGCCGCCCGCGCGAAGGCTTTCTGCATGTTGGCGGCTTCCGCCGTCGCGAGCTTCACCTGGTTTTCGAGTTCCGCCACCCGCAATTTCCATTCGGTGTCGCGCGTGCGGAAAAGCGGCTGATCCTTCGTCACGCGGTCGCCCACGCGAACCATGATCTCCTCGATGATGCCGTCCACCCGCGGTCCCAGAACGGTCGTCTTGTGCGCGGCGATGGTGCCCGTGCCCGTCACCGGCTCCATCAGTTCCTCGCGTGTCACCGGGCTCTCGAAAACCGCAATGGCCTCCGCTTCCGGGGCTTCCGCCTTTTCCGCCTCCTCGCCGCATCCGGCTAGCGGCAGCAGCGCCAGCGCCGCCAAAAGAAGGCCCGTCCGGGCGGTACTCATCCAGGCGGTACCCATCCAGGCGGTAAAGGTGCCGGTGCGGAAATACATGGGTCTTGTTCCTCGAAAATCGCCCGCCGCCCTTCCGGCAGGTGCTAAGCAAGGTTATAGTATCCCAGGTTACGATATGGAAGCATGACTTGGGAGCGCGCCCGCCCTTGGCCGGAAGAACGACGAAGAAAGCGAAACCCGATCAGGAATTCGGCTGGCTGCAGCGCGATGTCTTCCGGCTGCTGCAGCGTGCCTGGGACCGCCACCTGCGCGCCTCCGGCACCGGCGTCACCGTGCCCCAGTCCCGCGTCCTCGCCGAACTGCGCCTGCGCGACGGTCTCACCCAGACCGAGATCGCCGATCTCGTCATGATGGAAAAGGCGCCGCTCGGCCGTGTCATCGACCGTATGGAAGAGCAGGGCCTGGTCGAGCGCCGGCCCGATCCCGCGGACCGCCGCGTCCGCCGCGTCTATCTCACGGGCGCCTTCGACGAGCTTCACGATCCGCTCTGGGCGGCCGCCTTCGGCATGTTCGAGGCGGCTCTCGATGGTTTCACGGATGAGGAATACCGGGCGCTCCTCTCCATGTTCCAGCGCATCAAGGCGAACCTCGAAGCTGTCGAGGCAGGAGGCGAGGCAGGCGAGGGGCACACCCGGCAGGAAGAGCGCCCGCCCCGCGCTTGACCGTCATCCGCCGGTCGGCGACGCTCATCCATGCGCAACTTGTCACTTTTGATATTTTCCGCCCTCCTGGCCATGGCGCTCTGGGCCGTCCTGGTTGTCACAGGCGCGCGTCAGGGCTGGTGGCGTACCGATCCCGGCCCGCGAGAGGATGTGGCGTCCTTCTTCTCCGGCCTGTCCGCGAAGGCCGATGCGGCAGGGCAGGGCGCGGTGGCCCTTGTGTTGATCGAGAAGGGCGCGGTCTTCGGCGAACATTATGTTTCCGCTGGCGCGCCGGTGAGCCGCGACACGCTTTTTCAGCTCGCCTCGCTCAGCAAATGGGCGACGGCAATTGGTGTCTTGAAGCTCGCAGCGGATGGAAAGCTCGATCTCGATGCGCCCGTCTCGCGCTATCTCACGCGCTGGCAGCTTCCCGAAAGCGAATTCGGCACGGAAGGCGTCACCGCGCGCCGCCTTCTGTCTCATACGGCGGGCCTGACCGACGGCCTCGGCTATATGGGCTTCGAGCCGGGCACGCCCGTCCAGACGCTCGAGTCATCGCTGACGCAGGCCGCCGACCCCATGCCCGGCGCCGACGGGCGGACGCGTGTCGGCATTGCGCCCGGCTCCGCCTGGGCCTATTCGGGCGGCGGCTATGCGCTGCTTGAGCTTCTGATCGAGGAAATCTCGGGCGAACCCTTCGCCAGCTATATGAAGCGCGCGGTCCTCGACCCGCTCGGCATGTCGCGAGCGACCTTCGATCCGGCGGAGGCGCGAGCGGCGGGCCTCGCCCCCTGTTTCGATGCGGAAGGCGCGCCCTGCGCCTATCGCAACTTCGCCGCGCCCGCCGCCGCCTCGCTCCATGCGAGCGCCGAAGATCTCGTTCGCTTCCTCGAAGCGCAACTGGAAGGCGCGAGCAATCCCGCCCTGCCGCCGGAGATCATGACGGCGATGCGTACGCCTCATGCCTCGCAGTTCGGCATCCCGATCTGGGGTCTCGGCGTCATGCTCTATGCGGAAGCACCGGGCGGCGGATACATCGTCGGCCATGAGGGCATGAACTTCCCGGCGATAGAGACCACCGCCCGGCTCGACCCGATGACCGGCGACGCCATCCTCGTGCTCGCGACAGGCAATCCCGGTCTCGCCGCAGGGCTCGGGGGCGACTGGGTCTATTGGCACACCGGCCGGGTAGACGTCCGGACGCTCGACGGCATCTTGCCCGTCGCGGGCCTCGTCCTCCTCGCGGGCTGGGCGGTCATTGTCTTTTCGGCCGCGCTTCTCGTCTGGCGAAACCGGCGATCCGGAAGCCCGGAATTCTCGTAATTCAGTCTGGAGCCTCAACTCAGGGCCGGGATTCGCCTCCGCTGCACCGCCGCATCCCAAGCCGACGCGGCGTCAAATGCATGGGTCTTTTCATGTTGCCCCAATGCGGTGAGAATGCGCGCCAAACAATGTGCCCGGGCCAAGTATGCGCCCGAGAAACGCATGACTTACGGCCCATAGCGGCATCAAGGGAGACATCATGAATTTCGATTTTTCCGACGACCAGAAAATGTTGAAGGAGCAGGTCCGCAAGTTCCTGGCGGACAAATGCCCGATGACGGTGACGCGCCGCGTCCTCGAAAAGGAAGAGGCCTATGCCGAAGAGGTCTGGAAGGGCCTCGTGGAAATGGGCCTCACCGGCACGGCGATCCCGGAAGAGTTCGGCGGCCTCGGCCTCGGCGCGCTTGAACTCTGCGTGATCGCGGAAGAGCTCGGCCGCTCCGCCGCGCCCGTTCCTTTCTCTTCCTCGATCTATCTCGCTGCCGAAGCGATCAAGCTCTTCGGCACGCAGAAGCAGAAGGAAGCCTGGCTGCCGAAACTCGCAAGCGGTGAGATCGTCGGCACGGTCGCGGTTTCGGAAGGTCTCCATGCCGCCCATCCGCGCAACATCGAAGCGAAGTTCGCGGGCGGCAAGGTCAGCGGCGTGAAGCAGCCGGTCGCCGATGGCGCCGCCGCCTCGGTCGCCATCGTCGCCGTCAACACCGGCGGTTCCGGAGAGCAGGCGATTTCGCTCGCCATTGTCGATCTCAAGGCCGGCGGCGTTTCGTCCGAGCCCGTCCGCACCATCGACCCCTCGCGCCAGCACGTCACGCTGACGCTGAAGGACGCGCCCGCGGAGATTCTCGGCGACAAGCAGGGCGAGGGCTGGTCGCAGCTTTCGCGCATTATGGACGGCGGGGCCGTGCTCTTCTCCTTCGAGCAGGTCGGCGGCACTGAGGCCGCCCTCGAAATGGCGCGCGACTATGCGCTGGAGCGCTATGCCTTCGGCCGCCAGATCGGCTCCTATCAGGCGATCAAGCACAAGCTCGCCGACATGTATGTGAAGAAGGAACTCGCGAAGTCGAACGCCTATTACGGCGCGATGATGCTGAACGACGAAGGCTCGGAACTCACCGAAGCCGCCGCCGCTTCCCGCATCGCCGGTTCCGACGCCTATGTCTTCGCCGCGCAGGAGAACATCCAGACGCATGGCGGCATCGGCTACACCTGGGAATCGGACTGCCAGTTCCATTATCGCCGCGCGAAACTGCTTGCCCTCACGATCGGTGCGCCGATCCAGTGGAAGGAAAAGCTCGTCTCGCGTCTTGAAGCCAAGAACGCGGCCTGAGCACGAAGCGGCATCAATAAGGATATTCGGGAGTAAGGAAATGGATTTCAACGACACACCGGAAGAAGCCGCATACCGCAAGCAGGTGCGCGAGTGGCTGGACAAGAACGCGACCCGCAAGGCCGATGCCAAGGGCATGGAGCTGCCGCGCGATCTCAACGAGCTGATCGCCCAGTCCAAGGCCTGGCAGGCGAAGAAGGCCGATGCCGGCTATGCCTGCATTACCTGGCCGAAGGAGTGGGGCGGCGGTGGCGGTACCACCATCCAGAACGTGATCTACGGTCAGGAAGAGGCGAACTACCTCGTCCCCGGCGGCATCTTCGCCATCGGTCTCGGCATGTGCATCCCGACCGTCATGGCCTGGGGTTCGGAAGAAGCGAAGAAGCGCTTCGTCGCTCCCGCCGTGCGCGGCGACGAGATCTGGTGCCAGCTCTTCTCCGAGCCCGCTGGCGGTTCGGACGTCGCGGGTCTGCGCACCCGCGCCGAAAAGGACGGCGATGAATGGGTCATCAACGGCCAGAAGGTCTGGACGTCCGGCGCCCATTTCTGCGACTACGGCATCCTGCTGACGCGTACCGACCCCAACGTGCCGAAGCACAAGGGCCTCACCATGTTCTGGATCGACATGAAGGACCCGGCTGTCGAGGTGCGTCCGATCAAGCAGATGTCGGGCGGTGCGGAGTTCAACGAGGTCTTCTTCACCAATCTCCGCGTGAAGGACAGCCAGCGTCTCGGCAATCCGGGCGACGGCTGGAAGGTCGCGCTGACGACGCTCATGAACGAGCGTCTTGCCGTTGGCGGTTCCCAGGGCAATGCCGATACGGACGACCTCATCGAACTCGCGCGCGATGTGACCGTCGCGGGCGAACCGGCCATCCGTCATGGCGGCGTGCGCGAGCGCATCGCCGACTGGTATGTGCAGGCTCAGGGTCTGAAGTTCACGAAGTTCCGCACGCTCACCGCGCTGTCGAAGGGCGAGACGCCCGGACCGGAATCGTCGATCTCCAAGATCGTCGCCGCGAAGAAGATGCAGGATCTCGGCTCCTTCGGCATGGACCTGCAGGACATGGGCGGCGTCATTCGCGACCGCAAGCTCTCGCCTGCCGATGGTGCCTATACGGAGCAGTGGATCGGCGCCGCGGGCTACCGCATCGCGGGCGGCACGGACGAAATCCTCCGCAACATCGTCGCCGAACGCGTCCTGGGTCTCCCGGGCGATGTCCGCGTCGACAAGGACCTGCCCTTCAATCAGGCCCCCAAAGGTAAGTAAGAAGGGCAAGTAAGCGCTTCGAACCACGCGAAACGAAAAGGCCGGATCTTAGGATCCGGCCTTTTTCTCATTCCGCCGCCTGCGCATAGATCGCCAGGTGATCGGCGAGCGCTTGTCTGAAGGCGGGCCGCGCCTCGCAGCGTTCGCGATAGGCGCGCAAGGTCGGAAACTGGACGAGCACCTCTTCCTGCCGTACCTCGCGCAGCACCGTCGTCATCATAAGATCGCCCGCCGTGAAGCGGTCTTCGAGATAGTCGCGATCTCCGAGCCATCCGGCGAGCTGCCTGAGACGATGGAGAACATTCTCCACGGCGCCCGGCCGGCGCAGCCGCGCCCATTCCTCGCCCTCATGGAAGAGGTCGATTGCCGCAAGATGCGCGACTTCGGGCTCCACCGAATTGAGCGCCGCAAAGACCCAGCTCATGGTCCGTGCGCGGCCTTGCGCGTCGCGCGGCATCAGCGCCTCGGACTGCTCGGCGATGCGAAGCACGATCGCGCCGGATTCGAACATCGACACCTCGCCGTCCTCGAAACAAGGCACCTGCCCGAAGGGCTGCAGCTGCAGATAGGGCGCGCCTGCCTTCTCTTCCTGCGTCAGCCGCATTTCCCGGTAGGGCAGGCCCGCTTCCTCCAGCGCCCAGCGCACGCGCATTTCCTTCACATGGCCGCGCGCGAAGTCGGGCACCCATTCGAACGAACTGAACTTTCTCATTCTGCTGGTCCTCCGGTTTGACCGTTCAGGCGCCATGCGCCGGGCGGTTCTGCGGCTCGCATGAAACGCTCCTTTTGCCGCAGGGGCAGACAGCCTTCTTCGACCGGAAGGGACGATTGGTCGCGGGGGTCGGTTCGCGGCTGCTATTGCCTCAATTGGTTGATATCAATAGAATATTATAAGTTTGATATCAATCAAAAAGGGCTCGGGGTTGAAATGACGGGTGCAAAAGCAAGCCCGGCGCGGCCGGGAAAAAAGGATATGGAGCTCTTCGAGGCGACGATCCACATCCGCGACCGCTGCATCTGCCTTCATGCGCAGCGCGCTGCCCGCGCGCTCGCCCGCCGCTTCGACGATGCGTTGCGGCCGCACGGTATCACCAGCGGCCAGTTCTCGCTCCTGAACGTGTTGAACAGGCCGGAGCCGGTGTCGATGGGGCCGGTCGCGAAGTTTCTTGCCATGGACCGCTCGACGCTGACCGCCAACCTCAAGCCGCTTGAGCGTAACGGCCTCATCCGCATAGAGGTCGATCCGGATGACAGGCGCGGGCGCAAACTCTCCCTCACCGCGGAGGGCCGCAAGACGCTTCGCGCCGCCATGAGCATCTGGAAGAAGGAACACGCCGAACTCGAAAGGGAAATCGGCATCGACGCGGATTTGCTCCGCGCCGGCCTTCGCACTATCGCCTGAAATGACCCTTCCGGTTCTTTCTACCTATTGCCGCCGCCCGGGAAAAGGACCACATTCCGTCTACTGATGGTGTTCCGGCGCCCGGCAATGGCCATTTCCGGATTGGGGGAGTCCAGCGAAAATGCATGTTACTTCCATGGAGAACATGGAAAGATGTTACCGGCGTTTCGTGGAAGGAACGGAACTGGAGAAACGGGAACGCTCGCTCGTTCTCGATCTCGGCGGTGCCGATCTGAACGGTTCCTATCGCGATCTCTTCCGCGCCCCGTGCTTCGACTATATCGGCGCGGATATTGCGCCCGGCGAAGGCGTTTCCCTCGTTCTCGGCAGTCCCTATGAAATTCCGCTCGAGGACGCTTCGGTCGATATCGTTCTCAGCGGGCAGATGCTCGAACATTGCGAGTTCTTCTGGCAGAGCTTCGCGGAAATGGTCCGTGTACTGAAGCCCTCGGGTTTCATCTTCCTGATCGCGCCCTCCGCCGGGCCGGAACACCGCTACCCGGTCGATTGCTACCGCTTCTATCCGGATGCCTATCGCGCGCTCGCCCGCTATGCCGGTTGCGAACTCGTCGATGTCTGGCGCGACGCTCGCGGCCCCTGGGAGGATCTCGTGGGCGTCTTCCGCCGCAAGGACGCACCGCCGCTTGCCGCTCGCGCCCTCCCGCCGCGCGAAGCCGAGCCCGCGCCGCCCGCCATCCCCGGCAGCGCGGAGGAAGAAGCGGCCGCGGGCAGCACCCCCGTCCCCGAGGTCCTGCAGGAACTGCACCGGACGCTCAAGCCGCGGGCCTGTCTGGAAATCGGTGCGCGCGATGCAGCCTTCCTGTCTCTCGCGCATTGTCCCGCGCTCGGTATCGGCCCTCATGCGGGCGCGCTGCAGGGCCTGCCGGAGAATGTCCGCACTGTTGCCGCCGCAAGCGGCGACTTCTTCTTCGGCCGCGGGAACGAGCCGGTGACCGACCCCGCGCCGGACCTGATCTTCCTCGACGGCTCGCGTTTCTTCGAATGCGTCCTGCACGACTTCATGCAGGCCGAACGCCTTTCTTCCCCGGCGAGCCTTGTCGTCGTCAATCATGCGCTCCCAAACCATCCCGCGCAGGGCGCTCGCGCGCGCTCGGCGCAGCTCTGGGCAGGCGAGGTATGGAAGCTTTACGACGCGCTCCGCATCCAGCGGCCGGATCTCGTGCTCATCCCGCTCGATGCGAACCCCGCGGGTCTTCTTCTCGTCGGCGGGCTCGATCGCAAGAACGATCTTCTGTGGAAAGGCTTCAACTGGGTGGTGGATGAATATGGCCGTGGCCGCGACGTCCCGCCGCCTGAAATCCTCTCGCGCGGCATCGCCCGCGCGCCTTCGCCCGAGTTCATCGGCGGTATCGCCCGTCTCCTCCGCAAGGAGCGAGAGCAGGGCGCCCGCGTCTTCCGCGTCCGAGAGAAGCTGCGCCAGTTCGTGAAGGAGAGCGCCGCCGCTCAGGCATAGGCGACCCAGCCGCGCCAGGTGAAGGCCGCATAGAAGGGCGTCACGCCGGAAAACCCCGCCTCGCGCAGCACGGCCTCATCCTCTTCCGGCGACAGAAGGTCGAGATGCGCCGCCACGCCCGCGCGCGCCTTCTCCGCCATTTCCGGGTCCGCTCCGGAAGCGACGGCATAAGCCGCATAGCGGGAAAGCCATTGCGGCCTCACATCGGCGCCTTGCGGGAAGCTCGAATGCGCGGCGACGAAGGGCGCGCCGGGCTTCATGCGCCGGCGGATTTTCGCCGCCGTGCGAACGCGCTCGCTCCGCTCCAGAAAATGCAGCGTGAGAAGGCAGGCCGCCGCGTCGAACGGGCCTTCCGACGCATCCTCGATATAGCCTTCGCGTAAGTCCGCGCGCGCCGCGTGCTCCCCCATCACCCGCTCTGCGAGCTTCAGCATTTCCCGTGCCGGGTCCACGCCCTCGAAGGTCCAGCGGGGATGCGCCTCCGCCAGCGCCTTCAGCTCCATGCCGCCGCCCGCGCCGAGCACCAACACCTTTGCGTCCTCCGGCGCGCGCTCGCCGAGCAGGATCGCCGTCATGCGGTGAAGCTCCCTGTAGCCGGGCACGAAGCGCACAGGCCCTTCCGTATACTGAGCGACGGCCGCCGGATCGTTGAAATGCGCCAGCATGTCGTTCATCGCGTCAGTCTGCATGGGCTTTCTCCAGTTGGTGCGCGCCGCGCCGCTTCGCGAAGCGCTTGTGGAAATCCGCCGAAAGCGCGGCCAGCGTCACCTCGCCAAGCCGCCGGAGCAGCAGCGCCTCCGCCTCCTCGAATGTCTTGTCGAGCTGCGCATTCACCGCCTGCTCCACGAGGCATCCGGGCGTTTCCGTCCGGTTGCCGATGGCGAGAAGGGCAGGGCTCCCCAGCGCCTCGTGAATGTCGCGCAGCGTCACGGTGCTCATGTCGCAGGCGATGGACCATCCTCCGCCATGCCCCTTTTCGGAGCGCACGTAGCCCTCGTCCCGGAGCCCCGCCATGATCCGGCGGATGACGACCGGGTTCGTCTGCATCGCCTTGGCGAGCATTTCCGACGTCACGGGCCCCTCATGCTCCGCCATATGCAGCAGCACATGGAGCACGCCCGAAAGCTGGCTGTTCCGTTTCATGCAACTTTATATGTTGCGAGTCGGCGCGCGAGTCAAGCGCCGGTCTTCGTTCGCCCCTCGAACACCGCCAGCTGCGCCGCGAAGGCGCGCTTGTAGGCGGGCCGTGCCTCGCCGCGCGCGACATAAGCCGTGAGGTTCGGATAGCGCGCGAGAAGCGCCGACCCCTCGATCCGCCGCAGCACGGACACCATCATCAGGTCGCCCGCGCTGAAATCGCCGTCGAGCCACTCGGCCTCTCCCAGCCGCCGCGAAAGCTGGCCGAGCCGTATGTCCACGCGCTCGTCGAGCATCGCCAGCCGGTCGCCATACCAGTCCTTGTCGCGCTCCGTATAGCCGGCCGTCTCGCGCTCCACGATCACGGGCTCCACCGTGTTGAGCGCGGCGAAAAGCCAATTGATCGCGCGGGCGCGGGCGCCCGCCTCCTTGGGCAACAGTCCGCCATGGCGCTCCGCGATGTGAAGCACGATGGCGCCGCTCTCGAAAAGCGCGAGCCCTTCTTCTTCGCCCGAACCGTCTTCTTCATAAGTCGGGATCTGCCCGAAAGGATGAAGCTTGAGATGCGCCTCCTCCTTCATCTCAGCGAAGGAGAGAAGCCGCACATCGTAAGGAACGCCCGCCTCTTCGAAAGCCCAGCGCAGGCGCATGTCCCGCGCATGGCCCCGCCCCCGGTCGGGAGAATTCGCAAAACCGGTGATGACGGGCGGCATCGGCGTCAAGCTTTCGCGGCCGCTTCGAGCGCGGCGATGTCGATCTTCTTCATCTTCATCATCGCCTCGAAAACGCGCTTTGCCTTTGCCTTGTCGGGGCTCGTGTTCAGCTCGAGCAGCCGCGCCGGCGTGATCTGCCAGGAAAAGCCCCAGCGGTCCTTGCACCAGCCGCACTGGCTCTCCTCGCCGCCATTGGAAACGATCGCGTCCCAGTAGCGGTCGGTCTCTTCCTGCGTTTCCGTCACGACCATGAAGCTCACCGCCTCGTTCGGCGTGAACACGGGGCCCCCGTTGAGGCCCACGCAGCGCCGCCCGAGCAGCGTGAACTCGACGGTGAGTTCGCTGCCCTCCGCACCGCCGGGAAACTCGCCCGGCGCTGTGTTGACGCGCTCGATCCGGCTGTCGGGAAATGTCGCGGCGTAGAATTCCGCCGCCTTGCTTGCTTCGCCATGGTCGAACCAGAGGCAGGTTACGAGATCGGTCATGGTCTCACTCCATTTTGCGGGGTGGGGGGCAGGGTGCTCAGTGCTCAGCGCGTCTTCGCGCCGAACAGAAGTTCGATATAGCGGGCGAGGTGGTCGACGCTTTCGGCGGCCACCTCCGCGCCGCCCTTCGCCTTGGCCAGAATGAACGCGCCCTGCATCACCGCCTGCATGTGCAGCGCGAGCGAGGCCGCGCTCCAGCCGGGTTTCATGCCGCGCGCCGCCATCGCCGCCTCGATGTCGGCTTCCAGCGTCTTTGCGTGGTTACTGATGCTGCGGTCGCAGGCCTCGCGAATGGCGGGCGATGTCTCGTGCACCTCCTGCACCATGGTGCCCACAAGGCAGGTGAAGTCGGGAATGCCGCCCGTCAGCAGCGACCGGCGAAAGGCGACATAGCCGAGCACGCGCTCGAGCGGATCGGGATGATCGTGATACGGAGCATTCGCGAAGAGCTCTCCCGTCGTCTCCGACCAGTGCTCGGCCGCGGCGACGCCCAGCGCGTCCTTGCTCTTGAAGTGGTGGAAGAAGGCCCCCTTGGTCACGCCCGCCGCCGCGCAGAGCTCGTCCAGCGATGTCGCGGCATAGCCCTTGGTGCGGATCGTCGCCAGCGCCGCGTCGAGCAGCTTCGCCTTCGCGTCCTGCTTCGCGGGCTTTCCGGCGGTGCTTGCGCTTGTCTCGGCCATGCCTCTCCTCCCTGTTGACAGCTTACATACCAACCGGTCGGTATGTAGTCAAGCCACAAATAAAGCCGGGGTTTCCGCGCCTTCTTCGCCTCCCCCTTGAGGGGAGGCACGGATCGCGGCACGCGATCCGGGTGGGGGTAAATGGCTGAGAGCCAGTTGGGGCGGGGGGGATAAGATATGCACAGGGCTTGCCGTCACTACAGGTGTCATCGCGGGATTTATTCCCGCGACCCACTCGCGGTGCCTCTTGCCGCAGCACGGAATGTCGTTTCTGTCCTCACTCCTCCCGTCATTGCGAGCCGCGGAGCGGCGCGGCAATCCACAGGGCCTCTCCGCAAGACGCACCGCCCGATGGATCGCCACCAGCCGCCCACCAATCCATCCGTCTACGTCTCATTCTCCACATGCCACCACCACAGGTGTCATCCCGGAGTTTTTCCCAGACACGTTGGGTTGTCGGCTTCTGTTTCAGACATAACCAGTTTCTGTCTGTATGCTGGTTTGATAGGAGATTGGGGGAAGGAGTTTTATGCGCGATCAGTATGTTGGCGATGTAAGCGATGTCTTGAAGTTTGCCTTTCTGCGCTCGCTCGCGGCCACTGACCGTAGGCTAGGTATCGCATGGTACTATTCTCCGGGCGACGACGGGCGGCCCGATGGGCGACATCTCGAATGGCGCGATGAACCGGCTTGGCGCGGACTGGACAGTGAGTTGTGTACCGGTCTCCTGTCGATACCGGCGCGGAGTGTGGCGGCCCTCGAAGGCGCTCCAATATGGCCATGCGGCACTATCTTTCATCATGAGCCGATGCCTTCGCGAGTTGACCGTCCTGCATGGTGCGAGCGAAAGCGAGATACTTTACAAAAGGCCGATATCGTATTTCTGGACCCAGACAATGGGGTCGGAGCTGAAACCAAAAGACATGCGACCTACGCGGAGATAAGACATTTGCGTCGACCAGGCCGAGCTGTTGCGTTCATTACTTTTCCTGGCCGTAGCATGAAGCATGACAAGCTGATGAAGCAGTTGCATCAGCGACTCATTGACGAGGCAGACGCAGAGAAAGTTGTCACTCTTCGTACCAATGTATCGGTCCCGACAGTCGTAAATGGCAGTTTGTATGTCCAAAGGCAGCGCTGGTTCACCATCATCGATCCCGACGCACAGCTTCTCCAGCGTGCTCAGACCTTTACTGCGGCAATTGGAGCGATTCCCAAGGTGCGGGCGGTGTTGGATTGTACCTCATGAGATGCACCAATCATCGAGGTCTATAGATCTCCTGCACCTCTGTTTCGCGCCACCCGTGTCTTCATATGCTTTGATACTGGAAGTCCTGTCCCCCACCATCACCACATGCAACCTCTCCGCTACTCCATAAACATCACCCTCGACGGCTGCTGCGATCATCAAGCGGGCATCCCGACCGAGGCCTTGCACGCCCACGCGGCGGAGGGCATCGCCGCTGCCGATGCGCTTCTCTTCGGCCGCACCGTCTACGAGATGATGGAGGAGGCCTGGCGGCCCGTTGCCGAGACGGGCGAGCGGCCGGACTGGATGGATGAATGGATGGTGCCCTTCGCGCGCACGATCCACGCGGCGAAGAAATATGTCGTCTCGGATTCGCTCGCGCGCGTCGACTGGAATGCGGAGCTCGTGCGCGGGGCGGACCTTGAGGAAACCGTCCGTCGTCTGAAGGCCGGGCCGGGCAGGGGCATCGCGACGGGCGGCGTGACGCTGCCGCTCGCGCTCGCGGAACTCGGCCTCATCGACGAGTACGAGTTCATCGTCCATCCGCGCGTCGCCGGTCACGGTCCTTATCTCCTCGCGGGGCTCCCGCGGCACCTCGATCTGCGTTTCACCGGGCGGAAGGAAATCGGCTCGTCCGGCGCGGTCGCGCTCCGCTACGAGCACCGGGCATAAGTTTTTCACCTCCCGCCGCGCCGGAGTGCGCGAAAGACACGCGGATTATTTCTTTCGTGCCTCTCGCCCGTATTTCGCGCGGCCGGGAAGGGCGGTGGCCGGCACCTATCCTCCGTACACGAATAAACGGCTTATCCCCTTTGTGACGGTTCGATGACGTTTCGATGACGGTGACCCCCCACTTGTCCCCGCCCCCGGGGACAAGCAAACCTGAATTGTCCCCGCCCCCGGGGACAAAGCGCCCCCAACTCGCCTTCCAAACACGCCTCAAGCCATCCCGTGTGATCCTGTGATATTCTCGCGCGCAGTTGCGGTCGCGAGTGGCGGGCTGATTGCCGGATTGGAAAGCGAAAACAAGGGCTTGGCTGGAGCGCTTCCGGGCGCTCGCGCCGCATTGGCGCCGCAGCCGCGTCCCCTGGATCGCGCCGGTCCTCCTCGTCCTTTTCGGCGTCAATCATCTTCTCTATCTCTATGTCTATGTGCCGCCCGTCCCTCAAGGCATTGAGAACATTCGGGAATCGGGAAAGCTCGTGGTCCTCGTCCGCGAGGCCCCGACCGTCTATTACGAGGGCGTCGAAGGGCTCACCGGCTTCGAATATGAGATGATGAAGCGTCTGGCGAAATCGCTCGGCGTCGAGCCGGAGTTCCGGATTTACGAGACGGAACAAGGGCTTATGGAGGCGCTGGCGGATCGCAAGGGGCATGTCGCGGCCGCCGGCCTTGCCGTCACGCAAGCCCGTGAGGAGGCTTTCGCCATCGGCGCGGAATATGAGGATGTAACGCAGCAGCTCGCCTGCCGCCGCGGTCAGCCGCTCCCGAAAAAGCCGAAGGATCTCAAGGGCTTGTCCGTCGCGGCCTCCAGGGGCACGCCTGCGGCTGAGGCGCTTGCGGCCTCGGTGGAAGGGGTGGAGGAGGTCGCCCTCCATCTCGAAGATCAGCCTGCGGAGGAGCTTCTCGCCCTTGTCGCCGAAGGCCGATATGACTGCGCCGCCGCGGACAGCCTCGTCCTCAAGGTGGTCAACCCCTATCATCCGGATCTGGCGCAAGCCTTTGATCTCTCGGGCGAAATGCCGCTCGCCTGGTTCCTCGCGCCGGGTTCGGAAGACCTCAAGGACCGCGTCCGCACCTGGTTCGCGGGCACGAAGAAGTCGGGCGCGCTCGCCGCGCTCGAGCGCCGTTTCTTCGGCTTCCTTCCGCTCTTCGATTATGTGGACATCCGCGCTTTCAAGCGCGCCATCGATGAGCGCCTGCCGGACTACGAAAAGATCATCCGCCGTGCCGCGCGGGAAAATGGCCTTCCATGGCAACTACTTGCGGCTGTCGCCTATCAGGAGTCGCATTGGGACCCGGAGGCGAAGAGCCCTACCGGCGTTCGCGGCTTCATGATGCTGACGGAACAGACGGCGCGCGAACTCGGCGTCGAGGATCGTCTCGACGCGCAGGAGAGCATCGATGCCGCCGCGCGCTATCTCGTTGATCTGAAAAGAAGATTGCCTGCGAGCATCGAGGAGCCGGACCTCACCTGGTTCGCGCTCGCCGCCTATAATATGGGCCTTGGCCATGTCTATGACGCGCGCGCCCTGGCCACGCGCCTCGGCCGCAATCGCGACAGCTGGGCGGATCTGCGCCGGGTCCTGCCGCTCCTCAACAATGCGGCCTATGCCGAGACCCTCAAGCATGGCCGGGCGAGGGGAGGGCAGGCGGTCCATTTCGTTCAGCAGGTCCGCACCTACATGCATATTCTCGATGGCGGCGCCGGCACCTGATCCCGCTTAAGTAGTTGTACTTAATGCGACATTTGGCGCAGCCCCTGCGACCGAATGACCACTCTCGAAATGTGGGTACTTGGGCGCAGTCTGTTCTCCAGGAATTGCGCGATGCCGCTGGGGCTCGCGCCGCGAACTGGAGAAACGTAAATGAAGACGGAACGGAAATTGGGGGCGGGTGTCGCCGCCGTCGCGCTGGGGATGATGATGGCGGGTATGGCCGCGCCCGCCCATGCGGAGTTTCAGGGCAAGTCCGCAGGCGACATCATGGTCCGTGCCCGCGTCATCGGTGTGATCCCGGACGAGTCGGCCTCCACCACGATTGGCGGCGACGTGAACGTGTCGGACGATTGGGTTCCGGAAGTCGACTTCACCTATTTCGTGACGGACAATATCGCGCTCGAACTTATCGCGGCGACGACCAAGCACGACGTCTCGCACAAGCCGACAGGTATCGACCTCGGCGAAGTAAGCCTTCTGCCGCCGACACTTACGCTGCAGTACCACTTCATGCCGAAGGAGCGCTTCAGCCCCTATGTCGGCGCGGGCCTGAACTACACTTTCTTCTATGACGAGTCCCCTGCGGCCGGCAGCCCGGTCACGAGCATCGACTATGAAAACAGCGTCGGATACGCGCTGCAGGCCGGCATCGATTATGCCGTCGCCGACCAGTGGTATCTGAACGTCGACGTGAAGAAGATCTTCCTCTCCACCGATGTCTCCATGAATGGCGGCGCCATCCGCGCGGATGTCGATCTCGATCCCTGGGTCGTCGGCTTCGGTGTCGGTTACCGCTTCTGACCCACTCGGAACGCGGTTACCGCAAGCACCGCCGCGCCTCCCCACCGGGGCGCGGCGGTTGCCATTTGTGGGCGTCTCAAGCTGCCCAATCTCAAGCTGCCCAATCTCGAGCAAATTTGCCGGCTCTCTCCGCCTGATATAGGATTAGGGCGAATACCCTATGATGCGCGCCGCGCTTGCGGAATGAGCGCGAAGGGTAGGAATATCAACAAACAGAATGAGTTAGGGAGAAGGCGCGTGGGAGAGTCGATGCGGTCGCTTGTCGAAGGAACGGATGTGAAGACGCGCCCCCTCAGCGTCGCAATTCTTGGCGCGGGTGCGGCCGGGCTCTGCATGGCGATCAAGCTGCGCGAGGCTGGCGTCGAGGATTTCACGATCTTCGAAAAGGCGTCGAGCGTCGGTGGCACCTGGCGCGACAACACCTATCCCGGTTCGGGCTGCGACGTGCCCTCCATGCTCTATTCCTACTCCTTCGAGCCGAAGCCGGACTGGAGCCGGAAATTCGCGCCGCAGCCGGAAATCGTGGATTACTTCGAGACCGTCGCGCGAAAATACCGTCTCCTGCCGAATATCCGTTTCAACACCGAGATCACGGAGGCCCGCTTCGATGAAGAGGAGGGGCTCTGGCGCATCAGGGCTGCGGATGGCACCGAGTTCATGGCCAATGTGCTTATCTCCGGCGTCGGCCAGCTCAACCGCCCCGCATATCCGAAGATCGAAGGTCTCAATGATTTCAAGGGCGTAGCCTTTCACTCCGCGCGCTGGAACCATGATGTCGATCTCGCGGGCAAGCGCGTCGGCGTCATCGGCAATGGCGCGAGCGCGATCCAGTTCGTGCCCGAAATCGCGCCAAAGGTCGCTCGCCTCACCATCTTCCAGCGAACGCCCAACTGGTGCGTGCCGAAGCCGGACCGCCCCTTCAAGGAATGGGAGAAAGGCCTCTATCGCTCCTTCCCCTTCCTCGCTCGCATCCAGCGCTGGTGGACCTGGATGATGCTGGAGCGGAACTATCTCGCCTTCGTGCAGGGCAGCTTCTTCGGCAAGCTTTTCGAAAAGGCGGCGCTGAAGGAGATGGAGACGCACATCAAGGACCCCGAGCTCCGCAGGAAACTCACGCCGGACTATCCCGCGGGCTGCAAGCGCATCCTGCTCACGAACGACTGGTACCCCGCGCTCGCCCGTCCCAATGTCGAGGTCGAAACGAGCCATATCGCCCGCGTCACGGCGGATTCCATCGTGACGGAGGATGGCGTCGCCCATCCCGTCGACGTGATCATCCATGCTACCGGCTTTGAATCGACGGATTTCCTAGCGCCGATGAAGATTGTCGGCCGCGGCAACGCGGATTTGAACCATGTCTGGGCGCGCGGCGCCGAGGCGCATCGCGGTGTCGCCGTATCGGGCTTCCCGAACTTCTTCATGCTTTATGGGCCCAATACCAATCTCGGGCATAACTCGATCATCTTCATGATCGAGTGCCAGGCGAACTACATCGCCCAATGCGTTGCCGCCCTCCGCAACAGCCGCCTGCGCTATATCGATGTGCGCAAGGAAGCCATGGAAAGCTTCAATCGCGATCTGCAGCAGGACATGCAGAAGACGGTCTGGGCCGCCGGCTGCTCCAGCTGGTACAAGACGGCGGATGGCAAGGTCACCAACAACTGGTCGAGCTTCACCGCCAAATACTGGTGGGAAATGCGCCATCCCGACTTCGAGGAATACGCACTGCAGGGCGGTTGAGGATATTCGGCCGCCGACTTCGCCTTCGTCCGGCTCATAGCCTCATTCCCGGGTGGCGGAAGCTCCTCGTAATGTTTATCCCTTGGCGTTCAGGGGGACGCTTGGACCCCGCCGGCTTCATGCCTGAGGCGGGTCCACTGGGGATCGGGATAAATGTCGCTTTTGGATTTCTCGGCTATCCGCGCTTCCTGGAGCCTGAATCTTCGTCTGCTCAAGGGGCATCTCCAGATCTGGCTGGAAGCGCTTGCCCGCGGCGACCGCGTCTCGATCGTCAGAGACTATCTGCTTCTTTATCGCTCGGGCCTTTTCGATGAGAGGTGGTACCGGGGACAATATCCGGATGTCGCGGGACGTTATGTCGACCCGCTTCTTCACTACCTCCTGAGCGGAGGGCAGGAGGGCCGCAAACCCGACCCTGTCTTCGATAGCCGATGGTACCTCTCGCGAAATCGCGATGTTGCGGCCAGCGGCATGAACCCGCTGGTGCACTACCTTCGGCACGGAGCCGCGGAAGGGCGCGATCCGGCGCCCGGCTTTTCGGCACGGGATTATCTCGCTCACTATCCCGACGTCGCCGCCGCGGGCATGGAGCCGCTTCAGCATTATCTGCGTTTCGGCAGGGAGGAAGGCCGCCGTTTCGGAACGCCGGGAAAAGCGGGCAAGTGGCGGCCCGCCGCCAAACCAAGGGCGCCCGGCGACGATGCCTGGACCGAACTTGCCCAAAGTCGAAAGAATAGGCCGCAGGGCGCAATTTCCGTCGATGTGATCGTGCCTGCCTATCGCGGCTGGCACGATACGCTGGCTTGTCTCCATTCGGTCCTGTCTTCCACAGGCAAGACGCCTCATGAGATTGTCGTCGTCGACGACGCCTCGCCCGAGCCGCGTCTTACGAGGAAGCTGCGGGAACTTCGCGATCTCGGACTGATCACTCTCCTCGAAAATGAAACGAACCTCGGCTTCGTCCGGAGCTGCAACAGGGCGATGAACCTTCATCCCTCGCGTGATGTCGTCCTGCTCAATTCGGATACCGTGGTTTATGGCGACTGGCTCGATCGGCTTCTAGCTCATGGCAAGGCGCCGCGCGTCGGCACGGTGACGCCGTTTTCCACCAATGCAACGATCTGCAGCTACCCGGTTTCGAATGGCGACAATCCCGAAAGGCTGGAGCTGGGATATGCCGCGCTGGACCGCATTTTTGCTTCAGTGAACAGGGGACAGAGCGTCGAGATCCCGACAGGTGTCGGCTTTTGCATGTTCATCGCGCGCGAGTTGCTGAACGAAATCGGCATGTTCGACGAGCTGGCTTTCGGCAGGGGCTATGGCGAGGAAAACGATCTCTGTCAGCGGGCTGCGGCGGCTGGCTGGCGCAACCTGCTCGCCGGAGATGTCTTCGTTCGTCATACAGGCGGCGTTTCCTTTGCGGATACGGCGCTGAAGGCACGAAGTGAAGGCATGCGTGTGCTGACCGGCCGCTATCCCCGCTACACGGATGAGATTCGGAACTTCGTTAAGCGAAATCCCGCCGCCCATTTGCGGCGCCGTGCGGATGCGGCTCGTGTTGCCGGGCGTCACAAGCGGAACATCCTGTTCGTTTCGCATACCTGGGGCGGAGGTGTGGACCGCCACATGCGCGATCTAGCTGCCATCTGCGAGACGGCGGGGATAGGTGCCGTATATCTGCGGCCGTCGAAGCCGCATGCGCTGGCCGGCGATCTGTCGGCAGGCGATCTCCACCTCCCCAATCTTCTCGGGGTCAGGATCGGCCCGGATATTGATGAAGCGGTGGAATTGCTGACGCTGGCGGGGATAACCCACATCCATGTGCACAGCATCGCCGGATGGGATCTGAAGCTCCTTGAGATCTTGCCGCGTATCGCGGCGAGGATGGAAGTTCCTCTCGACTTCACCTTTCACGATTACATGGCGGTCTGCCCGCGCATCAACATGATCGACCATACCGGCGTTTTTTGCGGCGGTGCGGAGCGCGGTAAATGCAATGCCTGCCTGAGGAAGAACGGCAACCTCTTCGGCGCAAACGATATCGATGACTGGCACGAGAGGTTTGGCGGATTTCTGTCGAAAGTCCGTTTGCGCCTCGCGCCGAGCGGCGATGCGGCCCGCCGCATCCGGCAGACATTTCCGGCACTGGACGTCTCGGTTCGTCCGCACCCCGAGGCTGCGGTATCCGGCCGGGCAGCAACCCCTTGGCAGGCCGGAGAGCGTTTGCGCGTGCTTCTCCTTGGCGCAATCCTCCGGCACAAGGGGTCTGAAATTGTCGTCAAGGCAGCAGACTACGTCCAGCGAAAGAAGTTACCGCTGGATTTCGTGGTTGTGGGCTACACCGACCGGGACAACGAGTTGCGCCGGAACAAGCATGTGCGCATCACCGGTGTCTATGCGCAGGCCGATCTGCCCGGGATCCTGGAACGGGAAAAATGCCACTTGGCCTTGATTCCCTCTGTTTGGCCCGAAACCTATTGCTATACCTTGTCGGAAGTCCTTCTCGCCGGATTTCCCGTTGCGGTTTTTCCTTTTGGCGCGCAATACGAACGCTTGGTGGAAGCAGGGTTCCAGCACGCGGTCTATTTGCCCCGGGAAGGGCTTCATGATCCTGCCGTCGTTGTCGATTGCCTTCTCGGCAGCCGGAGCGATCTTGCAGCCAAGGCGAACCCGGAGTTTGCTCAATCCGCGCGGACATATACCTATCGTACGTATTATGGATATCGAGATGATTTCTGATCCTCCCTTCTTCATTCTTGGATGTGTCCGCTCCGGCACGACCCTGCTGCGAGACGTCCTGCGGAGCTCCGGGCGCCTGGAGTGCCCTGAAGAGACTCATTACTACCGGTGGGGGCAGCCGTTCGGCAGCAACGCCTACAGAACGGAGGTGACAAAGAGGCGCGTACTGAAGCGGCACCGCAAGATGGACAAGGTCGACGAAGGCCTGTTCGAGGAAATGGTCGCCACGGCCTCGTCGCGCCGGGATTTTCAGAATCGCTATATGAAGGCTTTTCTCGCCGGTGCGGCGAATGAGGGAGGCCGTTGGTTCGACAAGTCACCCCAGAACATCTATGGCCTGCCGCTTCTTGCTCACGACTATCCTTCGGCGAGCTTCGTTCATATCGTCCGGAATCCGCTGAACGTCGTGGCGAGCCTCATGGTCGGAAAAGTGATAGGGGCGCCGAGCGTTATCGCGGCCGCGAACTACTGGCTGGAAGCGGTCGCCATCTTCAACACCGTTCAGCCCGCGATCAAGGAACGGTCTTATGAACTGAAATACGAGGCCCTCACCTCGAATCCGAAGATCGAATCCAAGAGACTGATGAAATTTCTGGGCGAGGACACACGCTCGCTTACCTACAATTTTTCCAGGATTCATCCCGAGCGGGATCAATATCTTTCGGTACTCTCGGATGAGGATATCGCCGTGGTCCGCGACATATGCGGCAAGTGGGCGGAGCACTACGGCTATGATCTTTCGGTAAAAGGAAAGCGGTAAGCCTTCAAGCCGCCGGTACGAGCGCGTCCCTTTCTTCCACCGCTCTCAGAAGGGCCCGGTTGTGCTTGTGGTTCGAGCAGAACGCGGTGACCTTGCCGATGATCGGACCGCCGCCAAGCGCCAGATCGCCTACAAGGTCGAGAATGCGATGGCGCAGAAACTCGTCCGGGGATTTCAGGCCCCCGTCGTTCAGAACGCGATCCTTGTACATCAGCAGCGCATTGCTGAGTGATGCCCCCCTCACGAGCGGAATGAGGCGCAGCTTGCCGAGGATAAGTGCGGGCCAGATGACCGAAAGAATCCCGTAGGTTCGCGCAAAGCAGATCTCTTCGCGGAAGCGGGCAGGCGGCATCTCGCCGGACCACCGTTGCGTGTTCCAGTAGGGAAGTTCCAGCGAATAGTCGATGGCAAAAGTTGGGTGAGGTTCGATGGTAAGTGAAATGCGGTCGTCGGTCAGCGTTATGCTTTTCGAGATCTTCCGGAAATGTCTCGGCCGGTCCTGCTCCTGAATTCCTCCGCCTTCCAGCGCCTCGACGATCGGCCGCGCGCTGCCATCCATGATGGGTACTTCCTGCGCATCCATCTCGACGATCGCATTGTCGATCTCGAGCGCGAAGAAGGAAGCCATCAGATGTTCGATCGTCTGGAATTTGGCTCCGTCGCTGGCCTTCATCATGGTGCAACGGGGAAAGTCGATGCAGTGACGCCAGTCCGCCGTTAGCTCGGCACCCTGTCCGCGCCCTTTTGACCGGCGAAATCTTATCCCCGTATCGGCCGGAGCGGGATGGATCGTCACATTGGTTGTCCGGCCTGTGTGGAGGCCCACGCCGCTGAATTGCGCGGTCCTCTTCAATGTTGCCTGACTTTCCCTGAAGCCGTGCGGCGCCGTCATGCTGATCATCCGGATATGCTTCGTCTCAAGAACAATATAGCCTATACGAAATCCGTCGCGGGGTCTGCGATCTCTGCGGTTTTCATGCTCACGAAGCGCTGTCCTGCCCGCAATCACTCATGCGTCTTTTTTGCCGTCTTGTCGAAGTTCTGGAAGCCGTCAGCCGCCTCGTCAGGGTGATCGGCCCCCACGGACGGGTCCAATTTGATTGTTAGTGCAATGATGGTCGTGGCGCCAGCGCGGGCGGCATCGCTGGTTGGGGTTGCAGGGCCGCCCGCGCGAATGCCGGGATGAAGACCTCCGGCGCCGGCGGCTTGTAGCCGAGCGATCCATGCGGACGCACGGTGTTGTAATGCCGACGCCAGCTTTCCACGATGATCCTGGCCTCTTTGAGCGTGTAGAAGATCTCGCCGTCGAGGAGTTCGTCGCGCAGGCGAGCATTGAAGCTCTCGATGTAGCCATTCTCCCATGGGCTTCCGGGTGCGATGTAGGCAGTCTTCGCCCCGACGGCGGTGATCCAGTCCTGCACGGCCGTGGCGATGAACTCCGGGCCGTTGTCGGAACGGATGTGCTCAGGCACGCCGCGCAGGATGAACAGGTCGGACAGGACGTCGATGACGTCGGTGGAGTTGAGCTTGCGATCGATGCGGATCGCCAGCGCCTCATGCGTGAACTCGTCGATCACGTTAAGCATGCGGTACTTCCTTCCGTCATGAGTGCGGTCCTCGACGAAGTCGTAGGACCAGACATGGTTGGGCCGCTCGGCGCGCAGGCGGATGCATGATCCGTCGGCGAGCCAGAGCCGGCCTTTCTTCGGTTGTTTGGCTGGAACCTTCAGCCCCTCTTGCCGCCAGATGCGCTCGACCCGCTTGTCGTTGACCACCCAGCCCATCTGGCTGCGCAGAAGCTCGGCGATCTTGCGATAGCCGTAGCGGCCATAGCGGCGGGCCAGTGCAACGATGTCCTCGGTCAGTTGCTGCTCGTCGTCCCGGCCGCGAGGAATACGCCGCTGCGTGGAGCGATGCTGCCCAAGCACGAGGCATACCCGGCGCTCCGACACGCGCTTCGGCAGAACCGAGCGAACATGGTCGATGCAGGCACGGCGACGCGAGGGGCTCAGAAGTTTCCCCGCGCAGCCTCCGTCAGGATCAGCTTGTCCAGCGTCAGATCGGCCACCGCCTTGCGAAGCCGTTCGTTCTCCTTCTGGAGATCCTTCAACTGCCGAAGCTGGTCACGGCTCATGCCGCCATATTGCTTGCGCCACCGGTAGAACGTCAGTTCGGAAACGCCGATCTGGCGAACGGCATCCGCCATCGCCATGCCTTGGCCGCGCAAAACCTCAACCTGCCGAAGCTTCGTGACGATCTCGTCGGGCTTGTGTCGCTTGTTTGCCATTGTGGTCCTCCTTCATGGTCAAAACCATACTTCAAGGTGGACCCGTTCAATGGGGGTGGATCACCACAGGGCGCATGCGCGATCTCTCCGGCGTCGTTCCCGACATTGCAGGCGCCGGCCTCGCGCCCGAAAGCCTCGCGAAGCTCGCTTCAATCGACCCGGACCGGCTCCCGCTCGTGCCGGAAGGAACGCGCTACGGCCCCTGCGTCGGAAATGTCGGCAAGTTCATCTGCGTAGGCCTGAATTACGCCGATCATGCCGCGGAATCGGGCATGGAAGTGCCTCACGAGCCGGTCCTTTTCTTCAAGGCGACGAGCGCAATTTGCGGGCCGAATGATGACGTGATCATCCCTCGCGGTTCGGTCAAGACCGATTGGGAGGTGGAGCTTGGCGTGGTGATCGGCCGCGAGGCGCGCCATGTCCCGCGCGAAAAGGCGCCGGACCACATCGCAGGTTATTGCGTCATCAACGATCTCTCGGAACGGGAGTTTCAGCTTGAGCGCGGCGGCCAATGGGTGAAGGGCAAGAGCTGCGACACCTTCGGTCCGCTCGGTCCCTGGCTCGTTACCTGCGATGAAGTGCCGGATCCGCAATCGCTCGATATCTGGCTCGAGGTCGATGGCGTGCGCCGTCAGGACGGCAACACGCGCACCATGATTTTCGGCGTCGCCGAGATCGTCAGCTACATCTCCCGGTTCATGAGCCTGCAGCCAGGCGACGTCATCTCCACCGGAACACCGCCGGGCGTCGGCCTCGGAATGAAGCCGGATCCTGTCTATCTGCGCCCCGGTCAGGTCATGCGTCTCGGCATCCAGGGTTTGGGCGAACAAACACAGCGAACCGTCGCAGACGGCGGAATGAAGGAAATAGCGGGGATGTGCGATGCGATATGAAGGCAATCTGAAGTCGCTGAACGCACGTCCGCTGCCGCAATGGTATGACGACGCGAAGCTGGGCATCTTCATTCATTGGGGAATATGGGCGATTCCGGCTTTCGCGCCGCATCTTGGCAGCATCTCGGATGCCTTCAAGAAGGACTATGACCGCGCCGTTGCCATGACGCCTTATACGGAATGGTACTGGAATGCGATCAAGGTGCCGGGCACTCCTTCAGCGGAGTTTCACGCGAGTGAATATGGCAATCGGCCCTATCAGGCTTTCAGGGAGCCCTTCGAGGAAGGGCTGAAACACTGGGATCCCGATGCATGGGCGGAGGCTTTTCGCAATTCCGGTGCGAAATATGTCGTCCTCGTCACAAAGCATCATGACGGCTTTTGTCTCTGGCCGAGCGCGGTGGATAATCCCCACGAAAGGAACTGGACGACGAAGCGCGATATCGTCGGCGAGCTTGCCCGCGCCGTTCGCGCTCAGGGCCTGCGCTTCGGCGTGTACTATTCGGGCGGTATCGACTGGACCTTCAATCGCGAACCTCTGCGCACCTTCGCCGATTTCGTCGGATCGATGCCGGGCGGCGACTACCCGGCCTATGCCATGGCGCAGACGCGCGAGCTGATCGAGCGATACGAGCCGAGCATTCTCTGGAACGATATCTCCTGGCCAACCGGGCTTGACGGCCTGCTGCAGTTGTTTGCCGACTACTACAATGCCGTTCCCGAAGGCGTGGTGAATGATCGCTGGGTGCATGCGCGTCTCGCCTCGAAGCTCCTGCGCTACAGGCTGCCCCGCCGGCTGCTCGACTTCGCGGCAAAGCGTTATATCCGCAAGCATCCTCATGTGGTCGAAGGGGTGATCCCGCAACCGATCCCCCACAGCGACTTTCGAACGCCGGAATACACGCGTTTCCCCACGATTCAGAGCAAGAAGTGGGAATCGACGCGCGGCATGAGCCATTCCTTCGGTTTCAACAGGAACGATAGCGAGGCGGATTACGCCACGCCGGAGCAGCTTCTGTCCGACTTCATCGATGGAGCCTCCAAGGGTGGCAACCTCCTGCTCAATGTCGGACCGCGAGGAACGGATGGCGGCATTCCGGACGAACAGCTCGCACGCCTGAAGTTCTTTGGAGACTGGCTCGCCGTTAACGGCGCAGCCGTCTACGGCACGACACCGTGGAAGCGCGACGGTACGGACTGTTCGGACACGCAGACCGATACGGGCATGCCCGTGCGTTTCACGCGTAGCGGTAACGACATTCACATCATTCCGCTCGGTGCACCTGCGGGCGGTTCCTTGCGGTTGCGTAACGTCAGGCTTTCCGGGCAGGCGCGTCTTGTCGCCGATGGAAGCCCCGTTGCGCTCAGGCAGGAAGCAAACGATCTCGTTGTCGATTTCGCAAAGCCGCTTGTGGGCAATTTCGCGCCCGCGGTGACTGTCTCGACACTGGAGTGATGGCCGCCTCGTGCGCGACGGAGGGAAGACTCGGAAGAAGGGGGGCGGTCCGTGCCGTGGGTACGGCGTCTCGGGCTTAACGGGAGGATGAGATGACAAGGGAATGGAAGAAGAAGCCCGTGTCGAGACACGGGCTATGTCTCCTGGCGGGGGCATTGACTGTCGGACTGGGATTTGCTTCGCCCGCTTCTGCGGCTGAGTGGATGTTCGGAGACGTTCGGCTCAATCTGAAGTCGACGGTCTCGGCCGGCATCGGCATGCGCGTTGTCGATCCCGACGGCGACCTCATCGCGGTAAGCAATGGTGGCCGCGATGCGACTGTTGCCGCCGAAAACTTCGACGACGGCAATCTGAACTTCCGCCGCGGCGACATATTCACGGCTTCGGTGCGAATGTTGCACGAGGCGGATCTGAGTTGGGAGAACTATGGCGCCTTCGTCAGCGTCGCCTATTTCTACGATGCCGTGAACAATGACGCTGATAGCACAAGGCGCACCGATCTTTCGGATGCGGCGCGCAGGCAGGCGGGCAGGGGCATCGATCTCTATGATGCCTATCTCTATGGCGATTTCGATGTCGCGGGAATGCCGCTTACGGTCCGCGCCGGCAATCAGGTCGTCAACTGGGGCGAAGCCCTGTTCCGTCCGGGTGGCGTTTCGCAGACAAATGCCCTGGACGTTTCGAAGCTTGTAACGCCGGGCACGAATATTCGTGAAGGCTATCTGCCGTCACCGATGATCTATGCGAACTTCGCGCCCTTCAACGGCTTCAGCATCGAAGCCTACTATCAGTTTCTCTGGCGCGAGACGGAACTGCCGCCGGTCGGCACGTTTCACTCGACTGAAGACATTCTCGCCGACGGCGCGCAGGGCATGTTCTTCTTCGGCGATCCGGGGGCCGTCGGTCTTCCCGCGGCACTTGCCGGCGGTATTCCGAAACTCGCGAATGAGGAGCCGAAGAACAGCGGTCAGTTCGGCCTTGCCGCCCGCTACTTCGTGGACGATATCGCCACCGAGTTGAGCGCCTACTACATCAACTATCATTCGAAGACGCCATATGTCTCCGGTACGGCGACCTGCGCCTTCTTCCTCGGAACCTGCCTGCTCGCCCTGCCGACTGGCTACTACGCCTATTTCCCCGAGGACATCGACCTCTACGGTACGAGCGTGAGCTTTCCTCTCGGTCCTGTCGCGGTGGGCGCTGAAGCCGTGTATCAGCCGAACTATCCCCTGATGCTGGACGATGCCATCACGGCCGCGACCAACCAGTCGGCCGCCACCGGGCTCAATTCCCGTGTCGACGGCGTGACCTATGCGGATCGCTGGAACTATGTGGCGAATGTCGCCCTCACAGTCGGGCCCAATCTCGCCTATATCGGGCGGATACCGGGGTGGATCGGTGCCGATGCGATGGATCTCTACGGCGAAGTAGGGCTTGTCGATTTCGAAAGCCAGCCGGTCGGCGTCTCGGGGAACAAGTCGGCATGGGGTTTCACGACGAGTGCGAGTGCCACATACACCAACGTACTCGTCTCCGGTCTGACGCTGACGCCGAGCGTCAGTTTCAACGCTGACGTCAACGGAACGGCTCTCGACCGCTCAATCTCTGGTACGCCCGTGGAGGGCAAGCGCGCCGTATCGGTTGGTGTCTCGGCGAATTTCCGAAACGCCTACACGGGATCCATCAGCTACACCAACAACATCGGTGGCGGATTGATCGCACGCAACTCCGACCGCGACTTCGTCACGGTCACGGCGTCCTATTCATTCTGACCATGGGTTTGGTCCGCTTGCGCGGGCCGGGAGGAAAACAAATGTCTGGAAGTAGAATTCCGATGGGCGTCTTTGCGCTTGTGGCGCTGTCGCTCGCTATGGCGGGAAGTGTTTCTGCCGCGGACGTCGCCGAACTGGGAAAGAGCCTGACGCCGATCGGCGCTGAACGCGCCGGCAATGCCGAAGGCACAATTCCCGAGTGGACCGGAGGCGATGTAAAACCGGTCAAGGGCTGGCAGCCTGGAGATGTGCGTGTCGATCCCTATGCGGGTGATGCAAAGCTCTTCAGCATCGATGCATCGAATGTCGATCAGTATGCCGACAAGCTTTCGGCCGGACAGGTCGCCATCATCAAGCGTTATGACGGATACAGGATGGATATCTATCCGTCGCGTCGCAGCTGCGGTTACTCGCAACAGATCTACAAGGCCACCAGGGCGAATGTCGGTGTCGCCAGGCTGAGTGAAAAGGGCGGCATCCTCGATGGAAGCGGTGGATTCCTCTTTCCGCTGCCCGAGAACGGTTTGCAGGCGATGGCCAATTACCGCACGGCCTTCACCGGCAAATACACCAATCTGAAGGTGAACATGGCCGTCTCGCAAACCGGCGGGAGCTATTTCGTCAATACGGGCATCATCCACACCTACGCGCCCTTTTACGAAGCAGATGCGCGTGAAGTTGACGGCCAGTACATGACGAAATTCGTCTACAAGCAGACGGCGCCTGCCGCTTCCGTAGGCAGCATCATCATGACGCTGCAGCCCTATGACAACAGCAACGAGTCATGGGTCTACATTCCCGGGCTGCGCCGGGTGAAAAAGGCCCCGACCGCGAATTACGACACCCCTGTCCCCGGTCAGGACGATCTCCGCACCTTCGATCAGACCTACATGTTCAACGGTCTGCCCGATCGTTACGACTGGAAGCTCGTCGGCAAGAAGGAAATGTATATTCCTTACAATGCCTCGCGCTTCCGCGCGAAGGATGTGGGTATTGCCGACATCATCAAGGACAAATATCCAAACCGCGATCTGGCCCGCTATGAGCTCCATCGCGTCTGGGTGGTCGAGGCAACGGTAAAGCCGGGCTGGCGCAATACCTTCAGCAAGCGCGTCTTCTATCTTGACGAGGATAGCTGGACCCCGGTCGTCGCCGATCTCTACGACACGAAGGGCAATCTCTGGCGGTTCCAGGAGAATCATCTCTTCATGGCGTCGGAGATTCCGGCCTGTGTGTCCGCTGTCGATTTCTATCACGACCTCAATGCGGACCGTTATGTAGCCGACAACATCGTCATCGGCAGCGGCAATGCCAACTATGTGGCGGATGACGTCGTCAGCAATGACTTCTTCACGCCGGATTCGATGCGCCGCTACGGCCGCCGTTAGGACGAAGCGAACCCTCCACAGGTCCATCCCTCGACCTGTGCAACCTTGGCCGCGGCGGCAACGTCGCGGCCATTTTCCGTGAGAGAAGGCCTCTCGCCTGGGCGGTATCCTTGCGCTGGCGGGCTCACTCGGCGATATATCTGTCTGAAGCGCCTGCCGCGCTTCCTGCGGATGATTGTTAAGCCATTGACCGAACGAGAGAAAATAATCGCCGTCGCGCCCATGATGGACTGGACGGACCGGCATGACCGGTTCTTCCTGCGCCTCATCTCGCGCCGCGCCTTGCTTTATACGGAGATGGTGACGACCGGCGCCGTGCTGCATGGCGATCGCGAGCGGTTGCTCGGCTTCGATGTCTCGGAGCATCCGGTGGCCGTCCAGCTCGGCGGCTCGGAACCGGCGGACCTCGCGGAGGCTGCCCGCATCGCGGAGGGTTTCGGCTATGACGAGGTGAACCTCAATGTCGGCTGCCCGTCGGACCGGGTTCAGTCCGGCCGCTTCGGCGCCTGCCTCATGCGCGAGCCGGATCTCGTCGCGCGCTGTGTCGAGGCGATGCGAAGTGCGGTCTCCGTTCCGGTAACAGTGAAATGCCGTATCGGCGTGGACGAGCAGGAGCCGGAAGAGGCACTCCCCGCCATGGCGCACGCGGTTCGCGAAGCGGGCTGCGAGACGCTCATCGTCCATGCGCGCAAGGCCTGGCTCGAAGGCCTGTCCCCGAAGGAAAATCGCGACATCCCGCCGCTCGACTATCCGCTGGTCTATCGCCTCAAGCAGGAGATGCCGGAAATGGAGATCCACATCAACGGCGGCATCGCGACGCTCGACGAGACGGAAGCGCATCTCGCGCAAGTGGACGGCGTCATGCTTGGCCGCGCCGCCTATCAAAATCCATATATCCTCGCGGAAGTCGACGCCCGCTTTTATGACGATCCGCGTCCCGTGCCTTCGCGTCATGAGGTGCTGGAAGCTTTCCTGCCCTATGTCGAACGCGAACTGGCGGCGGGCACGCATCTTCACGCGATGACGCGTCATATTCTGGGTCTCTTTCAGGGCTGCCCCGGCGCGCGCGCCTTCCGCCGTCACATCTCCGAAAATGCGCCGCGTCCCGGCGCCGGTGCGGATGTGATCCGTGACGCAATGTCGCTGGTGCCGGACGGCGCTTCTTCATCGTCACGCGTGTTGGCTCGCGTATGATAATTCAAGTCTGGTTGATTGGTGCTTTCGCGAGGTTCCCCGCCTTGGGACGGCGCGGCGAGGATGGCCGATGCAGCCGCAAAAACGAAAGACCGGCAATGACCGTGCTCTGAGCGGGACCGCGGCAGCCGAAGCTCCGCTCTCTGAAGGCGAGAGTTCATCTCTGGCCGATCTTGTTCTTGCGAGCCGGTTCTTCAAGGAGAGCTGGTATCTGCGGAGCTATCCCGAGGTCGGGACAAGCGGCTTCGATCCGCTCGAACACTTCCTGCGGCGTGGTGCTTCCGGTGATTTCGATCCCGGTCCGCTGTTTTCTTCTAAGAAATATATGGAAGCTCATCCCGAACTGCGGGAAACCGGTGAAAACCCTCTCCTGCATTATCTCCGTTTCGGCATTCCGCGGGACCGGCTGGCAGATCCGGACGCATTCGACTCCGACCTCTCCGCGAGGCAGCGCGCTCGCGATGCTGGCGGCATGTTCATGCGCCGCTTCGGCTTTGTGTCTGATGAGGCTGGCAAGGCAGGTCTTGTAGATGCGGTAAACTATCTTACTGAGATCGAACCTGTTCTTCTCGTTGGTACCGAAAGTCCCGATGTGTCGATCGTGATGCAGGCAGGCGGGCGAATGGAGGAACTTCTCTCGCTGCTCGATTCACTGGCATGGCACGAGACGCGCTGGCGTTGCGAAATTGTGGTAACGGACACGGCGCTCTTGCCGCAGGAACGCGCCGTTCTTCTGACGCGCATTCCCTGGATAAGGACCGTGTGTGGTTCTGCGGTGAATGATGATCTGCGCGGAGAATATATCGTGCTTCTCGGCGGGACCACGCGTGTCGTTACGCGCTGGCTCGATGAACTCATCGGAAGTTTCTCTCTTTTTCCTGCGGCTGGGATTGTCGGGCCAAGGATTCTGCGCAATGACCTGAGCCTGCAGCAGGCCGGCGGCATTGTTCTGAGCGGTGGTGCCGTCCGCCGGTATGGCTTTGGGAAGGCGCCGGATCACCCGCGCTTCAGCTATGCACGGCAGACCGATTTCGTCTCAGCCGCCTCGCTCGCAATTCGGCGGAATCTGTGGAGTCGGCTAGGTGGGTTCGACACAGCCGTGCCAGTCTCACATAGGGCGGCGGATCTTGCCTTCCGGGCTCGCAAGGCAGGTTTCGAAGTCTGGTATCAGCCTGTCTCGCAAGTGATCGCATGCGATGAAGAGACGTTTGGCGAACAGGCGACCGGCAAAGACGAGGAAACGGAGAGAGCGGATATCGCTGCCTTCCACGATCGCTGGCGCAGTGTCCTGCGCAGGCATGGTGACCCTGCAACCTCTGCCATCGAGAAAGCAAATCGGTACAGCGGAAAGCCGCTCGTCGTTTTCGACCGAACCACGCCTGCACCGGATCGAGATGCAGGTTCTCATCTCGCCGCTTCGCTTATTCACGCCTACATGCAGCTTGGACGGCGCGTCGTTTTTACGCCGCCGCCGAACTACAAGTCACGGGATTACTATACGCGCGATTTGCAGCGGCTCGGCGTGGAGTGTCTGCACAAGCCTCACTTCGGATCCGTGGCGGAGATCGCGGAGTATGTGAAGAATGTCGATCACGTTCTCGTCTTCCGGGTGAATGTGCTCGGTCCGCTTTACGATGACATCAGGGCAGCTTGGCCGGATGCCCGCATCATCTACAACACGGTCGACCTGCATCACCTTCGCGAGGCGCGTCAGGCGGAAATCGCGCAAGACGAAGCTCTGAGCCGCAAGGCGGCGGAAACGGAAGAGAAAGAACTGAGTCTCATCCGGAAGGCGGACTGCACGGTTGTCCTTTCCGAGACCGAACGGGAACTGCTTCTTCGTTCTGTGCCGGAAGCGGCGGACAGCCTCGTCGTCTTTCCCTACATCTTCGAGATGCCTGAGCGGAAAAACCCGCCACCTCTTATGTCGGCGCGCCGGGACATCGTCTTCCTCGGCGGCTACATGCACATGCCGAATATCGATGCCGCACATTTCCTCAAGGAGAAAATCTGGCCGCGCCTTCGCCCCCATCTGCCGGCGGACGCAAGGTTGCTACTCGTCGGCGCCGATGCCGGCCCGGAGATATATGCGCTCTCGGGCGACGGCGTTGAAGTCACGGGGTTTGTTGCCGATCTCGAGCCGGTCTTCGATTCCGCCCGGGTTTTCGTTGCGCCGCTGCGTTTCGGTGCAGGGATCAAGGGCAAGGTCATCCACGCGCTCGCGCATGGTGTGCCCTCCGTTGTCTCGCCCATCGCGGCTGAAGGAATGGGGCTTGTGGATGAAAGGGATCTGCTTGTAGCCGAAGGCGAAGGAGCCTTCTGCGAGGCCGTTCTCCGGCTCTATGGCGACGAGGTGCTCTGGGAGGAGCTTCACGGGAACGGACTTTCCTTCGTTGAGCGGAACTACTCCTGGGAGAACGGCCTTGATCGATGCCGGACTCTGCTGGAAGTCGCCGACCGCACGGCAATGCGCCGAAAGGCGGCAGGTTCGAGCGTCAAGGTAGGAAAATCCGCCGCGATGGACTAGTTTGAGCGCGCGCCGGGAGGGTCTTCCCATGCGTTCAGTCAGTCGGCCGGAAGAATTTTCATGCAGATCGAAGCCATGTCGCTCATGGAGCTCGCGCCTTTCGCCGCCGGGCTCATCGTCACGGGTCTTGTCGCGGGCGTGCTCGCCGGGCTTCTCGGCGTCGGCGGCGGCATCGTCATCGTGCCGGTTCTCTACCAGGTCTTCACGCTGCTTGGGATCGACGAGGCGGTGCGGATGCATCTGGCCGTCGGCACGTCGCTCGGCACCATCGTCCTCACATCGATCCGCTCCGTCCGCGCGCACGCGAAGAAAGGCGCGGTCGATTGGGACCTCCTGAAAAGCTGGGCTGCGCCCATCCTCATCGGCGTCACCATTGGAACGCTCGTCGCGGCTTATGTGAGCGGCGATGCGCTCACCGGCGTCTTCGCCACCATCGCGCTGCTCGTCGCCGCCAATCTCGCCTTCGGCAAGGAGAGCTGGCGCCTCGGCACCGCGCTTCCGGGCAAGCCCGTGCAATATTCCGTCGCGAGCGTGATCGGTGCGCTCTCTGCGCTTATGGGCATTGGCGGCGGCACATTCGCGGTCAGCTTCATGACGCTCTACGGGCGCAATCCGCGCGAAGCCGTGGCAACGTCTTCGGGCATGGGCGTGCTGATCGCCATTCCCGCGGTCGTCGGCTTCGTCTGGGCGGGATGGAACGATCCGCTCCTGCCGCCTTTCAGCCTCGGCTATGTGAACCTTGTCGGCATGGCGCTCATCGCGCCACTCTCCGTTCTTGCCGCGCCCTGGGGCGCCGCCATCGCCCACGCGATCAGCCACAAGGCGCTCATCCGCGCCTTCGCCTTCTTCCTCGCCGTCACATCGGTGCAGATGTTCTACCGGCTCTTCGCCGGCTGAGCGTCAGCCGAGAAACCAGTTCATGATCCGCGTGTTCTCTTCCGCCGGATAGGTGTGGGAGAGATCGGCGATCTCGCGATAGGTGACGTCGGCGCCCGCCGCCGACAGTTCGGAATAGGCGAGCCGCGCCATGTCGGCGGCGAACATCCAGTCGAGCGCGCCATGCGTGATGTAGATCGGCAATCCGTTGAGCCGCGTGGGGTTCGCCGCGCCGAGCAGCATCGGGTGCCACGCGGATGACACCGGCGCGAGATGCGTGAACGGCCCCTCCGGCAGCCCCGCGAGATAGGTAAAGGTGCCGCCATCGCTCATGCCCGTGAGCAGGATGTGCGACGTGTCGATGTTCCAGCGTTCGCTCACATGCGCCATCATCCGGTCGAGCGATGCGCGGTCCTGCTCGGGCTCCATCAGCGACCATGTCGCGTCCAGCGATGTCGGGCTCATCAGGATCGCGCCGCGGGAGCGCGCCGCCGCAAGCCAGGTCCAGAGGAAGCCGCGCCCATGCCCGCTGCCGCCGTGGCAGGCGACGATGAGCGGGTGGGGCCGCGCCGCGTCATAGGTCTCCGGCACATAGAGCGAGAAACCGCCGCGCTGTCCCTTCTCGTTGCCGAAATGGTGGATGCCCGTGTTCTCGCGGCCTGCATTCTCCATCAGCCGCGTGACGAGGCTCTCGTCGTTCCGCGCGTCTTCCTCGAGAAAGAAGCGGCTCACCGGCGGCAGCATGGCGGAAACGGGATAGAGCGCTTCAAGCGCGCGCGGCCCGTGGCGCATGCCCCGATAAGCGGCGAAGACCGGCCCTCCCGGCGACGACACGTCGTTCACCGCCTCTCGCAATCCGTCGAACAGGGCCTCCGTCTCGTCCGCGGCTTTATTCACATGGTCGCGGAAGGGAACAAGATGCTCAGGCCATTCCGCCGCCTCGAAGGCGGGCCGCGCTTCTTTCAGCTTCTCCGCGACGGGCGCCATCTGCTCGACAAGGTTCTCGAGCAGAGGCGGATGCAGATGCCGCCCGATAAAGGCAACCGCGTCCATTCCCTGCAGCAGGGCAGGCAGAAGCGTATCGACGGCCTCTATCAGTTTGTCGTTCGAAGTTTCGCTCATGCGCCGCCTCCCGGTTTCTCGTTATCGCGAGAGTGACCGGCAAGGCGCGCAAGGGCAAGCTGCAAGAGCTTCAGATCTTCTGGTCGTACTCGCCGACTTCCGGCTGCGCGGAGAGATGCTTGTCCACTTCCGCGAACATGGCGCGCATATTCGCTTCCGATGCCGGGCTTTCCACCACGACCACGAGCCCCGGCTTGTTGGAGGAGGCGCGGACGAGGCCCCAGGTCCCGTCTTCCACCGTCACGCGCACGCCGTTCACGGTCACGACATCGCGGATCTTCTGGCCGATCAGCGTTTCGCCTTTCTCCGCCATGCCGGAAAAGAGCTTCACCATCCGCTCCACGACTTCATACTTCTTTTCGTCCGGGCAATGGGGCGACATGGTCGGCGAGCCCCAGGTCTTGGGCAGCGCCTCGCGAAGCTCCGACATCTTCTTGTCCGGGTTCCGGTCCAGCATGTCGCAGATCGCGATGGCCGAGACGAGCCCGTCGTCATAGCCGCGGCCGATCGGCGGATTGAAGAAATAGTGGCCCGACTTCTCGAAGCCGACGAGAGCCTTCAGCTCATGCGCGCGACGCTTGATGTAGGAATGGCCCGTCTTCCAGTAGTCGGTCTTCGCGCCATTGGCGATCAGCACCGGGTCGGTGAGGAAAAGGCCCGTCGATTTCACGTCGACAACGAACTGCGCGTGTGGGTGCTGCGCGGAAAGATCGCGCGCCAGCATCACGCCCACCTTGTCGGCGAAGATTTCCTCGCCCGTATCGTCGACCACGCCGCAGCGGTCGCCATCGCCGTCGAAGCCGAGGCCGACATCGGCGCCCGTCTCGCGCACCTTTTCGGCCAGCGCATGGAGCATCTCCATGTCTTCCGGGTTCGGATTGTAGCGCGGGAAGGTCCAGTCGAGTTCGCAGTCGAGCGGGATCACTTCCACGCCGATCCCCTCCAGCACTTTCGGTGCGAAGGCGCCCGCCGTGCCATTGCCGCAGGCCGCGACGACGCGGAGCTTGCGCTTGATCTTCGGCCGGTCGGTAAGGTCGGCGATATAGCGCGCGGCCATGTCCTCCACGCGGATATAGCGTCCGCCCTCGCGCGCAACGCCTTTGCCGTTCAGCACGATTTCCTTCAGCCGGTTCATCTCGTCCGGTCCGAAGGTCAGCGGCCGCTGCGCGCCCATCTTCACGCCCGTCCATCCGTTCTCGTTGTGGCTCGCCGTCACCATCGCGACGCAGGGCACGTCGAGCGCGAATTGCGAGAAATAGGCGACAGGCGAAAGCGCCAGCCCGATGTCGTGCACCTCGCAGCCGGCTTCCATCAGGCCGATGATGAGTGCCTGCTTGATCGAGGCGGAGTAGGAGCGGAAGTCGTGTCCGACCGCGATCGCGGGCCGCACACCCATTTCGTGAATGGCCGTGCCGAGGCCGAGCCCCAGCGCCTGCACGCCCACAAGGTTGATTTCCTTTTCGAAGAGCCAGCGCGCGTCATATTCGCGAAACCCGTTGGGAGAGACGAGCGGCAGGTTTTCGAATTCCGGCGTATTGGGTTTCAGGTCGGCGCGCGGCTTCAGCGTCATGTTGTCTCCGGGAGGGGTAGGGTGGTCTCGACGAATCTTTATAGCGAAGTTTCGGCAGGAAGGGATGACAGTCCGATCCGCTATTGAACCGTGGAATGAGGCGGGAGAATGGCGGTCTCTCCGGCGGCCTAGTAGCGCAGCACCAGCCGTTCGCCCCGCACCTCGACGGAGGCGAGCCGGCCGAGAAAGCTCATGCCGAGAAGCGACCTGTCGAGCCCGCCCTGCGACACCGAGGCATCCACATTCCGCAGCGTGATCCCGCCCACTTTCACTTCGTCCAGCGTCACGGCTGCGGCATAGATCGTGCCGTTCGCCGTGCTGTAGGGGATGGTGTAGCGGAGTTTCGAGAGGTCGATACCGATCCGCTGTGCATCGGCGGCGCTGAGCGCCACATCGCTCGCCCCCGTATCCACCATGAAGCGCACATGCGTGCCGTTCACCAGCGCATCGGCATGGAAATGCCCGGTCATGTCGCGCGAGAGGAAGGCCGTTCCAGGCTCGCCGGTCACCGGCGCCGAAGGAACAAGCTCGGAACGCACACGGTTCCCTATGTCCGAAAACACATCGCGATAGGAATAGCCGATGACCAGCACCAGTCCGATGGCGATCCAGGCCAGCGCCTGCTTCAGCGCCACGCCCGCCCGCTCGCGCCAGCCCATCACCACGCCGGTGCCCACCAGCGCCAGCAGCAGCACGCCATAGACGAAGCGCATCTGTGCGTTTTCGCTGTCCAGTGCGCCCGGAAAGCGGTTCACCAGAAAAAGCAGCAGCGCAGCCGCCGCAAGCAGCACAAGCGCCGCCCATGTCCAGTTGTTCTGTCTCATGAAGGGCAGACTAGCGCGGGATATTGAGAAAAGGGTAATCGCATGGCGCACCTTGGAAGATGGGCGACAAGCTCTTATTTACATGCTAGGTTTGAATTGAAGATTAATTAACGTGAAATTAAAGTGAAATGTCCAACGACAAGGTCATATCGCTGACGGGCCGCAAGTCACGCCCCCTGCCGGATGGTGTGGGCGAGGCGGCGTCCGCGCTCGGCCTGCCGGCGTTCGAGCCCGGCTGGGTCTGGCTCGTCGGCGCGGGGCCAGGCGATCCGGGCTTGCTGACCCTTCATGCGCTCAACGCGCTCCGCCAGGCCGATGTCGTCGTCTACGACGCGCTGGTGGACGAAACGGTGCTGCAATTCGCGGCTCCCCACGCGAAGCTCGAATATTCCGGCAAGCGCGGCGGCAAGCCGAGCCCGAAGCAGCGCGACATTTCCGCGAAGCTGGTGGAGCTTGCCCGTTCCGGCAAGCGGGTACTCCGCCTCAAGGGCGGGGACCCCTTCGTCTTCGGCCGCGGCGGCGAGGAAGCGCTTGCTCTTGTCGATGCGGGCATTCCCTTCCGTCTCGTCCCCGGCGTTACGGCGGGCGTCGGAGGCCTCGGCTATGCTGGCATCCCGGTCACGCATCGCGACGTGAATCACGCCGTCACCTTCGTTACCGGCCATATGGCGGGCGGCAATGTGCCGGAAAATCTCGACTGGCCCTCCATCGCGAAGGGCTCGCCCGTCATCGTGCTCTACATGGCGCTCTCGCATCTGGGCGAAATCTCGCGGCTCCTGATCGAGAATGGCCGCAGCGCGAATGAGCCCGTTGCCCTCGTGCGCAACGCGACGCTGAAGGACCAGACCGTGCTGGAGACGACGCTCGGCCGCGCGGTGGAAGATGTCGCGCGTGCGGAGTTCAAGGCGCCCGCCATCATCGTCATCGGCGATGTCGTGAAGCTCCGCGAGGGGCTCGACTGGCTCGGCGCCCTCGAAAGCCGCATCCTCAAGCGCGATCCGCTCGGCCTCCGCGGTATCGAAGACGCGGGCTAGACCTCACCCCCCACTCGTCATTGCCGGGCCCTCCTTTGTAATCAAGGAGGCCGGCAATCCAGTAGCCGCGAAGCGGCGTCCGCTTCGCAAGACTCTTGTGGGGCAACTGCCGCGCCACGTCTTCCCCTAAGAGACGAAATAAACTTATCCCCCTCCATTCCTCCGTACCCATATTGATCTGATCTCGCTCCACGAAGGGCGCGTCCGGACGGCCGGTTGCGTGGAGAGGGAACGGCGTCCTGCGACGTGCGGAGTAACGTACCGCGCGGCCCGGGAGGATCTTTGAGGGTGGCGAACACTACGGTTCGCAGGCGGCCCGGCCGATAAAAGCCGGTAAACCGCTGGGTTGGAAAAATGAGGTAGATCCCAAAATCGCCGTGCGCGGAGCGTCGGAGGAGGACGCACCCCGCCAATACAAAAATAGAAAGGCGGCGTCGCCGCCGCTCCGCGCAACCTTCACTCGAAGGCCGCACATCGCGCAAAACTCCGAAGGCGTCCGCCTTGCGGAGCCGGACGCACGTCACATCATTGTCGTTTAACTCTGGCAGGACACATGCCAATATTTTCGGGGGGGCGCCTGTCAAGCGGCCCGCAAGCCGGGGGGCAAGGCATGTTTCGATTCTGGCTTCATTTTCATCCGCTTCTCGTCCTTCCGGTCCTCATCTTCATCTTCTCTGTCTCGGGGGGCTTTATCCACTGGCTGCAGTGCCACTCGCCGTTTCGTGAGAGTTTCCGAAAATACGCGCTCGCTCCGCAGATATTCGCCACCACCTCCACGCTCTTCGCGCTCTTTGCAGGCTTCCTTCTTGCCAATCTTGTCGCCCAGAAGAATGCGGCGCTTCAGGCCGTGGAGACGGAAACGACCGCCTTGCTGGCGCTTGAAGTGATCGCAGGGAGGGAAAGCGAGAGCGATGCCCTCCGTGAGGCCCTTCGCGCCTATGCGGAGTCAGTCGTCACCATCGAATGGCCGCTCATGCTCAAGGAAAAGAGTAGTCCGGAAGCGGGACGCGCATTGTTGGCGCTTATCGAAACGGTGAGAAACCTTGAAGGTGTCCCGTCTTCAATTCACGGTCAGATGGTGTCCCTTGTCTGGAGGATTGCGGACGCCCGCAGCGATCGCATCGCGATCGTGACGACACATTCCATTCAGATCGCCTGGACGGGGCTCTTCCTGCTCGGCTTTCTCTCGCAGTTCGCAGGGGGCATGGCCCATCTTGAACGGTGGCAGCCAAATGCCGCCGCGATTGCGGTCTTTGGTGCGGCTGCCGTCATTGCGCTTTGGCTGATTGCCATTCAGGACAATCCGTTTCGTGGACCTTTCCCGGTTTCGTCCGCCCCGATGGAGAATGTGCTGGGCGCGTTCGGAGAATGACGGCGTGTCTAATCGCCAAGCGCCTCGCGGATCTTCGCCATCGCCTCTTCCCTGGCGCTTGCCTTGTCGCCGAGGCTTTCGATCCGTGAGGGCAATTCGCGCAGGACTTCGTCCCGCTCCGCGTCGCTCATCGCGCCCCAGCCCGCGATTTCCTTCAGGCTCCGCCCGCAGCCCCGGCAGACATTCGCACGGCCGTCCACGGCGCAGATGCTGATGCAGGGGCTCTTGATGGGCTTCGAATAACTCATGGGAACCTTTCCGGGGTTCTCGGAACGCATATGAAAGAGTATAGAGCCGTCACTTCCTTTCACGCGACAATCGAGGCGTCAATGTCCCGCGCCGCAACCGGCATGCCCTTCGACGATATCCGCAACCTTCTCGGTGGCTTGCCGCCCGTGGACGAGGAGGCGCGTGCCGCCGCCGCCGCGCATACCGCCTCGCTCGCCTTGCCCGAGGGTTCGCTTGGCCGCATGGCCGAACTGGCCGAATGGGTCGCGGGCTGGGCGGCGATGACCAAGCCCGCGGTGACGAGGCCCCTCATCGCGATCTTCGCGGGCACGCATGGCCTCGCGGCCGCGATCCCCGGCGCCGAGCCCAATGCCACCCACAGGCTGGTCGAGCTTTACGCAGCGGGCGGCGGCGCCGTGAACCAGCTTGCCCTTGGCGCGGAAGCGGGGCTCAAGGTCTTCGACCTCGCGCTTGATATGCCCGTGCCGGACATTCGCACTGGCGAGGCGCTCTCGGAAGCCGGCTGCGCCGCGACGATGGCCTTCGGCATGGAGGCAATTGCTGGCGGCACCGATCTTCTCTGCCTCGGTGCGGCGGGCGAGGGCGGGCGCATTGCCGCCGCCGCGCTTGCCGCCGCGCTTTTCGGCGGCGCGCCGGGCGACTGGACAGATGGTTCTGCCTTTGCGAACGAGGCCGTTGCCGCCGCTCTCGCAACCCATGAAGGCCGCCTCGCCGACCCACTGGAGGCGCTCCGCCGCGTCGGCTCGCGCGAGCTCGCGGCGATTGCGGGGGCCATCCTTGCCGCGCGCTACCAGCGCATCCCGGTCCTGCTCGACGGTTTCGTCACCTGCGCCGCCGCGGCCGTCCTGCACAGGCTCGAACCGGCGGCTCTCGATCACTGCATGGCGGCCCACGTCGCCGCCGACCCGGCCCATGCCCGCCTCCTTGCCGCGATCGGCAAGAAGCCGCTCCTCGAAACCGGTATCTCGCTCGAGGAAGGGGCGGGCGCCGCCCTCGGTCTCGGCATCGTGAAATCGGCTCTCGCCATTCACGGCGGCACGGCGAGGCGGGATCAGCTCTGAAGGGTATGGCCCGTTCATGGATGCACAGCGCCCCGTTCGGCCCTTACGAGTGGGCGCGCTTGCAACGGGGGGCTTTGGCACTATTATCACGCCCAAAACAAGGCTATGGACGCGGGATCGGCGGTTCTTCCGCTCGGGGCGACACCGGGCCAGTGCAATGAAATTCCGGCCTGTCTGCGCGGAGGTGAAACCCGCCCGCGACTGTGCCGCTTTGGAGGTTGACCCATGGATATGCGCTTTTCCCCCGAAGAGCTCGCCTTCCGCGACGAGGTTCGCGAGTTCATCGCCAACAACTATCCGCAGGAGCTGAAGGGCGCCCGCCGCGGCGAACTCTCGAAGGATGAGATTCTTGCGTGGCATCGCATTCTCTACAAGAAGGGCTGGGTCGCGCCGCACTGGCCGGTCGAATATGGCGGCACCGGCTGGTCCATCACGCAGCGCTATATCTGGAACGAGGAAAACGCGCGTGCCGAGACGACCCCACTCTTGCCCTTCGGCCTCTCGATGGTCGGCCCGGTGATCTACACCTTCGGCAATGAAGAGCAGAAGAAGCGTTTCCTGCCCGGCATTCTCTCGGGCGACGACTGGTGGTGCCAGGGCTATTCGGAGCCGGGCTCGGGCTCGGACCTTGCGAGCCTGCGCACCAAGGCCGTCCGCGAGGGCGACCACTACATCGTCAACGGCGGCAAGACCTGGACGACGCTCGCCCAGCACGCCGACTGGATGTTCTGCCTCGTCCGTACCGATCCGAATGCGAAGCAGCAGGAAGGCATTTCCTTCCTCCTGATCGACATGAAGACGCCCGGCATCACGGTTCGCCCGATCATCACGATGGACGGCTCGCATGAGGTCAACGAGGTCTTCCTCGAAGACGTGAAGGTGCCCGCCGAAAACCTCATCGGCGAGGAAAACAAGGGCTGGACCTATGCGAAGTTCCTGCTCGGCAACGAGCGCTCGGGCATCGCGGGCGTCGCGCGCTCCAAGAAGGCGATCGAACGTCTGAAGAGCCTTGCGACAGCCGAACTCGTCGACGGCACGCCGCTTATGAAGACGGACGAGTTCTCGCGCAAGGTTGCGGAAGTCGAGATCGATCTTTCCGCTCTCGAAGTCACCGAACTGCGCACGCTTGCTGCCGAGAGCAAGGGCCGCGGTCCCGGGCCGGAAGCCTCGATCCTGAAGATCAAGGGCACCGAGATCCAGCAGCGCATCACCGAGCTCGCCGTCGAAGCCGTCGGCAACTACGCGCTCGTTCAGGCGCCGCGTCTCGAAGTCTCCGGCAATGAGTTCGTCCCCGGTCCCGAAGGGTCGCAGGGCGTCGCGCAGGATTACTTCAACATGCGCAAGACCTCGATCTATGGCGGATCGAACGAGATTCAGCACAACATCATCGCGAAAATGGTGCTCGGCCTTTAAGGTCCGCACGCAAGAAGAACACCAACAGGGGAAGGTCGGAAGAGATGGATTTTTCGTTCACCGAAGAGCAGACCCTGCTCCGCAACACCGTGCAGAGCCTGCTCAGCGACAAATATGACTTCGACACGCGCCGCAAGGTCGCGAAGTCGGCCGATGGCTGGCGTCCGGAAATCTGGGCGCAGTTCGCCGAGCTTGGCCTCCTCGCCGCGCCCTTTTCGGAAGAGATGGGCGGTCTCGGCGGCGGCGCCATCGAAACCATGATCGTCATGGAAGAGTTCGGCCGTCACCTCGTCATCGAGCCCTATGTCGAGACGGTTGTGATCGCCGGCGGTTTCCTGCGTGAAGGCGGCTCGCCCGCGCAGCAGGAAGCGCACATCCCGGGTATCGTCGGCGGCGAGACGGTCTGGGCCTTCGCCTATGCCGAGCCGCAGGGCCGCTACAACCTGGCCGACCTCACCACCACGGCGAAGAAGGACGGTTCGGGCTACGTGATCAACGGCTACAAGGCCGTCGTGCTCGGCGCGCCCTGGGCCCAGAAGCTCATCGTCACCGCCCGCACGAGCGGAGGCCAGCGCGACCGTGACGGCGTCTCCGTCTTCATCGTCGACAAGTCGGCGGCCGGCGTCTCCACGCGCGACTACCCGACGGTCGATGGCCGCCGTGCCTCGGAGATCACCTTCGAGAACGTGAAGGTCGATGCGGATGCGCTGATCGGTCAGGAAGGCAAGGGCCTGCCCCTCGTCGAGAAGATCACGGATCAGGCGATCGCCGCCCTCTCGGCCGAAGCCATCGGCTGCATGAAGGAGCTGAACACCGCCACCGTCGAATACTGCAAGACGCGCAAGCAGTTCGGCGTGCCGATCGGCAAGTTCCAGGTGCTGCAGCACCGCATGGTCGACATGTTCATGGCCTATGAACAGTCCGTCTCCATGACCTACATGGTGAACCTGAAGCTCGACGAGGGCGACGCCGAGCGCACCAAGGCCGCAGCAGGCGCCAAGGTTCAGATCGGCAAGGCCGGCCGCTTCGTCGGCCAGCAGGCCGTGCAGCTTCATGGCGGCATGGGCATGACCGACGAACTCAATGTCGGCCACTACTTCAAGCGCCTGACGATGATCGACACGCAGTTCGGCAACATCGACTACCAGCTGAAGCGTTACTCCGAAGCCGCGTAAGCTGCCCGGACATGAAATGCAAAAAGGCCGCTCTCCGGAGCGGCCTTTTCTTTGCACGCTTTGACCTGCCTTGTCCCCGCTTCTACGCTTCGTGCCAACAATAGAAACGGGGAGGAGAAGAAATGAGCGAACACATTCTTGTCGCGGGTGCGACAGGGCTCGTGGGCTTCGCGGCCATGAAGCACTTCGCGGAAAAGGGATTCAAGGTCACGGCGCTTTCCCGCCGCCGTCCCTTCGAAACCTTCGGCGCGACGCATATCCCGCTCGACCTCACGGATCGCGCTGCCTGTGCCGAAGCGATGGCAGGCATGGGCGACGTCACGCGCCTCGTCTACGCCGCGCTCCACGAGAAGCCTGGTCTCGTTGCGGGCTGGTTCGAAGCCGATCAGATCGAAACCAACAAGCGCATGCTCGAAAATCTTTTCGATCCGCTCGAAAAATCAGCCTTCCGCCTGCGTCATGTCTCGGTACTTCAAGGAACGAAGGCTTATGGTGCGCATGTCCGTCCGCTTTCCGTCCCCGCGCGGGAAAACCGCGACGAAATGAAGGAGCAGCCGAACTTTTACTGGGAACAGGAAGAATATATCCGCGCGAAGCAGCAGGGCAGGGATTGGTCATGGACGATCTTTCGTCCGCAGATCATTTTCGGATTTTCGCTCGGCGCGGCGATGAACCTTATCCCCGCCATCGGCGTCTATGGCGCGCTACTGAAGGAAGAAGGCAAGCCTCTCTCTTTTCCGGGCGGTGCCTCTTCCGTTCTCGAGGCCGTCGATGCCGATCTCCTCGCCCATGCCATCTCATGGGCAGGCTCGCGTGCCGGCGCGGGCAATGACATCTTCAACGTCACGAATGGCGATGTTTTCGTCTGGAAGAATGTCTGGCCCGCCATTGCCGATGCGCTCGGCATGGAACCGGGCGAGGCGACGCCCATGTCGCTTGGAGCGCAAATGCCGAAGCGCGCGGCTGAGTGGGACGCGATCCGCGCGAAATACGATCTCGTCGCGCCGGACATGGCGTCCTTCGTCGGCGAGTCGTTTCACTATGCGGATTTCACCATGGCCTATGGCGCCGAGCGCGACACGCCTGCCGCGATCGTCTCCACCATAGCACTGCGTCGTGCCGGCTTTCACGAAGTCATCGATACGGAAGAGATGTTCCGGAAATATCTCCGGCTGTTTCAGGAAAAGAAGCTCTTGCCGCCCGCCTGAAGCGCGATTAGGCGCGCCGTGCCATTGAAGGCCGCGTGCGCAGCCGCTGCGGCGGCAACACGCATTCGGCCTGCGTGCCCTGGCCATACTGGCTCTTGAGCTCGAAGCGGCCGCCATGGACCGCCAGCAGGCCTTTCACGATTGAAAGGCCGAGGCCCGAGCCCTTGCCGGGCTGGGCAAGCCCGGAGGCGCCTTGCGTGAAGGCGTGCAATACCTTCTCGATCTCGGATTCCGCGATGCCCGGACCATTGTCGTGAATGCCGAAGCGCATTTCGCCGCCTGCTTCCATCTGCGCAAACATCAGCACTTCGGAATCCGGCGGCGAGAATTTCACGGCATTGGTGAGCAGGTTGATCCATGTCTGGCGGAGTGCCCGCGCGTCGCCAAAGACGATCGGCAGATCGGGCTCGAAATTCGACACGATCTTGACGCGCTGCGCCTGCGCCCGGATTTCGACGATGCGCCTGCAATCCTCGGCGAGCTGCACGATGTCCACATCCTCTTCCGTGATCTGGAAACGGCCTGCCTCGATGCGCGAAAGATCGAGCACGTCGTTGATGAGACCGAGCAGGTGCTGCCCCGAACGGTTGATGTCGTCGGCATATTCCCGGTAGGTCGGCACGGTGTGCTTGCCGAAAATCTCCGAGGCCATCACTTCCGAAAAGCCGATGATTGCATTGAGCGGCGTGCGAAGCTCGTGGCTCATATTGGCGAGGAAATGCGATTTCGCCCTGTTCGCCTCTTCTGCCCTGGCCCGCGCGGCGTCCGATTCGCGCTTCGCCTTGAAAAGTTGTTCGATGAGGCCGGACTTGTCCTCACGGAGCGTGATCAAGTGCAGCATGATCCCGTTGAGGCGGGTAGCGAGCTGAGACAGAAGTGCTGCGAAGACGAGCAGCACCGCGGCGAGCGAGAAATGAAGCATATCCCCGTACTGGATAAGCCGGCCGATCACGGCGCCTGCCAGCGGCAGAATCGAGGCATAGAAGGCTGGCATGTAGCAGGACGATATGAGCGCAACGGGCGCGATGACGAGCAGCAGCGTCGCGAGCACATAGGCCTGCTGCATTTCGTTGCCGGGCACCCAGAAGAAGAATGCCGAGGATGCAAGGCTTGCGGAGAAAAGCAGGCAGATGGCGATGAAGCGTTTTTCCCATCCGGCGACGTCGGCGGGTTCGGGGTTTGCGGCGCCAAAGGCTGCCATGTTGTGCCGATTGAGCCAGGCCGCCGCGAAGACGAGCAGAACGGGAATGGAAAGCCAGTACCAGTCGATGGAACCGGCGAAGCACGCCGCATAGGGAACCATCAGCAAAGGAAAGGCATAAGGCAGAGGCAGCTTCTGGCTCTCGGCGAACATGCGCATCTGTTCGAGGCGTATCTCGGGGCTCAGCGCTTCTCCCTTCCCGGAAGGGGACAGGAGAGCGGACAGCCAGTCTCGCGTGCCCTTGCCCGGAGCTCGCTGTTCCGTGCCGCGCATGCCACCCGAATGGGCTTGTCGCGCCGCAGAATCTCTCTGCCGCATTTCGCCGGCTGTCATCGATGTGCCCTTTTTGGCCGCCCAAGCCAGATCTCGTATTCGCGCGCAGGTCTCTTTCCGCGCTGTGAAGTCGAGGCTCGGCGAAAAGTCTTAATAAGGTTTTCCGAGACATGGTTAAGGCCGCATAATCCGGCTGAACAACATCCTTTTTTGGCGTATGAGACGCCGTGACAACAGGCAGCGAAAGAAAATGCACAAAGGAGAGGCAGCCCGGCGATGAGTGATCCCCTGATTTTCGAGAAGAATGGCCCCGTCGTTACGTTGACGATTAACAGGCCGGAGAGCCGCAATCCCCTTGGGGCTCCCGAGGATGCGGAGAATTTTTCGGCCGCCGCGGCGCGCATCAATGCGGATCGCGAAATTCGCTGCGTGATTCTGACCGGAGCCGGCAAGGCCTTCTCGGCGGGCGGCAACGTCAAGGCGATGCGTGAGGGCGGCGACGGCTTTGGCGGTCCCGGCGTTCACATCCGCGAACGCTACCGCAACGGTATCCACCGCATCGTCAAATCGGTCTGGGGCATCGAAGTGCCGGTCATCGCAGCCGTGAATGGTCCGGCGATCGGCCTCGGCAACGACGTGGCTTGTCTCGCCGACACGCGCATCGCCGCCGACAGCGCGATTTTCGGTGCGACCTTCCTCAAGATCGGCCTCGTGCCCGGCGACGGCGGCGCCTGGCTTTTGCCGCGCATCATCGGCATGGCGCGCGCATCGGAGCTGCTCTACACGGGCGACACGATCGATGCCGCTACCGCAAGGGAATGGGGCCTCGTGTCCGAGGTCGTCCCCGCAGCCGAGCTGATGGACCGCGCAAAAGCCGTTGCCGCAAAGATCTGCAATCAGGCCCCTGACGTATTACGCATGACGAAGCAGCTCCTCCGCCAGGGAATGCTGACGAACTTCGACACGATCATGGAGATGTCGGCGTCCATGCAGGCGCTTGCCCATCATACCGAGGATCACAAGGAAGCGCTCGACGCCTTCTTCGAAAAGCGGGCGCCCGACTACAAGGGAGCCTGAGAGGGCGTTCGAAACTGAACAGCGGGCCGGTGGCCTTCGAACAGGCTGCGGCTCACCGCGCATTGAAGCCGGGTGGCTTTGCCCCTAAAGTCCCCGGCAACGAAAATGGGCCCGCGGCCCAAGCCAAACGGGAGCGAAACATGAGTGTCATCGGTATCGTGGCCACCCTTCCGGTCCAGCCGGGCAAGGAAGCCGAATTCGAGAAAGTCTTCGCGGATCTCCGCTCGAAGGTGAAGGCGAACGAGAAGGGCTGCCTCCAGTACGACTTCTTCAAGTCCAAGTCCGAACCCTCGACCTATATCGTCATGGAGCAGTACGCCACGCAGGCCGATCTCGACGCGCATGGCAAGACGGACTATTTCCGTGCGGCCGGCCCGGCGCTCGGTGCCGTTCTCGGCGGCGCGCCGACGCTTCAGTTCCTCGACAAGGTCGAGTGATCCGCTAACAGCAGCCAAGAGCCCGAAACCAGAGAGTCGAAAATGGATCTCGCATTCAGCAAGGAAGACGAAACCTTCCGGCAGGAAGTCCGTCAGTTCATCGACGAGCATTACACGCCGGAGATGCGCCGTCTCCATGCTCGTTCGAAGCACGGCTACATCACCAAGGAAGCCCACATCCAGTGGCAGAAGGCCCTGGCGAAGAAGGGCTGGCTCGCGCCGAACTGGCCCGTGGAATATGGCGGGCCGGGCTTCACCCAGTCGCAGAAATACATCTTCAACGTGGAGATGGGCCGCGCTGGCGTGCCGCATACGATCCCCTTCGGCCCGACCATGGTGGCGCCGGTGATCATGAAGTTCGGAACGCCCGAGCAGAAGAAGCGCTTCCTGCCGGACATCCTCGAAACGAATGTTCTCTGGTGTCAGGGCTATTCCGAGCCGGGTTCGGGCTCCGACCTCGCTTCGCTGAAGACGAAGGCTGAAGACAAGGGCGATCACTTCCTCGTCAACGGCTCCAAGATCTGGACTTCCGTCGCGCAATGGGCGGACTGGATCTTCTGCCTCGTCCGCACCTCGAATGAAGGCAAGCCGCAGGAAGGCATTTCCTTCCTCCTCATCGACATGAAGACGCCGGGCATCACCGTCGACCCGATCGTCTGCCTCGACGGTACGCCCGCGCCGAACCAGGAAGTGAACCAGGTCTTCTTCGAGGATGTGAAGGTTCCGAAGGAAAACCTGATCGGCGAAGTAAACAAGGGCTGGACCTACGCCAAGTATCTGCTCGAGTTCGAACGCGGAAATCCCTATTCGCCGGGCCTCTACAGTGCGCTCGACGAAGTGCGCGAGATGGCGAAGGACATTCTCGTGGATGGTACGCCGGTTGCCGATACGCCTGCCTTCAAGGCGCGTTATGCCGATCTCCGCAGCCAGATCACGGCTATGGAGTTCACGGAACTTCGCATCTTCTCCTCGCTCTCGATCGGCGGCAATGTTGGTCCCGAAAGCTCGCTGCTGAAGTGCCGCGGGACCGAGCTCCAGCAGGAAGTCTCGCAGCTCATGGTCGAGGTGTTGGGCGATTATGCGCAGCCCACAATCGAGAACGGACTGGCCGAAACGAACGAGCCGGAAGTCGGGCCCGAGGGTGCCTTCACAGCCGCGCCCTATTATTTCTCGCTGCGCAAGGCGTCGATCTATGCCGGATCGAACGAGGTCCAGCGCAACATCATGGCGAAGGCCGTGCTCGGTCTTTGAGCGCCAACGCGAAAATCGAAGTCGGGATGGCGGGCGCCGGAGACGATCCGGCGCCCGTGTTCATTTCCGGCTAGCGCGGCGGAACTCTGTCGCGAGTGCCGCCATAGGCTTGCGTGATCCGGTCGAAGACGATGGCGAGCGCCACGATGGCGATGCCAGCCACCAGGCCGCGCCCGATATCGAGCCGCTGGATGCCAAGCAGCACCTCCTCGCCGAGGCCGCGAGCGCCGATCATCGATGCAATGACCACCATTGACAGCGCCATCATCGTCGTTTGGTTCACACCGGCCATGATGCTTGGCAGCGCCAGCGGCAGCTTGATGTCGATGAGTTGGCATTTCGCGTCCGCGCCGAGGTCGGCAGCGACTTCCACGAGCCGCGGGTCGACATTCCTGAGCCCGAGATCGACAAGCCGGATCAGCGGTGGCGTCGCATAGATCACCGTTGCAAACAGCGCCGGCACCTTGCCGAGCCCGAAAAGCATCAGCGCCGGAATCAGATAGACGAAACTCGGTAGCGTCTGCATTGCGTCGAGTACGGGCAGCATGATCCGGCGCGCCAGGCCGCTCGATGCCATGCCGATCCCGGCGGGCAGTCCGATCAGAACCGCAACGAGCACGGATACGATCATCAGTGCGAGGGTCTGCACCGCGAGATCCCAGAGGCCCAGAAGGCCGATAAGGAAAAGCGTTGCCGCAAGCGTGAGCGGAAGCACCGGCTTCCGCGATGCGTGGAAGGCAATCCCGGCAACAGTCAGGATCAGAATCCACCAGGGGAGCCAATTGAGCAATGCTTCAAGCGAGACGATGACGGCGAGCAGCATATTGCTCACAGCCTGGAAGGCGTCGCCATATTGCGCGACGAAATGCTTCATCGCGTCGTTCACCCATTGCTCGACCGGAAACTCAAGCGTGACCGGGAAGCTCTTCGCGATCGTCTCACGTTCGCCCGTGACGCGAGCCGCGATCTCGGGGCTTACCCATTCCCGCCAGACATCGCCGCGCGTTTCAATGAAATGAAGCGCGGCGTCTCTCGCCGTTGCGCCTTCATTCGCCCACAGATAGGCGAGTGCCTCGCTCACCATCTGGCCGCTCGTTTCGTAGTTGCGCAGGAACTGCGAAATCTCCGGCGCGTCGCGAACGAACTGCGCATTCGCCCCCACGATCACTTCCACCGTCGGGAATGCGACTGGCGGATTTTGCTCAGGATCGGCGTTGAAGGCTTCCCAGGCCGCTTCGGAGTAGGGCGGCTCTTCGAGCATTGCGAGATCGTAGGCACCGAGCACCCATGTCGGACCCCAGTAATAGGCGAGGATGGGCTCTCCCCGCTCATGGGCGGAGGCGATGGCGGCCGCCAGAGCAGCGCCTGTGCCGGGCCGGAAATTCGTATAGAACCGGTCCAGGCCATAGCCCTTCAGCTTGCGCGTACTCTGCTCCTCGCAGCTCCAGCCGAGAATGCAATTATAGAAGCGGCCCTTGGTCGGCACCTCCGGATCGCGGAAGAGCTGCCAGTGTTCCTTGAGGTCGGAAACCGAGCGAAGATCGGGTGCCATCGCCTCGATGCCGCGCGCCGCGTCGCCTTCGATGACATAGCGCGGCACGAACCAGCCTTGCACGGCATCGGGAAAGTTCGTCCCGAGCGAAACCGCGTTCCCTGCCTCGACAGCCGCATCCCAGGGCTCCGTCGCATTGTCGCGCCAGACTTCCATGATCACGTCGATGTCGCCCTGGCCAAGCCCGGTGATCAACGGCAGGGTCGAACCGGGAAGGACATCCGTCTCGCAGCCATAGCCCCGTTCGAGGATGATCCGCGCGACTTCGGTGTTGAAGGCGTTGGAGTCCCAGTCGAGTCCGCCGAACATCACTGGTCTGTCGATTTCGCATGTGGCTTCTGCGGCGCGCCCGTCTGGGGACGCGCAGAGCGTGAAGGCCAGGGCGCAGAGCGCAAGAAGAAGCCGGTTCAGCATCGGCTGCATCATAGGGAGCGCGCGCTCCATTGGCCATTCACGGGTGAACGGACAAAGAAAAAGGGGAGCCCGCGAGGGCTCCCCTTCGATCCTTTCACAAGCGAATGGCTTACTTGCCGCCCGTCGCCAGCTTGAAGAACTTGCCGGTCTGCTCGCCACCCATGTGGAAGGGCGTGGCGTTCGAGAAGTCGGAAATCTTGTCCCAGTTCTCGGCGACCTTCTCCGCGGTCAGACCGTCGCGCCCGAGGAAGACGCCTTCGGCTTCTTCCATCCGTGCCGCGGCGAAAACGCCGGCGCCCGCACAAAGGATCATGCCCGTCGGGGCCTGTTCCGAGACGAGGAACATGACGCCCGGCGAAACCGATTCCGGCGTGAGCATCTGTTCGGCTTCCGGCGGCATCAGGTCGGAGGTCATGCGCGTATAGGCGACCGGCGCCAGCGCGTTGCAGTGGATGTTGTTCTTCTGGCCTTCGAGCTTCAGCGTGTTGATGAAGCCGACGACGGCAAGCTTCGCGGCGCCGTAGTTCGTCTGGCCGAAATTGCCGTAGAGACCGGTGGAGGAGGCGGTCACGACGATACGGCCGTAATTCTGCTCCTTCATGATTTCCCACACGGCCTTGGTCGGCTTCACTGTGCCCATGAGATGCACGTCGACCACGAGCTGGAAGTCGGAAATCTCCATTTTGGAGAAGGACTTGTCGCGAAGAATGCCGGCATTGTTGATGAGGATGTCGATGCGGCCCCACTTGTCCATGGTCTGCTTGACCATGTTGGCAACGCCTTCATCGTCCGTGACCGACGAGCCGTTGGCGATCGCTTCTCCGCCAAGCGCCTCGATCTCCGCGACAACCTTCTTGGCCGCTTCAGACGAGCCGCCAGCGCCCGTGCGGTCGCCGCCGAGGTCGTTCACCACGACTTTCGCGCCCCGCCGCGCGAGTTCCAGCGCATGGGACCGGCCAAGACCGCCGCCCGCACCGGTCACGATGGCGACCTTGCCGTCAAAACGAATGCTCATGGGTATTTCTCCAGTTGGACTACGGGGAGGGGCTGGCGGAAAGCCCTGTCGAAAGGGGTTTCGGTGGCCTTGCCCGGCAAAACTTGCGGGACTTTGTGCATGAGAGGCGGGCAGGGGTCAAGGGAGGCTTGGGAGGCCGCTGCGTTGCGTTGCTGTGGCCTCCCCCTATGATGTCGGCACCTTGGAAAAACCTTGAAAACCCGCCGGAAAGCCCCCTCCAGATGACCTTTTTGTCCCTTCAGAGCGCCTTTGGCCTTGCCCTTCTCATAGGTCTCGCCTGGGCCCTGAGCGAGAACAGGCGTGCTTTCTCGCTCCCCGCTGTCGCGGCGGGCCTCGCCGTCCAGATCGGCCTCGCCCTGCTGCTCCTCAAGCTGCCAGGCTCGCAGAAGGCGCTCTTGGCGCTGAACGGAGTGGTCGATGCGCTGACAGAAGCCACGCGCGCGGGCACTGCCTTTGTCTTCGGCTATGTCGGCGGTGGGGAAGCGCCCTTCGATGTTGCCTCTCCTCAGAACGGCTTCGTCCTTGCGTTCCAGGCCCTGCCTCTCGTCCTCGTCATGTCGGCGCTCTCGGCGTTGCTTTGGTACTGGAAGGTGCTCGGCTGGATCACACGTGGCTTCGGCTATCTGCTGCAGAAGACGATGGGGATCGGCGGTGCGGTCGGGCTTGCCTCCGCGGCCAATGCCTTTGTCGGCATGGTGGAGGCGCCGCTGCTCATAAGGCCATATCTGGAGCGGCTCACCCGCGCGGAATTCTTCATGACCATGACGGTCGGTCTTGCCACGGTTTCGGGCACGGTCCTCGTCCTCTATGCGAGCATCATTTCGCCCGTCGTTCCCGGCGCTCTCGGCCAGATCCTCGTTGCTTCGCTGATCTCGCTCCCCGCCGGAATTCTCGTGGCCCGTCTCATGGTGCCGGAGGAGCATGGCGCGCGCCCCACAGGCATTGGCGACGACGTACCCCATCTCGAATACCAGAGCAGCATGGACGCAGTGACGCGCGGCACCTTCGAAGGACTGCAGCTCCTTCTCAACATCATCGCCATGCTGGTGGTGATGGTTGCGCTGGTGGCCCTGGTGAACATCATCCTCGAGCTCTTCCCGGATGTCTGGGGCTTGCCGCTCACGCTTCAGCGCATGCTGGGCTGGATCTTTTCCCCGCTTGTCTGGGCGATGGGTATACCGGTGGAGGAAATGCACCTTGCCGGACAGCTCATGGGCACGAAGACGATCCTCAACGAATTCATCGCCTATCTGGACCTGGCTCGTCTTCCCGAAAATGCGCTTTCCGAGCGTTCGACCCTGATCATGGTCTATGCGCTTTGCGGCTTCGCGAATTTCGGCTCCGTCGGCATTCTGATCGGCGGGATGACGGCTCTGGTCCCGTCTCGCCGTCTGGAAATCGTGACGCTTGGCACTCGGGCGCTGGTTTCGGGGACTCTGGCAACCTCGATGACCGGGGCAGTCGTTGGGCTCGTCACCTGAAAAAGGAAAAGGCGGCGTCCGCGGGGTACGGAACGGACGCCGCCAATCTCCGCCCATAACGCAACGGATTGGGCGGAAACCGATGACCTCTCGACCCACCGGCGACGCTGATCATCGCTTTCCGAACCTGAACGCAGCCTGAACCGCAAAAAGCTCTCCCGGAGCCGTTGCGTGAACCGGCGATATTAGTAAGCTGTCTTTACGATCGCGCGGGACAGCGCGGCGCGCTTGGGAGGAGCGGCAATGGCGGGCGAGGAATCCGGTAAACCACTGTCCAGGTGGCAGCTCATTGCCTATGGACAATTGGTCGTCCCGCTGGCGGTCATCGGCTTGCCTGTCGCAGTCTATATCCCGCCATTCTACTCGAGCACTCTCGGCCTCGACCTTGCCGCCGTCGGCATCATTTTGATGCTGGCGCGCATTTCGGACGTCGTGACGGACCCCCTGATCGGCCGCCTCTCGGATCGCACGCGCACCCGCTGGGGCCGGCGAAGGCCCTGGGTGCTCGCAGGCGTGCCCCTGATGGTGCTTTCCTCGCTCATGCTCTTCGTACCGCAGTGCGAGGTTACGAACCTCTACCTGCTCACATGGATAGCGGCGATCTATCTTGGCTATACGTTGATCACCATTCCCTATGGCGCCTGGGGCGCCGAAATTTCCGGCGACTATCACGAGCGCAACCGGATATCGGGAAGCCGCGAGATATTCCTGCTTATCGGTCTTTTGATTGCGATCTCGGCGCCGGTCGCCGGCGCCTATCTGATGGGAACGCCGGCGGAAGAGGGAGCCGCCAGCCGTTCGGCGGTGGGCATCCTCGGCTGGCTCACGGCGGTCATGTTGCCCTTCTGTGCCTTGATCGCATTCGCCTCTGTACCGGAGCCGATGGTTCACGATACGAAGACGATTCCCTTGCGGCGCGGCTTGCGCATCGTGATGCGCAACGGACCCTTTCGCATTGTCCTGCTGAGTTCGATCTTCGGCGCGCTGGCTGGCTCCATCAATGTCGGAGTCGTCATCTTCTTCTACGATCACGTCGCCGGGCTTGGTGAAGCGGGCAACATCCTCATCTTCGTTCTTTTTGTCGCTGGCGTTGTCGGCTCGCCTTTCTGGGTCACGCTTGGCGGACGCATCGGCAAGCACCGCGCCATCGCCGTTGCAGGCATGGTCTCCATGTTCGTCTTTGCGATGGTTCCTTTGGTGATCTATGTAGTGAAGCCCGTCGCGCCCGAAGCCGTGATATGGGGCATGTTTCTCATAACGCTGGTCCAGGGTTTCGCTTTCGGAGCTGCCCCCATTCTCGGCCCGTCGATCATGGCGGATGTCGTCGATCTCGATGCTCTCAAAAGCGGCGAGTCGCGAGCGGCTTTCCTCTTCGCCTTTCTCGGCATGGTGCGGAAGATTTTCTAGGCGTTCGGCGTCGGCGTCGCGCTGCCGATTCTTGCCTGGGCCGGTTTCGATGCGCAATCGAAGGATAATTCGCCGGAAGCGCTGTTCGCCCTCCTGGCGATGTACTGTCTCGTGCCTCTGGTGCTGTGGCTCATCTCGATTGCGATCATTCTGCGATATCCGATCACGCATGAGCGTCAGGCGCGGTTGCGCACGGCGCTTGAGAAGCGCACGCTCCGCCGGGCGAAACTTCGGCAGACGATGGCGGACTAGGCGGCGCTTGTTATGCCCATCGCTTCGGCGAGAAGCTCGTATGAGCGGACGCGGTCTTTCTGGTCGTAGGTGATCGTGAGGATCGTGAATTCATCCACGCCATGCGCCTCGCCAAGGGCGAGAAGGCGGGCGCGTACCTGCTCGGGCGTGCCTGCAAAACCCCGCTGCTCGATCGCACGAAGCATGACGCGGTCCTCGTCCGTATAGGGATAGTCGAGAGCTTCCTCGATCGATGGAAAGGCACCCGCCCTGTTCTGAAGCAGATGCATCACCCACAGATTGCGAGAGGAGGCGATGCGTTTTGCTTCCTCTTCCGTCCCGGCGACCGTCACCGATACTGCGATGGCGCCTTTCGGCGTCGTGAGGTCGCGCGATGGACGGAAGTTCCGCCGGTAGAGCTCAAGCGGCTGCGTGCCCGCGTCCTGGTTGATGAAATGGGCAAAGCAATAGGCCATGCCGAATTGCGCCGCGATGAGCGCGCCGTCGCCGCCTGACCCAAGCATCCACAGTTCCGGAATGCCCGGTCCGCGCGGCGTCGCGTGCAGGCCAATATAGGGATGGCTCGCCGGAAACCCGCCTGCTTCCCCCTGAAGCCCCGTCGAATCCTCGAGGAACTGCCTGAGCAGTTCCACTTGCTGCGGGAAGACGCCGATGTCGTAGGCTTGTGGTCCCGGTTGCAGGGCGCGCGTCGTGCGCTGGTCGCCGCCCGGAGCGCGCCCCATGCCGAGATCGATACGGCCGGGATAAAGCGTCTCCAGAACACGGGAGCATTCGGCCACCTTGAGGGGGCTGTAATGCGGCAGCATGATGCCGCCGGACCCGACGCGAATATGGCTCGTCGCAGCGGCGACGGCGGCAATCAACACCTCAGGCGCCGATCCTGCAAAGGACGACGTGTTGTGGTGTTCCGCAAGCCAGTAGCGGCTGTAGCCGAGGCGTTCCGCGTGTCGCGCGAGATCGATCGTGTTGGCGATCGCTTCGGCGGCCGTGCCACCTTTCCGGATCGGAGACTGGTCGAGAATGTTGAGTGTAACCATGATCCCGCTACCCTGGTCCGCTGAAAGGTGCGCGCATTACTTGTCGAGCGGCCTCTTCTTCAGGCGCTTCACGATGCCGGAATAATTGAGAAGAATCTTCTCGTTTTCGCCCTTTCCGGTGAACACCTGACCACGAAGAAAGACCATGCTGCCCGTGTTCTGCACGACTTCGCCTCGTGCCTCGACGAAGGAGCCCGAGCCCACCGCCGAAGTGAACTCAGCCGAAAAGGAAACCGTGACCGATGGGCCGTTCAGTACGTCGCTTCCGATTGCAAAGAGCGAATAGTCGGCAAACGTCATAAGCATTCCGCCGTGTAGAAAGCCGCCACCGTTACAGTGATGCGGCTTTGCTTCGAAGGCGCAGGTGACGCTTCCATCCTCATGTTTGCGGAAAAAGAACGGGCCGGCATGGTCCTCGAAAGGATCGTGCCCGTCCCAGCTCTGATATCCGGCCAGCCGGCCGTTGAGGCTCGTATTCATCGCTACGTATTCCCGATGCTGCGGTTCGTTTGCGGCGCTTTTAGCAGGAAGTCCGGCACTTCCAAAATAATGCCCGGGTTAAGGTCTTTGTTACGTAAGCGGTGCAGACTGGCCCCATGTGGTTCAAAGGCATGAAGTGAAATGAATATTGCTCTGCGCAAAAACAGTCCGGTCGAGGAATGCGCGCATGTCATTGCGCTTGAAGAGGTTGCCGATCCCTCGCTTCGGGAACTGATTGCCTATTGGGAAACGAAACGGGCAGGGCGGGACATGCCCTTGCGGGAAGAAATCGTTCCAACGGCGTTCCCGCGACTCATGCCCCGAATGTTCGTGATACGCGTGGAGCCCGGTCCGGCTTTCATTTATAGCCTCGTCGGCAATGCGAATATCGAAGCTCATGGTGGAAATTATACCGGCATGAATGTGCGTGATCTGGACCGGAAGTCGCCGGGCTATGGCGCAACTGTCCATCGGCTCTATACGTCGATTGTCGAGGGGCGCCGTCCATATGCTGCGCGGGGCTCGCTACAATTCGTGAACCGGGGATTCTGCAGTTTCACCTCGATTTATCTCCCTCTCGCTGCGGCGGACGGGACAGTCACTCATATTCTGGGCGCGGCCGCCTATGAGGTGGGTACCCGGTAAAGACGATGGCAGAGGATTGTTCTACCAACCCGAATGAAGCTGCCCACCAGGAGGGAGCAAACCTTGTTCGGCTCAGGGATCTGACCGACCCTGTCGTTCTTTTCATGCTGAGCTACTGGAAAGAAAAGCGGGGAGATCGGCTCATGCCGTCTCCCTCGGACATGAACCCCGTTGATTTCGCGCGGATCATGCCTCATCTCCAGATGATCCAGGTTTCCTGGGAGCCGTTCGACCTGGAATATCGCCTGCTCGGCGAGGAAATCGCTGGCGTTCATGGCGGAAACTACGCGGGCCGCAAGGTTCTGGATCTGAACGCGGTCAGCGACGGATTCGGGACCATGATGTTCGAGCTCTTCCGCCTGGTTGCTACGGAGCGGCGGCCCTTCGCAGCGGGAGGCACACTTTCGTCGCTCGGCCGCGGATATACGGGTTTTCAGGGCGTCTACATGCCGCTATCGGCCGATGGCAAGCGGACAAACAGGATCATTTGCTGTTCCTCTTACGAAGTCCGCGAAGATCTCGGGCTTTCCGGCGTTTCCGCTACGACCAATCGCTTCTAGTTCGAATTTTCACGATTGAGTTCACCTCCCGTTAGGGGAATCCCGTCACTCTCTCAAGGGGAGGTCGGGCAGGGGCCGCCCAAAAGTAAGGCGTGGGCAATGACACAGTTGGCGCAAAACTATCGCGGTCAGGATAACGCAGCGGTGCTAGCAGAAGCCGACGCGCATGGAATTCGGTTCCGTCGGCTGAAGGAACTGGAAGAGCCGCTTTGTCGCGACATGCTTTCCTATTGGAACGAGGTTCGCGGCGATCGTCTCATGCCTCGCCCCGACGAGATCGATCCCGTCCGGTTTGCTCGTCATATGCCGAACCTGCTCATGGTACAGGTGAACTGGCAGCCCTTCGACTTGACCTACAGGCTTCTGGGTGACGACGTCGTAACCGCGCATGGCAGGAATTTCCGGGGCCGCCGTGTGCTTGACAGCCCATCTCACACGGGCCGCTTCAGCGAAGTCCTTTTCAGCTTCTACAGGTTCGTCGCCGAACAGCGCCGTCCCTATGGCGTCGCAGGCACGATGGAATATACGGCCCGGGGCCCCGTCACCGTTGAGGCCGTCTATCTTCCGCTGTCGCTCGATGGGGAAAGGACCGACCGCATTCTTGGGGCGTCCGTTTCGAGAGAGCTCCGCCGGCGCTGAACAGGCCGCTGAAACTCGGCTTTCCCTGCCTTTTGACCGCTGCCGGACCTTGCCCTAAATTCCCGCAACCCTTGAATCATCAACGCGGGAAGACCAATGGCCCTCGACGCCGAAACACGCGATCAGCTTATTTCCTCCGTCCGCCGCTTCGTCGATGAGCGCCTTCGCCCCATCGAAGACAAGGTCGCCGAAAGCGACAAGGTTCCGGACGAGATTGTCGAGGAAATGAAGGAACTCGGCCTTTTCGGTATCTCCGTTCCCGTGGAATATGGTGGCCTTGGGCTCACAATGGAGGAGGAATGTCTCCTCATGTTCGAGCTTGGCCGTACGTCGCCCGCCTTCCGCTCCGTGATCGGCACCAATGTCGGTATCGGCAGCCAGGGCATTGTCATGCATGGCCGCCAGGACCAGAAGGAATACTGGCTGCCGAAGATCGCGAGCGGCGAAGCGATCATCTCCTTCGCGTTGACGGAGCCGGAAGCTGGGTCCGATGCCGCCTCGCTCAAGACAACGGCGATCAAGGATGGTGATCACTACATCGTCAACGGCACCAAGCGCTACATCACCAATGCCAACAAGGCGCATGCCTTCACCTTGATGGCGCGTACCGACCCCAAGACGCCGGGCGCGAAGGGCGTTTCGGCCTTCGTCGTGCCGAGCGACATTCCGGGCATCCATATCGGCAAGCCGGAAAAGAAGATGGGCCAGCAGGGCGCGCATATCTGTGACGTCGTCTTTGAGGATGCGCGCATCCCGGCGGACTGCCTGCTCGGAAGCGAGGAAGGCAAAGGCTTCGTCACCGCCATGCAGGTGCTGGAGCGCGGCCGTCTCCACATCTCCGCAGTCTGTATCGGCGTCGCAGACCGTCTCGTGGAGGACAGCGTGAAATATGCCGCCGAACGCAAGCAGTTCGGTGAGCCGATCGGCAATCTTCAGCTTGTGCAGGCCATGCTCGCGGATTCCAAGATGGAAGCCTATGCCGGCCGCTGCATGGTCATCGATGCCGCGCGCCGCCGCGATGCGGGCGAGAACGTCGCTACCGAAAGCTCCTGCTGCAAGCTCTTCTGCTCTGAAGCAGTAGGCCGCATTGCCGACCGCGCGGTACAGGTTCACGGGGGAGCGGGCTATGTCTCGGATTACGGCATCGAGCGCTTCTATCGCGACGTGCGCATTTTCCGCATCTATGAAGGCACGAGCCAGGTACAGCAGGTCATCATCGCTCGCAATCTCTTGAAAGCAATAAGCTGAGATGTGATTGGCGGTCGCGCTTCATTCGTCCCAGATTAGCGCCATGACGAAGCTCGATCGCCTCACCGCCGAAATCCGGGCCTGCCGCATTTGCATTGAGCGTCCGCTGAAGCAGCCGCTCCCTCATGAACCGCGCCCGGTGCTCCGCGTCTCACGCAAGGCGAGGGTCTGCATTGTAGGGCAGGCGCCGGGTACCCGCGTCCACGCCTCCGGCACTCCCTTCACGGACCCGAGCGGGGATCGTTTGCGCGACTGGATGGGCGTCACGCCGGATGAATTCTACGATGTCTCGCGCATCGCAATAGTGCCGATGGGCTTCTGCTTTCCCGGTCTCGATGCGAAGGGCGGGGATCTGCCGCCACGCCGCGAATGCGCCGAAGCCTGGCGCGGACAACTCTTCAAGCTCTTGCCGCAGATCGAACTCATGCTTCTCGTCGGTCAGTATGCGCAGGCTTGGCATCTCGGCGCCGCCCGTAAGGAAAGTCTCACGGAAACCGTGGCTGCCTGGCGGGAATATGCCCCGGGCGTTATCCCGCTCCCGCATCCTTCCTGGCGCAACAATGCCTGGATCAGGAAGAACCCCTGGTTCGAAACGAATTTGCTCCCTGCGCTGAAGCGCGAAGTCAGGCGTCTGGTGGACTAGGCTGCGTCATCGCGCCACACGCCAGCCGTCTTCTGCGTTTTGACAGGCCTTTGCCCGCTCCCGATACTGCAAAAAAAGGGGCATGGGGTGTTGGGCATCTGGCTAAAAACCATTCGAGCAAGTGTCTCGCTTCGTCGCGGTCGTGGCGGAGTGCCCCTTGTCTCGCGCCTGATTGTCGCGCTTGTCGCCGTCTCGATCGTCTTTCCGCTTCTGGCTGGAAGTCTTGCTGCCCGGCCGCTGGAACAGGCAGGTATCTTCTCCGATCGCATCGTCATATGCACAGGCAGCGGTCTGAAAGTCATCCGCCTCGATGGCGACGGGCAGCCTCTCGCCGATCGGGAAGAGCAATACGACTTTGCCCCCGGCCTCTGTGCGCCCATGGCCACGGCCGCCCTCGCGGAGTTCCGCGACGATCTTTTTGTCCAACTCCGGGAGCCTCCTCTCTTCGATCTGCCGCGGCCGGCAGCCGCGATCCTTCTGCCTCAGGGGGCCGAGCGCCCGCCAGTGCCGCCGCGGGGTCCGCCTGTCTTCGTCTGAACTCGTTCGCAATTCAGACAAGACAGGAAAAGATCAGATGTTGTTCAAGCGCTCTCTCGCGGCGCGGCGTGCTCTATTGCTCGCCGGTACCGCCTCGGCCGTGCTCGTCTCGGCCCTTCATGTCTCTCCCGCTCGCGCGGCGGAAGATGAAATAACGCCCGTTCGGATACCCGAACTTATCGTCAACGCGCCGCGGGAGGATGAAGGTTCCTCCGAAAGGGTAATTGTCGGCGACGTGAGCGGTCCGCCCGCGCGCGATGCCGGAGAGCTCATTTCCCGCATCCCGGGCGTCAGTGCCGGCCGGCTTGGCGGTCACGGTTCGGACATCAGCATTCGCGGCATGTCCGAAGACCGCATTGCTGTCATAAGCGATGGCGCCTATGTATTTGGCGGTTGCCCGAACCGGATGGACCCGCCGGCTTCTTCGATGATGCCAATGTCGGGTGACAGCATAGCCGTGCGCCGCGGCTATCAGAGCGTGCTGGATGGTCCTCCCGCACCGGCGGGCACCGTTTCTCTCGAACGCGCGGACTCAGCGGATTTCGGTGAAGGCCTCTCGGGCAATGTCGAAGCGGGCGTCGAGTCGAATGGCTTCCAGCGTTATTCGAGCATGCAGGCCCGGGCCGTCGAGAATGGCAGCTACATTCGGGGGTTTCTCACCGGCCGTCGCGCCAACAACTACGAAGATGGCGATGGCCGTGAGGTGCGCTCTGCATTCGAGCAATATGGCGGCGGTGGGGAAGTAGGCCTGCGCTATGGCTCGAATTCGCTTCTCTCCCTGTCCGCGGAAGAGAACCGGGCAGTCGATGTCTACTTTGCGGGCGCCGGCATGGATGCACCTTGGACCGCGACCGACACCTACCGTCTCGCCGTCGAACACAATTTTGCCGAGCCAGGTGTCCTCAAGGGCTTTGAGGCAAGCGTCTACGGTTCCTTCGTCGATCATGTGATGGACAATTATTCGCTGCGCACGCCGGGCATGATGACCATGCGGACGGATGCGACCTCGGACACGAAGGGGGCCCGATTTGCAGGCAACTTCGCCTTCGGCACGATGGACGTCACGCTTGGCGCCGACTACAGGCGCAATGATCGTGATGCCGTCAGCTATTCGTCCATGATGGCCGCCATCCCGCCAACCACGATCTCCAACTACACCTGGCCGGGTATGGAAATCGAGGATGCGGGCGTCTTCCTCGAAACGAAGGCTCCGCTGTCGAAGATGACCGGCATCACCGCCGGCATCCGGACGGATTTCATTTCCGTCAAGGCGGCGAAGGCAGATCTTCTGCCTGGCGGCATGGGCGCTGTCTCCGCACGTACGCTCTACGGCACCTTCTATGGCGTGACGGATACTGACCGGGAAGAGACCAATGTCAGCGGTCTTGTGCGCATCACACATGACTTTGGAGGCTTTTCAGGTTGGCTCGGTGCAAGCCGCGCCGTGCGCACGGCGGATGCGACCGAACGTGGCATCGCCCGTGCTCCCGCAATGGGCGGCGGCGGGTGGGTTGGAAACCCGGGGCTCGATCCGGAGAAGCATCACCAGGTCGATCTCGGCGTGGAGACGGTCCGCACCGCGTGGAAGACCTCCGCGAGCATCTGGTACGACAATGTCCAGGATTTCATCTCGCGCGATATTGCGCGGGGTCAATCGGGTGTTCTCGTGAATGACGGTGTATCGAGCATCTTCCGCAACGTGGATGCGGAACTGGCGGGCATCGATCTTGCCGCGGAGTGGGCTTTTGCGCCCTCCTGGCATCTGGGCGGCAACATTGCCTATGTCTATGGCGAGAACACGACCGACGGCAGGCCGCTCTATCAGATACCTCCGCTTAGCGGTGAGGTGGAGCTTGTCTACGATGTTTCGGAGTGGAGCGCGGGCACGCGCCTGCGCTGGGCGGCCAGACAGTCGCGCGTCGACGACAGCGCGGCGACGGGTTCCGGCCTCGATGTGCGAGAAACACCCGCCTATGCGGTTATCGATATCTTCGGAACGTGGCAGCTCGCTGAGCGGGTGAGGGTGCAGGGCGGCGTCGCCAACATTCTCGATGCGACCTATGCCTCGCATCTGAACAAGGCGAATGGCTTCGATCCGGCCGTGGTTCAGGTGAACGAGCCCGGGCGCTCGGCCTATCTTCAGGTGAGCTTCGACTTCTGACCGGATGGGGGAGGCGGCCCAGCGCTGCCTCCTCCTCGCATCCCCGCTTTCCATGCGCTAGCCTCTCGTCATGCAGCGCATTTTTCCGGCCTTTCTGTTTATCGTTCTCTTCTCGGCCTGCGCTCCGCAGACGATGCGCGTGGGCGACCCGGTCTATGAGCCACGGATCGAACGCGCCTCCGCGGCACGCGCCGTAATGCCGGATGGCGCACGCCTTCCTATGCTCATCTTCGAGGCGAAAGAACCTCGGGCCGTCATCCTGGCGCTGCATGGGTTCAACGATTATTCCAGTGCCTTCGCCGCGCCGGGGCCCGGTCCCTGGTTTGCCGCCAACGGCATAACGCTTGTTGCGATCGACCAGCGCGGCTTCGGCCGTGCGCCGGGCCGGGGGCTCTGGGCGGGTGATCGAAGATTGGCGGCCGATGCCGCCGTCGTCGCGGGTCTGCTGCGCGAGAAATATCCCGGGCAGCCGCTCTATCTCATGGGGGAGAGTATGGGTGCCGCAGTCGCGATGCGCATGATGGCGCTCGACGATCGGCCCGATGTTGACGGCCTCATCTTGTCGGCTCCCGCGGTATGGGGCTGGCAGCAGTTGGATGATGCCTATGCCGCTGCCCTCTGGAGCGTTGCGCATATCGCACCCTCGATGACGCTTACCGGAAGGGGGCTCGACATTTGGCCATCGGACAATATCGAAATGCTGCGCGCGCTTGGCCGCGATCCTCTTGTCATCAAGGAGACGCGAGTGGATACGCTATACGGGCTCGTCGGATTGATGGATGCTGCCTATGACGCCGCATCTCAAATCCACGCCCCCATCCTTCTTCTTTATGGCGCGAAGGACGAAATCGTGCCCGCGCCGGCGGTAGCCGGAACGCTTGAGAAATTTGGCAGGGCGCGGGCCTCTCTGACGGTGGCTTGCTATCCGCACGGCTATCACATGCTGCTGCGTGATCTTGAACGCGAGACGGTCTGGAAGGATATCGCCCACTGGATTGCACGAAAGGAGGCGCCGCTTCCCTCCGGCGCCGAGCGGGAACTGCGACAGTGTGGCCCCCTTGCGGAGACCGGGTGAGAGAATAGATTCCAGATTGGCAGCCTGTGGATATGGGCCGCCAGTAAAGTGTCGAAAGGGAACTTTCTTGGTCAGGAAGGAGAACGAAGATGGCCAATGAAGTGAGCAAGAATGAAAATCGCAAGACGCCGTCCCTGTTTCAGCACGACCCCTTTTCCGCCTTTCGCGACGAGATGAACAGCCTGATCGACCGCGCCTTCGGTCGTGGCTTCGGGCTGTTCGATACGCCCTCGCTCGGCCGCTTTGGAGCGGGACATATCACCCCGCGTATCGACCTCCATGAGACGGACAAGGAATATCAGCTGTCGGCTGAACTGCCGGGCCTCGATGACAAGGACATCGATCTGAGCATTCATGAAGGTGTGCTCACGCTCAAGGGCGAGAAGCGATACGAAAAGAAGGACGAGAAGGACGAAGCGCGTATCGTGGAACGCCACTATGGCAGCTTCCAGCGCATCTTCACCTTGCCCTCGGATGTGGACGATACGAAGATCGAGGCGAAGTTCGACAGGGGTGTACTGCATGTCACCATGCCGAAGAAGCCGGGTGCCGCCCCGGCCAGCAGGCGTATCAGCATCGGCAAAGGCTGACTGGCTCACGCATTTCCCGAGAGCGCCCGGCTTTTCTCTCCGCCTTCCAGCGCCTGCTCTCCGGCAGGCGCCTTTTCTTCGCCGAAGCGGATTTTCAGTTCCCGCTCCAGATCGGCGAAAAGCTCCGGCACATGCTCCAGATATTTTCTCTCGGCCTTGAGGATCGAGCGGAATAGACGCGCCTTTATCTGCGAAAGATCGACACCCGATTTCTTGATGGCCGCCGGTGCGCTGCTTGCGACGATATCGACAAGCCGGTCCGCCGCATGAAGCCGTCCCCAGAGATAGTCGTTCTCTCTTGCGCGGCGGCTGAAGAAGGCAGCGAAATAGCCGAGGTCGCGCCCCATGAGCGTCGCGGGTGCGCCGCCCTCGCGGATCGAACGGGCATCTTCGGGGCTGATCCTGTCCACCTGCACCGTATCCACATCGTCGAGGTCCTGCCACTTGTTGAGCGGCAGCGTCAGCACGTCGAAAAAGGGGAACCCGATATAGGCCTGCACGAGTTCCGCGCGAATGTCGTAGGGGAGGGTGCTCTCGGCCATTTCGACGAAATGGAGGTCCGCGTCCTTGTCGAGGCCGACAAGATCCAGCACCGGCGCCACATGGGTCGTAAATGCGTTGATCTCGTGCGGTTCCGCCACGCCGTCATCGTAGATCGACTTGCAGATACGGCGGATGTCGTCAGTCCGCAGCCTTGCCGCGGACTCTGACTGGATGCGATCGAGTATCCGGTAGAGACTCGTCTTGAACTCGTCGAGCGCATCCGAATGCAGGCTGCCTTCGTCGCCGGTCTCGATATCCTGATAGAGCTCGTTGAGCCGCCGGATGACGAAGCGAAGCCGTCTCACGCGGAAGCTCACATCGAACTCGCGAAGGAATCGCACCCATGCGTCTTCCTTGCTCGGCTCTGCGCCGCCATTCGCCTGAGCAATCCACTTTACGGGGAAAATACCGGCTTCCTTCGCCCAGCTTTCGACGGCTCGGGAAAGCGCCAGCCGGTCGCTTGGGTGGTTCACCGCTTCGCTCAGGTCGGCGACGATATTCGTGATCTGGTCGAGAACGGATGCGACCTTCAGCTGGATATAGGCGTCATAGGCATAGCCCGCCTCGACGGCTGCCTGTGCGTTCGCGTCGTTGCGAAGCCTCGCGATCTGCTCCGCCCCCGGCAGCTTCTTGCCGTTTCCGTTGAAGAGCTCGGTGATGCGGGCGCGCACATGCGGCCGCGTCGCTGCGACGATCTGACGGTAACGCCGCACGCGTTCCGAAAAATCGTGCAGCGCCTCGAGTTCGTCGCGTACGGGCTGGTTTCTCGGAATGTCAGATAGTGCGCCGCGGATCGCCTGGAAGAAGCCCGGCGCCGCGCCGCCCCCTTCCGCCCGGCCGCCCTTGGGGTCCGGGTCGATATAGACCATGCGCCTGTCGACTTCGCGATAGGCCGGCCGCCCGCGAATGGCGGCGATCGCCTCTCCGAACGGCTTGTTGTTGAGCACGCTGCCATCGATGAACGAGGCCTTGACCGGGTCGGCTCCGGCGGCGATCAGCGGCTTGAAATTGGTCCGCAGGAATTCCTCCCGGGTCGGCCATTCGATCTTGCGTTCTTTCAGCAGCGCGTCGATTTCGCCGATCCGTGCCGGCGGGAAGGCACCCGGAAAACAGGATGTCGCCCGCGCGGCGAAAACCAGACCCGGCACATGAGGCGTGTCGAAGTCGCTTATCGTTGCGCCGCTGGCGTGCTGGAAATAACTGAACTTCAGCGTATGCCGGTGCTCGCGCTCGCGGATCGATGCCGGGTCGTGCAGAGGTATGTGCTGGCTGTATCCGTGAAAATCCGTCACCGAGACGATGAGGTCGAGCCGATGGCCTGTCGGAAGAAGAGATGCATGGGCGGGTTTGGGCTCGCCCATCGCAAGACAGGCATCGAGCAGCATCCCGCTCATGATCTGGCCGGAGAAGGGCGGCTCGAACCAGCGCGATCTGGTGAAGAGTTGCAGCTTCTGCCGCATCTCCATGTCGGGCGCGTATTTTGCCAGCCATTTGTCGGTGATGCCCCAGAAGAGAGGCTTCATGAACAGCTTGTCCCAGCGCCCAGCCAGGTGATGCTCGTCCATCAGCGCCACGATATCCGCCTGCTCGAGCCACATCTTGCGGTGCGCATCCATCGGCAGGTCGTGAGCAAGCGCGCGTGCGAGCAGAACGCCGTTTATGCCGCCGGCCGAAGCGCCTGCAATCGTGTCGACGAAGATGCGCAGCTCCAGCGACTGGCCGATCGCCTGGATCAGTTCGAAGTAGATTTCCTCGGTATCCGTCTCGCGTTCATCATGGTCGAGATCTAGATAGGTTGCGGAAGCGCGATGAGATCGGGCGAGGTCGTGGTGATAGACACGGGACGCCCGGACGAGCTTCAGGATTTCCTTTGTTACCCCATGCATGTAGACGGCGAGCGAAACGCCGCCGTAGCACACGAGCGCGATCCTGAGTTCCTTTTCCTTCATCCCCGCCTCGCTTTGCCCGGCCTCGAAACCGCCCCGGCCTGGCTCGGCGACAGTCTAGGAGAGGACCCCCTCATGACCAATTAACGATACTGCGACAGCTTGTTCCATTATTATTTACGTTCGGTGTCTGTAAATAGAATCTTCGGCGCGGCGCTCTGCCGCTCGCGCCGGAATGAGGAGAAGCCAATGCCGGACCCTGTTTTGACACATGCCTTGCTGGCGCTCGCCTCCGGCGTCTTGATCGGTCTTTCTCTCGGTCTCATCGGCGGCGGAGGGTCGATTCTGGCGGTACCTTTGCTCCTCTATGTCGTGGGTGTCGCCTCGCCCCATGTAGCGATCGGCACGGGCGCGCTCGCCGTGGCGGCCAATGCCGCCATGAGCCTTGCTCTGCATGCCCGTGCCCGCACCGTGAAGTGGCCTTGTGCCATCGTTTTTGCGGGTGCAGGTGTCTTCGGCGCCGCGCTGGGTGCGCAGCTTGGAAAGGCAGTGGGCGGCGAGATCCTGCTCGCGCTTTTCGGCGGGGTGATGATCCTGGTCGGAGCGGCGATGTTCCTGCGGCGCGGGGAGGGCGGCGATCCAACCGTTCATCTTGACCGCGGCTCGGCGCCGCGTCTTCTCCCGCCCCTTGCGGGCACGGGCTTTCTCGTCGGCGGCCTTTCCGGCTTTTTCGGTATAGGCGGCGGCTTCCTTATCGTTCCCGGCCTTGTCACGGCCACTTCCATGCCTTTGCTGAATGCCATCGGCTCATCGCTGGTTTCGGTTACGGTTTTCGGACTGACCACCGCCACGAGCTATGCTTTCTCCGGCCTTGTGGATTGGCGTTCTGCGGGGCTCTTGATACTCGGAGGTCTGGCCGGTTCCGCGGCAGGCCTCGGATTGGCCCGTCGCCTTTCAGGCTCCCGTCAGGCGCTTTCAGTTCTCTTCGCGGCCATCGTCATTTCGACGGGTCTCTACATCGTCTGGACGGGCATGGACGCACTCGCCACACTTATCTGAGTGCCGCGAAACATCTGCCATTGCTGAAGGAAAATGGTGGACGGTACTGGACTCGAACCAGTGACCCCTGCGATGTGAACACAGTGCTCTACCAACTGAGCTAACCGTCCTCTACGACATGCCCGGCGCGGCGGGCGTCGAAGCGGCATATATGCCGAGGGAGCCCGTCTATAGGCTTTGCGCCCGCGCGAAGTCAAGCGGTCGCAAAGCCTGCCTCATGCGTTATGTTCCCTGGCAGGCAAAAGACCGCGAAAACGAGGGAGAAGACGGCGATGACGGGAAATCCGGCCCTGAGGAACGTGATGACGCTCGGCCGGCTTGCTCTCCGCGGCATTGGACGCCTTGCGAGCCCGCGCCCGCTTGGACCGGATGCGGGGCCCGCCTTCGAGCAGGCGCTCTCCGGCCTGCTTGCTGAGCCGGCCGTCTCGGCTCACATCCGGGTTGCGCGCCTGGTTTCTCTCGCCCCCGAAGAGGGCTGGCGGTCTCTCGATATCGATCTCGCCACGGGCGAAGAGATGACCGTTCTTGCCGCGGGCGGCTATTGGGCCTCGAAGCCGCTCGATCTCGGTTTCGGCGCCCGTATCGGTCTTTGGCTGCGCATGGGCGGAAAGACGGTCGTGAAAACCCAAACGAACAGTTCGACCGTTACCGCCTCGCAGGGCGGGTCCCTTGAAATCGTCGCGAAGCCGCCGGGCGAATGGGCGGACGAGGAGGGCGCCTTCGATCCCGCCTATCCGCGCGGTGGCGTCGAGGGCATTGTTGCCGCCTGCATCATCGTCTGGAAGCAGGGCGCGCTTGCCGGCCTCGAGGCGATGTCCCGCGCGGGCGACTATGAAGGTCTCGTCGCTCGCGCACGAGAAGAAGTGTTGAACCCCGTCTTTCCGCCCCAGGGCTGGCGCTATCTCTGGCGCCTCGGCGAGGGCCGCATTTTCCGCGACGCGAACAACGGCGGCGGCCATAGCATCTGCTGCCATACGGCGGGCGATGTCGGCATCCTGCAATATCCCGTCGATGTTCCGCTTACGGAGAATACAAGATTGCGCTGGCGCTGGAAAGTCGACAGGCTTCCCTGCGATCTGCCGGAAGACATCCAGCCCACGCACGACTATCTCTCCATCGCCGTCGAGTTCGATAACGGACAGGACCTTACCTATATGTGGTCTTCTTCGCTCGCGGAGGGCACGATCTTTCGTTGCCCGCTTCCCTATTGGGACAAGGTCGAGACGCATTGGGTGCTGCGCTCCAATCCCGCGGATCTCGGTAAATGGCTCGCTGAGGAGCAGCCGGTTCGTGCCGATTATGCAAGGGCCGTCGGCGCGCCGCCCGCGCGCATCGTGAAGGTCTGGCTAATCGCGGTCAGCGTCTTTCAGCGCCGCGAGGGCATCTGCGAATATGCGGATATCGAGCTTGTCGATGGCGACCGTGTGCTGAAGATCGCCTGAACCCTAATTGCCGAAATGTCCCGGCAGAAGCTTCGCGAGCGCGGCGGGGAATTCGTTGAAATGGTCGATCACGGCCTCGGCGTCGAGCTCCGCCACCGGCACGCGCGTATAGCCGAAGCTCACGCAGATGCAGGGAAGCCCCGCATTCTTCGCCGCATAGACGTCCGTCTCGCTGTCACCCACCATCACCGCGTTTTCGCGCATACCGCCAAGCTGGCGGATCGCCTCGAAAAGGTGCTCCGGGTCGGGCTTTTTCACGGGCAGCGTGTCGCCGCCGATCACGACCGGAAAATAGTGGTCGATGCCGAGCATCTCGAGAAGCTTCCGCGACAGGCCTTCCACCTTGTTGGTGCAGACGGCCATCAGCGCGCCGTGCTCGCTGAGCCAGTCGAGCTGGTCGCGCATGCCCGGCCAGAGCTTCGTATGGTCGGCAATGTGCCGGCCGTAATAGTCGATGAACTCGTGGAAACTCAGGTCGAGCGCTTCCTCGCTCGCCGGTTCGCCCGTCTCCCGGTAGCCGCGCTCCAGCAAAAGACGCGCCCCGCCGCCGACGAGATGCCGAACGCGCTCTTCCGGCACGCGCTCGCGCCCATGCATCTCAAGGATCACATTGAGCGTCTCGCAGAGATCGGCTGCCGTATCGGCAAGCGTGCCGTCGAGATCGAAGAGAATGACAGGGCGGGACATGCGGGCAAGACCGGGCGGGGTGTGGAACCCGGCTTGTCTCGCATGGTCCGTCCCGGCAGGCAAGCCCCGCTCCCGGGGCGGCCTTCGCATCGCCGCGGCATCGGGCGGAACAGGCGTTTTCCGCCTCGATTTTCTCCTTCGATTCCCGGCCTGTTCTCGTCCATACTTTTCCCATGAAACTGCTCACGCGCTACCGGACGCGAATGGCCATGCCCGGGCGGGACGAGGAAACGCTCGCCCGCCTCAAGGTCACATGCTGGCGCGAATCCTATCCGGGCCTGCTGCCGCAGCCGCTTCTCGACAGGCTCGATGCCCGCCGCGACGAGGTGAACTGGGAGCGGCACCTTCAGGAGGGTATCGCCTGGATTGCGGAACAGTCGGGCGCGCCCGTCGGCTTCGGACATGCCGAAGGCGCGGAAGTCACGACCCTCTATGTCCGCAAGGCGGATCACGGCCATGGCGTCGGTGCGGCGCTGCTCACACATCTCTTCGACGAGATTTCCTGCTTTGGCCGCCGCGAGGCGTTTCTCTGGGTGCTGGAGAAGAATCTGAAAGCCCGCGGCTTCTATGAGCGCATGGGCGGCCGCCTCGTCGCGCGCCGGCCTGTCGGTTTCCCGCGCTATCCCGAAATAATGGAAGTGCGTTACGATTTCGTGCTCGATTGAAACCTAGTCGGCGGCTTTCAGACCGCCTTCGCGGTTCCAGTCTTCGAGGCCTCTCAGTGTGCGCTCGTAGCAGAAAAGCGCATTGGCGATCACATTTTCCTGCCAGGATATCCGCCTCGGCGCGTAGTCCTCGCGAATTTCCTCGAAATAACCGGGCGCTTCCGGCGCATCGAACCCCCCGATAAAGCGCAGCCAGCGTTCGAGCATCGGCACGCGCATGGCTTTGGCAGCATTGTTTTTCGCTCGCGCCGAGCGGAATTCGATTGCCGCTCCCGCGAATTCCGCGTGAGGGGAGAGCATGTCTTCGATGCCCCAGAACATCGTGCCGCGCCTTGTCGGCCGTTTCGACCCCCACATCGCATCCACGGTCTTGGGATCGAGCGCTTCCTTGCCCCACCAGCCCGCGGCGCGGCGCAGACCGGCGCTGCCCGGCTCCGAATAGCACAGATAGATGAGTTCGCCGTCGCCGGTCGGGCCCGAATGCCAGTCGATGAAACCGACCTTCCGCGCATGGGCGAGCTCGCGGCTCACGATATCCCGCATGATGAGGTTCGACCATTCGGGCGCCGTGCCGCCGAAATGATAGCCGTCCGGATGCGTGTATTGCCCGCGGCTGATCGCGTCTTCCAACGCCCATTGTCCGTGCCGCTCGACGAAGCGTGCGCCTGCGGTCAGCATTTTCTGCATCGCCTTTTCGTCGAGCGAATTGGGGCAGAGGATCTCGTGCAGCTCCTCGTAGAGCGGATTCTCCGGGTGCGGCTTCGAATGGTCGAGAAAGTTCCGGTTGAGGTCCACGTTGTTTTCCGTGCCCCGGAGCCCCCAGGCGAATCCGAAGGGATTGACCGCATGAACCATCAGCAGCGCAACGCCCTGCGGCAGCCGGGTGGGCCCCGCTTCCCTCATCCATGCACTCATCGCGGCCGAGCCGCCATAGCCCTCCGCTCCATGCGTGCCGCAGACATTGAGCAGCACGGTCTCCGCGTCTTCGGGGCCGTGCCATGCCGTATCCGTGAAAAGCCTTTGCCCGCCGGGCCCTTGTGCATGCGGGTTCTCATGCGTGGAAATCCGCGCGCCGGTTGCCCGCGCCGCATCGAGGAAACGCTCTCTCGCTTCCGCATAGGTCTCGGAGAAGTAATCTGTGGCCTTCATGCGTTTCCGTATCGTTTCGAGGGCCTTTCCGTTCCCCGCCGGCGGGTGTTAACAAGGGGTGCCGATAGGGATATGGATGGTCAAGCCTTGGCTTCTATATGACGTGCGCGGGCGGGTATAGGCAATAACCCAGCCCGATACCGCAGTTTTTCAGGGATTTTTCATGACGCTCTCCAGCCGCCTCAAGGACAAGTCGCTGCTCAGAACCCTCTGTTTCGTGGATGGGAAATGGGTCGGCGAGGAAGCCCCCCGGATAGATGTGACCGATCCGGCGACGGGCGAGACCATCGCGACGGTTCCTTCGCTCGGCGCGGCGGAAACGAGGAAGGCGATCGAGGCGGCCCATCGCGCCCAGAAGGAATGGGCCGTGCGGTCTGCCAAGGAGCGTTCCGCCATTCTGCGGCGCTGGTTCGACCTCATGATGGCGAACCAGGACGATCTGGGCGCGATCCTGACGGCCGAGCAGGGCAAGCCGCTTGCCGAAGCGAAGGGTGAAATTGCCTATGCCGCGGCCTTCATCGAATTCTATGCTGAGGAGGCGAAGCGCGTTTATGGCTCCGTCGTTCCCGCGCCCACGAATGATCGCCGCATCGTCGTTCTGAAGCAGCCCATCGGCGTTTGCGCCGCGATCACGCCGTGGAACTTTCCTGCCGCCATGATCACGCGCAAGGCGGCGCCGGCGCTGGCGGCGGGCTGCTCGATGGTCGTGAAACCCGCTACCATGACGCCGCTTTCCGCCTTCGCCCTTGCCGAGCTGGCGCAGCGCGCGGGCATTCCGGATGGCGTCTTGAGCATCGTCACCGGCAAGGCTGGGGCGATCGGCGGCGAAATGACGTCGAATCCTCTCGTGCGCAAGGTGACGTTCACCGGCTCCACCGAAATCGGCAAGGAGCTGATGCAGCAATCCGCCTCCACGGTGAAGAAGGTCTCGCTCGAACTCGGCGGCAACGCGCCCTTCATCGTCTTCGACGATGCGGATGTCGATGCGGCCGTCGAGGGCGCCGTCGCTTCCAAATATCGCAACACCGGCCAGACCTGCATCTGCACCAACCGTTTCCTCGTGCAGTCCGCCGTTCATGACGAGTTCGTCGGGAAGCTGGCGAAGAGGGTGGCGGAACTGAAGGTCGGCTCCGGCTTCGAGGAAGGCGTCGCGCAAGGCCCGCTGATCGAAATGGCCGCCGTCGAGAAGGTGGAGGAGCATGTCGCCGATGCCGTCGCGGGCGGCGCGAAAATTCTCACCGGCGGCAAGCGCCACCCGAAAGGCGGAACCTTTTACGAGCCGACGGTCGTTGTCGGCATGAAGCCGGACATGAAGGCCGCTCGCGAGGAAACCTTCGGTCCGCTCGCCCCGGTCTTCCGTTTCGAGACCGACGACGAGGCGATAGCGCTGGCCAACGACACGCCCTTCGGTCTCGCCTCCTATTTCTATAGCCGCGACATCGGCCGCGTCTGGCGCGTGGCCGAGGCGCTCGAATACGGTCTCGTGGGGGTCAATGCCGGGCTCATCTCGACCGAGCTTGCGCCCTTCGGCGGCTTCAAGGAGTCCGGTCTCGGCCGCGAAGGCGGGCCCTGGGGCATGGAAGAATTTCTCGAAGTGAAATATGTGGCAATGGCGGGGCTCTGAACGATGACTGCGGACGACCAGAAGAAGGCCGCGGCCATCCGCGCGCTCGACTATGTAAAGCCGGGCATGAAGCTCGGCCTCGGTACGGGCTCGACGGCGGAACATTTCGTCCGTGTACTGGGCGACAAGGTGAAGCAGGGGCTCGACGTGGTCGGTGTACCGACATCGGAGCGCACGGGAAAGCTCGCCGCGAGCCTCGGCATCCCCCTCAGCAATCTCGACGATACGCCTCGTCTCGACATCACTGTCGATGGCGCCGATGAGCTTGATCGCGAACTCCGCCTCATCAAGGGCGGCGGCGGAGCGCTGCTCCGCGAGAAGATCGTGGCGACCGCATCGGACAGGATGATCGTCATCGCGGATGCGTCGAAGGTGGTGGAAACGCTCGGCGCCTTTCCCTTGCCCGTCGAGGTCATTCCCTTCGGAGCTTCCGTGACCGCTCGCAAGATCGCGGAAGTGGCAAGCGCCTTCGGCTGCACCGGCAAGATGTCCCGCCGCGCGGACGAATATGGCGAGCCTTTCTTCACGGACAGCGAGAATTTCATCTACGACTGCGAGTTCGTCCGGATTCCCGATCCCGATGGTCTCGCCGCCGCGCTCAATCGGATAGCCGGCGTCGTCGATAACGGATTGTTTATCGGCATCGCCTCGCTCGCCATTGTAGGTACCCCTTCGGGCACCGATATCATCGAGAAGAATTAAGCGGAAAAGACGGAGCCCGAACGATGACCGAATACGACTATGACCTCTTCGTCATCGGGGCGGGCTCCGGTGGCGTGCGCGCCGCGCGCATCGCGGCGACCCATGGCGCGAAAGTCGCCATCGCCGAGGAATACCGCGTCGGCGGTACCTGTGTCATTCGCGGCTGCGTGCCGAAAAAGCTCTTCGTCTATGCAAGTCATTTCTCGGATGACTTCGAGGATGCGAAAGGCTTCGGCTGGACGGTCGTCGAAACGAAGTTTGACTGGAAGACGCTCGTCGCCAACAAGGACAAGGAAATAGACCGTCTGAACGGCATCTACATCCGCAATCTGAAGAACGCAGGCGTCGAAATCATTCAGAGCCGCGCGATCCTCAAGGATGCGCATACTGTGCATCTCGTTGCCGAAGGCCGCAACGTGACGGCCCGCAGGATTTTGATCGCCGTCGGCGCGAAGCCCAACGTGGATGAAAACCTCGAAGGCGTGGAACATACCATCACCTCCAACGAGGCGTTCCATCTCGAAGAACTGCCGCGCCGCATCGTCATCGCGGGCGGCGGATATATCGCGGTCGAATTCGCGGGCATCTTCAACGGGCTCGGCGTCGAGACGACGCTTCTTTATCGCGGCGAGCAGATCCTGCGCGGATTTGACGAGGATTTGCGCACGCTGCTCCATGAGGAGATGGACAAGAAAGGCATCAGGATCATCACAGGCCAGGTCTTCACGAAGGTCGAGAAGACCTCCTCGGGCCTGAAAGCCACGCTCACCTCCGGCGACACGCTCGAGGCGGACGCCGTCATGTTCGCCATCGGCCGCGACCCCAACACGAAGGGGCTAGGGCTCGAGGCTGCGGGCGTGAAGCTTGGCAAGAAGGGCGAGGTCATCGTCGACGAGTATTCGCGCACCAATGTGGAAAGCATTTATGCGGTGGGCGACGTCACCGACCGCGCGAACCTGACACCCGTTGCGATCCGCGAGGGCCATGCCTTCGCCGACACCGTCTATGGCGGCAAGGATGTGAAGGTCGACCACTCGATCATTCCGACCGCGATCTTCTCCCAGCCGGAAATGGGCACCGTCGGCCTCACCGAGGCGCAGGCTCGCGAGAAGTACGACGAGGTCGATATCTACAAGACGGCCTTCCGCGCCTTGAAGAACACGCTCTCCGGTTCGCAGGAGCGCACCTTCATGAAGCTCGTGGTCGATGCGAAATCGGACAAGGTGCTCGGCGTCCATATCATGGGCCCGGCCTCGGGCGAGCTTATTCAGGCCGTCGGCATCGCCGTCACGATGGGCGCCACCAAGGCCCAGTTCGACATGACCATCGCCGTGCATCCGACCGCCGCCGAGGAACTCGTGACGCTCAAGGAGAAGTGGCAGGCCCCGATCATCAAGGCGGCGGATTAACCGTCCCTGAGCCGGATCAAGGGCTTAGGCTTCCCTTTAGAGCCCTTGTGGACTATATATCCGCCTTCCATATGAGAAGGGTGCGGCCTTCCGGGCGAAATCCCCGGAATCCGGCCTTTTTTGCGTTTCGGAGAAGACAAGATGGCGGAAAACTGGAAACCGGAGAGCTGGCGCGCAAAGCCCGCGAAGCATCTCCCGGCCTACCCGGACGAGGCGGCGCTTGCCGCCGTGGAAGCGCGTCTGCGCTCCTATCCGCCGCTCGTGTTTGCAGGTGAGGCCCGCAAGCTGAAGGCAGATCTCGCAGAGGTCTGCGAGGGCCGTGCTTTCCTGCTTCAGGGCGGCGATTGCGCCGAGAGCTTTGCCGAATTCTCCGCCGACAATATCCGCGACACCTTCCGCGTACTGCTGCAGATGGCGGTGGTGCTGACCTTCGCTGCCGCTTCGCCGGTCGTGAAGGTGGGCCGTATCGCCGGCCAGTTCGCGAAGCCGCGTTCCTCGCCCACCGAGACCATCGGCGACGTCACGCTGCCGTCCTATCTCGGCGACAACATCAATGGCATCGAATTCGATGAAGCCGCCCGCGTGCCGGACCCGGAGCGTCTGCTCCGCGCCTATTCGCAGTCGGCCTCGACGCTGAACTTGCTGCGCGCTTTCGCGAATGGCGGTTATGCCGACCTCGATTTTGTGCATCGCTGGAATCTCGGCTTCGTTTCCGACAGCCCGGAAGGTGCCCGTTACGAGGAACTCGCCAACCGCATCACCGAGGCGCTCGACTTCATGCGCGCCTGTGGTATCGACGGCGAGACGCAGCCCCAGCTCCACACGACGGATTTCTACACGAGCCATGAGGCGCTGCTGCTCGGCTATGAGCAAGCGATGACGCGCGTCGATAGCACCACGGGCGAATGGTACGACACCTCCGCCCATATGCTCTGGATCGGCGACCGCACGCGCCAG
>DLCG01000008.1:156634-289057 GCA_002480495.1 Rhodobiaceae bacterium UBA7804 | reverse complement strand
GATCGGCGACCGCACGCGCCAGCCCGATCACGCCCATGTCGAGTATATGCGCGGTATCAGGAATCCGATTGGCATGAAGTGCGGTCCCTCGCTCGATCCGGAAGAGCTGATCCGGCTCACCGACATCCTGAACCCGAAGAACGAGCCGGGGCGTCTCACGCTCATCTGCCGCTTCGGCGCCGAGAATGTCGAGAAGCACCTGCCGCAGCTCATTCGCGCCGTCGAGCGCGAGGGCAAGAAGGTCGTCTGGTCCTGCGATCCGATGCATGGCAACACGATCAAGGCCTCATCCGGCTACAAGACGCGCCCCGTGGATCGCATTCTCGCCGAGGTGCAGGCCTTCATGGCCGTTCATCGCGCCGAGGGCACGCATGCGGGCGGCGTCCATTTCGAGATGACAGGCCAGAACGTCACCGAATGCATCGGCGGCGCGCAGGCCATCAGCGAAACCGAACTGGGCGACCGCTACCACACGCATTGCGACCCGCGCCTCAATGCGAACCAGTCGCTCGAACTCGCCTTCCTCATCGCCGAAGGGCTGAAGAAGGAGAGGGCGGAGGCGCGCCGCGAACAGCAGGTCGCCTTAGGGGCCTGGTAAGCCAAAACGAATAGAGAAATGAAAAGGCCCGGTGGAAGCACCGGGCCTTTTTCTAGCTCACCTTGATGAGCCGCCGTCCGAGGTTCTCGCCCTCGAACAATCCGATGAAGGCATCCGCCGACCCTTCGATGCCCTCGCTCACATCTTCCGTGTATTGCAGCTTTCCTTCGTGGATCCACTGCGCCATCTCGGCCTGCGCCTCGCGGAAGCGCTTGAAGTAGTCGAAGACGACGAGCCCTTCCATCCGCAAGCGGTGCGTGATGAAGCGCGTCACGTTTCTGATGCCGACGAGTTCGTCATCCGCGCGGTTATATTCGCTGACCTGCCCGGAAATCACGATCCGCCCATGTTCCTTCATGTTCAGGATCGCGGCATCGAGCATCTCGCCGCCCACATTGTCGAAATAGATGTCGACGCCCTCCGGGCAGTGTTCCTTGATCGCCGCTTTCAGGTCCGCGCCGCGATAGGAGAAGCAGGCGTCGAATCCGAGCCCCTTCACGTAGTCGCATTTCTCCTTGGAGCCCGCGATGCCGATAACTCTGCAGCCCTTCATCTTCGCGATCTGCCCGGCCGTCGCGCCCACGGGCCCGGCGGCGGAAGAAATCAGCACCGTGTCGCCTTCCTTCGGCTGCCCGAGTTCCAGCAATCCGAAATAGGAGGTAAGCCCCGGAATGCCGAGCACGCCGATGGCAGCCGTCGGCCGGAGAGCCCCATGAAACATCTCGGGCGCGAGCTTCTGCACGCCGCGCCCGTTCGACACGGCATGCGTCACCCAGCCGAAGCCGCCGGTGACGCGGTCGCCCGGCTTGAACTTCTCGTTCTTCGAGGCTTCGACCACGCCCACCATCGCGCTGTCGATGGTTTCGCCCACGGGCAGTGCCGCCGTGTAGCTGTCGCCCGAAAGCCGCCCGCGCATTCCGGGATCGACCGAGTGATATTCGGTGCGGATCAGGATTTCATGCTCGCCGATCTCCGGCAGTTCGATCTCCTCCAGCCGGAAATTCTCGCGCCTGGGCTTCCCCTCCGGCCGCGACGCCAGCACCCACCGCTTCGCTTTAGTCGGCATCTTGTCTCCTCCCTCTTTCAAAACAGTATGGCCCGGGCGTCGAGCCCGGGCCACCATTGCCGTCATGAAATTGCGGAAGGAGTCAGACAGCCTTGTCCGGCCCGATCTTCACCAGCATCTTGCCGAAATTCGCGCCCTTGAAGAGGTTGAGGAAGGCCTTCGGCGCATTCTCGATGCCCTCTTCAACCGTCTCTTCCCACTTCATCTTGCCGCCTTTGATGAGCGGGCCCATCTCGGCGTAGAACTCGCCGATGTGCTGGAAATAGTTGGAAACGATGAAGCCCTGCAGCCTCAGGCTCTTGCCGACGATCTGGATGAGGTTCGTCGGGCCGGGCCGCGGCTCCGTGTCGTTATACTGCTCGATCATGCCGCAAAGCGCCGCCCGTCCGTTCGGCCGCATGGATTCGATGGCCGCTTCAAGGTGCTTGCCGCCGACATTCTCGAAATAGACGTCGATCCCCTTCGGAAAGGCGTCCTTCACGGCCTTGGTGAGGTCGCCGCAGGTCTTGTAATTGATCGCCTTGTCGATGCCCGCGACTTCTTCGAGCCACTTGCACTTCTCGTCCGAACCGGCCGAGCCCACGACATAGCATCCATGCGCCTTGGCGAGCTGGCAGACGACCGAGCCCACGGCGCCGGAAGCCGCGGAGACGAATACCGTCTCGCCGTCTTTCAGCTCCGCCACCTTGAAGAGACCGGCCCAGGCCGTCATCCCCGGCATGCCGAGCACGCCGAGAAAGGCCTCGATGGGACCGAGCGTGGGGTCCACCGGCGTGAAGCCGCCCGCAGGGCCGGTCGCGAATTCGCGCCAGCCGAGCATGTGGTTCACGTAGGTCCCGACTTTCAGCTTGTCGCTCTTCGATTCCACCACCTGGCCGATCGCGCCGCCTTCGAGCGGGCTGCCGATCTGGAACGGCGGCACATAGCTCTCGCGGTCCATCATGCGCCCGCGCATATAGGGATCGACCGACATCCAGATGTTCCGCACCAGCACCTCGCCATCGCCGGGCTGCCGCGCTTCCGTCGTCGCGAGTTCGAAGTCGCTGTCCTTCGGCATGCCGACGGGCCGCGCCTTCAGGCGAATTTCCTTCGAGGTAAGGTTCATCATGCGTCTCCTCCGGTTGGTATTTTCGTTGGAGGGAGACTAGCCGCCTTTGCAGGCGGGTGAAAGCAGAGCCCTGCCCGCATCTGAACAACAGATTGTGAGCTTCTGAACGGTTATGACGATTTCCATCCGCCGCCCAGCGCGACGAAGAGATCGACCGCGGTGCTGTATCGGTCGAGCCGCGCCGTCGCCGCGCTGTCACGCGCGGAAAGCCAGCTTCGCTGCGCGTCGAGCACGGAGAGAAGGTCGCTCGCGCCCGCGCGGTAGCGCGCCTGTGAAAGCTCATAGGCCTTGCCCGCTTCCTCCGCCGCGATGTTGAGCGATTTCTCGCGCTGCGCCGTCGTTTCCACGGTCGTGAGAGCGTTCTCGACTTCGGAGAATGAGGTGAGAACCGTCTGTTGATAGGCCGCCGCAAGCTCCGCCTGCCGCCCCTTCGCCGATTGCAGGTTCCCTTCGAGCGTTCCGCCGGAAAAGATCGGCGCGAGCAGCGATGCGCCGATGGAACTTGCCGTCTCCGCCGCGCTCGCCGTCGCGAAGCTCCGCGTCAGCGACGCGGAAAGATCGATGCTCGGAAAGAAGGCCGCGCGCGCCGCACCGATATCGGCATTCGCCGCCATCAGGCTCGCTTCCGCGCTCTTTATGTCCGGCCGTCTTTCGACCAGCGCCGAGGGCTGACCCGCGTCGATGGCGGGCAGCGCCACCTTGTCCAGCGTCTCGCCCGCCACAGTGAAGCGCCCCGGCACCGCCGCCAAAAGGATCGCGAGCGCGTTTTCGTTCGCCGCGAGTTCCGCGCGCAGCGACGGCAGGGTCGCCTCGATGGTCGCAACGGTGTTGCGCTGTTGCGCGAGGTCGAGGCCTGAAATGCTGCCCGCCTTGTAGCGCGCCTCCACGATGTCGAGCGTCTCCCGCGCCGCTCCCAGCGAATCCTCCGCAATCGCGATCCGGTCCTTCAGCGTCAGGATCGTGAAATAGGTCGTGGCCACCTGGCTCTGCACGATGAGCGCGGCGGCCTCCTTGTCATATTGCGTCGCCTCGAGCGAAAGCTCCGCCGCGCTCGCCTCGTCGCGGTAGCGGCCCCATATGTCGAGCGCATAGCTCGCCGAAAGCCCGATATCCGCGCTCTCCCGAGCCGAGCCGCCGCGCGTGCCGCTGCGGGCGGCGCTGCCGCTTCCGTTCACTTGCGGCAGGAGGTCCGCGCCCGCTGCCCGCGCCGCACCGCGCGCCTGTTCCACGCGCGCCAGCGCCTGTTCGATGTCGAGATTTTTCTGCAGCGCCGTCTGCATCAGCAGCGTTAGCTCGGGGTCGCGAAAGCTCTCCCACCAGCGCGTATCGGCGGCGAGGTTCATACCGTCTGCCTGCTGCGCGGAGGCATAGCTCTGCGGCGTGTCGATTGAGGGGCGCTCGTAGTCCGGCGCCATCGTGCAGGCGGCAAACATCATGGTGGCAGCCGCAAGTCCGGCGGTTCTTCCAACACTCCCCTTGGGGAGGGTCGAAAAATTCATGGATTTTTTCGGGGCGGGGGCTCTGCTTGTTGGGTTCATTTCGCCTCACTCCGATGACAGCGCGACCACCGGGTCGAGCCGCGCCGCCTTGCGTGCGGGCAGATAGCCGAACACGAGTCCGGTAAGAAATGCGCAGGTAAAGGCAAGCACCGAAGGCATGGGATTGATCGCGATATTGAGCCCGAGACCCGAAAGCGCCAGCGCCGTCGATATGCCGAGCATCACGCCGATAATTCCGCCCACGCCGCAAACGACCAGCGCCTCCGTATTGAACTGAACGAGGATATTGCCCATCCGCGCGCCGGTCGCCATGCGCAGGCCGATTTCCCGCGTCCGCTCGGTCACGTTCACGAGCATGATGTTCATCACGCCGATGCCGCCGACGAGAAGCGAGATCGCCGCCACGGAGCCGAGCAGGATCGTCATCGTGTTGGACATGCTTTCCAGCGTCTCGAGCATCGAGGCGGTGTTGCGGATCTGGAAGTCTTCCGTCCGGTGCCGCGCGAGGAGCAGCGCATGAATGGCCGCCTCCGTCTCGTCCACGCGGTCGGAGTCCGCCACCTTCACCGTGATCGAGTCGGCATATTGCTGCCCGAAAAGCCGCATGAAGCCTGTCGTGATCGGCACGAAGGCAACATCGTCCTGGTCGCGGCCGAAGGCGGCAGCGCCCTTTGCCTCCATCACGCCGACGACCTCGAAGGGAATATTGCCGACGAGCACGTATTTCCCGACCGGATTGCTGCCGTCCGGGAAGAGCGCATCCACGACCGTCTGCCCGAGCACGATCACCGGCGCATAGCCGTTCAGGTCGGCCTCCGTGAAGAAGCCGCCTTGCGCCACGTTCCAGTCCCGCACGGTCGTAAGTTCCGGCCAGGTTCCTTCCGCCTGCGTGCGGTAGTCGACATTGCCATAGCGCAGCGTCGTCGAGGTGCTTCGTGAGGGGATGGCGGCCGTCACGTTGGCGACGTCGAGAATGGCCTCTGCGTCCGAAGGCACGAGCGTCGCGATGTCGCCGGAAGATCGCACGCCCGGCGCGCCCGGCCTCACCACCAGCAGGTTCGTTCCCATGCTCTGCATGGAACTCATGATATTCGCCTTGCTGCCGTCGCCGATGGCGAGCATGACGACAACCGCCGCCACGCCGATCACGACGCCAAGCAGCGTCAGCGCCGTGCGGAAGATATTGGCGCGCAGAGACCTGAAAGCCATTTTCACCGCTTCGGCGATCTCCGCCTGAATGACGAGCGTATTGCGGCGCGTCGGGCCTTCATCGGAGGCGGCAATGCTCGTCGCCGCGGTCGCGCCCGTATCGGAAACGATGCGTCCGTCGCGGATTTGTATCGTCCGGTTGGCATAGTCGGCCACCGCCGGATCGTGCGTGATGAGAATGACGGTGTGCCCTTCGGCGTTGAGATCCTTCAGCACCTTCAGAACGTCGGCGCCGCTCTGCGTGTCGAGCGCGCCTGTCGGTTCGTCGGCGAGAATGACATCCGCCCCGTTCATCAGCGCGCGGGCAATGGAAACGCGTTGCTGCTGTCCGCCTGAAAGTTCGGTCGGCCTGTGCGCCGTGCGGTCTCCCATGCCCAGCCGCTCGAGCAGCTCCTTCGCCCGCTCGGACCGCTCGCTCCGCGTCGCGCCGGCATAGATCGCCGGCAGTTCGACATTTTCCGCCGCCGTCATGCTCGAAAGCAGATTGTAGCGCTGGAACACGAAGCCGAACGTATCGCGGCGCAGCACTGCCAGTTCGTCGGAGGAAAGCGATGCCACGTCTGTTCCTGCGACCTCGTAGTGCCCCTCCGTCGGCCGGTCGAGACAGCCGAGAATATTCATGAGCGTCGACTTGCCGGAACCGGACTGCCCCATGATGGCGACGAACTCGCCGCGCCGGATCGTCAGCGACACGCCGTCCAGCGCGCGCACTTCCGTTTCCCCGGTCCTGTAGACCTTGGAGACATCGTGAAGCTCGATCAGCGGTGCCGCGCTTTTGGGGTAGGGCGAGTGCATGGGCAGCGCAATCCTTTAGAGGAAGCCCGGCATGCGCCGTGAGCTGGCCGCGCCGCTTTCCGTTCCCGAGGCGATGCCCGTCACCACCGTCTCGCCTTCGTCGAGCCCGCTTCTTATCTCCGCGCTGACGCGGTTGGTCAGCCCCACTTCCACCTGCCGGGGTCGCGGGCCATCTTCCGTCATCACGCTCACATAGGACTTGCCGTCCGCACCCTCGCTCACCGCGCCCACGGGCACGGTGATCGCGTCCTGCGCCTCGCCCAGCAGGAAGAAGACCTGCGTGGTCATGTCCTTCATCAGCTTGCCGTCGGGATTGGCGATGTCGACGAGAACGGTATAGAGCACGACATCGTTCTCGATTTCCGGCGTCGGAAGAATCTGCCGCACTGTGGAGCGCCATCTTTCGTTGGCCGCGCCGAGCGTCGTGAAATAGACCGGCATGCCAGGCGAGAGGCGGCCTACATCGGCTTCCGCCACTTCCGCTTCCACGGTCATGGTGCTGAGGTCGGAAATCGTCAGGATGGTCGGCGCCGTCTGGTTTGCATTCAGCGTCTGCCCCTGCAGCGCCGTCTGCGATGTCACGGTTCCGTTCATGGGCGCATAGATCTTGGTATAGCCGAGATTGACCTCAGCTCCTTCCACGGTGGATTTCTGCTGTTCGATCTGCGCCGTGAGAGAGGCGATGGTCGCCTGCGTCGTCTTCACCGCCGTTTCGCTCGTGTCGAGGTCGTCGCGGCTCACCGCGTCGATTCTGGCGAGTTCGAGATTTCGCTTGTACTGGCGTTGCGCCAGGGTGAATTCGGCCTGCGAGCCCGCAAGTTCGGATTCGAGCTGGACAAGCCTTGCCCGCGCCGCGGCAAGTTCCGTCTCATAGGTCTTGGCGTCGATTTCGGCGAGAAGGTCTCCTTCCTTCACTTCGTCGCCCACCTCCACATAGACCTTCTTCAACTGTCCGGAGACCTGCGCGCCAACATCCACATAATCCTTGGGCTGCAGCGAGCCGAGCGCCGTCACCGTCTGCTCGATCGTGCCGCGCGTCGCCGTCGCTGTCCGGTAGGTCAGGCTTTCGCCACCAAAGGCCCAGCCATAGACGATCCAGATCAGAACGAGCGCGGCAACGCCGATGCCGCCCCAGCGCACAGCACCGGGCAGGTCGCGCCAATGCGCCTTCAGTTGCTCGGGCAGGTTCCGTGCGCCGCGCTCATTCGTGCCGTATTTCGTATCGCTCTCGTAGCCCATCGGCCGGTCTGCCTCTTCATGTCGCCCCATAATCTATAACGGAGAGATATGGCTCTTCCGTCGCAAGACAGAAGGAAAAGCGGCGCGAAGGGCAGGGAAACCGGAGATACCTGCAATATGCAGCGAGTTCAGGATACCCGGATCATGCGCTTGCCGACATTCTCGCCCGCAAGCAGCCCGATCAGCGCCTTCGGCGTGTTTTCGAGCCCTTCCATGATGTCTTCCTTGACCTTCAGCTTGCCGCTTTCGACCCAGCCCTGAAGATCCTTCAGCGCCTCATCGTGGCGGTCCTGATAGTCCATCACGATGAAGCCTTGCATGATGAGCCGCTTCACGACCACGAGGCCGGGAATGCCGCGCGGGCCGTGCGCGGGGGCCGCGCCGTCATACTGCGAAACTGCCCCGCAACAGGCGATGCGGCCGTAATTGTTCATGCCGAAAAGCACGGCTTCGAGAATGTCGCCGCCCACATTGTCGAAATAGACGTCGATGCCTTTCGGCGCTGCCTTGCGGAGCGCCTTGCCCACGGGCTCGGCCTTGTAGTCGATCGCCGCATCGAAGCCGAGTTCGTCGGTCAGCAGCTTGCACTTCTCCGCGCCGCCCGCGATGCCGATCACGTTGCAGCCCTTGATCTTGGCGATCTGCCCGACGATGGAGCCGACGGAGCCCGCCGCCGCGGAAACGACCACCGTCTCACCCGCCTTGGGCTTGCCGACTTCGAGAAGCCCGAAATAGGCCGTGAGCCCCGCAATGCCGTAGACGCTGAGAAGGTGGGAGAGCGGTTCCATCTTCGGCAGCTTCTGCGCGGTCTTCGCCGGCACCGCCGCATAATCCTGCCAGCCCGTATCCGCGAACACGATGTCGCCCTTGGCAAAGCCCGGCGCCTTCGCATCCATCACCTCCGAGATAGAGCCGCCCGCCATCACCGTTCCGGCCTCCACGGCCGAGCGATAGGTCGCGCCCTGCATCCAGGCCCGGTTCGCCGCGTCGAGCGAGATGAGCTTCGTCTTCAGCAGCAACTCGCCGTCCTTCGCCTCCGGCATCTTGCCGTTCGGCTCGAACCTGAAATGGTTCTCGGCGAGCTTTCCCTGCGGGGTTTCGGTCAGCAGCACCTGGCGGTTGGCGGTCATGGGGTTCTCCTCCGGCTTTGAATTGTCGCTGCGGCGAGCCTAGCCGTGCCGTGCGCCCGGCGCACCCCGGAATGCCCCTTTCCGCCGTTCATCCCTGAACTCCCGCCAGAACTATTGTGACCGCGTCCCTCAACGGCTAAAACCGCGAGGCTCCACCAGTGTTCTGGGGCTAACGTCCCGTGATTCCTTGTGAAATGCCCGGCAGATAAATGACCGACAAGCTCCGCATCGCCCTTGCCCAGCTGAACCCCGTTGTCGGGGATATCGAGGGCAATCTCCAGAAGGCCGTCGCGGCCCGCCGCGAGGCGGAGATCGAGGGCGCGGACCTCATCGTCTTCTCCGAGCTCTTCCTCACCGGCTATCCGCCGGAAGACCTCGTCCTCAAGGGTGCCTTCCAGCGCACGGCCCGCGCGGCGGCGATCGATCTCGCCCGCCAGACGGTCGATGGCGGCCCCGCCGTTCTCATCGGCTGCCCCTGGCTTGCCGATGACGGCAAGCTCTTCAACGCCGTCCTCTATCTCGATCATGGCGAGGTGCGCGGCTACCGCGCCAAGGTCCACTTGCCGAACTATTCAGTCTTCGACGAACCGCGCGTCTTCGACGAGGGCCCAATGCCGGGCCCCTTCAACATTCGCGGCGTGCGCATCGGCGCGCCCATCTGCGAGGACATCTGGTTCCCGGATGTGGTCGAGTGCCTGGAAGAGTCCGGCGCGGAAATCATCCTCGTGCCGAACGGCTCGCCCTACGACTTCAACAAGTTCGATGCGCGCATGCAGCTCGTCGTCTCCCGCATCAAGGAGAGCGGCCTGCCCATGGTCTATCTGAACCAGCTCGGCGGGCAGGACGAACTCGTCTTCGACGGCGCCTCCTTCGTGCTGAATGCGGACCTCTCGCTCCCTGTCCAGATGCCCGCCTGGGAAGAGAAGATCGCCTATACGGACTGGACGCGCGAGGCCAAGGGCTGGGTCTGCGCGACGGGCGAGCGCGCGAAGATCGAGGAAAGCGACGAAGCGCTTTATCTCGCCGTGGTGCAGGGCCTTCGCGACTATGTGAACAAGAACCGCTTTCCGGGCGTCGTTCTCGGCCTCTCGGGCGGCATAGACAGCGCGCTCGTCGCCGCCATCGCGGTCGATGCGCTGGGTGCCGACAAGGTCCACTGCGTCATGCTGCCTTACCGCTACACCTCGCCCGAAAGCCTCGGCGATGCGGCCGAATGCGCGAAGCTTCTCGGCACCCGCTACGACGTCGTTCCCATCGAGGAGCCGGTCACGGGCTTCATCTCCTCCCTCGAAAAGCTTTTCGAGGGCCGCCAGTCCGACACGACGGAGGAAAATCTCCAGTCGCGCACGCGCGGCGTCATCCTCATGGCGATTTCCAACAAGTTCGGCTCCATGCTGCTCACCACGGGCAACAAGTCGGAAGTCTCCGCCGGCTACGCCACCATCTATGGCGACATGAATGGCGGCTTCAATCCCATCAAGGATCTCTACAAGACGCGCGTCTTCCGCATGGCCCGCTGGCGCAATGAGAACATGCCCAAGGGATGCCTCGGGCCGAAGGGCAGGGTGATCCCGGAAAACATCATCACGCGCCCGCCTTCCGCCGAGCTTCGCCCCGACCAGACGGATCAGGATTCGCTCCCGCCTTACGATGTTCTGGACGACATTCTCCACTGCCTCGTGGAAGAGGAAATGTCGGTGCGCGAGATCGTCGAGCGCGGGCACGACCGGGATATGGTCAAGCGCGTCGAGCATCTCCTCTACATCTCGGAATACAAGCGTCGTCAGGCCGCCCCGGGTGTGAAAGTCACCGCGCGCAATTTCGGCCGCGACCGCCGCTATCCGATCGTGAACGGCTTCCGGGATCAGGACATATGAGCGCCGCGCCCGGCTCCTCTGACGTCGTTGTCCGCTTCGCCCCGTCGCCCACGGGCCGTCTCCATGTCGGCAATGCCCGCGCCGCGCTCCTGAACTTCCTCTTTGCACGGAAGAATGGCGGGAAGTTCATGCTCCGCATGGACGACACGGACGATGCGCGCTCGACCGCTGAATTCGCCACCGCGATCGAGGAAGACCTTGCCTGGCTCGGCCTCGTCCATGACATCTTCGCCCGCCAGTCGGAGCGTCTCGCGGCTTATGAAGCTGCGGCGGAAAAACTCAAAGCCTCGGGCCGCCTCTATCCGGCTTATGAAAGTGCGGCGGAACTCGACCGCCGCCGCAAACGCCAGCTCGCCCGTGGTCTCCCGCCAATATATGGTCGTGCGGCGTTGAATTTGTCCGACGACGATCGCTTTCAGTTAGAGCTACAAGGCCGCAAGCCCCACTGGCGCTTCAGGCTCGACCACGAGCACACGACCTTCGAGGACATGATCCAGGGCCATGTCGAGATCGACGGCGCCTCGCTCTCCGATCCCGTCCTCATTCGCGAGGATGGCCGCTTCCTCTACACGCTGCCGAGCATCGTCGACGACATCGACTTTGCGATCACTCATGTCATCCGCGGCTCGGATCACATCACCAATACCGGCGTCCAGATTCAGATCATCCGCGCGCTGGGCGCGGAGCCGCCCGCCTTCGCGCATTACTCGCTCTTGAACGGGCCGGAGGGCAAGCCGCTGTCGAAGCGCGACGATGCCGAGCGTTTCTCGCTCCGCGCGCTTCGCGAGGCGGGCTATGAGGCGATGGCCCTGAATGCGCTGCTCGCGCGCCTCGGTACGCCGGAGCCGGTCGAGCCCTGCCTCTCGCTCGCGACGCTCGCCGAAAGTTTCGACATCGCGCGCCTCGGCCGCTCAGACATTCGCTTCGACCCGGCGGACCTTGCCCGCGTCAACTCCGCCTGCCTCCACATCATGCCCTATGAGACGGCGAAGCCCCGTCTCGCCGCGCTCGGCTGCGATCTCGGCCCCGCCTTCTGGGATGCGGTGAAGCCGAACCTCGTCCTCTTCGCCGACGCCGTCGATTGGGCGCGTATCGTCGAGGGCCCGCTCGAGCCCGTCATCGAGGAGGCGGATTTCGCCGCCGCCGCCGCGGCCGCGTTGCCCCCCGAGCCCTGGGACCTCGACACCTGGAGCCTCTGGACCGGCGCCGTGAAGGAGGCGACGGGCCGCAAGGGCAAGGCCCTCTTCATGCCGCTCCGCCTCGCGCTCACCGGTTTGACGCATGGACCGGAACTCAAAAACCTGCTACCTCTCATCGGACGGGACCGGGCGCAAGCCCGGCTCAAGGGCCTAACGGCTTGATTTCGTTAGGAAATATTAACGGCGGCCAGCGAGGATACCGGCATGAACCCGGCACACTCGATCATTCAGGGTCTGATTATTAGCGGCTGACATAGCTCCGCCGCCGCCGTACAAGCACGCTTGCAATACATTGTGGAACACGGACCGGCCGGTGGCGGATTGCCACCCGATGACGGGCCTTTGCGCCCTCCACGATGCGGAACGGAACCATGAGCAAGTCCAAGACAGCCAATACGCGTGAACGCCTCTACCTTTTCGATACCACGCTGCGCGACGGCGCGCAGACGACCGGCGTCGATTTCAGCGTCGAGGACAAGCGCCTCATTAGCGGCCTCCTGGACGAACTCGGTCTCGATTACATCGAGGGCGGCTATCCCGGCGCGAACCCGACCGACACCGCCTTCTTCGGCGACAGGCCGAAGCTCGGCCATGCGAAGTTCACCGCCTTCGGCATGACGAAGCGGGCAGGGCGCTCGGCCTCGAACGATCCGGGCCTCGCCGCCGTGCTGGATGCGGAAACGGACGCCGTCTGCCTCGTCGCGAAGAGCTGGGATTTTCATGTCTCGGTCGCGCTCGGCATCACCAACGAGGAAAATCTCGAAAGCATCGCCGACAGCGTGAAGGCCATCGCCGCCAAGGGCCGCGAACCGATGATCGACTGCGAGCATTTCTTCGACGGCTACAAGGCGAACCCCGAATTCGCGGTCGCCTGCGTGAAGACCGCGCTTGAAAACGGCGCGCGCTGGGCCGTCCTCTGCGACACCAATGGCGGCACCCTGCCGGACGAGGTGGAGCGCATCGTGGGCGAGGTGATCGCCTCGGGCGTTCCCGGCGAGAAACTCGGCATCCACGCGCATAACGACACGGAAAACGCGGTGGCGAATTCGCTCGCCGCCGTGCGCGCGGGCGTCCGCCAGGTGCAGGGCACGCTGAACGGTCTGGGCGAGCGCTGCGGCAATGCCAACATGGTCTCGCTTATCCCGACGCTCCTCCTGAAACCTCTTTATGCGGATCGTTTCGAGATCGGCGTCACGCATGAGCGCCTGAAAAGCCTCACCCATGTCTCGCGCACGCTGGACGAAATCCTCAATCGCGCGCCGGATCGCTACGCGCCTTACGTGGGCGAAAGCGCTTTCGCGTCGAAAGCCGGCATCCATGTCTCGGCGATCCTGAAAGACCCGAAGACCTATGAGCATGTGCCGCCCGAAAGCGTCGGCAACAAGCGCAAGATCGCCGTCTCCGATCAGGCCGGCAAATCGAACATCCTCGCGCGTCTCGAAGAGGCGGGCATCGAGTTCGATCCGGCCGACCGCCGCATCGGCCGCCTGCTGGACGAGGTGAAGGAGCGCGAGTTCCTCGGCTATTCCTATGACGGCGCCGAAGCCTCTTTCGAGCTTCTTGCCCGGCGCATTCTCGGCGAGGTGCCCGAATTCTTCAACGTCGAGTCCTTCCGCGTCCTCGTCGAGCGCCGCTTCAACGCGCTGGGCGATCTCGTCACCGTTTCGGAAGCGACGGTGAAGGTCGTGGTCGATGGCGAAAAGCTGATCTCGGTGGGCGAGGGCAACGGCCCGGTCAACGCGCTCGACCAGGCGCTGCGCAAGGATCTCGGCAAATACTCGCCCTATATCGAGGATCTGCGCCTCGCGGACTTCAAGGTGCGTATCCTCACAAGCGGCACGGAAGCCGTCACCCGCGTCATGATCGAAAGCGCCGATGCGAAGGGCAATCGCTGGTTCACGGTCGGCGTCTCGCCCAACATCGTGGATGCCTCCTTCCAGGCGCTGACGGATTCGATCACGCACAAGCTGCTGCGCGACGGCGCCCCCGCGCCGAAAACGCATAACCGCAAGGAAGGCGTCGGCGCTTAGCTCAGCCTTTCCATCTGGACCACCCTCCCCCTGTGGGAGGGCCCAGAAATCCATTCGGATTTCTGGGGGAGGGGAAGCAGCCTCTACCACACCCATAGGTGTCATCCCGGCGAAAGCCGGGATCCATCTGTCTTTCGGATATCCACCCGCCTCCCGATCCCGATAGCCGCGAGAAACGCCTCGTCATGGCTCACCGCGATCAGCGCCCCGTCATAGGCTTTGAGCCCCGCCTCCAGTATCTCGATCGACTCCATGTCGAGATGGTTCGTCGGCTCGTCGAGAATGAGAAGCGGCGGCGGGTTCTCCCCGCCCAACACGCAGGCAAGCCCCGCGCGCAGCGTCTCTCCGCCGCTTAAGCTGTCCGCGCCCTGCAGCGCCGCCTCCGCGCGAAAGCGGAAGCGCGCCAGCGCCGCCCGGCATTCCGTCTCCCTTGCCTCGGGGTTCCGCCGCCGGAAATTCTCCGCGACGCTCAGCCCCCGGTCGATCAGGCTCACCTGCTGGTCGAGAACGGCATGGGGCACATGAAGCCGCGCCTCGCCCGATAGCGGCGGCAGCTCCCCCGTCAGCAGCTTCAGCAGCGTCGTCTTTCCCGCGCCGTTCGGCCCGGTGATGGCGATGCGCTCCGGTCCCGCCACCACCAGCGAGAAATCGCGGATCACAGGCCGCGCCGCGTCATATCCGCCGGTGAGCCCCTCCGCCTCCAGCACGCGCCTCCCCGCGTGAAGCCCCGTCGGTGCCAGCGTCACCGTAAAGGGCTGCAATATCTCGATCCGTTCGCGCGCCTTCGCAGCGTCCTCCTGCGCTTGCGCCTGCCGCCGCTCGGCAATGCGCGCATTCTCGCCCTTCGTGTTTTCGGCGTTCATCTTCATGCCGCCCAGCAGAATGCGCGGCAGGTCGCCTTTTGCCTTCTTCGCGCGGCCCTGTTTGTCGCGCGCCGCCTGCTTCTCGCGCACCTCCTGCGCCTTCCGGTTCACCTCCTTCGCTTTCCGCGCGGCCGTGGCGAGGTCGTGCTCCGCCGCCGCGAGTTCCGCCGCCTTCTGCGCGCGGTAGTGGCTCCAGTTCCCGCCATAGCTCGTCGCGCCAAGCGTGTTGAGCTCCACGATCGCGTCCATCTCTTCGAGCAGCGCCCGGTCATGGGAAACGACGATGGCGCCGCCCCGCCAGCGCTGCAGCATCTGACGCACGGCCTCGCGGCCTTCGGCATCGAGATTGTTGGTCGGCTCGTCGAGCAGAAGAAAGTCGGGTTCGGAAAAGATAAGCGCCGCCAGCATGGCGCGTGTCCGCTGCCCGCCGGAAAGCGCGGCAAGCGGCGTCTCCGCCTGTGCGGTCAGGCTGAGCGCGGCAAGGCTCTCCTCCATCCGCTGTTCAAGCGTCCAGTCCGCCTCGGCAAGCTCTTCCGCGGTTGCCATTCCCGCTTCCGCGCGCCGGAGCAGCGCCAGCGCTGCCTCCGCGCCGAAAAGCGTGGCGATGGTTTCGCCCGGCGCGGGGCGCACGCTTTGTCTGAGCGTGGAAAGGCGTCCCTCCGTCCGCACGCTGCCGCGCGCAGGCGAAATCTCGCCGCCGATCAGCTTCAGCAGCGTCGTCTTTCCGGTGCCGTTCCGCCCGACAAGGCCGGTGCGAACGGGACCGAACTGAAGGTCGAGATCGCTGAAAAGTGTCCGGCCGTCAGGCGTGGACCATGTGAGTTGGGAAAGCGAAATGGATCGTGGCATGGACAAGGGTCTCCGCATGAGCAAGGCAGATGGGCATTGCGTTGCGGAAGAAATCCATGTGTCACACGTCCTGTTGTCGTTTCGCTGATGGGAAGGTAGGCGCGCCTGTCGCGAAGTCAAGTATTGCTGAAACTCAATGTCTCAGCCCAACCCAAAAGTGTCATCCCGGCGAAAGCCGGGACCCACTCGCAGTGCCCCTTGCCGCAGCATTGGCTTGGGCCCACTCCATCTCCACAACCTCGTCATTGCGAGGAGCGAAGCGACGAAGCAATCCATTCTTCGTCGTGGCTTCGCGTCGAAGCCTGTTCTCGGGATCGCCGAAGGCGATACCCGTGGGCGTGGAAAAAGGTTGGCTATATACCCCTCACACCATCGCCAGCACGAAGAGCACGAGCGAAATGGAGGGCGCCACCGTCCGCACCGTGTTCCACCGTGTCCACGCCACGAGATAGTGCTGCCAGACCTCGGCCCCTTGCGGGCTCGCGGACTCCACCTTCGCCAGCCGGTTGTTGAGCGGCACGTTGAAGATGACGGTCACGAGAATGCAGCCCGCGAGATAGAAGAGCGCGCCAAAAAACAGGAGACCCGCACCGGCGGCGCCCCAGTTCATCACGGCATATCCGCCGAGAATGAGCGAGAGTAGCGCGGTCCCGAAAAAGGCGAGGAAGAACACGGGATTGATGACGACGATATTGATCGATTGCATCGCCGCGATCCCCTCATGCGGCGGCAGCCTGCCGAGCGCGCCCATGATGAAGCTTGAAAAAGCATAGAAGATCCCGGCAACGATCCCGCTGCCGAGCACCGCCGCAAGCGTCAGTATGAAGATCGTGCTGCTCATCGCTCCCTCCCCGAAGATGTGCATCATTCTTCATAGGGGAAGGGGAGAGCGAAGGCCAGCAGTGGGAAATTTCTCTCCGCCTGCCGGCCTTCCGCATTTCAGGCCGCGACTTTCATCGCGCGGACGATTTCCTCGATATGGCGGTGGTCCGTGCCGCAGCAGCCGCCAAGCACGGCGAGATGCGGGAAACGTGCATAGAGCCCGGCATAGAGACGCCCGAGTTCCTGCGGATTTCCCGCGTCGAGTTCCGTCGCCTCGTCGAGTTCGGCATGGCTGCAGCGCGAGGCATTGGCGCGTATGCCGCCCAGCCGCTTCGTCCAGCCGCCATCGAGCGCCCCGGCGAAATGGTCGGGATGCGCGCAATTGATCATGTAGTAGATCGGCGCGTTGTCGGTTGCTGCGTCGACGGCGGCAATCGCGTCCTTCAGGCTGTCGCCGGTCGGCAGCCGCCCGTCCGTTTCCACCGTGAAGGAGATCGCAACCGGCATACCGGCCGCCGCCGCGGCGCGCGCGACGCCCGTCGCCTCGGGGATATTCGTCATGGTGATCGCGGTGATGAGGTCCGCGCTTTCCTCCGCATAGATACGAATTTGCGGCGCGTGATAGTCGGCGGCTTCTTCCGCATTCATCACCCGGCCGGGGTCGTAGCCGTCGCCGCGCGGGCCGATGCAGCCGCTGATGACCATCGGGCTCCGCTCGCTTTCCAGTTCGTCGCGCAGCTCATGCATCAGGCGGATCGCCACCCGGTTCGCCGCGTCGAGCGCGTTCGGCGAATAGCCGAGCTTCGTGCCCCAGTCGGGGCTTGCCCGCCAGGTCGGGCTTTCGAGGATGAAGCCCGTTCCGGCCTGGAGCGCGATATTGGCGTGAAGCCGGTAATAGTCGCGCAGCGTTTCCGTGCCCGCCTCGTCCTTCAGAAGGTCGAAGGCCGCGAAGAAGGGCAGGTCGATGCCGTTGTGGAAGACGAGTGTCGTTTCCAGGCCGCCATCCGTGAGGATCGGCCCGCCTGCCAGTTGCGGCAGGCGATTTCTGTATTTTACCATGCTATTGTCTCCGGGTTCGGGGGCGCGTGAATGCGCGCGGCGGCCGCGGTGCGGCCGGCGTTTGTCCGTGGCGCAAATCTGCAGCGAGCCCCTTCCATAGTGAATGTGCAGGACGCCGGATCGCTTTGCCGATCCGCCTTATCTCGCATGGGAGCCATTAAATGGACCCCTTGTCGGACGTTCTCCGCTCGATGCGTCTCACGGGCGGCATCTTTCTGGAAGCGGAATTCACGGCGCCCTGGGCAATTGTCTCGCGCGTGGAGCCGGAGGATTGTGCGCCCTTCGGCCAGATGCCGCGCAACATCGTCGCCTATCACTATGTCGAGAAGGGCGAGCTTCGCCTTAGCCTCGAAAACGGGCCGGAGGTCACCGTCCGCAGCGGAGAGATCGTCCTCCTTCCACGGAACGATCCGCATGTGCTCTCGAGCGGCCCCGGCATTCCGGCGGCGAACTCGCATGAGCTTATCCTTCCGCCGCCCGATGGCGGCCTTGCCCGAATCGAATATGGCGGAGGCGGTGCGCCCACGCGCATCGTCTGCGGTTTTCTCGGCAACGAGACGCCGGGCGATATGCTTCTCTCCTTCCTGCCGCCGGTGCTCCATCTCGACATAGCGCAGGGGCCGACGGGCGAATGGGTCGAAAGCACCTTCCGCTTTGCGGGGCAAATTCTCGCGGGCGGCGGCGAGCGTTCGGCTGTCGTGCTGGGCCGTCTCGCGGAGATTCTCTTTGAGGAGGCGGTGCATCGTCATGTCGCCTCGCTGCCGGAAGGGGAGAAGGGCTGGCTCGCCGCCCTTCGCGATCCCGCCATCGGCCGCGCCGTCGCGCTTCTCCATCGCCGTCTCGACCGCCAATGGACGACGGAAGATCTCGCCGCGGAAGTCGGCCTCTCCCGTTCCGCCTTCGCCGCCCGCTTCACCGATCTCGTGGGCGACCCGCCCATGCGCTATCTCTTGCGCTGGCGGATGCAGCTCGCCGCCCGCCGCCTCTCCGATACGCGCGATCCCGTCGCCCGTGTCGCCTTCGATGCGGGCTACGAGTCCGAAGCCGCCTTTAATCGCGCCTTCAAGCGCGTCTTCGGCGTGCCGCCCGCCACCTGGCGGAAGGAACAAACCCTGCCGCCCGCCTCCTGAATTTTCTTGCGGCAGTCCCGCCTCCGGGCCGATAAGGGCACCGCGGATGCGTCTCATGCGGTCCGCCGGAGGAACGAGTGCAGGAAAAGCCCGCCATTTCAGCACCTTCGAGCGAGGCCGCGCTCGGCGCCGCTTCGGCGGCTGCCGGCTATCTCCTCTGGGGCCTTTCCGTCATCTTCTACAAGCAGCTGATGGATGTGCCGCCCTTCGAGGTGTTGGCGCATCGCTCCGTCTGGAGTGTCGTCCTGACGCTGCTCCTCATCTTCGCGCTCAGCCGCCGCGCCGCCTTGATGGCCGTGCTCCGCGACCGCCGCACGCTGCTGACGCTCGTCGGCACGGGGCTCCTGATCGGGTCCAACTGGTTCGTCTTCATCTATTCGATCAACGAAGCCCGCATCGTGGAGACGAGCCTCGGCTACTACGTGAACCCACTGGTGAGTGTGTTGCTCGGCGTCGCCTTTCTGGGCGAGCGTCTCTCGCGTGCGCAGGTCTTCGCGGTCGTGCTCGCCGCCCTCGGCGTCGCGATCTTCGCCTTCGATCTGGGTCAGCTCCCCTGGATATCGCTCTACCTCGCGGGCAGTTTCGCGGCCTATGGCTATCTCCGGAAGATTTCGAAGGCGACGCCGCTCGAAGGTCTCTTCGTCGAGGTGCTGGTGCTGCTTCCGCTTGCGCTGGCCTATCTCTGGTGGCTGTCCGGCCATGGCGGAACGAGCTTCGGCAATGGCAGCTGGTGGACCTGGACCTTCCTTGTACTGACGGGTCCGATGACCGCTGTGCCGCTCTTCCTCTTCGCCTTCGGCGCGCAGCGGATACGCCTCGCCACCCTTGGCCTCATGCAGTATCTCGCGCCGACGAGCCAGTTCCTGATCGCGGTCCTTCTCTACGGAGAGCCCTTCGGCACGGTCCAGTTGATGACCTTCGGTCTCATCTGGATCGGACTGGGGATATTTTCCTTCGAGACATGGCGCTGCGAGCGTGCGCTCCGCCAGACGGCAGCCCTCGCGAACCGGGGATAGTTTCGGCGCGAAAAGTTTTGTGACGTTCGTGTGACGTTTCGATGACGGTGGGCCGTACTTATCCTCAGAGCGAGGCTTCGATCCGGGGGATGATATCCTCGATCTTGTCCACCACCGAATAGATGCGCCTGATTTCCGAGCGCGCGAAACCTGCCTTGATGATGTGGTCGAGGAGCTCGATCATCGGGTCCCAGAAGCCGTTGAGGTTCGCGATGATGATCGGATTCGAGTGCCGCCCGAGTTGCGCCCAGGTGAGCATTTCGATGGTCTCCTCGACGGTGCCGATCCCGCCCGGCAGCGCCACAAATGCTTGAGAACGCTCGAACATCAGCTGTTTGCGGGCATGCATGCTCTCCGTGACGATGAGCTCGCTCACCTCCTTGAACTCGACTTCGACCTCGGTCAGGAATTTCGGGATGATGCCCGTCACCTTGCCCCCCTCGGCAAGCACCGCCCGCGCTACCGCGCCCATGATGCCGATGCCGCCGCCGCCATAGACGAGTTCGACATTCGACTTCGCCATCAGCCGCCCGAAAGCCTCGCCCGCCTCCATGAAGTGGGGATCGGTGCCGGTGCTGGAACCGCAGTAAACACAAAGACTTGAGAGCTTCATGGAAGATACGCGTCCTCGTTTTTATGGTCGCTGGATCACCCGCGAGGTTTCACATTGGTGCCGTAATTGCAAGCTACGCGGTAGTCTAGGCTGATGGTGAAGTTCTGTTCCGTTTCGGCACAGCCGTATCGGGGAAGGAAACAGGGAAATGAAAACAGGGGCAATTGTCGGCGCCTTCATTGTGGCGCTGCTTCTTCTCGTGGGCGGCTGGTGGTTCTTCCTGCGCGGAGAGACGGAAACCGTACCCGCGGAAGTGACGGCGGAAGCACCTGCCGGGCAGGCGGAGCCGGGCGCGGAAGAGGAAGATCCTTCCATCCCGACCTTCGATATCGTCCGTGTGGAGCGCGATGGGTCCACGCTCGCCGCGGGCCGTTCCCTTCCTGGCGCGCGCATCCAGCTCAAGGCGAATGGCGAGGTGGTAGCCGAGGTTACAGCGGACGACAATGGCGAATGGGTTGCCGTGCTTGAAAAGCCGCTGTCGCCGGGCACCACCGAACTTCGTATCACCGCGATCAATCCGGACGGCAGCACGACCGGCAGCAAGCAGGTCGTTACCGTTTCCGTGCCCGAAAATGAGGACGGCCAGATGCTTGTCGTTCGCAGCGAGCCGGGCAAGGCGAGCAAGGTTCTGCAGGGGCCGGGCGTCCCTGCGGATGCCGGCAGCCTCGTTCTCGAAACCGTGGATTATGACGACGAAGGCAACGTGATCATCTCGGGCCGCGCCGACGCCGGCGCAACCGTCCGCGTCTACGTCGGCGGTGAGCTGGTCGGTGAAACCACGGCCGATGAAACAGGTCATTGGGAACTCAGCCCCGAAACCGACATTGCCCCCGGTCAGTATGCTCTCCGCGTGGATCAGGTCGATGAAACGGGCCAGGTCATTGGCCGCGTCGAGGTACCCTTCGAGCGGGGTGAGCGTGAGGCCGTCATGGCAGCCCTCAGGGAAGGCAAGGTCGTGATTCAGCCGGGCAACAACCTCTGGAACATTGCTCGCCGCCTCTATGGCTCGGGCTTCAGCTACACGGTCATTTACGAGGCCAACAAGGACCAGATCCGCGACCCGAACCTGATTTATCCGGGTCAGGTCTTCGAGACGCCGGCCAAGGGCGGCTGAAGCTGGGGGGCGGCTAAAACTAAAAGTTGTCCCCGGGCCGAGAAGGCTTATCTATTGTAAGGACTTGCGCCCTGTCCGGGCTTCCGGGCAGGGCGTTTGCTTGTATGGGAATGCGTTGGCGTCCTGCTTGTGTGCGGACGCCTGAAGCGGAGACACTGCAACCGGATGCCACGCCGACTGAAAATCGCCTCACGAGGTGGTCCCGATCCCGTGACGGACGGGTCCCCGGCTGGCCGCAATGCTGTCAGGACTCTCGTGAACATGCTGCCCCGGCTCTGGCCGGAGGGCAGGGCGGACCTGCGTGCGCGTGTCGTCTTCGCTCTTCTTGCCCTTGTCGCGGCCAAGGGCGTCACCGTCTATGTGCCTTTCCTCTACAAATACGCAGTGGACGCATTGTCGCCCGAAACGGTCGCCGCCGCGGCCCTCGTCGTCCCGGTCATGCTGATCGTCGGTTATGGCGTAGGCAGAATTCTCATGATCGCTCTGGCTCAGCTTCGCGATGCGATCTTCGCGAAGGTTGGTCAGAATGCGGTGCGCGAACTTGCAGTCGAAACTTTCCGCCATTTGCATGCGCTCTCGCTTCGGTTCCATCTGGAGCGGCGCACGGGCGGCCTGTCGCGTGTCATCGAGCGCGGCACGAAGGGCATCGACTTTCTGCTGCGCTTTTCGCTCTTCAACATCGTGCCGACGATCATCGAGCTGGTGCTCGTCTGCGTCATCCTCGCCTATGCCTTCGACATCTGGTACTCGGTCGTCACGGCCGTAACCGTTATCGTCTACATGGTATTCACTTTCGCGGTAACGGAATGGCGCACGCGTTTCCGCCGCGAGATGAACGATCTCGATACCGAGGCGAACACCAAGGCGGTGGATAGCCTGCTGAACTACGAAACGGTCAAGTATTTCGGCAACGAGGAGCATGAGACGCGCCGCTTCGACCGTTCCATGACGGGTTACGAGCGCGCGGCGATCCGAACGGCGACGTCGCTTTCCTTGTTGAACACGGGGCAGACGCTGATCTTCAGCACAGGCCTGACCCTGCTCATGCTCATGGCGGCGAACGGCATCGCGCAAGGCGCGCTCACCGTGGGCTCCTTCGTGATGATCAACACCTATCTGATCCAGCTTTATCAGCCGCTCAACCTGCTAGGTACGGTCTATCGCGAAATCCGCCAGGCGCTGATCGACATGGAAACCATGTTCGACCTGTTGCAGGTACCGGCCGAGATAAAGGACAAGCCTGGTGCCCCTGCGCTCGAGGTATCGGGAGGCGAGATCGTCTTTGACGATGTGAAGTTCTATTACGATAGCGACCGCCGCATTCTCGACGGAGTGTCTTTCCATGTGCCTGCTGGTGGAACGCTGGCGATCGTCGGCCCGTCCGGTGCGGGCAAATCGACGATCGGGCGCATCCTTTTCCGTTTCTACGACATCTCGGAAGGAGCAGTGAGGATCGACGGTCAGGACATTCGCGATGTCCGGCAGGATTCTCTCCGTGCCGTCATCGGCATGGTCCCGCAGGACACCGTCCTCTTCAACGATACGATCAGATACAACATCCGTTACGGACGTCCGGATGCGACCGACGAGGAAGTCCGCGAGGCGGCGGAACTCGCCCAGATAGGCCGCTTCATCGAAAGCCTGCCGCAGGGCTACGAGACGCGCGTCGGTGAGCGCGGGCTCAAGCTGTCGGGCGGCGAGAAACAGCGCGTGGCCATCGCCCGGACGATCCTCAAGAATCCGCCGATCCTTCTTCTCGACGAGGCAACCTCTGCCCTCGACACCCACACCGAAAAGGAAATTCAGACGGCCCTGAAAGGCATCTCGCGAAATCGCACGACGCTCGTCATCGCCCATCGCCTCTCGACCGTCGTGGACGCCGACGAAATTCTTGTCCTCGATGCGGGCAGGGTGATCGAGCGCGGCCGTCACGAAGATCTGCTGAGCAGGGGCGGCGCCTATGCGGCGATGTGGAACAGACAGCGCGAAAGCGAGGAAGCCGAACTCGAAGAGGAGCGTCTGTTTGCCGCAAGCAAGGAAGCTGAAGAACCGCAGGAAAAGGAACGCACGCCTGTATCCGCGGATTCGGGATTCGCTTAACCCGGACGGGCTGTCGCGTTAGACTGCAAAATCAGCGATCAAGCCGGACTGAAAGGCCAAGATAACCAGATGGATAGCATTACATCGATACTGACGCCGATTCACCGCGAGGGGCACCGCTGGGTGGTTATCTTCGCCGCCGTGACGGTCGTCCTCTTTCTGATCTGGAATCCGCTTGGCTGGCTTGGCGTCATTCTCACGCTCTGGTGTCTCTACTTTTTTCGGGATCCGGATCGGGTAACGCCGTCGCGCGAAGGGCTGGTCATCAGTCCTGCGGATGGCGTCGTCAACATGATCACGGAGGCCTCGCCCCCGGAAGAGCTTGGGCTGGGCGACATGACGCGCACTCGCGTCAGCATCTTCATGAATGTTTTCAATTGCCACGTGAACCGCTCGCCCGTTGCGGGCAAGGTCAAACGCGTTGCCTATCGTCCGGGCCTGTTTCTCAACGCCGACCTCGACAAGGCAAGCGACGCGAACGAACGAAACTCGCTTGTGATCGAACGCGCCGACGGCGAGCAGATCGTGGTCGTTCAGATTGCAGGCCTCGTGGCGCGGCGCATCGTTTGCGATGTGACGGAAGGGCATGACCTCGCCGCGGGCGAGCGCTTCGGCATCATCCGTTTTGGCAGCAGGCTCGATGTCTATCTTCCGCAGGGAGCCGTGCCGCTCGTTGCGGTGGGCCAGACGGCGATTGCCGGTGAGACCGTTCTCGCCGACTCCATTTCGGTTGAACCTCATCATGTCTAGGTCGAGCGCGGACGCTTTTTGAAGGACTGAGCCAGATGGCGGGTTCCATTCCACCTTTCGAGCCGCGTCCGGGACCGGGTTTCCGCGTGAGCGAAACCATGCGGCAGCGCCGGGCGCGCCATTTCTCGCAATTGCCGGTGCGCACGATAGTTCCGAATTCTCTCACGGTTCTGGCCCTTTGCGCCGGGCTCACCGCGATCCGCTTTGCTATCGAAGGCCGCTTCGAGGCGGCAGTAGCCGCCATCATCATTGCCTCCGTGTTCGATGCGCTGGATGGGCGCATCGCGCGGATGTTGCGCGGCTCCACGCGCTTTGGCGCGGAACTCGACTCGCTTACCGATTTTGTGAACTTCGGCGTGGCGCCGGTCGTCATCCTCTATCTCTGGTCGCTGGGTGATATCGGCGGGCTGGGCTGGATCGCCGTCCTTGGCTTTTCCGTCTGTTGCGCGCTTCGCCTCGCCCGGTTCAATGTTGCGCTGGAAGATCCGGACAAACCGGCATGGGCCGGGAATTACTTTGTCGGCGTGCCATCGCCCGCAGCGGCGGGCCTCGTCATGCTGCCTCTCTACCTCTCCTTCATCGGCGTGGAGTGGGTGAAGGAGACACCGCTCCTGATCGCGGCGCACGTACTCGTCATCGCCTTCCTGATGGTCAGTCAGATACCGACATTCTCTGGCAAGCGCATGGGGCTGCGCATCCGGCGCGACATGGTCCTGCCCGTGCTTCTGCTGGTTGGCATGAGCGCGGCGGTGATCCTCAACTATCCCTGGATTGCATTCACCGGCCTCTGTGCGATTTACCTCGCGTCGATCCCGCTCGCCGTCATGCGCTACCGCTATCACAAAAAGCGCACCGCTACGGAAGAAGAGGCAGGGCCAGAGGGTATAGGCCTCGAGTGACGGGTCTAGCGGTCGCCTTCGCGTTCAAGCGGGGGCATAGCCGCTGATTTGCTCAGCGGTCCGTCCTCCAGCCTTGTCATAGCGTGCCGTTTTAGCGTCCCGGATGCGTCCAGGATCGGTTCGACATGCCGTCTGACTTCCCGCTGCGACGTTGTGCGCTGCATATCCTGCTCCACTTCACCGGCATTGTTGCCGACCTCACACCCGGGAAACCTGGCCATCTGCTTCGTCCGTGCTTTCAGGAATGAAGTCGGTTTCGTCGGGTTGCTCCTCGTCATCATCCGCGGCACTTCCACGGCTTGCATGAATAAGAACGAGCCGAAGCTGCTTTGTTTCCAGCGCCTGACTGCGTGCGAGCCATATAGCGCCTTCCTCCATCAATCTGGTGGCCGTTTCCGGCAGAAGTTTGGCTTTTTGCAGGCAATCGTGAAGTTGCCGCCATGCGGATTGGATATGTGGCAGATAGACTGAGGTCAGGTCCTCGAAGCTTTCCACTTTGTAATCTTGTGCGGCCAGCGCCTCGCGATATTCGGTCTCGGTCCAGGGCGTACCGATGTGTCCCTCCGAAATTCGCCAGGCGGCGAGGGCAGGCGCTTCGGGCTCATCGGTCCCAACACCCTCGGCCAATACGAAGTCGGTCAACACCAGAGCGCCGTCCTCTTCAAGACCTCGGCGCATCTCGTTCAGAAGCCATTCGCGATCCGGAAAGCGAAACATGGCTTCACGCATGAAAATTGCCGAATGACCGCCCGCCGGATTGAAATCGGCGCGTTCGAATCCGGCTGGTCCGCAGGCATGAACAGGCGCCTGATCGAGCATCTCCTGCCGTTGGGAGAGCCGTTGGGCTTCGGCGGCGAGTTCGTGATCCCGTTCTATCCCGAGGATCGAGACATTGTACTTCGCTGCGACCGCGCGCATACCTCCGCCGAGGCCCGGCGAGAGGTCCAGAAATCGTCCGCGCCGCTTGAAATTTGCACTGCGGGCTATCCGGAGGGCGAAGTCCGCTCCGCCTGGCAGGCTGTGCCCTTCTCCCCAGAGCTTCTGAATGATTTCGAGCCGGCTGAGAGATATCGGCGGCTCTTCCGCGGCAGAGGGCGCGCTTGCTGCGGGGGCTGGGGATTGAATTTGCTTCGCGGCCGGCGCCTTCTTCTTTTTTCTTCGCCGTTTGATGCCTTTTGCGCGCGCCACATCGTCGGTCTCCATGCCCTCCCACCAGGCGATGGCACGGAGCAATATTTCCATACAGAATCCGGCTTCTTTCGGCTTTTTCTTGTCCGCCTTGTCTGAAGGCTGCTTGGCGCTATCCCTTTCGGCTGCGCTCGGTCCGGGCCGGCCACCGGATTTTTCGGCGAGGATTTTCTCGACGGCCGAACGCTGCGACGCGCTGAGCTTGCGCATCCGCCGAAACCGGACGACGGCTTCGGCTGACATGTGTTCGAGGTTTGCCGTGAAGACCGACATCGGCATGGCCTGCAGTTCATCGCTGCCGACGGTTGCAAGATTGACGAGCGCCGAATTGCTCATGGCTCGTTCCTGTGATCCCCAGTTGGCTGCCGCTCCTGACAAGGGCCTTGCAGCCATTCCTTCCCCTGGACCGGCGGTCTGATACTCGGCGGATAGCCGGCCCCTCACTCCTTGATGCCATAAGTCGCGTTAAATCATCGTTTCCGGACAGATGCTTATGGTTAAGCTTGGGTAAATCGGAGCTTTTCTTTCTTTGCAAAATCCCCCAATTTAGGTCCGCGCTGGATCTATCAGGGGGGCATGCGGCGCTTATCCATGCAGAAGTTGAGAAATCCGGTCCTGCGCTTTCCGCGCCTGACCATCGCCCTTTGTCTGGCGATTTTCGTTGTTTCGGCCATAGGTATCTTCAAGTTCACTCTGTCCTATGACACGCGCGTCTTCTTCAATCCGGAGGGCGCCGACCTCGCGAAACTCCGCGACTTCGAGTCGAAATACGGACAGAACAACGATGTCCTGATGGTCCTGTGGGCGGGCGGACGGAAGGTTACCGAGCCGGACGTCCTCGCCGCGCTGGGTGAGCTTGTTTCCGATGCCTGGCGTCTGCCGCATTCGACGCGAGTGGATGCTCTGACGAACTTTCCCCGTGTGACGGCGGATGCCGACAGCTTTGCGGTCGCGGACCTCGTGCCGGAGCCAGGTAATGTTTCGCCGATGGAAGCTGACGAGATCGAGCGTATTGCGCTTTCCGATCCGCTCGTCCGAAACAGGCTGATCTCGGATGACGCGCGGACCACGGGGGTGCTGGTCAATTTCAACCTGCCTCAAGAAGCATCCGCGGAAGTTCAGGAAATTGTGGCTGCTTCCAGGGCGCTTGCCGAAAAGTTCGAAGCGGAACATCCGGGCATGGAGGTGAAGCTCACCGGCAATGTGATGCTCATGGCAACCTTTTCCGAGGCCGCGATGAGCGATGTAAAGGTGCTGATCCCGATCAGTCTTGTGATCACCGCCATCGTTATGTTCGTCTTCGTGCGTGCGGTCCTGCCCAGCATTGCGATCCTTTCGTTGCTCGGACTTTCGAGCGCTGCCGCCATGGGGCTTGCCGGGTGGTACGGCTATGAGATCAACACCGGTACGGTCGCATGCCCCATCATCATCATGACCGTGAACATGGCGGCGGCAGTACGAATCGTAACGACGGCGCTAGGAGCGCTTGGGCGGGGGCTTTCGCGTCACGAGGCGATCGCCGAGGCAGTCTCGATGAATCTCTGGCCGGTTACCCTCACCAACGCGACTACGATGGTTGGATTTCTCGCGATGAACCTGGCGGATGCACCGCCGCTTCGCCAGCAGGGAAACGTTGTGGTCGTCGGCATCTTTCTCGCCTATTTCTTCACGTTCACATGGCTTCCGGCCTTGCTGTCTCTAATGCCCCTTCGTCCGGCAGTGCAGCGATCCGAGCATGTGATGATTCTGCTCGGTCGTTTCGTGAACCGCTATTACCGGCAGCTCTTTTTCCTCTGCGGCGTCATTGTTGTTTCCTGTGCGGTATGGCTTGGGGAAATTCGTCTTGATGATGATTTCGCCCGCTACTTCGACACACGCTTCGAATATCGGCAGGATTCTGATTTTGCGGAACAAAACCTGACGGGCCTCAATATTGTAGAGTTCGATATTGGTTCGGGCAGGGATGGTGGTGTTTTCGAACCGGGCTATCAGGAAAAACTGGCCGACTTCGAAGCATGGCTTCGTGGACAACCGGGTGTGGTGAGCGTGATCGCAATACCCGAGATAACGCGTCGCGTGCATGAGGCGATGCATGCCGGGAGCAGGCTGGACGACGGGATGCCCAACGACAGGGAAACAATCGCTCAATACTTCCTGCTCTACGAACTTTCCCTGCCATATGGCGTTTCATTGAACGGTCAGATCAACGTCAGCCGCTCGTCGAGCCGAGTAACGGCGATATTGCGGGAGATGACGTCCAGCGAGATTCGTGATCTGGACGAGAGGGCCACGAACTGGCTTGCGACGAATCTACCTTCGGAAATGCAGGCTGAAGCGACAGGAATCAATGTCCTTTTCGCGAATCTGTCCGGCGTGAATATACGTTCCATGATGGTGGCGACGCTTGTTTCCGTACTCGTCATTGCCGTGGTTGTGGGGCTTGCTCTGAGGAGTCCGGTTTATGGTGCGCTCAGCATTCTCCTGAATATGCTGCCCTCGCTTGTGGGTTTCGGCCTCTGGGGACTGCTCTATCAGGACATAGGGCTCGCGGCCTCCGTGGTCACTGCCATGACTATCGGTCTTGTTGTCGACGATACGATCTACTTCTTGTTGATGTATCAACAGGCGCGAGAGCGTGGGCTCGACCCGGAAGGGGCCATAAACCATGTTTTCGCGACTGTCGGTGTCGCCATGCTGGTCATTACGGTCTCGCTCACCATCGGCTTTGGAACGCTGGTCTTCTCGGGCTTCGAGGTCAATCGCTCGCTCGGGGCGATGACAGCGCTGGTCATCATGTCCAACCTCTTTATCGATTGGTTGATGCTGCCGCCCGTAATGAGGATCATGGAAAATGCGCGGGCGAGGGCTGCCGGGCGTGCCGCGGGCAAAATTTGACGCTACCCAGGGGCGGAAGCCAGCGAACACAGGAAAGGTACGCATTTCGACGGCTTGCCTTCCGAACCTACCTTCACAGGCAAATCTCGATCCACGCTTGAGAAACGCTGGCCCTTGCGTGGTACAAGAAATAATATCAATTTACGAACTTCCGCTCTGCGGAAAGCTGCAAAATTTGGGGGAAGGCAGTGAATTTTGAGAGTCCCGCGCCACGCGGTACCGCAGCTTTCTTGGCGCCGCCGGTCATGATTGTCGGCATGCACCGTAGTGGCACCAGCTTTCTTACCGGGTCTTTGCAGCTGGCGGGTCTGGAGCTCGGCGAATACAGCGCCTGGAACAGACATAACCTCAAGGGTAATCGCGAAAACCAGGACATCGTTGCATTTCACGATGCCGTCTTGGCGCGTCATGGGTTCGCCTGGGACAATCCGCCTCCAGGTGCACTTATCTGGACTGACGACGAAATTGCGGCTGCTCGTCGCTGGATGGATCAATACGCGGATGAACCGCGCTGGGGCTTCAAGGATCCGAGAAGCCTGTTGCTGGTCGAAGGGTGGCTGGATCTGGTTCCCGATCTTCAGTTCGTGGGCATTTTCCGTCATCCAGAGTCCGTGTCCCGGTCACTTCGAAAACGCGGGCGGATAACCGAAGAAAAGGCCTTTGAGCTGTGGAAGGCATACAATAGCCGCCTGCTTGAACTCCATAGACGTATGGACTTTCCTCTTTTGTGCTTTGACGAAACCGAGGAAATTCTTCACCAGAAACTCGATGAAATTTGTGCGGAACTGGGGCTGAAATCGCCGCCTGACGAGCGCTTCTTCACTCCTGAGCTCAAGCATCACAAAGCAAAGAGCGGTTCCATACCCGATGAACTGAAAGCCTTGTACAAGGCTTTGCGGAATCGGGCCCGGTAGACTCATGTTCAGACTGTTCCGCCGAAAGCCTTATCTGTCGATCGTGATGATCGTCTACAAGATGCCCGATCAGGCAGATAAGACCCTGCAGTCTCTCAGTCCTGCATATCAGGTCGGTGCGGAAGAAGAGGACTATGAAGTCATCGTTGTCGAAAACAGCTCCGACAAGAATCTCGGAGAGGAACGCGCGACGCGTCACGCTCGGAATGTTCGCTACTTTCTGCGACAGGAAACTCAGCGAACACCCGTGCATGCGGTGAACTTCGGAGCATCGAAAGCGCGGGGATCTCACATTGCCATCATGATCGATGGGGCGCGTATGGTTACGCCGGGTGTCGTGGGGCATATGCTTCAGGTGTTTCGGATGAATCCGGATGCCGTCGTTTCGACGCCGGGGTACCACATCGGCCGCAAGCTTCAGCAGGTTGCCGTCAACGAAGGCTATGACGAGAAAGCTGAGGCGAAACTTCTGAAGAGCATTCGCTGGCCTGAAAATGGCTATCGGCTATTCGAGATTGCGGTTCTCAGCGGTTCTTGTCAGTCCGGATTCTTCAGGCCCAATTCGGAGAGCAACTTCATCGGGCTTTCGGTTCGTAAGTGGAAAGATATAGGAGGGATGGACAGTCGCTACGATGACTTCGGTGGTGGCAATGCCAATCTGGACCTGTACAAGCGCTTGCTCGATCCGCCGGGTGTTCCCTTCTATCTGCTTTTCGGAGAGGGATCGTTTCATCAGTTTCATGGCGGCGTAACGACCGGCACGCGAAGCGAAGAGCGAGAACGTGTTTACAGGCTGTTGACGGAACAGGATATCGCGATACGCGGCGAGGACAGGGAGAGCCCCAAGGCAAAACCCATCCTCTTCGGAACGGCACGGCCGCCTGTATATCGTTTCCTGCGGCAATCGCTGGATAAGGTGCATAAGCAAGGGAAGGCGGAGGAGCGATGAAGACGCCGCTCCTCTCGATCATCATTATCGCTTATGACATGCCGAGGCAGGCGTTCAATACGCTCCTCAGCTTTGCTCCGGACTATCAGCAAGACGTCAACGCCGACGACTACGAGGTCGTGATCGTTGAGAACCGTTCGGCCAGAAATATGGACGCGGCGTCCATCGAGAAACTGCCCGGCAACTTCCGTTATTTTATTCGAGAGGAAGAAGGTGTTTCGCCCGCAGCAGCCATCAATTTCGGTGTTGGAGTCGCGAAAGGCAAATATATCGGCTTGCTGATCGATGGCGCGCGGATGGTAACGCCAGGTGTGGTTCGCCATGCGCTGATGGCGTTCAAGATGAACGATGAAGCCCTGGTGGTTGTACCCGGATATCACCTCGGTGAACATGAGCAGCAGTTCAACCTTGAGCACGGCTACACAGAAGAGGTGGAAAAGGCACTTCTCGACGAAATCGACTGGAAGAACAATGGCTATCGTCTTTTTGACATCTCCTGCAATTGCGGAGCGAACAGAAATGGATTCTTTCACCCATTTCTGGAATGCAATTGCATTTTCGTCTCGAAGAAGATTTTCGAGGAAATAGGAGGGGCGAGCGAAAGATTCGATTTGCCGGGCGGCGGGGCCTTGAACCTTTATATCTATTTCAAGCTCGCCACTCATCCGGACACGGAGCCTTTCCTTCTGGCTGGCGAAGGGTCATTTCATCAGATCCATGGCGGCGTCACGACGTCCGGCAAGGAAGACCGGGATGACCTTCTGGAGAAAATCCGCGAGCAGCTTCACGAAATACTCGGGCACCCTTTCCGGTCGCCGACCGTAGAGTTCACCTTCCTTGGGAGAATTCGCGGCCCGTCGCTCCGGTATCTGAAATCCTCCGTTGAAAAGGGTATTCGACGATTCACTCGCCTCGACGCAGAAGGGCGGGACCCCTACGAGGACGATCGCAGGAAACGGAAGCATCGGAAGCTGATTTCCTTGAATTCTGAAAATTGAGTTTGCACCCAGCCTGTCTCAGGAGCTTGATTGCATGACTATCGTCTACATGCCGCCTTCGATCCGGCACTTCGATCCGCTTCATCGGGTGTTCAGCACATGGATCGACCATCTCCCTTTCGGATATGATCTCGTCACGGCGATGCGCCCAAAGCTCCTTGTCGAACTGGGAACGCACAAAGGGCTTTCCTATTTCACCTTCTGTCAGGCGATGAAGGAAAACGACATCGATGGGCTATGCTATGCCGTCGATACATTCGAGGGCGATGCGCATACGGATAAATACGATGAGTCCGTATTCTCAATGGTCAACAACCATAACAGGCAGAACTATCACGGCTTCTCGTATCTCATGCGCATGTTCTTCAACGAAGCGCTGCGTCATTTCGATGAAGACAGCATCGAGCTTCTGCACATAGATGGATTCCATACTTATGAGGCGGTGAGCGAAGATTTCGCCAACTGGTATCCAAAGGTCAAACCTGGCGGCATCATCCTGTTTCACGATGTGCAGGCGAGATTGCAGGATTTCGGCGCGTGGAAGTTCTGGCAGGAACTTACCGGTCAACATGAGACCTTCACCTTCAACCACGGATTTGGTCTTGGTGTTTTGCGCAAGCCCGGCGGAGACCGTCAGAACGATCCGGAATTGCTCAAGCTCCTCTTCCCAGGCGAAACTGGTGAGGAGGCCGCGGCCAATCTTCGCGCCTTCTATGTCCACGCAAGCAAGCACATGGAAAACACCCACAAGGTGAAGCGCTTGCGGAAGCTGGAGGAAGAGAAGGCAAAGGCGAAGGCAAACGAAAAGAAACCGGTCAAGGCCAAGTCAGGCAAGTAGGCGGTTTTCAGAGGGGCAGTGCTGGTAAGGCCGGTTTCTCTGCGGTTTTGCCATCGCTCAAAAAGGAGTATCCCGCCAATCCGTCGAAATGACCGGAGGTGTCTTATCGTCCGGGCGTCCATTCGTATAAAAATAGAGAGCGATGGATTTACGGTAGACGCCCTCAGGGCAGGTCAACGGCTTCGGGTGGCCGTGGAATGAGTCGGCCGTTGTGGAAAAGATCACGCATCTGTTTGCGATCGGCAGAACGCGCTTCGGGGGTCCCTTTATCTCCCGGTCCCAGAGTTCAAGATGGCCTCCATATTCTTCGGGCCAGTCCCGGTTCAGGTAGAGAAGCAGGTTGATCCTGCGGGACAGGGCAAAGTCGCGCTGCAGCGTGAAGTCGGCATGGACCTTTAAGAAGCCGCCCGTTCCAATCTGGTGAATGCCGGCACCACGCAGATTGGGGTCCGGCAAAAGGTTCTTGATACCGCTGAGCTTGCTCAGAAAGTCCAGGAAGTAGTGGGAGTTGAGTTCCCAGATAAGCTGCCTGTAGCTGGGGGGCATCCGGAGGAGGTCGCGGATGTTGCGCTTGTCTTTCTGAATGAACTCACCCGTGTCCTTGTGGCGATGAGTGGCGTCGTTCCACACGGGTAGGCTCTGGTCGTAGGGGTAGTCCTCGATCAGCCTGTCGATTGTACGAGAGGGCAGGAAGTCGTCGATAACGATATGCGGAAAGGGGGCGTTGGACCGGTAGTGCCGGGATAGATCTCCGCTCTGGGCCCTCAGGGCTTCGTAGTCGACGAGCAGACCGGACTCGTCTCCTTCAGCAGAGTTCTTATGTGGCAGTTTGAGGAACGACGCCTCGACCATATCGAATATTCCCCTTCCGGCAGTGCGAATCCCCAATTTTTACACAGGGGTCTTGTATAGCAGGCATTCTGCTACGCATGCCCGCCGCCTACAACAAGTCCAATCATCAGGATCTGCGGCCAGCGAGGCAGAAAAAGCTCTGACCGCACATACTGGCTGCCCTCATCGCTCTGGCACAACTGTTGCCTGAAATGGCGGTTGTGGAATAGCTGCAATTCCCGTTTTAAACTTTCGTTAGGAATTGTAACGGCGGGAACCCTGTGATTCCTTGGTATTGTCCGTTTTTGAGACAGGTGGGGCCAGTGATACGTACTTATGAGCAACTGACCGGGGCTGAAGGCCGCCGGATGTTTTACCGGGCCGAACGGTTCCGGCCCGAGCAGCTATTCCGGGAGGCCGTCCCGGCCGTTCTGATCGAGAATGAGCGGGCGCAACTCAAGAATCTGAGCATGACCGGCCTGGCCATTCAGAGTTCACGCACGGATGGCTGGGATGACCGTATCGGATCCGAAATGCCCTTCGAGTTCCGGATAGGCGAAACCCGCCTGTTCGGTGGAGCGGGGCGGGTCCGGCGCGTTGAGCCCCATGGGTTGAGAACGGTTGTGGGGCTCGAGTTCACCTCCGGTTATCTCGATATTCCGGGCATCGTTAGCGAGCACGACAATCTCGTCCTGTCGCAGGCGCTTGCCGATCCGCTCTTCGCGACGTCAGAAGGCATCCTGCCGGAGTTCCAGCAGCTCTGCAGCGAGATCATCAATCTCTTCCGCTCCTACAAGGGAGTGCTCGAAAATTATGAAGCCCGTCTCAAGGCAGGCGGAGAGGAACGTGAAAAGCTGCTGCTTGAAGCGCTCATCGCATGCGAGGATCGCATGGTCCCGCAATGGAAGGACCTCTGGTACAAGGGCAACGACGTGCTGGAACCGGTCTGGGCCGATCCAGCGGTACTCGCACGGCACAAACGCTATGCCGAGCGCGTTCTCACACCGGATTTCATGCCCGGTGCGGTGATGAAGCGCTGTTATGAAAAGCCGCTTGGCTATCCGGGCGACTTCCAGATCATGAACTACGTCTACGAGTGGCAGCGCGTCGGCAATACGCCTTACGAGAAGCTGCTGCATCGTATCGGCATAGAAACGGGCGCCTGCGTCGGTACGCGTCTGCGCATGACGCAGAAGATCGTCGCTGACTACATAGCCGAGGAGCCGGCAGAGACGCCGCTCAACATAGCCAATCTGGGATGCGGATCGGCATATGAAGTCTATGATTATCTGAAGATCGAACGCTTGCCCCGTCCGGTGAACTTCACCTTGATCGATCAGGATGACAGGGCGCTTACTCATGCCTACGAGCATGCCTATCCGGAGGTGGTGCGGCATGCCGGAAGAGCGAAGGTGCAATGCCTGCAGGCATCATTCGCGCAGTTGTTGAAAGCGGGGGCGCTGTTCAGGGCGCTGCCGCCTCAGGATGTGATCTACAGCCTTGGGCTATACGACTATCTCTCCGCTCGCAGGGCAAAAGCGCTGACGCGCGATCTTTACGAGCAGGTGAAGCCCGGCGGAAAGCTCATTCTCGCGAATGTGAGAAAGGGCAGGGAAAGCTGCGAGTGGCCGCTCGAGTTTGTCACGGACTGGAGTCTTATCTACCGGACGGAAGCGGATATGCTTGAGCTCATCGACGGGCTCGACGTCAGGAATGTGTCGATCGATATCGACTCGACGAAGTGCATCTATCTGATGGTAGTCGACAAGCCGGTCTGACTTGGGTCAGCTTGCCTGCCACTGCAATTCATCGACCTGGGGCGCGACGAACCGGCTTTTCGGGAACGTCGCGCTCACGGTTGTTCCCTCGCCGATCACGCTTTCAAGCTCCACAGTGCCGCCATGCAGGCTCATGATCTTGCGCACGAGCGGCAGACCAAGTCCCGTACCCTGATGAGTGCGCGACATGGCGTCTTCGACCTGTACGAAGGGTTCGAAGATTCTCTGGGTGTCGGACGCCTTTATGCCGATACCGGTATCCTTCACGCTGAGCACCATGTCGCCGGCATTGTTGAAACTGAGTTCCACCCAGACATTGCCATTCTCGGGCGTGAATTTCAGAGCGTTCGAGGTCAGGTTGATTGCAACCTGATTGAAGAGGCGCGGGTCGGCGATAAGCCAGGGAATGTCATCGCGAACGCGGAAGGTGAGATCGACGCCGAGTTCAGAGGCACGCTGGCGGAACATGCGCATCGTGCGGTTGAGCGCTTCAACGGGATCGATCGGTTCTTCCTCTAGCTGGAGCTTCCCTGCTTCCGCCTTCGAAATATCCAGGATGTCGTTGATGATGCTCAGAAGATGGGCGCCGCTCGCGCGAATATCGCTTGCATAGTCGACATATTTTGGCTGGCCGACGGGGCCGAACATCTGGTTCGAAATGATTTCCGAGAAACCGATGATCGCATTGAGCGGTGTGCGCAACTCATGGCTCATGATCGCGAGGAAGTCATTCTTTGCCCGGTTGGCGGCTTCCGAGCGGCTGAGGAGACGCTCCGAGCGGATCTGTTCCGAACGAAGTTTCTCGTTGTCGACAAAGCTGTTGCGCAGCTGCATTTCCTGGACGTAGTTCAGGAACATGCTGATGCCTACAGTCGACGCAAGGAACGTCGTATTGCTGATCAGGATGTCCTGCGGCACCGGATTCACGAAGAGTACGACCCATTGATAGGCGAGGATCGTGATCACGGACACGATGGTTGAATAGATATAGCTCAGTCGCCAGAGGCAGTTGCTGTAGCCGATCACAACCACAAGGCCGCCGTAATAGAGATAGGCGCCGGGAGCCTCCGCGATCGCTGTCATCACCGTTACCGAGAGGCCGGGAATGAGCATCACGAAGGAAAGCCAGCCGGTGTTCCTGTGTGTGACGAACCGCGTATAGGAGAGCGCAACAAGCGCGAAAAGAGCCGGGCACACGAGGCCGAAGCGCAAAGCCCACGCTTCGTAGAGAACGTCGGGAATGATGTAGACGTCCAGCAATCCAAACAATGCGAACACGACGGCGCCGCCCGCCACCGAGAGCCGGGTAATACCGATCTGCTGCGCATAGTTCTTCCGAGCGAAGGCATCCTCGACCTTGGGATCGTGGAACCTCAGCGTCAGCCAGTATCTCGAATAATCCGTTCGATCCACCGGCGGGATTGTACTTTCGTCAGAGGTCAAATTGTCGATCCCGGACCCAGTTGCCACCTTGCCCCAGCCTGCCTCGATTTGTCGCGGCGTTCTCAGGGGACGAAAAACACACTGTCACAGCCAGTTTTGGCACGCGGTTCCCTAAGATCGCCTTAAGGATGACTGGCGGGCTGTTTGCAGAGGAAAACTTGCACTTCACAATTAAGCATTGATTAACCTAGAATCTTTCTCGAAACGGGACAGTTGGACCCAAGTGGCGCGGTGGTCGAATGAGCGTGGCGGTAATACCTAAGTCGGAGATTCCGCAGGGTGCGAAGCCGGGCAGGCCTTCTGACTGGCTAACGGCGGAAGAGCGTGCGGAGGTGACGGAAAAGTCCCTCGGCCGGGGTCTGTGGCTGCTCGGAATTCATTATTTTCTTTATTTCTTGACCATGGCCGGGGCTGTTGCGCCGCTCCCCATCGCCGTGAACATCGTTTTCGGGGTGGCGAACGGTGCCTTGATAGGGCTTCTTTTCCTGATCGGCCATGACAGCGGCCATTCTGCATTTGTGCCCGGACGGACGATGAACCGGTGGATCACGCGGCTGGTCTTCCTTCCTTGCCTGCATTCCCGTAGCCAGTGGGACGTCGTTCATAATCGCACGCATCACCGCTACACCAACCTAAAGGGCTTCGATTACGTATGGGCTCCAATGTCGAAGGAGGAATATGACGGTTCCTCCGCGCCGCGGCGTCTTTTGGAGCGGATCTATCGCAGCCCCGCGGGCCCTCTCATTTATTACTGGATAGAGTTCTGGATCCCGAAGCTCGTCGTTCCGGTGACCAGGCAGATGCGCGCGGAATGGAAGAGCCATCTTCCGGACTCCCTTTTCGTCATTATTTTCGGCGGCGGGTTGGTCGCCTTCATCGGTCTCCTCGGTAGTGCGCTTTCACCCGAGCGTTCGATCTGGCTGACCATGCTGCTTGGCTGGTTCATTCCCTTCGCGGTCTGGAACTACCTCATGGCGCTGTCGATCTTTCTTCAGCACAATCACCCGAAAGTTCCCTGGTTCAAGGATCGCGATGAGTGGAGTTTCTACGGCGGCAATATTCGCGGGACTGCCCACGTGGATTTGCCGTTCGATTTCCTCCCGTTATTCAAATGGGTGATGCTCCATCACGCGCATCATGCGCTGCCTTCGATACCCGGCTACAAGCTCACTGAGGCGCAGGCACGGTTGATAGAGGCATATGGCGATGATGTAGTGCGCTATCGTTTCGGGCTCGGCGAATACCGGAACGTCTATCGAAACTGCAAGCTGTTCGACTATGAGCGCAAACAGTGGCTCGACTTCGAAGGTAATCCGACAGTGGAACCGATCGATCTCAACGCGCAGGCCAGAGACGAGCTGGCGACGAAGAGGAATGCGCCCCTGCAGCCTTCTACCGGACCTCGCTCGGCACCTCGCCGCGCATCGCCGCCCGCCCATCTTCCTCGCCGCGACGCTGCCGATGGCCGCCGAAGGGCCTCTTCCGGCGAGCCGCCTGCCAACAAGGCCTGAGGCTCTTCAGCCTCGCAACAGGAAGAAGCCCAGCAAAAGGCAGCCGAAAACGATCCGGTACCAGCCGAAGATCGTATAGCCGTGGTTGCTTACGAAGTTGAGCAACCACTGCACTACAAGCAGGGCCGAAATGAATGCGGCCGTGAAACCGGTCGCGATCATGTAGGCATGGGAGGGTTGGATAAGATCCCATGTCTCGAGAAGATTTATCGCCGAAGCGCCAAGCATTACAGGTATGGCGAGGAAGAAGGAGAACTCCGCGGCTGTCTTTCGTTCGACACCGACCAGAAGCGCACCGAGGATAGTGGCGCCGGAGCGCGAAACGCCAGGCACCAGCGCAAGGCATTGAAAAAGTCCGATCTTCAACGCGGTTCGCATCGGTAGCTTCTCGATTGCCGTGATGTTCGCTTCGAGATGCATCCTCTCAATGACGATGATGGCGATTCCACCCAGGATCAGCGTGCTGCACACCACATAAGGCGAGAAGAGAACGCTGATGATGAAGTCGTGAAAAAGGACGCCAACAAGCCCCGCGGGGACAAGAGCGATCAGAATGGCTCCGATGAAGATGCGTGCCGAAGGATCGTGAGGCGCATCGCGTACAACACGGAAAAGCCGCTCCCGGTAGAGAACGCAGATCGCCAGAATTGCGCCGAGTTGGATCACGACCTCGAATACCTTGCCCGGCATGCTGGAGAAGCCGATCAGTTCGCCCACGACGATCAGATGACCTGTGGACGAAATGGGCAGGAATTCCGAGACGCCTTCGACGATGCCGAGGATGAGGGCCTGCAGGAAACTATGCTCGGTCATTTCAGGCGGAGGGCCTTTATCTGAGGGGAACTATTCTGGGAGAATCTATCACGATGACCCTTACATGAACCTTATGGCAGCTCGATGTCGGGCTCGGAACGCTCCAATCTGACCTCCAACCTCTAGATTCCGGTGGCGTCCAGCGCTTCCTTGACGCGGCGTACCGATATGTCGAATGCCGCCGAGCGAAGATCGAGCTCCTTCTGAGCGGCATGGTCGAAGACCTGCCGCGCTGCATTGCCTAAAATCCGGGCAAGCTCGTCGTCGATCTGCTTCAAGGGCCATACTTGCCGCTGGAGGTTCTGTACCCATTCGAAATAGCTGACGATCACCCCGCCGGAATTGGCGAGAATATCCGGCACGACATCTATTTCGCGCCTACGCAGGATTTTGTCTGCCTCGCTCGTGACCGGGCCATTTGCTCCCTCAACGATGGTCTTGGCCTTAATTCTGGGGGCGTTTTCATCGTTTATGACGCCGCCTAGCGCGGCGGGTACTAGGTAGTCGCACTCCACCTCCAGCTCCTTGCCGGGGTCGAGCCGCTGGTAGCCATCGACATCGGCAAGAAGGCCTCTTTCGCTCTTCTGCTTTGAGAGCGCCGAGATATCGACTCCTTCCCGCCGATAGACCGCGCTGCGAGCATCCGATACGGCGATAACTTTCATCCCGAGGTCGGTCAGCGCCTTTGCGGCATGGACGCCTACATTCCCGAAGCCCTGAATCGCGACGGTCGCTCCCTCGAGCGGAGTCCCGTAGCGTTCGGAATAGGCTTGGATAACGATGCCTATGCCATGGCCCGTCGCCTTGTCACGCCCGGCCGAGCCGCCCAGCGCCAGCGGCTTGCCTGTGACGGCGGCCGGCGAGTGGCCGTAGATCGCGGAATATTCGCTGTGGATCCAGCCCATGACCTGAGCGTTCGTGCCGACATCGGGCGCCATGATATCGCTGTTCGGCCCGATCTCCCTGTGAATGCGCTTCACGAACTTTCGGGTGAGCACTTCGAGTTCGCGCGTTGAGAGTTCTCGCGGATTGCAGCATATGCCGCCCTTGCCCCCGCCAAGCGGAATGTCCACCAGGGCGGTTTTCATCGTCATCAGCGAAGCCAGACCGCGCACCTCGTCGATATCCACTTCAGGGTGGTAGCGAAGCCCCCCTTTGCAGGGGCCCCTCACATTCTGATGCTGAACGCGATATCCGCTGAAGACGGCGAGCTCGCCATTATCCCGTACAATGGGGATTTCAACTTTTAGTTCGAGCGCGGCAAGCGATAGCAGGCGGCGGGTGGACTCGGTGTAGCCGAGACGGTCGCATGCGGCATCAAGAGATACCTCATAGGACGATTGCATGGAGCTCTTGCCGGTCATTCCGCCTCCGTTGAACGCTCGTTGTTCTGTTGCGCCGGATTTGAAGGGAAACGTGCGGCGAATTCAACCTGACGAGGGCCATGTGGCTCACGGCGAATATTAACAAGCGGTTCATCCGTCGTTCAGGTGGGAGGTGAAAATCTGCCTCAGGGTAGGGCGCTGTCCGCCCCCACCCCAGGGAGACGCCTGATATCATGCGGCAATACGCGCAATATGCATCTATTTGCCTGGCAGTTCTGCTGGGCTTCGGAAATGTCACGGCCGCGGATGCAGCGTCGGGGTCGGACTGGCGCCAATGGCAGCAGCAGGCCGGCAGGCAAGGCGGAGCACGCCAGGGGGATGCTCGCCGGGAACACGAAAGCAGGCAGAACCACAACGCCGTCGAACGCCAGCGGCAACAGATGGAGATGCAGCGCCGGCAAACGATCCAGCAGTCGCAGCAGCGAGAGAAATTTCGGCAGCAGGCCAGTCAGGAAGCACAGCGGCGTCAGCAATTGTATATGCGCGAGCGTCAACGCCAGCAGCAGGCGACGCAGGAGCGTCTGAATCGACAACAGACCGATCGTCACGCCAACGACCGGCGGCCGCAGATCTACGCCGAGCAGGAAAGACGCCGGCAGCATGAACTGCAAAGCCGGGCTCGGCCTTCTGTCGATGCGCAGACGCTTCAGCGGCAGGCGAATGCGGCGCGCGCGCAGGCCATACAGCGTCAGCATCTGCCAGCCCAGCAGTTGAACCGTCAGCAGGCCTTTCTGCGCCAGCAGCAGTTGCAGCGCGAACTCGAATCCCGCGGCCGCCACTATCGCGACGATAGTGCCGGAGTCCGGCGTGACAGAAACCACATGGGCCGGCCGGCCAGCTATGCGCATGCGAACTACAAACGACCCTACCGGCCCGTCTATGATGATCGTCCCTGGTACGGCTATCACGGCAAGGGACATCATCCGCATCGCCGCGGGCCGGTCATCGTCTACCGGAACGTCACGCATGTCGTCACGATTCCCCAGCCTGTCTATGTGCAGGCCGTCACCGGTTACTATTACGACGACTATTACTATTCAGGCCCTTATGCCGGCTATGATTCGGTCTACAGCTACGACGATTACGGCTATGGCTATCGGCGCTCGGCCTGCAACAGCGATACCGTGGGAGCGGTGATCGGCGCCGTTCTCGGCGGGGTCATAGGCGCACATCAGGATCGTGGTGCCGGCCCCGTCGTCGGCGGCGCGCTGATCGGCGCCGTGTTGGGCGGTTTGCTCGGTCAGGCAATAGACGACAGCAATCGCGCCTGCGTGGGCGACATTCTCGAATACGTCCCATCGAACCAGCCCGTCTATTGGGAAGATGACGGCTACGGATATCAGGTGACGCCCCTGCGTACCTATGAGCCGGAGCCTGGCCGCTATTGTCGGGAGTACCAGACGGTGGTCACGATTGGCGGCCGCGCCGAGCAGGCCTACGGCACGGCCTGCCGCCAGCCCGACGGTAGTTGGCAGATCGTCGGCTAGAACACCATCCCCATGCGGCAAGGAAAACCCTAGGCAATCAAGGCTTCCGAGGCCATCATCCTTTCGGAATCGGCGCGCAGACGCTGCAGCAACCGGAGAGGGTGGGGGAATGGCGGAGCCTCAAAGAGTTGGCGAATACATCACTATCGAGAGGGAAGGGCGGGTTGCCACGCTTCGCTTCGATCGGGGTGATCGCATCAACCCTCTCTCCGTTCAGCTCATGCGGGATCTGACGGAGGCGGCGCGTTTGTTGCGCGATGACGTATCGACAAGCGCAATCGTTCTCGCAGGCGGACAGGCATTCTCAGGGGGCGCCGACCTCGCCGACCCCGAAATCGCAAGGCGTGCGGAGGCGTCGCTCCTTGAGCGACGCGAGATGCTGCGTGTCGGACCGGACATGTGCGATGCCTGGGAAGCTCTCGATCAGGTGACGATTGCGGCAATAGAACGGTTCTGTATCGGAGGCGGCGTGGCGCTCGCTGTAGCCTGCGATTTCCGCATCGTGGGACGTAGCGCTCACTTTCGTCTGCCCGAAATTCCTCTCGGCATGAATATGAGCTGGCACACCCAGCCGCGCCTTGTGAACCTTTTGGGTCCCTCACGGGCGAAGCAGCTGACGATTTTCGGCGAGCGGGTAGCTGCGGAGAAAGCGGAGGCGTGGGGGCTTGCCGATGAGCTTTGCGGGGATGGTGAGGCGCTCCCAACGGCGAAGAAATGGGCGGAGAAGGTAGCGGCTTTGCCTCCCGTCGCGGTCCGTATGGCCAAACGCGGCATCACGCAGGCCGCCACCGCTCTCAATTCCGTCTCGACATTCATGGATGCGGACCAGTTCGCGCTTGTCTCCTCGAGCGAGGATCAGCGAGAGGCGGTTACAGCATTTCTCGAAAAACGTACGCCGAAGTTTACAGGCCGCTGAAGGGGGAACGTCAATGACAGATATGAATCCGGACGGGCATCGCGTCGGCTGCCCCTGCTGTTCGCCTTATCTGTGGGGGGTGACGAGGCCCCATGAACCGGGATTGAGCCGGCGTGGATTCTTTGGCGCCGGTGCGGCCCTGACGGCGACGGCACTCTCCGTCCTCAGCGGCAAAAAGGCCGACGCAGCCGGAATCTCGGCGCTCGCTTTCGCCGCGCCTGCGTTTACAACGGGAGAAACCAGGCGCGACAAGGCAGATGCGGCGGGAACGACCCTCTATCGCGGCGGCATCATACGCACGATGAACGAGAAGATGCCGCTTGCCGGGGCGGTCGCTGTCAGAGGCGGCCGCATCCTCGCCGTTGGAAGCGAGGAGGATGTTACGGCGAGAGCCGGAAGCGACGCGCGAATTGTCGATCTGGGTGGCCGGACGATGTTGCCGGGTTTCATCGATTGTCACGGCCACATCTGCATAACCGCATTGCTCATGGGATTCCGGAATCTTGCACCGAAGCCTGCGGGTCCGATCGGCAGTATCCGGGACATTCAGCGCGAGCTCGCGATCTATCGCGATGAGACGAACGGGGGTCGCGGCGGCTGGTTGCTGGGCGCGAACTACGACGATTCCCTTCTTGAGGAGAAGCGTGCGATCACCCGCAGCGATCTCGACGAGATTTCAACTGAGCAGCCGATACTTGTGTACCACGCCTCCCTGCATGTTGTTGTGGTGAATTCCTGTGCTCTCTCCCTCCTGGGCATAAGCGCCGAAACGCCCGATCCGCAGGGTGGCGTCATTCGCCGGTGGCCGGGCACGCGGGAACCGAACGGCATTCTCGAAGAAGGGGCGATCACGCTGGCATTGCCGCGCTTGCCTCAGCCGACGCCTGAGGAATTACTGGACCTTCTGGACAAGGTGCAGGATCAGTACGCGGCATGGGGCATCACCACCGCGCAGGACGGAGCGACGCGCCGGCCGGACTACGACTTGCTGACGCTCGCTGCATCGCGTGACAGGCTCAGGCTTGACGTCGTTGCCTATCCCTTTTTCACGCATATGGACGACCTCGCGAGCGGCGACATCGAGATGCGGCGGGACTACAACGGTCTGAAGTTCGGTGGCGTAAAGCTGATGCTGGACGGCTCGCCGCAGGCGAAGACGGCTTGGCTCACAGAACCTTACGAGGTTGTGCCTGCCGGTTTTTCTTCCGATTACAGCGGCTATCGGATAGTGGACGATGAAACCGCTGCGAAGCTTGTCGACGATGCTTTTGAACGCGGCTGGCAGGTCTACGCTCATTGCAACGGCGACGCTGCTGCCGATCAGTTCATTGGAGCGATCGCAAAGGCTACCGAGAAACATGGTTTGTCTGATCGCCGCTCGACGGTCATTCATGCGCAAACCCTGCGTGAGGATCAATTGGACCTCATGAAGAAGCTCGGCGTCATGCCCTCATACTTCGTTTCCCATACCTTCTACTGGGGTGACTGGCATCGGGACTCCGTACTGGGGGCGCGGCGCGGCGCACGCATCAGTCCGGTCCGTTCTACCATCGATCGGGGTATGCGCTACACGCTTCACAACGATTCTCCGGTCGTTCCTTCCGACTGCCGGATGTTGCTCTGGTCCGCGACAAACAGGAAAACCCGCAGCGACAAGATTCTCGGCCCGGAGCAGCGCATCACGGCGCACGAAGCGCTGCGCGGCATCACGCTGGATGCCGCCTATCAGCATTTCGAGGACGACATCAAAGGGTCGATAGAGGAAGGGAAGCTGGCGGATCTCGTGATCCTTGAGGAAGACCCGGAGACCGTCGCCGTGGATACGCTCCGCGATCTTACCGTCGTGGAGACGATCAAACGCGGCGAGACAATATTCCGCATGTGAGAATGGACAGGATATGCGGCTCAGAATTCGACGTATTCCGCTGGACACGTTGCGCGAAAATGTGGCCGTTCTCGCTTCGAATTGTGCGGCCCTGAGGCCGGAAGCCTTTCAGGCCTTCAAGCGTCTAGAAGTGCAGCATGATGGCCGCTCCATCATTGCCAGCCTCGATATCTGTCACGATCTGTCGGTGGTGGGGCCCGACGAGATAGGGCTGACGGAACCTGCCTTCCGTCGTATGGGGCTCGCCGAAGGCGATGCCGTCTCGATTTCCCCCGCGCGCAGCCCGCAGAGCCTGGACTATGTGCGCACCAAGATCGGCGGTGAAACACTCAGTCGGCACCAAATCGAAGCCATAGTGCAGGACATCGTCGGATACCGCTATTCCGACATGGAAATCGCTGCCTTTCTGGTGGCGTGTGCGGGGTTTCTGTCTACGGATGAACTCCTCCATCTGACTTTTGCAATGGCGAGTGCCGGTACATCGCTCAAATGGGATGCGCCCATTGTCGTCGACAAGCATTGTATCGGCGGCATTCCCGGTAACAGGACATCGATGATCGTCGTGCCGATAGTGGCGGCGCATGGATTCACCATGCCCAAGACGTCCTCCCGGGCAATCACCTCGCCTGCGGGAACGGCCGATACGATGGAGGTCCTTGCCCGCGTCGACCTGACGATCGATGAAATGAAGCAGGTCGTAGGGGAGTGCAACGCATGCCTCGTCTGGGGCGGGCATGTGAACTTGTCGCCCGCCGACGACATTCTGATCGGTGTCGAACGTCCTTTGAACCTCGACACGCGCGAGCAGATGGTCGCCTCCATCATGTCCAAGAAGAAGTCGGCCGGTTCCACCCATCTCGTGATCGACTTGCCTCTCGGGCCGACGGCCAAGGTGCGCGATGCGATGGAGGCCATGCGGTTGCGCAAACTGTTCGAGTTTGTCGCGGATCGGATGGATCTGCATGTCGAAATTGTCGTGACCGACGGTTCGCAGCCCATCGGGCGGGGAATTGGGCCGGTGCTGGAGGCGCGTGATGTCATGGCGGTGCTGGCCGGAGATACGTCGGCACCCGCCGACCTTCGGGAGAAGTCTCTGCAGCTCGCCGCTCGCGTGATCGAGTACGACCCTGCGGTGCGGGGCGGAACGGGATATGAACGTGCGCGCCATCTCCTCGATAGCGGTGCTGCGATGTCATCCATGCAGAAGATCATCGAAGCTCAGGGGCGGGCCGCGACAACCCCTTCCCCCGGCCCCCTGAAAGCGGAAGTTCTGGCTCATGCCGATGGTGTCGTGGCCTCGGTGGACTGCCTGCGGATCGCTCAGCTTGCGCGCCTCGCCGGCGCCCCGCTGGATCGAGGTGCGGGTATCGACGTGCTGAAGCGGATCGGCGACCGCGTGGAAGCAGGCGAACCGCTTTACAGGATTTATTCAGCGGGCGAGTCTCACTTCAATTTCGCCGTCGAGGCAGCGGAGCAATCGAATGGATTTTCCCTCGCCAGCGCCGGAATCCCGTCCAGGGCGCTCGAATGATGCGGTCTGCTGTTTATTCTTTTGATCATGGCGCCACGCACGCTTCCGAGCTTGCTGAGACGCTTGGGATCAACCTGTCGCGGATTGATGTTCATGTCTTTCCCGATGGCGAAAGCCGGGTTCGCGTATCGGCGCCCGCCAGAACCGCGCTCGTTTATTGTCCTCTCGATCGTCCGAACGGGAAGCTCGTTGAGCTCATGCTTGCAGTGGATGCATTGCGGCGGGGAGGTGCCGAGCGTCTCATTCTCGTCGCGCCATATCTTTGCTACATGCGGCAGGACAAGGCGTTCCATGAGGGAGAGGCGGTCAGTCAGCAGGCGGTCGCTCGCCTGCTTTCGGCATTGTTCGACAGGATCGTAACCGTCGACGCCCATCTTCATCGCGTCTCGTCTGTTTCGGAGGTCTTTCCCCAAATCGAGGCGGAAAATCTTTTCGCCGCGGAGACCATCGCGCATTTCGCGGCACGCCAGGGGCTGGCTGGACAATGCGTCGTTGTCGGGCCTGACGAAGAGTCCGCCCAATGGGTCGCTCGCGTTGCCGACGTTCTGAATGCGCCGTCTTTCACCGGACGAAAGATCAGGCGAGGGGATCGGGATGTCGAAATTTCTTTCGGTGAAGAGATCGACGTGAAAGGCAAGGCAGTGCTCGTTGCGGACGACATCGTTTCAAGCGGAGGGACGATCCTTTCGGCCATCGCCGCAATGAGGGACCGCGGTGCGTCATCTGTTCACGTTGCGATAACGCATGCGCTTTTCGATGATGCGGTTTTCGAGCGCATGATGTTTTCCGGCGCCGAGCGGGTCTGGTCGACCACCTCCGTACCTCACCCAACAAATGCAATTTCTCTTGCGGCGCTTCTGTCGAATGCTTTGCGCCGTGAACTGAGCGAGTGAGAAAGATGCCGATTTCCCTGCATGTCCACGGTGCAGCCCATACGGTCACCGGATCCTGCTACCTGCTTCAGTCCGGTGATAACCGCTTTCTGGTCGACTGCGGAATGTTTCAGGGTTCCAAAACGCTGAAGGCGCTGAACTATGGCGACTTTCCCTTCAAGCCCGAGGAAATCGACTTCGTTCTTCTGACGCATGCTCACATCGATCATTCCGGTCTTATTCCGAAGCTCGTCAAGCATGGCTTCGCCGGTCCGATATATGCGACCCATGCCACGATCGATCTCCTGACATGCATGCTGCCGGACTCCGCCCACATCCAGGAATCGGAAGTCGAACAGCTGAACAGGCGCAACGCCCGCCGCGGCCGCCCCGAGGTAACGCCGATCTATACAATCGAAGATGCCGAGGCCGCGCTTCAGGCGTTCAGTCCCGTCGCCTATGACACATGGATGGAGCCTGCGGAAGGTATTCGCGTCAGGTACTGGAACGCGGGGCATATTCTGGGGTCGGCTTCTATCGAGATCGAGATATCCACCGGGCTTGCCTCGCCCCGGCAGATGCGTCTTCTCTTCTCGGGAGACGTGGGTCCGGAGGTGACGAGCTTCCACCCCACACCGGAAGCACCGCGCGATCTGGATTATCTGATATGCGAGGCGACCTACGGCGCGCGTGAGCGCCCTGCAATGACGCTGGAGTCCCGTCGCGACCTTCTGGCGGCGGAAGCAAATGAGGCATTGAAGGCGAAAGGGGTGCTTATCATCCCTTCCTTCGCTGTCGAGCGGACGCAGGAACTGCTTTCGGACCTTCTTGCCCTGGCAAAGAGTCGCCGCATCCCCCAGGTTCCGATCTTCCTCGACTCACCCTTGGCGATCCGCGCGACCGAGGTTTTCATCGATCATGCGCATGAGCTGGAGGACGGCGAAGCTTTCCGTCATGCCATGCGCTCCCCCATGCTGCGGACAACGGAGTCGGTCCAGGAAAGCATGATGATTGAACGGATCGATGGAAGTCATATCGTCGTGGCGGCAAGCGGAATGTGCGACGCAGGCCGTATTCGGCATCATTTGAAGAATAATCTGTGGCGTGCCAACGCCACTGTGCTGATGGTCGGCTATCAGGCGGAAGGAACGCTCGGCCGTATTCTTCAGAATGGGGCGAGCGCTGTCCGCATTCAGGGCGAGGAGGTAAAGGTTCGCGCGCGTATTCGCACGCTGGACATCTATTCCGGCCATGCCGACGGGCCGGGACTTGCCGACTGGGTGGAAGCCCGGGGGCCCGTCTCGCGGGGAATTATTCTCGTCCATGGCGAGGAGGAGGGGATTGCCGGGCTCCATGAGCGCCTGTCGAGCAGGGGCCTCGATGGAGACCGCATATTTTCGCCTGAACTGGATACGGTCTTCGATCTTCTTGCGGAGTCGCCGGAGGCGCGTGAAAGACCTTCTCCACGGCGTCTTCAGCCGGAGATGGTCGGTCATCAGGACTGGCACAACGATCTGTCCAGACTCTGGCTCGATATCGAGGAGGAGCTCGACAAGGCGGCTGATGACAAGTCTCGCCGTGTCATTCTCCGGAGGATAAGACGCGCTCTGGAAAATGGACACCATTAATGCCAATTTATTTGCACTGCGGCGATTAGCGTGTGGCTTTTCCCTCTCCGCTTTGGGATGATGCTGACGAGGCCATAATACTTCCGCGAGTCCCTGTCATGAATTCAACTCAAGCAAAGCAGAAGCCGGACGGTCGACGTCTGCGCAGTGCGGCCAGCCGGCGCCGCATCGTCGAGGCGATGCGTGATCTCGTACGTGAAGGCACAGTTTCGCCTCGTGCGGAAGAGGTCGCCGCGCGTGCCGATGTAGGTCTCAGGAGCGTCTTTCGTCACTTCGACGATATGGAGAGCTTGTACCGCGAGATCGGAGACCTGATCTTTGCCGATGTCGCGCCCATGTTGCAGCTCCCGCCTCCAACGGGCACGTTGGAGGAAATTGTCATGGAGATGATCGACCGCCGGGTGAAGCTGTTCGAGCGTATCATGCCGTTCCGCACGGCAGCGGACGCGAATGCCCATCGCTCGCCCTATCTCGCCGAAGAACGGCACCGCATGAATACCGCTTTTCGCGATATCATGCGTTCCGCATTGCCGCCGGCAATTCGCAAGGACAAGACGACGATCGACGCGCTCGACGCCGTGCTCAGCTTTGACTTCTGGAAGCGTCTCCGTTCGGATCAGCGCTTGTCGATTTCGCAGGCAAGGCGCGTCGTCGAGATGACTGCCGCGCTTCTGATCGGCGAGAAGCAGTAGCGCGGCAGCAAGAGTTCAATCTTCGAAGAGCTTTTCGCAGCCTGTGCCGGCGATGATGTCGTTCACCGCTTTTCGATCGGCGTTGCCCAGTGCGGCATGTTTTTCCCGCAGCCACTGCAGGCACTTTCCCTGATAGGGGAAAGGCTGCTGCACCCAGCGTTTTCCGTCGATCTCGGTCTCGACTTGCTCGGCGCCCTCCATCAGCGCTTTTGCGTTGGCGCGGAGCGCAGGCACATAGACACGGCCGACTTCGCCGAGTAATCCGCGGATTGCATCGGGAATTGCATCCTTCTTCATCCAGTCGTCTTCGCCGGGTTCAAGGCCGGACAGGTCTTCGACAAGATCGACCCAGGCGAAGACGCGCGGCGCCCTGCGAAGTGTCTCCTCCATGGGCGTCGGATCGAAGTGGCTCAGCTGAGTGAGCTGGCCATAGGCACCGAAGTCGCTGCCGCCCGGCCGTCTGCCCATGATGAAGGGCTGGGTTTCGAGCAGGGCTTTCATTGCGTCGAGATAACGAAGATAGCTTGCTTCGATGACGGGAGCGGTCGTGTCGTTGGATCCGACGACATAGAGACGCGAAATCTGCCGGTCGGCAAAAATCTTGCCCATCTTCAGCATTTCTTCTTCCGGCGCGGAAATCCCTCGCCAGCGGGGCAGGATGGCGGCCGCCCGCTCGATGTCGGGCTTGTAGTACCAGCGATAATGGAACATCGCCTTGGTTAGCCATTCATCGGCATAGTCTTCCAGCAGGTAGTCGATGAATTCCACGACGGGATCACCGGGAACAACCGATCGCCCGTTGAACTCGCTCTCGAAACGGCGAATGAGCGGTGTGGAGTCCACCGCGGCTTGATACTCGCCGCCTTTCTCCCTGAGATAGAAGGTAGGCAGGAGAGCGACCTTCGGCGCCGGAAGCTCCTTCGGAATGTCGTGGCCCGTAAGCAGAAAACGGTAGGGAATATGGCGGTAGCGCAGTACCGCGAGCATCTTGCGTGTATAGGGCGAGCCGGGGGCGCCGCTCAGCAGCAGGGGGGTCTCAAGCGTCATTGCTTTGCTCCTGTCATTCGTGTTCTGGCCGCGCTTATTTGAAGCTGAAAAGATGGCCCTCGGCCGGATTGATGCGGCCTGCAAGCATGTCTGCGTATACTTTCGCGATAGCGTCTTCGCCTGTTCCATGCTCGACCTTGATCCAGCTGCCGGAGGCCTCCGCATAGGCGTTCCAGCTCTCGAGCAGCTTGCGGTCGAAACCGTCGCGTCCCCATTCTTCGGTCCGCTTCTTCATCTGATCGGGAGCAAAGAAGAAGCGCGGCTTGGCGCCTGGCAGGTCTGCCGGCGGGCGCGGAGCGTCCTTATGCGAGAGTCCGACGGTTGTGCTTTCGAGTATGTTGTCGCCGAAGTGGCGATGCACGGCGGCAAGAACATTGCCGTCGCCGGCGAAGTCGATCACCGTTGTCGGCACACCGGAATCGAGCGTGGCGATGTCGCCATAGGCGACCGTGTGATCGTAGTAGCCAAGATTTTCGACGAAGCGCTTGTTGGAAGGCGAGGTCAAGCCCACCACCCGGGGCCCGGCAGGGCGCCGCTTGTGCAGCCCATAGGCAAGCCCCAGGCCCGTTTTCGACGAAGCACTGAGAATGAGGATTTGTTGCGCGCCAAAGAAATTGTTGTCGTCGAGCCAGTCGTCGATCAGGAAGGATGTCGTATAGAGTGGCCTCAGCACAGGTTCGAGGTCGTCGTGAGGCCGGACGCCCTTGATCCTCGTATAGCTGTTATAGACGGGATGCAGTTCCCGCCTTTGCTTGTAGAGATCGAGAAAGTTCTCCTCTGTGATTTTCTCCGGCTGCATCACGAGGTGCGTCGCCATTGGCAGATAGCCGTAGATGCGTTCGCCTTCGGGGATGCCCTTGCACTTCGACTGGACCACACGCGCGAAGCCCCAGACCGGAATTTTCCCCCAGCCGTCTTCGGCCGGAAAGAATGACCAATAATTCAGCATGTCGCCTGCGACGGCATATGTGATGTTGTTGGCGGTAAGAGCAAACTTCTCGATTTCCGCGAGAACCTGGCCGTCCTCGACCTCCGCCCTTCGTTCGACCCATTTCGTTTGACCGTAATCGGGCCGGTTTACGACGAACTCCCGTATCGCGATGCTCATATCTGCCTCCCTGGCTGATCCTCGGCGTTCATTCTGTCTTTTGTGTTCGCCGTTTTCATGAATTTGGTTGCGGCCGTCGCGGTTCGCCCAGCTCGGATGGATATCTTGACCGGATCTTGCATATAGTCAATAAAATGACACTGTAAATGTCATTACAAGATGTGCCGGGTCGGCGTCAATCGCGCGATCCGGAGAAAGGCGCGATATGAAATTCGAGAACTCGCTACGTCCCTCCGATGAGCAGCTCAAATCCTTCTTTGCCCGTGCGGGTACCGAACAGGATGGCCCGGTGGTCATGGTCAACCTGCTCAAGTTCCGTGAACGCGCCGCTTATCCCGATGGCCGGGACGAGCATCTTTCCGGTCAGGAGGCCTATATGCGCTACGGTATCGAGGTTGCAAAGCTCGTTTCGAAGCTGGGCGGCCGCATGGTCTTCGGTGGAACGGTGGATGGACTCATGCTTGGCGAGTGCGAGGAACTTTGGGACCATGTGGCCCTCGTGGAGTATCCCTCGCGTGCAGCCTTCATGGAAATGATCATGTCGCCGGATTATCACGCCATAGAGGTTCACCGCGAAGCGGGGCTCGCCGGCCAGCTCAATATCGGAGTGCGCCCGGCCTAGGTTTCGGCTACGCCGGATCTCGCTCTGACCTTCTCCTCCAATCTCGCTTTTCGTCGGCGTAGGAGCAGCTCCTCCACCAGTTCAACTGTATTGGAGGTGTCGACGAGAACCCGTTCGGCTTTCGGGCCACTCAAAAGAAGAGCGGGGTCGAACCTGTTCTCCACGCCTAGAAAATCAGAAAAGAACTTTTCATTGGATGTCCGGAAATACTCGAGTATGCGCCGCCGGTCGTCTGTGGAAAGCAGTGCGCCCGGTTTCTGCCCGCAGGAAAAATGATCGATAAGGGTGCGGCTCGCTGGTGCATACAAACGGGAGTTGTCGATCGCAATTTTGAAGGCGCGTATATGCTCAATGGCTTCCAGAGTTGGACTTCTGTTGGAGCTTTCCGGTTCTGTAGTTTCCGCCAGTTCAACGAGTTTATCGTTTCCGGTCAGTTTCATGAAATCCGTTCGGACGTCGTCAACTTCGTCGTAGAGGCGCGGGATGATCCGGTCTTTACCCAGATATTTTGCCCAGATCCTGGCCCTTTGATTGTAATCGAGTCCGCGGCTCATCCTTGGAGGGTGGTCGAGGCAGGAATGGATCGAGTCCACCAGCCTCCGGCGCGGGACTTTGATGCGTTGTGTAAAGCTTGAGACGTATGCGTCGTCTTGGCGTCTCGCATAGAAAATCGCGCAGGTTCTGAAATCGGAAAAGGCCCCAATAAGGCGGTCTACGGACTCAGGTCTGAGGACGAAAAATTCTTCCGACGACAGGATAACGGTATCGGCCTGCGAACGGTCGATCTGTTCTCGGATGTGCCGAAGCGTGGTGGCAAAGTCAGGAATGTCGCCGTTCTTTGGATCTCTCTTCTGGCGCAGTGCGAACCCGAGACGCCGATGCGAGGACCAATTGTGGGCGTCGTCCTCGGGGTAAAGAATTCCGGACTGAAGGAGGCAGTCGCGTTGTTTGCGCAAGAACCACTGAAGAGCGGACGTACCTGTCTTTGGAGGTCCGATATGAAGATACAGTTTTCTGCTCAAAATGCCGTTTCTCCAGCCCGCGCTGGACACCCTCTTTGAATGTTCCGCTAAAATGTGGGTTGCGGCCTGGGTATTTCCCCCGCGGTACGCGGATGAAACCCTTGTTACCCGCTCCGCTACGGAGCATCATATTCGCTTGCCGTGCCCGGAACAAACAAGTCGTCCGGGCTGCTTTCCGGGGAGGGAAAGCAATCCGGCGGGGGAATTAAAGAGGAGGGGAGCCTGATGGCAAGGCGGCAAAAAGGCGATTTCGGTCCGGGCATCGGCGAAGAGGCGGCGGAGACGCCCAATGTGCTGAGCCCCATTGTCGGGATTAGCCGCGAGGATGTGATCTCCGCCATAGGGTCCATCGTTGGCGGCGCGGTGCGCCAGCCTTTCACCTTCATGCAGCATATCGGCTCATTCGGCCGGAACATGGTGGACATCGTCGGCGGCCAGCAGAAGTTCGCTCCCGAGCCGAAAGACAGACGCTTCGTTGATCCGGCATGGCAGAAGAGCCCGGTCTATCGGCGCTTGATGCAGGGCTGGCTGGCCTTCCGCACCGAAATGCACGACTTCATCAAATCGCTCGAGCTCGATCCCGTCGAACATGGCCGGGCCATGCTCGTCGCCGATATCATGATCGATGCGGTGGCGCCGACGAATACGTTCGTCGGGAATCCGTCGGCGGTGAAGCTTGCGCTCGATACGGGCGGTGCCTCTCTGGTGCAGGGACTGCGGCATGCGCTTGACGATCTGCGAAACAATCACGGCATGCCCTCTCAGGTCGACAAGGCGCCATTCAAGGTTGGTGAAAACCTTGCAACCACGGAAGGCTCGGTCGTTTACCGAAACGAGATGCTGGAGCTGCTGCAATACACGCCGAAGACGGAGAAGGTTCATGCGATGCCGCTTCTCTTCGTGCCGCCGCAGATCAACAAGTATTACGTTCTGGACCTGACGCCTGAAAAGAGCATGTCGCGCTATCTCGTGGACCAGGGGTTTCAGGTCTTCGTCGTGAGCTGGCGCAATCCGGGGCCCGAACATCGCGATTGGGGATTGGCGGACTATGTCTCTGCGCTCGTCGATGTTATCGGCGTGGTCACCGGCATAACCGGATCGGAGAAAGTCAACATATCGGGTGGCTGTTCCGGCGGCATAACCACGGCAACGCTGCTGAGCTATCTGGCCGCGAAGGGGGACAAGCGCGTCAACTCCGTCACTTTCTGGGTCTGCGTGCTCGATCCCCGGATGGAAGACAGCGATGTCGGCGTATTGGTCACGAAGCGCGGCATCGAGATGGCGCGAAAGCGATCGGCGAAGAAAGGCGTCCTCGCTGGTTCCGATCTTTCACGCGTCTTCGCGTGGCTGCGGCCGAACGATCTCATCTGGAACTATGTCGTGAACAATTATCTGCACGGACAGAAGCCGCCGGCCTTCGACGTGCTCTTCTGGAATAACGACTCGACCAATCTGACGGCCGCGCTTCATTCCGACTATCTCTCGCTTTACGAGACGCAACCCTTCGCCAATCCGGGCAAGGAAAGAATACTCGATCAGCCGATCGATCTCGGAAAGGTCGATATCGATGCCTTCATCGTCGGCGGTGTGACCGATCACATAACGCCCTGGAAGGCGTGCTATCGCACGACGCAGATGCTCGGTGGCAAGCGTGAATTCGTGCTGTCGAACAGCGGGCACATTCAGGCGATTCTCAATCCTCCAGGCAATCCCAAGGCGAAGTATTTCGTTAATGATGATTTGCCGGCAACCGCGGATGAGTGGGCCGCGGGCGCAAGCGAGGTGCAGGGCTCCTGGTGGGAACGCTGGGCAAAATGGCTTGGCGAGCGGTCGGGCGAGGAGATTCCCGCGCCGAAGAAGCTCGGAAATCGGAAATACAAGCCTTTGGATCCCGCGCCTGGCACTTATGTACTAGGCTGAAAAGACGAAATATGAGTCGAAACAGGCCCGGAGCCGCTGAATGAGCGACAGAAAACCCCGATACCGCGACATAAGAGTGGGTTCCAACATACTCCGAACCGCGGTTTGGGAAGGCAAGGGGCCGGGGCGGCCGCTCCTGTTCTTCAACGGGATCGGCGCGAATATCGAACTCATCGCGCCTTTTGCCGAAGCGCTCGATGATCGCGATGTGATTGCATTCGACGCACCCGGGGTAGGCGGTTCGCCTTCGGCATCTCTTCCCTATCGCCCGTGGCAGTTTGCTCGCATGGCGGCTGGCATCCTCGACGAACTCGGTTATGACGAAGTCGATGTGATGGGGGTTTCCTGGGGCGGCGCGATGGCGCAGCAGTTTGCCTTCCAGTTTGGCAAGCGCACACACAGGCTGATCCTGGCTGCGACCTCGGCAGGCATGTTCATGGTGCCCGGAAATCCGCGCGCTCTGGCGAAGCTGGCGCATCCGCGCCGCTACATGGACCCGGCCTATATGCTCCGCCATTTCGAGGTGCTCTACGGCGACGAGAGCGACGGGGCCGAAGGGCATGCCAAACGCCTTCGCGCTCCTTCGGCGCGCGGCTATTTCTATCAGCTTCTGGCCGGAATGGGGTGGACGAGTCTTCCCTTCCTGCCATTCATGAACCGGCCAACGCTTATCCTCGCGGGAGAAAACGATCAGATCGTTCCGCTGGTGAACGCGAAGATACTGGCGCAGGTCATTCCCGATGCGCGTCTCGAAACCGTGTCGGGCGGCCATCTCTTCCTTGTTTCGCAGATGGCGGAAATCCTGCCGATGATCCGCTCCTTCCTGGATGAGGAGCCAGAAAGGCGCCCTTTCGAAGCTAGCGCCTTCCGGGGCGAGCGCCGTTTCAGGGGTGCCGGAAGCAGGGCGCATCCCGCGGTCTGAGCATTTCCTCTTTCACTTGGCTGCGAGGTTGATCCTCTTGAGGGTCCGCTTGCCATTTCGCTCTCATCGCGATATTAATGGATAACATTAAAAAACGGGAGGGAGCGGGATCATGAAAATCGGAAAACGCGGCGTGGGCATCCTCGCCGCGCTTGTTGTCGTCGGTGTTCTGGGTGTCGTCCTTTTCCAGCGCTATTGGTATTACATCCCCGGGATCATTCAGGAACTGCGCGACCCCGTTCAGCCGAACCGGGAAGTGACCTGGGACGAGGGGCCTGCGGAGGCGGCGGTGCCCGCTGACGCAAGGCAGCCCAACATCGTGGTGATCCTGGCCGACGATCTCGGCTTCAACGATCTTTCCTTCGGCGGTGGCGGTGTCGCCGGCGGCTCCGTTCCGACACCCAACATCGACTCGATTGCAAGGAGCGGCGTCGTCTTCGCGAATGGCTATGCCGGCAACGCGACCTGCGCGCCCTCACGCGCGGCCATCATGACGGGGCGCTACGCCACGCGCTTCGGATTCGAGTTCACGCCTGCGCCTCCCCAGTTTGCGAAAACGATTGCTACCTTCGCCGGTAACGGGGCCGTCTATTTCGAGGAACGCGAAGAGGGCGTTCCTCATGTTGACGAAATGAGCGTTCCCGAAAACGAGATCTATATCTCGAAGATGCTTCAGGATCAGGGCTATCGCACGCTGATGCTCGGCAAGTGGCATCTCGGCGGAACCGATACGACGAGGCCGGAGACGCGCGGTTTCGACGAGGCTCTGGGCTTCATGCCCGGCGCGTCGCTCTTCCTTCCGAAAAACGATCCGAACGTCGTCAACTCGGTGCAGGAATTCGACCCCATCGACAAGTTCCTTTGGGCGAACCTTCCTTTCGCCGTCCAGTTCAATGGCGGGGACCGTTTCGAGCCCTCGGAATACATGACCGACTATCTCTCGAACGAAGCGGTGAAGGCGATCAGGGCGAACCGCAATCGGCCCTTCTTCATGTATCTCTCCTACAATGCGGTCCACACGCCGCTTCAGGCGCTCAAGTCCGACTACGATGCACTGTCGCATATCGAGGATCACACGCTGCGTACTTACGCCGCGATGGTCGTCGCGCTCGATCGTGGCGTCGGCAAGGTGCTCGACGAGCTGAAGGCGCAGGGGTTGGAAGACAACACGATCGTCATCTTCACCAGCGATAACGGGGGCGCGAACTATGTCGGCCTGCCCGGTATCAACGATCCCTATCGCGGCTGGAAGGCGACCTTCTTCGAAGGTGGCATTCACGTTCCCTTCTTCATGAAATGGCCGGCGAAGCTGCCTGCGGGAAAGATCGTCGAGCATCGCGCCGCGCATGTCGACATTTTCGCGACCGCGGCTGAGGCCGCCGGTGCGGCGCTGCCGCAAGACCGCGTCTATGACGGCATGGACCTTGTCGGGCTTGCCGGTTCCACCGGTGGCTTGGGCGACCGTGCCCTGTTCTTCCGTGACGGCGACTACAAGACCCTGCTGAAGGGCGACTGGAAGCTGCAGGTTTCCGAACGTCCGAAGAAGAACTGGCTCTTCAACCTCGCCGAAGACCCGACCGAACGGAAAAATCTCGCCGAGGAGAATCCGGAACGGCTCTCCGAAATGATGGAGACACTTCGGGAAATCGACGGCGAACAGGCAAAGCCGCTATGGCCCTCGCTGGTGGAAGCGCCCATTATGATCGACCGTCCGCTTGGCGCCGCGCCGCGCGGGCCGGAAGACGAATTCGTTTACTGGGCCAACTGAGCGGATCGGGCCGTGAAAGCACGCTGGATCATGGGTGGCGTCCTTGTCGCTGTCGTCGTCCTTGCGACGGCGGCGGCAAACCTCTGGATGAAGGGGGGCAGAGAAGCAGCGCGCCTGGCGGATGCCGGTCCCTCTCGTTGCCTGCCTCCGTCGTCCGCTCCTGCGGCGGAGCATGCAGGGATGGTCTGGGTGCCGGGAGGCAGCTTCACGATGGGAGATGATTTCTACCCGGAGGAAAAGCCCTTGCGCCCGGTCACGGTCGAAGGGTTCTGGATGGACCGGACGGAGGTGACGAACGAGGAATTCGCCGCATTCGTCGAGGAGACGGGCTACGTCACCGTCGCCGAGCGTCCCGTCGATACTTCGGCGCATCCCGGTCTGCCCGCTTACATGCAGGAGCCGGGCGCCGTCGTGTTCATCATGCCGAACGACATAGACGGCACCGGCGATATTTCGCAGTGGTGGCAATATGTCCCCGGCGCGAACTGGCGTCATCCCGGAGGGCCCGGAACATCCATCGAGGGGAAGGATCAGTTTCCCGTCACGGCGGTTGCCTATGAGGACGCGCTCGCCTTCGCCGCCTGGAAAGGCCACACCCTGCCGACGGAGGCGCAATGGGAATGGGCCTCGCGCGAAGCGAATGCGGAGGCGCCGAACCCGCGCGCGCAGCCGCGTGAAGCCAATACCTGGCAGGGTCTGTTTCCGGTCGTGAACAGCGCGGATGATGGATTTGTCGGGATCGCACCCGTCGGTTGCTTCGAACCGAACGCCCTCGGACTCCACGACATGATCGGCAATCTCTGGGAATGGACCTCGGACGAATATCGCGGTGCCCCCGGCCATCGCGTCATCAAGGGCGGTTCCTGGCTATGCGCTCCGTCATATTGCGTTCGGTATAGGCCGGGCGCGCGGCAGCCTCAGGAAACGGACCTCGCCACCACGCATCTTGGCTTCCGCACCGTGGTCTTGGCCCCCGGTCCCTGAGCACGGGCGATCCTCGAGAATAACTCCCGTCAGGCCGGTCGCCTTTGCGGCCTCCCTTTGCTATCAATTCTCCCTTGATTATGCGGGGGGACTTAAATGGCCAATGGCGCGCTGGAAGGAGATGGGAACGCTGTTTTCTCGCCCTTGCTGGCAAGGCTTTTCGGCGTCGATCTCGCGGATGGCTCCGCCCGCCGAATCTTCCCCAACCGTGTCGACCTGCTGTACCGGCAGGCAAGGACCGGCGTCCTCGTGCACATCGTCGTCGTTGCCTTCGTCACCTATTCCATGGGCCTTGCGGGTTCGAACTGGATGGCCTTCGCCTGGGGCGCCGCGATGATGGCGCTCGGCCTTCTGCGCGGCGGGCTCATCGAGATCTATCACCGGGGAGAAATGCTCCAGAGCGATCCGGTGCTCGGGATGGTGGCATTCTACATTGTTATCGGCCTCACCGGAATTTGCTGGGGGATGGGCGGCGCCTTTGTGCTTCCCTCGGATGCGCTGCCTCAGCAGGTCTTTTTCATTTTGATGCTCGGCGGAACCGCTGCGGGAACAGTCGCAACCCTCGCTCCCTTCTACTCCGCGCAGATCATGGCCCTTGTCACTTCTCTGGTGCCTCTCATTCTGCGCCTTGCCCTGGAGGGCGGCGGCGAAGAAGCGCTCATGGCCGGCGCCCTTGTGATGTTCTTTCTCGCCATGCTCGCCACCGGCGGAAATACGCACAGGGCGTTGATGAACAGCCTCCGTCTCGGCGTCGAGAATGTCGATCTTCTCGCAAGCCTCCGCCGGCAAAGCGCGGAACTCGAAGCGACCTCGCGCGCCAAGACCCGTTTCCTCGCCGCGGCGAGCCATGACCTGCGCCAGCCGCTGCATGCTTTGCGTCTTCAGGCGGAATCGCTCGCCATCCGCCTTGTTGGAGACGAACGCTGCCGGCCGATCGTGGAACGTATCGGACAATCCGTGGGCGCAATGGAGCGATTGCTCAACAGTCTGCTCGACATCTCGCGTCTGGATGCCGGAATCATCGAACCGCATGTGGCCCCGTTCCGGATCGATTCCGTCTTCCAGTCCCTGAAGGATGAATTCGCCATGCAGGCGCGGGAGGCCGGTTGCGATCTTCGCTTCGTCGCCTGTTCGCTGGAGGTCGAAACCGATGTCACGCTGCTGGAAGCGATCCTTCGCAACATTGTTGCCAACGCGATCCGCCATGCACCCGGCGCGAGGATCATCGTCGGTTGCCGCCGGAAAGGGGACGGGGTCACGGTTCAGGTGATCGATAACGGGCCGGGTATCGAAGCCGAGTTTCGCGAACGGATATTCGAGGAATTTTTCCAGGTCGGAAACCTCGAGCGAAACCGCGATCGCGGTCTTGGTCTCGGGCTCTCGATTGTCCGTCGTCTGGCTGGGCTTCTCGAAATTCCCATGACGTTCACCTCCGCTCCTGGAAAGGGAACGGCTTTCGGTTTCACGATACCCAGGCGCTACACATTCTTCGAAAGCAATCAGCCGCGCTCGCCACGCAGTCTCGCCGGGGTCGCGGGGAGCTTCGTCTGGATTATCGACGACGACCAGGAAGGGCGGCATGCCTTGTCCACCCTCATGGAAGATTGGGGGTGCGAGGTTGCGGCCTCGGCGGATGTCTCCGAACTTCTGTCCGCGGACGACACGCCCTTCGCCAAGCCCGATGTCATCGTCGCCGATTACAGGCTTCAGGGAATCGATGGCGCGGAGGTCATTCGCAGGGTCCGGTCCCGTTTCGGCGACAACGAATTGCCTGCCGTGATCGTGACGGGCGATACCGCTCCGGAAAAATTGCGCGAGCTTGCTGCGACAGGGGTTCAGGTGCTTCACAAGCCGGTTCAGCCAGGACGCCTGAGAGCCTTGCTGGCTGCCTTTTCCAGCCGGGAGCGGTGAAACGGGCCTTCGCCTGGTTTTTCTCCCGATTTATGAGACTTTTCTGCGTTTGATGCGTTTTAATTGAAGCAGCATCGACGAAATCAGGATTTTATATGCCGGTTTATCGCGCTTCCGGTACCGGAGTGGCGGAAAAGCAGGATCATCGACGGATTCTCTCGCCATCGCGCAATGTGTGGCGGGTGACGAAAGCGGATCGGGCGCGCGTTCTTGTCGATGCCGCCGAATATTTCGGTGTGCTGCGGCAAGCGATGAGCGGTGCCCGGCGTTCCATCATGATTGTCGGCTGGGATATCGACAGCCGGACCCGGTTTACCGGCCCGCCGGACCGGGCGAGGGATGGACACCCCGAAAGTCTCGGCGATTTCCTTGCGGCGCTCGCTCGTGAAAAGCCGGAACTCGAGATCAAGCTTCTCCTGTGGGACTACTCCGTCATCTACGCGATGGAGCGCGAACTCCTGCCTGCCGTCCCGCTTCGCTGGAATACGCCGCCCAATATCGATCTCTGTCTCGATAGTCATGTGCCGCTGGGCGGTTCGCATCATCAGAAGATTGTCGTGATAGACGATGCGCTTGCTTTCAGCGGCGGTCTCGATCTGACGGTACGCCGGTGGGATACGTCGCAACACGATCCGGACAGCAGTTTGCGTGTCGATCACAATGGGCAGGCCTACCGGCCCTTTCACGATGTGCAGATGATGGTCGACGGCGAGGCGGCAAGCGCGCTGGGCGAACTCGCACGTTGGCGCTGGAGCAAGGCGGCCTGCGAGGAGCTTGAAGCAACTGACGCCCGCCGCGATCTCTGGCCAGAAGGGGTTGAGCCGCATTTTCGAAACACCGGTATAGGGATCGCTCGCACATTGCCCGCCGGGAATGGCGAGGGAGAGGTGAGGGAGGTCGAGCGCCTCTTCGCCGACGCCATCGCCGAAGCACAAGACTGGATCTACATCGAGAACCAGTTCCTGACTTGTCTCGGCGTCGCGGAAGCCATCGCCGCTCGCATGAAGGAAGTGCCGAAACTCGAAGTGGTTCTCGTAGCTCCCAAGACCCATGAATCCTGGCTCGAGCAGCAGACAATGCTCGCCGGGCGCATCCGCTTTACAAACGTGCTGCGCGAGGCAGGACTGACGGACCGCTTCCGCCTGCTCTATCCCGCCGTGGGAAAGGGAAAGGAAGAAGTCGATGTCATGGTTCATTCCAAGGTGATGATCGTCGATGACCGCTTGTTGCGGGTCGGTTCGGCCAACATCTGCAACAGGTCCATGGGTATGGACAGCGAGTGCGATCTCGCCATCGAGGCGGTAACCGATGAGCAGCGCGACGGTGTCGTGAGCATTCTCGCCCGCCTTCTCGGAGAACATATCGGGGCGGAACGATCGGATTTTCTGGCCTCTCTCCGTGAGGGTGGTTCGATTATCGCCTCGATAGAGGATTGCGGCGGGCGCGAGGGAAGGCGGCTCCGCGATATCGACGACGGCGACATGCCTTCCGCCGATCAGATTTCAGCTATAGAGACGATTGCTGATCCGGGGCGTCCCATCGGAGCGGACGAATATTTCGCGGATGTCGTGGACGATCCCCATGCAAGTCCTGCTCGTCTTCCCGCACTCGCCAAGGGCTTGGCGTTGGTTCTGTTCATTGCGGCACTTGCTCTCCTCTGGCGCTACACGCCGCTCTCGGAATATGCCCAGCCGGACAGGCTTCGCGATACCTTCGGCGGATTTGCGGAAAGTCCCTTTGCCGCCGCCGTCATCATCGGTGCATATGTCGTGACGGGCTTCTTCGCTTTCCCGGTCACGGTTCTCATCGTGGTGACGGCGGGTACATTCGGCCTTTGGCCGGGGCTTCTCTATGCATCGGCGGGATCGATGGCGAGCGCGGTGGCGACATATGGCGCCGGGCGCGGCCTCGGGGCGCGCTTCCTGCGAAACATCATCGGTCCCCGCATAAACCGGGTGAGCCGGGGCATCGGCGAGAAGGGAATTCTTGCGATAGCGACCATCCGTCTTGTGCCTGTCGCTCCCTTCATGCTGGTGAACCTCGTCGCCGGTGCCTTCCGGATACCTTTCATCCAGTACACCGTGGGAACTTTCCTCGGTCTCGCGCCCGGTATATTGATCCTCTCGGTGCTCGGAGATCGTGTGTTCGCGATGATCGAAGATCCGTCGATGTCCGATCTCGCGATTGTGCTCGGCGCCCTTGCGGCATGGGTCGGCTTTGCCCTCGGCCTTCAGCGTCTTGCGGACCGTTGGAGAAAATCCGATTGATGTCTGGAAGTCTGCGTGTGCTGAGCTGGAATATTCACGGCGGTGTCGGCCCCGATCGCCGCTACGATCTCGATCGCGTCGTGGAACTGGCAGCCGCGCATGATGCCGACGTCGTCGCGCTGCAGGAGATCGACTCCCGCGGAGAAAGGGAAGCATCGCCGCTTCGAAAATTGAAGGAAGCGCTCGGCGAGCACGCGGCGGAAGCGCGAACCATCTCCGCTCCCGATGGTCATTACGGTCACGCCGTCATCAGCCGTTTTCCCCTTGAGGAGACGCGCGTCCACGATCTCTCCTTCGGCGCGCGTGAGCCCCGTTGCGCGATAACGACCGAGGTCGTTGCGCCGGGAGGCAGACTTCGCCTCGTAACGACCCATCTTGGCCTCAGCATCCTTGAGCGCCGCATGCAGGCGGCCCGGCTTGCCGAATTGGCGCAGGCCGGCCGCGGGCCATGCGTCGTCATGGGGGATTTCAACGACTGGTTTTCGTTCGGCTGGGTCCGCAGCCGTTTGAAGCGCGAATTGCCCGCCCGCACCATGCAAAGAACTTTCCCTTCCTCATGGCCGGTCCTCAGGCTGGACCGCATTTATTGCGGCCGCCCCGCAAGGCTTTTGCGCAGCTGGACGGATGCCCGCGCGCGCACCGTCTCCGACCACCTTCCCATCGTCGCGGATATCGTCCTCGGCTAGCGCCTCTGCGTTCCGTCGAGCGTCATGATATCGGCGTAGAGTTCCGGCCTGCGGTCGCGGAACACGCCCCAGGCAACACGCTGCCGGCGGTTCTGCTCGATATCGAAACTGGCCGTGAGGACCTCTTCCTCATGCTCGCTCGCTTCCGCCACTTTTGCGCCCGTCGCATCGGTGATGAAGGATGAGCCGTAGAAGGTGATCGCACAGCTCTTTCCTTCTTCCCGCCCAATGCGGTTGGAGGCGACCACCGGCACGAGATTCGCCGCCGAATGTCCCTGCATCGTCCGCTGCCAGTGGTCGCGCGAGTGGATCGTTTCGTCGTGCGGTTCCGAGCCTATCGCGGTCGGATAGAGGATTACGTCGGCCCCTTTGAGCGCCAGAATCCGCGCCGTTTCTGGAAACCACTGGTCCCAGCAGATCGCGGCACCCACCCGGCCGCGCCGCGTGTCCCAGACATGGAAACCCGTATCGCCGGGATTGAAATAGTATTTCTCGCGGTAGCCCGGCCCGTCCGGAATATGCGACTTGCGATAGATGCCCAGAATCTCTCCGCTGTCGATCATCACCAGCGAGTTGTATTGCGCGTTGTTCGCCCGTTCGTAGATCGAGATCGGCAGCACCGCCTCGTATTTCGCCGACAGCGCGCGGAAATGCTGCACGGCCGGGTTCTCGTTCGCCGGCACGGCGAGATGCATGAGGTCCGGCTCCGTATCCTTGCAGAAATAGGGCGTCTCGAAGAGTTCCTGAAGCAGGATGACGCCTGCGCCCTTTTCGGCGGCGGCTGCCACCAGCTTCTCGCCTCGGGCGATATTTTCGTCCCGGTCCCAGCCGCAGGCCATCTGCGTCGCGGCCACAGTCATTTGCGTCATTTTCGTTCCGAAACCTCTGGATTTGGCGGATTTGCGTCACTTTGCCGCCCGTCGGGCACCATCTGCCGGACATCGCATTGCGCTCGATCAAATCGCCCGCCGTCGTGAGAGGAAATAATCGGGGCAGTTCTCACCGAGGTAAAGAGGGGCCCGCCCGATGCTGCGTCATTTCGTTCAGATTCTCGATTTTTCAAGCGAAGAGCTGGAGAGGATCATGGAACTGACGGCGCTTCTGAAGCGGGCGGACAAGGAGGGGGCCTGTCCGCGTCTTTTGCAAGGCGCGTCACTCGGCATGATCTTCGAGGAGCCTTCGACGCGCACCCGCGTCTCCTTTGAAGTCGCCATGACCAAGCTCGGCGGCCACGCTCTATATCTCCGCCCTGGTGAAATCCACCTCGGCGCCCGCGAATCGATCAAGGATACGGCGCGTGTCGTCTCCCGCATGGTGGATGTCATCGAGGCCCGCACCCTCAAGCACCAGACCGTTCTCGACCTCGCGAAATACGCGACGGTGCCGGTCATAAACGGCCTGACGGATTTCAATCACCCGACACAGGTTCTTTGCGACGTCTTCACCATGACGGAGCACGCCCCGAAGGATAAAAAGCTCCGCGATCTTCATCTGGTCTTCGTGGGCGACGCGACGAATGTTTGCGTCTCGCTCATGTTCATCTGCGCGCGTCTCGGCATTTCCTTCACGCAGGCCGCGCCCGCGAAATACCAGGTCTCGCAGGCGCATCGCGACATGGTGAAGGAGGCTTGCGCGGCCTCCGGCGCAAGGCTCGCCTTCACCGACGATCCGGCTGCCGCCGTCGCCGATGCCGATTTCATCTACACCGACCTTTGGTGGTGGATCGGTCAGGAAGACGAGATTCCCGAGCGGCGCGAAGCCTTCATGCCCAAATTCCAGGTGAACGAGGCCCTTCTCGCCAAGGCGCCCGCGACCGCGCGTTTCATGCACTGTCTCCCCGCCTCGCGCGGTGTCGAGGCCACGGACGAGGTCATGGATGGCTCCCAATCCGTCATCTACGACCAGTCCGAAAACAGGCTTCACACGGAGAAAGCTCTTCTCGTCTGGTTTGTGTATCCGCGTCTGAAGCGCGCGTCCGATGCGCTCCTCGCTCATCACCGCGGTCTCGTCGAAGCGTTTCTCGGCTAGACCCATCACCGACAACCTCCAGGGAGGAACCGATAATGGCTGATACGACCGCCGGTGCGAACGGGCAGCGCGGCTACAGGAAAGTGCTGCGCGGCCTCGATCTTACCTTGTTCACTGTCTGCGCCATCCTCGTCATCGACCAGCTTGCGGCATCGGCGGCCATCGGGCCGCAAGCCGTCTTCTGGTGGATATTCACCATGGTGCTGTTTTTCATTCCCTATGGTCTCATCACGGCGGAACTTGGCAGCGCCTATCCCGATCAGGGCGGTATCTACGCCTGGGTGCGCCGCGCCTTCGGTCCGCGCTGGGGCGGCCGCACGGCATGGCTCTGGTGGATCAACGTGGCTCTCTGGCAGCCATCGGTCTTCATTCTCTTCGCGGGCATCTTCGCGGCTCTTTTCATGCCCGATCTCTCGCTATGGACGCAGATCGCCATCGCGGTGGCGCTCACCTGGATCACGGTCTGGATCAATATCGTCCGGCTCGACATCGGCAAATGGGTGCCCAATCTCGGCGCCATCTTCAAGGTCGCCATCATGCTGGTGATCGGTATCGGCGGCTTCGTCTATGCCTCGAACCACGGCGTCGCGAACGAGCTCACCCTGTCGAGCATGGCGCCGAGCTGGGGTGCCTCGCTCGCCTTCCTCCCCGTCATCGTCTACAACTTCATGGGCTTCGAGCTCATGTCGGGCGCGAGCGCGGAAATGAAGAACCCCGCCCGCGACGTCCCTCTGACCATCGCCGTTTCCGGCATTCTCATCGCCGCCTTCTATCTCTTCGCGACGATCGGCATTCTCATTGCGCTGCCGCTCGAAGAGATCGATCTCGTGAGCGGCATCGTGGATACGCTCCGCGTCCTGCTGGGCGAGGGCGGGGCAAGCGGCGCCTTCGTGATCGCGCTCGGCCTCATGGCGCTTTACTCCTTCCTCGCCAACATGGTGACCTGGACGATGGGCGCCAATCGTTCGGCGGCGGAAGCCGCGATCGACGGGAACCTTCCTCCCATGTTCGCGAGGCTTCACGCGGTCCACAAGACACCGGCCAGCGCCGCCATCGTCACGGGTGTCGTCACGACTGTCGTTATCGTGATCTACGGTTTCCTTGCGGCAGATGCGGAAGATCTTTTCTGGACGCTTTTCGCCTTCTCTTCCATCGTCTTCCTGCTCCCTTATCTCTTGATGTTCGCGGCCTTCCTCCGGCTCCGCAGCATCGACGCTTCGACCGCGCGTCCCTATCGCGTGCCGGGCGGCGAGGGCGGCGCCTGGGTGCTGGCGTTGCTCTGCATACTGTTCATCCTGCAGGCGATCGTCTTCTTCATCTATACGCCCGGTGAGTTCGACGCGACCTACGCAGCCTCGGTCGTCATCGGCGTTCTGGTGACGATCCTGATCGGCGAGTTCCTGGTGCGCGGTCGCCGTCGCGCCTGAGTTGTTGTGATAAAAGCAGGCGGCGGCGCTCCTTGTGCCGCCGCCTTTCCCGTTCGGAGCAGACGAGATGGTACGAAAGCTTGAGACGACACCCCGCGCGGACGGCTTCCGAATGCCGGCCGAGTTCGAGCCCCATGCAGGCACATGGATGCTCTGGCCCGAGCGCCCGGACAATTGGCGTCTCGGCGCGAAGCCCGCGCAGCATGCCTTTGCCGCTGTCGCCGCCGCCATCGCTGAAGGCGAGCCGGTGACGGTCGGCGTTTCCCCGCGCCAGTTCCAGAATGCCCGCGCCATGCTCGCGCCCGAGATCCGCGTCGTGGAAATCTCGAACGACGATTCATGGATGCGCGATTGCGGCCCCACCTTCGTCGTGGACGGGAAGGGCGGCGTGCGTGCCGTCGACTGGATATTCAATGCCTGGGGCGGGCTCGATGGCGGCCTCTATTTCCCCTGGGACCAGGACGATCTCGTCGCCTCCAAGGTTGCGGAGATCGAGCGCGTGGACCGCTACCGCGCGCCCATCGTGCTCGAAGGCGGTTCCATCCATGCCGATGGCGAGGGCACGCTCCTCACCACCGAGGAATGCCTTCTCAATCCGAACCGCAATCCCGGCCTCACGCGAGAGCAGATCGAGGCGGTGCTTTCGGACTATCTCTCCGTCGAAAAATTCATCTGGCTCGGCCGCGGTGTCTATGAGGACGAGACGAACGGCCATGTCGACAATATCTGCTGCTTCGTGCGGCCCGGCGTCGTCGCGCTCACATGGACGGACGACAAGGCCGACCCGCAATACGAGATTTCACGCGATGCTTTCGAGCGTCTCTCCGCCGCGACGGATGCGAAGGGCCGCAAGCTCGAAATTCACCGCATTCATCAGCCGGACCCCGTCCTCATCACGGCGGAGGAAAGCAGCGGCGTCGATACGGTCGAAGGCTCGCAGCCTCGCACCGAGGGCATGCGTCTCGCCGCCTCCTATATCAATTTCTACATCGCGAACGGCGTCATCGTGATGCCATCCTTCGGCGACCCCCATGATGAACCGGCACGCGAGCAGATCGCCGCGCTCTTCCCCGAGCGACGGGTGATTGCCGTTCCCGCGCGGGAAATTCTTCTCGGCGGCGGCAACATTCACTGCATCACCCAGCAGCAGCCCGCGCCCCGGGGAAAGTCCTGAGCCATGCGTCTTCTCGTCGCCATCGGCGGTAATGCACTTCTGAAAAGGGGCGATACGCTCGGCATCGGCGAGCAGCGCCGCAACATGGGCGAGGCTGCGGGCGCGCTTGCCGCGCTCGCCCGCGAGCATGAGCTTGTGCTGGTGCATGGCAACGGTCCGCAGGTCGGCCTTCTTGCGCTCGAGGCGGATGCCTACAAGGGCGCGCCCCCTTACCCGCTCGATGTGCTCGGCGCGGAATCCCAGGGCATGATCGGCTATGTGATCGAGGAGGCGATGCGCCGCGCCCTGCCGGAGCGGGAGGTCGTGACCGTCCTCACGCAGACGCTCGTCGACGCGGACGATCCTGCTTTCGCAAAGCCGTCGAAACCCATCGGCCCCGTTTATGACGAAGAGACCGCGAAGGCGCTCGCCGCCGAGCGCGGCTGGAGCGTCGCGCCGGATGGCAAATCATGGCGGCGTGTCGTCGCTTCTCCAGCGCCGCGCCGCATCGTGGAAATCGGCCCGATCCGCCATCTCGTCGAAGGCGGCTGCCTTGTCGTTTGTGCGGGCGGCGGCGGCATCCCCGTCCGTCCGGGGCCGGACGGCGCGCCGGAAGGCGTCGAAGCCGTCATCGACAAGGACCTGGCCGCCTGCTTGCTCGCCACCGAGCTCGACGCGGACAATCTTTTGATTCTCACCGATGTCGACGCCGTTTACGAGGGGTGGGATACGCCTGCGCAAAAGCGCATTGCCCGCATATCGGCGCGCTCGCTCGATCCGGCAACTTTCGCCTCCGGCTCGATGGGCCCAAAGATCGCCGCCGTCCGCTACTTCGCTCTCGCCACCGGCCGCCCCGCCTTCATCGGCGCGCTGGGCGAGGCCGCCGAAATTCTTGCCGGGCGGGCGGGAACGCGTATTGATCCCTGAACGCCCTGCCGAAGCCGTGCGGCTCCTGCTAAGGTGCGGGATGCCGGGGCGGGAAATGCCCCGGTCCGAACGAAAGCCGCGAGCCGGGCAGGATAATGAGTACAACGACAGTAAGCGGCGGCGCCCCGGCTGCGGATGACGAGTTGCTTCGCGGCACTTTCCATGTCGTGCCGCCGCCGCCGCCGAAACAGAAGGCCTGGAGCGAACTTGCGATTGCGCTCGGCCTCGCGCTGTTGATCAATCTGCTGGTGATCCTGTCCTTCATCTTCAAGCCGCCGGTCTCCATGCCGCCGGCCGATCCGCCATCGATTTCCGTGGATCTCGTGCCCGAGCCTAAGCCGGAGCCTCAGCCCGAACCCCAGCCCGAACCCGAGCCCCAGCCCGAACCTGAACCGGAGGTGCGCCAGCAACCCTCGGAAGAGCAGAGCTCCGGTTTCTTTACGCGGTCCGGCGTCGGCGAAAATCGGGAAGAGGCCGGAAGCGGGGGCGAGAAAAACGATGAGTTGAGCCTTCGTCCCGACCCCGTTCCGGAAGAAAAGACCTCCCGCCAGAAGGAAAACGCGGCGCCGGACGAGGATATTCCCGGCTGGGCGCTCGATATCGGCGAGGGATATGGCATTCCCAAGGGCAATCCGGAAGCATCTGGCCGCACCCGCACGGCGACCTCCGGCGCCGGAGGCGACGCCTATATGAACTCGGTGCGGAATTGCATTGCACGGAGCTTCGTTTTCCCGCGAGAGGCGGCGGGGCAGAGCGGTGTTGCGGTCATCAGCATAGATGTTCACCGGTCGGGAAAGGTGCTTCGGGTGGGTTTCATCAAGCCCACTGGCGTTCCCGCGCTTGATCGGGCGGCCGTGGAAACCATCGCCAAATGTGCCCCTTTCCCGCCATTCCCGGCCGGAGCCCCGCAGGAAGTCGAGCCCTTCGCCCTCACTCTTCCCATGCCGCTTCCCACGCAGTGAGAGCCGGAATCCTGTCATTCTCGTTGACCCACCCTTTCGGGTGGGGTGAGGATGGCATGTCCGTTTCAGCATGGCCGCGCTGGAAAGCGCGATCTCGGGAGGAAAGCGTGCTGAAAACGATAACTAGCTGGATTCGTGGAGAGAATTCTCCCGAAACATCCGGCAGGGGGGAGGCATCCGTGCCGCAGACGGCCCGTCACTGGTATTTCAACAAGCGCCCGAAGGACGTCATCGAGGACGACACGCTCGTCCTGCGCGAAGACCCCGTCCCGGCGCTGAAGGACGGCGAGATACTCGTCCGCAGCCTCTACATGTCGCTCGATGCCACCAACCGCGTCTGGTTGAGCGACTGGGATACCTATATGGAACCCTTGCCCATCGGCGCCCGCATGCTGGGTTTCATCCTCGGCGAGGTGGCGCAGTCGCGAAATCCGGCCTTCCCGGAGGGATCGCTGGTGACTGGCCTCGGCACCTGGTCGGACTGGATCGTGACGGACGGCGAAGGCTGGGCCTCCTTTCCCCGGCCGGAAGGCATAGCCCTTTCCGACGCATTCGGCATCCTCGCCATTGCGGGTCCCACGGCCTATGTCGGCCTCCTCGAAATCGGCAAGCCGAAGCCCGGCGACACGGTGGTCGTCACGGCGGCGGCGGGGGCGGTCGGTGCACTTGCCGGTCAGATTGCGAAATTGCATGGCTGCCGCGTCGTCGGCGTCGCAGGCTCCGACGACAAGTGCAAATGGCTGACGGATGAGCTCGGCTTCGATGCCGCCATCAACTACCGCAAGGAAGACCTGCTCGAAGCGCTGAAGCGCGAGGCGCCGAACGGCATCGACGTGCAGTTCGAGAATGTCGGCGGCGACCAACTCGATGCCGGTCTTACCCTGATGAACGAGGGTGGCCGCGTCGTCATCTGCGGCCTCATCTCCACCTATAACTCGTCGGACCCGGTGCCCGGCCCTTACATGTTCCGCAATGTCATCATGAAGCGTCTCACCATTCAGGGTTTCGTGATCCTCGACTATGCGGCGCACTTCCCGGAGTACCACGCGAAACTGATCGGGTGGATGCGCTCGGGCGATCTCAAATACCGCATCCATATAGAGCAGGGGCTGGAGAACGCGGTTGCCGCGCTTCGCCTCCTCTATACGGGCGGAAACAATGGCAAGCTCATGGTTCGCATCGGAGGTGAGAACGCATAGAGCTTCACTGAAAGAGAACAAGCCCCGCGGTAAGGCGGGCCAGCGGTGCGTCGGGGCGCACCGCCGTCCTTGGAGGAGGGCGCTGAATTGACGGGAGCATTGGAACCTGAGCGGTCGGCATCGGGCAGGGAGCGGGCGCAGGCGCGCAGGTCTCTGGGAAGACCCGTGGCGGCGGCCACTTCGTCGAACAATCTTGTTCTTCGCAAGCACCAGCTCGACAGGCTGAAGAACCACACCGGCGTTCGCCTCATCGTCGTGCAGGCGCCGGCAGGCTTCGGCAAGACCACGCTCCTCCGTCAATATTGCGCGTGGCGCGAGGCGCAAGGCGCGACGGTGGCGTGGCTTCATCTTGAAGCGCATTATTCCGATCCGTCGCGTTTTCTGCGTCTGTTGTGCGAGGCCGTGGCGGCGGCCTGCCCGGATTGCGCCATCTCCCTGCCGGAAAGCTCATCCGCCTCCATGCAGGATTTCCTCCGCTCCGTGCAGACCGTGAAGAACGGGCTTGTCGTCGTCGTCGACAATTTCGAGCAGGCGGCCCATGCGGGCATGGAAGCCGTCATCGCCCAGCTCGTCCGTGTCATGCCGAAGGGCGTCCAGCTCTGCATCGGAACCCGCGTCATTCCCTCGATCAATCTTCCGCGTCTCCAGCTTCGCGAGCAGGCCGTCGTGGTGAATGTCGAGGGGCTCCGCTTCCGCGCCAACGAGACGGCGGAGTTCTTCCGCGAGTTTCGCGACGTCTCGGATGAGGAAGTCGATCGCTACCAGACCGCGACGGATGGCTGGCCGGCCGCGCTCCAGTGCATCCGCCTTTCCATGCGCGGACGAACGGGAAGGGCGAGGCCGCTGCCCACTTCGGGCGTCACGCCGGATCTCATCGATTTCCTTGCCACCGATGTCTTCGAAAATCTTTCCGCCGATTTCCAGAGAGTATTGCTCGAAGCCTGCATGCCCGAGCGCATCTGCCCGGAGCTTCTCGAACATATTTCCGACCGCACCGATGGCGAGGCCTGCCTGCATGAGATAGAGCATCTGGGCCTCTTCCTCACACCCGTCGATCTCGACCGTCGCTGGTTCCGTTTCCACACGGTATTCCGCCAGGTGCTGCTCACGCGCCTGCGGCGCGAGATGTCGGAGACGGAAGTCCTGTCCCATCACGACAGGATTGCCGGCTGGTATGCGGCGCATGGCTTCAGCGAAGAAGCGATCATCCACTATATCGAGGCGGACAACGAGGAGGCGGCGGCGCGCCTTCTCAACAAAATCATAAACCGGCTCGTCACCGAGGAACGGCTGGACCTCATCGTGCGCTATGCCGACAGGCTTTCGCCCGAGACGATCCAGAACTACGAAGCCATCCTGAACGCGGCCGTCATCGCCTATGGGTTCAGGCGCGACTTCGCGAAGGCCAATCGCATCATCGCCATGCGCCGTGCGATTCTCGAGCGGGAGAATGCCCCCAAGGAGGCCTGGGGCGTTCACAACTACACGCGCATTTTCACCAATGCCGCCCAGGACCGCGTGGCCGAAATCGGTGCGACGGGCGACAAGGTGATCGAACAGCTCGAGGGCAGCGAAGGGCTGGAATATGCCGTTGCCCTCAATGCACGTGCCTATTGGCTCTATCTGCATAGCCGGTTCGAGGAGGCACGCGAAACCGTCGCCCGCGCCCGCGCCCTGCATGACGAAGCGCATAATCTGTTCGGCCTCTCATACTGCGAGTGGATAAACGCCAATGTGCTCGCCGCGCAGGGCCGCAACGAGGATGCGCTGAAGGCGCTCAAGCAGGCATATGTCCACAACGAGGAATGCGCGACGGCGAGCGTCACTGCCGGGTCCGTCATTGCGGCCTGCCTCGCGGAAACGCTCTACGAGAAGAACTGCATCGCCGAAGCGGAAACGCTGCTGAACGATCACCTCCCGCTCCTCGAGCAGCAGGCGATCGTCGAGCCGCTGGCGCTTGCTTTCCTCACCATGGCGCGTATCGCCGTTCTGCGCGGCGAGGAGCGCGAGGCCGAGGAAGTTCTCGACCGCATGATGTATCTGGGACACCGCTACAATCTGCGCCGCCTCGTCACCTATGCGAAGGCGGAGCTTGTGCGTCAGGCGACGCTCGCGGGCGACCTCGACAAGGCGCGCTCGCGTTTCGCCGGGCTCGGTCAGGTGGATGCGGAAGGCGAAGACGAGCTCATCTTCCATGCGGGCGAGACCGAGGCGCAGACCGTCACGGAAGCGCGCCTCCTCATTCTCTCCGGACGTCATGCGGATGCCCGTGCGCTGCTCCAGCCCGCCGCCCGCAAGGCCCGCGCCCAGCGCCGCATGCGCCGTTTCATGAAGCTCAATCTCCTGCTCGCGATTTCGCTCAACGTCGAAGGGCAGGTGAGTTCCGCGCGCCGCGCGCTCATCGAGGCTTTGCAGGCGGGCGCGCCCGATCAGTTCATACGGCTCGTGCTCGATGAAGGTCCGCAGGCCGTCCGCCTCCTGCAGGAAGCGCGTCAGGCCCTGCCGAAATTTCCGGACCTCCCGCAGAAGGATCGCGTCTCGGCCTATCTCGACCGGCTCCTGTCGGAAGCGGGCGAGTTCGCGCCCGTCCTCATGCCGCAGGATGAATTCGCCGACGACGCCGAGCCCTCGGTGCCGCTTCTCGAGGAATTGACCGATCGCGAACGCGAGATTCTGCGTCTCGTGTCCAACGGCTTTTCCAACAAGGCGCTCGCCGACCGGCTCTCGCTCTCGACCAATACGGTGAAGTGGCACCTGCGGAACATCTTCGAGAAACTGCAGATCAGCAACCGCATGCAGGCCGTCTCCGTCGCCCGGCATTTCGGCCTCATAGACTGATCCAACTTCCATCCTTTCGGGTGGGGCAGGCCCTTCCGGCGCGCCCTATTTTTCCTCCCATAAACGGCGAAGCTGCCGCTTTGCGGCACTCGTCAAAAAGGACACGCGGGGAGGAACTGGCCGTGGGGCTTCTGGTAAGCATCGACAATGGCGGAACGCTGACCGATGTCTGCGCGACGGATGGTGTTTCGACGATCCATGCGAAGACGCTGACGACACCGCACGATCTCACGGAGTGTTTCGTGAAGTGCCTGGAGGCGCTGGCGGAGAAGGTCGACGGCGAGGCCGACTTGCCGAAGCTCGTCGGCGCCATCGACTATATCCGCTACTCGACGACGCAAGGCACCAACGCCATCGTCCAGCGCAAGGGGCCGCGCATCGGCCTGCTGACGGATGATGACAGCCTCGTTTCCGAGACGATGAATGCCGCGCCGTCGCTCTTCGAGGCCTTTGTGGGCGATCGCATCCGCGTGCTCTCAGGCGCCGCGGCGGGCGATGCGAGCGCGGAGCTCGTCACCGCCGTCTCGAAGCTCGTTTCCGCCGGTGCGAGCCGCATCGTTCTCGCCTTCTCCGGCGCGGAAGCCGCCGCCCGCGAAAAGGCGGCGAAGCGCGCGCTCTATCGTGCCTTCCCGCGCCACCTGCTCGGTGCCGTGCCGCTTCTCTTCTCGACCGAACTCACCCGCATCGGCACGCGCGAGCAGCGCGTCTGGACCGCGGTGGTGAATGCCTTCCTCCATCCCGCGATGGAAACCTTCCTCTACAATGCGGAAAACCGTCTGCGCGAACATCGTGCGCGCAAGCCGCTGCTGATCTTCCGCAATGACGGCAACTCGACCCGCGTTGCAAAGACCGTAGCCATCAAGACCTATTCCTCCGGCCCGCAAGGCGGCGTCGTCGGCGGCGAGGTGCTTCTGAAGCATTACGGCATCCCCTTTGCCGCCTCCATCGACATCGGCGGCACGACGACCGACATTGCCATGTTCGAAAACGCCTCGGTCGGCGTCGCGCAGTCGGGCCGCATCGAAGGCGCGCCTGTCTCGATCCCGCTCGCCGCCATCGAAAGCATCGGCGCGGGCGGCGGTTCGATCATCCGCGCGGAAGGCGGGAAAATCCTCGTCGGCCCCGAAAGCGTCGGTTCCGCGCCGGGGCCCGCGTGCTTTGCGCGCGGCGGCACCAAGGCCACCATGACGGATGCCTTCCTCGCCCTCGGCATTCTCGATCCCGCCTCCTATTTCGGCGGCCGCATGCCGCTCGATCGCGGCCGCGCCGAACGCGCCATCATGACGGAAGTCGGCGAGCCGCTCGGCCTCGGTCTTGCCGAAGCGGCCGAGGCCATGGCGGACGCCTATCACGGCAAGATCGCCGCCGAGATCGCGCCCTGGGCGAAGGCCAATCCGGGAGCGACGCTCCTCGCCTTCGGCGGCGCGGGGCCGATGTCCGCCTGCGGCGTGGCCGAGAAAGCGGGCCTTTCCACCGTCCTCATTCCGAAATTTGCGGCCGTCTTCTCCGCCTATGGCATCGCCTTCTCCGACATCGAGCACAGCTATATGGCGGAGCTCGCGCCGGGCCGCGACGATGCGGTCGATGCGGCCAAAGCCGATCTCGTTGAGCAGGCGCGGCGCGGCATGCTTGCCGAAGGCTTCGATCTCGCCGAATGCAATCTCGACTATGCGGTGCTGACGAAGAACGGCGCGGGCTACACGCGCGCGAAGCTCAATGGCCGCCATGACGGCGAGAACACCGAAAGCTGGCTCGAGCTTCGCGTGACGAAGCCGATCGAGAAGATCGCTCTCGGTGCGCCCGCCGCGGAGGAAAAGCGCGAGGCGAAACCCGCCGGCATCCGCAAGGGAACGTCGGACTTGCCCCTCTACCGGCTTGAGGATCTCGCGCCCGGCGATTTCGCCGCCGGTCCCTGTCTCGTGGAGGAAGCCTTCTTCACCACGCATGTGCGCGCGGGCTGGCGCTTCGCCGTCAGCGGCAATGGCGACCTGCTGCTCAGAAAATAAAATTCTCGGGAGGGGAGATATGAAGGTTTTTATCACGTCGATGCTCACCATCGACCTCGACAGCGAACGCTGGGAATGCGCCTCCTGCGGCCACGATATCGGCAGCGCGCGCGACAACTACAAGAAGGGCCTTCTCGTGCGCGAGCGCGAGCCTTCCGAGATTCACGCGCCCATTCTCGATGCGAAGGAGTATGAATTCACCTTCGCGCCGGACCCCGACTGGTGCCGCATCCTCGAATATTGCTGCCCCAATTGCGGTCATCTCGCGGAAGTCGAATATCTCCCGCCGGGCCATCCGCCCGCGCATGACATCGAACTCGATATCGATGCCCTGAAGGCGCAATGGGCGAAGCGCGAGCCGCTGGAAAAGCCGGCCCTCGGCCCGGATTTCGTCGCGCCCCCTCATTCCCATTGAACGAACAGCAAGGGACGGAAAACATGCGTCGCGTATCGGTCGACATCGGCGGAACTTTCACGGATTGCTCGCTCGTCTGGGACGACGCCTATGTCGAGGCCAAGGCGCTCACCACGCATCAGAACCTGGCGCTCGGGTTCAACGCCTCGCTGAAGATCGCCTATGAGCAGCTCGGCCTCTCGCTGGAAGAGGTGATGCGCGAGGTGGACAGCGTGCGCTATGCGACGACGCTCGGCACCAACGCGCTGATCGAGCGGCGCGGGCCTCGCGTCGGCCTCATCACCACGGCGGGCTTCGAGGCGATGGTGCCCTTGAGCCGCGGCCGCGGCTATGGCGAGGGCCTGCCGGATCGTCTCCGCCGCGACCTGCCCATGGCGCAGCGCCCCGCGCCGCTGGTCCCGGTGCAGATGATCGTCGGCATCCGCGAGCGCGTCGCCGAAACGGGCGAGATCGTCATGGCGGTCGATCCGGAAGACGTGCGCGATTGCGTCCGCAAGCTCGTGGACAATGGCGTCCAGGCCTTCGTCGTCTCGCTGGTGAATGCCGTCGTGCAGCCGGAGCATGAACTTCTCGTGGAGGAAATCATCCGCGAGGAATTCCCGGAGCATCTTCTGGGCTCCGCGCCCATCGTGCTGTCTCACAAGGTAGGCGGCCGCAAGGGCGAATATGCGCGCACATCCTCGGCCATCATCGACGCCTTCCTGCACAACGCGATGTATCACGGCCTTTCCTCGCTGGAGCTCAACCTCCGCGACAATGGCTACCAGAAGCCCATGCTCGTCATCCACAATTCGGGCGGCATGGCGCAGTTGAACTCGACGGATGCGCTCCAGACGATCCATTCGGGTCCCGTTGCGGGCATCAACGCCTCGGAGCATCTCGCCTCCGAGACCGATCTCGGCAATGTCGTCTGCACCGATATGGGCGGCACCTCGTTCGACATCGGCCTCGTCGTGAAGGGCGGTGTGAAGTTCTACGACTTCAATCCGGTGATCGAGCGCTGGCTCGTCAACATCCCGATGGTTCACCTCGTCACGCTCGGCGCGGGCGGCGGCTCCATCGCGCGCTATGATCGTCTGCGCCGCGCCGTCGCCGTGGGTCCGGAAAGCGCAGGGTCGGACCCCGGCCCCGCCTGTTACAATCGCGGCGGCCGCAACCCGACAGTGACCGACGCCGACCTTGCGCTCGGCTATCTCATCGCGGATCGCTATGCGGGCGGCTCCATCCCGCTGAACGAGCGCCGCGCCCTTCGCGCCCTCGAAAAGGAAGTCGGCGAGCCGATGGAGGTCGATGCCATCGGCGCCGCGAAGCTCATTCGCGAAAAGGTCGATAACGACATGGCGAATGGCATCGCACAGGAGCTGCGCGTCCGCGGCTACGAGCCCCGTCACTTCACGCTCCTTGCCTATGGTGGCAATGGCCCGCTCCATGCCTGCGGCATCGCCAACATGCTGGGCGTCTCCCGCGTCATGGTGCCCCCCTTCAGCGCCATCTTCTCGGCCATCGGCGCGGGCAACATGGACCAGCTCCATTTCCATGAGCGCTCGCTCTATCTCTCGCTCTACGACTCGAACACGCGCCAGCTCTTCGACGATTTCCCCCGCTTCAATGCGCTGGTGGAAGAACTCGAGGCGAAGGGCAGGGAGGATCTCCTCCGTCAGGGCGTCCCCGAAGAGGCGATCCGGCACCGGCTCGAACTCGACATGCGCTATGGCAACCAGCTCGCGCAGACGGCGGTCGTCGTTTCAAAGAACCGCCTGAACTCCGCCGAGGATCTGCTGGAAGTCATGAAGGAGTTCTCCGCGGATTACGGCCGGCGCTATGGCGAAGGCAGCCAGGCGCCGGAAGCCGGCATCCGTGTGAACACGATCCGCGTCGCCACTTACTCCGAAATGCCGACATTCCGCTTCCGCGGCGTCCTGCCGGAAGCAGGCGAACTCAGCAAGGCCCCCGCCGCCCGCGAGACGCGCGAATGTCACTTCGTCGGTCATGACGCGCCGATGAAGACCGGCTTCTACGAGTTCGCCGATCTCGATTTCGGTATGGTGGTCGAAACCCCCGCCGTCGTCATCTCGCCTTCGACGACCTATCTCGTCGAACCCGGCTGGAAGCTCCGCATCGGCCGTTATGGCGCGGGCCTTTTTGAAAGGGCGGAGTAGGGCAACGCCATGCAGCACTGCGGCCGACACAAGGCAGAACTGTCATCCCGCGATTTATTCCCGGGACCCATTGGCCTCGCGCGGATGAACGCGGGTAGCGAACACCGCTCACCCCTGACCCCGTCATTGCGAGCGGAGCGAAGCAATCCAGGGGCGACAGCTTCCGTGCTTGCGGCTCCTGGATTGCTTCGTCGCCGCAAGACGGCTCCTCGCAATGACGAACTGAAGCGCCAACAACGAACAATTCTCGGGAGGAAACACAATGGGTGACGACATGGACATCGGCGGTGCATCGTCCTCCGCCGTCGAGGACTTCCTGAAGGAAACGAGCCTCTATCTCGCGCCCGATCCCGAGATCATGGAAAATCACGGGCTGGAGCCGCGCACGGCCTATGAAGATCAATGCATCGCGAAGGCGAACGATCCGGTCCGTCTCGAAATCGTCCGCGAGCGAATTCTCGCTGGCGTCAACGAAAGCTTCGAGATGCTGGAGAACATGGGCGCCGCCCCCGGTGCGAAATGGGGCGATTGCGTCTCCGCGGTCTACACGGCGAGCGGGGACCTGTCGCTGGCGAGCTCCGGCGGCGTCGTCATCTTCTGCAACCTCGTGCAGTATCCGATCAAGTTCATCAACAAGTATTGGGCGGGCGATGCCACGGTAGGCATCAAGGAAGGCGACGTCTTCATCGTCAATGATGCCCGCTACGGTCAGGCCCACAATACCGACCAGTCCATGATGATGCCCGTCTTCCATGATGGCCGCATCGTCGCCTGGGCGGGCGCGACCGTGCATGAGGGAGAGAACGGCGCCATCGAGCCGGGAGGCATGCCCTCTCTCGCCGAGCAGATTTGGGATGAAGGGCTCAAGATGTCGCCCTTCAAGGTCGCCGAGAATTACAAGCTGCGCCGCGACCTCGTCACCTTCCTGCAGAACTCCGTGCGCGAGCCGAAGCTGCAATATGCGGACATGAAGGTGAAGATGTATGTCTGCCGCCGTATCGAAACGCGCATTCATGAGGCGATCGCCGAATATGGTGTGGAAGCCGTCGTCGCCGCGCTCCGCATGAATCTGGAGGATACGGACGCCGAGGTTCGCCGCCGTCTCAGTGAGTGGCCGGACGGCACCACGCGCCACGCCTGGTGGACCGACGGCACGTTGCGCGAGAATGTGCAGATCAAGATCAATCTGGCCCTGACGAAGAAGGGCGACGAGCTCACCTTCGATTATCGCGGTTCGAGTCCCGAATTCACCAACCGCTCGAACAACAGCCTCGACATCACCGTGAAGGGCATGCTCGCCCAGCTCTTTCTCACCTTCATCTGGCCGGACATTCCGCGCAATCAGGGCGTCCTCGCGCCCATGAAATTCGTCTTCGACAATCCGTCCGTGCTGAAGCCCGCCTTCGGTACGCCGAACGCGCAATCCATGATGACCGTCTTCACGGCCTGGAGCGCGGGCCAGGTCTGTGCGATGAAGTTCCTCTACTCGAACCCGAAGAAATACACGCGGGTTCTCGCGCCCTGGTTCAACATGATCAACACCTTCCTCTTCGGCGGGCTCACGCAGCACGGAGAAATGGTGGGCAATGTCTGCGCCGACATCAACGGCATGGGCGGCGGCGCGCTGGCGGATCGCGATGGCGAGCATGGCTGCGCGCCGATCTTCGCCACCATGTCCGATATCGGCGAGCAGGAATTCATCGAAGAGGAAATGCCCTTCATCCAGATCGTCTCCAAGAAGATGATGCGGGACAATCAGGGCTTCGGCCGCCAGCGCGGCGGCATGGGCTATCAGATGGTGCTCGCCATGCGTGACAGCCCCGCCTTCGGTTTCATGCTGACCGCGATGGGCGCGAAGTTTCCGAATATTCCGGGTCTCTTCGGCGGCTATGGCTGCCCGACTTACCCGCTCTCGCGCGTCTCGGGCGTCGATGTCTTCGACATCCTGGTGAAGGACCCCGGCTCCTTCCGCTACTCCATCGAGGAGCTGATGAACGAGCGTCCCTTCAAGGGCGCGAAATACACGACCCACCCGATGACGCTCGGCTACACGCTGGCGAAGCGCGGCGAGCTTTACATGATCTCGCAGGGCACGGGCGGCGGCTTCGGCGACCCGCTCGACCGCAAGCCCGAAGATGTGATCCGCGATCTCGACGAGGACCTGATCTCTCACGATGTCGCCTGGCGCATCTATCGTGTGGTCTACGACCGCGACACGCTGCACGTGGACACCGAGGCGACGGAGGAGGCGAGGGAGGCGATGCGCAGGGAACGCATCGCAAAGAGCAAGCCCTTCGACGCCTTCTGTGAAGGTTGGGTGAAGGACAAGCCGTCTGGCAAGGTCCCCTATTATGGCAGCTGGGATGACAGGTCGATGGTTCATGCCGGCTCGCCCGACGCGCTCCATCCGGCCGGGCAGGTGAACCCGCCCGTCATCATGCCTCACCCGCTCCAGGTGAAGATCGACAGGCTCGAGGCGGAGCTTGCCGCCGCCCGCAAGAAGGCCTGACCGGATGAAGGCTCAGGTCCCGCCGCTCTGGATCGACGGCTATGCCTTCGGCAGGCAGGTGCTCCGGGGCGGCGAGGAGCCATGGAAGGCGCCGGACGAACTCGGCTTCTTCCTGCGCGATCTTGCGCAGCTCCTCTCGCTTCCCCTTGTCGAGATTCCGGTGACACAGGCGATCCTCGCCTGGGGCGAGTCGCAGGGCGTCGCGCTCGCCTCGCTCGACCCGCGGGGCATGGAGCGTCTTCTTGCCGACACCGCCTTCCGCGCGTATCTGAACCGCGGTCTCGACACGGCCGTCGGTGCCTTGGGGTCACGGCCGCTTGCGCTCTCCTTTCCCGGCCCCGGCGCGCTCGCCGCCCTCTTCATGGAGGATGGAGACGTGGACGAGGATGCGCTCGACGATCTCTCGCTGTCGCTCGCCGACCTCCTCCGCGCGCTTTATCGTCCGGCCTTCTTCGCGGTCCGCTTCCACGAGAGCGATCCCCGCGCGCTGGAGTTCTTCGACCCGCTGACCAATGTCGCCCGTCATTACGATGTCGCCTCCATCCTCGTGCTGGGCGGAGACGCATCGCCGGACGAGGCTTCCGGTTTCGATCTTGTCTATGGAGAAGAAGGCGGTGATGGCTCGGTCCTCGGTGCCGCCATTTGGAGGGGGGCGCTCGTTGGTCCGTTGGCGGACAATGCCTCATTCGTGGAAGTGCCGGCGGACATGGTTCCCGAAGCTGTGCTCGCGAGGCTCAGGGAACTGGGCGATCGGGCTGCCTGAATATCCTCCTCGGGAGACAATTCCCTCCGCTCCCGGCTCCCTGGCTGCCTCGCCCTCGCGAGGCAGCCTTTTTTTATCCTCGAATCCGGCTTCACCATCTGGACAACCCTCCCCCTGTGGGAGGGTCGAAAATTCGGAGAATTTTTCGGGGAGGGGTGAGCGGCAGAGCGCAAACCTGTCCCCGTGTCATCTGCGGCCAAAACCGGGGACAAGCTTCTCGCATCGATGGCGAGTTATCCCCGGGCTTGGACACGCGATCATCCGTCCACATCCTATTGTGACGTTATGATGACGTTTCGATGACGGTGGGCCTACGCAGCGGCCGTTTTATACTCGGTTTGCGTCGCAGCGAAGCGCACGAAATAGTCGATCGCGGAAGGGTTCGCCATCGCGTCGCGGCTCGCTGCCTTCTCAAGTGCCGCCCCGAGCAGGATTTTCCGCACCGGCACTTCCATCTTCTTGCCGGTCAGCGTGTAGGGCACGGCGTCGATTTCGTAAATCCTGTCAGGCACATGGCGCGGGGAATACTTTTCTCTGAGCGCCTTGTTGATTTTCGCCTTCACCTCGTCGGTGAGCGTCTCGCCCTTTTTCATCACCACGAAAAGCGGCATGAAGAAATTCCCGCCCGGCAGGTCGAGATTGACGATGATCGAGTCCTCGATCTCCGCAAGTCCCTCTATTGTCCGGTAAATTTCGGCTGTCCCGATTCTCACGCCATATCTGTTCAGCGTTGAATCCGACCGCCCCAGGATGAAGCAGCCGCCGCGCTCGTTCACCTTGAAGTAGTCGCCGTGCCGCCAGTGCCCTTCATAGGTGTCGAAATAGCTGTCGTGATAGCGGCGGCCGCCTTCGTCGTTCCAGAAATAGAGCGGCATGGAAGGCATGGGCTTCGACACCACGAGCTCGCCCACTTCGCCCACGACCGGATTTCCTTCATCGTCAAAAGCACTTACGTCGACACCGAGGCAGCGTGTCTGGATCTCACCCGCATGTACCGGCAGCGTCGGCATGCCGCCTACGAAGGCCGAGGCGACGTCCGTCCCTCCGCTTTGCGACGTCACCCAGATGTCGCTCCGCAGGTTCTCGAAGCACCATTCCATGTGTTCGGGCATTACCGGCGATCCGCCGAGCAGGATGCTGTCCATCTTCGACATGTCGTAGAGCTTGTTCGGGCGGATGCCGGCCTTCATCTGTCCGTTGAGGAAAGTCGGGCTCGCGCCGAAGAGCGTCATGCCCGTTTCCGCCGCAAGTTCCCACAAACGCTCGGCTTTTGGCGCCATCGGGTTGCCGTCATAGAGCACCACGGCCGAGCCCGCGACGAGACCCGACAGCAGGATGTTCCACATCACCCAGCCCGTCGTCGTGAAATAGAACATGCAGGACGAGGGCTTCAGGTCGAGATGGAAATGCGTGAACTTCAGCGCTTCCAGCAACACGCCGCCATGCCCGTGCACAAAGGGTTTCGGCAGCCCCGTCGTGCCGGACGAATAGACGATCCAGAGCGGGTGGTCGAACCTCGTATCCTCGAAGGTGAAATCCTTTACGGGAGAACGGCTTAGCAGCGCTTCCCAGGCATGCGCGCCTTCGACAATCGGCTCGCCGCCGAACTCGGACGACGAGCCTTTCACATGCACCACATGCTCCAGAGAGGGCAGGGCATCCGCCATTGCCCGCACTTCGGCGCGCCTGTCGAAATCCTTGCCGCCATAGCGATAGCTGTCCGTCGCGAACATCAGCTTCGGGGTAATCTGTCCGAAGCGGTCGATAACGCTGGCGGAGCCAAAGTCCGGAGAACAGCTCGACCAGATCGCGCCGATGCTCGCCGTCGCGAAGAAGGCGACGGCCGCTTCCGGAATATTCGGCATGTAGGAAACGACACGGTCTCCGGGCTTGATGCCGAGCTCGCGCATAGCCGTCGCGAGTTTGAAAACCTGATCCTTCAGTTCCGCCCAGCTGATTTTTCTCGCCGGGCCTTCCTCACCCGCTGCGTAGATTGCGGTTTTCTCGCCCTCCCCCTTTGATAGCAGAGCGCGGATATAGTTCACCCGCGCACCGGGGAACCATTCGGCGCCGGGCATCTTCTGTTGCCGCAGGACGCAGTCATGAGGCGTCGAGGAAACTACCCCGAAATAGCGCCAGATCGCTTCCCAGAAGCCCTCGATATCCGTTGCCGACCAGCGTCTTACGTCTTCATAGCTCTTGAAGCTGTGTCCGCATTCGTTGAGCCAGGCCGTGAAGGCAGTGATGTTGGCGTCCTCCGCTCTTTCCTTGGACGGTGTCCAGAGCAGATCTCCCATATTCGCCATGGCGCTTCTCCCCTCATGCCTTGGGCCCTTTTCTTGATCTTGATGCTAGGCAGCACCGGTTCGCCTATCCCCACCCCTTCGGGCGGCGCATAGCCTCGCTCGCTCACCGGTCTGGCGCTTCGTGCTCTCTGGCCGCTGCGCGGAGAGCGGGAGTTGGGTGAGGGGAAGCCGAGATCTGACGCGCTGCAGCAGAAAGAAGCGGACATAAAAAAGCTAGCAGTTCCAGCGCTTTCTCGGCTCTCTCCGCCTCGCCATCCTTTAGGGCGGGGCGCCTTCAGGCCCCGTCAATCACCATTCATGGAACGGTCCGGAATCGCGCTTGCGAATTCGAGAAAGGCCGGATGGGAGGAGAAGAGGGTGAGGGTATCCCTGCACGAAGAGGGGTTGGCTTGCGCATTTCAATGCGCGGCCAGCTGGGGTGCCGAAAGCCGTTCTTGGGGGGAGTTTCCGAGTGGATAGGCTGAGTGCGCGCATTGCCAGAGCAACGATGGCTCATCGCTGGCTATCGATGTTCATTCTCGTTGCGTTGACCGCGTTCTTTGCTTCGCAGCTGAAGAATGTCGAGCTGCGCACGATCTTCAGCGATCTCCTGCCGAGCAGCCACCCTTTCGTACAGACATACAAGGATCATCCGAATTTCGGAAATCCACTCACCGTCACCATCATGATCAAGCGCAAGGATGGCGGTGATATCTACAATCCTGAAACGCTGCAAAAGGTCTGGGATCTTACGCGCGACGTCGATCTCGCTCCCGCCGTCGATCACGATCAGATCCTGTCGGTCGCAACCGAAAAGGCACGCTATTCCGAGGCGACGCCAAACGGGATCGATTCCCGCCCTGTCATGGGCGACCACCCTCCGAGAACGGCAGCCGAGATTGAGGAATTTCGCACGCGGCTGCTGAAATCGCCCAATGTGCGCAATTTCATGGTGTCGGAAGACGGCACCGCCACCCTCATCACCGCGACCTTCATTGAGCGGCTGCTCGACTACGGTGAGACCTTCGAATATCTCGACAAGCTGGTGAAGGACGCGCGAGACGACAAGCACGACGTCCATATGGCTGGCCAGCCCGTTTTGACCGGCTGGGTCTACTACTACGAACTGCAGATGCTTGGCATCTTTGCGGTAACGGGCCTCGCTCTTCTCGTCGCGCTTGTTTTCTATATGAGGAATGTTGTTGGCGTCGTTGCGCCGCTTGCCACGAGCCTTGTCGCCGCGGTTTGGGGGTTTGGCTTTGTAGGTTGGCTCGGACAGCCGATCGAGCCGCTTATCATGGTGGTTCCGCTCCTTCTGGTCGCACGTTCCTTCAGTCATTGCGTCCAGTTCATCGAGCGCTTCTACGAGGTTCTCCATCACGTAAAGAACAGGAAGCGCGCTGCCGAAATCTCGCTGAGTGTGATGATGGTACCAGGCGTTCTGGGCATCACGACGGATGCTATCGGCCTCTTCCTGATCGGTGTCGCGCCGATCCCCGCCATGGAGCGTTTCGCGCTTTTCTGCGGCTTCTGGGCGATGATGCTCATTCCGACAAACGTCCTTCTCACGCCGCTCCTGATTATGCTGCTGCCGGAGCCGAAGAACGTGTCGCGTCTCGTCGGTGCGAAGCAGGGTGAAGCCAGGCATGGCCTCGTCAAGTGGATACTCCGCATCATTGCGCATCTCTCGTTCGGGCCTCGCGCCTGGGTTACGGCAGCCTGCCTCGTCGCCTTCACCGTCTTCAGCATTGGCAAGATCACGGACCTCAAGGTCGGCAATCCGGTCGAGGGCAGCAACCTTCTTTGGGACGATTCCGAGTTCAACGTCGCCGTTTCGAATATCAACGCCAACTTTCCGGGTCTGAATACGCTTGAGATCGTCTTCGAGTCGAAATCGCCGGATAGCCTCGAGCGAGTGGTCCGTAAGGCGGAAACCGCGCTCACCATGCAGCGGTTGCAGCATATGCTGGAAAGCCAGCCCAATCCGCCCGAGGCATCGCTCTCCTTTGCCGACTATCTGCCGGAGGCAAACCGTCTCTTCAGCGGCGGTAATCCTAAATGGGCGCCGCTCGATCATGACGACGCGGCTGTGAGCGCGGCTGCTGGCGCGCTCATGGTCGGCACCGGCCCCAAGGCCTTCCTTCACGTCGCCGACTTTGAGCAGAGAAACGGCACGGTTTCGCTCTGGTACAAGGACAACAAGCAGGAAACGGTCGACGCGGCGCTGCATCAGGCGCGCTCTGCGCTCGCTATTATCGGAACGGAGTTCGACGATTTCCGGATTCGCCTCGGCAGCGGCACCATCGCGCTCCAGCAGTCGATCAACGACACGGTAGATCTCTACCAGTGGATCATTCTGGGCCTGCTGAACGCGGTAATCCTCGTCACTTGCAGCATTGCCTATCGTTCGGTTGTGGCCGGTATCCTGCTGCTGATCCCGGTCAACCTGTCGAACCTCTTCCTCGGCGCGGTGATGACGGAGATGGGCATCGGCCTTGACGTTAACACGTTGCCGATCGCCGCGATCGGTGTGGGTGTCGGTATCGACTACGGAATATATCTCCTCAGCCGCATCTACGAGGAATATCAGATGCGCAAGGAGATGGCCGACGCGATCCTGACCGCGGTGACGACAACCGGCAAGGCGATCTTCTTTACCGCGACCATCGTGCTCATAGGGATTCTGCCCTGGTACTTCCTGTCGGCGCTCAAGTTCCTTGCCGATATGGGGCTGCTGCTTGTGATGGTGATGCTGATCAACATGGTGATCGCGCTCATCGTGGTGCCGCTGCTCGTCTGGATCATCAGGCCGCGTTTCATCGAATCCACGGAATTGCTGGTGAGCGAGGGAATAGACCTTGCGGCCCTGGCCGAAGAAAGCAGCCAAAAGCTCCGGGCGAAGCCGTCGGAGACCAATCAAAACCTGAAAACCGAGCTGGTTGAGGTGGCGCCGGCGCAGCCCTGAGGGGTTGGCGGGTTCCTGTCCTGTTGGGAGGAGGAAGGAAATGCGAATTCGTAAATACGACAGAGACTTTACACGGCGGGCTTTCCTCGAAAAGTCGCTGAAGGGTGTTGCTGCGGCGGGACTGCTCTCACCGCTCTGGCCCGAGATCGCGCGATCCGGCACCATCGACAAGGTCTATCCGGACGAACTTCTGTCGATCGAGCTTTATACCAAAGGCGCGATCAAGCCGGGCGACGTCGTCACGGCGGAGAACGTCGATGTCGTGAAAGACCTTCTGGATCCGATCGCTTACCGGCAAGTGAAGGAGATGGGCCGCCGCATCAACATCGTCGAGACGACGACCGATGTGACGAAGCTCTTTCCGCATGAATATCTGGAGGCGACGCTGAGCAATGCCGGCAAGGCAAAGTTCGATGCGAACGGGAATGTCGTTACCTCAGATGGAAAGCCCTGGATTGGTGGCAACCCCTTCCCGAACGCGCAGACCGGTGAAGAGGCATTCTATAATCTCACCATGTCCTGGGGCCGCCACGACGAATCCGTTTACGGCGTGCGCGACTGGGATATCTCGCCTGATGGTAATCTGTCCTATCAGTACGATTTCATCTGGGCGGAACAGAATACTGTCGGTCTCGTCAACAAGCCTTCGCCCTATCTCGAAGGTGAGGAAGACAAGCTGCGGTATCAGGCGGTGTGGTTCACGTCCCCGACCGATGCGAAGGGCACCGCCTTCCTCAATACCTGGTACTACGATCAGCGCGAATTCCCCGATCTGCTTGGCTATCTGCCGGCGTTCAAGCGCGTCCGTAACTTCCCGACCAACCAGCGCTTCGAGCCTCTGGTGCCGGGCATCACCATATTCCTGTCCGATGCCTGGGCCGCGGGCGATCCGATGCTCACATGGGGCAACTACAAGGTGATCGGCACGAAGCCGCACCTCGGAGCCGTCTCCGGGAACTGGACCGGCAAGCGTAATCCGAACTGGGAACGCGATGTGCACGGCGGTCCGAAAGGGCAAACCTTCTTCGAGGACTACAAGGAGCTTGTGCCCGAAGTGCTTGTCGTCGAGGCCGAGCCGATCGGCTATCCGCGCGCACCGGTGAGCAAGAAGCGGGTCTATATCGACGTCCGCAACATGATGTTCGTCTCCTACCTCACCTTCGACAGGCGGGGCGAGCTCTGGAAGTCCTTCGAGCCGGCCTTCAGCCAGTACCAGGACGGCGATGCAACCTACATGGATGGCAGCCATCCGCTGTGGTCCTGGACACATGTGCATAGCCACGACATCCAGACAAACCGCATGAGCCGTTTCGTGCAGGCAAAGCAGATCACCGGCGGCTTCGGCCCCGAATACAACATCGGGCCGGAAATCTACGACAAGTATCTGACGGCGCAGGCAATTCGCCGCTTTGGTACCTGAGTGAAACGCTGGCGGGGCACGGGACGGTTTCCCGTGCCCGCATGCCGTGAGGGAACAATGTTGAGAAGAATACCTGTCTTGCTTCTCCTTGCCTGCCTTCTGCCCGCATTTGCGGAAGCGGCGACGGACGATCCTGCGCTTCGCTATCGGGGCACGCCGCACGACGCGCTCTACGACATTGCTTTCGATGGCTCCTATGGATTGGCGGTCGGTAGCGGCGGGACCGTTCTTGAAAGCACGGATGGCGGGAGAAGTTGGGCGGCAGGTGTGCGGCCGAATACGGAGCTGGCTTTGCTCGGTGTCGCCGTGGAGGGAGAGCGCCGGTTTCTCGTCAGTCAGTCCGGAAAGATCTTTCGCTACGACGGCGCTGGTTGGAGCGAAGTCGAAAGCGGCACCGATGCACGCCTCTTTCAGGTAGCGCTCGGAGCGGGTGGACTTGTCGTGGGCGTCGGCGGCTTCGGCGCAATTCTGGTCTCGCAGGATGATGGGCTTACCTGGTCTTCGCCGAAGCTCGACTGGATGGCGATCCTCGACGACTACGTCGAACCGCATCTCTACGCCGTGGAAATTGTCGGCGACAGGATCACGGTCGCGGGAGAATTCGGCCTCGTCCTTCAGTCGCCTGACCGCGGATCGACATGGAGTGTGGTGCGGCGGGGCGTGGAGTCGATCTTCGACTTCACTCTGAATGAAAAGGGCGGAGGGGTCGCCGTGGGCCAGAACGGACTGGTGCTGGGCACATCCGATGGCGGACGGACGTGGAAGGAACTCACCGCGCTCGGCGAAACAAATCTTTTGGGCGTATGGCAATCGGGCACTAGAGCTTTCGCTGTGGGTATTCGCGGCGCCTACGCCAGTCATGACAGCGGCAAGACCTGGAAGTCCGTGGTGCGAAGCGACATCGAAACGGGATGGTATCAGGCGGTTGCCTCGTCCGCACCGAGGGACAAGCCCATTCTTGTCGGTCACCGGGGAAGAATTCTGGAACTGGATGAGTGAACCGCTGGAGCGGTTTGGAATTGACGTCGACCCGTAACGGGTTATCCAAGGGAGGGGAGAAGATGTCTGCTAAAGCGATCGGAAAGGCCGGGGGACTTCTTGCGGGGACGGTGTTCGCTATGGCGGCGCTGGCAACCGGTGCTCGGGCTGCAGACTACAATGTACAGGGCTTCATCCGGCAGGAACCGGCGATCAAACTTACCGATGAGGAGAATCCCTATAACCAACAGGGAAACATCTTCAACGGCCGCACCGTTACGCTCGACTCGACAGGCCTGGGCGGCGTCGTGACGACGACGACGCGGCCGATAGATAGCGCGGACAACGCATTCAACCTGATGGCGACGCGTCTTGAGGTCGATTTCCAGGCGAACTTCAACTCCAACTGGAGTGGCTTCGCGAAGTTGCGTGGCTATTTTCAGCCGGACATCTTCGATGGTTACGGCGATCCGGAATTTTTCGAAACGGATCTCTGGAGCGGGGGGCGAGGTACGTTCCTTGAAGCGAATGGCCGAAACTACATGGTCGACCTTCCTTCGCTTTATCTCGACTACGCCGACGGGCCGGTCTGGTTGCGTCTCGGCAATCAGCAGATCGCCTGGGGCGAGTCGCTGTTCTTCCGGGTGCTCGACGTGCCGAATGGCCTCGATCTTCGCCGTCACCTTCTGCTCGATCTCGTAGCGGAAGAATTTGCTGATGAGCGCGTCGCAGCGCCGGGTGTTCGCGGTTCCTACCGCGTGACAAACGATATCGAGATCGAAGGGTTCACACAGCTCTTCAGCCCGTCCGTACTCGCGAATCCGGACACGCCCTACAATGTGATCCCTTCGCAGTTCACCATCCATCAGGAAGAGGGCTTCGACGACGCCGAAGGCTCGATGAATGTCGGCGGCCGTGTTCAGGCGCAACTTGGCGATCTCGCGCTGCAGGCGATTGCGGTTAACCGGCGTAATCCCGACGGCGTCTTTCACTGGACGGACTCCGGGGATCCGATTCTGGGCGGTACGCCTTTCTCGATGAGCAACACCGGTGTCTATTCCGCGCAGGAATGGTTCACTTACGCGGGAATGGCGCGGCTCAACGGCTTCGCCGGGTTCAACACGGCAATCCGGGAATTCCAGCCCGCAACAGGCGGTCTTGGCGCGGCCGAAGTGCCGACACAGGCGCTGGCAGCAGCGGAACTCGACTTCTTCTTCCAGGCGCTTGGGCCGCTTCGGGGACACATCGCACGCGTATATCCGCGCGAGAATATCTTCGGTCTCGGTGCGAACTATGTCGTGAACGCGGGCGCCGGCTCCTTCTTTGATCAGCTCGTCATCCGCAGTGAGTTCACCTGGACGCCGGACAAGACCTTCACAAGCCCGGACCTCAGCCGCTCGCATATCGTGGAGGACGAGTATGTGGCTTCGCTGGTCTTCGAGAAGTATCACCGCTTCTCGCAGGAGTTTCCGGCGACCTTCATGGTTCTCCAATATCTCTTCAAGTCCGAGAGCGACATGTTTGGCCGCCATCTGAGTGGCATGGGAGCTACGGGCGCACGCACCAGCGGCCTGCCGGAAGGTGAGGACTCGTTCAACGCCATTGCCTTCGCCGTGCAGCAGCCCTTCCCGAACCTGATCTGGCGGGCGGACTTTTCTGTTCTTTACGACGTGAATGGCGGTGCGCTTATTCAGCCGGGCCTGAAGTGGAAGCCCAACGAAGCATGGACTGCGGAAGTCTTCGCCAATGTCACGCTTTCCGATGGCGGTAACGACGACATCATCGATACGATCGACTGGGCCGATGAAGTGACTTTCCGCATCACTTATCAGTTCTGAGGCCGTTCAAAGCGAGTTCCGTCCGGAGTGCCGGCGTAGATACATGGCTGCCTTGCGGCATCGTGTTCCCCCTAAGGCACACCGGTTCTCCGGACGGATACCGTTGGTTCAGAGACAGCGGGTATGACTGAAGATGGCGGCGTATATCGGACGCTTCACGCATGATTACTCGCGGCGCTTGTTCCTGAGCCGTCTGGCGAAGGGGATCGTAAGCCTCGGTGTCACGGCGCCGCTCTGGAAGACTCTCGCCGCGCATGGCGACGCGACAGGAGCTTATCCGGACGAGCTTCTGTCCATTGAGGCCTATACCAAAGGCGTCATCTCGACCGGCGGATATATCGACGCTAACAACGTCGATCTGGTGAAGGAGCTGCTCGACCCGATCCGTTACCGCCAGATCAAGGAGATGGGGCGCGTTTTGGAAGTGGTGCCGCCCACTACCGATATCATGGCACTGAGCCCCTGGGAGTATATCGAAGCGACGTTGAAGAACCAGGGGAAGGCGAGGTTCGACAATACAGGAAATGTCGTCACCCTCGATGGCGACCCCTGGATTGGCGGTAACCCATTTCCCGAGCCTGGCAGCGCGCTGGAAATATTTGCGGCGCTTACATTGAGCTGGGGACGGCACGACGTCTCGGTTTATGCCACGAAGGAATATGATCTCGGTCCGGAGGGATTTGTCGACTACACATATGAGTCCGTCTGGGCGGAGCTTGCGCCTGTCGGGCGCATCGTGGTCGACCCGAAACCGTACTGGCCGGAGTTTCGCGACAAGCTTCGGTTCCAGTCCGTCGCCTTCACCTATCCCAACGAAGAGAAGGGGACGTCCTTCCTGAACATCTGGCCTTATGACCAGAATGAATTTCCCGAACTTTACGGTTACCTGCCCGCATTCAAGCGGATCAGGCGTTTTCCGACCAATCAGCGGTTCGAGCCGCTGATCGCGGGTTCGACCATGTATCTTTCCGATGCCTGGGCGGCGGGTGACCCTTTATTGACCTGGGGCAATTACCGGCTTGTGCATCAGGGGCCTGCGCTCGCGGCCTTGTCGGAGGGGTGGGAGGCAGGTCATCCGAATTGGGAACACAAGACGCATGGCGGCCCAAACGGCGTAAGCTTCTGGGATACGAAGGTGCAGCTTGTTCCGGAAGCCCTCGTGGTTGAGGCTGAACCGGTGAAGTTCGCTCGTGCTCCCGTTGGCAAGAAACAAGTCTGGTTCGATGCCAGAACCATGCTTCCCTTCGTGATGGTCTCGTTCGACCGGAAAGGGGAGGTCTTTCGCTCCTTCGATGGTGCCTTCTCTCTTTACAAGAAGGGGGCGGAGGCGGTCATGGACGGGGCGCACCCTTACTGGTCATGGACACATGTTCACGCCCATAACATCCAGACGAATCGCATCACACGGCTTGAGCAGGTGCGCCGCATCACAGGAGGGCATACGATGATGGTCAACGACCAGTCGGCATTCGACCGCTATCTCACGACCAACGCCCTTCGACGGCTTGGAACCTGAGGCTATCCGGCCGGTTCAACGCGAAGCACGGCGCCGTCTTCACCGTCCGTCACCAGATAGAGATATCCGTCCGGTCCGGTCGCGACGTCCCTGATCCGCTGGCCGAGTTCGGAGAAGAGTTCTTCCTGGCCCACGACCTTGCCGTCTTCCATGTCCACACGGCGCACTTGTTGAGCGGCAAGTGCGCCGACGAAAAGATCTCCTTCCCACTGTGGAAAGACGCTGCCGCGGTAGAGCGTAAAGCCGCAGGGTGCGATGGATGGCGTCCAGCTGAGCAGCGGCTGTTCCATCCCCTCATATTCCGTGAAGGGAGAAATCCGGGCGCCTGAATAGTCGATCCCCCAGGTAATCACCGGCCAGCCGAAATTCTTGCCTGGCTCGATGATGTTGATTTCGTCGCCGCCTTGCGGACCGTGTTCATGCTCATAAACCCGGCCTGATGTTTCATCATAGATGAGGCCCTGCTGGTTGCGATGGCCGTAACTCCAGATTTCAGGGCGCGCCCCTTCCTCGTCTACAAAAGGATTGTCTTCGGGAATGCTTCCGTCCCGGTTGATGCGGACAATCTTGCCGAGATCGTTGTCTAGGCGCTGCGCTTGCTCCCGATAGTCGAAGCCATCGCCGACCGCGATCAGCAAAGTGCTGTCAGGAAGGAATGTCATCACTCCGCCGTAATGCACCGGCGTGTCCTTGGTGGGGGCCGCGTCGAAGATCACTTCGAGGTCGGAAAACGCCTTTCCATCGAAGCGGGCTCGCGCGACGCGCGTACCGTTCTCGTCTGGTGTGCCATGCGCATAGGAAAGATAGACATATCCGTTGTCGCTATAGTCGGGGTCTGGAAGCACTTCGAAAAGGCCGCCCTGGCTTTCGAAATAGACATCCGGCACCCCGGGTAGGGGTTCGGACAGAGCGCCGTCTTTCAAAACGCGGATCACGCCCGGCAACTGAACGATCAGCATCGAGCCATCCGGCATGAAAGTGAGATTCCAGGGATGATCGAGGTTTTCCGCCAGCGGTGTGATCCGGTAGGCGTCTGTGGTGGAAGACGTTTCTTGTGCTGCCGACAATCCCGGCAGCGCTGTCAGAAAGACTGTGCCCGCCAGAACGCCAGTTGCGAATGCCCGTTTCATCATCGGATGTTTCCCGTCCCCACCGCTGTTATTCTGTGCAATCATAGCGCCACTTTGCGAGCGAAAGAAATGAGGGGGAAATGCGTATCGGTAAGGTAGTGCTGGGTTTCGTCCTGGCCGTGATCGTGACAACCGTCCTGGGTTGTATCGCCCACACGCAATTCGTTCTCTCGGAGCTTTCCGCTCTCGGCGTTGAAATCACCGTTTCTGATCGTCTCTCGACCACGGCCCAGGATATCGCTGGAATGGGGCCGATGTTCGGAATGATCATTGCAATTGCTTTTCTGGTCGCGATGTCCGCGGCTGCGCTGGTCTACAGGATGGCGGGAACGCAGCGCAGCCTGGTCTATGGCGTGGCAGGCGCCGTTGCGCTGGCGGTTGCCTTGACGGCGATGGGCATCGTCTTCGACATTACGCCGATTGCCGGAGCAAGATCGACCCTCGGCTTCCTCGCGCAGGTAGCGGCTGGTGCACTGGGTGGCCTCGTCTTTGCCAGGATGACGCGCTAGGCCCTCAGTTCCCGTTTCTCTCGATTGCCAGTCCCAGTTTCACGCAGACCATGGCGGCTCTCGTTCTATTTTGAACGCCGAGCGCTCTGAATATGGCTCCGAGATGGACCTTCACGGTACCTTCCGTGAGGTTGAGCGTCTGGGCGATTTCCTTGTTCGAATGGCCCTTGCCGACAAGCACCAATACGTCGAGCTGTCTGGGAGTAAGTGTTGCGATCACGGAGTCGCGCGTATGTTCTGCGCGTCCGAGAGTGTTCATTGCCTCGATCACTTCCTGCGGAAAATGAATGCCGCCATGAAGAACGGTTTCGAGGATATTGGCGATTCTTGCGCGCGGCGATCCTTTCGGGATGAAACCGGAAGCGCCCGCTCGCAGTGTGTCGAGGATGGTTTCCCGGTCCTCGCGGCCTGAAATCACTACGAGCGGCGTACTCGGCAGACGGGCTCGGAGCGTCGAAATGCCATTGAAGCCCTCCATCCCCGGCATGCCGAAATCGACGAGCGCCATGTCGATATCCACCTGCCTGTCCACTTGAATCAGAGCCTCGGTGAAATTGTCCGCTTCGACGACTTCTGCATCGGAAAACGTATCTTCCACGATCAACTTGAGCCCATCGCGAAAAAGCACGTGATCGTCGGCAATCAGAATTTTCATACGGTCTCTGTCGGATAGGGAGGGTGTTGTCGGCCAGCCCCGGGATCGTGAATCGATCTCCGATAATTCCCTCGCAATTATGGCAGGTCAACGTGGGGCCTATATCTAAAGACATATGCCTGTCGTCAGTGTTTTGGGGTGCACATCTCAGGCGGCCAGCGCGCGACCGCGGCCGGAAGTATTGTGTTTTCGATGCTTCACTTGAGGGCAACTTGCTGAAAAAGCGCAGAAAAGAGGGAGTTTTTCAGGGCTGAGATCGCCGCCCCAGTTGCCATTGCCCGATAATCTGTGCAGCCTTGGCATAGTCGCTGCGTTTCCCCGCCCGAGGGCCGGATTATCCCGGTCCGGATTCTTGTCCGAGTGTCAAAGAGGCATCTTGCCGAGAGCAGCCAGAGCATATGTCCGGTACGTCGAAGCGGTGAACCGCGTGGTCGGCCGGGCCGTCATGTTCCTCATCTTCGCGATGATCGGCATTCTCCTCTACGCATCGATTTCTCGCACCATGTTCAATGTACCGATCTCCTGGGTGATGGAGATGGGCCAGTTTCTGCTTGCCGCTTACTACCTGCTGGGCGGTGGCTACTCCATGCAGCTCAATTCGCATGTGCGGATGGATCTTCTTTACGGGCGTTTGTCGCCTCGCAAGATGGCCTTCACTGACACAATCACGTCGTTCTGTCTGATCTTCTATCTTGTCGTGCTGTTGATGGGGGGAATCTCGAGCACGGAATACGCCATTACCTACAATCAGGTGAATTACACGGCTTGGGCGCCACCCCTATGGCCCATCAAGGTCATCATGACTATCGGCATCGCGCTGATGCTTCTGCAGGCGATCGCCTTCTTCTTCCGCGATCTGGCGCGCGTTCGCGGCGAGGAGATTGAATGAGCTACGAACTCATCACTCTGCTGATGTTCTCCTCGCTCATGGTGATGCTGCTCACCGGCCAGCGTGTCTTCGGGGCGATCGGTTTTGTGGCTGCCGCCGCGGCTCTTCTCCTGTGGGGTGATGGTGCGTCTGAAATGCCTTTCAACGCCAGCTTTCAGGTGTTGAACTGGTATCCGCTGCTGACGCTGCCGCTCTTCATTTATATGGGCTACATGCTCTCGGAGTCGGGGATAGCCAACGACCTCTATCGCATGTTCCATGTCTGGGCTGGCCCGTTGAAAGGCGGTCTTGCCATCGGAACCATTGGTTTGATGGTTGTGATCTCTGCCATGAACGGCCTCAGCGTTGCGGGCATGGCCATCGGTGCAAGTGTTGCGCTGCCTGAATTGTTGAGGCGCGGCTACGACAAGGTCATGGTGACCGGTGTTATTCAGGCCGGAAGCTCGCTCGGGATTCTCATTCCGCCGAGCGTCGTGCTTGTTCTCTATGCGATGATCGCCCGGCAGCCCGTTCTTCAACTCTGGCTCGCGGGCATTCTGCCGGGTCTTCTGATGGCGCTGTTGTTCGGCATCTACATCTATTTTCGCTGCAAGTGGAATCCTTCGCTCGGCCCTGCATTGCCCGAGGAGGAACGTGAGAAGATCACATGGAGCGAAAAGATAGGGCTACTGAAGGCCGGTATCGCACCCATCCTGATCTTCGCATCGATGATGGGTCTTTTCTTCACCGGTGTTACGAGCCTCGTCGAAAGCTCGGCCGTGGGGGCAACCGCGGCAACGCTCACGGCGCTCTTGAAACGCCGCCTCAACTGGCGCGTGATGGACGATACGATGCGTCAGACACTGAGCATCACCTGCATGTTCATGTGGATCATCCTCGCCGCGCTTTGCTTCGGCGCCGTTTACGACGGTCTTGGTGCAAAGAATGCGATCAAGATCCTCCTGCTCGATACCTGGGAGCTTGGGCCGTGGGAAATTCTCGTCATGATGATGATTTCCTTCGTCGTCCTTGGAATGTTCCTCGATGACACGGCCATGCTAGTCATCGTCGCGCCTCTCTATATTCCTCTCGTCCGGAGCCTGGGTTTCGATCCGATCTGGTTCGGCGTTCTCTATGTGATCACCTGTCAGGTGGCCTATATAACGCCGCCCTTTGGCTACAATCTATTTCTCATGCGCGCCATGGCGCCGCCTGAGATAACTCTTGTGGACATCTACCGCTCAATCGTACCGTTTGTGATGATTATGCTTGTCACGATATCGATCGTGATGGCGTTTCCGCAGCTCGCCCTTTGGTTGCCCGAAATGTACAACGGGCGTTAGGAGTCGACTTAGAAAGTTCAGGCGTTCAAGGCAGTAGCGGATTTCTTCGTGCGTGTGGGCCGGGTCTGGCATTGGGGCTGGATACGACCCGTAACCATCCAGAGAAGAAGGAGTCTTTCAGATGACTGATGATCCCAAGCAGATGAACAAACGCGACTTTCTGAAAAAGGCGGGTGTCGGCGTCGCAGCCGTCGGCGCGTCCACTCTTGCGGCGCCGGCTGTTGTGCGGGCGCAGTCGCCGATCAAATGGCGCCTTCAGACCTATGCGGGACCGGCTCTCGCCGAACATGTGATCAAACCGTCAATCGACGCATTCAACACCGCCGCGAACGGCGAGATGGTGATCGAACTCTATACGTCCGATCAGCTCGTGCCGCAGGGCGAGCTCTTCCGCGCCGTTCAGAACGGAACGATCGACGCGGCGCAAAGCGACGACGACTCGATGGCCGCTCCCGTCGACGTGTCTGTGTTCGGCGCCTATTTCCCGTTTGCCTCGCGCTACAGCCTCGACGTACCGGTGCTTTGGGAGTGGTACGGACTTCGCGAGATATGGGAGGAGGCTTATGCCGAGGTGCCTGGCGTCACCTGGCTCAGCACCGGTTCCTGGGATCCCTGCAACTTCGTGACGACGAAACCGATCCGCAAGCTCGACGACCTCAAAGGCCTGCGCGTCTTCACATTCCCCACGGGTGGCAAGTTCCTGGAGCGGTTTGGCGTCGTGCCGGTCACGTTGCCTTGGGAGGACATCGAAGTGGCCATCCAGACCAACGAACTCGACGGCGTTGCATGGTGCGGCGCGACCGAGACCTATACGGTCGGTTGGGCGGACATCAACAAATACTACCTCACTAACAACATCTCGGGCGCCTGGGCCGGTTCCTACATTGCAAACACCGAGAAGTGGGAGGCGCTGCCGGATCATCTGAAGACGCTGTTCAAGCTCTGCATCGACAGTTCGCACTACTATCGCCAGCACTGGTATTGGTGGGGTGAAGCTCATTACCGCACCACGGGGGGCAAACTGGAGCTCACCACGATTCCCGAAGAGGAATGGAAAACGGTGGAAGATGAGGCGATGAAGTTCTGGGACGAAGTTGCGCAGAAAAGCGAGCGCAACGCGCGCGTCGTTCAGATCCTCAAGAACTACGCCGATACGATGCGCAAGGCCGGCGCGCCCTACCGCTACGGCTGAAGTTTCTCGATACCGGGAAACCCGGAGGGCTCCGCTGCGAGGCGGAGCCCTTTGTGCTTGAAGGAACCCGGAACAGCGCAGGTCGTTCCTCTCTTAACTGTACAGGGATCGCGCAGAGCCGGGAGATCGAACCGTGCAAGGCAAGGGAAAAATCAAGGTATTCCTGGTTTTCCTGTCGTTGTTCCTCTTTGCAGTAGCCTGCGATGACTATCCGAAGGATCCGGAAGGTACTTTGGACAGGGTGCGGGGCGGGACCGTCTATGCGGGCATCGTCGAAAACCCTCCCTGGGCGGAGATCGACGGCGGGACGGTAAGTGGCATTGAGACTCAACTCGTCGAGCAGTTTGCGGCCTCACTTGATGCCGAGGTTCATTGGGCCGACATTTCCGGCCCGACCGCGATGCGTGCTCTTGAAGAGCGCAAGCTCGACATTGTTGTAGGCGGCTTTCAACAGGACGATCCATGGAAATCGAAGGTCGGTTTTTCCCGGCCCTATGTTCCCGGGAAAAAGCATGTCATGGCCGTTCTCAAAGGCGAGAACGCATGGCTTGTCGCTCTCGAAACATACTTGTCCCGGCATGAGAGCGAAGCTCGGGAGCTGTTGGCGGAGACGCAGCAATGAGAACGCGCGAAGCTTTCGTCTGGCCGGACGACAAGGCGGCTCTTCGCCGCCGCGCGATACGTCTGGAATGGATAACGCTCGCCGCGATGAGCAGCGTCATTCTGGTTCTCTATCTTGTGCTCGGCAATGCGCAGGCCACGCGGACGGCGTGGATCGAGGATGTGCTGAGTCTCATTCCGGCAATGGCTTATCTGGCCGCCGCATCGGTAGAGCGCCGTGGACCGACCAAGCGATTTCCCTTTGGTCTTTATCGCTCCGTTTCCATCGCTTACCTGGTCGGCGCAACGGCAACGCTGTTGGTTGGCGTCTACCTTCTGGTCGAAAATGGCATGGCGCTTTCAAAGGCGGAGCATCCGACTATCGGTCTCATGTCTGTGGCTGGATATGACATCTGGGGCGGTTGGCTGATGATGGCGGCTTTGCTCTACAGCATTATCCCCCCGGTTATCCTCGGCCGTCTGAAGATGCCGATCGCTCGTGAAATCCACGACAAGCCGCTCATCGCCGATGCGAGCATGCAGAAGGCTGACTGGATGACGGGCGTCGGTGCAATCGTTGGAATTGTTGGCGTTGGCCTCGGCTTCTGGTGGGCAGACGCTGTGGCGGCGATTTTCATTTCTCTCGATGTGATCCACGACGGCGCCCGGCACGTCTGGCGCGCGATGGGGGACCTTGCGGACCGCATTCCTCACACGGTTGATCGTGACAAGCTACATCCGGCAATCGAGAGCGCAAGAAATGCAGCGATCTCCGTTGCGGGCATCAGGTCGGTGGAAGTGAAACTGCGGGAGGAGGGGCATCTTCTGACAGGCACCGTCTACGCGGAGCTTATCGATGAAGAGGATGTGACCTCTCGGCTCGACCATATTCGAGATGCGGTGGAGGCGAGTGACTGGCGTCTCTACGATATTGTAGTGACACCGGTCCACCCTAGAGACCTCTGGAATGTGAAGTCTTCCTGAAGAAGAACCTTCTTTGACAGATAGTAAGGCTCCGTTATCATCTTCCGCAAAGCAAATGAACTTGGAACGCCGCACGTAAAGAAGGCGGCATGATATGTGAGGGATGAAATGTCGGAGAAAACGGGAAGCGGCGGTGCGCAGACTATCAATGCGGGCGAACTGGGATTCGATCCGGTTGCGCTGAAAGAGAAATACAGGGCCGAACGCAACAAGCGTCTGCGGTCCGACGGCAACGAGCAATATGTCGAGATCAAGGGACAGTTTGCCCACTATCTCGACGATCCTTATGTCGAGACCGGATTCACGCGGGAGCCGCTGAGCGACGAAGTAGATGTCGTCGTCGTGGGTGGCGGATTTGGCGGGCTGCTCGCAGGTGCGCGCCTGCGCGAGGCAGGCGTCGAACGGGTCCGCATGATCGAGAAGGGCGGTGACTTCGGAGGCACCTGGTACTGGAACCGATATCCTGGCGCTGCCTGCGATATCGAGTCCTATATCTACCTGCCTCTTCTGGAGGAGGTCGGCTACATACCTGTCGAGAAATACTCGAAGGCAGCTGAAATTCTCGAACACAGCCGCGCCATCGGCCGCCACTTCGATCTCTATCGCGATGCTCTCTTCCAGACGGAAGTGAAGGAAATGCGTTGGGACGAATCTTCCGCGCGCTGGATCGTCCATACGAATAGAGGGGACGCCATCAAGGCGCGCTTCGTGGTCACCGCGAGCGGCCCGCTGCACCGTCCGAAGCTTCCCGGTATTCCGGGCATCGAAGGTTTCAGGGGGCACTCCTTTCACACGAGCCGCTGGGACTATGGTTACACCGGCGGCGACTGCAATGGTGGCCTCGAAAAGCTGAAGGACAAGCGCGTCGGCATTATCGGTACCGGCGCGACAGCCGTGCAATGCGTGCCGCATCTCGGTGCACATGCGAAAGAGCTTTATGTTTTCCAGCGTACGCCCTCATCGATCGACGTGCGCAACAATCGGCCGACCGACCCCGATTGGGCCAGGAGCCTCGAGCCTGGCTGGCAACAGCACCGGATGGACAACTTCAACACGCTCGTGTCCGGAGGTTTCCAGGAAGAGGATCTCGTCAATGACGGCTGGACCGACATCATCGGCAATCTGCTCGTTATGGCGCGCAAGAAAACCGAAGGGGTGTCGCCCGCTGAAATGGCCGAGATCGTTCAGCTGGCAGACTTCAAGAAGATGGAGTCGATACGCGCCCGTGTCGATAATGTCGTGAAGGATCCCGGCACCGCCGATGCGCTGAAGCCCTGGTACAACCAGTTTTGCAAGCGGCCCTGCTTCCACGATGAGTATCTTGCGACCTTCAACCGGCCGAATGTTCATCTGATCGATACGGCGGGCAGGGGAGTGGAGCGTATAACGGAAAATGCCATTGTCGCGAACGGGCAGGAATACGAGATCGATTGCCTCATCTATGCCACGGGTTTCGAGGTGGGTACCGGGTATACGCGCCGCGCGGGTTTCGAAATCTACGGTCGCGATGGTCTCTCGCTCACAGAGAAGTGGAAAGACGGTGTTTCTTCTCTCCACGGCATGCACACGCGGGGATTCCCGAACTGCTTTATCGTTTCGAATGCACAGGCCGGGTTTACCGCCAATTATCCGCATATGCTGAACGAGCAGTCGAAACACCTCTCCTACATCGTGAAGCAGTGCATCGACCGGCAGGCGAGGGTGGTGGAAACATCGCAGGAGGCGGAGGATGCCTGGGTGGATGAGGTGATGAAGGTCGCCGTCTTCAACCGCCGCTATCTGGAGGAGTGCACCCCCGGCTACTACAACAACGAGGGGCAGCCTTCCGAGGCCGCCATCCGCAACGGGTTCTACGGCGCGGGGTCGGTGGCTTTCATCAAGATCCTCGAGGACTGGCGGGCAAAAGGCGATCTGCCGGGCCTCGAATTGCATTGATTTCAGAGTGTTGACGAAATGGGGGACGGCGACTAGTTTGCGCCCGCGTAACCAGAGCGCGCCGTCCCTCGAATCGTCATGAGAATGGCGAAAATCGAGGGTCAGCCTGCGTTTTGGGGGATCGTCTAATGGTAGGACAGCGGACTCTGACTCCGCCAGTCTAGGTTCGAATCCTAGTCCCCCAGCCACTTTCCGAGATTTGCTCCTGCGCCTCGCCCCATCCTTTACCGGGCGGCTGAGGCTGCTACACTTCACCCAACTGAAATATAGGGAATCCGGTCGATAGCGCGGCCTGCCTCCGGCGGTTGTCCCGCGCTTCCCGGGTCTGAGCAAAGTGCACCATGAAGGTGACGGCGGCATGTCGGGTTCCGGCGAACCCTCTGCCGCTAATGAGGGCCTGTCGCGGGCTCCATCCGCCGCCAAGGAACCGGCCGCTGAAGGCGAAGCGGCGGGCACAGTGAATCTGCGGGGCAAGGAAGAGGGCGCTGCTCGGAAATCGCGCCGTCGCGGCCGCCGCGGCAGGGGGCGCCGCAAGGAAGAAGCCCGAAAGGAAGCGGCGAAGGAGAAGGCGCCGCTCGCTCCCCCGGCGAAACCGGTACGCAAGGCGCCGAGGAGCCAGCCCTCCACAGACAAGCTGTATGCAGCTCTCGATCTTGGCACCAATAATTGCCGCCTCTTGATCGCCCGCCGCGCGCCGGATGGCTTCAAGGTCGTCGATGCCTATTCTCGAATAGTCCGCCTTGGCGAGGGGCTTGCGCTCACGGGATCTCTGAGCGAAGCGGCCATGACGCGCGCGATAGAGGCGCTACGGATATGTGCCGACAAGATGTCCCGCCGCGGCGTTTCGCGGTCGCGGACCATTGCAACAGCCGCCTGCAGGACGGCGCTTAACGGTACCGATTTCATCGACCGGGTAAGGCACGAGACAGGCCTGTCGCTGGAGATCGTCTCCACGGAAGACGAGGCGCGCCTCGCAGTCGCTGGATGTGCGCCGCTCCTCGACAAGTCTTGCGCATCCGCGCTCGTGTTCGATATCGGCGGGGGCTCCACCGAGCTGATATGGGTTCGGATGGATGGTCCCGATGGCCGCCACCCGGCGATTGCCGACTGGATATCGCTCCCTTGCGGGGTCGTTACCCTTGCCGAACGGCATGGCGGCGTGGAAGTGCCGCGCGAGGTCTATACACGGATGGTGGACGAAGTGAGCGGACAGCTCGATCCCTTTCTCGAGCGGTTGAAGACTTCCACAGGCAAGGCGTCTTCCGGCTTCCATCTGCTTGGCACCTCGGGCACGGTCACGACCATCGCCGGCGTGCATCTGGGGCTGAACCGCTACGATCGGACGCGCGTGGATGGTGTCTGGATTTCGCCGGCGGATGTGCATGGCGTTACGCAATCTCTCCTCGAGATGGACTATCGAAGCCGCGCCGCTCATCCTTGCGTGGGGCAGGAGCGCGCAGACCTGGTGCTGGCGGGCTGCGCCATATTCGAGGCTATCGCCCGGGCCTGGCCGGCCGACCGGCTGCGCGTCGCGGATCGGGGCCTGCGCGAGGGTATTCTTCTTTCGCTGATGGAGGCGGATGCCGGCAAACGCAGGCGCCGCCGCAGACGGCGCCGCAGGAAGTCGAATCCGGCGAGCGATAATGGAACGGTGTGAAGATGGCCGGTGACAGGAAGGGCAAGGGCGGAGGCGCCGCCGATGGTGGGGCCCGTTCGCTCAAGGTGAGGGTCAAGACGGCGCGCAAGCGCTCGACATCCTCTGCCCGCTGGCTCCAGCGGCAGTTGAATGATCCCTATGTTCATGCTGCAAAGCGCGAGGGGTATCGCTCCCGCGCGGCTTACAAGCTTGCTGAGATCGATGACAAATATCATTTGCTGAAACCGGGCTCGCGCGTGGTCGATCTTGGCTGCGCACCGGGCGGATGGTGTCAGGTCGCCGTTGCCCGGGCAAAGGCCATCGGAGGTGGAGAGCGCAGCGGCCGCGTCATCGGTCTCGACTATCTGGAAACCGAGTCCGTGCCGGGGGCGACCATCCTCCAGCTCAACTTTCTGGATGAAGGCGCCGACGACAAGGTGAAGGAGCTTCTGGCCGGGGAGGCGGACATTGTCCTTTCCGATATGGCCGCCCCCACCACTGGCCACAAGCAGACGGACCACCTGCGCATCATGCATCTGTGCGAGGTGGCAGCGCAGTTTGCGGTGGAAGTACTGGCGCCCGGCGGAACCTTTCTCGCCAAGGTCTTGCGGGGCGGAACGGAGAATGAGCTTCTGACGCTCCTGAAGCAGCACTTCAAGACCGTGCGCCATGTCAAACCCAAGGCCAGCCGGGCCGATTCGGCGGAAATGTATGTTTTAGCTCAGGGCTTTAAGGGGCGTTCTGGAAGTGATGGCGAAGCTGCTTCGTGAATATTTCGCAGCCGCGGCATACTGCCCTTTGCATTCCCGCATATAGGTGTTAAAAGCCAGCGCCAACACAGCATAGGGTGGCCGGTCCCCAACGGCCCAGGAGGTTGGCAGTATGATCCGTGAAGCACTGACGTTCGACGACGTTCTTCTGCTCCCAGCCGCTTCCACGGTCCTGCCCACTCAAGCCGACACGCGCACCCGCCTCACTCGAACAATCGATCTGGGTATCCCCATCATGTCCGCCGCCATGGACACGGTGACGGAAGCGCGCCTCGCAATCGCCATGGCTCAGGCGGGCGGCATTGGCGTACTCCATCGCAATATGACGCCGGAAGCGCAGGCCGAGCAGGTCCGCCAGGTGAAGAAGTTCGAAAGCGGCATGGTGGTGAACCCGGTTACCATCGGTCCCGACGCGATGCTCTCCGAGGCGCTTTCGGAGATGCAGCGCCACGGCATTTCCGGCATTCCCGTGGTCGAGCCCGATTCCGGCAAGCTGGTCGGCATTCTGACCAACCGTGACGTCCGCTTTGCGAGCAATCCGAAAGAGCCTGTCCGCAACCTGATGACGAAGGAAAACCTCATCACGGTCGCCGACGGTGTCAGCCAGGAGGAGGCGAAGCGTCTCCTTCACAAGCACCGTATCGAGAAGCTGCTGGTGGTGGATGATGCCTATCGTTGCGTCGGCCTGATCACGGTTAAGGACATCGAGAAGGCGCAGCTTCACCCGAACGCCGCTAAGGACGAGCAGGGCCGCCTTCGCGTTGCCGCCGCGACGACCGTTGGCGACGAGGGCTATGGCCGCTCCGAGGCGCTCATCGCCGCCGGCGCCGACGTGATTGTGGTGGACACGGCGCATGGTCATTCGGCGCGCGTCGCCGATGCGGTTACGCGCATCAAGAAGCTCTCCAACAAGACGCAGGTGATCGCGGGCAACGTCGCAACTGCCGCCGCCGCCATGTCGCTCATCGATGCGGGCGCAGACGGTATCAAGGTCGGTATCGGCCCGGGCTCGATCTGCACGACACGCATCGTGGCGGGTGTGGGCGTACCCCAGCTCACCGCCATCATGGATGTGGTCGAGGCCGCTCGTAAGACCGATACGCCTGTCATCGCCGATGGCGGCATCAAGTTCTCCGGCGACCTCGCCAAGGCGATCGCCGCAGGCGCGGATTGCGCCATGCTCGGCTCGCTCTTCGCCGGCACGGAGGAAAGCCCGGGCGAGGTCTTCCTCTTTCAGGGCCGTTCCTACAAGGCCTATCGCGGCATGGGCTCTGTGGGCGCGATGGCGGTGGGCTCCGCCGACCGCTACTTCCAGCAGGACGTGAAGGATTCGCTGAAGCTCGTGCCGGAAGGCATTGAAGGCCAGGTGCCCTACAAGGGACCGGTTGGCACCGTCATCCATCAGCTCGTTGGCGGTCTCCGGGCCGCGATGGGCTATACCGGCAATGCGACCGTGAAGGACTTCCAGAAGAACGCCGAATTCGTGCGCATCTCTTCGGCAAGCCTGCGCGAAAGCCATGTCCATGACGTGACGATTACGCGCGAAGCCCCCAATTATCCCGGCGGTGCAAGCTGACTGCCGGCCCGGCATCGGGTGACGTGAAATGACACCCGGCGCACGTCTGCAATCGGCCATCGAAATTCTCGAAGACATCTTTCTGAGCGGCCGTCCGGCAGACCGTATCGTGGAGAACTGGTCGCGGTCGAACCGCTATGCGGGCTCGAAGGATCGTGCCGCGATTTCCGAACTCGTCTACACGGTGCTTCGCCGGCGGGCGGAACTTTCCGCGGCGACAGGTCATGAAGATGCGCGTCTTCTTGCCTTCGCAGCACTTGCGCTCGTGAACGGGGAGGATATCGCCGCGCTCGCCGATGGTTCGCGCCATGCGCCAGCGCCCCTCTCGGAAGATGAGCGGAATGCGCTTGATGCTGCCGCGCTGCCCGGCGCGGATGCGGCACCCTGGATCAGGCTCAACTATCCAGAATGGCTTCACTCGGAGTTCGAGGCCGCTTTTGGCAGCGAGCTTGAGCGTGAAATGGCGGCGCTCATGGAGCGTGCCCCGACGGATCTTCGCGTCAATACGCTGAAGACGGATCGCGAAGCGGCCCGTGTCGCGCTGGAAGAGGCGGGGCTCCTCGCCGAACCTTGCCCCTGGTCTCCCTGGGGCTTGCGTCTGACCACGCGCGGCAATCTGCCGGGCCTCGCGCTCTATCGCGAAGGCGCCATCGAAATTCAGGACGAGGGTTCGCAGATTGCCTGCCTGCTCACGGGGGTAAAGCCCGGCGAACAGGTGGTCGATCTTTGCGCGGGTGGAGGCGGCAAGTCGCTCGCCCTCGCAGCGATGATGGAGAACAAGGGGCAAATCTACGCCTGCGATACGGATAGCCGCCGCCTCGCACCGCTGGAGCCGCGCGCGCAGCGCGCGGGCATACGCAATCTCCAGACGGCCGTGCTGGGTCCCTGGCATCCGGGTGCCGCTGATTCCGATCTCGCGGGCCTCGCCGGCCGCGCGGATTGTGTGCTGGTCGACGCACCCTGCAGCGGTACCGGTGCCTGGCGGCGAAGCCCCGATGCAAGGTGGCGTCTCGGCCCGGACACGCTTGAAGGTTATCGGGCCGCGCAAGAAGAAGTGCTCGCCCGCGCCGCCGGTCTTGTCCGTCCCGGAGGCAGAATCGTCTATGTCACCTGCTCGCTACTCCCTTGCGAAAACGAAAGGCAGGTCGAATTTTTCCTCGAGAGGCATCAGGATTTCGAGCCCCTTTCCTGGGCCGCGGCCTGGCCGGAAGCCATCCTGCCGCCTCCGGCGCCGCCGGGGCCGAGCCTTCGTCTCGCGCCCGCCTCCTCGGGGACCGACGGGTTTTTCGTCGCCATTCTCCGGCGGAAAGGCGGCAAATGATGCGCTGCGGTATCGGGCTTGACGGGGTAAGGGAAGGATGGTCTATCGGGATAGTTTCCTTCGACGGGCCAGGATCTATGGCGGCCGTATTTTCCCGAAATTTCTCGCGTTTCGCCCTTATGCCTCTCTGGCTCCTTGTTGCGGCGGCGCTTCTGCCCTTGTCCTCCGCCCACGCGGTGGATGCCCGGTCCGAGCGTGCTTCGCTTAGCCTGACCGAAAAGGGAGTGACGGCCGCGAAGGCGGGGCGTCTCGCGGATGCCCGGCGGCTTCTGGAGGAAGCTATTGTCTCCAACCCCGCCAATGCCCGGGCCTATGCCGAACTCGGTGCAGTCCAGGGGGCGAGCGGCAATCCGAAGCTCGCACGCAAATATTATGTCATCGCATTGTCGATCGACCCCATCTTTCCCTCGGCGTTGAGCGGTCTCGCGCGGCTGAACATCGAGGCGGGAGACAAGGAGGCGGCACGGCTGCTTCTCGACAAGCTCCGCCTCACTTGTCCTGCCTGCACAGAGACCCGCGACATCGAACGCGCGTTCGGAGAAGCGGGTGTCCGTACAACACCTCCAGTCAATCCCAATCCGTAGACGGAACATGACCGAAGACCGCATTCTCATCATCGATTTTGGCAGCCAGGTCACGCAGCTCATTGCAAGGCGCGTCCGCGAAAGCGGCGTCTATTGCGAGATCGTGCCTTTCAACAAGGTCGAGGAGATGTGGGAGAGCTTCGGTCCGAAAGGCATCATTCTCTCCGGCAGCCCTTTCAGCGTCAGCCGCGAGAACAGCCCCCGGGTGCCGCAATTCGTCTTCGAGGCAGGGCTCCCCGTTCTCGGCATCTGCTATGGCCAGCAGACCATGACGCTCCAGCTCGGCGGCAAGGTCGAAGGCCATGACGAGCGCGAGTTCGGCCGCGCCTCCATCGAAGTCATCGAAGAGACGCCGCTTCTCGAAGGCATCGTGCAGAAGGGTGAAACGGAGCCCGTCTGGATGAGCCACGGCGACCGCGTCGTCTCCATCGCGCCAGGCTTCAAGGTTGTGGCGCAAAGCCGGGGCGCGCCCTTCGCCGTCATCGCGGATGAGGAACGCCGCTTCTATGGCGTCCAGTTCCACCCGGAAGTCGTCCATACGCCGCGTGGCCGCGACATGCTGTGGAATTTCACGCATCGCATCTGCGGCTGCAAAGGCGACTGGACAATGGCCGCCTTCCGCGAAACCGAGATTGCGAAAGTGCGCGAGCAGGTGGGCAAGGGCAGGGTGATCTGCGGTCTCTCCGGCGGTGTCGACAGCTCGGTTGTCGCGGTGCTGCTTCACGAAGCGATAGGCGATCAGCTTCAATGCGTCTTCGTGGACACCGGTATGATGCGCGCGGGCGAGGCCGAGCAGGTCGTCTCGCTTTTCCGCGATCACTACAACATCCCGCTTGTTTCGGTCGATGCCAGCGACCTTTTCCTGGGCAAGCTCGAAGGCGTGACCGATCCTGAGCAGAAACGAAAGATCATCGGCGCAACCTTCATCGACGTCTTCGAGGCGGAAGCGAAGAAGGTCGGCGGCGCGGACTTCCTTGCGCAAGGCACACTCTATCCGGACGTGATCGAAAGCGTTTCCTTCGCGGGCGGTCCGTCGGTCACCATCAAGAGCCATCACAATGTCGGCGGTCTTCCCGAGCGCATGAACATGAAGCTCGTGGAGCCGCTTCGCGAACTCTTCAAGGACGAGGTGCGCGAGCTTGGCCGCGAACTCGGTCTGCCTGAACAATTCGTTGGCCGCCATCCCTTCCCGGGCCCCGGGCTCGCAATCCGCGTGCCGGGCGAGATCACGCGCGAGCGCCTCGAGATCCTGCGCAAGGCGGACACGATCTATCTGGAGGAAATCCGCGCCGCCGGTCTCTATGACCAGATATGGCAGGCCTTCGCCGTGCTGCTGCCCGTGCGCACAGTCGGCGTCATGGGCGATGAACGTACCTACGACTACGTCTGCGCGCTTCGCGCCGTGACTTCATTGGATGGCATGACAGCCGACTACTATCCGTTCTCCCACGAGTTCCTGGGCCAGGTCTCGACCCGCATCATCAACGAGGTCCGCGGCATCAACCGCGTCGTCTACGACGTGACCTCGAAGCCGCCCGGAACGATCGAGTGGGAGTGAGACCGCATCCGGCAGCTCTTCTGCTGCCGCACGAGCGCATTGCCCGAGCCGGATCGTCCACTAAGGTCCACTCCGGAAAGGTTTGGGCGGATTCGGATAGGTAGCGCATGGACATCTACGACAGTCGTGCGGCAATCAGTGAATTCCTGTTCAGGAAGTCCGAGCCGGAGAGGGTGGATCTGGCTTTTGTCCTTTGCAGCCCGACAATCAGCAGTATCCATCCGGCCATTTCGCTCTACAAATCCGGGCTCACCAAAAGAGTATTGATTTCGGGCGCAGGTATCGCCGTCGATGGATCGCCGGAATGGAGTTTATACCGCGATCACGCCCTCGCATCGGGCATCCCGGAAGATGCCCTCCTGATTGAGAAAACTGCGCGCAATACGGCAGAGAACGCGGAATTTGGAGCGGCTCTGATTAGCTCCGAACTGGGTTGGGAAAACGTGCGGGCTCTCGCTGTCTGCGCTAAACCCTTTCATATGCGCCGCGCGATCATGACACTTCGCAAACATGTTCCGGATGATGTTCGGCTGATTGCTCAGCCCCCGAATGATCCCGGCGACCTCTCCGCTGAAAACTGGTGGCGAACTGCGAAGGGGCGCGCCCGAATATTCACCGAATTGGGAAAGATCGGTGAATACGCACTCAAGGGGGATCTTGGTGACGTCTGAACCGGCACATCTGCATCTGATAGGTGTCGGCGGAAGCGGTATGCTGCCACTGGCGCTCCTGCTCAGGCAGGCTGGGCATCCCGTCACAGGTAGCGACAATCTCTGTCCACCCGAACGTCTCGCCATGTTGCAGGCTCAAGGGGTCGAGGCATTCCCGGGAACCGCTCCTGCACGTGTGAAGCGCGCCGATTGTGTCGTGGTGAGTCCGGCTATTCCGGAAACCCATGTGGAGCGGCTCGCCGCGCGACGCGAAGGAATTCCGGTCGAGACACGCGCTCAGGTTCTTGCCCGGCTGACTACGGGCCGCCCGAATATTTGTGTGGCGGGAAGCCACGGCAAGTCGACCACAACGGCGATGCTTGTCCATATCCTGCGTGCCGCAGGCGCCGGAGATTTCGGCTACATGCTGGGGGCGTCCTTTGTCGCGCCAGACATCGCCCCCGCGCGAATGGGCGCACCGGAAGCACCGTTTGTAATGGAAGCCTGCGAGGCCCATGGCGCGCTGCATCACTGGCAGCCCTCTCATGCCATTCTCACCAATCTTGGAGACGACCACGCCGATCACTATTGCGGAGAGCGCGGGCTCCAAAGTGCCTTTGCGTCCTTCCTTGCGCGGCTGCCGCGAGATGGCCGCGCGGTGGTTTGCGGGGACGATCCTCGTGTCGTCTCGATCCTGAGCGAAGCAAGTTGCGCGGTAATCACTTATGGCTTGAACGAAGAGAACCTGTTGCGGGCCATTCCCAACATGAATGGCGGGGTGACAGTCTTCCTGCACGGCGAGGAACTCGGATCACTGTCTCTGGCCGTTCCGGGAAGGCACAATATCCTCAATGCGCTGGCGGCCCTTGGGATGGCGCTCACTCTTGGCGTCGCGTTCGATGCTGCGGCCGGGGCGCTGGCCGGTTTCCGCGGGATTGCCCGGCGGCTGCAGCGAATTCCAACGGAAGGCCCGTGGCGCATCTTCGACGACTTCGCCCATCATCCATTCGAAGTCGCGGCTTCGCTTGCAGCCCTTCGGGACACGGCCAGGGGACGATTGATTGCGGTCCTGGAGCCTCAGCTCCACAGCAGGGTCGCGCCTATGGCGCTGCCTTTCGCGCAGGCGCTCGGCGCGGCGGACATGAGTTTCATTCTTCCGGTAGCGGCGCTTGGCGAAGCGAGGCGGGAGCTTGATGGAAACGCCGCGCTCGCTGCCGCCTGCCGGTCTGTGGGGCTTCCTTGCCGGCATGTCGCGGACCATGCGGACCTATTGAAGTGTCTGAATGGCTACTTGCGGGAAGACGACACGCTGGTCGTGATGGCGGGAGGAGGGGGCGGTGCCCCTATTGCCCGACGGCTCGCCGATGCGTTGTTACCGCCAGACTTAGCCACGCCTTCGCCGAACGTACTGGTCGGAGAGAGGCGGCCTTTGCCCGCCGATTTGCTGACCCTTGTCGCCGCGCACGCCGCCCGGCACCCCGAAGCACGTGCTGTTGAAATGGGACACCGCAGTCTCAGCTATGCCGAACTTGTCCTCCGGGTCGACGATCTTGCTGTTGCTCTCGCCGAAGCCGGTGCCGGGGCAGGTGACGCTATCGGCGTTTGCCTGGGCCGGACGGTTGACCGCGTAACCGCCTTCCTTGCAATTCTCCAGCTCGGCGGCATCTACGTACCGCTCGATCCTCTCTTGCCGGAGAAGAGGTTGAGCGACATGGCGGAGAATGCGGGCATAAGAACCGTCATCGTCAATGCGGCCAGTTCTGCATTGCCGGATGCGGGGCTGACCTTCGTCAATTGCGGCAGGCTGCCGGAACATGTTGGGAGATCCGCCATCGATTGGCAGCCAAGGGAAGCGGCGGCCGGCGCGCTGGCCTACATGATCTTCACCTCGGGAACGACCGGAGAGCCGAAGGCGGTGGAAATCTCGCGAGGCGCTCTCGCCAATTACGCGCTGGCGGCGTCCCGGCACTTTCAGATCACGCGCAACGCGCGCGTCTCGCAAATCAGTGGTTTCGGCTTCGATGTCTCGGTAGGTGACATGGCGATGACGCTCGCTGCGGGCGCTTGCCTTGTCTACCCGACGGACCTGCAGGCAATTCCCGGTCCGCCTGTTGGGCGCTTCATTGCGCAGGCGCGGCTGACGCATCTTTCTCTCACTCCCTCTGCTCTGGCGATTGTGCCGCCCGGCGAGCATCCGCACCTCACCCATGTGATTGTCGCTGGCGAAGCATGCCCCCCTGCATTGGTTGACCGATGGGGAAACGGCCGATGCTTCATCAATGCCTATGGTCCGACGGAAGCAACTGTGGAGGCGCTCTTCGCCGTCTGCGAGCCGGGAAAGTCCGTCACCATCGGACGGCCGATCGACAACATGGGAGCCTGCCTGATTGACGAGAATTTGCAGGTCGTGGCGCCGGGGCAGGAGGGTGAACTCTGTCTCTTCGGGCCGGGCCTTGCGAAGGGGTATCGCGGCCTCCCGGCGCTGACCGAGCAGAACTTTCCTCTGGTCCACATTCCCGGCCAGGGCACCATCCGCATTTATCGCACGGGAGACCGCGCGAAGGCCGGGCCGGATGGCACATTCGTCTATCTGGGACGCATGGACGGTCAGTTGAAGTTCAAGGGTTACCGCATTGAGCCCGGAGAGGTTGAAGCCGCCTTGTCCAGCTTGCCTGAAGTGGCCGATGCGTGCGTCGCGCTTCTCTCTTCGCCTCATCATCCCGATCGTCTGGTCGCACACGTAGCGATGAAACCCGATGCTCCCTCGCCCGATCCGGTCCAACTGCGCGAGCAACTGCTGAAGCAACTGCCGTCCTATATGGTGCCGTCGGTCTTCCTTCCAGTCCCCCAGATTCCGCGAAATGCAAATGGCAAGCGCGATCGCAAGGCGCTACCGCTGCCCCCGCAACTCTCTCAACCGCCCAAAGCACGCACCGTTGGAAGCCCCACCGAGGCAAGACTCCTGACCTTGATTGACCAGCATGCCGGGGCCGGCATCGTCACCGGCACACGAGACAGTCTATGCGACGCCGGTATCGACTCTCTGGCGATGGCAAATCTTCTCTTCGCCATTGAGGATGAGTTCGGGGTGACACTCGATGCAGGATTCGAGGCTGGCTTCGACACGGTCGAAGTTCTGGCGCTGATGGTGGATTCGCGCGGAGAAACGCTGGACCCGGCACTACCGCCGGGGCTCGCGGAAAGATTGGTCGCGAAGATCAATCCCCATCTTGCAACATGGCCCGGCAGGCGGCTTGGCAAAGCGGGCATGGTGCGGAACCTGAGCGATGATCCGTCGCTTCCAAAGCTCTTTTGGTGTTTTCAGGGAGGCCATGAACTTTCGCAACTGAGCGAGAGTCTGATTGGCGACGTATCGGTTTTTGGCCTGCGGTCGGGTCATCTTGCCGTCGAATACAGCGATGAGACGCTAAAGGCGTTGGGCCAACTCTATGCCGAGGAGGTTGCTGCCATTGCGCCGTCCGGCCCCTTGTTTCTGGGAGGCAACTGCCAGGGGGGCCTTGTGATGCGCCAGGCAGGATTGGAACTGATGCGTCAGGGCCGGGAAATCGCTTTGACAATCCTCATGGAGCAAGGCCGCTTCTTTCCCTATCCAGGCAAGACCCTGTTGCTCTTCGGCGCTGGCAGCTATCTCAATCCTTATGGGCAGATCGCCTCACCGGAGCATTTGTTTAAAACGGCCTATCCGGCAGGTCACACCGTGGAGATCATTCCCGGACCTCACGGGCGCTATTTTCTTCCTGAAAATGTCGAGGCGCTCGCGGCGACGATCCGGCGTTACATCGATCGTCATGGCGATGGCCGAATAGAGGTTCTGGAACCTCTTTCTTCCGGTCGGTTGAGTTAATGCTGTCAGCCGGAGCACGCTGAAAATGCGCATTGCCGGGGCCGCCGCGCGCCTCCACGAGAGGGCTGCGCACATCATCCGGGATTGTCGTACGACCATGCGGCAGATCAGGCGCGCGCTGCGTGCCGTTTTGGGGTTTGGTCGGGGCATGCTCAGCTACCCCGCCGCCTGGTTTGGTCTCTTTCGGCCCCGCGACGAACTCGCCGCGCTGGTCGCCGAGTTGCTCATCGTCGGCTTCTACGGTTCGAATACCCGGTCACTGTCGGCGCGGCTCCTCGCGCGCCAGATTCGTCGTGGTGAGGTCGGCGGCGTTTTCTTCGTCACCCAGAATATCGGCACGATGGACGAGGTGAGGGACCTGCTGCGCCTCTTTCGCGCGGGTCCTGCCAGGCCGTTGATAGCCATTGATCAGGAGGGCGGCGTAGTTCAGCGGCTTGGCAGAACCCGCGGTTTCACACCGCTGCCATCAGCCCAAAAGGTCGCGGACACGATGTCTCCGGAAAAGGCCCGCGCTCTCTATTCCGTTGCGGGAAAGGAACTTGCGGCACTTGGCTTCAACATAAATCTCGGCCCGGTGCTGGATTTTCACCATCCAGACAATCCAGCAATCGGCGGCGCGCAACGGTCATATGGAATCGATCCCGAACGCATCGCCGCTTATGGCGAGGCCTTTGCCGGTGGCTTCGCCAGCGCCGGCGTTCTATGCGCCGCGAAGCATTTTCCAGGTCACGGTTGCTCGGTAGTCGACAGCCATTATGGCATCGCCGATGTTTCGGCCGGTTGGACCGAGGCAGAACTGAAGCCATTCGCTGATTTGTTGGCCTCTCCGCATCCCCCCGCCATGGTGATGACGGGCCATCTGCGCCTCGAAAGCCTGGCGCCAGACGGTCTTCCTGCGACCGTCTCTGCGCCTATCGTAACTGGGCTTCTCCGTCACAAGCTCGGATACCGGGGTGTGGTCGTGACGGATGACATAGACATGGACGCCATCGGCAATCTCATGAGCCGGAGAGAGGCAACCATTCGGGCGCTGGCCGCCGGAAACGACCTGATCATGATCAAGAACCTGTTCGGCTACGATCCCATCTTGCCTCAGCGCGTGGTGCGCTGGGTGCGCAAGGCCATCGACCGGGACGTTCTGACCGAGGCGCAGGTCGCAGCTGCAGCCATGCGCGTACGCGCTGTCAGGGAACAAGCCTGGCAGGGCAAGTCCTGAGTGTTCAGTGCATGCCTGCCTTGTCGATGACTTGTCGCTGTTGAAACAATGAAGGGGGACGAACCGGCTCAATCAATCGGCCGTCCTGCCTGGATAACGCGCTCGATGGCGTCATCGCCCCCAAGTGCGGCGATGTCTTCCAACGGATTGACCTTTGTCAGCACGATGTCGGCGACAGCGCCCGGCGTAAGCGTGCCGATCTCGCCTGACAGGCCGCAGAGCTTCGGATTGACCTCATACATGGAGCGCAGAATTTCTTCGGGCGTTTCCACTTCGGCGCGGATCGCGAATTCACGTCGTTGCCGCGCCTGGCTTTCGCCAATGAGGTCAGTGCCCCATCCAAGAGTCACCCCTGCATCCCGCGCGATTTCCAGCGAGCGGAGACCCGCTTCCAGCACTTTGCTGTTCTTGACGAGGTTCGCTTCAGGAAAGCCCATCTTGCGTCCCAGAAGGTCCATCGCTTCGTAGGTTGAAAGGGTGGGCACCATCACGGCGCCACACCGCGCCATGCAGGCCGCCGCCCCGGCATCGATCATGTTGCCATGCTCGATTGTGTGAACGCCGTTCTCCACGGCCATGATGATCGATTCCGCCGAATAGGCATGCGCCGCCACATAGGTTTGCCGGTGACGCGCTTCTTCGCACGCCGCCGCGATTTCCGCTGCTGTGTATTGTACGGATTCCAGCGGGTCGGCGGGTGACGCCACGCCGCCGGAAACATGTATCTTCAGGAAGTCCGATCCATCGCGCAGATTGTGCCTGGCCGCCTTGCGAACCGCGTCAGGACCATCGGCAACGATGCCGAATGCTGTATGGCGCATTTCGCATGCGCATGTCGGGACGGGACGGGGGCCCGACTCCGCATCGCCATGTCCACCCGTCTGGGTAAGCATGCGGCCGGCGCGAATAATGCGAGGACCCTCTGCCGCGCCCGCCTTTATTGCGCGCATCAGCCCTTCGACATCGCCGCCCAGATCGCGAACGGTGGTGAAGCCGCGCCGAAGCGTTTCTTTCGCGAGCTGCGCCATAACGATTCCGAACTCGACTTCGGACCAGCGCTGGAGTTTTGCAAAATCGAGCGTCGCCAGCCGGAAATGGACATGCGCGTCGATAAAGCCGGGCAGCATGAAACTTCCCTTGGCATCTATCTCCACATCGGCGGATGCGTCCTCGCCGATGCTCACGATTTTTCCGGCTTCGGCGACCAGGGGACCATCCTCGATGATTGCCATCTTTCCGACGTCGAGCCGCCGTGCGTTTCTTATGACAAGTCGCATTGTTTTCCTCGGATGATCTGCTGCGTCGCCTGAGCTGTGATATTTGCGCTCATGATAGGGGGAGTGAACGAAATAGGGGAGAGCGAGCAAAACAAAAACGGCAGGGGGTTGCCCTGCCGTTTGCGTTTCTCGTTTCTGAAAGCAAGTTATCAGCCCAGTCCCGCCGCCTTGTCGATGGCGTCCTTGTCGCGCACGGCGCCTTTGGCGGCGCTGGTCACGAAGGCAGCATAGGTCTTGAGCGCTGTGGAGACGGCGCGCTTTCGCGGCTTCGCCGGCTTCCAGCCCTTCGCGTCCTGCTCGGCGCGGCGCGCGGCAAGTTCTTCGTCGCTCACCTTGAGGTGGATGCCGCGTCCGGGCACGTCGATCTCGATCATGTCGCCTTCGCGCACGAGGCCGATCGCGCCGCCTTCCGCTGCTTCCGGTGAGGCATGGCCGATGGAAAGTCCCGACGTGCCGCCCGAGAAACGGCCGTCCGTCACCAGCGCGCATTTCGCGCCGAGACCTTTCGACTTGAGGTACGACGTCGGATAGAGCATTTCCTGCATGCCCGGCCCGCCGCGCGGTCCCTCATAGCGGATGACGACGACGTCGCCCGCCTTTACCTTGTTGGTGAGAATGGCGCTCACCGCATCGTCTTGGCTCTCGAAAACGCGCGCCGGGCCTTCGAACTTGAGAATGCTGTCGTCGACGCCCGCCGTCTTCACGATGCAGCCATCGAGCGCGATATTGCCGTAAAGCACCGCAAGTCCGCCATCCTTCGAGAAGGCGTGCTCCACATCGCGGATCACCCCCCCTTCGCGGTCGAGATCGAGGCTTTCCCATTTACGGTTCTGGCTGAAGGCCGTCTGCGTCGGTACGCCGCCGGGCGCCGCGAGAAATAGCTCCTTTGCTGCATTGCTTGCGGTATTGCGCTTTATGTCCCACTCGTCGAGCGCCGCCCGAAGTGTCGGTGCATGAACGGTCGGCAACTCGCTATGCAGAAGTCCGCCACGGTCGAGTTCGCCGAGGATCGACATGATGCCGCCCGCGCGATGCACGTCCTCCATGTGAACATCCGCCTTGGAAGGCGCAACCTTGCAGAGCACGGGCACGCGCCGTGACAGCCGGTCGATATCCGCCATGGTGAAGTCGATCCCGCCTTCATGCGCCGCCGCAAGAATGTGCAGCACCGTATTGGTCGAACCGCCCATGGCTATGTCGAGCGACATCGCGTTCTCGAAGGCTTCCTTGGTGGCGATGTTGCGGGGAAGGACCGTCTGGTCGTCCTTCTCATAATAGCGCTTGGCCAGATCCACGATACGGCGGCCAGCTTCGAGGAAGAGCGCCTCGCGCGCAGCATGCGTCGCCAGCGTCGACCCATTGCCCGGCAGGCTGAGGCCGAGCGCTTCGGTCAGGCAGTTCATGGAGTTGGCGGTGAACATGCCCGAGCATGAGCCGCAGGTCGGGCAGGCCGAGCGTTCGATGGTTTTCACTTCTTCATCGGAATAGGCATCGTCGGCGGCTGCGACCATCGCGTCCACGAGGTCGAGTGCCTTGGTCTCGTTGCGAAGCACGACCTTGCCGGCTTCCATCGGTCCGCCCGAGACGAAGATCGCCGGAATGTTGAGGCGCATTGCGGCATTCAGCATGCCGGGTGTGATCTTGTCGCAATTCGAAATGCAGACCATCGCGTCGGCGCAATGCGCATTGACCATGTATTCGACGCTGTCGGCGATGATCTCGCGCGAGGGCAGGGAGTAGAGCATGCCGTCATGGCCCATCGCGATGCCGTCATCGACAGCGATGGTGTTGAATTCCTTGGCGACGCCGCCCGCCGCCTCGATCTCCCGCGCGACAAGCTGGCCGAGATCCTTCAGATGCACATGCCCAGGCACGAACTGCGTGAAGGAGTTCACCACGGCGATGATCGGCTTACCGAAATCGCCTTCCTTCATGCCCGTGGCCCGCCAGAGGCCGCGTGCGCCGGCCATGTTGCGGCCATGCGTCGTGGTGCGTGAGCGATAGCTGCCCATGATGATCTGGTCCTTTGGTACTCGTGATCCGCTTTCGGGAAACGGGAGAATAGTGACTTGTGCCCGGCGCGTCGAATATCGGTTGGAAACCGGTCATCCGCGGCGCGGCATTGTGAGGCTTTTTAGACAAAAGCCTTCTGTGGTCAATAGCTTAGCCATTCAGCGCCTCCGCGGCGTCAGATGCGCCGTCGTCGCGCGACTTTGAAATTGCAGAAAGATTTTAGCTGCAACGTCTTTGACTAAGCCGATATATGTTGATATCAAATGAATGTTTGGTGCGCAGCGTGATGAGGAGGCTCCGATGCAGAACACTCCCGATGCCAGGAAAATTGTTTCCCGGGAAGAATGGCTTGCCGCGCGCAAGGCTCTCCTCGCAAGGGAGAAGGCCGAGACGCGCCTGCGCGATCAAGTTGCCGCGGCAAGGGCGGCGCTTCCCTGGGTGAAGGTCGAGAAGGACTATGTCTTCGAAACGCCGAAGGGAAAGAAGTCGCTCGCCGAACTCTTCGGCACGCGCAGCCAGCTCGTCGTCTATCACTTCATGCTGGGGCCGGGCTGGGAAGCGGGATGTCCCGGTTGCTCCTTTCTTTGCGATCATCTCGACGGAACCTTGCCGCATCTCAACAATCACGATGTGACGCTGGTCGCGGTTTCCCGTGCTCCCCTGGCGGAGATCGAGCGCTACAAGAAGCGTATGGGGTGGAAGTTCCCCTGGGTTTCCTCGCACGGCAGTGACTTCAACTATGACTATCACGTCTCTTTCACGCCGGAGGAATTGGCGAGCGGCGCCGTCTTCTACAACTTCACGGAAACGCCGGCGGAAAATGCGAATGACGAGCTGCCCGGCCTGAGTTGCTTCTATCGCGATGATGCGGGCGACGTGTTCCACACTTATTCGGTCTATGCGCGTGGACCCGAGCCGCTGATCGGGACCTACATGATCCTCGATCTCGCGCCCCTTGGGCGGAATGAGGAAGGGACGATGAACTGGATGCGCCGCCACGATGAATATGAAGATGCGCGCTCCGGAAACTGCTGCGGCTCTGCTGCGGACTAACGAAGTTTTTAGTTGAGGAACGAGACATGAGCACACCCAACCGGTTCCGCTGGTACGAATTGATGACGAACGACACTGCTGCCGCTGGCGATTTCTATTCGCATGTTGTCGGCTGGAAGCTCGACCCCATGGGTGAAGGTGCGGATGCCTATACGCGCTTTCTTGTCGGCGATGCCGGGGTGGGGGGCATGATGGCCATTCCCGAGGAAGAGTGCGATCGCGCGAAGCCGGGCTGGATAGGCTATGTCGCCGTGGACGATGTCGACGACTACGCGGCGCGCGTGACGCGGGCGGGCGGTGCGGTGTTGCGCGCCCCCGCGGACATCCCCGGCATTCTCCGTTTCGCCGTCGTCGCCGATCCGGCCGGTGCGCCATTCGTGATTTTCCGGGGAACGATGGACGGCGATTTGCCCGAGATCGCGCCGGGCACCCAGGGCACGACCGGCTGGCACGAGCTATATAGCGGCGCTGTCGACGATATCTTTCCCTTCTATTCCGGCCTTTTCGGCTGGACGAAGGACGAGGCCATGCCGATGGGAGAGCAGGGCGTCTATCAGCTATTCGCGGCAGGCAGCGAGGCCGTAGGTGCCATGATGAAGAAGCCCGAGGAAATTCCGGGCCCGGCCTGGAACTTCTATTTCTGCGTCGACGATATCGACGCCGCCATCGCTCGCATCGGTGAGAAGGACGGCACGATCACGATGGGGCCGCATCAGGTGCCCGGCGACGCATGGATCGTGCAGGCGCTCGATCCGCAAGGCGCCGCCTTTTCTCTTGTCGGCGCGCGACCCTGATCAGGCCGCGCGGACGAGAATTTCGCCGATCTGCACCGCGTTCAGCGCCGCGCCCTTGAGGAGCTGGTCGCCCGCGACGAACATCGCGATCGAACGGCCAGTGGGGTCCGAGATGTCCTGCCGGATGCGGCCGACCAGAATGTCGTCCTGTCCGGAAGCGTCCTTCGGCATCGGGAAGTAGTTTTCCGCAAGATCGTCCACGATCTTCACGCCCGGTGCGCTCGAAAGGATTTCGCGCACTTCGGCAGGCGTGATCGGGTTCTCGCATTCGAAGTCGAGCGCTTCGGAGTGCGCGCGCAGCACCGGCACGCGCACGCAGGTCGCGGTCACGCGGATATCCGGATCGGCGAAGATCTTCTTCGTCTCCTTCACCATCTTCAGCTCTTCCTCGTTGTAGCCCGTCTCGGGGTCAACGCTGGAATTGTGGCTGAACACGTTGAAGGGGTAGGGGTGCGGAATGATCTTCTGCTCGAAGGGCTTGCCGTCGAGAAAGGCGCGTGTCGCCTGTTCGAGTTCTTCCATCGCCGCCGCGCCCGCGCCCGATGCCGCCTGATAGGTTGCGGCCACGAGCCGCTTCACGCGGTTCACCTTGTGGATCGGCCAGAGCGGCGTGATCGCGATGATGGTCGAGCAGTTCGGGTTGGCGATGACGCCCTTGTGCGCGAGCGCCGCCTCCGGGTTGATCTCCGGGATCACCAGCGGCGTGTCGGGGTCCATGCGGAAGGCCGACGAATTGTCGATCATCACCGCGCCCGCCGCCTTCACCGCATTGACGAACTTCTTCGAGATGCTGCCGCCCGCCGAAAAGAAGGCGATGTCGACGCCCTTGAAGCTCTCTTCCGTCAGTTCCTCGACCTTGATGTCCTTGCCCCGGAATTTCATCGTCTTGCCGGCCGAGCGCGCGGAGGCGAGGAGCTTCAGCTCCTTCACCGGGAAGTTGCGTTCCTCGAGGCAGCGGATCATTTCGACGCCCACGGCGCCGGTCGCGCCCGCAATGGCGACGACGGGATTGGCATTCATGTCAGATACTCCGGACGGGGCCCTTCATCCGGGAGCGAGGGCCCGCTATGCGCGGTGGCTATAACAGCGCTGTGAAGCCCTCGCAAGGGGCGCAACGGCGCAGGCGTCACTCCTGCCGGAAGCCCGCCACGATCTCGGAAATGCGCTTGAAGAAATGGAGCCCCTGCCGGATTTCCTCGTCCGACATATGGTCGACGATCCGCTGCACATAGGCCTCGCCGCCCGCGATCATCTTCTTCATATGGGCCTCACCCTTGGTCGTCAGCCGCACGATCTTCTCCCGGCCCGAGCGCGGGTCCTCCACGAGCTGCACCAGTTCCAGCGGCGGCATCGCCATGGCGCGCAGCGCCTTGGTAATGGCCGCGCCCGAAATCTCGAACCAGCTCTCGAGCGAGCGTTCGATGGCCTTGCGGTTCATCTCCCGGCCCTCGCGCCCCTCGGAATGGATGAGCCACAGCATCGCCACCTGATGGCGATTGAGAAGGCCGCCGCGCAGCGCATCCTCCACGCCGATCCCCGCCTGGTAATGGATGGGATAGTAATATTCGAGGAACAGCAGCGCCGCGTCGGGAATGGCCGATGCCCGCCTTGCTCTCGTCTCGCTCTTCTTCTTTGCCGTCACCCTGCCTCCAGAGGACCTGCCTTCCGGCAGGCCCGAATCCGCCTCTGCACCTGCGCATTCTAGGCGCGGCCTTTCCTCGCATCATCGGCTAAACAGTTTACAAAAGAAACAGTTTCTGAAATAAACAATAAGCGCGTTGGAGGCGCGCTTGGATTTCGAGGGAGGATCACATGAAGAATGTCTGGCTTGCCGGCGAGCAGGATGTGGATGCGCTCGTCGCCGCCCTGCCGCGCGGGGATACCATTGCCGCGCCGTATGCGCTCTACGACCGTCTCCGGCCTTTCGCCCCCGTCTATGGCTATCGCGACTACCCGCCGGGCACGGTCCCCGAGGCCGACGAGGCGGTCACCGCCTGGGTCCTGCTCGACTACGATCAGGTCTCGGCCGCCGCCCGCGATCATCGCGCCTTTTCCTCGCGTGACCCGCTTCAGGAGCAGTCTTCGGCGCCCACGCTCATGCTCGTGAACCATGACAACCCGGAGCACGACAGGCTGCGCGGCATCGTGAACCTTGCCTTCTCGCGCCGCCGCGTCGAGGAACTGGAACCTCGTGTCCGTGCCGTCGTGGACGATATGGTGGCGGATCTCGGTCCGGGCGATGTCGAGGTGATGGAGGCGCTTGCCTCGCGCATTCCCGCCCGCGTCATGGTGGGGCTTCTCGGCCTGCCAGAGGAGATCGTGGAAAAATTCCGTCACTGGGCGACGGCATTCATGCTCTCCGCCGATCTGCGCCCCGCCGAACGCGAGGCGAGCAACGCGGAACTCGTCGGCTATTTCATCGAGACCGTGAGCGAGATCGACCGTCAGTTGAAAGCCGGAAAATGCGAGCCGGATTCGCTCATCACCGCGCTTCTGAAGGCGGATGCCGGGGGCGAAAAACTGACACTCGACGAGGTCATCCGTTTTTGCATTACCCTCGTCGTCGCCGGATCGGAAACGACGACCTTCCTGCTCGGCAATCTCATGCACAATCTCGCGATCATGCCGGATTTGCGTGCCCGCCTTGCGGATGACCGCTCCTTCGTCGGCGCCTTCATCGACGAGAGCCTGCGTCATGGCGGGCCGCCGCAGCGTCTCTTCCGCATCGCCACGCAGGATGTAGAGATCGGCGGCAAGACCATCAGGGAAGGCGAGTGGGTGGCGCTCTTCTTCGCCGCCGCCAATCACGATCCGGCCATGTTTCCCGAGCCGGAGAAGTTCGACATCACGCGGCCGAACCTCAACAAGCAGCTCACATTCGGCGTTGGCATCCACCATTGCCTGGGCTCGGCCCTCGCGCGCATGGAGGGCAGGGCGCTCGTCGAGGCAATCCTCGACCGCATGGGCCACGTCTCTCTCGGCCACGAGGCGCCGGTGCACCAGCGCGCCAGCCTTCTGAACCACGGCTTCGACCGGCTCACCCTTCGTTTTCAGCCTCGCATGAAGGGAGCAGCCGAATGAACGCGCCCCGGAAAGTCGGAAACCCGGAGATCGAGCGCAATCTCGAAACCACCAAGGCCCTCTTCGCCGCTTTCGGCGCGAAGGACATTCCAGGCATCATGGAATTCCTGCATCCCGAGGTGATCATCGAGTTCTATGGGCCGACCGTCATTCCCTATGCCGGTATCTATCGCGGGCGCGAGAAATGCCGTGGCTTCTTCGAGCGGGTGCTTTCCTCGGTTGAGGTGCACCGCTTCGATGCGGAGGAGTTCATCGCCGAGCGCGACAAGGTGGTCGTCACCGGACATCTGACCCTCACGGCTCTGCCGACAGGGCGTTCCATCGACTCCGGCTTCGTTCATGTCATCACCCTGAAGGACGGCAAATGGCTTCGCTTCCGCGATTTCATGAATACGGCCGTCGCCGTCGCGGCTTTCTCGTGAGCTCCGGAAAGGGTAGTCTCCCGGTCGGGTTATCGACCGGGAAGAAGAGATGCCGAACAAGACAGGACTGACCGTCGTTCTTCTGGCCCTGCTGGCGGCCCCGCTGCCGGCAGGCGCCGACGCTATCGGCGACAACAATATCTGCTACTCGAAATTCGCCACCGCCGATTACGAAGGTGCGATCGGTTATTGCACCAGCGCCATCGAGTCCGGCGAACTTTCCGATCCGGACCTGATCGCGGCCTTGATCAATCGCGGCGTCGCCTACAAGTCGACCGGAAAATACGAACTCGCCATCGAGGACTATACGCGCGCGCTCCGCATCGCGCCGAAGGATGCGCTGCTCTATCAGAACCGCGCCAATGCGCTGCGCGAGATGGGCGACTACGACGCCGCCCTCGAAGACATCCAGAAGTCGATAGACCTCGATCCGAAAAGCGCCGGCGCCTGGTATGTGCGCGGCGCCATCGCCGAAGGTCGCGGCGATCCCAACGGCGCCCGAAAATATTTCATGACGGCGCTCAGCCTCGATCCCGAGAACAAGGTCTACCGGGACAAGATTTTGGGGAGGGGATCGAGATGACTGCGCGTCTCGATATCGCGGCCACGGTCGGAGAGGCCTATCGGGGAGCCTGGAACCATCTCGGCGAAATGGTGCGTCTTATCTGGCTTCCAGGCGCTCTTTATTTCTCGCTCTCCGTCGCTGGCGTCTTCATCGATGTCGAGCAGAACCGCGCCCTCGCCGTGGTCATCAACCTGGCTACGCTTTTCCTCTGGCCGATCATCGCCGTCGCCTGGCACCGTTTCATCCTCATGGGCGATGCACCGCCCGGCAAGTTCCACTTCTCTTTCGGTCGCCGCGAGGCGCGTTATCTCATCGTCTCGGTTTTCCTCACGCTGCTCTTTGCGCCGGGCGTCATTCTCAGCGCGACGCCGGCCTTCCTGCCCGCCAACATGACGGCCTCTCTGCTCAGTTTCTTCGGCGTACTGCTGCTCATGGTCGCCATCTATTTCATGGTTCGGCTGACCCTGCTGCTTCCCGCCGTGTCGGTCGGCGACCCGGTGAACCCGCGTCTCGTACTGGAGCGGACGAGGGGAAACTTCTGGCGTCTCGTGGCCGTCTTCGCGGCCATCGTACTGCCCATGTTCGTGATCCTTTTTCTCGTGGGCTCGCTCGTGGGCGGCAATCTCGTGATGAATGTCGCGGCAGTGGCGGTCCTGAGCCTCGTGCTCATTCTCTTCGCCATCGTGAACATCGCGGTACTCTCCATCGCCTATCGCGAACTCATCGGCCCGCCCGGCACGCAGGCCCCGGATAGCGGCGACTATTGAGCTCTCATTCCGGCTTGTTCCGTGAGCCTCCCCCGCTAAAGTGAAAGCGCCGTTCCAGAGATGGGCGGAGCCGATTCTTCTGGGGGGAAAAGCGATGAGAAAACTGCCGGTCATTCGCTCCGTGAGCGAAGTCTTCTCGGGCGTCACGCGGCATTACTTCGAGCTCCTTGGGGTCGCGGCTTTTCCGATTCTCGCCACGCTGGTCGTGATCATGCTGTCCGGCTTCCTCCTCTGGGATACGGACCTCGCCCGCTGGTACATGACCCTCGCAAGCCAGCCCACGGGAGGGGAACCCCCTTTGCCGCCCTCGGACCCCGGCGCATGGATGCTGGTCTTCGTATCTGTCGTTCTGATCGGGTTGCTTTTCGCGGCCTGCGCCGTCCGCTGGCATCGTTTCGTTCTCCTCGGTGAGAGACCGGGGGCGGGCGGCGCGCCTCTGGCGATATGGCGCGGAGAAGACGGTCGCTATGTCATCACCATTCTCAAGCTCTCGCTTGTAATGGCATTCGCCATGATCCCGGTGATGGCGGGGAGTGCTATCGCGGGTTACATATCGAATGGAGGCGAGGGTACCGGCTTCGGGGCGCTGGGGGCGATCTTGTTCCTGGGAATATTCCTTCTCCTGATGCTGCTCTTCGTGCGGATATCGATTGCGCTGCCGGATGCGGCGCTCGGCGGTCGCGGCTCGGTCCGCGCAACCTTCAGCCGTACCGAGGGGAATAGCTGGCGTTTGCTCGGTTACAATTTCCTCGTACAGCTCGTTCTCATGGTGATCAGCCTGGTCTACTCGCTGCTTTTGATGCTCGTCATCGCGGCGCTTTTCTCCGACCGCACGGGAACGGGCGCCACCCTGACATCGGTCCTCTTGAATATTCCGATGTATCTCTATTCCTCGATGGTGGGCGTCACCATGCTCTCCGTCGCCTATCGCGAGATCGTCGGGCTCCCCGGCGGCCATGAGGGCGAGGCGACCGCGGCCGAACCCTCTCCCGGCCTCTGATTGCGCTTTTGCCCGGATTTTTGTAGGGTCCGCCCATAAGGATCAGCAAAGGCGCTGGGAGGCGCCTAAAGGGTTGTTTTGTAAGCCCTTTTCGCCGCGGCATCCGGCCGCCATCGCAAAGTCCCGCGCGCATTCCCATATATCCGGGGTGGTTTCGCGCGGCTCCTGACAGGGATGATCCGAATGTCCGTACACTCGAAGATCAAGCGTATCACCGTCCCCGAACTCCGCGCCCGCAAGGGCGGCGAGCCCATCGTCTCGCTGACTGCCTATCACGCGCATACGGCGCGCTATGTGGACCCTTACGTCGACTTCCTGCTCGTGGGCGACAGCCTCGGCATGGTCATGTACGGCATGGAGACGACACTCGGCGTCACGCTCGACATGATGATCGCGCATGGCGCGGCCGTCGTGCGCGGCACGGAGCGCGCGCTCGTCGTGGTCGACATGCCCTTCGGCTCCTATGAGGAGAGCCCGGAAATCGCTTTCCGCAACGCGGTCCGCGTCATCAAGGAAACGGGCTGCACGGCGGTGAAGATGGAGGGCGGCGCGCGTCTTGCGCCCACCATCCGCTATCTTGTCGATCGCGGCATTCCCGTCATGGCGCATATCGGTCTCACGCCGCAAAGCGTCCAGGTCATGGGCGGTTTCAAGGCGCAGGGCCGCGAGGAGAGCGAATGGGCCGCCATCGAGGCGGATGCGCGCGCCGTCTCGGAGGCGGGTGCTTTCGCCGTTGTGGTTGAGGGCGTGGCCGAGCCGTTGGCCGCCCGCATCACCCGCCAGATCGAAATTCCCACCATCGGCATCGGCGCCTCGGCCGAATGCGACGGTCAGATTCTCGTCCTTGAGGACATGCTGGGCCTCTCGCCCCGGCCGCCGAAATTCGTCCGCGAGTTCGCCACCCTGGGTGCGCAAATCGCGGGGGCAGCCGAGGCATATGCCCGCGCGGTGCGCGAACGCAGCTTCCCGGCGGTCGAACACACCTACGGCATGAAAAAGGCGAAATAGCTCAATCTCTTGCGGGGCCTTCTGGCCCCGCAAGGCTGTTTGCCATTGTCCCTTGGCCGGGCTATTTTACGCGGCCTGCAGGGGGCAGGCGCCGGGCGCTTCCCCTGTGCCCTTGAGCTTTTCTCCGCGGAGTATTCTTGTGACCGATCTCTTTCGCGAAGTCGAAGAAGACCTTCGCCGCGAACAGTTCAGCAAACTTTGGGAAAAATACGGCGCCTGGGTCATTGGCCTGGCCGTTGGCATCGTGGTCCTCACGGCCGCTTTCGTCGGCTGGCGCGCCTGGAACCATTCGCAGCGCGTCGAAGCCTCCGCCGCCTATAGCGCGGTCGTGAAGGAAGTCGCCGCCGCCGCGCCGCAGGAGGCTGCCGAGGCCTATGCCGGTCTCGCGGCCGAAATCGGGGGCGGCTACGAGACGCTGGCCCTTCTGCGCGAAGCCGACAGCCGTCTGGCTGCGGGCGAGGGCGATGCGGCGCGCGCCATCTACGAACAGGTTGCCAATGATGGCAGCCTTCCCTCGATCGTTCGCGGCCTCGCTGCCATCAAGGCGGGGCTCCTCGTCGTCGATACGGCAAGCTATGCCGACATGAAGGCGCGCATGGCGCCTTATACGTCCGGCGAATCGGCCTGGCAGGGATATGCGCTGGAGCTCGTCGCTCTTTCGGCCATGAAGGCCGGTGAGTGGCAGGTCGCCGATACAAGCGTGAAGGAAATCATTGCCAATCCCGCGACGCCCTCCGGTCTTCGCGACCGTGCGCATGTGATGCAGGCGCTGATCGCGCCGAACCTGCCGCGCGCCGTCGAAAGCGAAGCTGCCCCCGCGCCGGAAGAGGCGTCCCCGGACGAAGAAACGCAAACGGATACACAGGAAACCCCGGCGGCACCGGCGGAGACGGAGTAATGGCGATGACGACGGAATTCATGTCGGCCGCGGTGCGGAAGAGCGGAACTTTCATGCGTGTGGGGCTGATGGCTCTCGCGCTCGGGTCGGTCGCGGGTTGCGATAGCGTCACCGGCATCTTCACCTCCGATGACAAGACGGTGCTCCCCGGCAAGCGTCTCTCCGTCATGGAGCTTGGCGCGGCCCTCGAGGTCGATCCCGCGCTTGCCGACGAACTTGTCATCCTGCCGCAGCCCTATAACAACCCGGCCTGGCCGCAGCCCGGCGGCTCGCCGGACAATGCGAACTACCACCTCGCCGCGCCCGGCCCGCTCGATCGCGTCTGGTCCGTCAATGCCGGCGCGGGCTCTGACCGCGTTGCGCAGCTCACGGCCTCGCCCATCGTTGCGGGCGGCCGCGTCTTCGTCCTGGACGCCGAAGCGACCGTTCATTCATTCGATGCGAAGACGGGCAAGCTCATTTGGGAAACCGAACTCGTCCCCGAAGGCGAGGATGCCGATGAAGGCCGCGGCGGCGGCATTGCCTTCGACGATGGAAAGATTTTCGTCGTCACCGGCTTCGGCACGGCGCATGGGCTCGACGCGCTGAGCGGCGCCGTCGTCTGGACGCAGTCCATCGGCGATCCCTTCCGCGCCGCGCCCACCGCCAATGGCGGCCGCGTCTTCGCCATCACGGCCGACAATCAGACCATCGCCTTCGCGCAGGAAACGGGCGAGGTGCTCTGGCGCCATCGCGGTATCGTCGAGAGCGCGGGCATCCTGAGTTCGCCGAGCCCGGCTGTGGCGGGCTCCGTGGTGATCGCTCCTTATTCCTCCGGCGAGCTCGTCGCGCTCCGCGTCGCCAATGGCACCGCCGTCTGGTCGGACTCGCTCACACGCACCGGCACGGTCACCTCGCTCAGCGAGTTGAACGATATCGCTGGCCGCCCCGTCATCGACCGCGATCGCGTCTTCGCCATCAGCCATTCGGGCCGCATGGTCTCCATCGATCTGCGCACCGGCGAGCGCGCCTGGACGCGCGACATCGGCGGCGTGCAGACGCCCTGGGTCGCGGGCGACTTCCTCTTCCTGCTCACCAATTCGCAGGAACTGATCGCCGTCTCCCGTCGCGACGGACGCATTCGCTGGATTACGCCCATGCCCCGTTGGGAAGACCCGGAAGACCGCGAAGACCCCATCGTCTGGTCCGGCCCGGTCCTTGTCAGCGACCGTCTCGTGATCGTTTCCTCGACCGGCGAAGCGGCCTCCGTCTCGCCCTATACGGGCGAAATTCTCGGCCGTATCGACCTGCCGGACGGCGCCTTGATCGCGCCCATCGTCGCCGACGAAACGCTCTATATTCTGACCGACGATGCGGAACTCATCGCGCTGAAGTAAAAGGCGCGAGCGTCTCGCAACCGGCTGAACCGAAATCGGCATGAGCCGGAGAACGGCATAGGAAAGGCCGGATAAAGTGTCATTCAAGGTCGCCATTGTCGGACGGCCCAATGTCGGCAAGTCCACCCTGTTCAACAGGCTGGTTGGGCGCAAGCTCGCATTGGTGGACGACACGCCGGGCGTCACGCGCGACCGGCGCGAGGGCGACGCGCATCTGGGCGACCTTTCCTTCACCGTCATCGACACGGCGGGGCTGGAGGAAGGCACCGGCGACAGTCTCGAAGCGCGCATGCGCCGCCAGACGGAGCTCGCCGTCGCCGAGGCGGATGTCTGCCTTTTCCTCATCGATGCGCGCGCCGGCGTGACCCCGCTCGACAGCCGCTTCTCGCAGATCCTCCGCAAGTCGCCGACCCCCGTCATCCTCGCCGCCAATAAATGCGAGGGCGGCGCGGGTCAGGCAGGCCGCATGGAAGCCTTCGAACTCGGTCTCGGTGCGCCCCTGCCGCTATCGGCCGAACATGGCGAAGGGCTGGGCGACCTTTACGACGCGCTCGCCGAATTCGCGAAAGGGCTGGAGGAGAGCGAAGCCGAGCAGGCGCTTGACGACGCGCTTGCCGAGGAGGCGGAAGCCGCCGAAGGCTTCGATCCCGACGCGCCCTATGAGCCGGATCTCGAGGCGCCGCTCCGCATCGCCATTGTCGGCCGCCCGAATGTCGGCAAGTCGACACTGGTGAACCAGCTTCTCGGTGAAGACCGGATGCTGACCGGGCCCGAGGCGGGCATCACCCGCGACAGCATCGGTATCGAATGGGAATGGCGCGGCCGCCGCGTGAAACTCTGGGATACGGCGGGCATGCGCCGCCGCGCCCGCGTGACCGAGAAGCTCGAAAAGCTCTCCGTCGCCGATACGCTCCGCGCCGTCCGCTTCTCGGAGGTCGCCGTCGTTCTGCTCGACGCGACCCAGACCTTTGAGCGCCAGGACCTGCATATCGCTGACCTCGTGGAGCAGGAAGGGCGCGGCCTCGTCATCGCCGTCAACAAGTGGGACAAGGTGGATGAGCCGCAGGAAGTCCTCCGTATGCTGAAGGAAGAGCTGGAGCGCCTTCTGCCCCAGATCCGCGGCGTGCCGATCGTCACCTTCTCCGCCTTGACGGGCAGGGGAACCGAGAAGCTCATGCCCGCCATCGAGCGCGTGCACCATCTGTGGAACGCGCGCGTGCCGACAGCCCGGCTCAACCGCTGGCTGGAGGAGGCGACCTCCCGTCATCAGCCGCCCGCCGCCAAGGGCCGCCCCGTGAATCTCAAATACATGTCGCAGGTAAAGTCGCGCCCGCCCACCTTCGCCGTCTTCTCGAGCCGCGCCGACGAGGTCCCGACCTCCTACCGGCGCTATCTCGTGAACGGCCTGCGTGAAACCTTCGAGCTTCCCGGCGTCCCCATTCGCCTCTTCATGCGCAAGGGAAAGAACCCCTACGCAGGCAGGAAGAAGCGCAGCTAGCCGCCCTCCTTGCACCGCCCTCCGCGTGCGGCTAGTTTTTTTGCATGAACACCGGAATTTCCATCTTCACGGCGGGCATCTTTTCCCTCCGTTTGCGCAAGGCAGGCGACGCGGCGTCCCGCCGCTGAAGGCCTGCATCGCGCCCACTTTTCAACGTCACGGGGCCGTGCGCGCCTTGAGCCGCGCCTGAAGCCTTTATCGTGCTCGCAAGGCAGAACGCCTGCGGGACGAACCGCGTCATCCCTTTCTCGCGCGAGCCGGAGACGATGGATGAGGCAGGTCCCGTGGGACGGAAAACGAAGAGACCCTCCAGCAGAAGCTGGGATGCGGTCGCGAACTGGTATATCGGCTGGGCCGGGGCGGAAGGCAGCCGCCATCACCGCGAACTGGCGATCCCCGCCATGATGAAACTACTTGCGCTGCAGCCGGGAGAGCATCTTCTCGACATTGGGTGCGGCGCCGGCGCGCTCGCTCCCGCCGTCATGGCGGCGGGCGCGCGTTACTGCGGCCTGGACAAGAGCCCCCGGCTCATTGCTCATGGACGAAGACACCACGGCGGCAAGGTTCGTCTCCTCGTCGGAGAGGCGACGAAGCTCGCCGCTTCCTCTTCCCTCCGACGGGAGGAGTTCGATGCCGCTTCCTTTCTCCTGAGCCTTCAGGATATCGATCCGCTGGATGCCGCCCTCGCTTCCGCCCGCTGGGCGCTGCATCCGGGTGGCCGCCTCGTCATTGTCATGACGCATCCCTGTTTCCGCATTCCGCGTCAAAGCGGGTGGGGGTGGGACGAGGCGCGCGGCCTGCGCTACCGCCGGATAGATCGCTATCTCACATCACTGGATATTCCCATGCAGGAATACGGACGTAAGGGCCGCGCGGGCGGCGGAACGACACGAAGTTATCACCGCCCGCTTCAGTCCTACTTCGCCGCGCTTTCGGAGAACGGCTTCCTCATCGACGCTCTGGAGGAGATTCCCGCACCCGCGCCCGAGGGAGAAGGCAGAGCCTTGCGCCTGTCGAGCGGCGACATTCCGCTCTTTCTCGCAATCAGGGCGTTGAGGCGCCGTTGAGCGGATGGCGGATGGCGGATGGCGGATGGCAGGCGGGCCGCGCGGCTG
>DLCG01000008.1:87619-156306 GCA_002480495.1 Rhodobiaceae bacterium UBA7804 | reverse complement strand
CCCGCCTCACCCGCGCGGGCCGTCAGCTTTCCTTCCGGGCCGCATCGAGCAGCGCCTGCATCGCCCAGCGTCGTATGCGGTCGGCTTCCTTGTCGCCAATCTGCAGCACATCCTTGCAGACGATATTGGCTTCCGTGCCGAAGAGCAGGGCGAGCGCATGCACAAGCGTGCGGCGGGTGGCGTTCTTCATCTCGCCGCGCATGGGTTCGAGCGCGGCTTCGATCAGCGGGACGCGCCGGTTCTGCCGCGGCGGAACGTCCTGCATCCCGCCCAGGCTCGCTTCGAGCGACTTCGCAAGCATCATGCGAAGTTGCGGCTCGTTTTCGCGCACCATCTTCTGCAGCGCGTTGTCGGCCATGAGGAGACGCCGCGCCGGATCGCCGCTTTCCTCCTCCGCGAAAAGAGCTTCGGGGTCAGGCGTCGCCACATCGAGCGCCGCCTCGATCAGCAACTGGTCCACATTGGGAAAGTAGCGATAGGCCGTTGCCCGCGAGACGAAGGCTTCCTCCGCGATTTCCTCAAGGCTCGGCTTGCGTCCTTGTTGCAGCAGCCGCGAGGCGGCGACCAGAAGGTCCTTGCGCGTGCGCCGCTTCTGGTTCTCTCTCCCCGGCATCTCAGTCCTGCGGAAGCTGCTGCATGATGGAGGCGAGATCGATCCACACATTCTCGCGTCCGATATCGCCATTGTCGCGAAATTCGATCACATGCAGCAGGCGGAATTCGAGCGGCCGCCCCCGGCCTTCGAGCCCGAAGGGCCGTCCCGGCGCCTTTCCGCGCCAGACGGACTCGTCCACCAGGAAGTTCTCGCCGTAAAGCCGCTTGCGGCATTCGACCTTGCCGTCGGAAAGATCGCTGAAAAGCGTCTCGTAGAAGCCGCGCGCGCCGTCGCGGCTCCGCGCTGGCCCTGTCGGCCAGCCGACGATGTCGTGCTCGACATCGGGAGCGAGCGTGGCCAGCACGCCCTCCACATCGTCGCGCGCCTCATAGCCGAAATGCTCGTCGATCTTGCTGTCCATCTCTTGCCGGGTGAGCGCCATGATCCTGCCTCGTAGGGAGCCATTCGATACATCAGGCTTTTAATGAGACAAAAATCTCATGTCAAGATGTGCGTATCTGCCTTCATCCGCGCGCGCTCATCCCCGTTCGGGCAGATAGGCGGCGATTGCCTGCGGAAATTCGGGGAAATAGCTGGAAATCACGGTAATGTCGAAGTGCCCGAGGATCGCCTCCTTGGGCTCCCGGTCGAGCAGGAAGCGGAAAGCCGCCTCCACCGCTGTCTCCGGCGTCGCGCCGGAGGCGATGGCCTCGTGGAAATCCCGCCTCAGGGTGACTTCGTGGCGCGTGGCGCCGTCCTCGTCGCGGATCACGACCCGGAATTGCATCGGGTCGCCGTCGCCGGTTCGGCTGACATCGATCATCTTCGCCTCCGTTTCCGGATGCGTGTGGGCCTCAGGCTTTCACCTTCCGGTACTCCACGATCTCGCCATGCCTCGTGCAGGAGGGAAGGGCGAGTTCGATGAAGAGCGGAACGAGCTCCGCCGGTTTGGTCAGCGTTGTCGGGTCTTCGCCCGGCATCGCCTTCTTGCGCATCGCCGTGCGCGTCGGACCGGGGCTGATCGAATTCACGCGGATCGGGGTTTTCTCCGTCTCCGCCGCCCAGGTTTTCATCATCGCGTCGAGCGCGGCCTTGGTGATCGAATAGCCGCCCCAATAGGGCTTGCACTTCTGCGCCGCGCCCGAGGTCACGAAGATCGCGCGCCCCGCGTCGGAGCGCTTCAGCAGCGGCTCGAATGAGCGGATCATCCGCCAGTTCGCGGTCACGTTGACGGCAAGCGTCTTGTCCCAGTCCTTCGGCTCCATATGGCTGAGCGGCGTCAGCGTGCCGAGCAGACCCGCATTGCCGACGAACACGTCGAGCTTGCCCCAGCGCTCGAAGATCGTCGCGCCTAGCCGGTCGATGGCCGGCATGTCGGTCAGGTCGAAGGGAACGAGCGTCGCCTTGCCGCCCACCTTGCGGATTTCGTCGTCCACTTCCTCGAGCCCGCCGACGGTGCGCGCCACGAGGATCACATGCGCGCCCTCCGCCGCCATGCCAAGCGCCACCGCGCGCCCGATGCCGCGCGATGCGCCGGTGATGACCGCGATGCGGTCCTGCAAACGTCCCGTCATTCTTGATTCCCGTCAGGCGATTTCGGCGAGAAGAGAGAGCTGCCTTGTCCGCTGTTCGCCGTCGCGGTCGGCCAGCGGCGTCGGATAGTCGCCGGTGAAACAATGATCCGTAAGCTGCGGGTGCTCCGCATCGCGATGGTTGAAGCCCATCGCGCGGTAGAGCCCGTCCACGGAAATGAAGGCTAGGCTGTCCACGCCGATATAGTCACGCATGCCTTCGAGGTCGTAATTCGAGGCGAGCAGCTGCTCGCGTTCCGGCGTGTCGATACCGTAGAAATCGGGATGCGTGATGGGCGGGCTTGCCACGCGCAGGTGAACTTCCTTCGCCCCCGCCTCATACATCATCTTCACGATCTTGATGGAGGTCGTGCCGCGCACCACGCTGTCGTCCACGAGGATGATGCGCTTGCCTTCCACGATGGCGCGGTTCGCATTGTGCTTCAGCTTCACGCCGAGCTGGCGGATATGCTGCGTCGGCTCGATGAAGGTGCGGCCTACATAATGGTTCCGGATGATGCCGAGCTCGAAGGGAATGCCGCTCTCCGCCGCATAGCCGATCGCCGCGGGCACGCCCGAGTCCGGCACCGGGATCACGACATCGGCTTCCACCGCGCTCTCGCGCGCCAGTTCCTGGCCGAGCCGCTTGCGCACATTGTAGACGCTCTTGCCGCCGACGATGCTGTCGGGCCGCGCGAAATAGATGTATTCGAACACGCAGGGGCGAACCTGCTGTTCGGGGAAGGGGCGGATCGACTCGATTGTGATTTCGCCGTTCTCGCGTGTGCAGAGCACGATCTCGCCGGGCTCCACCTCGCGCACGAATTCCGCGCCGATGATGTCGAGCGCCACCGTTTCCGAGGCGAAGATCGGCGCTCCCGCGAGTTTGCCCAGAATGAGCGGACGGATGCCGAGCGGGTCGCGCGCGCCGATGAGCTTCTTGTTGGTCAGCGCCACCAGCGCATAGGCGCCCTGGATCTGCGAGAGCGCATCGACGAAGCGCTCCATCACGCGCGGTTTCCGGCTCCGCGCGACGAGCTGCAGGATCGTTTCCGTGTCCGAGGTGGACTGGAAGATCGCGCCGTCGCGCACGAGCTCGTTCCGCAGCGTGATCGCGTTGGTCAGATTGCCGTTATGCGCCACCGCGAAGCCGCCGCCCCACAGATCCGCGAAAAGCGGCTGCACGTTGCGCAGGATCGTCTCGCCCGTCGTCGAATAGCGCACATGGCCGACCGCCATTTCGCCCTGCAGCCGGTCGATCATCTTGGCGGAGGAGAAGTGATCGCCGACAAGGCCGAGGCGGCGCTCCGAATGGAAGTGCTCGCCGTCATAGGCCACGATGCCCGCCGCCTCCTGCCCGCGATGCTGGAGCGCGTGAAGGCCGAGCGCCGTCAGCGCCGCCGCGTCCGGATGGCCGAACACGCCGAACACGCCGCATTCCTCGCGCAGCTTGTCGTCGTGAAGTTCGTCGTCTGTCAGGCTGAAGGGGGCTTCCGCCGGTTTTCGGGCGGAGGAGGAAAAGGGGAGGTCGAGCTGCATCTGATCGGACATCGCTGGGACTCCTGGAGCGTTTCCAGGCGAAGTGCCTTCTTCAAGAGAGGACGGCGTGGGGCCGTCCGGAAACGCAATAAAACAACGGGCGTCTACTCCCCGGTCGTGTTCTCGAACAGACGATCGAGCCCCCTCCGTTCGGACGGGTTATACCCCGGGCCATTCGCCGTGTCAGCGCCGGAATCGGGCTCCGTCTGCCTTGGCTCGGCGGGCGCAGGCGCGGCCTCTTGACGCGGCGTCGGGGCGCTTTGCCGGGCTGCGGGCGCGCTTTCCTGTCTGGCCGATCCGCTGCCGGGTTCCGGCGCGAGCGAGAAGAGCAGGGCGGCCGTGTTCTCGATGGTCGGTTTCGTCTTGGCGTTTTTGATCCAGTCCGGCTGGTCGTCCGGGTTGGGCACCAGCCAGGCGAAGAAGAGATAGGCGACGGTGACGATCAGCAATCCGCGCGCAAGCCCGAAGATGAAGCCAAGCGTCCGGTCCAGAAGCTCCGCGCGCTCATGCAGATCCATCAGCCCGCCCGACCAGCGCGCGGTCAGCGCCGCGCACAGCGCATAGGCAACGATGAAAATGCCGACCGCGGCGATGACGGCCGCAAGCCAGGGCGGCGATATCGCGCCGCGCAACACAGGCGTCAGATAGGGAAAGAGCCAGAGCGCTGCAAGGGCGCCCACCACCCAGGCGAGGATCGACAGCACTTCGTTGGTGAAGCCCCTGAGCAGCGCCAGCACGCTCGATACCAGCAGCACGCCAATGACGATGATGTCGAACAGCGTCAAATCACTCTCCCGGAAGCCTAGTTCAAGTCTATCACATATCCCCTGAGCGGCGTCCGTTCGAGCCCTTTTGTCCCGCCGCTGCCAGATGGGCAATGAGACCCGCAAGGTCCGAAATTTCCGTGAATTTGAGCCCGGTTCCGCTGCGGCTCTTGCCCGCGCCCGCGGGCAGGATTGCCCGCGCGAAACCCAGTTTTTCCGCCTCTTTCAGCCGCGCATCCATCTGGCTGACGGGCCTGACCGCCCCTGAAAGGCTGATTTCGCCGAAGATCACGGTATCGCTTGGAAGCGGTGTCCCGGTGATGGAGGAAATGAGCGCTGCGGCCACCGCGAGGTCGGCGGCGGGCTCGTTGATTCGCAGGCCACCCGCGACGTTAAGGTAAACGTCCTGGCCCGCGAGCGAGAGCCCGCAGCGCGCTTCCAGCACCGCCAGCACCATGGAGAGCCGTCCGCTGTCCCAGCCGACGACCGCGCGCCGCGGTGTGCCGAGCGGGCTCTGCGCGGTCAGCGCCTGAATTTCGACGAGCACCGGCCGCGTCCCCTCGATCCCTGCGAAGACGGCGGAACCGCTCGTGCCCCCGTCGCGCTCCCCGAGGAAGAGGGCGGAGGGGTTCGGCACTTCCGCCAGTCCCATCTCGCCCATCTCGAAGACGCCGATCTCGTTCGCCGGGCCGAAGCGGTTTTTCACCGCGCGAAGCACGCGGAATTGGTGTCCGCGTTCGCCTTCGAAATAGATGACCGCATCCACCATGTGCTCGACGACGCGCGGCCCCGCGATCTGGCCTTCCTTGGTCACATGACCGACGAGAATGATCGCCGTGTTGTTCTTCTTGGCGAAGCGCACCAGCTCCTGCGCCGAGGCCCGCACCTGGCTGACCGTGCCGGGCGCGCTGTCGAGATTATCCGCCCACATGGTCTGGATCGAGTCGATGACGACGGCGTCCGGCGCCTTTTGGCCTTCCAGCGTGCCGATGATGTCCTTGAGGTTCGTCTCCGCGCCAAGCTGCACTGGCGCCTCCGCGAGGCCAAGCCTGCGCGCCCGCATTCTCACTTGCGCGATCGCTTCTTCGCCCGAGACATAGACGACCGAATGCCCCTTGTTCGCGAGCGCCGCCATCGCCTGCAGGAGCAGCGTCGATTTGCCGATGCCCGGATCGCCGCCCACGAGAACCGCCGAGCCGGGCACCAGCCCGCCGCCCGTCACGCGGTCGAACTCGCCGACCCCCGTCACATAGCGCGGCGGCTCCGCGCTCTCGCCGCTCATCTCCACGAGCTCGATCCGGCGGCCCTTGCCCTGCAGCGATTTTGCCGCCGGTCCCGCGCCCACGCCGCCGGCCGCGCCTGCTTCCTCGACGATGGTGTTCCACTCGCCGCAGCTCTCGCAGCGCCCCGCCCAACGCGGTGTCACCGCGCCGCAGGACTGGCAGACGAATGTGCGGGATTGGCGGGCCATTGTGTCGTGTTTGCCTTTCAAAAATGCGTCATTGCGAGGAGGCGAAGCCGACGAAGCAATCCAGGGGCCGCAAACGCTGAGCCCGTGGCTCCTGGATTGCTTCGCTCCCTTGCGGTCGCTCGCAATGACGGTTGCGAAAGTTGAAACCTACGGCTTCAGCACTTCCATCTGGATCGGCCCTTCCGCGCGTCCGTGGATGAACTGGTCGACATACTCGTTGCCGCTATTGTCCACTTCCGCGCGGCTGCCCGCCCAGATGATCTTGCCCTTGTGGATCATCGCCACCTTGTCGGCGATCTTGCGCACGCTCGCCATGTCATGCGTGATCGAAAGCGTCGTCGCGCCGAGATCCTTCACGCTGTCCACGATGAGGTCGTTGATCACGTCCGCCATGATCGGGTCGAGGCCCGTCGTCGGTTCGTCGAAGAAGATGATCTCCGGGTCAGCCGCGATCGCGCGCGCAAGGCCCACGCGCTTCTGCATGCCGCCCGAAAGCTCGGCGGGATAGAGTTCGCCCACCTCCGCCGCGAGCCCCACCTTGGCGAGCTTCTCGATGGCGATGTCCTTCGCCTGTTTGCGCTTCATCTTGCGGCCCTGGATGAGCCCGAAGGCGACATTCTCCCAGACGGGCAGGCTGTCGAAGAGCGCCGCGCCCTGGAAGAGCATGCCGAACTTGCGCAACACCTTCTCGCGCTCGCCCGTATCCATCTTCAGCACGTTCTTGCCGTCGACGAAGATCTCGCCGCTGTCGGGACGGATGATGCCGAGCACGCATTTGATCATCACCGACTTGCCGGTGCCCGATCCGCCGATCACGACGAGCGACTCGCCCTTCGGCACGGTGAGGTTGATGCCGTCCAGCACCACCTTGCTTCCGAAGCGCTTGTGGACGTTCCTGAGTTCGATCTTCGCTTCGCTCATATCCGGCCTCAATTCGCAAACAGCAGCGACGTCATCACGTAGTTCGCCGCGAGGATGAGGATCGAGGCGGTCACCACGGCGTTCGTCGTCGCGCGGCCCACGCCTTGCGCGCCGCCCTTCGAGTTGAAGCCGTGGAAGCAGCCCATGATGGCGATGATGAAGCCGAACACCGCCGCCTTGGTCAGGCCCGACATCACGTCGTCGAATTTCAGGAAGTCCGCCGTGTTCTTGATGTAGACGCCGGCATTGAAATCGAGCGACCCGGTGGAGACCACGAAGCCGCCCATGATGCCGATGATGTCGGCGACGAAGACGAGGGCAGGGAGCGTGATGACAGCCGCGACCACGCGCGGCACGACGAGATATTTGTGCGGGTTGGTCGAAAGCGTCGTCAGCGCGTCGATCTGTTCGGTCACGCGCATCGTGCCGAGCTCCGCCGCGATTGCCGCCGACACGCGCCCCGCCACCATCAGCCCGCCGAGCACGGGGCCGAGTTCGCGCGTGATGCCGAGCGCGACGATGGTCGCGACGATCGATTCCGAGTTGAGCGAGTTGCCGCCGTAATAGATCTGCAAGGCCAGCGCGCCGCCGGTGAAGAAGGCGGTGAGCGCCACCACCGGCAGCGAGAAATAGCCGATCCTGAGCATCTGCTGCGCGGTAAGCCGCCAGAAGAAGGGCGGCCGGAAGATATGGCTCACCGAGAGCCAGATGAAGCGCGTCAGCGCGCCGATTTCGGCGAGCGTGGCCAGCACCACCCGCCCGATGATCGCGAAGACGTTCAAGCCTGCCCCCTGCCTTCCTTTTCCACTGCGTCCCTTTCGGGCCCGGCAATGTAGCGTCGCATGTAGCGCCTGCCCAGTGCCGTCAGAATTTCATAGCCGAGCGTGCCCGCCCGGAGGCCCACATCGTCCACCGTGATGTTGGGGCCGATCAGTTCCGCCATGTCGCCGCGCGTCACCGCGCCTTCCGGCACCTGGCTCACATCGACCGCCACCATGTCCATGGAGACGCGGCCCGCGATGGGGCAGGCCCGGCCCCCAATATGCACCACGCCGCCCGATTCGGGGTTGCCGGTGGAGGAGAGCGCGCGGAAATAGCCATCCGCATAGCCCGCGCCGAGAATCGCCACGCGCTTGCGCCCGCTGTCGCCTTCCCCGGGAGCACTCCAGGTCGCGCTGTAGCCGACCGTCTCGCCGGGCTCCACCTCGCGCAGCGCGATCACCCGCGCCTCCGCCCGCACGACGGGCCGGAAGGGGTTCTCCTTGCCCGTGAAGGGGTTGCCGCCGTAGAGGCTGACGCCGGGGCGAACGAGCCCGAAGTGATAGTCCGCCCCGAGCCATATGCCGCCCGAATTGGCGAGGCTCGCCACGGCGCCGGGGAAGCGCGGGCGCAGCCGCTCCCATATCCCGCTGAACCGCGCGAGCTGCAGCGCGTTCCTCGGGTGGCCCTCGTCATCCGAGCAGGCAAGATGGCTCATCACGAGCGAGACCTCGATGCCCCTGGTCAGCGTCTCGTCCTGCGCGATGGCGTCGGCATCGGCGGCGCTCATGCCGAGCCGGTTCATGCCGGTATCGAAATGAAGTGCCGCGGGCAGGGGGGCGCCCGCCTCCCGCCATTCGGCGAGTTCGGCAAGCGAGGCGATCACGGGCCTGAGCCCCGCCGCCGCGTAAAGCCCCGCCGTACCGGGAAAGATGCCGTTCAACACATAGATGACGGCCTCCGGCAGCACGGCCCTCAGCGCCTTGCCCTCGTTCACGTCCGCCACGAAGAAAGTCCGGCAGCCCTCCATCCAGAGCCGCTCCGCGACCGGCCCGAGCCCCAGCCCATAGGCATCCGCCTTCACCACGGCGGAAACCTCCGCCCCGGCCGCCTTCTCGCACAGCAGCGCGTAATTCGCCGCCAGCGCGCCGAGATCGACGGTGAGGATCGCGCCCGCTGCCTTTTCGGCCGTGCTTTCGGATGTCATGGGTCTCGACGTATCGGGCAGGGCGCCTGGCCCTCCGGGCCGCTTGTTCGGGATGGTTTCTCGGGCTCGCGAGCGATCATAGCGGATCGCCCATGAAGGGAAAGTTGAGCCGGATTAAAGAGTTAATACGGCGAAATTGCGTATGCGCCGTCACCCTCCGCCCGCCGGTCCTAGAGAACTCCTTAAGGTTTTGTTCCGATATTTGAGGCAGGTCGGGAGAGAGCTGCATGTTTCGGACTGCGCCTGGACATTGGAGGGGGACCTTCGTCCTGTTCCTTCTTGGCGTGGCGGTCATTGCCGCCGCGGGCCCTGCCGCGTCCCGCGATGCGGGCCGGGGCGCGGCCGCGGTCGAGTTCGCGCGGGAAGGCCGCCTCGCGCTGAAGAACGGCTGGACCGTCTATCGCGATGCGCTCCTGCCGCCCTCCGATTTCGCAGCCTCCTGCATGCTTCCCGATGGGCGCGTCGCGGGCGAGCGCATCTCCCTCCCGGACATCTGGGGCCCGGCCCTCACCACGGACGTCACCACCGGCCACGGCGCCGCCACCTATTGCCTCGATCTCGTGCTTCCGGCCACGCCGCAATTCCTCGCCCTCTCGATGGGCACCACGCGCTCCATCTATGCGATCCATGCCGTCTCCTCCGGCCCGGAGGATGTGCAGGCGGTGCTCCTCCACCAGAATGGCGATCCCGCCGCCGCCGCGAACATCACCGCCGTCAACCCGACGGCGCCCATCATCCCCCTGCCGCACGATCTGCGCGAGTTGCGTCTCGTCGTCCAGCTCGCGAACCATGTCCACAAGCAGGGCGGCATCGTCGATGTGCCCTCCATCGGCTATCTGCAGGAAATGGAGTCGATGGAGCGTCGCGCCAGCGCGCTGCCCACGGCCCTGGCGCTGGTCCTCTTTCTCGTCGCCGTCGCCGCGCTGGCGGTCGGCCGTTCCACGGATCATCCCGGCGGGCACATCATCTTCGCCGCGCTGTCCGCCGCCTCCGCGCTCCGCGTCTTCCTCGTCAGCAATCTCATCTGGGACTATCTGCCCGATTTTCCCGAAGCGCGGAAATACGACCTCGAATATCTCTCCCTCTTTCTCATCGCGCCCGCCTATTACGCCTTCATCAACTATCTCTTCCGCGATGGCCGCGTCCTCTGGATCGACAAGCTGATCTATGCCGTCTCCGCGCTCTTCTGCGGCTTCGCGCTTTTCGTCGCGCCCTTCATGGCGCCGGGCACGATCACGCTTCTGCGCGAGCCCTTCCAGGCGCTCTGGGCGCTCATTGCCTTGTCCGTCGGCGGCACGATCCTCCGTGCCCTGATTGTCGAGAAGGCGCCGCGCGGCGATGTGCTCGCCGTGCTTCTCGCCGCGCTGGCCTATCTGGTCTATGAGATGCTTTCGAGCATGAAGGTCATCGGCAGTTCGATGGAGCTGTCGAACCTGCTCGTGATCTTCGTCACCACGCTTCATATTCGCGCCTTCGTGCTGAATTACCGCCGCGTCGAACGCGAGCGCGATGCGCTCCACCGCAATCTCCTCGAAAGCCACGAGGCGCTGGAAGCCCGCGCCGCCGATCTGTCGCGCGCACTCCTTCTCGCCGAGGAGGCCTCGCAGGCCAAGTCCGAATTCCTCGCCACCATGAGCCACGAACTCAGGACGCCCTTGAACGCCATCATCGGCTTTTCCGAGGCGATGAAGCTGCAATTGTTCGGTCCGCTCGGCAACGGGATATATGCGGACTATGCGAAGGACATCAACGACAGCGGCAGCCATCTTCTCGATCTCGTCAGCGATATTCTCGACATCTCGCGCGTCGAGGCCGGCACGGACGCGCTCTACGAGGAGGAAGTCCGGATCGAGGAAATCGCCGCCCGCGTGCTCGATACGGTGAGGTTGAAGGCGGAGGAGGCGGGCGTCGCCTGCCGCCTCGACGTGCCGTCCGCGCTCCCCGCCGTCATCGCCGACGAGCGCAAGATCCGGCAGATCCTGACCAACCTCGCCGGCAACGCCATCAAGTTCAATGTCGAGGGCGGTACCGTCACCGTGTCCCTCTCGGCGGATGCGAGGGGCTATGTCATCGCCGTCTCGGACACGGGCATCGGCATTGCCGCGGCGGACATTCCCAAGGCGCTCGCCCGCTTCGGCCAGCTCGAAAACCAGTTCTGCCGCAAATATGGCGGCCTCGGCCTCGGCCTGCCCATCGTGCAGGAACTGACGAAGCAGCATGGCGGCCGCTTCGAAATCGAGAGCGAGCCCGGCCGCGGCACAATGGTCGTCGTCACGCTCCCGCCCGAACGCATTCTCGCCCCCGCGTCCCTCGGCTCTGCCGCCGCAGGCTGAACGCTTCGCCAGCGCGAGCCTCGCTCCTTCTTCTGCGCGCCTTCCACGCGCCGCCTCGCCGCGGGAACCCGTGCCGCCGCCTCGCGTTATCTTCCCGACCGACGGAAGGAGAGGACGCCCCATGTTTTTCCAGCGCATCGAGACGCCCGGCATCGCCCATTTCGCCTATATCATCGGCGGTGGCGGCGCCGCCGCCATTGTGGACCCGGCCCGCGATGTCGAACGCTATCTCGACATTCTGCGAAAGAACGGACTCACGCTGCGTTACGTGCTGGAAACGCACCGCCAGGAGGATTTCGAGATGGGCGGTGCGGCGCTGCGCGACGTCACCGGCGCCGAGATCGTCGCCTGCGATCACGAACTCATGCCCCATGCCGGCCGTCCGCTGAAACAGGGCGACACGCTCGGCCTCGGCGGCGGCATTTCCTTTCGCGCCCTTCATGTGCCGGGCCACACGCCGGAGAGCATGTGCTACGCCGTCACGCTCGACGAGGCGCCGGAGACCGTCTGGGGCGTCTTCACCGGCGATGCGCTCTTCATGGGCGACACCGGCCGCACCGATCTCATCGACGCGGAGAAGACCGGCGAGCATGCGGGCGAGCTCTACGATGCGCTCCACGAACGCGTCTTCCCGCTTGGCGACCAAGCGCTGGTGCTGCCCGCGCATGGACCGGGCTCGGCCTGCGGCGGCAATGTCGCCGACCGCGAATGGTCGACCATCGGGATCGAGCGCAGCGCCAATGCGGCCGCAAGGCTCGGCCGCGACGGTTTCGTCCGCCACAAGCTTTCCGAGCGGATGGCGCGGCCGCCTTACTTCCGGCTGATGGAGGAGGTGAACCTCGGGGGCGGCCGTCCGCTCGACGCGCGCCCCTTCGACTGGCTCTCGCCGGAGGAGTTCGCGGCGCGCGCGAGCGAGGGCGTTGTCATCGACACGCGCGACGTCGAGGCCTTCGCGGGCGGCCATGTGCCGGGCTCGGTCAATGTCTGGCAGGGCGGCATGTCGATCTATGGCGGCTGGGTCGCCTGCGCGCATGATCCCGTCTGGCTCGTCGCCGAAAGCCCCGAGGCCGCGCTCGATGCGCGCCTCGCGCTCGCCCGCATCGGGCTCGACCGGGTGAAGGGCGCGCTTACGGGCGGCTTTCCCGCCTGGCGCAATGCGGGCCGCCCCGTCCAGACGCTCGCCACCACCAGCCCGCGTGAACTCTCGCTCCGGCTCGATGCGAACGGCACCGCCGTTCTCGACGTGCGCGAGGAGAGCGCCTTCGCGGCGGGTCACATCCCCGGCGCCCGCCATGTCCATGCCGGCCGCATCGAGGAGAAGCTCGGCGAGCTCGGCCTCGAGCGGGATGAACCCGTCGCCGTCACCTGCAGCGTCGGCCATCGCGGCGGCCTCGCCGCCAGCATCCTCGCTCGCTCAGGGTTCACCAACGTCTCGAACCTGCTGGGCGGCATGACGGCCTGGAACAAACTCGATCTGCCCACGGAGAAAGCGGCTTGAGCCGCCGCGCTTGCCACACCCACAGATGTCATCCCGGCGAAAGCCGGGACCCATTGGTTCTCTCAGCAAGAACGATTGAATTCGGCGTGAGCGCCACCCCATCAACCAACGCTGCGGCAAAGAGCACCGCGAATGGTCCCCGGCTCCTGTCCCGGCGAAAGCCGGGAACCCGGCAATCCAGAAGGCGCGCTCTGCGCGCCGTCCCGCTTCGCAAGAGATATTCTCCGCCCTCGTGCGCAATGGGCAACGCCCACAGAAAACTCTCTGAGATAACGGCAGTTATGGCATCATTAGAAGACTACTGAAGTTTGCTCTGCAACTGGAGGGTGGCAATGGCGGAGGCGAAACCACGGGTACTGAAGACCGTATTGCGCAGATTCACTAACCTTGCGTCCCTCATTCACATTTTGCAGACCAAAAGTATAACTTTACTCAACCCAGCGGCATGGGATGACAAGAACGACGCGCATTTCATGGCAGAATACAAGCGGAAGGTCGATGCTCAAACCGTCCTTGCGCTTTGCTTTACACAAAGTCAGGAAACTTATCATCACTGGCGAGTGTTTTCCGGGGGGCCGAATGGCGTATGTATTGATTTCCTACGTAGCCCGCTGGTCAAGATGTTTGACAACGCTGACGGCGTTACGGCGCGATATGTCAGCTACAAAATGCTAGGTGATATCAAGCGCGGAGATCGAATCGATGTTGTTGATTTGCCTTTTCTTAAGCGTGCACCGTACACGGATGAAATGGAATACAGAGCGGTGTATGTGAGCAAGAATGAAGATCTCGACTCTCTCGATCTCCCCTTCGATCTGAGCTGGATAAAAAGCATCACGCTGAGCCCTTGGATGCCTCCAGTTCAGAAAGAGTCAGTCAAGCAGACACTAAAGTCGATTCCGGGGTGCAGTGATTTGAAGATAGTGCGCTCGAGTTTGATTGAGAATGCGACTTGGCGAAAGATGGCTGCTGAGGCTGCTGACCTCGGCGCTCAGAGATAAAATTAATCTCGGATGATGTCTCTTTTCAGCTTATCAACAAGAGAGATTTGTTCTAAGGGCCTCAAAATTGGACAACTTCCTACCCAATGGCAAAGCTACTCGTGTAGTGGGGGTTTTGTGCACTTACTGTGGTCGCGAAGAGACTCCAGAAAATCCGCTCACGGATGATCATGTCGTCGCCCGTCGGTTTGTGCCGAAGGGATCGTTAGACAACTGCTGGTCTGTAATCGTCAGGGCTTGCCGTCAATGCAATAACGCCAAATCTGATCTCGAAGATGACATATCCGCAATTACGCTGCTCCGCGCGTCAAAGGCAAGGAAGCTTAACCGTGACTGCCAGACTCATGCTCAGCGCAAAGTGACGAATTCCACGAGTCGTCTCACGCGTAAGGCTATCGCAGATAGTTTCGTGAAGGATGAGGTATCGGGAGAGATATTAGGGGGCGCCAGTGTAAGTTTCGGTTTCGTCGGTCCGCCGCAGATTGAACCAGAAAGAGTGTTCAAACTCGCTGCGATGCAGCTTCAAGCGTTTTACTACCTCATCACTTTCAATTCTTCTATCGGAAGAGGGAGTGCAATCCCCGGTGAGATTTGCTTTGTTGGAGAGGTGGATTTTGCTGATTGGGGAAATCGAACGATAAGAGCTTTTGCAGATATTACCCGACCATGGAGCACCTGTCTTCATGGCTACGGAGCGCAGGGTTTCTTCAGAATAATTATTCGCAGGCAAGAAAACGATTCTGCTATTAGGGCGTTTGCGCTGGAATGGAATAAATCTCGCCGCATTGTCGGATTTTTCGGTGCGCCTGAGTTGATGGACGCTCAGGCGGAGGGGCTTCCTAAGTTAGAGTGGGAAAACGCGGGGCCGGGGCTTCGGTTTAGGGTTGAAACGCCGATATCTGAGGAAGACGACATTTTGTTTGATTTTGATTGATGGCCCCTTACTCAAACCCCTCCGTATGCACCTGATCGAGGTCCGAGAACCTCGTCACATCCGCCTGGAACTGCAGCTTGACGGTGCCCGTGGGGCCGTGGCGCTGCTTGCCGATGATACATTCGGCGAGCCCGTGCACGCGCTCCATTTCCTCCTGCCACTGAAGATGTTCGGGCGTGCCCTCGGTCGGCTCGCGCCGCGAGACGTAATATTCCTCGCGGAAGACGAACATGACGACGTCCGCGTCCTGCTCGATCGAGCCCGACTCGCGAAGGTCGGCGAGCTGCGGCCGCTTGTCCTCTCGCGCTTCCACCTGTCGCGAGAGCTGTGACAGCGCGATCACGGGCACATTCAATTCCTTCGCCAGCGCCTTGAGGCCGGTCGTGATCTGCGTCACTTCCTGCACGCGGTTGTCGCCGAACTTGCCGGAGCCCGCGAGAAGCTGCAGATAGTCGATCACGAGAAGCCCGAGGCCGCGCTGCCGCTTCAGCCGCCGCGCCCGCGCGGCGAGCGTGCCGATGGTGAGGCCGCCCGTATCGTCGATATAGAGCGGAATGCTCTGCAGTTGCTGCGCGGCGTCGACGAGCTGATGAAACTCGTCCTCATGGATGTTGCCGCGCCGGATGCGCTCCGACGGCACGCCGGACTGTTCGGCGAGCAATCGCGTCGCGAGCTGCTCGGCCGACATTTCGAGCGAGAAGAACCCCACAATGGCGCCGTCCTTCGCCTCGACCGTGCCGTCCGCGTGATGCTCCGCCTTGTAGGCCTTGGCCGCCTGGAAGGCGATGTTCGTCGCGAGCGCCGTCTTGCCCATGGAGGGGCGGCCCGCAAGGATGATGAGGTCGGAGGGCTGAAGCCCGCCAAGGCGGTGGTCGAGGTCGCGAAGCCCGGTCGAGATGCCGGAAAGCCCGCCGTCGCGCTTGTAGGCTTCGGCCGCCATGTCGATGGCGGTTTTCAGCGACTCGTGGAAGCTCTGGAAGCCGCCCTCATATTTGCCCTGTTCGGCAAGCTGGTAGAGCGCCTGTTCGGCTTCCAGGATCTGCGCGCTCGGCGTGTCGTCCACCGGCGCGTCATAGGCGCGGTTGTGAATGTCGGTGCCGACGCGGATGAGTTCGCGGCGGATCGCGAGGTCGTAGATCGTCCGCCCGTATTCCTCCGCATTGATGATCGTCGTCGCCGCGCCCGCGAGCCGCGCGAGATAGGCGGGTCCGCCGATCTCGGCCAGCGCCTCGTCGCGCTCGAAGAAATTCTTCAGCGTCACGGGCGAGGCGAGGTGGCCGCCCGTGATAAGCTTCGCCGCCGCCTCGTAAATTCGTCCGTGTACGGCATCGAAGAAATGAATCGGGTCGAGAAAGCTCGCGACGCGGTCATAGCTCTCATTGTTGACGAGGATCGCGCCCAGGAGCGCCTGTTCCGCATCGATATTGTGCGGCGGCACGCGATAGGCGTCGTGGGTTTCGTCGTCGGGCGAGGGGGAGTAGGCGGCGGTCTGTTCCATGGCGTCATTTGTAAACGAAGCTGCGGATAAATTTCCGCCCCATGCGGAGATTTATCCGCTCACCCACAGCTTAATTTTCCCGCCACTGTGGATAAGTGGAACGGATTCCGCCATACCCTTGAAATAGCGGGGCTTTCGCGCGGAATAGCCTGTGGATGAATTCGATTTTACCGTGAGTCGCGGGGCGGGGGAGGGTTATCCCGCAAGCGGGGATAAAGCTGCCTTTTGTGACGGTTCGGTGACGTTACGATGACGGTGGGGTCTTCTTGTCCCCGCCCCCGGGGACAAGTGCAGCCTCGCCTATCCCCGCAGGCGGGGATAGATCAGTCGCCCGCCATGAGCCGCTGCTGAGGGGTCCGCTCGGCCCCGGCAAGGCGGCGTTCCTCCTCCAGCATGTAGTCGCGGGTCAGCGGCAGCGTGTCGATCTTCTTCGCCAGCTGCATCTGGAAAACGACCATCCCCTCGTTTCTGAAGGATGTTTCGGAGCCCGCCAGGTAGAACTCCCACATGCGGCAGAAGCGTTCGTCATAGATGCGCGCCGCCGTTTCGCGCCTTTCCATGAAGCGCCGCCGCCATTCGCGCAAGGTCTCCGCATAGTGGAGGCGGAGGATTTCGACATCCGTCATGAAGAGGCCCGTCCGCTCCACCACGCCGGACATTTCGCTCAGCGCAGGGATATAGCCGCCCGGGAAAATATACTTTGCAATCCATGGGTTAGTGGATCCCGGCCCGTCCAGCCGTCCGATCGTATGGATCAGCGCGACGCCGTCATGGGTGAGGAGATTCGTCACCCCGTCGAAATATTCGCGGTAGTGGCCGACGCCCACATGCTCGAACATGCCGACGGAAACGACGCGGTCGAAATTCTCCTTGATCAGACGATAGTCCTGCAGCCGAAACTCGACCTTGTCGGCGAGGCCGCGCTCTTCCGCGCGGCGCTGCGCCACTTTCAGTTGTTCGTGGCTGAGCGTGACGCCCACGACTTCCGCGCCCGTTTCCTCCGCCAGCGTCAGCGCCATGCCGCCCCAGCCGCAGCCGATATCGAGCACGCGCATGCCCGGCTCGATGCCGAGTTTCGCTGCTATATGGCGCTTTTTCGCGTGTTGCGCCTCTTCGAGCGTCATGTCCGGCCGCTGGAAATAGGCGCAGGAATATTGCTTGTCGCGGTCGAGGAAGAGGTCGTAGATGCCGCCGTCGAGGTCGTAGTGATGGGCGACATTCTTCTCCGCCTTGCCCACGGGATTGTGCTGGTCGATCCGCCGCTTCATCCGCCTGAGCGCGCCATAGATTTCGAAGACGGGGCCGGCGAAGTTCCGGCCCAGATTCGAGGTCAGCAGATCGAGAAGTTCGTAGATCGTCGCGGGCTTGTCGATGGTCAGCCTGCCATCCATGAAGGCTTCGCCGAGTTTGAGATAGGGATTGAGCGCGATCTCGGTCGAGACCGTCTTGTCGTGGAAGCGGATGGTCACCGGCTCGCCGGAGCCGTCTCCGAATTCCGTGCGTTTGCCGTCGGCTCCGACAATCGTCAGTGAGCCGCGTTTCACGACTTTCCTGAGAAGCGCGCTGAAAACCATCGAACCCTCCCGTACCGAGGATTGAAATTTCAGGTGCCCCATCCGGTCCCGTCGCCTTTGGGGGGATGCGGCGCGGACAAGCTTTCTGGAATGTATCTAAAGTTAATCCTCAAGCCGTTGCAAGAGGAACGCCGGGATGCGGTGCCGGTTCCGAAACAAAAAAGGGGCGCCCCGTCGGAGCGCCCCTCTGAATTTCCCTTCCAGGAAAAGAACTTAGGCCTGAGTCTCGCCTTCGTCTTCCGAAGACTCTTCCCCGTCCTGCGGCGCCAGTTCTTCGTTCTCAAAGAACTCGGCGGCCTCTTGTTCCTCGTCCTCGCGCTCCTCGCGCGTCTGCGTCAGGTCTTCGCCTGCCGCCTGGCGCTGTGCCTCTTCCTCGGTGCGCGCCACGTTGATCGAGATCGTGGCGGAAACCTCGGGATGCAGCACGATGCGTATCTCGTGCAGGCCGATCGTCTTGATCGGCTTGTCGAGAACGACCTGGTTGCGGGCGGTCGAGAAGCCGCCATTCGTCATGGCGTCCGCGATGTCGCGTGTGCTGACCGAACCGTAGAGAATACCGGTCTCGCCTGCCTGGCGCAGCACGATGAAAGCCTGACCGTTCACCTTGGCGTGAACCTGTTCGGCTTCCTTCTTGAGTTCGAGGTTGCGGGCTTCAAGCTGCGCGCGCTGCTTCTCGAATTGCTCAAGATTGGCTTTCGTGGCGCGAAGCGCCTTTTTGCGGGGCAGCAGGAAATTCCGCGCGAAACCGTCCTTCACTTTGACGACATCGCCCATTTGGCCGAGCTTTTCGACCCGTTCCAGAAGTACGACTTGCATCGTTGTCTCTCCTTTCGGGCCTTAGCTGATCACGTAGGGAAGGAGCGAGAGGAAGCGCGCGCGCTTGATGGCGCGGGCGAGCTCACGCTGCTTCTTGGCCGAAACGGCCGTGATGCGCGAAGGAACGATCTTGCCGCGCTCGGAAATATAGCGCTGCAGAAGCTTCACATCCTTGTAGTCGATCTTCGGGGCGTTGGCGCCGGAGAACGGGCAGGTCTTGCGGCGGCGGAAGAAGGGCCGGCGCGCGGGCTGCGGTGCGGTGCTCATTATTCGTCGCCTCCTTCCGAATTGTCGTCGCGGTCGCGGCGCGGGCCACGGTCACGGTCGCCGAAGCGGCTGCCGCGATCCCCGCGATCGCCGAAGCGGTCTCCGCCGCGGCGTTCGCCACGGTCGCCGCGGTTCTGCATCATGGCCGACGGGTCGGTCTCGTGTTCTTCCACACGGATCGTGAGGAAGCGGATGACGTCGTCGCTGATGCCCATCTGGCGTTCCATCTCGGCAACCGCGGCATGCGGCGCATCGATGTTCATGAGCGTGTAGTGACCCTTGCGGTTCTTCTTCACCTTGAACGCAAGGTTGCGAAGACCCCAATATTCGGTCTTGCCGACGCTGCCGCCATTTTCCTTGATCACGGTCGAGTACTGCTCGGTGAGCGCCTCGACCTGCTGCTGCGACACGTCCTGTCGCGCAATGAATACATGCTCGTAAAGAGCCATCGAGCCTTTCCCTTTGTTAACCGGCCCTGGCGCAAAGCCCCCTTTGAGCCCCGTAAAGGCTCGAAAGGACCACCAAAGAAGCGGAGACACCGGAACCCGGACTTTCATCCTGCCGTCCCCGAAGCGGGAGCGGCGTTCCGTTCAGCCTCCAACCAAGGCCTTCAGAAGCGCCGGAATATACGGAAAAGCCGAGGCGAAGCAAGGGGTATCTGGTCTTTCGGGCGGCTTGACTCGGGGTCCGCACAGGGTATCACTTGGCGCCTCCGGGGAGGCGAGTCTCCCGGCGGTGAAAAAGCCCGGAAATCGGCCCTTCTTTAGGGGCTCAGGCGGGACAAAGGGAGTGACGATGACGAGGGCCTTGATCTTCCCCGGCCAGGGGTCGCAATCGGTCGGTATGGGCCGGGAACTCGCGGAGGCCTTCGGCGCCGCCCGGGAAGTCTTCGACGAGGTGAATGACGCGCTCGGCCAGAACCTGTCGAAGCTCATGTGGGAAGGCCCCCAGGACGATCTGACGCTGACTGAGAACGCTCAGCCCGCCATCATGGCGGTTAGCCTCGCGGTCACGAGGACGCTTGAAAGGGAAGGGGGCTTCAGACTTGCGGACAAGGCAGCCTTCGTCGCCGGTCACTCGCTTGGCGAATATTCGGCGCTTGCTGCCGCAGGCACCTTCAGCATTGCCGATACGGCGCGCCTTCTGAAGCGTCGCGGCCAGGCGATGCAGCGCGCCGTGCCCGTGGGCGAGGGCGCCATGGCAGCGCTTCTGGGCCTCGATTTCGATCAGGCGGCGGAAGTGGCCGCAGAAGCCGCTCAGGGCCCAAATGGAAAAGAAGTCTGCACCGCCGCGAACGACAATGGTGGCGGGCAGGTTGTCGTATCCGGCACCAAGGCCGCCGTGGAACGCGCCATTGAGATCGCGAAGACCAAGGGCGCGAAGCGCAGCATGCTGCTTCCCGTAAGCGCACCGTTCCATTGTCCGCTCATGCAGCCCGCCGCCGATGAAATGGCCGAAGCCCTCGGCGCGGTCGAGCTCAAGGCGCCTTCCGTGCCGCTTGTCGCGAATGTCACGGCGTCTAAAGTTGCCGATCCGGCAACGATCCGCGACATTCTAGTCAAGCAGGTGACAGGGATGGTGCGCTGGCGCGAAAGCGTCCTCTACATGGAAGAGCAAGGCGTGACCTCCTATGTTGAGGTAGGCGCAGGCAAGGCGCTTTCCGGCATGGTGAAGCGCATCGCCAAGGAACCCGAGATAACGGCCGTCGGCACTCCCGCCGATGTTGAAGCCTTTCTGAAATCTGTCTGAACCATAGGAGCCGGCATGTTCGATCTCACAGGCAAGGGCGCGCTGGTAACAGGCGCATCTGGCGGCATCGGTTCCGATATCGCGCGCGCGCTGCATGGTCAGGGTGCAACGGTCGTGCTCTCCGGTACCCGCAAGGAAGCCCTTGATGCGCTTGCATCAGAACTGGGTGAACGCACGCATGTCCTGCCCTGCAATCTCTCGGACGCGGCTGCCGTCGATGCGCTGCCGAAGCAGGCGGAAGAGGCGCTCGGCAATCTCGACATTCTCGTGAACAATGCGGGCCTCACGCGCGACAATCTCTTCATGCGCATGAAGGACGAGGAGTGGGAGGAGGTGATCCGTGTGAACCTCACCGCCGCCTTTCGTCTCTCTCGCGGCGTCTTGCGCGGCATGATGAAGCGCCGTTGGGGCCGCATCATCGGAATAACTTCCGTCGTGGGCGTCATGGGCAACCCTGGACAAGGCAACTATGCCGCTTCCAAGGCCGGCATGATCGGCATGACGAAGTCGCTCGCCCAGGAGGTCGCCAGCCGCAACATCACCGCGAACTGCATTGCGCCCGGCTTCATTCGCAGCGCCATGACGGACGCGTTGAACGAGGAGCAGCAAGGCCGGATCATGTCCACGATTCCGGCAGGACGGCTGGGCGAGGCGAAGGAGATTGCCGCCGCCGCGGTCTATCTCGCGAGCGAGGAAGCGGCCTATGTCACAGGGCAGACCTTGCACGTCAATGGCGGCATGGCGATGATCTGACGCATAAGTGCTTGTAAGGACCTGAAAACATTAGCGAATTCAGGTGTGTAGAGAGTCGCGTTGCCCGCGCGCGTTTGCTGGTACAGGGCGAAAAAGTGTGTTACCTAAGCCCTCGATTTGGCTTGCGGTTCTGCCTTGAAATGGGCCAGAAGAGGGGCATCCTTTCCACCGAATTCGATCACATCCAGTCCTCGATGCCTTACAGCGAGCAGCGGGATGTGCGAGGCCGGTTAAAACCAAAAGATCTGAGGACTTGAAATGAGTGATATCGCTGAACGCTTGAAGAAGATCGTGGTCGAGCACCTGGGCGTCGACGCGGACAAGGTCACCGAGAATGCGAGCTTCATCGACGACCTGGGCGCTGACAGTCTCGACAACGTCGAGCTGGTGATGGCGTTCGAAGAAGAGTTCGGGGTGGAAATTCCGGACGATGCCGCCGAGAAGATCCTGACCGTCAAGGACGCGATCGAGTTCGTCAAGGCGAACGCCAAGTCCTGATTCCGGTTTGATCGGCAGGGTCGGGCGCGCGCGAGCACCCGGCCCTCCGGCATCTTTGCGATCTGTTTCCGGCCATCGGACCGAGGTGGGAGTTATCATCGGCATGAGGCGTGTAGTCGTTACGGGTCTGGGGATGGTTTCTCCGCTCGGCTGTGGGGTCGAGACGACCTGGAAGCGTATTCTGAACGGTGAATCGGGCGCCCGGAAGATCGAGAAGTTCGACGTCTCCGATCTTCCCTGCAAGATTGCCATGCCGGTTCCCCGTGAAGGCGAAGGGGCGTTCAATCCGGACGACTGGATGGATCCCAAAGAATCGAAGCGCGTCGACGACTTCATCGTCTATGCCATGTCGGCCGCGACCCAGGCCCTCAACGACGCAGGCTGGAAGCCCTCCACCGAAGAAGAAAGGTGCCGCACCGGCACCATGATCGGGTCGGGTATCGGCGGCCTTGAAGGCATTGCCGAGACGGCACTCACGCTTCAGGAAAAGGGCCCGCGCCGCGTCAGCCCCTTCTTCATCACGGGCCGCCTCATCAATCTCACCTCCGGCTATGTTTCCATCGAGCATGGCCTGAAAGGTCCCAATCATTCGGTTGTCACGGCCTGCTCGACCGGTGCTCATGCCATCGGCGATGCTGCCCGGCTCATCGCGCTCGACGACGCCGACGTAATGGTGGCCGGCGGCGCCGAATCCGCTATCTGCCGCATCGGCATTGCCGGCTTTGCGGCCTGCCGTGCCCTTTCGACCGGCTACAACGACACGCCGGAAAAGGCCTCCCGTCCTTATGACAAGGATCGCGACGGCTTCGTCATGGGTGAGGGCGCAGGCATCGTCGTTCTCGAAGAATATGAACACGCAAAGGCGCGCGGCGCGAAGATCTACGGCGAGGTCGTCGGTTATGGCCTTTCGGGCGACGCCTATCACGTGACGGCACCACCGGAAGACGGCGAGGGCGGCTTCCGTTCCATGCAGGCTGCTCTCAAGCGCGCGGGTATTTCGCCTTCCGACCTCGATTACGTGAACGCCCACGGCACATCCACCATGGCGGACACGATCGAACTCGGCGCCGTAACGCGCCTTCTCGGCAATGCGGTCGAGAAAGTGTCTATGTCCTCCACCAAGTCATCCATCGGTCACCTGCTTGGTGCCGCCGGCGCGGTGGAAGCGATCTTCTGTCTCCTCGCCATGCGCGACAGCATCCTGCCGCCCACGATCAATCTCGACAATCCTGCGGTCGATACGATGATCGATCTGGTGCCGAACAAGGCACGCCAGAAGGAAGTGAATTACGCGCTCAGCAATTCCTTCGGCTTCGGCGGCACAAATGCGTCGCTGGTCATGAAAAAGGTCGATGGTTGACAGGCAACGGCGATACCACCGCCGCGCCTGAAGATGAGGATAAGGCGCCTCCGGCAGAAGACAGCAGCGTGGCAACCGACACGCAGCCTCGTCGCGGTTTTATTCGCATCGCCTTGATCGCGGCAATTTGCCTGCCCTTGCTCGGTGCTCTCGCCGCTGGTGCCACTTTCCTCTATGGCAAATACCTCTTCGAAGCGGATGGGCCTCACGATCAGGCAAGGATTGTCATGCTCGAGCAGGGGCTCGGCGTCAGGGCAATCGCAAGCCGCCTCGCAAAGGCCGGCGTTATTTCCGGAGAATTTGTCTTTCTTGCTGGTGTCCGCCTCAACCGGGCGGAGGGTGATCTCAAGGCCGGGGAATATGAAATCCCCGCCCATGCAAGCATGTCGTCGATTTTGCGCATCCTTCGGGAAGGCCGATCGATTCTTCACCGCATCACCATCCCCGAAGGGCTGACCAGCGAGCAGATCATGCTTCTGGTTGAGGCAAATCCCGTCCTCGTCGGGGATATGCCGCCGACACCTCCCGAAGGATCGCTCCTGCCCGAGACCTACAGCTTCACCCGCGGCGCCACGCGCAAGGAAATCGTTTCCCAGATGAAAGCCGCCGCCAAAGCGCTGATGGATGAGCTCTGGGACAAGAGAGCCGAGGACCTGCCCTTCGATACAAGGGAGGAGGCCATCACCCTGGCATCCATTGTGGAGAAGGAAACAGGCGTCGCGTCGGAGCGGCCCCGCGTTGCTGCAGTCTTCGTCAACCGGCTCAGCAAACCGATGAGGCTCCAGTCCGATCCCACGATCATCTATGGCCTTGTGGGAGGAAAGGGGGCTCTTGGCCGCCCGATCCGCCGGAGTGAATTGGACCGGCATACGCCTTACAATACCTATCTCATCGATGGTTTGCCGCCGACGCCCATCTGCAACCCCGGCCGGGCCTCCATCGAGGCGGTGTTGAACCCGCCCGAAACGGATGAGCTCTACTTTGTGGCCGACGGGACGGGCGGTCACGCCTTCTCGAAGACCCTCAGGGAGCACCAGCAGCGGGTTCGCGAGTGGCGTCAGATTGAACGCCGGCAGGGGCAATAGGATCAGATAGGCAAGCGAAAGCTCGTTTGCGGCTGATATAGTTCATTCAAGTTCGAAAGTGATTCCGGGAAAACGCAATGCCGCTCAACAGCATGACAGGATTTGCCCGCGTCGAGGGCATCCACGGTGCCGTGCGCTGGCATTGGGAACTGCGAAGCGTGAACGGCAAGGGGCTGGATGCGAGGCTGCGTCTTCCTCCCGGCATGGACGGGATCGAGCAGCGCCTCCGCACCGAACTCGCTCGCCATCTCAAGCGCGGCAACTGCCAGATCAACCTTGTGCTAGACCGGTCGGAGATGGCCGCGCCGCTGAGGGTCAATCGCGCAGCGCTTGCCGTGGTCATGGAGGCAATCGGCGACATTCAGAAAGTCATGGAGGTGATGCCTCCCAGGCCGGAGGGTATCCTCGCCCTCAAGGGCGTTCTTGAAAATGCCGATGATGCCGTCGAGGACGAAGATGCCAGAACGGCGCTGGAGGAGGCGCTGGTTTCATCGTTTACCGAAGGCGTGAAGGCGTTGGCGTCCGCGCGAGCCGAGGAAGGCGCGAAGCTCGAGACCGTTCTGACCGGGCATGTAAACGAAATCGAGCGTTTGACGCGGAATGCGGAGGACTGCCCGGCCGCGGCGCCTTCCGCGCTTCAAGCCCGCCTGAAGGAACAGCTACAGGAGATGCTGGGCGACGGAGCAGCGATTGCCGAAGACCGTGTCGCACAGGAAGCGGCGTTGCTGGCAACACGTGCCGATATTCGGGAAGAGATCGACAGACTCAAGGCGCATGTCGAGCAGGCGCGCGAACTGCTTTCAAGCGGAGAGGCGGTGGGCAGGCGGCTGGACTTTCTGACACAGGAATTCAATCGGGAGGCGAATACACTCTGCTCCAAGGCCGCAGATGTCATCCTCACGCGGATCGGACTTGATCTGAAAGCCGTGATCGATCAGTTCCGCGAGCAGATTCAGAATGTGGAGTGACGCCGACAGATGACCGGGATCGCCATTCACCGCCGCGGATTGATGCTCGTTTTGTCTTCGCCTTCCGGCGCGGGCAAGACGACGCTGTCGCGCCGCCTGCTCGAAAGCGATTCCGAGATCGAAATGTCCGTTTCCGCCACGACGCGCAGGCCGCGTCCCGGTGAGCAGGACGGCAAGGACTATTTTTTCCTGAGTACGGAAGACTTCGGCATCATGCGTAACCGGGGGGAGTTCCTGGAGCATGCCAAGGTGTTCGGCAATTACTATGGCACCCCGCGAAAGCCGGTCGAGGAGGCTCTGGCGCGTGGGCGGGATGTCCTTTTCGATATCGACTGGCAAGGCACGCAGCAGCTTGATGAGACGGCTCCGGAAGACCTTGTGAAGGTCTTCATCCTGCCGCCTTCGGTTCAGGAGCTTGAAAAACGCCTTATGACCCGGGCGCAGGACTCTGCGGAGGTTGTGGCATCCCGAATGGGGCAGGCGCTGGACGAAATCAGTCATTATCAGGAATATGATTACGTCATCATCAACGAGAATGTGGACAGGACCTTCGAGGATCTGCGCGCGATCCTGGTCGCCGAGCGTCAGCGCCGCCGCCGGCTCATCGGCTTGTCCAACTTCGTGAAACAGTTGCGCGAGGCGCGCTAGGCCGGGGGACAAGATGACCAAGGTGGTGATACTGGCCGGGGGGCTTGGTACGCGCATCTCCGAGGAAAGCCAGCTTCGGCCGAAGCCGATGATCGAAATCGGCGGGCGGCCGATCCTTTGGCACATCATGAAGATCTATACTCATTTCGGGTTCAACGACTTCGTCATCTGCGTCGGTTATCGCGGTTACATGATCAAGGAATACTTCGCCAATTACGTCCTGCACTCGTCGGATGTGACGGTCGACATGGCGAACCACGAGATCACCTATCACCAGAAAGCGAGCGAGCCATGGCGCGTCACGCTGGTCGATACGGGACAGGAAACCATGACCGGAGGACGCATCAAACGTGTTCGCGATTATCTGGAGCCGGATGAAACCTTCTTCATGACCTATGGTGATGGTGTTGCGAATGTCGATATCGGTGCGCTGCTGGACTTCCACCGGAAGCATGGCAAACAGGCAACGCTGACAAGCGTCATTCCGCCGGGGCGCTACGGCGCGCTTGAACTCGAAGGTAATCAGGTGCGCCGCTTCATCGAGAAGCCGCCGGGAGACAACGCCTGGATCAATGGCGGGTTCTTTGCGCTTCAGCCGGATGTTCTCGATCGTATCGAGGGGGACAAGACGCCTTTCGAGGCCGAACCCCTGATGCAACTTGCCGCCGATGGAGAGTTGATGAGCTTCAAGCATGGCGGCTTCTGGCAGCCGATGGATACGCTGCGGGAAAAGAACTACCTTGAGGAGCTGTGGGCCACCGGCAAGGCGCCCTGGAAGGTCTGGAGGGACTAGTTGGCGATCGACGGTCTCGACAAGGCGTTTTGGAGCGGCAAGCGCGTCCTGCTGACGGGCCATAGCGGCTTCAAGGGGGCGTGGGCCTCGCTCTGGCTCTCTGCGATGGGGGCAGAGGTAACGGGCTTTTCGCTTGCCCCGGAGACCGATCCGAACCTTTTCGAGCTCGCTGACATTCAAACGGTGGTCCGGTCCCACTTCGGCGACCTGCGTGATGCCGACGCCGTCCGCCAGGTGGTGAGCGAGGCGAGGCCCGAGATCGTTCTTCATATGGCCGCTCAACCTCTCGTGCGGCGCTCCTATGCAGATCCTGTCGGTACCTTCGATGCGAATGTGATGGGCACTGTCCACCTTCTCGACGCATTGCGTCATCAGGAGGAGCTGCAGTCTGTTCTCGTCGTGACGACTGACAAGGTTTACGAGAATGCCGAACAGGGGATTTCCTTCAAGGAGGAGGATCCGCTAGGTGGGCATGATCCTTATGCGGCCTCCAAGGCCGCCGCTGAAATCGTGACCTCGTCTTATGCCCGGTCCTTCTTCGAGGAGCGCGGGGTGCGGGTCGCGACAGCGCGGGGCGGCAATGTCATCGGCGGTGGGGATTTCTCCGAAGACAGGCTCGTGCCCGACATCTGGCGCGCATTGAAGGCTGGAAAGCCTCTCATGCTTCGCAATCCCGCTGCCGCGCGGCCGTGGCAGCATGTGCTGGATTGCCTCTGCGGCTACTTCACCTATGCGCGGGGGTTGACCGACCAGGTTCCGCTTCCCGCTGCTCTCAATTTCGGTCCACCTCACGATGCGCCCCCGCTGACGGTGGCCGAACTCGCGAATGCCGTGCAGTCTGCATTGGGCGCGAAGGGTAGGTGGGAGCCGGCGAACGATCCGGGCCCGCGCGAAATGATGACGCTTGAAATCGATAGCAGGAAGGCGCGCGCCGTTCTTGGCTGGCGGGATCAACTCGCCGGCGCGCCTTGTGTGTCCTGGCTAGCCGAGTGGTACCGGGCGCTCAATTCCGGCGAGGATATGCGCGGGCGCACACTTGCTCAGATCGCCGCTTATGAAAATCTCTACCGAGGCGGGGGGGCATGACCGCCCGCTTCGATATCGTGCGGGCCTCGCTCGAAGGCGTCGTCGCGCTGAAAAGAAAGCGCATGGGCGACGAACGAGGATGGCTCGAACGCCTTTTCTGTGCCGAGGAATTGCGCGATGCAGGCTGGCTTTGGTCCGTCGCGCAGATGAACCGGACTTTCACGGCGCGGAAGGGAACCGTAAGGGGCATGCATTTCCAGCACCCCCCTCATGAGGAGGCTAAGCTCGTCACCTGCCTCGCTGGGGAGGTCTATGATGTTGCGGTTGACCTGCGGCCGGACTCGCCTACCTATTTGCGCTGGCATGGCGAACAGCTCTCCAATGAAAACGCAACGAGCCTGCTCATTCCTCCGGGCTTCGCCCATGGGTTTCAGACGCTGACAGACAATGTGGAGATGTTCTACGTTCATTCAGCGCCCTTCGCTCCGGACGCGGAAGGCGGCGTCAGGGCGGATGATCCGGTAATCGGCATTGATTGGCCGCTCCCGATCGGTGATCGCTCGGAACGGGACTTGAACCACCCGCTGCTCGGCGGCCCGAATGATTGAGGTAGTGTCGTGAAGTGCCGTCATTGCGGAACGCCGCTTGAGAAGACGTTCGTAGATCTGGGTGCGTCGCCGCCCTCAAATGCCTATCTGACGCGAGAAGCACTGGGAAGGCCGGAAGTCTGGTATCCGCTGCGCGTGCTCGTTTGCACGAACTGCTGGCTTGTTCAGACGGACGATCATGCAGGCCGCGAAGAGCTTTTCGCTCATGACTACGCCTATTTCAGTTCGACTTCCTCAGGCTGGCTCGCCCACTCACACGCTTATGTCGATGCGATGATTGAGCGGTTTGGCCTGAGCGCTGAGAGCTTGGTGGTCGAAGTTGCCGCGAATGACGGCTACCTGCTTCAATATGTGAAGGCCGCTGGCGTTCCTTGTTATGGCGTGGAGCCAACGGCAAGTACTGCTGCCGCAGCTCGCGAAAAGGGGATCGAGATCGTCGAGCGCTTCTTTGGGGTAGAACTCGCATCGGAGCTAGCCGATGCAGGCAAGCAGGCCGACCTTACGGCTGCCAACAATGTTCTCGCCCATGTGCCGGACATCAACGACTTTGTTTCAGGCTTCGCCCGTTTGCTTAAGCCTGAAGGCGTTTCGACTTTCGAATTCCCGCACCTTCTCAACCTCGTGCGTCAGAACCAGTTCGACACCATCTATCACGAGCACTATTCCTACCTCTCTTTGACTGCCGTCTCGCGCATTTTCGCGGCGAACGGTCTCACCGTGTTCGACGTTGAAGAGCTGCCGACGCATGGAGGAAGCCTCCGCGTCTATGCGCAGCGGAAAGACACAGGAAAACACCCGCCTAGCGACCGCCTGAGGGCACTGCAGAAAGCGGAAACCGAGGCGGGAATTGAAAGCCTCGCTTTCTATGAGGGGTTCCAGGCGAAGGCAGAGAAGGTGAAGGACGACTTCGTCCACTTTCTCATTGAAGCTAAACGCAAGGGATTGAAGGTTGGCGCCTACGGGGCTGCGGCCAAGGGCAACACGCTGATGAATTTTGCGGGGATAAGGCCCGATCTCATACCCTATGTCGTGGATCGGGCGGCCGCCAAGCAGGGTAAACATATGCCGGGGAGCCGCATTCCGATCGTCGACGAAGTGCATCTTGAAGCTGACAGGCCGAATATCATCGTGATCTTGCCGTGGAATATTCGCGATGAGGTTATGCGCCAACTCGATCATGCACGAGGCTGGGGAGCGCGGTTTGTGACGGCGGTGCCGGAATTGAGGATTAGCTGACGCGCTTTAGGTAGCCGTCCGGCGCTACCGTAATCAGCAGCTTGTGCGGAATACTTTGGTCGACTTCAAACTCTGAATGCGATTTGAGATACTCCCAGACGGCAGTCTTGGGATTATCACCCGGCCCCCACGGACGGTCCGGAAAAAACTCCGCCGGCATGTCTTCGATCAGTGTATCGAAGACGACGCAGTAATTACCGGGCGTGACGAGCGGCGCATACGCTTCAAGTTCGGCAAGCACGTGATCATGAGTGTGGTTTGAATCGAGAATAACCAAGATGCTTTCTTGCCCTTTAGCGGCCTCTTTGACTTGAGCAACGATTTCGGGAGCAATGCTCGACCCTTGAATCATGTCGATGCGGCGGGCGAGAGGATGTGCCTCGATAGCAGCTCTGTTGTGTTCGCGGATATCGATATCAACGCCCAGCACTCGAGCATTCTTCTTGCCTCCGCAGGCGGCATTCAACTCCAGCATTGACGCGGAGAAAATCAGTGACCCGCCATGGGCAATCCCTGTTTCGATAATCAAATCCGGCTGCGTCAACCAGATCAATTCCTGCATAGCCACGATGTCCTGCGGGTACTGAATGATCGGGCGCCCCATCCACGAGAAATTATAGGTATAGCCGTTGCGATTTGTTTCTCGCGACCAGACACGCGAGAGGCCCTGAACGTCCTTATCCTCGCCTAGACGTTTGATGTTGTTGTTGATCTGCTTTTTAAAAGTCTCGACTGGATTCATCGTGAAATCGCTCGACCATGTTGGCGGGAACTAGTTGGCAGAAACTTACTTCGTCACGCAGGCATAAATGACATTGCAATCTTCCGGGTGCTGTTTGCCAAGCTCATAGGAAGCGCGGCAGAACTCGGCGCGCCAATCTTTGGCTTTCTCCGCGCCGACACGCCCCCATCCGAATCCACCTTCTTCCCACGGGCCGTTCTTGAGAAACCAGTCCATCTGGGGCGTGGAAAGAATTTTGTAGAAGATCCCGCCGGTGCTTTCGCACTTCAGTCCTGCTGCGGCGATGTCTGCCTTCAGTGATGTCAGGGAATAAGATCGCCGATGACCTGCTACATTGATGTCAAAGGGAGACAGCTCTTCGCAGTTCTCTAGTGTGCCCATAAGGACCGCTAATCGGCGGTTGATGGCTTGCGCGTTAGGAACGTGAACGATCAAGACGCCGTCGTTATTAAGAAAGCTGGCAGCCTTCTTCAATAACGCAATCGGGTCCACGACATGCTCAAGAAGGTCGAGCATAGTGACCGTATCGAATTTCTCGCTCAAATCGAGGTCTTCAACAAGGCTTTCATGGAATTCGATTTCCGGCTGACGCTTGCGTGCTTCGGCAAGTATCTTGCTGTTTGCGTCCACACCGACTACCCGGGGGACCTTCTGCGCAAACATCCCCGTCATGAGACCGTCGCCACATGCGAGATCAAGCAATGAATTACCACGAATGTTTTCTATACAAGATTCGACTTTGAATTGAGCGAGATATCGATTGTACTCGCTATGAAAGGTGGTGCGTGACCACATAAACGTTTCTTGTCGTGCTTTTTCGTCCGTATTCATGATCGACCCGTTCTCAGGGAAAAAGTTTGACTGTGCGGGCGTGCGAAAGAAAGCTGCCCAACGCTTCGAATGAAGGACGAGAAGGGCTCCAGCCGACCGCATCTCTCAACTTAGTAAAGTCGAGCTTAACATTGGCAGCCTTGCCTTCTACACGAAGTTCCTCGATTTGGCATCCTCGCCCTTCGGCGGCGACCGCCATTTCCGCAATTTGCCGCGTGCTAAGAAGGTCGCCCCCGCCAGCTTGAAAAAGCCCGGTTAGTCCGGATCGGGCAAGGCTCCAGAAGGCACGAGCCCAATCGTCTGACGCCATGAGATCGAGTGCTGGTGAGCCATTGGCGTAACTATGAGTCATCAGCAATTCTCCAGACCTGGCTTTCCGGATGAATCCACGCATAAAGTGAGGGGCTATTTCGTCTCCGAAAACAAGTCCACTTCGAAGTACAGTCACTGATGCAAACTTCTGGGACTCCCATGCTAGGGCGAGCGACTCGCATAAGAATTTCGTTTCGCCGAGAATGTCGTCGGGCCGTGCCGGGGTGGTCTCGGAAGCAATCAGCGTGTCGTAGTAGCCGGCAAAAACGTTCCAACGAGAAGGGATGATGACAGGCACAGAGAGGTAGCGAGCTGCTTCCAGCGCTGTGCGCAACATGGTAAGAGCCTCGCCCATCGCCCTGTTTGTGTTTCCGACCCGGGGCGAAGCGAAGTGAAGAATACGGCTCACATTGTGGGTCTCGGCATAAAGACTTAACGACATGCTCCCTGCAAGCAGGTCAAGTTCAGTTCGGCTGGGTGCAAGCAGCTCTAGGTCGCTTGGCACAGTTCGTTGGATCAGCCTTCCGAGAGCTCCGCTACCACCGGTAAGCAGCCATCTTTCTGAGCCTTCCTTAGTTTTCGCTGCTTGCATATCTGAAAGCGCTCGCCGAACTGCCGCCAATACATCGGGGCGGATTTCGCTTTCTCCCGTCGTGTTTATGACTTTATGCAGGGCTTCGTTGACTGAAATGCCTCCAAAGAGAGCTAATATACCTGCAGCGAAGGCGTTACTTCGGGATATACCGTGATCACAACATATGACCGTCTTCCGGCCTTCGCGAAGTGCGTTCGAACCAGCGATTAGCTTTGGGGCAATGGAATCAGGAAGGTTGCCTGCTCGGTCGACGAAGTTTCGAACGTCCACGATTACAGCATCGCTGATCTCGGCAATTTCTGAACCGGGCGCCGTGCCGAGAAGAGGGGTAATCCATCTGACGGTCATTTCAGCCCCTCATCCGGAACATAAGTCTCCGTCAGGCTCCGGAGGTACCAGCCTGATTTTACCTCCAGCAAACCGGGACGTTCGCCGCCGATCAGGAAGCGCAGCATAATATCAATTTCATTGAACCCCGCCAAAGCACGCAAGTAGGTGGAGGCGGAGAAGCGAGGGTTTATCTCAAAGGGAATTAATACGCCGTCGCGAACTCTGCCCTGGATATTGATGGGGCCACGGCTCCCGATTGTTTCGGCAATGCGCTCGGCCTGTTGGCGCAGCGAGCAATAATCTCCGATATACCCCTGAGAATAGCCGCTGGATATAACACCTCCACGCCCGCGATAGGAGAGAGAGAGTTTTGCATCAAGCGTTCGCTTAAGTGCGATCGACCCGGCGAGGTTTCCGTCGGGAAGAGAGAGAACGCCGATAGTAAACTCTCCCTCTTCCAGACCGACATACTCCTGCGCAATGGGAACCCCCCCGCTTCGTCGGATGAAATCTGCATAAATGTGTGCTTCGTCAGCTGTAACAGCAAAAAAAACAGATGCGCTGCCGCCCGAGCCCGTGGCCGGCTTTATTATGCAAGGCAAGCCGACAGCGAAAATCGCCTCTGTGCCATCGGCCAACCGTGTTCGAGGAATAGGGAAGCCCGCTGCACCAAGTTTGCGGAAAGTTTCGGCTTTGTCTGAAAATAGACGCACGATCTCCGGAGAGTTAGCGACAAGTGCGATGCCGTGGTCAGCCAGTTCCGCTTCCGCAGCAGACAAGAGAGCCGTCGGCTGCTCACCTCCCGCAATCAGCCAGATCGCCCCGGAGGCGTGGCAGGCATTGATGACATCGGAGATATAGTTCTCACGGTCGATTCTGAATGTCTCTTTAAAGGAGCCATCATAGAGGCCGTACGCTGTGGGTGATATATCGCACCCAAAAGCCTCGTAGTTTCCCGCCAGCGCGAGGCATTTGCCTATTTCTGTGCCAAGTGAAGCCCCACCAATACCGGCGACCATGACCTTTCGACTTGTACTACGCATATGTCCTCATTCAGCCGCCTCCAAGCCGCTGCTGAGCAGCTAGGCTAGCAAGGTACACGTCGTTTATTTCATATTGAGGGGGGCGTAGTTTTGCAGTCTTAAGTCTACGCCAATTCTTTTTCGGTATTTCGCGGATTTTGTTTCGCAGGCGGCGCAGCATGTTCGATTTGAGCACCTTCTTCGTATCGAGGCCATGCAATGTAGCGAAATCTTCTATCCATTGCGCAAGATCCCTGTCGTCAGGAGCGCACGTGGCCGCCACGATGGCTAATTGCCTTGCATAGAGATCAGGGGAGACAGGACCTCGCAGTTCAGAGGATTGAAGGAAGGACTCTAACAGTGTTACTTGCGGGGATCGGGGGGTAATGCCGTCACTGCACACAGGTATGTCCGAGTGAAAGGGAATGTTGCCTTCCGACATGAATAACTTTGCCGGGCTAAGTTCAGTCCGGTTATTTGGACGAGAGAAATGTGCCGTGCCGGTGCTGTGTCGCGAAATTCCGGCAATTGCTAAGGGAGCATATGAGTAGAGGTACCTATCAGTTATGCTGGCAATGGCCACACCGGAGTAAACATCCGGCACGCAAGAGGAATAGAACGCTCTCATTCTAGCCTTAATGGCAAGCATAAGTCGGATATCAGCGAATCCGCCTGTGTAGAGCATCGGCAAATCCATGTAGCCCGCCTGTCCGTCGAGGGCGCGCTGAAGCCAAATCCGCGAGTCACGCAACTCGACGCCGCGTTGCGTTGGCGCGCTCAATCGCGCGCCCTTACCGTCTCTTGAGGGCCATCTGTACTTGCATGTTGACGACCGGATGGCCGAAGCGCCACTTGTCACAGCGAGTTCCGCGACTTTGGCAATAGCGCCCGGCATTAGGCCGTCATCGTCACCAAGTATGGAAACCCATCCGTCTTCGATATGTGAAAGCGCGAACTCCCAATTATGTGACATGCTGAGTCGGCGGCCGGTGTTGATATAGTGGATACGTTGATCCTTAAATGACTCGACGATGTCGGCAGTATTGTCTTGGCTGAAATTGTCGCTAATCAGTATTCTGAGATTCTCATAATCTTGCGCTACAACTGTGCGGAGCGCGGCACCAAGTACATCGGCCCTTTCTCTGGTCGGGATAATAACCGTGAACCTAGGGAGTGCTTCCGTTGCCATCTTTAAAGTTCTACGCGTTGCGATTCTCTCGGAGAGAACTGTATCTGATCAGGAGGCGCCGGAAAGTACTTCGCGCAAAGTAGTGCACACGGTCCGAACCTTCTCTTTTGTCATGTGATATCCGGACGGAAGATTGATGCCATGTCTCGCGATGACTTCTCCAACGGGCTGGGCTGGCATATGAGCCGACGATTCTGGCCTGTCTGCAAATGCGGGCAAGCTTGACAGGGGAGAGAAAAACGGTCGCGTGTCGATCTTCCGTTTACGGAATGCATCCATTAGCGCGAACTTGTCCACTCCGAAGGAAGTGTCGGGGATGACCGTCACCATCCAGTAGGAGTTCAGAGTTCCTTGCGGCTCGGCGTTGAGCGTGATCCCTTCCACGCCCTCCAGGGCCTGCCTGTACCAGGAGAAAATCTCGCGTTTTTTCGTGATGAGCTCTTCCACCCGCTCTATCTGCGCGAGCCCGAAGGCCGCCTGTAGCGCGCTCATCTTGTATTTGAAACCGACTTCCGTGTTGAGGAACAGTTTGTCGCCCGGTGGGCGTCCGTGGTCGCGCAGCGTCATCACGCGCTGGTGCAGATGGTCGTCATTGGTAACGAGCATCCCGCCTTCGCCAGTCGTCAGCGTCTTGGACCCATGAAATGAGAAGACACCCGTATCGCCATGTGAGCCAGCCTTCCGACCTCCGTATTCCGACCCGAGTGCTTCAGCTGCGTCCTCGATCAGCAACAGACCGTGCCGATCTGCAATTCGCCGTAGCTCCGTCCAGTTGGCCATAGAGCCGTAAAGATCGACCCCGATGATCGCTTTCGTACGGGTGGTAATCGCGCTTTCAACAGACACATGGTCGATACACCAGGTATCGTTCCTTATGTCGGCGAATATAGGGGTGGCCCCAACGTAGACTACAGGTGCGACAGACGCGATCCATGTGACATCCGGGACGATGACTTCATCGCCGGGCCCGACCCCAGCCGCTGCGAGGGAAAGATGAATTGCCGCCGTGCAGTGTGGCAATGACACGGCATATTTCGCGCCAACATAGGCTGCAAAGGTTTCTTCGAAGCGGCGGTTATACTCGTAGTGGTTGCTGAACCAGGCATTGCGAGCCGCGTCTGCAACATACTCGATCTCCCGTTCTGTAATCCACGGGCCTGCAACAGGGATAGGCGTAGAGGAATTTTCCACAACACTCTCCGGCTCGGTACCGCGCATCTTCCACTCAAGGCTTCAGGACAACACGGCCCATGACGCCACCCTTGCGGAGATCGTCGAGAGACTTCGATCCTTCGCCGAGCGGGCGCTCGCTAACCGGAATGGGGTCGATCTTGCCCGCTTTCACAAGTTCCATCATTTCATGCGTTTCCGCGAGTGAGCCGACATAGGAACCGCCGATGGAGATGGCGCGCATGGGGAACAGCGGGATCGGCATGGAGAAGCCGCCGCCGAACAGGCCGACCACGACCACCTTGCCGCCCTTGCGGACCACGCTGCTCGCGAATTTGAGCGACGCTTCGGACCCGACAAAGTCGACCGCGGCGGGAACACCGCCATTCGTGTCGGCGAGCACCTTTTTGATCGCATCCGAATCTTTCGGATTGTAGACCTCGTGAGCGCCACTGCCGCGCGCGGACTGAAGCTTGTTCTCATCGACGTCCGCACCGAGCGGGGCTGAGGGAAACAGCGCCTTGGCAAACTGCAGGCCCATCATCCCGACGCCGCCGAGACCGACGACCATCACGCGCTCTTCCGCGCTGATATCGCCCAGCTTCTTCATGGCGCTGTAGGCGGTGAGGCCCGAGCACATATAGGTAGCGGCCAGCCCATCGGCGACGCCCTTGTAATCGAGCAGATAGCGCGGATGCGGCACGATGACATGGGTGGCATAGCCGCCCGCGACATTGATTCCGAGGCTGCGCGGCTTGTTGCAGAGATGTTCGTCGCCGCGATTGCAGGTAGGGCATTCCCCGCAGCCGATCCAGGGATAGGCGACGAGATGGGACCCGATTTCCACGCCCTCGGCGTCCGGCCCGACCGCCACGACTTCGCCCTCGATCTCGTGACCGAGCGTGAAGGGAAGCTTTCTGCCGGCCCGTACGTCGAGCTGGTTGCCGCTCCCCATGTCGAAATGACCGTCATGGATATGCACGTCGGAATGGCAAACGCCGCAATGGGTCACCTTGAGGAGCACTTCCGTGCCCTTGGGCTCCGGCGTCTCGCTTTCGACGATCTGCAAGGGCTGGCCGTATTCGACGATGGCTTCGGACTTCATGGGGAAACGCCTCCTGAACGCTACGTTTTCAGGCCGTCTGGCGGCCCGTTTGGCGGACAATGTGGCACGCGCCGGGCGAGGCTACAACCTCGGTAACGTCAGGAAGGACGTTCGGCCGCGAAGGCTCGTGCCAGGGCGCAGAAGGCTTCGATATCGAGCTCTTCCGCCCGCTTCGTGGGATCGATTTGTGCTTGTTCCAGCAGAGGAAGAGGGTCTCTTCCAAGCGATTTGAGGCTCGCCCTCAGCATCTTTCGCCGCTGGCCGAAAGCGGCAGCGACGACACGTTCAAGCGCACGAGGGTCGGCCTCCGAGAGCGGAGCGTTCCGTGGTACCAACTCGACCACGGACGAGGTCACCGAAGGCGGCGGCGTGAAGGCGCGTCGATCGACATCGAACAGGATACGGGCGCGCGTCCGCCATTGAGCAAGCACGCCGAGCCGCCCATATGCCTTGGTACCTGGCCTTGCCACGATCCGCTCGGCTACCTCCCGCTGAAACATAAGCGTCAGACTGTCATACCAAGGCGGCCAGGGCTCCGTCTGAAGCCATCCAACGAGAAGTGGAGTGGCGATATTGTAGGGCAGATTCGCAATTATGCGGGCGGGTGCGTTTACAAGCGCAGCCATGTCCGTTGCAAGGGCGTCGCCTTCGATGATCTCAAGCCTGCCCGGATAGACCGCCGCAATCTCTTCGAGCGCCGAGATACATCGCCGGTCCTTCTCGATTGCCACCACACGCCTCGCTCCGGCATCGAGCAAAGCTCGGGTCAGTCCACCGGGGCCAGGTCCCACCTCTACAACGTCGTGATCATCCAGCGAGCCGGCAGAACGGGCGATACGCCCCGTCAGATTGAGATCGAGCAGGAAATTCTGCCCGAGAGATTTTTGCGCGGCCAACCCATGCCGGGCAATGACCTCGCGAAGGGGAGGCAGCGATGGACTGGTCATGTGGCCGATGCCCGGTGGCCTGCGATTTCGGCAGCCATTCGGATGGCTTCGATGAGGCTGGCCGGATGCGCCTTCCCCAGTCCGGCAATGTCGAGCGCTGTGCCATGGTCCGGCGAGGTGCGCACGATGGGCAAGCCGAGTGTCGTGTTCACGCCGCGCTCGAAATCGATCGTCTTCAAGGGAATGAGCGCCTGATCGTGATACATGCAGAGAACGGCATCGTAACGCTCGCGGGCTGACGCATGAAAAAGTGTGTCTGCTGGAGACGGCCCCCGGATTTCGGCCGTCTGAACCTTGCTGCTTATCGCCGCTATGGCGGGGGTGATGATTTCTATTTCTTCCCGGCCGAGATGCCCTTCTTCGCCCGCATGGGGGTTGAGAGCGGCGACGGCGATCCTTGGTTTCTCTATGCCGAAATCAGTCGATAGGGCGCGGGCGAGGATAATGCCTTGTTCGACGATACTTGCCGTACTGAGCGCCGTGATTGCTGCCTTGAGCGAGAGGTGCACAGTGACCGGCACGACTCTCAATCCGGGGCAAGACAGCATCATCACCGGGGTAGCGCCGCCACATCGTGCCGCGAGATACTCGGTGTGTCCGGGAACATTGAGCCCGGCTGCGTATAGAACGCTCTTCTGAATTGGATTTGTGACCACGCCGCTCACTCTTCCTTCGAGCGCGAGATCGCTTGCAAGGTCTATTGAAGAAAGCACTGCCTTGGCATTCGCAACGGAAACCTTGCCGGGCACCATGTTCTCCGAAAGCGCAACGGGGAGAACGGGCAGCGCCGTGCTGAAGACTCCGGCAGCTTCCTCAGGCGCGGCAATCTCGGCGACCGGGACGTTGAGACCGAGCGCTGCTGCAGTCTTGCGGTAAAGCTCCGGATCGCCCAAAACCAAAAAGACGGGTTGTGGCTTTTCCTTGCACGCCAACCAAGCCTTCAGAGTGATTTCCGGCCCGATGCCCGCTGGTTCGCCCATCGTGAGGGTGATCGGCAGGATAGAGTCATCAGACAGTCGTTTCATGCCGGGTACCCCTTCAGGGACCGCAAGCAAGGGCATCAGCGGTAGACAACCACCGCGTCGCGCCGCAAGTCGCGGAGATGGCGGCGCCCCATCATGGATAGCTGCTGCTCGTAGAGAGTGTTATCGATTTGTTGCCTTGTTGGCATTTCGCCTTGCGCGGCCTTGTGGCCGCAGATGACAAGCATTTCCACCCCGTATTCAGAGCGAATTGGAGCCGTTGCCTTGCCGACTGGAACACCTGCAAGGGCCTGTCTTGTCTGCGCAGGCAAACGCCCGGCTATAACGGTCTCCGCAGGGCTGGACTGACCGCTGACATATTTCTTGATCAGTTGCGGCGCTTCCTCGCAGGAAGAAACCTGAGCTCTGAATTCCTCTGCTTCCCGTGCCCGGCGAGCGACTGCAGCCTGATTGGCATCCGGCGTAAGGGGAAGAAGTACTTTCATCAGGGAGTACTGGTCCATCATCGGATCGGCGCCGGTTCCCGTCTGCATTGCTTTCACTTGAACGATATAAAAGCCGGTCAGTGTGCGAATGGGATTCGAAATCATTCCCGGTTGCATCTGAGCAACGACTTCACCGACGGCATCCGGAAGCTGGCTCTTGTGCACCCAGCCGATATCGCCTCCGTTGGCGGCTGACGCCGATTGGCTGAACTGACGTGCAACTGCTTCAAATGGAGCACCCTGACGGATCTGCTCGACCAACCTCTGCGTTCCGGCCGCGATCTCTTCGGCATGCTGCGGATTGTCGAACGTAATCAGGATCTCGGATACCAGATAACGAGGTTCTCCGGACTCTTCTTCAAGGCGTTTCATGACCTCGTCGACTTCGCCTTCGCCGACGGTAACGAGGGGGCCGAATTGTTGCTGGATTACCCGGTTCCAGGCGATGTCGTTTCTGATTTGGGTTTCGAGCGTCACGCGCGAAACGCCGCCTTCCTCAAGAGTCTTGTTGATCTGTTCCACAGACATATTGGAGCGCTGCGCGATACGCTCGAACGCCCGATCCACTTCTTCCTGCTGAACTTCGATATTGAGGCGCTGTGCTTCCTGTCGTTGAAGATGTTCGTCGACAAGGTTGCGCAGAACCTGACCTTTAATTCGTGCGATATTCTCGGGATTGTTCGGAATGCCGGAACTCAGCAGGACGAGCTTGATGCGCTGGTCCAGGTCATAGGAGGAAATGACGTGGTCATTGACGATAGCTGCGATCGCTTGGGAATCCGAAACGCTATCAACGGCACGATCCTGTGCCAGCGCTGGATGGCCCAGGAGGGCAGTGAGGACTATGGCCAGACTGGCTAGCGCGATACTCGAGTTCTGGAGCAGTTTGCGCCCCCCGCGCGGTGAGCCGCTCGCAAGTACATCCACTGATTTCATCGCTTCTTTCTTCTGGACACATCAGGTGTCCGGTCTGCACCAGTTCCGGGGCGACAGAATACTTGAAACAAGGCCCCGATCAACCGACCCGAAGGGCGGAAAAACACCATTTTTCAGGAGCTTGGGCTCGGCCTGGTCTGAAATTACTCGAAGCCGCGCGCGCCGGCCGGGGAACCTGTGCCCAAGGTCTTGAAAGTGACCTGGAACATCACCGAACTGTCAGGCTCGTAGTCGCGATCCCGATAGAACGACTGGCTGAACATGAGCGAGGCGTCCAGACACTCATCCTCATATCCGATGCCGACCCGGTTTGCGACCGTGCGGTGATCGGCGAGATCCTGCCGGGTTTGACCGAAAAGGCGCCAGTATTCGTCCAGTTTCACGACCGATCCGAGATAGACCTCTTCTCGCTCCTGGAATGTCACCGACTGGTCTGCGGCATAGTAGCCATAGCCCAGCTCTGCGCTGACAGGTCCATGGCGCCCAAGGAGATTCACCTCATTCCGCCGAATTTTGAAACGCTCGTCATCAATACGGAAGCGATAGACGGCAAGCAAATTGTTGGACGGTGACACCATGATGCGGCCTACATAGTCCGAGGTTTCATCCCTCAGGCCGGTTTCCGCCGCGACGCTCGTATTCTCTTCCAGCCGGTAACTCTGGCCGAAGAGTGCATTCGCTTGCGCACCGCTGGGCGTATAGACCGAATAGCGCAAACCGACATTGGCGCGCGTGCCTGTTTCCCAGCGATCCAGTCCCGCAAACCTGTCTTCGGAAAACAGGTTTGTATCGTCGAATTCGAAGCTCAGGGAGTCTTCGTTCGGAATCTCAACCGTATTCCCTACATTAGGCGAAGAAATCAGTTGCACGATGGGTTCGAGAACCTGATGAACCCCTCCTTCCGAGCGCGCCAGAGGATAACTCCATTCGGCGCCGATCGTTGGAAGACCGCGGACGATCGTTTGCGGCTCGAAATCGGCACCCGGAACGGCAGTGTTGGGAACGTCTTCGACCGAATAGAAGTCGCCTCTCAGGCTCCCAAAGAACCGATAGACAAAACCGTTCGCAGACGTCTCCCGCCGGTCCCATCTCACGGTACTCGAAACGCGCCTCGACTGCGGACCGAGGCTGCGGCCCAGAATCATCGCATTTGCGGAAAAGCTGACATTGCCATCCAGAATCTGATCCGGAAATGCATATTCGTACTGGAGCACGGGCGCGACCCAAGGCGTGGTCGACTCGCTGTCGGTCGCAAGCAGGCCGCGAAAATAATAGGTGTCCGCGGTGAAGCTGTTACGCCCGTCTACATAGGTTGCATTGAGGTTGTTGATGAGGTCCGTGGTTCCCGACAGATCGTATTTTCTGAGGTAAGTGTCGTCAGTCGCGAGCTCGGTGCGGAAACTCCAGCTCCAGTTCTCGTCGATATCGAATTCGCCATTACCGAACAGGCTGCCCCGGAAATCGTTGTTGCTGGGAGAATTGGCCTGCTGCGTTCTCGGCCAGGTGCCAGTCGCGAAGACTTTCATTCGCCCGGTCTCGAAACGCTGTCTGTATTCTCCCTGGTAGACGATGTTCTCCTTCGTGGTGAAGCGAGGAATCAGCGTCAGATCCTTGTCAGGAGATATGGCCCAGAAATAAGGAACTTCGAGTTGCTGTCCGAGCTCTGTCGAACTGGCGATTGTAGGTGGAAGGAAACCCGACTGCCGCTTTACGCTGGGATCCGGATGAGAGAAATAGGGAACGTATAGAACGGGTACGCCGAAGAACTCCATGAAGGCGTCTTCGTATACGATGCGCTTTTCCTGCTTGTTGTGGACGACGCGGAATGCCTTGATTTGCCAGAGAGGCGTAGTCTGGCCTTTCTCCTCGCAAATATCGCAAGGGCTATAGACGCCGCGATGAAGCGTGGTGAGATTCCCGCCGCTGCGGACGACGCTGTGTCCGGCCAGTCGGGAATTGTCGCTCAGGAGCACCCTCAGCGTGTCGATCACGCCATCGCGCATCTCGTTTCTCAGAACGAGTTGATCTGCGAACGCGACATCGCCCTGAGGGTCGAGCAGGGCAACATTGCCCTCAGCCGTGACAATGCCCGTTGTTTCATCGTAGCTGACCTTGTCTGCCAGCAGCACGCGCTCTCCATAGGCAAGTTCCACATTGCCGGAAGCGGTAACCACTCGGGTTGCCTTGTCGTAGCTGAGCTCATCCGCCTGCATGAGCACCTCTCCCGACTCGGGAAAGGAGATGTTGGGGCTGGGGCGGGCATCCTCGCGGATCGCCTGGGCGTTTGCGGGCTTGCCGAAAGCATGCGCAGCCAACAGCGCTGCTGCCAGAACAAGGAGGCTGCGTTTGCCACCCACACTCATCCGCTGCCCCTCGCTCACCTGTGCTTAAGTCCCCCGACCATCCAGAATCGGCCCCATTCGGGCCGATCCCTGTCTTCTAACCGTCTTCGAGGTGAAAGAGAACCGCAAGCCCCAAAAGCATCACCACCACCGACGGGGCCCAGGCGGCCAGAGCCGCGGGGAGAATCCCCGACAGGCCCAGCGCGAGAGACAGATTGCCCAAAAAATAGACCACGAATCCGGCGAGAATGCCGCCTAGAACCATCTGGAGGAGGCCGCCCATCCGGCTTGTGCGCATGGAAAAGACCGCTGCCAGCAAAACCATCGTACACAGCATAACCGGCGTGGCCAGAAGCTGGTGGAAATATATCTGGTAACGCCGCGCGGAGAACCCTGCAGCCTCGGCGGTATTGATGAAATGAGGCAGTTCCCAGAAGGAAATGCTTTCCTCTCGGGCGAAACTCTCCTCGATCTGACTTTCCGTTAGAGAGGTCTCCTGCCTGTAGCTGTCGAAATGCCTGGGCTGATCGTCAACCATCAAGACCCATACATCCTCAAGCTGCCAGAACCCGGGCTTCAGAGAAGCTGTCGCAGCATCGATGCGCCCAAGGAAGGTGTCACCCTGCCCATAGAGAAAAATGGTGACCTCGTCGAGCTTTAGGCCTTTGCCGTCCATGTGCTGGGCGTGAACGACGGATTGCCCGTTTGAGTCGGCCTGACGGAGCCACAAGCCATTTGCCGACACGGCTATAAAGCTTGCGCGCTGCTCGAGATACTTCGACTCAAGCTGTCCAAAGCGCGTTGTGAGCGTGGAAGAGACCGGATTGTAGACCGTCACGACGAAAGTGCCGACAGCGAAGGCAACGACGAGCGCGGGCATGATGAACTGCCAGACGGAAACGCCTGCTGCCCTCGCAATGATGAGTTCGTTATTCCTGCTGAGCCTGAGAAATGCTGCCATTCCGCCGAACAGGATTGCGAAAGGGAGCGTTCTTCCGCCAAGTCTCGGAACTTCAAGTAACGCCATGGAAAAGAGGAGACTTACTGTAACACCCGGCTTGTCCGCGCCCCGCCGCAACAATTCCACCAACTCGATTATGAAAATGAGGGCGAGAAAAATCGAGAACGTGATCAGTGTGACGGCCAGAAACTGCCGCCCGAGATAGCGTGAGAGGGTCCAGGAGAGATTCATGTGCGCACCTTCGGAATTGCCGTCATGAACCTCTGGAGAAGAAGATCGAAGCGGACGCCTGCAAGGATGGCAATACAGATGCCGCAGACCGCAAGAGGCAGTGCATACATGGTTGTGATCAGGTAGGAGGAGGTTGCGGCACCGTTCGCAAGGATAAATCCAAGTATGCGTATCACCAGGGCGAGAATTGCGGCGAATGCCATGCGCGATGCATAGCCGCGCCGGTTGAAGGGGGCTGGAAGCAGGGCCGCGAGCGCAATCAGCGCAAACATGGTGGGATAGATACCCTCGACGAGCCTTTCATGCGCGTCGGCCAGAAGCTTCTTGCGGTTGGTCCAGCCATATGTGTCGTCGCGGGCAGGATCGACAAGTTCGCTGAAGTATCGTTCACGGCCCTCATAAGTGAAATTGGGTTCGCTATCGATATATTGCGACAGATCGTAGGTGTACTTGTCGAAGTAGAGGAGCGTGGCGGCACCCATATCCTTGCCGTCTTCGCGCGATACGCGCTGGATGTTTCCGTTGAACATCACCAGAAGCGGTCCGTTGGGGCCGTCTACAAGGCTCCCGGTCTCAGCCATATAGGTGATGGGTTCTTTCGGATTGCGACTGTCATGCACAAGTATGCCGTTGGTCGTGCCGTCGGACGAGCGCTCACGGACATAGACGGTGAGACCTTGGGCCGGGTTTGTGAAGGTTCCTTCCCTTATCATCGCCGTGGCGACGTCGGAGCGGATTTCGTAGAGCCTGCTTTTCAGTTCCCTGAGGCCGGCCGGTGCCACATAGATGCTGAAGATCAGAATGAGGAAGGAAGTGCCCAAAGCTATCGCCATGAACGGTGAGGCAATTGCCGGCCGGCTGATCCCGGCAGAAAACATGACGACTATTTCGCTGTCGCTGATCAGCTTGTGCAGCGTGTAGAGCATTGCGCAAAAAAGCGAGATTGGCAGTACGATCACCAGGGTGCTCGGCAAGGCAAGCGCCGTCAGCTCGAAAAAGGTGAGTAGCGTCTGCCCCTGGGTGATGAGTACGTCGAGCATCCTCAACGCCTGGGTCAGCCAGATGATTCCGGTAAGAACGATGCTCGCGACGATGAAGGGGCCCAGCGCCTGCAGCAAAAGATAATGGGACAGGCTTTTCAGCATTGGCCTCCGGGCTCCCACCGGCTTCCGGGATTGATGCCCGCCGGTTCTCGGGGTGGCCTGCATCCGCTTCGGGAAGAGGCCTCCGCTACGAGGGACGGCTTTTCCTCCGCAGCAATTCGTTTAGGATACGCGCCTTGTTACCGGGCCGCTCCCGGCAATGGTTATCCTATTTCATGCCCCGGTAAAAGATGCGAGGCAGTCCGTCCTCGCGCGGCAGATCAAATGAGGCCCCTAGATGAATGTGACTTTCGCCGATATTTCGCTCTCGAAGCAGGGGGCTCTCGCCATCCTCGTCACCGAAGGCTCGACGCTGCGCGGCGTGGCGGCAGAGCTCGATTCAAAACTCGGTGGGGCGCTTAAACGGGCCATGAAAGCCGCGAGTTTCACCGGAAAGGCTGGTTCGGTTCTCGAAATAGTGGGCCCCCAGGGCACCAGCGCGAACCGCGTGCTGCTGGCAGGGCTGGGCAAGTCGGGTGACTTGACGGCTGCGAACCTTGAGAAGGCGGGTGGTGAACTGACCGGGCGCGCGGTTAAGGCAAAAGAGGCTTCCTTGTCGATTGTTCTGGATGGCATTTCGGCACCGAAACTTCCTGCCGCCGACGCGGCGGCTCACGTCGCCTTCGGAGCCAAGCTCCGCTCCTACAGTTTCGACAAGTACAAGACCAAGAAGAAGGACGAGGACAAGAAAGGCAAACTCACCTCGCTTGCCGTTCTGACCCGGGCGCCGGCTACCGCCCGGAAGCAGTACCTTCCTCTCTCCAAGGTGGCCGAGGGCATCTTTCTGACGCGCGACCTGGTCAATGAGCCTGCAAATATCCTCCACCCCGGCGAGTTTGCGAAGCGGGCGAAGGCACTGACGAAGCTCGGCGTGAAGGTGGAGGTGCTCGGCGAAGCACAGATGAAGAAGCTCGGCATGGGGTCTCTTCTCGGTGTCGGGCATGGCTCCGAGCATGAGAGCAAGCTGATCGTCATGCGTTGGATGGGCGGCAAGTCGGGTGAGAAGCCCGTGGCCTTCGTTGGAAAAGGTGTTTGTTTCGACACGGGCGGTATATCGCTCAAGCCGGCTGCAAGCATGGAGGATATGAAAGGCGACATGGGCGGTGCGGCTTGCGTCACCGGTCTTATGCACACCTTGGCAGCGCGCAAGGCGAAGGCAAATGTGATCGGTGTTATCGGCGTGGTTGAAAACATGCCTGACGGCAAGGCGCAGCGCCCCGGCGATATCGTCACATCAATGTCTGGCCAGACAATCGAAGTGATCAATACCGACGCAGAGGGACGGCTCGTCCTCGCGGATGCGCTCTGGTACACGCAAGGCCGCTTCAAGCCGAAGTTCATGATCGATCTGGCAACACTCACCGGTGCGATCATGGTGGCGCTTGGCAAGGAGTATGCGGGTCTCTTCTCCAATGACGACAAGCTGTCCAAGCAGCTCATCGAGGCGGGAGAAGTCGAAGGAGAGAAGGTTTGGCGTATGCCGATGGGCGATGCCTATGACAAGATGATCGAGTCGCGTTTCGCGGATATGAAGAATGTCGGCGGACGCGATGGCGGGTCGATTACGGCGGCCCAATTCCTCCAGCGCTTCGTGAACAAGCTCCCTTGGGCACATCTAGATATTGCGGGGACGGCTATGGCCTCGCCCCAGACCGCAACCAATCAGAGCTGGGGCTCGGGCTGGGGTGTGCGGCTTCTCAACCGCCTCGTGACCGACCACTACGAAGGTTGAGGCGAGCTTCGTGACGGAGGTCTTGTTCTATCATCTGCAGAACGCACCTCTGGAGCGGGTTTTGCCGCAACTTCTAGGGCGTTCGCTCGAGCGCGGCTGGAAGGCTGTGGTCAAAGTAGGGGGAGCTGAACGCCTCGACGCGATCAACAACAGCTTGTGGACGTTCAGCGATGAGAGTTTCCTGCCGCATGGCACGCGCGACGACGGCCCCTCGGCGCTCATGCCCGTCTATCTCACTGTCGACGACGATAATCCGAACGGTGCTAATGTTCTCTTCCTTGTCGACGGCGCGGAGCCCGCTTCACTGGAGGGGTATGAACGGTGTGTGCTGATGTTCGATGGCAGGGACGAGGAGGCCGTTGCCGCCGCACGCGAGCAATGGAAGTCTATCAAGGCCGAGGGGCATGAAGCGACCTACTGGCAGCAGAATGCTGAAGGGCGATGGGAAAAAAAGGCCTGAGTTCTATCCGGAAATAGCGCCGTTGCTATTCATTTCTGAAGATTGCTTTGCAAATCGGCCCGTCTCATCATGTCGCGGCTGATGACGGCAGAGCCAGGGGGAGAGAAACATGTCTAAAAGGCTTCGCGTCGCACTGGGCGCTTTGGGGGTTTTTCTCGCTGTCGCGGGTGCGGGGTACTACTGGTTCGTGGTGGAAAGCACCATGCCTGCGAATGCCTATTACGAGCTCGACATCGACAAGGTGCGCCGCATGGTGGCGGCTGTTCCCGGCGACAAACCGCAAAAGATTGAGTTTGAGCGCGTTGGGGCGTTCAGCTTTCCTGCAACCGCGATCGTTGCCGGTGACGGCTGGCGCGCTAGCGAGATGCCGGTTTTCTCCTATCGGCTCGTTTATCCCGACCGCAGCGTTATCATTGACACGGCGCTCGACGACAAGCTGGGAGGCGACAACCTTGTTTCCTTCGATGCGGACGCTTTCGCGCGCATGGAAAGAGCGATGGGCGCCGCCTCTCTCATCGTCATAACGCATGAACATATGGACCATATCGGTGGCCTCACCGTTCATCCGGACCTTCCCGCAGTGCTTCCGGCCACGCGCCTCACTCAAGAACAGGTCGATCATCCGGAGCGCAGCGTTCCAGCCCGCTTTCCAGAAGGTGCGCTCGATGGTTACGAACCGCTGGTCTATGAACAATACGAGGTGTTGGCACCCGGTGTCGCCGTTATCAAGTCACCCGGTCATTCGCCGGGCAGCCAGATGGTCTATGTGCAGTTGGCCGACGGTTCGGAGGTGCTCTTCATTGGCGACGTTGCCTGGAAATACCGGAACATTCTCGTGCAGCGAGAACGCGCGCGCCTCGTTACGCAGTTTTTTCTCAAGGAAGATCGGAGCGCAGTCTTCGGGCAACTGAAAGCGCTCAAGGATTTGAGCGAGGCGGAGCCCGAGATATCGATCATTCCGGGTCACGATGGCGAGATTGTCGGAAACCTTGTCGAAGCAGGTGTCCTGACGGAAGGTTTCGACGTTGCAGACGCGATAAACTGACGCCGATCGATCAATCTGCCGTCATCGCGTCTTCATAGGCGGCGCTTGCCTCAAGCCAGCGTTCTTCCGCTGCAGCGACGAGTTTCAGAGTATCTGCCCGCTCTTTTGCGGTCGCCGTCATGGCTGCGGGGTCGCTTGCGATCTCGGGCCGTGCGAGTTTCGCATCGAGCTCCTCGACGAGTTTCTGCAGGCGGGCGATTTCCCGCTCCGCCTCCTGCGCCTTCTTTTTCAGCGGCGCAATCTGCTCGCGCTTCTGCGCGGCAAGGCGGCGCGCTTCGCGTTTGTCCACCTGCACACGCGGTGCTTCGACAACGATCTCCTCGCCATCTTCCGCGACGAGAGGCTTTACGCGCCTCGCCGGATCGAGCAGCCATTTCCGGTAGTCATTGAGGTCGCCCTCATAGGGCGCAACGGTGCCGTCCGCCACGAGCCACAACCTGTCGGCACAGGTCTCGACGAGGTGGCGGTCGTGGCTAATCAGAATGAAGGCCCCGTCATATTCGTTGATCGCCATGACGAGCGCCTCGCGGCTGTCGACATCCAGGTGGTTCGTCGGTTCGTCGAGGATGATCATGTGCGGTTTGTGAAAGGTCGCGATGGCGAACAGCAGACGCGCCTTCTCACCGCCAGATAACTTCTCGACCTTCGTATCCGCCTTGTCCGCGCCGAATCCGTATGAGCCGGCACGCGCGCGCACCTGTGCGATCGTCGCGTCGGGCATCAGCTCCCGGAAATGCTCATAAGGTGTCTCGCCCATATTGAGCTCGTCGAGCTGGTGTTGCGCGAAATAGGCGATGCGCAGCTTTTTCGACGCATATTTATGCCCTGCCGTCACGCGCAGCCGGTCGCAGAGCAGCTTGGCGAAAGTGGATTTGCCGTTGCCGTTTGCTCCGAGCAGAGCGATCCGATCGTCCTGGTCGATGCGGAGATCGAGATTTGACAGGACAGGCTTCTCAGGCTCATAGCCGACGCTTGCATGTTCGAGCCGGATGATCGGCGAGGCGAGGGGCTTTTCCGGCGCCGGAAAGTGGAACGGCAGCACGCGCTCTTCCAGTACGTCGGCGATGGGCTGCATCTTGGCAAGCGCCTTCATGCGGCTCTGCGCCTGCCGTGCCTTCGACGCCTTCGCCTTGAAGCGCTCGATGAAGCTTTCCATGTGGCGGCGCGCATCGTCCTGCTTCTTCTTCATCGAGAGCTGAAGCATCAGCTTCTCGCGTCGCGTCCGGTCGAAGCGGTCGTAATTGCCCGTATAAAAAGTGAGCTTCTGGTTCTCGAGATGCAGAATGTTCTGCGCGACATTGTTCAACAGGTCGCGGTCATGGCTGACGATGAGAACCGTGTAGGGATAGTTTCGCAGATAGTCCTCGAGCCAGATCGTGCCTTCGAGGTCGAGATAGTTGGTAGGTTCGTCGAGCAGCAGAAGGTCGGGTTCGGAAAAGAGCACACCGGCCAGAGCCACGCGCATCCGCCAGCCGCCCGAAAAGTCCGAGCAGGGCCGTGCCTGCGCCGCCTCGTCGAAGCCGAGACCGGAGAGAATGGTCGCCGCGCGGGCAGGGGCCGCATGGGCTCCCATATCGGCCAGCCGCGTGTGAATCTCGGCAATCCGGTTAGGGTCCGTCGCCGTCTCGGCCTCCTCCAGCAGCGAGGCCCGCTCCTTGTCGGCGGCCAGCACCGTGTCGATCAGCGAGGTCGGCCCGGCAAGCACCTCCTGCCGGACCATGCCCACGCGCCAGCTCTTCGGATAGGAAATGCCGCCGCTTTCCGGGCCGTATTCCCCGGTTATGAGCTTCAGCAGGGTGGATTTGCCGGTGCCGTTGCGGCCAACAAAGCCCGTCCGCTGTCCCGGCGGAATGGCCGCCGTGACCCGGTCGAGGAGGAGACGCCCCTCCATCCGGAAGGTGAGATCGTTGATATGAAGCATGGTGAGCGGGCTTTTAGCACTCGCGGTTGCCCGCGTCACCAAGCCCCGCTATAACCCGCGCCAAATCTTCCACCTGCACAATTTGGGAAAGCTGAGCATGGCCCTCGAACGGACCTTCTCGATCATCAAGCCGGACGCGACCCGGCGGAACATCACCGGCAAGATCATCGACCGCATTGAAAGCGCGGGCCTCCGGGTCATCGCCTCGAAACGCATCCACATGTCGAAGGCGCAGGCCGAAGGCTTCTATGCGGTCCACAAGGAGCGCCCCTTCTTCAACGATCTCGTCTCCTTCATGATTTCGGGTCCGGTCGTGGTCCAGGTCCTCGAAGGCGAAAACGCCATCGCGAAATACCGCGAAGTCATGGGCGCGACGAACCCGGCCAATGCCGATGCGGGCACGATCCGCAAGGACTTCGCCGAGTCGATCGAGGCGAACTCGGTCCACGGCTCCGACGCCGCGGAAACGGCCGCCGAAGAGATCAAGTATTTCTTCAAGGACGAAGAGATCGTCGGCTGATTTCACTGGCCGCTGAATTGCGAAAGCCCCGCTGGAAACGGCGGGGCTTTTGTTATGGGCGTATCTCAATCTCTGCGCCATCCGGCACGACGCGCCAGATTTCTTCCATTTCGCTATTCGTCACCGCGACGCATCCCGCGGTCCAATCGACAAGCAGATGGGCGCGCCCAAGCCATCCAAGGCCGTTTCTTATGCCGTGGATCATGATGTTGCTGCCCGCGCTTTCGCCGCGCGTTGCGGCAGCCGCCTGATCGGCAGCATCGGGATAGCTGATCTTCAGCGACAGGTGATAGGCGCTGGCCGGGTTACGCGCATCGATATGGTATCGCCCTTCTGGTACCAGCCGGTCGCCCTCCCGCTGTTTGGGCGCAATCCCACCGCGGCCAAGCGAAACGCGATAGCTGCGAAACTCCTGACCACCGGCATAGAGCGTCATCCGGTGCGCGCTTTTTTCGACGAGAATGAAATCGGCCGTGGTGCCGTCCGCGAGCGGCGGATCGACAGGCCGGTTGACGGCCCAAAGCACAGCAAGAACGGCGGCAACGACAACGCTTCCCATAACGGCAATGTTGCGTGCCCGATTTGTCATGCAATCCCCGGCACAAACAACGGCGCCGGCACTTCCGTGCCATCGGCATCGCTCAGCACCACATGTTCGCCCACGACGCGCGCCTGGCCGTTCACGACGAGCCTGAGCGCCAGCGGATAGAGCTTGTGTTCGGCCTCCAGGATGCGCGCGGCGAGCGTCTCGGCCGTGTCGCCGGGCAGCACGGGCACTGCCGCCTGCGCCACGATCGGCCCCTCGTCCATTTCCGGCCGCACGAAATGCACCGTGCAGCCGGTGATCTTCACGCCCGCGTCGAGCGCCCGCTGATGCACATGCAGGCCCTTGAAGGCGGGCAGCAGGGAAGGGTGGATGTTGAGCTGCCGGTCGCGCCACTTCTCAACGAAACCGTCCGTGAGAATACGCATGAAGCCCGCATTGCAGACAAGATCGACCCCGGCTTTGGTCAGCGCATGGTCGAGTTCCGCGTCGAATGTCTCGCGTGTCGAGAATTCCTTGTGGTCGATCACCAGCGTCGGGATGCCCGCCGCTTCTGCGATGGCAAGCCCGGCCGCGCCCGGCCGGTTGGAAATGACGAGCGCGATTTTCCCGCGAAAGTCCGGCTCGGCGCAGGCCTCGATCAGCGCCTTGAGGTTCGAGCCCCGGCCCGAAATGAGAACGCCGATCTTCACGCCTTGCTGCCCAATGCGCCTTTCACGCTGACGCGTGGCCCGCCCGCGACCGCTTCCGTGAGGCGTCCGATATAGTGGACCGTCTCGCCCGCCTCGGCGAGAGCGTCTGCGACTTCTAGCGACTGGTCCTCGCGCACGACGACCACCATGCCGATGCCGCAGTTGAACGTGCGGCCCATTTCCGCATCGTCCAGGCCGCCAAGTTCCATCAGCCAGCGGAAGACGGGCGGCATCGCCCATGACGCGCCGTCGATCTCGACCGCGACCCCATCCGGCAGCACGCGTGGAATGTTCTCGACGAAGCCGCCGCCCGTTATATGGGCCATGGCTTTCACGGCTTCCGTCTCGCGGATCGCCTTCAGCATTGCCTTCACATAGATGCGCGTCGGCGCGAGCAACGCTTCGCCGATGCTCACCCCGTCGCCATGCGGGAAGGGAGCGGAGTAGGAGAGGCGGTTGTCCTCGACGATCCGGCGAACGAGCGAGTAGCCGTTCGAATGGAAACCGGAGGACTCGAGGCCGAGCAGGATGTCGCCCGGCGCCACGTCGCCCCGGGGCAGGATCTTGTCGCGTTCGACCGCGCCCACCGCGAAGCCTGCCAGATCGTAGTCGCCCTTGGCATACATGCCGGGCATCTCCGCCGTCTCCCCGCCGATCAGCGCGCAGCCTGCCTGACGGCAGCCTTCGGCAATGCCAGCCACCACGTCCCGCGCCACATCCACATGGAGCTTGCCCGTCGCGTAGTAGTCGAGGAAGAAAAGCGGCTCCGCGCCCTGCACCACAAGGTCGTTCACCGACATGGCGACGAGGTCGATGCCGACCGTGTCGTGAATATCCGCCTCGATGGCAACCTTGAGTTTGGTGCCGACGCCGTCATTGGCCGCCACCAGCACCGGATCCTTGAAGCCGCAGGCCGCGAGGTCGAACAGCCCGCCGAAGCCGCCCAGTGCCGCGTCGGAGCCGGTCCGTTTCGTGGATGCGGCCAGCGGGCCGATGGCGCGTACCAGTTCGTTTCCGGCGTCTATGTCGACGCCGGCCCCTGCATAGGTGTAGCGGTTCGGACGGTCCTTGGGGGGATTGGGGGCCATGTCGCTCTCTGCGGGACTCGAATGGGCTGTGGAGCGCACAAATCACCCGAAATCGTTCCCCGACGCAAGAGAAAGGCGAAAAACCTTGAGGCTTGGCCTTCGCGCCCCTTTCCCGGTGCTATAGTGTGCGGCACGGCGGCCCCGGGAATCGCCGAATGTCGTGACGGATCAAGGGACTATCCATGATTTCTGCCTTCAGGCTTCTGCTGGCGCCATTTTGCGCCCTTGTCTTCTCCGCCATTCTGGTTTCGCCTGCCGCTGCCTCGGACATTTTCAAGGTGCGTGGCATCCACGTGGACAAGACTGCGGAGAGCGCGACAGCCGCCCGAAGCGCCGCTCAAGCCGAAGGCCAGCGTCTGGCGTTGGTCGCCATGATGAAGAAGCTCACCCTGCCCGAGGATTGGCAATCATTACCCGAGGTGGATGATGCTACGGCCCAGAACGCCGTTCGGGGCTTTCAGGTTGCCGGCGAGAAGACGAGCTCTACCCGTTACATCGCGGAGATGATCGTGAGCTTCCAGCCGGAAGCGGTACGCCGCCTCCTGCGCGGGGCCGGAATTCCCTTTGCGGAAACTCAGGCAAGGCCAACCCTTCTTTTGCCGGTGCTGCGGAGGGGAGGAGAACTCACGCTTTGGGAGGAGAACAATCCCTGGCGTGACGCCTGGGCCTCGCTTCGTCCCGCAGACGAGCTTGCGCCATTGATCCTCCCCATCGGCGAAATCATGGAGATGAGTGCCGTACCTGCAGAAACCGCGGTCTCGAACAGCAAAGAGGCGGAGGCGGCACTTGACGGTCTTGCGGCAAATTATGGCGCGTCCGAAGTGCTCGTCGCGGAAGCCACGCTGAGCGGTGATGAAGCCTCTGTTCAGGTCAACGTCACGCGTCATGGCGGCCTCGTTCCGGCGGAGCCCATCAGCGCTTCCTACCAGGCGGAAGGCCGCGACCTCGCCAAGCTGATGCAATCGGCGGCGGCAGGCACGATGAGCGCCATCGCCGTTCAATGGAAACGTCAGATCATCGTTCGTGACGGCACGCTTTCGACGCTGACAGTACAGGCCGATTTCGCAACCCTTTCCGAGTGGGAGACGATCCGCAAGGGCCTCACCTCGACGCCGCTGGTGCAAGGAATGGAGGTGGCCGGCATTGCTTCGCACGGCGCCGAAATCCGTATCTCGCACAAGGGTTCCGTCGAAATGCTCGCCCTTTCGCTCGCTCAGCAGAACGTCACGCTCGACGACGTAGCGCCCGAAACCACTGACGATATGGGCATGCAGCCGGACGATGTCGCACCGATGGGTGGCGTGCCCGGCATGGCGCCGGTGAAATCGGCGCCGCGTTGGCATCTCAGCGTTCGCCAATAGGAACCTCGCGTTCGAAGGAGCCATAATCGCATGAGCATTCAGAGGCAGATAGCCATCTGGGCGGCCGTCATTGCAGTCTTCATTGCGATGCTTTGGCTGCTGAAGGGCATTCTTCTGCCTTTTGTTGCAGGCATGGCGATTGCCTACTTCCTGGACCCGCTTGCGGACAAGCTGGAAAGCTATGGTCTGTCGCGTGGCGCCGCGACGGGCGTCATAACTGTGTCCTTCATACTGGTTGCCATCGTGCTCGGTATCGTGCTTGTGCCCGTGCTCTACAATCAGCTTGTGGCGCTCGTCGAAATTGCGCCGACTGTGCTTCAGCGCGGACAGGAATTTCTCCTGCAGGTCGGAGACGGCCGTCTCGGCCGCCTCCTTGGCGTGCACGGCCCCGACGTGAAGGACGCCATTTCGAAAAGTCTCGGTGGTTCGTTCGACTGGCTGGTAAACCTTGTTACCTCGCTCGGCTCGCAGGGGCTTCAGCTTGTTGCTCTGGTGTCCCTGATCGTCGTGACGCCCGTGGTCGCTTTCTACATGCTGCTCGATTGGGATCGCATGGTGGAGCGCGTCGATGCCTTGCTGCCGCTTGATCACAAGCAGACCATCCGGCAATTGGCGCGCGACATAAACGCAGTTCTGGAAGGATTCGTCCGCGGTCAGGTCATCGTTTGCCTCGTGCTCGGTGTGATCTACGCAGTGGGCCTCAGCCTGGTCGGATTGAAATTCGGACTCATCGTCGGAATTCTTGCCGGCATTATCAGCTTCATTCCCTATCTCGGCACCATCCTGGGATTTGTCGTGGGCGTGGCGCTCGCGCTTTTCCAGTTCTGGCCCGACTATGTGCAGATCGGTCTCGTCGTCGGCGTCTTTGCGGTCGGCCAGTTCATCGAGGGAAACTTCCTGTCGCCGAAACTGGTCGGAGATCGCGTCGGGCTTCATCCTGTTTGGGTCATGTTCGCGATTTTTGCCTTTGCGGCGCTCTTCGGTTTTGTCGGGGCCTTGCTCGCTCTGCCGATCGCTGCCGCATTGGGAGTGCTTGCGCGGTTCGGTGTCGCGCAGTACCGGCGCAGCCAGCTCTACCTGGGATCGTCGCCGGGCAGTTCCATCCCGTCGCGCGATAACGACAGCTAAAAATGAATCGCCAGCTCGTTCTCGAACTTGGCCACCGTCCGGCATCGGGCCGGGAGGATTTCCTCGTGGCGCCGTCGAACGAGGCGGCGGTGGCGCTGATCGATTCATGGCCGGAATGGCCGGATCGTATCGTCGCGCTTTCCGGGCCCGAGGGGAGTGGCAAGACACATCTGGCAGAGGTTTGGCGGGCAGCATCGGGCGCATCTTCCATTCAGGCTGAGGGGCTTGCTGCGTCCGATATTCCCTCCCTGGTCGGGATGCGGAGCCTCATCCTTGAGGATCTCTCATCGCTGGAGGCGGCGGAAGAACGCGCGCTGTTCCACCTGATCAATCTCGTTCGGAGCGAGGGAGCTTCTCTCCTGATCACTTCCAGGAAGCCTGTCGCCCGCCTCCCATTGAAGCTGCCCGACCTCGTTTCGCGGCTGCGCGCCATTCCGCAGGCCGTGTTGGGAGAACCGGACGATGCGCTCCTGGCGGGCATTCTCGTGAAGCTTTTCGACGACCGGCAAATCCGCGTTTCGCCGCAGGTCGTGTCCTATCTCGCCAGCCGGATCGAGCGCTCGATCGCGGCGGCCAGGAGTATCGTGGAAGAGCTCGATCGCGCCTCGCTCTCCGGCAAGCGGCCCGTAACGGTACCTTTGGCGGCGGAAATCCTCGGCCGAGAGCAATTCAACTCAATCGTAAGGCCATAGTCATGACTCAGTCATATGTTTGTCATAATATTCAGCCATAGCAGAGACTTATTCCCGTTTTTGCAGAAGTGATCCCATGACGACCGCCCCGCAGAGCCCGGCCGTAGAAGACGCCTCCGGAGAGCTTTCCCAAGCCCCCGCGCCAGGCGTTGCGACCGTGAGCGCGGATAGTCCGGACCGCTTCATCAATCGGGAGCTTTCCTGGCTCGCCTTCAACATGCGCGTGCTGGAAGAGGCGCAGAACAAGAACCACCCGCTGCTTGAGCGTCTTCGCTTTCTTTCGATCTCCGCATCGAATCTCGACGAATTCTACATGGTCCGTGTTGCCGGCCTTCGCGGGCAGGTGAGCGCGGGCGTGACGACGCTGAGCCAGGACGGATGTACTCCGGCTCAGCAGCTTGACCTCGTGAACGCGATGGCGAACGAGCTCATGCGCGAGCAGCAGCGGCAGTGGGTGTCGCTCCGCCATGAGATGCGCGACAATGGCATCGCCGTGCTTGAACCCGAAGAAGTGACGCCGGACGAATTCACCTGGCTCGAAACGCGCTTCCTCGAACAGGTCTTCCCGGTTCTGACGCCGCTTGCGATCGACCCGGCGCATCCGTTCCCCTTCATCCCCAATCTGGGCTTCGCGCTGGCGCTCCAGCTTCGCCGTATCTCGGACGGCAAGCTCATGGATGCGTTGCTGCCCGTGCCGACGCAGGTCGAGCGCTTCATCCGTCTTCCCTCGCGCGAAGGTGAAACGGGTATCCGCTTCGTAAGCCTCGAAAACATGATCGGCCTGTTCCTCGACAGGCTCTTCCCCGGATACAAGGTGATCGGGCAGGGCGCCTTCCGCTTGCTGCGCGACAGCGATATCGAAATCGAGGAAGAGGCCGAAGACCTCGTTCGCTATTTCGAAAGCGCATTGAAGCGCCGCCGCCGCGGCAGCGTCATTCGTCTGAAGATCGAGGCGCGCACACCGCCCTCGCTCCGCCAGTTCGTGGTGCATGAGCTCGGTGTGACGGAGCGGGAACTCGTTTCCGTCGAAGGTCTGCTCGGCCTTGCGCAGACGAGCCAGCTCATTGTCGACGACCGTCCGGACCTCAAGTTCCCGCCCTATAATGCGCGCTTCCCGGAGCGTATCCGCGACCATGGCGGTGATTGCTTCGCAGCAATTCGTTCCAAGGACATCATCGTCCATCATCCTTATGAATCCTTCGACGTCGTGGTGCAGTTCATCCGTCAGGCCGCTGCCGATCCGGATGTGGTCGCCATCAAGCAGACGCTCTATCGGACCTCGAAGGACAGCCCCATCGTTCAGGCGCTGATCGAGGCGGCGGAGGCCGGCAAGTCGGTGACGGCGCTGGTCGAGCTCAAGGCCCGTTTCGATGAGGCGGCGAACATCGTCTGGGCACGCAATCTTGAGCGGGCGGGCGTGCAGGTCGTGTTCGGCTTCATCGAGCTCAAGACGCATGCGAAGATTTCGCTCGTCGTGCGTCGCGAAGGCGGCCACCTGCGTTCATACGTGCATTTCGGCACCGGCAACTATCATGCTGTCACGGCGAAGATTTACACCGACTGCTCGATGTTCACCTGCGATCCGCGCCTCGCGCATGATGCCGCGCAGGTCTTCAACTACATTACCGGCTATGCCGAGCCCAAGGATCTCGAACTTCTCGCAATCTCGCCGATCAACATGCGCTCGCGATTGATCGCCGATATCCATGCCGAGATGGAGCATGCCAAGTCGGGCCGGCCGGCGGCGATCTGGGCGAAGATGAACTCTCTGGTGGACGCCCAGATCATCGATACGCTCTACAAGGCGAGCCAGGCCGGTGTGCAAATTCATCTCGTCGTGCGCGGCATCTGCTGTCTGCGTCCCGGTGTGCCCGGCCTTTCCGACAACATCAGAGTGAAAAGCATTATCGGCCGCTTCCTCGAACATTCCCGCATTGTCTGCTTCGGGAACGGCTATGGCTTGCCGAACGACAAGGCAAAGGTCTATATCGGCTCTGCCGACTGGATGCCCCGCAATCTGGACCGCCGGGTCGAGATTCTTGTTCCGATCCTGAACCCCACGGTCCATGACCAGGTTCTCGATCAGATCATGGTTGCCAATTTGAAGGACAACCAGCAGAGTTACGAACTGCAGCCGGACGGCAAGTATACGCGGATCGGGGTGCGCGAGGGCGATGAGCCGTTTAACGCCCATACCTATTTCATGAATAATGCGAGCCTCTCCGGGCGTGGCACCTCTCTCAAGAAGAACATTCCTCCCAAGTTCGACATCAAGTCGGCCTGAATCTATCTTGCGGCAAACAGCGGAGGTTGAGCTGTGAGCCGTGGGAAGGCCGGAGGCCGTTTCGGCATCGTCGATCTCGGATCGAACTCGGTGCGCCTCGTCGTCTATGCGGGCGTCGAGCGGAATCCCGTGCTTGTTTTCAACGAAAAGGTCATGGCGGGTCTTGGCCGTTCCCTTGCCTCGACCGGTCGTCTCGACCCCAAGGGTATCGAGCGCGCGCTGGATGCGCTGCGGCGCTTCATGGCGCTGCGCGAACAGATCGGCGTGCCCAATCTCGTCGTCGCCGCCACGGCGGCCGTGCGCGACGCGGAGGACGGCGCCGATTTTCTGGAGCGCGCCGAAAGCATATGCGGCTTCAAGATCATGCTGCTTTCGGGCCTCGACGAAGCGCGTATATCCGCTCAAGGCGTCCTGTCCGGCATTCCAACAGCGGAGGGCCTGGTCGGCGATCTGGGTGGCGGAAGTCTTGAGCTGGTACCGGTCGCCAATGGCAAGCCGGGCGAGGGGGCAACCCTTCCTCTCGGGCCGCTTCGCCTGATGGATCTTTCCCATGGCAGTCTCGCGGAGGCGGAATCCTTCGTCGAGCGCGCCTTCGGCGAACAGAAATGGCTGAAGAACTATGAGGGCAAGCCGATTTATGCCGTGGGCGGTGTGTGGCGAAACCTCGCCCGTATCCATATGGCGCAACGCAATTATCCGATTCATGTTCTGCACCAGTATGTAATCCCGGCTCGCGATGCCGCGGATATCTCGCGAGTGATCGAGAAGCTGGGACCGAAATCGCTGGCGCAAATACCGGACGTGTCGGAGCGCCGTGTGGAGGCGCTTCCCTTCGGCGCGCTGGTGCTCGACAAATTGATCTCCGCTTCCAGGGCGAAGGAAATCGTCATATCGGCCTATGGCCTTCGGGAAGGGTTGCTATTCGAACGGCTCGACAAGAAGGAGCAGCAGAAGGACCCGCTGATCGAGGGCTGCCGTGATCTCGCCGGGCGCCTGGCGCGCTTTCCGCAGCATGGCAATGAGTTCTTCAAATGGACGGCGCCGCTCTTTGCCGATGATGTTCTCGGCGAGACGGCGGAAGAGTCGAGGCTTCGCCATGCCGCCTGTATTCTCGCCGATATCGGCTGGTATGTGCATCCGGACTACCGGGCGCATCACGCCATGACTCAGATCCTGCTCGCCCCCTTCTCGGGCATCGATCATCAGGGCAGGCTTTACCTCGCCCGCGTCGGCTATCATCGCCATGAAGGCAGGGGCGAACCGGAAATGCTTGGCAATCGCTCGGCCTATATTCCGGAGCGCGACAATGAACGCGCGCTCATTCTTGGCCTTGCGCTGCGCCTTGCCTTCACGCTCTCCGGGGCCACGATGGGTATGCTTCCGAAGACGCGCTTCGATATCGGCAAGAATTCTCTCACCCTCGTCGTACCCAAGAAGTACGAAGCACTTGTGGGAGAGATCGTGGCGAAGCGTCTTGCCGCACTTGCCAAGGCGCTTGGCCGCAAGAGCGACATCAGGATCGGCAAGTAGGGCCGCTACTTCTTCCCCGTCTCGATCAGCACGATGCGCTTGCCCTTTGCGCCGATGGCGAGTTCGCCACGCTTGAGCCTGAGGGCGTCCTCTCCGAAAAGTTCGCGGCGCCAGCCCTTCATCGCGGGTACGTCCGCCTCCGTGTGGGCGGCGATGAGTTCGAGGTCGCTGACATTGGCGACCAGCTTCTGCGCCACGTCATGCTCCTCGCATTTCTGCTTGAGCAGTACCTTCAGAAGTTCGACCAGCGGACCGATCCCGGCGGGCAGGGGCTCCGGCCCCTCGACGACGGGAATGTCTTCCTCGTTCATTCCGAGGCCTCGCTCGACGGCTTCCATCAGGCTCGCCGCGGAGCGGCTGTTCGAGAAGCCCTTGGGCACGGCACGAAGCGCGTCGAGGTCGCTCACGCTCTTGGGAAGCTGGGTCGCGATTTCATAGAGCGCATCATCCTTCATGATGCGCGAGCGCGGCATATCGCGCTCCTGCGCCTGCCTTTCGCGCCAGGCGGCGACCTCGACGAGCACCGCGAGCCCGCGCCGCCCACGGAAGCGCATCTTCAGCCGTTTCCATGCGTTCTCGGGCCGCATGGCATAGGTCTCGGGGTCCTGGAGGACCGCCATCTCCTCGGCTACCCAGTGCGAGCGCTTGGTCTGTGTGAGGCGCTTTGCCAGCACTTCGTAAATCGTACGCAGATAGGTGACGTCCGCCATCGCGTATTGGAGCTGCTTTTCGGAAAGCGGCCGGCGCGACCAGTCGGTGAAGCGGGAGGACTTGTCGACGCTGCCCCCCGTAAGCTTGCGGACCAGCGTTTCATAGCCGACAGAGTCGCCGAAGCCGCAGACCATCGCTGCCACCTGCGTGTCGAACAGCGGGTCCGGGATCGCGTCCCCCTCGTGATAGAAGATTTCGATGTCCTGCCGCGCCGCATGGAAGACCTTCACGACCTTCCGGTTCTTCATCAGGGCATAGAAGGGGGCGAGGTCGATATCCGGCGCCAGAGGGTCGATGATGATTTCGTCCCTGGGCCCCGCAAGCTGGATCAGGCACAGAACCGGCCAGAATGTCGAATCCCGCATGAACTCGGTATCGACGGTGACAAAGCCGGCGTCGGAAAGCCGGTCACAGGCGGCCTTCAGGGCCTCGTTCGTCGTAATGATTTCCATGCGCCGCTCTATAGCCGATCCTGATTGCGCTGTCCTGCCAGAGATATGGAACGGGATGGGCCTCCCGCCCTTGACAAGAGCCGCCGATCCATGCGCTTTTCCCCCGTCGCCGGGTATATCGTTAGTTATCTCGCGCCGATTCGTGCTTGAATCTCAAGGCTTTATGACAATGAGCAGTTTCCGCAGCCACACCTGTGGCGAGCTTCGCAAGTCGCATGTGGGCGAGACCGTCCGTCTATCGGGCTGGGTCCACCGCAAGCGCGACCATGGCGGCCTCCTTTTCATCGACCTGCGCGACAATTACGGGCTGACCCAGCTCGTCTTCGATCCCGACCGGGCAGAGGCCTTCGGGCTCGCCGAAAAGGTTCGTTCCGAATTCGTGGTGTCGGTCGAAGGCAAGGTTCTCGCCCGCTCCGCGGAAACGGTAAACCCCAATCTGCCCACCGGGGATATCGAGATCGCCGTTGCGTCTATGGAGGTACTCTCGGAAGCGCAGGACCTGCCGCTGCCGGTCTTCGGCGAGCCGGACTATCCCGAAGACATCCGGCTCACCTATCGCTTTCTCGACCTGCGCCGCGAGACGCTGCACCGGAACATCCTGCTCCGCTCGAAGATCATCGCATCGGTGCGCCGCCGGATGACGGAAGCAGGCTTCAACGAATTCCAGACGCCGATCCTGACCGCTTCGAGCCCGGAAGGCGCGCGCGACTTCCTCGTGCCCTCGCGCATGCATCCCGGCAAGTTCTATGCGCTGCCGCAGGCGCCGCAGCAGTTCAAGCAGCTCATCATGGTGGCGGGTTTCGACCGCTACTTCCAGATCGCGCCCTGCTTCCGCGACGAGGATGCCCGCGCCGACCGCTCGCCCGGCGAATTCTATCAGCTCGATGTCGAGATGAGCTTCGTCACGCAGGACGATGTTTTTGCTGCCATCGAACCCGTGCTGCATGGGCTTTTCGAGGAGTTCGCGGGCGACAGGAAAGTTTCGCCTTATCCCTTCACGCGTATCCCCTACGCCGAAGCGATGCGCAAATACGGCTCCGACAAGCCGGACCTGCGCAACCCGATCGAGATGCAGAACGTGACGGAGCAGTTCCGCGGCTCCGGCTTCAAGGTCTTCGCCGGCATGATCGAGAAGGACTCGAAGGTCGAGGTTTGGGCGATCCCGGCGCCGGGCGGCGGCAACCGCGCCTTCTGCGACCGCATGAATTCCTGGGCGCAGGGAGAGGGCCAGCCGGGCCTCGGCTATATTTTCTTCCGCGAAGAGGGCGGCGCGCTGGAAGGTGCGGGCCCCGTCGCGAAGAATATCGGCCCGGAACGCACCGAGGCGATCCGCACCCAGCTCGGCCTTGAAGCGGGAGATGCCGTCTTCTTCGTCGCCGGCCAGCCCGCCAAGTTCGCGAGCTTTGCCGGCCAGGCGCGCACGCGCATCGGCACGGAGCTTGGCCTTGTCGAAGAGGGCGTCTTCAAGTTCTGCTGGATCGTCGACTTCCCGATGTATGAGTGGAACGAGGACGAGAAGAAGATCGACTTCTCGCACAATCCGTTTTCGATGCCGAACTACCCGCTCGACAAGTTCCTCCAGCTCGACAAGGCCGATGCGGACGAGATCCTCGGTATAACCGCCTTCCAGTACGACATCGTCTGCAATGGCGTGGAGCTTTCCTCCGGCGCCGTGCGTAACCACAAGCCGGATGTCATGTACAAGGCCTTCGAGATCGCGGGCTATGACAAGTCCGTGGTCGAGACGAAGTTCGGCGGCATGCTGAATGCCTTCAAATATGGCGCGCCCCCGCATGGCGGCCTTGCGCCCGGTATCGACCGCATGGTGATGCTGCTCGCGGGCGTGGAAAACCTGCGCGAGGTGACCATGTTCCCGATGAACCAGCAGGCGCAGGATCTGCTGATGCAGGCGCCTTCGGAAGTCGAACCGAAGCAGTTGAAAGAACTGCATATTCGCGTCGTGCCCCCGCTCGAGAAGAAGAAGGACGGCTGAGGCTATTCGGCGCAGCCCCCTGCGGGGACTACCTTGTCGCCTTCGCTCCTGCCACTATGTCCCTGTGGATGGGGCAGAAAGCGGAGGTATAGATGCAGCCGAAGCGAATCTGGATCGTCGTGACGGATGGCGGCATGTGCCGGTTTCTCGCCAGCGAGAAGCGGAATGCCGATCCCGCGATTGCCATGCCGGATCTCAACATGCCTAACCCGCCGACGCGGGAGCAAGGCACCGACAAACCCGGGCGCACCTTCGAAAGTGTCGGCAATCGCCGTTCCGCATATGAGCCCCCGGCCGACTGGCACGAGCAGGCGAAACGCGACTTCGCCCGGGAGATTGCGGGGCTTCTCAAGGAGAAGTCGCGCAATGGCGATTTCGACAAGCTGATCCTCGTCGCGCCGCCGGAAATGCTGGGCAACTTGCGCCCGCTTCTCTCTCCCGAGACGAAGGAAAAGCTGCTCGGCGAGGTGAACAAGGACTATACCCAGCTCACCCCGCGCGAGATCAAGGAACAGCTTTCGGAAAGCTACAACGTCTGAAAGCGCGTCTATTGCGCCTCGGGCGAATGCGGCGTCTCCTCGTCGAAGACGGGGATCGCCAACGCGTCCACCGGAATAATGACGCCGTTGGACGCCTCGATGGCATCGCCGGAAACATTGGCGCCGAACTTCTCGCTGCCGTAATGGATCGGCGTCCGCGTGCCGTCGATCTTCACCTTGCCGCGCTGGAGCGTCGTCGCATCAGTCACCTTGCCCTCGAGCTGCGCTGGCGTCAGGCGGCCGCTCACGATGCTGTAGAGAAGCAGGGCGCGTGCATTCTCCTTGTTGCTGGGATTGTCGCCTGCGAGCAGATCGTCGATGCCGCCGGGCTGGTTCGCAAGCGCTTCGTCGGTGGGCGCGAAGACCGTGATGTTGCCCTCCGTGTAGCGGAACTTCAGCTCGTTCGCTTCGATGATCTTCGTCAGCGTCGAGAATTGCGGATTGCCTTTCAGTGTCTCGTAGACATTGGCGGCGAAAGCAGGCGCGGCGCCCATGGCGCACATCGCGAGGGCCGCAAGAAAAATTCCGGTTCTTTTCATCGTTCTGCCTTTCGAATTGCTGGTTGCCTCAAAAAGCCCCAAGCGGTGAGTCTCTAGGCTCGGATTTTGACCGGATTGCGACAGAGCCTAGCCGTCTTCCTTGCCTCCCTTTTCCTGGCTGAAACGGAAATAGAGGTTTGCCAACGGGCTTGCCGATATGCCGTGCAGGAAGATCGACAGCAGGACCGTCAGCGAAACGATCGAGATGAGGCGTTCGGGCGTCTCGCCGGCCAGTTGTTGCATGACGATCAGCAGATAGAGGACGGAGGCGATACCGCGCGGGCCGAACCAGGCCAGAAGTCCGGTCGTGCCGGGCCCCAGGCCGGCGCCGATGAGGGAGAGGGCGACCGGCACCATCCTGACCGCCGTCAGGCTGAGCAGGGCGTAGAAGAGGGCGCTGAGATCCCAGAGCGGCGCGCCGACCGGCAGGATGAGGGCACCGAAAAGCAGGAAAAGCGCCGAGGTGAGAATGCTTGCCTCCGCTTCGGCGAATTCCTCCAGCCGCTGCGCGGGGCGGTCCCTGTGCAGCGTAAGGGGCATCATGAGACCGGCGACGAAGGCGGCGATAAAGCCGTTTCCCGCCACGGCCTCCGCGCCCGCATAGGCGATGATGGCGAGCGCTGGCGCGGATAGCCGCTGAAAGAGCGGCGTCATCTCATGGGCGCGAACGGCATGGCGGATCAGCCAGCCGCCGCCATAGCCGATGACGATGCCTGCAAGGGGCCCGAGAATGAGATGGCCGGCAAGCGTCGCCGCCGCTCCCGATGTGGCCGCTTCCCCGGCCGCGATGCCAAGCACGATGAGGATCGGTGGCAGCACCAGCCCGTCATTGAGCCCGCTCTCGACATTGAGCGTCTGGGAGATGCGCTCGGGCATCTTCTCATTGGCGATGGCGCTTTGGGCGAGCGCTGCGTCGGTCGGTGCCAGTATGAGGGCCATCAGCGCCAGCGCCCACCATGTTTCACCCGGAAACATGGCCCAGGCGACCCCGAAACCGAACAGGGCGGCACCCGGCAGCCCGATGAGCAGCATTCGGGCGGGAAGGCGATCGTCCTTCCGGAGATGGGAAGGGTTGATCCGCGCCGCATCCGTGAAGAGCAGAATCGCGAGCCCGAACTCGGCCAGAAGACGCATGGCTTCGTTAACGATTTCGTTCTCGGCGGCGCCCGCGCTGCTTCCGAAGCCGAGAAACGCGAGCAGGGCACCCGCCGCGGTAAAAACCATGGGCGCGGTGACATGGCGTCCGATGCGGCCGCCCGAGACAAGCCCATAGGCGATAATGAGCACCGCGACCGCGACGAGGGCTTCATAGGCGTTCACGGGAAATCTCCCCTCCGGATGTGCCGCAAAAGTCTAGGTCCGCCGCGGCTGTGGCTCAAATCCGGGATTCTCGAGGGGGGCATCCAAATCCCGGAGGAAACCTGTGGTTAAGCATCGCAGGGTTAAATCGCTGGATGGTATCTCGGCCTCCGGGCCGGGCTTCACCCCCGATGGAATGTCCGAATGAACGCTTCCAGAGCTGAATTCATGCCGGCACCGTCCGGCGAGATCGACCTGCCGCAACATCTTGTGGGAGCGTTCGCCAGTGCCTTTTCCATCGGAACCTGGACCTGTGACCTTGGCGAAGGCGTGCTCGATCTCCTTTCGCCTGTACTCGACTTCCGCAATGTTCCCCGCCGGCTCTATCCCTGCCGGGCGGACCGCTCGCCTTCCATGAAGCAGCTTCATGGCTGGCTGGAAACCTGCGCGCCCGGCGATGCGTTCACCGTCAGCTTCACTTTTCGCGACGATCCCGTGGCCGTGCGTATTTTCTGTACTGAGCGGCAGGGAGACCTCATTCGCGGCCTCGTGCAGGACTGCACCTCTGGCAGTTTGAACGAGGAAAACGATCTGCGGTTCCGCATGGCGCTGATGGGCGCGGCGCATGGCATCGCGCTTGTCGGCATTGACGGCGAATGGCTGCAGATGAACGAGGCGCTCTGCCGCATGCTTGGATACACGGCGGAGGAGCTGCGCGCGCGCACCTTCCAGGACATCACCTGGCCGGACGACCTCGAAGCCGATCTCGACCTGATGCATGAGTGCATCGAAGGCAAGCGCGACGGCTATCAGATGGAGAAGCGCTACATCCGCAAGGATGGCGAGATCATCTGGGGCTATCTCGCTGTCGCCATTCTGCGCGCGGAAAACGGTGAGCCGCTCTACTTCATCTCCCAGATTCAGGACATTACCGCGCAGAAGCAGGCGGAAGCCGAGCTCGTGGCGGCGCGGGACGACGCGAAGCGGGCAAGCGAGGCCAAGAGCGCTTTTCTCGCTTCCATGAGCCATGAAATCCGCACGCCCATGACCGGCGTGATGGGCATGCTCGACATGCTGCAGGAGACGGAAGTCTCGGGCGACCAGCTCGAACTGATCCGCACCGCGCGCTCCTCCGCCGAGATGCTGCTCTCGATCATCAACGACGTGCTGGACATGGCGAAGCTCGAAGCCCGCAAGGTGGAGATCGCGAGCCGTGACTTTCACGCCGAAACGCTGCTGCGTACCGTTTGCGACATGATGGCCTCGCGCGCCGAAAGCAAGGGGCTGAACTTCAACGCCGTGCTGCCGCTGTCGACGCGCACCTGGCTGAAGGGCGATCCGGACCGCATCTCGCAGATACTGTTCAATCTGCTCGGCAATGCGGTGAAGTTCACCGAGCAGGGCGACGTGACGCTCACCGCCGAAACGCGGCAGACCGCCAGCGGCCTCGATCTCGTGCTTCGCGTGGCCGATACGGGCCGCGGCATTCCCGCCGACAAGATCGACAGCATCTTCCGCGAGTTCGAGCGGATCGAGGATAGCAAGTCGAGCCGCATCGAGGGCACGGGGCTTGGCCTTGCCATCGTGCAGCGTCTTGTCGACGCCATGAACGGGCGCATTGCCGTCGAGAGCATCGAAGGCAAGGGTTCGCTTTTCACCGTGACGCTGCCGCTCGTCGCGGGCATTGAGACTGCGGAGGCAAAGGTGCCGCCGCCCGCGGAGCCGAAGGCCGCGCCCGCGCCTGCTGCGCCCGTGCCCGCACCCGTGGAGGCGACGCCGGATGCACCGCTTTCGGTGCTCGTCGTCGAGGATAATCCGGTCAACCGCAAGGTGATCGGCTCCGTGCTTTCAATTGCGGGTATCGAGCCCGTTTATGCCTTTGACGGTGCGGCGGCGCTGGAGGCCGTGAAGGAACGGGAGTTCGACGTTGTCTTCATGGATGTAATGATGCCGGTGATGGACGGATTGACCGCAACCCGCAAGCTGCGGGAGATGGGCTTCAAGGCGCCGATCCTTGGCCTCACCGCCAATGCGATGGCGCATCACCGGGAAGCCTGCCTCGAAGCGGGTATGGACGACCACATCGCAAAGCCCTTCCGCCCGGCAGATATTCTCGGTGCATTGAAGGCGCATGGCGTCGTACGGGAACACGGATAGCTCCGCAAGGCCTGAGCCTTCGGAGTTGTGCATGGAGTGCGGCCTTCAAGGGAAGGTTGCGCGGAGCGGCGGCGACGCCGCCAATGATTTTATTTGATAGGCGGGGTGCGTCCTCCTCCGACGCTCCGCGCACCGACTGTTACGATTCCTCCACCTCATGAACCGCTTCCGGCTTTTATCGGCCGGGGCGATCCGCGGGCCGTATTACCCGCCAACCTCCTGAAATCGCCCGGGACGCGGGACTGTTCCCCACGCCGCAGGATCGGTTCCCTCTCCACGCATTCGGCCAGTCCGGACGCGCCCTTCGGTGGAGCGAGATCACATCAATATGGGTACGGAGGAAGGGAAGGGGATAAGTTTATTTCGAGCGTGGCCTGCACTCCCAAATGTCATCCCGGCGAAAGCCGGGGTCCATCTGACTCGATGATATTGAGGACAGCACATGGATTCCGGCTTCCGCCGGAATGACATAAGGGGTGTGGTGGGTGCCGGCTGGACAATGCCGTACAGCGACCTCAGCTACACCCGCTCGTGCCGCCACACGTGTCGCACTTCAGACACGTACCATTGCGGACCATGGTGAAGTTGCCGCATTCGCTGCAGGCTTCGCCCTCATAGCCCTTCATGCGGGCTTCGACGACACGCGACATGCCCGCGCCGCCGGAAGACGATCCGCCTCCGGACGAAACGGTGCCCACGGCGATCGCGCTCATGGCCTCGGCATTGCCTGAGCGCATCAGCGCACCGGCGGCCATGACCTCGGCCTTCACCGTCTGCTCGCGCACCGCGGGCGCGGCAACCGCTTCCGCCGTATCGGCGCGGGCTTCGGCCGCCGCGCCGCCGCGCACGAGATAGAGGTTCCCCATCTGCGCCATGCGTGTATAGCCGGGGCTGACCACGGAGGCGGCGGGGAGCGGAGGCGCCTTGCCTTCATCGGCGCCGTCGCCCATCGCGTCGAAGGCAAGCTCCTTCGGATCGACATGGCCGAGATCGGACCGGCCGAGATAGGAGACGGCGAGTTCGCGGAACACATAGTCGAGGATCGAGGTCGCGTTCTTGATGCGGTCGTTACCCTGGACGAGGCCCGCGGGCTCGAAGCGCGTGAAGGTGAAGGCTTCCACATATTCTTCCAGCGGCACGCCATATTGCAGGCCGAGAGAGACGGCGATGGCGAAGTTGTTCATCAGCGAGCGGAAGGCGGCGCC
>DLCG01000008.1:0-87242 GCA_002480495.1 Rhodobiaceae bacterium UBA7804 | reverse complement strand
TCGCCGGTGCGCAGATAGACCTTGTGGCCGCCGACCAGCGCCTTCTGCGTGTAGCCCTTGCGGCGGTCGGGCAGGCGGTCGCGCGTCTTCTCGGACGCGACCACGCGCTCGGCAAGCTCCATCGCGGCGCGCTGGGCCACGACGCGGGCGCGCTCCTGCGCGGGCTGCGCAACCAGCGTCTCGACCGCGCTTTCTTCTTCTTCCTCCTCGATATCGTCTTCGAGAAGCTGCGAATTCAGCGGCTGCGAGAGCTTGGAGCCGTCGCGATAAAGCGCATTCGCCTTGAGGCCAAGCTTCCAGGAGAGCATGTAGCTCTCCTTGCAATCCTCGACGCTTGCGGCATTCGGCATGTTGATCGTCTTCGAGATCGCACCCGAGATGAAGGGCTGCGCCGCCGCCATCATGCGGATATGGCTCTCGACGGAGAGGTAGCGCTTGCCGATGCGGCCGCAGGGGTTCGCGCAGTCGAAAACGGGCAGGTGCTCGTCCTTCAGGCCCGGCGCGCCCTCAAGCGTCATGGCGCCGCAGACATGGAGGTTCGCCGCCTCGATTTCCTGTTTCGTGAATCCGAGCGCCGCCAGCATGTCGAAATCGAGATCGTCCATCGCATTGGCGTCGAGGCCGAGCGTATCGGTGCAGAACTCCTCGCCGAGCTGCCACTTGTTGAAGACGAAGCGGATGTCGAAGGCGGTGGCGAGCGCTTTTTCCACCTCGTTGATCTTCTCCGGCGTGAAGCCGAGTTCCATCAGCCGTTGATGGTTCACGCCCGGCGCATTGGCGAGCGTGCCATGGCCGACGGCATAGGCCACGATTTCCTCGATCGCGCGATCGGCATAGCCGAGCGTGCGCAGCGCCTGCGGCACGGCGCGGTTGATGATCTTGAAATAGCCGCCGCCCGCGAGCTTCTTGAACTTCACCAGTGCGAAGTCGGGCTCGATGCCGGTCGTGTCGCAATCCATGACGAGGCCGATCGTGCCGGTGGGCGCGATGACGGTCGCCTGTGCGTTGCGGTAGCCATAGCGCTCGCCCATGGAGACGGCGAGGTCCCAGGAGGCGCGGGCGTGATCGATGAGGTCCGCCTGCGGACAGGAGGCCGCATCGAGCGCTACGGGATAGACATTGATGCCTTCATAGCCGCCATTGAGCCCATGCGCCGCACGCGCATGGTTGCGCATGACGCGCAACATGTGCTCGCGGTTCTCCTCGAAGCCGGGGAAGGGGCCGAGCTCCTTGGCCATCTGCGCCGAGGTTGCATAGGAGACGCCCGTCATGACGGCGCTGATGGCGCCGGTGAGCGCGCGCGCCTCGCGCGAGTCATAGCCGAGGCCGCAGGACATCAGCAGGCCGCCGATATTGGCGAAGCCGAGGCCGAGCGTGCGGAAGCGGTAGCTGCGCTCCGCGATCTCGCGGCTCGGGAACTGCGCCATCAGCACCGAGATTTCGAGAACGATGGTCCAGAGCTTCACCGCATGTTCGAAGGCCTCCACGTCGAAGCGGCCATCGGCTTCGCGGAACTGCAACAGGTTCAGCGAGGCAAGGTTGCAGGCCGTGTCGTCGAGGAACATGTATTCCGAGCACGGATTGCTGGCACGGATGGGCCCCGAGGCCGGGCAGGTGTGCCAGTCGTTGATCGTCGTGTGATACTGGATGCCGGGATCGGCGCTCGCCCAGGCGGCATGGCCGATCTGGTCCCACAATTCGCGCGCGGCGAGCTGCTTCGTCGTCTTGCCGGTCAGCCGGCTCTTGAGCGACCACTCCTCGTCCTGCTCGACGGCGCGCAGGAAGTCGTCGGTCACGCGCACCGTGTTGTTCGAATTCTGGCCGGAGACGGTCAGATAGGCTTCCGAGTCCCAATCCGTGTCGTAGACGCGGAAGTCGATTTCCGTGTAGCCCTGCTTCGCGAACTGGATCACGCGCTGGACATAGTTCTCCGGCACATGCGCCTTGCGCGCGGCGAGAATCTCGCGCTTCAGCGCCGGGTTCTTCTTCGGGTTGAAGCAGTCGTCGCCCGCGCCTTCGCAATTCACGCAGGCGCGCATGATGGCGTTGAGATGCTTCTGGTTGATCTTCGAGCCGGTGACGAGCGCCGCCACCTTCTGCTCCTCGGTCACCTTCCAGTTGATGAAGTCCTCGATATCGGGATGGTCGATATCGACGATGACCATCTTCGCCGCGCGGCGCGTCGTGCCGCCGGACTTGATCGCGCCCGCCGCGCGGTCGCCGATCTTGAGGAAGCTCATGAGGCCGGAGGACTTGCCGCCGCCGGAAAGGGATTCGTTCTCACCCCGGAGGTCGGAGAAGTTCGAGCCCGTGCCCGAACCGTATTTGAAGAGGCGCGCCTCACGCACCCAGAGATCCATGATGCCGTTCTCGTTCACGAGATCGTCGGCAACGCTCTGGATGAAGCAGGCATGGGGCTGCGGATATTCATAGGCCGTCGCCGTTCGCGCCGTCTCGCCGGTGGCCGGGTCCGTGCGCCAGTGGCCCTGCGCCGGACCATCGATGCCATAGGCCCAGTGGAGGCCGGTGTTGAACCATTGCGGGGAGTTGGGCGCCGCGATCTGCGCCGCCAGCATGAAGCGCTGCTCGTCATAGAAGGCGAGGGCGTCGGCCTCCGAGTCGAAATAGCCGCCCTTCCAGCCCCAATAGGTCCATGTGCCGGCCAGCCGGTCGAAGACCTGACGTGCGTCACGCTCCGGACCGAAGCGGTCCTCCTCGCGCAGCGCGGCCATTGCGTCGTGATCGGGAACATGCCGCCAGAGGAATTCGGGCACGCCTTCTTCCGGCACCGCCTTCAGCACCGCGGCGACGCCCGCCTTGCGGAAATATTTCTGGGCGAGCACGTCGCAGGCGACCTGGCTCCAGTCGGCCGGGACGTTGATGTCCTGCAGGTTGAAGACGACCGAACCGTCCGGATTGCGGATCTCGCTCGCCGTCGTCCTGAACTCGATACCTTCGTAAGGCGACTGACCTTCGACGGTGAAACAACGCTGGATACGCATCTGGCCCCCGGATTCTCGCTCGGTAATCTGTGTCTCGGAGGAGGAGGGGGACGCCTTTTCAGCCGTGCCGCACAGGTTTCAGGGCGCACTTTCCCGTTGCGCCGCGCCGCTCTGGAGTCCAACCGCCAAGTGGTTGACTTCATTCGGCTTTCGTCGCCCGGCCGGTTTTCTCTGTCCGATGTCCGCCTGTCTCTCCTGCCTCGTCCCCTGAGGGAAACCAAATCCTAGGGAGGATGGGCGGCAGGCGTCAAGCCAAAGACGCAAGATGTAGATATGGCGGGCATCCGTGACACGAAATGCGGTGGGGGGGCCGCCCCGAATCGAGGTGTTAACAGGGTGGAAACCTCCGGTCTGCTATCACTTCTCCAAAGGCTTGAAACCCAGGACAGGTGGAGAAGCGGCGTGGGCGAGGTGAGTACAGCCTTCGGCAAGGAGCTGAAGTCGCTGAAAATCCTGATGGTCGAGGACAATGGCAGCATGAGGCTGCTGTTGCGGACCATGCTCCACAGCTTCGGCATCAGCGACATTCTTCAGGCGCGCGACGGTACGGACGGCCTTGTGGAGCTGCAGCTTCACGATGTCGACCTGATCATCACGGACTGGGAAATGCAGCCCATGAACGGGCGCGAATTCATCACGCAGGTCCGTGCGGTGGGCAACGAGCCCATATGCTTCACCCCCATCATCATCCTCACGGGGCATGCCTCGCGAGGCCTCCTCACGGAGGCTTTCGAGATCGGCGCGACCCATCTCCTCGTGAAGCCCGTGACGCCGGCGAGCCTTCTCCACCGCATGGAATGGGTGCTTCACGACGACCGGCAGTTCGAGCGGGCAGGCGGCATCTACCGTCAGCCCATGCTCATCCATGAGCGCGAGGGGCTGCGCCGCAAGAAGGCCGCCGCACAAACGACCTGGGCGCTCGAATAGGCCGTCTCAAGGCTGGACCCGCCCCCTTCTCGGTGCCATATTCGGCCCGCTTTCCGCCCCGCTCGGGCCGGAATCGCGGTTATGATGGGCGCATCTTTTCGCGCCGCTCGCTTTCTCGATGGGACCGTCTCATGGGCTTGTTTTCCGAAATTTTCATCTGGTGGCAGGGCCAGACCATGGGCACCCGCTTCCATACCTGGCGCAAGGGCAGGCTGGTCGGCGAGGACGGGCAGGGCAACCGCTACTACGAAGCGAAGGACGGTGAGGCCATTGGCGGCTATCAGCGCCGCTGGGTCATCTATAACGGCCTTGCGGAAGCTTCCCGCGTGCCGCCCGAATGGCATGGCTGGCTCCACCACACGGTGGATACGCCGCCCAACGCCGAGGACTACAAGCCCCGCGAGTGGCAGAAGCCGCATATGCCGAACCTGACCGGCACGCCGCAGGCCTACCGCCCGGCGGGCAGCCTGCACAAAGGTTCGCACCGGCCGCAGGCGACGGGCGACTATCAGGCCTGGCGCCCCGAATAGGCAGCTGCCGCATCATCCGATCCAAGGTCAATCCGGGGACGTCCATGCAAAGCAATCTCGTTGAAACGCTGATCGGCACGCTCGTCGTCGCGGTCGCCGCCGTCTTCCTCTTCTACGGTTATACGACCTCCGGCATGCGTTCTTCCTCCGGCTACCACGTGGACGCCGCCTTCAGTTCCGTCGACGGGCTTGCGACCGGCGCGGATGTCCGCCTCTCCGGCATCAAGATCGGCACGGTGGTGAAGCAGTCGCTCGATCCCGAGACCTATCAGGCAGTGGTCACCCTCGACATCGCGCCCGACGTGAAGCTGCCCGACGACAGCAGCGCCAAGATCACCAGCGAGGGCCTGCTCGGCGGCTCCTACATTTCGGTGACGCCGGGCGGCAGCGAGGAACTGCTCGCCGATGGCGGCGAGATCATGTTCACGCAGGGCTCGGTCGATCTCATGAGCCTTATCGGCCAGGCGGTCTTCTCCGCGTCGGATAGCGGCGACAAATAAGCCCCCTTTTCGGGAGAGCGCCGATGCGCATCCTTATCTCTTCGGCAGCCGGTCTCGCCTTCGCGCTTCTAGGCGTGGGGCCCGCGCTCGCGGAGAAGTACCCGGTTGCCGTCTTCAGCGGTCTCGACAAGATCACCGCGCATGTGACGGAGTTCGAGGCGAAGGTGGGAGAGCCGGCGACTTTCGGTGCGCTGCAGGTGCTGGTGCGCACTTGCGACAAGGCTCCACCCGAGGAGACGCCGCGCACCGCCGCCTATGTCGAGATTCGCCAATTGGAGCGCAGCGGCGCAACCGCGGCGGATCCGCAGGCGGGTACGGAAGTCCAGCCCGCGCCGATCTTCTCGGGATGGATGTTTGCCGAAAGCCCGGGCCTCAACGCGCTCGAGCATCCCGTCTACGACATCTGGGTGACGGACTGCAAAACCTCGTCGGGCGAAGCGTCGAGCGGCAGCGAATAGAAATCCGCTTCCGCGGATGTCGCCTCGAAAAGCTTCACGCGATACTCGTCCCGCGAAATCTCGATCGCGCCGAACTGTTCGAGATGCGAGGTCACGAACTGCGTGTCGAGCAGCGTGTATCCGCCCCGGATGAGCCGGGCCACCAGATAGACGAGCGCCACCTTGCTTGCGTCCGTCGCGCGGCTGAACATGCTCTCGCCGAAGAAAGCCGCCCCGAGCGACACGCCATATAACCCGCCGGCGAGCTCGCCGCCCTGCCAGCATTCGACCGAATGCGCGCGGCCGCGCTCATGAAGCTCGCAATAGAGATCGAGAATCCGGTCGTTGATCCAGGTGCCGTCGCGGTTCGGCGCCGTTTCCGCGCAGCCGAGCATCGTCTCCCGGAAGGCGGTGTCGATGCGCACGTCGAAAGGATGCCGGCGAATAGTGCGCCGGAGGCGTTTGGGAATGTGAAAGCCGTTCAGGGGCAGGATGCCGCGGGCTTCCGGATCGATCCAGTAGAGCTGCGGATCGTCGCGCGATTCCGCCATCGGAAACACGCCATACGCATAGGCACGAAGCAGCACTTCGGCGTCGATCTCGCTCATCTCGTTTCCGCAAACGTCCTGGCCGTCGCAGTTGTTCCCGCGGAATCTAGCCGAGCCCGCAAGCAAGCGATACCGTTTACACGGAGAGGGCCGGGCATTCCGCCGCGGATCAGCCCTGCTGCTTCTTCAGGAAGTCTTCCAGCCAGTGAATGTGGTACTCGCCGTTGATGAAATCCGGCTCGTTCACCAGTTCCTGGAAGAGCGGGATGGTGGTCTTGATTCCGTCGATCACGAACTCATGCAGCGTGCGGCGCAGCCGCATCATGCATTCGTTGCGATTGCGCCCGCTCACCACCAGCTTGCCGATCAGGCTGTCGTAATAGGGCGGAATGCGATAGCCCGAATAGACCGCGCTGTCGACGCGCACGCCAAGGCCGCCCGGCGTGTGGAAATCCTTGATGGTGCCGGGCGAGGGCGCGAAGGTCTTGGGATCTTCAGCGTTGATGCGGCACTCGATGGCATGTCCGTTGAACTGCACATCTTCCTGGCTGAAGCTCATCTCCATGCCCGCCGCGATGCGGATCTGCTCACGCACGAGGTCGATCCCCGTCACGGCTTCCGTGATCGGATGTTCGACCTGCAGGCGCGTGTTCATCTCGATGAAGAAGAACTGGCCGTCTTCATAAAGGAATTCGACCGTGCCGACGCCGAGATAGCCGAGCTTCTTGATGGCGCGCGAAACGATGCCGCCGATCTCCTCGCGCTGCTGCGCGTTGAGCGCGGGCGAGGGGCATTCCTCCAGCACCTTCTGGTGACGGCGCTGCAGCGAACAGTCGCGCTCGCCGAGATGGGCCACATTGCCGTGACTGTCGGCGATCACCTGCACCTCGATATGGCGCGGCTGGCCGAGATACTTCTCCATGTAGAGCGAGTCGTCGCCGAAGGCGGCCTTCGCTTCCGCGCGCGCCGTCGACAGGGCGGAGGAAAGCTCGCCCTTGGAGCGCGCGACCTTCATGCCGCGGCCGCCGCCGCCAGCCGCCGCCTTCACGAGCACGGGATAGCCCGTCTCTTCGGCGACCTTGTAGGCTTCCTCGTCGGTGCGGATCGCGCCGTCCGACCCTGGCACCACGGGAATGCCGAGTTCCTTGGCGGTGATCTTCGCCTGGATCTTGTCGCCCATGACGCGGATATGTTCGGCGGTCGGACCGATGAAGGTGATGCCGTGGGCATGCAGGATGTCGGCGAACTTCGCATTCTCGGACAGGAAGCCATAGCCGGGATGAACCGCATCCGCGCCCGTGATCTCGCAGGCCGAGATGATCGCCGGAATGTTCAGATAGCTCTCGCTGGCGGGTGCGGGACCGATGCACACGCTTTCATTCGCGAGGCGGACATGCATCGCATCCGCATCCGCCGTCGAATGGATCGCGACCGTCTTGATGCCCATTTCGCGGCAGGCGCGGTGGACGCGCAGCGCGATTTCGCCGCGATTTGCAATGAGAACCTTTTCGAACATTGGGGCCCGCCCGTCCCTTACTCGATCACGAAGAGCGGTTCGCCGAACTCGACCGGCTGCCCGTCATCCACCAGCACGGCGGTGAGCTTGCCGGAGCGCGGCGCCGGAATGTGGTTCATCGTCTTCATCGCTTCGATGATGAGGACAGTCTGGCCTTCGCTGACCTGCGTGCCCGGCTGGGCGAAGACGGCAGCGCCCGGCTCCGGCGCGAGATAGGCCGTGCCGACCATCGGCGAACTGACGGCGCCGGGATGGGAGGCCGCCTCGGCTGCGGTGGCGGCTGCGGGCGCCGCCGCCGGCGCATGCGCCACGGGGGCCGGAGCCGCCACATGCGCGACCGCCTGAGCTACCTGCCGCGCGACGCGCAGCTTCAGCCCGTCCGTTTCGATCTCGATTTCGCTGAGGTCCGTCTCCGTGAGGAGGGCGGCGAGTTGCCGGATCAGTTCCTGGTCGACGCCTGCTTTGCTCATCTCGCTCTTCTTGCTTTCCTGTTTACTCGCGGACTTGCCGTTCCCTTTGCTCCTCGGAGCGCTTCCGGGCGGCGTGGGTTTCGATGCCAAGACGGTATCCTCTAGAGTTTGCTCTTCACGGCTTCGAGCGCCAGATCGTAGCCGATCGTGCCGAGACCGCAGATGACGCCGGTGGCGACGGATGAAATGGTCGAATGGTGGCGGAAGCTCTCGCGCTTGTAGACATTCGAGATGTGAACTTCGATCACCGGAATGTCGAGCGCCGCGAGCGCATCGTGGATCGCGATGGAGGTGTGCGAATAGGCGCCCGCATTGAGGATCACGCCGCATGCGCCTTCGCGCGCTTCGTGAATCCAGTCGACGAGTTCGCCTTCATGGTTCGACTGGCGGCAATCGGCGGTAAGCCCGAGCGCCTTTGCCTTGGCGCGCACCTGTTTCTCGATATCGGCAAGCGTCGTGCGGCCATAGATTTCCGGCTCCCGCTGGCCGAGCAGGTTCAGGTTCGGCCCGTTCAGCACGAAGACCGGCTTCGCGGATGATTTCTGGGCCGACGCTCTGGTGCTGGATTTGGCCATCGGGTCGAGGACTTCCGTCTCGGTCGTTGGGGCGCGTGTGAACTCTTGGGAGAAGCTATCGGGCGGCAAAAGGGCGAAAATGTGGTCCCCCGGCCGCTTCCGCCCCCCGAATCTCGGCCTTCTTTATACGCAACTCCCTCCGCCTGTAAAAGCCTTGTCGGGCCAAGGCCTTGGACCTGCCGTAAGGGGAGGGGGACCGGGCGGGATATTGCCCATGGGCCTCCTTGAACTCGGGGGCCCCCTAACCCATTATCCGGCCAGTGCGGAGGCGTTAAGGAAGACATGAAGCTCACGGTGAATGGCGAGGAACGCGAGGTGACGGGTCCGATGACGGTGCTCGGCCTGATCGAGAGCTTCGGACTTGTCCCGCAAAAGATCGCGGTCGAACGCAATCTCGAGATCGTGCCCCGCTCGGCCTATGCGGAAGTCGCGCTCGGAGAGGGCGACCGCATCGAAATCGTGAATTTCGTCGGCGGCGGCTGACAGGAGCTTTTCCAGGCGAAACGCCGTGTCGAAATCCGGGGCTGCGGTTCGCCGTCCGGAAAAGCGACCAGAAACGGAGTGAAAAAAGTGACGGAAGCGGCAGCGCGCATGGCGGAACAGGCGGCAGGCGAGGACGAATTCATCGTCGCGGGCCGCAAGCTCAAGTCGCGCCTCATCGTCGGCACGGGCAAGTATAAGGACCTCGCGCAGAACGCGGCGGCCGTGGAAGCCGCGGGCGCGGAGATCGTCACCGTCGCCGTGCGCCGCGTGAACGTCACCAATCCGAACGAGCCCATGCTCGTCGACTATATCGACCCCAAGAAGGTCATCTACCTGCCGAACACGGCCGGCTGCTACACGGCGGAAGACGCCGTGCGCACGCTCCGCCTCGCGCGCGAAGCGGGCGGCTGGAACCTCGTGAAGCTCGAAGTGCTGGGCGACCAGAAGACGCTCTATCCCGACATGATCGAAACGCTGCGCGCCGCCGAAGCCCTGTTGAAGGACGGCTTCGAGGTCATGGTCTATTGCACCGACGACCCGATCATGGCGAAGAAGCTCGAAGACATGGGCTGCTGCGCGATCATGCCGCTGGCCGCGCCTATCGGTTCGGGCCTCGGCATCCAGAATCCGATCAACATCCGCCTCATCGTCGAGCAGTCGAAAGTGCCGGTGCTGGTCGATGCGGGCGTCGGTACGGCATCCGACGCCGCCGTCGCGATGGAGCTCGGCGTCGATGGCGTGCTGATGAACACGGCGATTGCGGAAGCCAAAGACCCGATCAGGATGGCCCGCGCGATGAAACTCGCCGTCGAGGCAGGCCGTCTTGCCTATCTCGCGGGACGGATGCCGAAGAAGAAATATGCCGACCCCTCATCGCCCATGGGCGGGCTGATCTGAAGCGGCGTCACTTCGCGCAGGCCACGCAATGCGTGCTGGCGGGGTCTATTTCCAGCCGCTTCAGTCCGATGAAATCGCCGCAGGCGAGGCAGTAGCCGAATTCGCCTTGCTCCATACGCTGCAGCGCCTGTTGAATGAGCGTCTGTCTTTGTTTGCGGCGCACATTCACGGCCTCGGCCATCGCCTGTGCCTGCATCGCATCCATGCGCGACAGGCGGCCGACGCTCTGCTGATCGAGTGTCACGGGTTTGCGGTCGGCTGAAGTGTCGTCGGATTGCTGACGCAGCTCGTCAAGTTCGGCGCGAAGCCGCGGGCCGAACATGCGCCTCAGTTCGTCCTCGCCCGGCTCGTCCATCGTTCTGCTCCACTTCGTCTCACCTGAAGAGCACGACCGGCACCTTGCAGGAGCGGATCATCTCGGTCGTCGTGGAGCCGATGATAAGGCTGCGGATGCGTGAATGGCCATAGGCGCCCATCGCCAGAAGGTCGATCCCCTGCGCCTCGACGTGCTCGGCGATGGCTGTCTCGGGTGCCGTGCTTGCGAGGAAAGCTTTCATCTCGCGCCCGGCCGAGGCAAAAAGCGCCGTCGCGTCGTCGAGCTTGCGCCTGCGCTCCGGCGTATTCTCGCCTGCCATGAGCAAATGGCATTCCAGCCCGGCGAAGAGCGGGTTCTCCGCGCAATAGGCCGCCGCTTTCATGCTGCTCGGACCGCCATCGAAGGCGATGAGGAGCCGCCTGGGCTCACGAAAGCCGCGCGCCGCCACGAAGACGGGTTTGTGGCTCGCCCGGATGATGCGTTCGATATTCGAGCCGAGATGAAGCTTCGCGAAATCCGCCGCTTCGCCGCGCTTGCCGATCACCAGCATGTCTGCCTCGGCTTCCGCTTCCGCGACCGTCTCGAGAATGTCGGCGATGCGGAGCCGCGCCGTCACATCGCTCGCGCCGGCTTGTTGAAGCACCGCCTTCGCATCGTCGAGGATCGCGCGGCCGCGCTGCTGTTGCAGCTTCGCGCGCTGCTCGTCGAGCTTCGTCAGTTCTTCCAGAAGCGCACTGCGCGCCCCGAGAGCGATGCTGCCGCTGAGGTCGGCGCTGTCCGCGCCTTCGCGGCGCCCGAGCACATGCAGAAGTTCGACGCTCGCGCCCGTGCGCGCCGCGATCCAGCCTGCATTCTCGCAGACGCTGTGCGAATAGATCGAGCCGTCCACCAGCGCGACGATTTTCTTCGTCATCTGCATTTCCTCCCTCAATGGCCCATCAGCTTTTCGAGCGCGCCGGGCTTGTCGTGAATGGCGAGCCTGTCGACGATGGTTTCGCTCGCCTCGTTGAGCCCGACGATCTCGACCGTCGCGCCATCGCGGCGGAACTTCAGCACCGCCATGTCGAGCGCGGCCACGCTTGAAATATCCCAGATATGCGCATGGCTGACGTCGATGACGACCCGCTCCAGCGCTTCCCTGAAATCGAAGGCGGCGAGAAAATCGTCAGACGAGGCAAAGAATATCTGTCCCTCGACGGTGTAGGTGCGTTCGCGCCCGTCTTCCGACAGGGTGGAGGTGACGCGGAAGATCTGCGCGATCTTCCACGCGAAGAAGATGCCGGAAAGAAGAACGCCCACGAGCACGCCGATGGCGAGATTATGCGTGAAGACGACGGTGACAACCGTTGCGATCATCACCACGGAGGAACTGCGCGGATGGTCGCGCAGATTCCGGATCGAAGACCAGCTGAACGTGCCGATGGACACCATGATCATGATGGCGACGAGCGCCGCCATCGGTATCTGCTTCACCCATTCGCCCAGCACCACGATCATGAAGAGCAGGAAGATACCCGCGCAGAATGTCGAGAGCCTTCCGCGGCCGCCGGACTTCACGTTGATGATCGACTGGCTGATCATGGCGCAGCCGGCCATGCCGCCGATGAAGCCCGTCGCCGTATTGGCGATGCCCTGGCCGATACATTCCTGGTTCTTGTCGCTCGGCGTGTCGGTGAGATCGTCGACGATCGTTGCCGTCATCAGCGACTCCAGAAGACCGACCGCCGCCACCGCCGCCGAATAGGGCAGGATGATCATGAGGGTTTCGAGCGTGAAGGGGATATCGGGGATGAGGAAGACCGGCAGCGTCGAGGGAAGCTCGCCCATGTCTCCCACGGTGCGAATGTCGAAACCGAAATAGATCGAGATGCCGGTGAGCGCGATGATGCAGATGAGCGGCGAGGGCACGGCCTTCGTCAGCATCGGGAAGAGATAGATGATGCCGAGCCCCGCCACGACCATGACATAGGTCAGCGAGGGTACGCCGATCAGCTCCGGCAACTGCGCCATGAAGATGAGGATGGCGAGCGCATTGACGAAACCCGTCATGACGGAGCGCGAGACGAAGCGCATCACATAGCCGAGCTTCAGAAGCCCCGCGCCGATCTGCAGGAGGCCCGCGAGAACCGTCGCCGCAAGCAGATATTCAAGCCCGTGGTCGCGCACAAGCGTAACCATGAGAACGGCGGTCGCCGCCGTTGCGGCCGAGATCATGCCGGGCCGCCCGCCCGTGATCGCCGTGATGACGGCGATCGAGAAGGAGGCATAGAGTCCGATCTTCGGATCGACGCCCGCAATGATCGAAAAGGCGATGGCTTCGGGAATGAGCGCAAGGGCCACGACGAGACCGGCGAGCACATCGCCGCGAATATTGCCGAACCACTGCTGGCGGTAGGTATCGAGGGAAAAACCGGAGAAACGCAACAAGGAGATTTCCGCAACAAGAGAAACACGCTCGGAATCCTGTCGATTCCGTGGCCCGGGAGAGGCGGCGATCGTGTTGTGGGTTGTCCGGCGGGTCGGCGGCCGGAAGAGCCACCCGGTTAGTACCGGGTCCAGTCGAGAGGCTGCTTGTTAGACCGATTTATGCTGCGGCGCAATATAAAAGAGGCGGTGGGCGGGATATGGGGGCGTCGGCATGGCGTCGGACGCGGCCGTTGCGATAGAGTTCGGCTGCGGTGGTGTGCTGATGAACGCGGCGATTGCCGAAGCAAGAGACCCGATCAAAATGACCCGCGCGATGAAACTAGCGGTCGAGGCTGGCCATCTTGCTTATCTCGCAGGACGGATTCCGAGGAAAAAATACGCCGACCCTTCATCGCCCATGGGCGGGCTGATTTGATTTTAAGTAAGATGAGTTTGAATGTTGGCGGCAGTTGTGGATCGCCACACTGCCTATAACCACTTCGGCAAGGAGGGCTGAATGCCGAGCGTACCGCAAACGTATACAATTTCAGATTTCATTGAATGGAATTCGAAGAAGCAGCTCCTGCTTGCTCCGGATTTTCAGCGCGGTTCTGTTTGGAGTCCTTCTGCCAAAGTTTTCCTAATTGATACAATTCTTAATGACTACCCAATTCCGCAAGTCTATTTCAGAACAAACATAGATCCTGTTTCGCAGTCAATGCTTCGAGAAGTAGTTGATGGGCAGCAGCGGCTAAGAGCCATTTTAGAGTTTGCGTCCGGCAAGTTGAAGTTGACTTCAAAAGCTCCGCGGCATCGAGGCAAAACCTATCAAGACCTAGACGTCGAAGACCAGGAGCTTTTCTTATCTTACAAAATTCCGGCTGTGCAGCTGATCAATGCGAGCAATGCAGACGTTCTGGAAATATTCGCTCGGCTGAATTCCTATAGTGTGAAAGTTACTCCCGCCGAACTTCGGCATGCTGAGTACTCGGAACCGGTAAAGTGGGCGATATACGATGCTACCCGTGAATGGCACGTCTTGTGGGACACATATAAATTGGTCTCTGTCCGAGATAGCGTTAGGCTCAAAAATACTTCACTAATTGCAGAGTTGTTTATGGCGCTTGACGACGGTCTGGATGACGGTGGAGAGCACGCGATAAACAAATACTACAAGACGAGAAAAGACGAAGAAGAAGAGTATTTTAAGCCGCTCAGGGAACGGATGGATTTGATCATCCGTGAAATTTTAGACAATGCTGAGGAAGGATTCAAAGATACGACTTTCTTTGATGCTCCAAATTTTCTGGCCTTGTTTTGCGCTGTTGGCTTCCTCCGTGGGTTTCTACCCAATTCTCGAGCTACAATTGAGATTGAGGGGTTAGCCGGAGTCGGGGTGGACTGGCAGATCGGCAGAGTTCGGCTGGCGGAATTTGCGCAAGCGTTTGATGAGCAGGACGACGAAGTGCAGAGATATGCATTTTTTGTGGCGGCATCAAAAAGCACTACTCATCGAATCTCCTCTCGCAAGCCACGTTTTCAGGCATTGGTGAAGGCATTGCACAGAAATGTGGCTGCATAGACACGCCGCGAAGCTAAGTGAGCGAGTGTCCAAGGTCACGCAGATCATTGACGCGGCGGCCGTTGCGCATACTAGTAGCAAAACAGATCGCTTGCTGATCGAACGTGCGGTTATGCAGCTTCAAATTGAGTGGGATGCATTCGTGCGGAAGTTAATTTTGGACAGTGCGCTCGGCAATTTTTCGGATTCTTCGGGACGTGTTTACAGCCAACTACCTCGGCCACCTCGCAGCAGGGGGGAGGCCAGCAGGGTGCTAATTGCTCAGTACAAGAAGAAAAGTGTGGAACCCGACTGGTATGATACAGCGCAGGCAATAGACGCTGCAGGCAAGCTCAAATTATCAAACTACGGAAAGATTGCTGGAGTGTTGGGCGTGACGCCTTGGCTGATTAACGATTTGCGATGGGTCAGAAACTTTATAGCCCATCCATCGGAGCGGTCGGCGCTGAAGATTAGGGGCTTTGGAATAGTACCCGCCGCTTCTCAAATAGATGTGGTGGCCTGTGCGCTTGATTATGATTCTACGGGCCAGCCAAGATACAAGACGTGGGGCGGCTTTATATCTTTGGTCGGTTGGCAGTTAATCAAATAGTATCCACGTCGCTCATTCTATCCCCACCCGGACTCACCAGCACCTTCCCCTGCCGTCCGCCCGTCTGTGCCCGGATCAATGCCTCACGGATATCCTCGATCGGATAGACGCTGTCGACGGGCGCATGGATCGCGCCCTTCAGCATCTCACCGCCGAGTTCCGCGTAGATGGTGCGGATTTCCTCCGCGCTGCGCCCCGCCATGAAGCGGCCGAGCATGAAGCCGGTGAAAGTCATGCCCCGGAAGACGACATCGGCGACCGAGACGGCGGGCGCTTCGCCCGTCATGCTGCCATAGGTGCAGATCGTGCCCTCATCGCGCAGGCATGCCGCGATCCGCGCTGTCGCCGCGCCGGACACGGCGTCGAGCCCGAGCGGAATCTCCGCGGCCCCCGTTGCCTCGCGCACGCGGTCGGCGAGGTCCGGCCCGTCGGTGAGGCAGATATCGGCGCCGAGCGCCTTCAACTCGGGGAACACGTCCTCGCGCCGTGTGACGTTCACCGTGCGGATGCCCTTTGCCTTCGCCAGCGTGATGACGAGGCGGCCCACGGCGGAGTTGGCGACATTCTGGATCACCCAGTCGCCGCGCTTGAGCGGCACGAGGTCTGAAAGCATCAGCAGTGCCGTGGGCGGGTTGATGCGCAGCATCGCCGCCTGGCGAAGATCTAGGCCCGCCGGAATAGGCACCGCGTCTTCCGCCTTCACGCGCCGCCGCGCCGCCCAGTTCTCGCGCTGGAGATTGATGACGAGGTCGCCCGGCTTAACATGGGTGACGCCGTCGCCCACGGCGGCGACGCGGCCCACGCATTCCGCGCCCGGCGTCGCCGGTAGGGGCGGGCGGATGCGATAGTTCCCCCGGCAGAAGCCGATATCGGCCGGATTGATCGGAAAGGCGATGACGTCGAAGACGACTTCGCCCGCGGAAGGCGCGCCGATATCCGGCGCATCCACGCAGCGCGCCACATCTTCGGGCACGCCATAGGCGTCGAGCACGATCTTCTTCATCTCTTCCCCCGCGAAGTGTGGAAGCGCTCTCAGCTTCCGCGCGCTTCCTTCACCATCTGGTCGAGCCGTTCCTCGTCTGCCGCGCCCGGATACATGACGCCGCCGACGATGAAGGCGGGCGTGCCGTCCACGTTGAGCTGTTCGGCAAGCCGGTAGGTGCGGCTCACCTGATCCTGGATCGCGGGATCGGCCATGTCCTTCTTCAGCTTCGCGACATCGAGACCGAGCTCCTCCGCGATCTTCGCGATCGCATCGCTGTCGAGCCCGCCCTTGTGTTCGTAGAGCGCGCGGTGCATCTCCATGTAGCGGCCCTGCCGCTTCGCCGCGATGGCGGCCTTCGCCGCTTCGAGCGAGGTCGGCCCGAGGATCGGAAATTCCTTCAGGATGAGACGGATATTGCCGTCCGCCTCCACGAAATCCATCAGCGGCTCGAAGCTGCGCTTGCAGTATCCGCACTGGTAATCGAAGAACTCGACGATGGTGACGTCGCCCTTCGGATTGCCGGCGACATAATCGTCCGGGTCCTCGTAGATCGCCTTGCGGTTCTTCTCGACCGCGGCTTGCGTCTCGGCGAGCTTCGCTTCCTCGTGCCGCCGTTCGAGTTCGTCGAACGCCTTCACCAGCACTTCCGGATTCTCGACCAGATAATCATGGATGATCTGTTCGATTTCCCGCTTCTGCTTCGTGTCGAATGTCTGCGCGGCGGCGGGCGCGGCCCAGAGCAGTGGGAAAAGCGCAAGCGCGGCGAGCGCCCTGATCAGCGGGGAAACGGGCAGGCGGAAAAATCTGGTCATGAGGCTCTTCGTCTGGAGGATAGGGAAAGGCGAGTGCGGTCAGCCGCGCTGGGGCGGCTGCTGAATGGCGATGTCCTGCGCGCGCAGCCATTCGGGGCTGCCCTGCTTGAGAAGCTTCAAGGCGCGTGTGGCGTGGCCCTTCGCCTCGCCGACGGCGCCGAGCGCATCGTAATATTGTGCGGCCGAAAGCTCCGCCATGCCGATGTCGTTGAGCTGCCCATAGGCGATCGAGAGCTGGTAATAGCCGAAGGCCTGCTCGCCGCTCTTGGTCGCGATCTGCAGGTGCTCGATGGCCTCGTTGGTCGAGCCCGTGCCTTCGCGCGCCAGCAGCGCCCGGCCGAGTCCGAGGTGAAGCTGCTCGTCGGAGGGCTTCAGCTCGACGGACTTGCGATAGGCCGCAATCGCGTCCTCGACCTTGCCGCTTTCGAAATAGATCTGCCCCTTCACTTCCCAGACGTAGGGATTGTCCGGGTCGCGCTTCAGCAGCGGTTCGAGCTCCGCCAGCGCCTTGTCGAGCTGTCCCGTGCGGTGATAGGCGACGGCGCGCGCATAAAGCGCATAGTCGCTGGTGTCGGAGGGCGGATAGCGGTTGAAGGTAACGCCCGGCTCGTCGAGGAAGCCGTGCAGCTTCGCCTGAACCATCTTGAACTGGTGGATGCGCTCGGGCGAATCCGGCTTGTCGAAATAGGGCGAAGCCGTCACCCGCGCCTCGAGCGCCGCCAGGCGTTCGCCGGACATGGGGTGCGAGCGCGCATAAGGGTCCTGCCGGTTCGCCGAGAGCAGTTCCTGGTCGCGCATCGAGCCGAAAAGGTCGAGCATCCCCTTGCCCGATTGGCCGGAGCGCTGCAGGAATGTTGCGCCCGCCTGGTCGGCGCTTGCTTCCTGTTCGCGCGTGAAGGCAAGAAGGCTGCGCTGCGCGATGTGCTGGCTGCCCATGATGAGCGCCATGCCCGCATCGCCTTGCCCGGCTGCGATGGCGCCGACGCCGAGGATCATCGAGGCGATCACCGGCATGCTCATGCTCTCGAATTCCTCGCGCCGCTTGACGAGATGGCCGCCCGACATATGGCCCGTTTCGTGAGCGATGACGCCGATCAGTTCGGACGGCGTGTCGACGATGGTGATGAGCCCCGTATGGACGAACATCTGCTGACCGTTCGCCACGAAGGCGTTGAGGTTGCGGTCGTTCACGAGATGGATTTTCACCGCCCGGGGGTCGATGCCCGCCGCCTGGAAGATCGGGTCGGAATATTCCCGCAGCATCGCTTCCGTCTCGGCATCGCTGATGATCGAGATGCGGCCCTGCGCCGCCGCGGGCAGAGCCGCATGGAACGCGAGCGCGGTGGCGATGGCCAGGGCGCCGAGGGCGCGGATGCTGCCTTTGAGGCAGGCTTTCAGGATTGGCATGTCTCGTTAAACCCGTTTACTCGAAGCCCCGAGGCTCCTCCAAGTCCTTCCGTGGAGCCTTGCCGCTCCACTTTTCCTTCCCCAGCGGCCCTTTTCGCGTCACTCTCGCCATTCTCGCGTTCCCGAGGGGGGCCTCGCCGAAATCAGCGCTGCGTTGACGTTATGGGCTTCTCGCGACTAAACGGTAGGGGCGGGCCCTGACCCCGTCAATCTCGCGGACTGCCCCAGCGCGTCATGCGGAACGCATCATACAGGAAACGGCGCTGACCGCTGAATCCGGCGCCGAATAGGTCGATATGTCGAACATCAGGAGAAGCGCCGGAATGTGGTTAAATTATGAGGGTCGCAAGGGCCGCATGGGGGTGACGCTCGCCGCATGTGCCATGATTCTGGGGCTTTCCGCCTGCGCCGATGAAGGCCCCCGCGATCCGATTGGCATTACGGCGGTCAGCCACGGCGTCGAAACGGGCGCGGAGCGCCGCGCGCGCCTCACAAGCGCCGGTCAGGCGCGTGCCGACTCGCGCGACCCCTGGTTTGCGGGCGCCGCCATCGCGGATGAGCCCTCGGCCGCGCTTCTCGCGCGCCAGGTGCTGGAGCAGGGCGGCAATGCCGCCGATGCCGCCGCCGCCACCTATTTCGGCCTCGCGGTCACCTATCCCGCGGCGGCTGGCCTCGGCGGAGGCGGCGTCTGCCTCGTCCATGAGGCAGGCAAGAAAACGGTCGATACGGTTTCCTTCCTGACGCGCAATCCCGCCGGGGGCGGCGCCATCGCCGTTCCCGGAAATGTGCGCGGCTTCGCGCTCATTCATGCGCGCTATGGCAAGCTGCCCTGGGGCTCGCTCGTCGCCCCGGCGGAACGCCTCGCAGCAACGGGAACGCCGGTCAGCCGCGCCACGGCCCGCCACCTTGCCGCCTCCGCGTCTCTCATAGAGGCATCGCCGGAGCTGAAGAAGATTTTCTCGAACGACCGTGGCGAAATCGCGGGCGAACTCGACATCGTCACGCGGATCAATCTCGCGGCCACGCTCGCCCAGATACGCAGTCAGGGCGTTGGCGGCTTCTATTCCGGCGCGACCGCCCAGCGTCTCATCGAGGCATCCGCGAAGGTCGGCGGTGCGCTTTCCGCGGAAGACCTGCGCAACTACCGCCCGGATGTCGTGCCGGCGCAGTCCTTCGACAGCGGCACCTCGCGCGTCTGGCTTCCTTCCGGTTCGCTCGGTGCGGGCGCCTTCGCGGCGGCGCTCTGGCCGAACGCCCAAAATGCCGGTCCCGCCGAACTCGCCGAAGCCGCGCGCCGCACGGCGCTGCAGCTTGGCGCACCGGCGGATATCGAGCGCGATTTCGGCTCCACCTCCTTCGCCGCGATTGACGGCAGGGGCGGCGCGGTCGCCTGCGCCGTCACCATGAACGGCGCTTTCGGCGCGCGTGAAGTCGCTGAGGGAACGGGCGTGGTGCTTGCCGCAAGCCCGTCGAGCCCGGTGGCGGGACTTGCTTCGGCCTTCCTCGCGCCGGTGATCGTCACCGGAGAGAGCGGCGAATTTGTCCGTGTCAGCGGTGCTGGCGCGGGCGCGCCCAAGGGCGCGGCGGCGATCCAGCATGTCGCGCGCAATGCGCAATCGATCGAAGCCGCCGAAGCCGCGCTTGAAGCCGGACCGGCCGATATTCAGTCCTCCGCGAATGCGATTGTCTGTCCGGACGGTCTTGCCTCGGGCTCCTGCGGTTTCGCCATCAATCCGCGCGGCAACGGCATGGCCGTCACGGGTATTGCCGCGGGCGGCTGAGTGCTTCGCGAAGACGAACGGCGCGAAGACAAACGAAAAGGCCCGGAGGAAACTCCGGGCCTTTCTTTTGTTCGTTCTTTGCCGAAGCTCAGCGCCGCTGCCACCAGCCGCGCCGCGAGGGACCGGAAGGCTTCTTTTCTTCCCTGATGTCGCCAAGCATCGGCACGTCGTCGGCGGCAGCCTCGGCCATCTCGATGACCTGTTCTGCTTCTTCCGGCGCAGTCTCTTCCGCTTCCGGTTCTTCCGCTTCCGGTTCTTCGGTCTCTCCGGGGGCTTCCGCCGTCTCGCCGTCTTCTTCGGCTTCCTCGGCGGCTTCTTCCTCGGCTAGCTCTTCCTTCGCCTCGGCCTCCGCTTCCAGCAGTTCGGACGGCTCGTCATAGGCGCCCTCGATCGCGGCTTCCGCGTCCCAGGTCTCCTCGTCGTCCTCGCTCTGGTCTTCCGCTTCGAGCACGGAGCGCGAATAGGAGAGAAGAACGGGTGCCTCGCCGGTAGCCAGCGGATCGACCTCGTCTTCGAGCGACAGGTCTTCGCCATCGCTTCCTTCGGCGCTCAGTTCATCTTCCTGACGGCGGCGATTGCGCCGGCCGCCCCGGCGGCCGCGACGGCGGCGCTTGCGCGGCTGGCCGTCTTCGCCAATCTCGCTCTCGCCCTTGTCGTCATCGTTTTGCTCCGCCTCGGCACTGGTGGCCCCGGCTTCTTCGGCGGCTGCTTCGCCTTCCGGTTCATCCTCGCTGCCGGTGGCTTCGCGCTGTGCATCGCCTTCGCTGCCGGGGCGGCGCTTGCGACGGCGGCGCTTGCGGCGGCGCTGGCCGTCGCCTTTATCCTCGCCTGCATCCGAGGCGGTTTCTTCGGTCTCGTCCTCGTCGGAAGTCTCCTCCACGACGGGCTCTTCCTCTTCCTCGGTGTAGCCGCTTTCGACGTTGATCGCGCCCAGCGCCGGCCTTGTGCGGGTGAGCGCGCGCGCTTCCGCCGTCTCGATCTTGTGTTCGGATCCGGCAAGAGTGGCGTCTGCCTCGATATAGACGGAGGTGCCGTAGCGCTCCTCGACATCGAGCAGGTTGGCCCGCTTCTGGTTCAGAATGTAGATCGCGACTTCCGCGGGCACCTTCACCGTGAAGGCGGCGGCGCGTCCCTTGATCGCTTCCGCCTCGACGCCGCGCAGCACATGCAGCGCCATCGACTCGACGGAGCGCACGAGGCCCGTGCCGGAGCAATGCGGGCAGATGACGGTCGAGCCTTCGAGCACGCCGGAACGCATGCGCTGGCGCGACATCTCCAGAAGGCCGAAATGACTGATCCGGCCCACCTGGATGCGCGCGCGATCCGTCTTCAGGCAGTCCTTGAGCTTGCGTTCGACGGCGCGGTTGTTGCGGTTCTCGTCCATGTCGATGAAATCGATCACGATGAGGCCCGCAAGGTCGCGCAGACGCATCTGCCGCGCGATTTCTTCCGCCGCTTCGAGGTTCGTCTTGAGCGCGGTCTGCTCGATGTTGCGCTCCTTCGTGGAGCGGCCCGAGTTCACGTCGATCGAGACGAGCGCTTCCGTCGGATTGATGACGACATAGCCGCCCGACTTCAGCGTGACGGTCGGATTCAGCATCGCATCGAGCTGCTGTTCCACCTGGAACTTCTGGAAGAGCGGCTGCTTTTCCTTGTAGGGCTGAACATTCTTCGCATGGCTCGGCATGAGCATGCGCATGAAGTTCTTCGCCTCCTTGTAGCCCTCGTCACCCTCGATCTGGATATTGTCGATATCCTTGTCGTAGAGATCGCGGATCGAGCGCTTGATCAGGCTGCCTTCCTCGTAGACGAGGGTGGGCGCGGTGGATTTCAGCGTGAGTTCGCGCACGCTTTCCCACATGCGCAGCAGATATTCGTAGTCGCGCTTGATCTCGGCCTTGGTGCGCTTCGCGCCCGCCGTGCGGATGATGAGGCCCATGCCTTCCGGCACGTCGAAGGACTCCGCGATGCCCTTGAGCTTCTTGCGGTCGGCCGCGACCGTGATCTTGCGCGAAATACCGCCCCCGCGCGCCGTGTTCGGCATCAGCACGCAATAGCGGCCGGCGAGCGAGAGGTAAGTCGTGAGCGCCGCACCCTTGTTGCCGCGCTCTTCCTTCACGACCTGCACCAGGATGATCTGGCGCCGCTTGATGACTTCCTGGATCTTGTAGGAGCGGTAATTGATGCGCTGCTTGCGCGGCGCCGCTTCCTCCATCGCATCTTCCGCGCCGACGCTCTCGACCGTCTCGTCGGACTGCACGGTATCCGTCTCGCCCTTGTCGGCGCTTGCGGTCTGTTCGTCGCCGTTTTCCTCGGCGTCGTCCTCGCCCGCTTCGTCGGCCTTCGCCTCGGCGGCTTTCGCCGTTTCTGCGGCTTCTTCCTCGTCTTCTTCCTCTTCCTCGCGGCGCGCCTCGTCGGCCTGCTGCTTCAGCAGGGCTTCGCGATCCGCGACGGGGATCTGGTAGTAGTCAGGATGAATTTCGCTGAAGGCGAGGAAGCCATGCCGGTTGCCGCCATATTCGACGAACGCCGCCTGAAGCGAGGGCTCCACGCGCGTAACCTTGGCAAGATAGATGTTTCCTCGAAGCTGTTTTCTGTTTTCTGACTCGAAATCGAACTCTTCAACGCGATTGCCGCTTACGACCACCACCCGGGTTTCTTCGGGGTGGGCCGCATCGATCAGCATTTTCTTTCCCATATGGAACGTCTCCGTGGCGCAATCCGGCGCGTGACGGCCGTCGCATGAAAATGCGTGCCGGGGTCCGCGCGGGTGCGCCGCTTGTTTGGGTCCTTGCCGCCGCGCCGGTACCATTGAGGTGAACCGCGGCGGATCCGGACTGGGTCTGGAATGAAAGCAGTGAATGGGCGGGGACACCGCGCGCTGCCGGACGCGCAACCGCTCCGGAACCGTTCACGGGAAAGTCCCGCGGGATCGGCCGGTCGGCATGCTGTCTGACTGCGTCGTGCATCTCTACCTTTGGTGCACCCATCAAGGCGCCGGGTGCCGGCGGGCTCCCCTCTGCCGGACATGCCGGCGGGGCGAGCGTGTAACTTTCGAATGCGCGCTTTGGCGGTCACCGGGCGACGCCCGATCGGGGACAACGCCTTTCCTGGAAATCGCCGGGCCCGCGCGGTCCGCTACCGGTATCGCCCTTGAGGGGTGTCGCGCCGGCGCGCTACGGGATGCCCGAATTCATGAAACCGCCAGGAACCGGAGGTCCGTGCGGGGAGCCGGAAACCCTTCCAGGGATTCTTGTCCGGCAACGTGCGTTTTTACCTTTTGCCGCTCTGATTTGGCAAGCGGCACGGTCGAGGCCCGATTGGCCCCTTTGTTTGTCCCGTTATTAACCATTCTACCCGTTGAAACTTCGTAAATTTTTGGCGGGGTAACCATTTCTAGAGTAATCTCGGCCTATTACTGATTTGGGTGCTTCGTTTGGCACCCGATTACCGCCTCCGCTAAGTAACGGCGGGCGTCGCAGGGGTGAAAGCCCCGTCAGGGCGGGCAGGTTGCCCCCGCTTCCAGTGGCGTTCTCCCGGACCTCGGGCCGGGCCGTTCTGAACCGCGGGGAGTATGGGCGGATCGGGCAGGTCGCTAGGGGAAGAAGGCGGAAATGGGCTTTCACCGGCAGATTGAGCGGGGAGTGATGGCAGGCTTCGGCCTTGTTGCCGTCCTGTGCCTGCTCGCCGGTTTCGCTTCTTCGCCGGCCCGGGCGGACGATCTTGCCGAGCTTCTGGAGCGCGAGCTTCGGGAAGCCTCCATCCAGCAGGATGCCGCGATCCAGCAGGAAAACGACGCGCTCTCGACCGGCGCGCTCGACGAGGGCGGGGCGGTTCCGCTTGCCCCTTCCTCGGCCGCGCCCGCGCAGGGCGGGCCCGCCGTCACCTCGATCCGCATCGGCGACCACGGCAGCCAGACCCGCTTCGTCATGGAAATCTCCGGCGATGCGCCCGCCGACTATCGCGTCTTCACGCTTTCCGATCCCTTCCGCGTCGTCATCGACGTGAAGGGCGTTCCCTTCCGGCTCGTCGAGGAACCGGCCGACAAGCACAAGGGCTTCGTCTCCGGCTATCGCTATGGCCGCTTCGAGGCGGATACCTATCGCGTCGTGCTCGATGCCGAACTGCCGGTCGAGATTTCGCGCGATTTCGTGCTCGATCCCCAATCGGGCTTCGGGCGCCGCATCGTGCTCGACCTCGCCCCGACCGATCTTGCGAGCTTCAACGCGAAGTCGGGCCTGCCGGAAAGCGCGCGTCCCGCCGCTCCGGCCGCCGAAATTGCCGCCGTTCCCGTCAGCCCGCCGGCCGAGCGCCTCGAGCGCCGCCGCGTCGTCGTCATCGATGCGGGCCATGGCGGCGTCGATCCCGGTACGCATGGGCGCTCCGGCGTTCAGGAAAAGGATGTTGTGCTGGCCTTCGCGAAGAAGTTTGCCGAGGAGCTTCGTTCCACCGGCCGTTATGACGTGCATCTGACCCGCGACAGCGACATCTTCATCCCGCTGCGCGAGCGCGTGGCGATTGCCCGCCGCCACAAGGCCGATCTCTTCATCTCCGTTCATGCCGACGCGATCCAGAAGCCGAATGTGCGCGGCATGTCCATCTACACGCTTTCCGAAACGGCCTCCGACAAGGAAGCCGCGGCGCTCGCGCGCAAGGAAAACCAGTCCGACCTCATCGCGGGCCTCGACCTGCAGGGCGAGAGCCCTGAAGTCACCGGCATCCTGATCGATCTCGCCCAGCGCGAAACCAAGAACTATTCCTCCCGTTTCGCGCGCACGGTCGTCGATTATGCGAGCCAGAAGACGCGCACCCTCGATCCCGCGCATCGTTTCGCCGGCTTCGTGGTGCTGAAGGCGCCGGACGTGCCCTCGGTCCTCATCGAACTCGGCTTCCTGACCAATCCCGAGGATGAAAAGCAGCTCGTCTCGCCCGCATGGCGCGCCACCATGGCGAAGACGCTCTCGCGCTCCGTCGACCGCTATTTCGGCGACCGCCTGGCCGAAGGCCCCAACTGAGCCTTCTGCCGCCTCACGGAACTTCCTGTTTTTCCCGTCGTTTTCCTTTCGACCCCGCAGGGAGGACGACAATGAGCTACACCCGTTTCGGCGCCATGATCCTGACTTCGACCCTGGTCATGTTCGGCCTCATGTATCTCAACACCTATGCGCTCGATCACCTCTGGTTCAGCCAGACGCGCATGTGGATGGCTTTCCTCATGGGCGCGTCGATGGCGGTCGTCATGCTCTCCTTCATGCTCGGCATGTACACCAGCACGAAGCTCAACCTGGCCATTTTCGCAGGCAGCATCCTCGTCTTCGCGGGCACGCTCTGGCTCGTCCGCAGCCAGGAAACAGTGGACGACGTCTCCTTCATGAAGGCCATGATCCCGCATCACTCCATCGCGATCATGACGAGCCGCCGCGCCCATATTCAGGACCCCCGCGTACGCGAACTGGCGGACCAGATCATTGAAGCGCAGGTCCGCGAGATCGGCGAAATGGAGCGTCTCATCGCCGATCTGGAGCGTAATCCTGCCCCGGACTCCGCGCCGGACCTTCCGCCTCGCAGCGCCGCCCCCTCGTCGGTCCGCTAGGCGCTTGAAGCCCCGCTTGTCGAAACTGTCACGCGATCCGGCAACGCTTTCTTGGTAAATACGCGCTTTATTATGTAAGCACGGGGCCGCGCCGGTCGTTTCGCCGCCGCGACCGTGCCATAATTCGCTTCTAGCTACTGATCCGGGGCGGGGATGTTGATCGAGTGGGGGCAGGACGCCCGATGCTGAGAGTTCTTTCTATCGTTGCGGCCGTCTGCCTGGTGCTTCTCTTCGGCGGGCTGATGGCGGGCGGCTACATGGTCTGGCGCCTCAATCAGGATCTGCCGGACTATACCAGGCTCGCCAATTACGAACCGCCGGTCATGACCCGCGTGCATGCGGGCGACGGCGAACTCATCGGCGAATTCGCGCGCGAGCGCCGCCTCTACGTTCCCATCTCCGCCATTCCGCCCCGCGTGGTCGATGCCTTCCTCGCGGCCGAGGACAAGAATTTCTACAGCCATGGCGGCGTCGATGCGATGGGCATCGTCCGCGCCGTCTTCGACAATGTCGTGAACGTCATGCAGGACCGCCGCCTCGTCGGCGCCTCCACGATCACGCAGCAGGTCGCCAAGAACTTCCTGCTTTCCTCCGACGTCACGCTCGACCGCAAGCTGAAAGAGGCGCTGATCGCGATCCGCCTCGAACAGGCTTTCACCAAGGACCAGATCCTCGAGCTCTATCTGAACGAGATCTATCTCGGCATCGGCTCCTACGGTGTCGCCGCCGCCGCGCTCAACTATTTCGGCAAGCCGCTCGACGAACTCTCCGTCGCCGAGGCCGCCTATCTCGCCACGCTTCCCAAGGGCCCGAACAACTACCACCCCTATCGCTACCGCGAACGCGCGCTCGCGCGGCGCAACTGGGTCATCTCCCGCATGGAGGAGGAGGGCTTCATCACCGCCTATGAAGCGGCCGAAGCCCGCAGCACCGATCTCGAAGTCTCGCTTCGCCGCCGCGGCGTGCAGATCCGCGACGCTTCCTATTTCGTGGAGCAGGTCCGCCGTGAACTCCTCGACATGTATGGCGAGGAAAAGCTCTACGAAGGCGGCCTTTCCGTCCGCACCACCATCGATACGAAGCTGCAGGAAACGGTCTCGCGTGAGCTCCGTGAAGGCCTCATCGCCTATGACCGGCGTCATGGCTGGCGCGGTCCCGTGAGCCGGCTGGAGCCCGGCCAGAACTGGCAGGAGGCGCTTTCCGCCTTGTCCGTTCCCGCCGATCTCGAACCCTGGACGCTCGCCGCCGTGCTCGATGTGAGGACGGATGGCGTGACGGTCGGCCTTCGCCCGCAGCGCCTCGGCGATGGCAGCTTCTCGAAGGAAATCGAGAAGGCGGAAATTCCCTTCTCCGAGATGACCTGGGCGCGCGAAAACGTGAACCGCATCCATCTCGGGCCGGAAGTGAAATCGCCTTCCGATGTCGTCTCTGTGGGCGATGTCGTCTGGGTCGCGCCCGTTTTCGAGGATGAGAAGAAAGACCCCGTCCACTATGCGCTGATGCAGGTGCCTGCGGTGAATGGCGCCGCCGTCGCCATGGACCCGCATACCGGCCGCGTCCTCGCCATGCAGGGCGGTTTCAGCTTCGGCCTGTCGGAGTTCAACCGCGCGGTGCAGGCGCTCCGCCAGCCCGGCTCCGCCTTCAAGCCCTTCGTCTATGCCGCGGCCCTCGACAAGGGCTTCACGCCCGCAAGCCTCGTTCTCGATGCGCCCTTCGTGCTCGATCAGGGCGGCGATCTCGGCCTCTGGAAGCCGGAAAACTACGAGAAGAATTTCAACGGCCCGTCCACGCTCCGCTTCGGCATCGAGCATTCGCGCAACCTGATGACGGTGCGCCTCGCGCAATATGTCGGCCCGCAGACCGTCTCGAACTATGCGCGCCGCTTCGGCATCACCGACGACATGCCGCCCGTGCTGTCCATGGCGCTGGGCGCGGGCGAAACCACGCTCATGCGTCTCGTCGGCGCTTACGGCATTCTCGACAATGGCGGCAAGCGCGTGACGCCGACGCTGATCGACCGCGTGCAGGACCGCTTCGGCCGCACGATCTACCGAAAGGACGACCGCGACTGCCCGGCCTGCAATGAAAGCTGGGAAGAGGCGAAGGAACGGGCAGGGAATGGCGAGGTCGCGCCGCCTGTGCTTCCGGACAATCGCGAACAGGTCGAAAGCCCGCAAACCGCCTATCAGATGGTTTCCATGCTCGAAGGCGTCGTCCAGCGCGGCACGGGCTCCGCCGCGCGCAAGGTCGGTGTGCCGCTCGCGGGCAAGACCGGCACCACCAACGACAATCGCGATGCCTGGTTCGTCGGCTTCTCGCCAAATCTCGTCGCCGGCGTCTTTGTCGGCTTCGACGAGCCGCTGCCGCTCGGCCGCGCCGAAACGGGCGGACGCGCCGCCGCGCCGATCTTTGCCGGGATCATGATGGATGCGGTGGGCGGCAAGCCTGCCATTCCCTTCCGCGTTCCGCCCGGCATCACGCTGGTGAAGGTGAACGCGAAGACGGGCCAGCTCGCCAATGGCGAGGGGTCGGGCATCATCCTCGAGGCTTTCAGGGAAGGAACGGAGCCGCGCTTCGAATCTTCCGCGCCCTCCGTCGGCCTCTTCGGCAATGTGCCGGACCCGTCCGATACCTATGACGCGGATTCCGGCCCGGAGGCCCCGCCACAGGGCGCCGTGCTCGATGGCGGCGCGCCGCTTGCGCCGGAGGATTATGACGGCATGACGCCGCCCGCAAATGGCGATGCGCCCGGCGCGGGCGCCGCCCCCCTGGACAGCCCCTTCGGCCGTCCGGGTGCGGATGGTATCGCGCGTGGAACCATTCCCGAAGGCGGCGTACCGACGGAAGAGATTCCCGGCGCCGGCGGCAGCGAGCCCGACCGCCCCTCCGGCGGCCCCTCCGGCGGATATTCGTCAGACGGCGGCGGAAATATCGACTCCGGCACCGGCGGCCTCTACTAGGACAGAACCTTTCTACCCACCCTCCCCTCGGGGAGGGTGGGGCGAGCGAAGCTCGTTCGGGGCGGGGGCGCGGTCGTGCTATTCCTTCTTCCGACACCCTTGAGTCTCCGGAGCCCGCCATTTCATCCTCCCCGACCTATGACGCGATCATCCTCGGCGCGGGCGGCGCAGGTCTCTTCTGCGCGCTGACGGCGGGCAGGCGCGGCCGCCGCGTCCTCGTCATCGATCATGCGAAGAAACCCGGCGAGAAGATCCGCATCTCCGGCGGCGGGCGCTGCAACTTCACCAATATCCACACCACGCCGAAGAACTTCCTTTCGGACAATCCGCGCTTCTGCATTTCGGCGCTTGCCGGTTTCAGGCCCGCGGACTTCATCGCCATGGTCGATGCATATGGCATCGCCTGGCACGAAAAGACGCTCGGGCAATTGTTCTGCGACGGCTCCTCGCAGCAGATCATCGACATGCTGCTCGATGAATGTGAGAAGGGCGGTGTGACTATCAGCCTCGAAACGGAAGTGAAATCCGTATTGAGAGGAGAGGGCAACTTTACCGTCGAAACCTCGAAGGGCCGCTTCGAGGCCGCCTCGCTCGTCGTCGCGACGGGCGGCAAGTCGATCCCCAAGATGGGCGCGACGGGTCTGGGTTACGACATCGCGCGCCAGTTCGGGCTTGGCTTGGTTCCGCCGCGTCCCGCGCTCGTGCCTTTCACCTTCGGGCCGGAACTGCGCGAGAAGCTCGAAGGGCTTTCCGGCGTCTCGGTCGATGCCGAAGTCGCCTGCGGAAAGACGCGCTTCGCCGAGGCGCTCCTCTTCACGCATCGCGGTCTCTCCGGCCCCGCCATCCTGCAGATTTCATCTTACTGGAAAGAGGGCGACGAGATCGTGGTGAACTTAGGCCCCGGCCACGATGTTTTCGCGGAACTGCGCGAGGCGCGCGCCTCCCAGCCGAAACAGGAAGTGGAAACGGCGCTCTCGCGCCTCCTGCCGAAAAGCCTTGCCGAACGTCTCTGCGAAATGACGGAGGTCACCGGCCGCCTCGCGGACCTCTCCGACAAGCGCCTCCGTGCGCTTGGCGAGCAGGTGAATAGCTGGCGCGTCAAACCTCAGGGGACGGAGGGTTTCCGCACGGCGGAAGTCACCGCAGGCGGCGTCGATACGAAGGACCTTTCTTCGAAAACGATGGAAGCCCGCGACATACCGGGCCTCTATTTCATCGGCGAAGTCCTCGACGTCACCGGCCACCTCGGCGGCTTCAACTTCCAATGGGCCTGGGCATCGGGATTTGCGGCGGGAAACGCCCTCTGAAGCTCGGCGTCTGCCAAAAATAAAAGTGTCACCCCGGCGAAAGCCGGGGCCCATGGGCCTCACCTCAACCACAGGTGTCATCCCGGCGTAAACCGGGATCGTCGTGCCCATCATCAAGCGACGAGATTATAAAATACCTCGCTCTTGCTAGCCAAATATCATTTGTTCAAAGAAGTTATCGAGCTTTTCAGGTGTAACATCTATCTGTTCTTTTAGGGACTGGTCGCCAAACATAATCTGCATGATTTCTCTAAGATAGGAATCGCACGTGGATGAAACTTCAGGTAGCTGACCTATCTTGCCCTTAGGCAGATTGTCTCCATGAACAAGCTTCGATCTTATCTCGTAGGCAGTTTTGATGTTTTTAAAGACCTCAATTTTTGTATGAGACTTGCCGTACTCCGAAAGGAAGAACGCTACTCGCTCGGACAATTTGTGCGACAGTTCTGCGGAGCTTGTCGAAAACAAGGCTTCGAAAGCGCTCATGTAGTGAGCGATTTTGATGCTTGTGTTGGGTGCCGCACGAGCGTTGTCAATGAATTGAAACGCTCGTCCAATTCTGCAGTACCCCTTTTCCATGAAGAAACGTAGATCGCTCGAATTTTTCATGTGAAGGTATGAGCTTATGTTGTCATGTAGTCGTTCCCATTTCTTGAGAGCTTCAAAATCAAGTGTGGTTTCTGACTTCGAGCAATCCGCCCTCGTGATGTGTTGAGCGAGGAAATTGCTTGTTCCTCGTTCTAGTTGTCCGTGCTCGTACTTGAAGAGATAAGCAGCGTCGCATTCAAGGTTATGGTCGGATAACACCCAAGCGCTTCTGAACAGCCCTTTTATCCAAAGCAAAATCAACAACAAGGACTTCTCTAAATCTAAATTTCCTAGGTCCTTCTCGTCGAACTCACAGAAAACAATGTTTGGGCTATCTAAAAGATGGTTGGCCTCGATTAGTCCCATTAGCGCTACAATGTTTTGATCCGCTAACAGTTCGTTCTTTTTCGATTTCTGATTTGTGATGTCGATGCCGGGAAGCAGCGTGAATGGGGCTTGGAGCGTGCCGTCAATGTTGAGGTGCCGAAAGGAAGAAATAAGAAGAAATTTTTCCATGAAGCACCCTTTCTAGCTAAATAGCATTCCGTTGACGCCTATCTTTGGCGACGCTTACCTAAACGATGCTTTGTAGTTCGCCGTTTCCAGAATGAGCTTGCTTTCAAGGGGCGGCGCGATCTCGAACGCTTTTGGCGCCCGCGCGAAGTCGTAGAGCCGGAAGATGCGGAAGGCGTCCTGCCGTTCTTCCGAGAACAGCTTTTCATTTCGGGAGAGGTAGAAGGGCGTCTGCTCGCTGCCGACGGTCGTCTTCACTTCGAGGAAGCGCTCTTCGCCGCGGTCCGTGAAAGACAGCACGTCAAACCCGGCGCCGTCTCCCTCATCCCGTGCAACCCATTTGACCTTCTCGGCAAGATCAGTGCGCCCGGCGGTCGTGAGACGAGCCCGCTCCGAGTTGAACACGCATTCCTCGCCGAGCTTTCCAAGCTGCCGGTTGCGTTCGTCTCTGAGCGCGGGGTCAAATTTTCGCACGAGCCGGGCAAGTTCGGGGTTTGAGGCCTCCGGGCGCTCAATCTTTTTCGGTGCTTCTCCCACGAACAATATGCCGTGTTCGGCGAATTCCATTTTACGCGGGAGCAACAGCGTCGTTCCTGTATCCTGATGATCGAGAAACTCTTCAACACGCTCGAGAAGCGCGCGTTGAAAATTCCGCATCGGTTTGTAGCCCGGTATCCAAGGCCGCTCTAGTACTTCGAGGACAGCGCTAATATTCTGATGTTTGAACTCAATGGAGCCTTTGGAGCGCCCGGTCAGATCTTGAAGTGCAGCGTTGCGACGCGCCTTCACATAGGGTTCGCCATTCAGTTCCATGTCGAGCATCGCGAAATAGTCGGCGACGATCAGGTCGATCTCCTGATCGCTCCAGTCCTCGCCGGTTCTCGCGCTGTCGCTCATCTATCCCCCGCAGAATCTAGAGCCAGGGTAGGGGGACCCGGCTGCTCCATACAATAGGAACTAGACGTCTAGGCGGCCCCTTTCCCTTTACACCTCCCCCCATCCCCCCTATTTTCCGCGCCAGCGAAGGGGCCGAATCCGGCCCGAGACACGTAGATACCGAGAAGAGTTCACGCCCATGCGCGCCGAGACGCAGACCGTCGCCGACGAAATCAAGCAGTCGCTCGCACTGCTGAGGAGGCATCTTTGACTGGGATGCCGCTCTCCGACGCTTCGATGAACTGACGGCGAAAGCCGAAGATCCCGACTTCTGGAACGATCCCGAGAAGGCGCAGGGCCTGATGCGCGAGCGCACGCGCCTCGAAGAGGCGATCGGCCGCTACCGCAAACTGGAAGCCGCGCTTGCCGACAATCTCGAACTGATCGAGATGGGCGAGGCGGAAGGCGATGAAGGCATCGTCGCCGAAGCCGAGGCCGCGCTGAAGGCCGCGCGCGACGAAGCCGCCGAAGCCGAGATCGAGACGCTCCTCTCCGGCGAGGCCGACGCCAACGACACCTATGTTGAAGTTCATGCCGGCGCGGGCGGCACGGAAAGCCAGGACTGGGCGCAGATGCTGCTGCGCATGTATACGCGCTGGGCGGAGCGCAAGGGCTACAAGGTCGAGCTCGTCGAGCGCCATGACGGCGAAGAGGCGGGCATCAAGTCGGCCACCATTCTCGTGAAGGGCCACAATGCCTATGGCTGGCTGAAGACGGAGTCGGGCGTCCACCGGCTCGTCCGCATCTCGCCCTACGACAGCGCCGCGCGCCGCCACACGAGCTTCTCCTCCGTCTGGGTCTATCCCGTGGTCGATGACCGCATCGACATCCAGATCAACGAGAGCGACTGCCGCGTCGATACCTATCGCGCGTCGGGCGCCGGCGGTCAGCACATCAACAAGACGGACAGCGCGGTGCGCATCACGCATATTCCGACGGGCATCGTCGTCGCCTGTCAGAACGAGCGCTCGCAGCACAAGAACCGCGCCGCCGCCTGGGACATGCTGCGCGCGCGCCTCTACGAGATGGAGCTGCAGAAGCGCGAGGAGGCCGCCGCGGCGCAAGAGGCGGGCAAGAGCGACATCGGCTGGGGTCACCAGATCCGCTCCTATGTACTGCAGCCCTATCAGATGGTGAAGGACCTGCGCACCGGCGTCGAAAGCCCGGACCCCTCGAAGGTGCTCGACGGCGATCTCGATCCCTTCATGGCCGCGGCGCTCGCCGCCCGCGTCCACGGCACGGCCGAGCCCGTCGAGGACATCGACTAGGGCAGCGCGCTCTTCATTCTCATCCCACCCGCCCCTGGGGGCGGGTCGAAATTTGCGGACGCGAATTTCGGGGCGGGGGAGGATTACTTTTTTCTCTCCATCACCCGGGGAAATCGCTCCGCACCGCAACGCGCTCCGGATGCGTCTCTCCGTTCGGGGCCGGGACACGGTTAGCGGCCAGTCCAGTTCCGGCACATTTTTGAGCACAGGGAAATGCACTCTTCCCGGTGCGGGATTGCATCCTCCCTGACTTCCCGAGACTTTGATGAGGGCAGGGTGCTTGTCCCCGGTGGCGGGGATAACTGCGCCCAATATGACGTTTGCGTGACGTTTAGATGACGGTCAGCCGGGGCCGGCGTAAAAACCGCAGCTTTCCGCCGTTTCCGTCAATCGTCACGGTCACGTAACGAAAAAGGCCGGAGACATGCGCCTCCGGCCATTCTTCCCCTCGAATTTTCTCGCGCTTACTGCGCGGCGGGCCGCTTGACGACCACGCCCCCGTCATTCACCACGACCGGGCTGTCATTGCCGGCGGTGGGGCGGGAGCCGGAGCCGAGGCCCGTGCCGGTGCTGACCGGCGCCGCTGCGGGCTTCGGAGCGGGCGCGGTGCGCGCGGTCGAGGCCGATTGCTGGCTGATCGGGTCGTCGGAATGGCGGCAGGCGCCCTCGAAGAACGCGCCCGTTTCGACGGCCAGCGCCTCGTGGAGAATGTCGCCTTCTACGTGGCAGGTCGAGGCGAGCTGCACGCGCCGCCCGCGGATCGTGCCGACGACGCGGCCGCGGATCACGATGTCCTCCGCCACGATTTCGCCTGTGATCGAGGCCTTCTCGCCGATTGTCAGCGACTGGCTGCGAATATCGCCTTCGACGGTACCGTCGACCTGGATGTCGCCGGTCGCCGTCAGGTTGCCATGCACCACGAGGTCGTTCGAGATGATCGACGGCGCGGTGCGCACATTGGGCCGCCGGCCGCCCGACGGGGCGCTGACGGGAGCCGCCGCGGCCGGAGCCGCCGCCTTGGAGTCGGTGTCTTTATCCTTGCTTCGCGAAAACATAATGCCCTGCCTCGATAAACTTGGAGGGGTTGCGAACGATACCGTCGAACCAGACCTCATAGTGAAGATGGGGTCCGCTGCTGCGTCCAGAGGACCCGACTTTGCCTAGGACCTCACGGAATGCAATTTCCTGGCCAGCCTTGACCGAGATCTTGCCAAGATGACCGTAGCGCGTGCGGAATCCGTTGCCATGGTCGATTTCGATCACCCGGCCATAGCCGCCTTTCCAGCCGGCATAGGTCACCTTTCCGCTGGCGGGGGCGTAGATCGGAGCGCCGTAATAGGCCGCCATGTCCTCGCCGGAATGGAAGGCCATCCGTCCGTTGAAAGGGTCGCGGCGCGAGCCGAAGCTGCTCGTCTTGCGATAGCTGACAAGCGGCGAGGCAAGAGGCATTCTGGCAATGGATTCCTCGAGATCGGCCATTTTCTTGAGATTCTGGCTTACCCGGAAAAGCTGCTTCGCGAAGCCGCTCTCGTCGCCGCCGCCGGCAAGGGCGTCCGTATCGGCGAGATCGATGAAGGGGCCGCCCTGGGCTTCGCCGCCATCGCCGGCTGTCCGCTCCAGCATCTCCTCGGGGTCGACGACCTTCGTCATGCTGATGATCGATTTGAGCTCCCGGACACGGCGGTCGGTCACTTCCTCGACATTGTTGATCAGGCTCTGCTGTGCCGTATCGATCTGGGCAAGCCTTGTATCAATCAGGGAAACGACCGCATTGTCGTCCTCGCCGCTTCCGGCAAGTCCAGCGAAATCAATGCCTTCGCTAATATCTATGACAAATGGCTCGAGGTCTTCCGCGCGTTCCGGCCGCGCCGTCGTGTGGACGATATCCGGCCCTTCCGAGGCGCCGTCGACGCGCATGAGGACCGTGTTGCCCTCGCTCGCGGTTTCGTTCTGGCCGGACAGCGTGGCGGCGTAGCGGCGGCGCATCGTGTCGAGCTGAGAGCTCGCCGTCTGCCGCTGGCTCATCAGCGCGGCAAGCTGCTTGTGCTTTTCTTCGAGCTGCCGGGTCGTCGCTAGGAAGCGCTCTTCGGTAATCACAAGCTGGCCGTTGAGCTCGTCATAGGCCGACTGAAGCTGCGCCAGCCTCTCCTCATAGCCGCCCTGCATCTTGATGTAGCGGCGATCCTTCGCGGCGATGATCTGTTCCTTGAAGACGACATTCACCGAGGCGAATGCGATCCAGCTCAGGAACACGAACGCAATCGCCGCGAACGCGGTCTGCGTCAGCGGCGACAACGAGATGAATTGCACATGGCCGTGGCTGCGGATGTAGATCTGCCGCTCCACGTACATATGCCGCAGAAAACTGCGGAATTTATCGGCCCAGCTATGCCGTTGGTGCATGCCCCTCAATGCCCCATGACCCCCATCTTTGTATGCCTATTCCACCCCAATTTGGCACAGGCTGACAACATACGCGTGTAGAGTTTTGATGTTAATGGTTAATTTGGATTCACCATATCGCAGAAAGTGCCTCCGGCATGGAGGTGCCTTCACCCGGCCAGCGGCTCATAGAAGCCGGGCTCGAGCCCCGCTGCGCGTCTCGCAACCTCATTGAAGGGCGGCTTGAGTGCGCCCCGGAAGTGCCGCTTCACCAGCTCGTGGAAGACCCGCTGCGAGGCAAGGCCGCGTTCCTCGCACAGATGAATGAACCAGCGCGTGCCCGCACCGACATGGCCCTGTTCCTCCGTATAGATCGTATCGAGGATGGAGGCGCTCCGCTCGTCGCCAGCAGATTTCAGCCGCTCGATCATCCCCGGCGTCACGTCGAGTCCGCGCGCTTCCAGAACCATCGGCACGACGGCAAGCCGGGCGAGGAGGTCGTGTCCGGTTTCTTCCGCCGCCTGCCATAGACCGTCATGCGCGGGCAGGTCGCCGTATTGCGCGCCGAAATCCGCCAGCCGGTCCTCAAGCATCGTGAAATGCCGCGCCTCGTCGTCGCCAACGCCGATCCAGTCGTCGAAGAAGGCGCGTGGGAGCTTCTCGGACTGAAAACGGCCAGCGATGTCGAAGGCCAGATCGATCGCATTGAGTTCGATATGCGCCAGGGAGTGCAGCAGGGCGACGCGGCCCCGCTCGCCCTTGAAGCTTCGGCGCGGCATGTCGCGAGGCAGGAGCAGTTCCGGCTTCTCCGGCCGGTTTGGCCGGTCGGGCATTTCCACCGCGCCATCGGCTTCCAGTTCGCCTGCGCGCCAGCGTGCAGCGACCTCGCGTGCAAGGGCCGCCTTGCCGCGCGCATCGCCGCACAGAAGAACGTCTCGCGCGGCGCGCGCCAGAGAAGCCTTGCCGGTCATAGGTCTCAGAGATCCTTCGCCGCCGACAGCACTTCCTCGGCATGTCCGTTCACTTTGACCTTCGGCCAGACCTGACGAATGACGCCCTTCTCGTCGATCAGGAAAGTCGTGCGGTTGATCCCCATGAACTTGCGGCCATAGAGACTTTTCTCCGCCCAAACACCATACGCCTCGAGCATCTTGCCTTCCTCATCGGAGAGCAGCCGGACGGTCAGGTTGTGTTTGTCGCGGAACTTGCAGTGCTTCTCGATGGAGTCTTTCGAGATGCCGAGAACCACGGTATTCGCGGCGTCGAACTTCTTCTTGAGCGCGCTGAAGGCGATGCCTTCGGTCGTGCAGCCGGGCGTGTCGTCCTTGGGGTAGAAATAGAGAACGGCCTTCTTGCCCGCGAGAGACTTCAGCGAAACGGTGGAGCCGTCATCGGCGGGAAGGGAAAAGGCAGGGGCCTTGCTGCCGGCCGATGGCAGCGCGTCACCCGCCGCACTTGTCTTTGCCTTTGGGGAGGACTTGGCCGCCGCGGGCTTCTTCGCGGCGGTCTTTGCCGCTGCCGCCGGTTTCGTCTTCGTCGCCACCTTCGTGCCCTTTGGGGGTGCAGCCTTCGCCATGTCCCTGCCTCCTTGTGATCCTTACGCGCCGCCAGCCTGAGCGGCGAAGCGAATATGGTCTTTCGTTTCCAGCCTGGCCAGAGGGGTTAAGGCTTTATCCTGAAAGAGACGAAGGGGCAGGCAAAAATGCAGACTTCTCCGAGGGGAGACGATAAAACCTTCCTGACTCGCTTTCGCCTCATTTGTGCGGTTTCCATGGCACGGCAAGCGAGAGGAGCAGCAGCCTTTCTTGATCCGTCGAAGTAGTAAGATTTTACTGGAAGTGGTTGGGGTAGCCGTGGCCGTAACGGCAACGCTCCTTGCCGTTCTTGCCTGGCAGCTCTCCTCGGGCCCCCTGTCCCTTTCCCTTCTCAACCAGATGATCGAGGACGCCGCCGCTCCTTCGCTTCAAGGCGGCGAGCTGGCAATCGAGGACACAGTTCTCATCTGGTCGGCGGAAGACAGGGAGCTGTCGCTGAGGCTTCGGGATGTTCGGCTCACCGGAGCGGACGGCAACGAGGTCGCCCGGGTACCCGAACTTGCTTTCGAACTCAGCTTGCCCGCGCTTCTTCGCGGCACGCTTGCGCCGAGCGCCGTCGATCTCTTCGGCGTGAGGGCTACGGTGCTGCGCCGCCCCGGTACGGGTATCACGCTTGCGCTGGCCGGGACGGAAAGCCGTGAACCGGAGTCGGAAGAGCGCTCCCTGATTGGTCCCATGCTCGAAGCGATCGTCTCGGATGACGACCGTTCCTCGCCGCTCGGCTATCTGACGCGTCTCGGTATCCGCAACGCCGATCTTCGCTTCGTGGACGAGGTGAACGGTCTCAACTTCGACGCACCGGAAGCGAACCTCGTCATCTACAGGGGCGATGGAGGGCTTGCAGGTGTTCTTCACGCAAAGTTCGCCATCGGCGATACCCTGGCCACACTTGAGATGAACGGGGAGCTGCCGGTGGGCGCTGACGAGGCGAATATCGAGGCGCGCGTCGCCGATCTCGTTCCGGCCGCGCTGGCGAAAACGGCGCCTTCGCTTTCCGACTATGGAATCTTCGATGCGCCGCTCTTCGCAGACGGTGAGCTTCGCATCGGCCGCAATGGTGCGGTTCGCTCTGGACAGCTTTCCATTCGAGCAGGCGCCGGGGAAATCGACCTTCCGGCACCTTGGGAAACCTCGATCCCGCTGGAAGAGGCCGAAGGAGACATCACAATCGATGGGCTTCTGCAGCGGATCAAGATCGAAAGGTTCGCCGTGAAAGCCGGACTGCATGAGGCGTCATTGTCCGGCACACTCGATTATCGCGTCAGGAAGGGGCTCGATATTTCTTCCATCCGCACCGATCTCGAAGTGGACGGGTTTCACACGGAAGTTCCCGGCTTCTTCGTTGGCCCGGTTGATCTCGAAAAGGCGGTCCTGAAGGCCGATATCGATTTCGACGTGCTTAGTGCGGATATCGACGAGCTGTTCGTTGGCGCGGGCGGTGGCGGTATCCGGCTCTCCGGCAAGGTCGCGAACGCCGCACGCTCGCCGATGGTGAAAATAAAGGGCGAGATAGAGCCCATGGCCTTCGAGGCTTTGAAGGCAATATGGCCGCTGCCTCTTGCCAAGGGTGCGCGCGAATGGGTCGGCAAGAACCTTCTCGGCGGAATGGTCGATAGCGGCTCCTTCGATATCGATCTTGCGCCCGGCATGATCGCGGATGCGGCCGATCACGTGCCGCTGCCGGAGGAGAGTCTGCGCTTCGAGTTCGCGGCGACGGGGCAGACAATGCGCTACCTCGGCGATCTGCCGCCCATGGAGAACCTTCAGGGGAGAGGCCGGATTCTCGGGGATCGTTTCGATGCGTGGATATCGTCCGCAGTCATTCGACAGGAAAACAAGGGCGAAGTCCTCATAAGCGATGGCCATTTCTACAATGACGAACTGAGCCGGAAAGGCGCGCCGGGACATATTTCGTTCAAGGCCTCGGGCGCAACCTCGGACGTTCTCGGCGTGCTCGATCACGACCCTCTTCACTTCATCAGCGATTTCGGCATCGCCCCCTCCAATGTCGGTGGACAGGGTACGCTCGACGCGAGGATTTCCCTTCCGCTCGTCAAGCATGTGCAGATGGACCAGGTTGAGTTTTCGGGCACGGCGCATATCGAGAATGCGTCTATCACCGGTTTGCGGGAAAACCTTTCCCTGACCGGCGGCACACTCGACCTGACGGTGAACAGGGCCGGTCTCACGGCTTCCGGCCCGATCGTTCTCAACGATGCAGTCCGCGTGGACCTTGAATGGAAAGAGGATTTCAGACCCGAAGTGACTCCGGGATCGGTCTATCGCCTGCGGGGTGAGGTAGACGATACCGCGCTTGCGGCCATCGGATTGAAACTTGACGCGTTCGTGACCGGACCTGCTGTGGTCGACGCGACGATCATGGGTAACGGCAGCAATGTGGATCGCGCCTCCGTGCGGGCGGATTTGACGAATGCCGTGGCCAAACTGGACGATGCGGCATGGCGAAAGGAACCGGGTATTCCGGCCCTTGCGGCGTTCGACGTTTTTCTGCTGGAGGACGGTGGTTACCGGCTCTCCGATTTCTCCCTGACGGGGGAGGGAATAAGTGCGGCAGGCGATTTCACCATTGGAACCGGCGGACGTCTCGTGGCAGCGGACTTTCCGTCGGTCAGACTCGGCCCCGACAATGATTTCAGCTTCAGGGCCGGTCCCGCCGAGAACGCAGCGCTTGAAATGGTCGTGCGTGGCCCGCGCTTCGATGCGCGCGGTGTTCTTGGCAATCTCTTCGGAGGCGGTGACAACGAACAGGCGGCGTCAACCGGTCCGGAGGAAGAAGGCGCAGCGGCGCTTCTCCTCGATGACGTGGATATCGTCGATCCGTTGCGGCGGTCTTCATTCCGCGCCGATATCGGCAAGGCTATCGGAAATCACGGAACAAGCTTCACCGGCGTTCGCGTAAGCATGGTCGAAATCGACGATGCCCTCTGGTCGCTCGATGTGGCGGCGACAGCGGCTGACGGCAAGCCGTTGAAGCTTGCCGTTGCGCCCGATGACAAGGGTGTGCGTCGTCTCGAGATGACATCGGACGACGCGGGCACGATTTTCAGCGCTCTCGATTTCACGAAAAGTGTCAGGGGCGGAAAGCTCAGCGTAACCGGTATTTATGACGATACGGCCGAAGGATCTCCTCTTGCGGGCTCGCTTGCGATCGAAGATTTCCGCATCGTGGATGCGCCGGTGCTGGCGAATATCCTCACTCTCGGGTCGTTTACAGGCATAAGCGATACGCTGCGCGGCGACGGCATTCTTTTCACCAGCCTCGATGCGCCCTTCACGATGACGCAAAGCCGCATACGCCTGAAGGAGGGGCGCATGTCCGGCCCGGCAATCGGCCTCACAATGGAAGGACAGATCGATCGCGCGAGCGATAGCATCGACATGGAGGGAACGCTGGTGCCCGCCTATACGATCAACTCATTCCTCGGGCAGGTTCCGGTTCTAGGCCCGATCATTGTGGGCAGAGAGGGCGAAGGTATTTTCGCGATCACCTACAGCGTTCGCGGTCAGACCGACGACCCCACGGTCGTTGTGAATCCGCTCTCCGCCATAGCGCCGGGTTTCCTTCGCCGAATCTTCGAGTTCGACGAAAACATGCCTCCGGAGCCCCAAAGCCCGGCGGCGAAAAGCGAAATAAACCCTCCTTCGGAGGCCGCCCCGGTGGTCCCAGGGGCTGCGGAAACCATGGAAATCCCTGGCGGTGGCGACCAGACCGGGCCTGCTGCACCGCAAAATTAGGCTCCCTAAGCAAATTTGGATTGCGGAGTTCAACTCCGCAGATATGATTTGACCCAACGGCATTGATCTCAGCTTTGGGAGGAGGGAGAGCATGTCCACCAATCAGAAGATGACGACGGACGCAGCCTATGAGGCTGTGGCGCCGGACGACTTTCCGGCGATGATGGATGTCGACCGCTACGGCAACCGTTCGACCGCTTTCGACAAGATCATTTCGGCGACCCACGATCACTTCTGGGACCCGCTGGACAGCAAGTACATCGACTACTCGCAGCCCTGGGATCTCGACAATGAGCTCCTCATGCCGGCCGACTTCAACATGGAACTGAAGACGGCGGTCTCCGATAAGCTGGACGAGAAGCAGAAAATCTATCTCGTGAACGAGAGCGTGCGCTGGACCATGTCGTCCATCCTGCATGGCGAGCAGGGCGCGCTCGCACTTTCGGCGAGCCTCTGCCACATCCTGAAGGATCCGGGCGCTCAGGAATACGCTGCAAACCAGACACGCGAGGAAGCGCGCCATGTGACGGGCTTCGCGAAATATGTTCAGGCGCGCTGGGGCAAGCCCAAACCCTGCGGCGTGGTGCTCGAAAAACTTCTGTGCGAGATCGTCGCTACGCCGCTCGTCTGGAAGAAGCTTGTCGGCATGCAGATGATCGTCGAGGGCCTCGCCATGGGTACCTTCGCGACCTTCTATGCAAAGACTAACGATCCGCTGCTGCGCCGCCTGATGCAGCTGGTGATGACCGACGAAGCCTTCCATCACAAGTTCGGCAAGATATGGGCCGACCGCACGGTGCCGAACCTGCCGGAAGCCGAACGCGATCTGATCGAGGACTGGGCGCTTGAGGTCTTCATGACGCTGATGCGCAATTCCACCGGCCCCGAGCAGAAGAAGGAAATCTACGAGCGCATCGGTCTCGACTGGCGCTGGGTGCAGGGGGCGCTTGCGGAAGCCTTGACCGACAGGAACATGCGCAAGGAGCTGCAGGAATCGACCAACGTCTTCCGGGTTCTCATCAAGACGCTGGTCAAGGCGGGCATCATAACGAACCGTACCGCGCCGATGTATGCCGCCTATGTCGACATGGCCGAGCTTTACGGCGAAGGCGATCGCATGGTCGGAGACGACATTGCCGAAGAGGGGATTAAATATCTCCAGCAGCTCAACGGTGCAGGCGGCGACGCCGCCATCTTTGCGCTGAGCGCAACGACCGCTGCCGAGTAGATATGAGAATAAGCGGCAGCCAATAGCCGCGGAACGCCAAACAAGAAGAAGAAAAAAGAGAAGAATAAGGGAGCGTTCAGGAACAGGCCCTCTCCGGGAACGGGGAGGGCCTGATTTCCTTATGCCTTCGGTTTCAGAAGAACGTGCTTCTTCTTGCCCAGTGAAAGCTTGATGACGCCTTGGGCCGTGAGAGAGCTACCGGTCAGCGCGGCCTTCTCGTCGCCGATCTGAGCGTCGTTGACGCGTACGGCGCCACCTTTGATCTGGCGGCGCGCATCGCTGGTGGAAGAACAAAGCCCCGCCTGCACGAGCGCGGTCAACAAGCCCAATCCCGCTTCAAGGGAGCCAGTCTCGATCTCAACCGTTGGCATATCTGCACTGATCGCACCTTCCTCGAACGCGGTGCGGGCCGCATTCGCCGCCTTCTCGGCTTCTTCGCGCCCGTGCAACATCGCGGTCGCTTCAGTTGCCAGAACCTTCTTCGCCTCATTGATTTCCGCACCTTCGAGCTTTTCGAGGCGGGCGATCTCGTCGAGCGGCAATTCCGTGAAGAGCTTCAGGAAGCGGCCGACATCGGCGTCTTCCGTGTTTCTCCAGTACTGCCAGTAGTCATAGGGCGAAAGCATTTCCGCGTTGAGCCAGACGGCGCCATTCGCCGTCTTGCCCATCTTGGCACCGGAGGATGTCGTCAGAAGGGGGCTGGTGAGGCCGAACAGCGTTGCCCCATCCACGCGACGGCCGAGTTCTATCCCGTTGACGATGTTGCCCCACTGATCCGATCCGCCCATCTGCAGCGAGCAGCCATATTTCCTGTTCAGCTCCACGAAATCGTAGGCCTGCAGGATCATGTAGTTGAATTCGAGGAAGGAGAGGTTCTGCTCGCGTTCGAGCCGGATCTTTACGCTCTCGAAGGAGAGCATCCGGTTCACCGAGAAGTGGCGTCCATAGTCCCGAAGAAAATCGATGTAACGCAGATCGTCCAGCCAATCGCGATTATTGACCATGATGGCGTCAGTTCGGCCTTCGCCGAAGGTCAGGAATCTGGCGAAGACTTTCTTGATACCCGCGAGGTTCTCGTCGATCTTCTCGTCGGTCAGCAGCGGGCGCGCATCGTCGCGGAAGCTCGGATCGCCAATACGGGTCGTGCCGCCGCCCATCAGCGCGATCGGTTTGTGTCCGGTCTTCTGCAGCCAGCGCAGCAGCATGATCTGGACAAGGCTGCCCGCGTGGAGGCTCGGCGCCGTTGCGTCGAAGCCGATATACCCGGTCAGCATCTTCTCCACGGCGTCGGCATCGATGGCATCGGCATCGGAAAGCTGGTGGATGAAGCCGCGCGCTTGCAGTTCGCGCAGGAAATCGGATTTGAAGCTGGACATCTCGGGCGCTCGGGGTTTCGGATAGGCTTGAAAGCGCGGCTGGTGTATCACGCTTTCGTCGGGGGAAAAACGGATAAAGACCCATGATTCGTGCACTTGGGCTTATGAGCGGCACCTCTCTGGACGGCATCGATGCCGCGATTGTCGAAACCGACGGCGAAGGCGTCGTGCGCGCTGGCCCATCGCTTTCCGTGCCGTACAAGCCGGAAGAACGCAAGCTCCTGAGCATGGCGCTGGAGGCTGCAAAGAGCTGGGAACCGGATGAAATCATGCCGGAGGAGGTCGCGGAGGCCGAGCGGCATTTCACGCTAGCCAATGCGCTCGCTGTCCGGGCCTTGCTGGCCGATGCCGAACTGAAACCCGCGGATATCTCGGTAATCGGCTTTCACGGCCAGACCGTCCTCCATCAGCCCGAACGCCGCCGCACCGTTCAGATCGGTCTCGGCGATGTGCTGGCGCGGCTCACAGGTATCGACGTCATAAGCGACTTTCGCAGCGCGGATGTGGCGGCAGGCGGGCAGGGCGCGCCGCTGGTGCCTCTCTATCACCAGGCGCTGGCCCGGAGCGCCGGAGTGAAGGAGCCCATTGCCATCATCAATGTCGGCGGCGTCGGCAACATCACCTGGGTGGGAACGGACGGTTCGCTCATCGCCTTCGACACCGGTCCCGGCAATGCGCTGATCGACGACTGGGCGCTCGCTCATACGGGCGAACCGCTGGACCGCGACGGGACGTTGGCGCTTTCAGGGGAGGTGGATATCGAAGTACTCGAAAAGCTGATGATGCATGCTTTTTTCGATGCCCCTCCGCCAAAATCGCTGGATCGCTTTTCCTTCTCCGCCGAGGCGGTTGCGCATCTTTCGCCTGCAGATGGCGCGGCAACGCTCACCGCCTTTACTGTCGAGACCATCGCGCGCGGCCTTGCGCATGTACCCGGCGTGCCCTCGCGTTTCGTTGTTTGCGGCGGTGGCCGGCGCAATCCCGTGCTCATGTCGATGTTGAGCAAGCGTCTGCAGGGCGGCGTTCTTCCGGCGGAAGATCTCGGCTGGAAAGGCGACGACGTGGAAGCGGAGGCTTTCGGTTATCTCGCGGTGAGGGCCCTGCGCGGATTGCCTCTGAGCCTTCCCGGTACGACCGGCGTGCCGGAACCGATGCCCGGTGGCAAACTCCACCGGGCCGGTTTCGGAAAAAGAGACTAGGCTCTCAGCCCTTCTCGGGCCCCTCGGCGAGGCGCTTGTCGAGATAGGCGCCGACCGTGGCGAGCAACGGTTCCAGCTTGTTCTCGAAGAAATGGTTCGCTCCGTCCACGGTCGCGTGCTCGATAGTGATACCCTTCTGGGTCTTGAGCCGCTCGACCAGCTTCAGCACGTCGGCCTGGGGCGCGACCTGGTCGATCCCGCCATTGATGATGATGCCGGAGGACGGACAGGGCGCGAGGAAGGAGAAATCGTACATGTTCGCGGGCGGGGCAACCGAGATGAAACCCTCGATCTCGGGCCGGCGCATCAAGACCTGCATGGCGATCCAGGCGCCGAAAGAGAAGCCGCCGATCCAGCATTGCGATGCATCGGAATTCTGGGACTGAAGCCAGTCCAGTGCCGCCGCCGCGTCCGAGAGCTCGCCAATGCCCGAGTCGAAGCTGCCTTGCGAGCGTCCAACCCCCCGGAAATTGAAGCGAAGAACGGAAAAACCGCGGTTCACAAACGCCTGGAAGAGCGCATAGGTGACCGGATTGTTCATCGTCCCGCCGAATTGCGGGTGGGGATGGAGGACAAGGGCGACGGGCGAATTGGCCTTCTTGCTATGGTGATAGCGGCCTTCGATGCGGCCCGCCGGGCCATTGAAAATCACTTCGGGCATGTCTGGGTCTGTCTCGAGCTACGCGGTGTCGGTGGCCACGGTGCATTTCCCAGTATTGATCTCGGGAAAATTGTCCGCAGCAAAGCGCCTAAACCTCTGGAAAATCCGTCGCGAGGTGCTAAATAGTTGACTGTGGCGCTCGGAGATCATATGGCCTAGCGCCAGGCCTTGGGACACCGGTTTCCTTTCCGCTGACCGCGATCGATGGAAGGCGGGGCGGACGGTGGCTTGGGGCGCACGTTCTTAACACAGGCAATGGCCGGTTGTGCAAGCTTTTGACCGCCATTGCCCCTGTCATGAAGGAGCAGGTCGTGAAGCTCACCACGAAGGGACGCTATGCGGTGATGGCGATGGCCGATCTCGCCCGCCATTCGAGCGGCAGCCCCGTTGCGCTCGCCGAGATTGCCGACCGTCAGGAGATTTCGCTCTCCTATCTGGAGCAGCTTTTTGCAAAGCTCCGCCGGGGCGATCTCGTGAAAAGCGTCCGGGGCCCAGGCGGCGGTTATCTTCTATCGCGTGATGCGGACGATATTCGCATTTCCGACGTCATTCTGGCCGTCGACGAACCGATCAAGGCGACCCGTTGCGAGCTGGGCTCGCCGAAGGGGTGCATGCCATCGGCCGGCCGTTGCATCACCCATGACCTGTGGGAAGGCCTTAGCCACCACATCCAGCTCTATCTCGGCTCGGTTTCCCTTGGCGATGTGATCAATGGCCGGATTGCTGGCCGACTGCCTTTCGAAGGCCGGCCGGCCGCCACCGCAATGGCTGCGAACGCCGCTGACTGAAACGTCTTGAAACCCGTGAGAACGCAGAGGCGATGACCATCAAGCGCGCCTATATGGACCATAACGCAACCACACCGCTGCGCCCCGAGGCGCGCGCGGCCGTGATCGAGGCGTTGGATGTCCTTGGTAACCCGTCTTCGGTGCATACCGAGGGCAGGGCGGCGCGCGCTCTAGTGGAGCGGGCGCGGCGCGACGTTGCTTCGCTTGTCGGCGCAAGGCCTGCGGAGATCGTTTTCACGAGCGGCGGCACCGAGGCGGCTGCGATGGCCATTCATGCCGCAGGGGCCGCTCTGGGTGTAAAGAGGCTGATCGTTTCCGCGGTGGAGCACGATGCCGTGCTCTCTTCGGCCGAAGCGAGCGGTCTTCCCGTTTCCTTGCTGCCGGTCGACCGCGAAGGCCGCGCCGACATGGCTGTTCTTGAGGCGATGCTTGCTGCCTCCGGCGGTCCCGCGCTCGTCGCGCTGATGCATGCGAATAATGAGACCGGTGTTCTCCAAGCGGTTGCGGAGGCTTCGGCGCTTGCTCATGCGGCAGGCTCATATCTCCTTTGCGATGCGGTTCAGGCGGCAGGGAAGGTCGCTCTCGATTTCGATGCACTTGGCGCCGACATGATGATGCTCGGCGGCCACAAGATCGGAGCGCCGACGGGCGTGGGCGCGCTTGTTGTGCGCACTGGTCTTCCCTTCGCGGCTCGAAGCGTTGGCGGCGGACAGGAAGCGCGACGTCGCGCGGGGAGCGAGAATGTGTCTGGAATTGCCGGTTTTGGCGCCGCCGCAGGCGCGAGCATAAACGGGCTGGGTGCTCTTTCCTTGTTGCGCGACGAACTGGAAGCGGGGATCGCGAGGCGCGCTCCCGATGCGGTTTTCTTTGGCGCTGGCGCGGAGCGTTTGCCCAATACCAGCTATCTTTCGGCGCCGGGGATGGATGCGGAAACGCTGCTGATGTCGCTCGACCTGGACGGCATTGCCGTAAGCGCGGGCGCGGCCTGTTCTTCGGGCAAGATCGGCAAGCCACGTGTTCTCGATGCGATGGGCATACCGGATGAATTGTCGCGTGGAGCCATCCGCGTGAGCCTTGGCTGGACAAGTGACAAGGCGGATGTGGAGCGCTTCTTGGAAAGCTGGTTGCGCGCTTACGAGCGTGTCCGCGTCAGGACGGCAAACATGAATACAGGCGTAACCGCGGGCGGCACACGAGAAGTGCCGCTGGCGGCAGTGGAGAGTTGACATGGCTGCGGTGAAGGAAACCGTCGAAACGGTTCGTGAAGCGGAGAAGTACAAGTATGGCTTCTTTACGGACATCGAGTCCGAAAAGGCTCCGCTTGGTCTGACGGAAGACACGGTTCGCTTCATATCGGCCAAGAAAGACGAACCCGAATGGTTGCTTCAGTGGCGTCTGGATGCCTTCCGGCGCTGGCTGACGATGACGGAGCCGACCTGGGCGAAGGTCAGCTATCCGCCGATCGATTTCCAGGATGCCTATTATTATGCGGCGCCGAAGCAGAAGGTGCAGCCGAAGAGCCTGGACGAAGTGGACCCCAAGCTCCTCGAAACATATGAAAAACTTGGTATCCCGCTCACCGAGCAGAAGATGCTTGCGGGCGTGGCGGTCGACGCCGTCTTCGACAGTGTTTCGGTCGTCACGACCTTCAAGGAAAAACTTGCGGAGGCAGGCGTTATTTTCTGCCCGATGTCGGAGGCGGTGAAGAACCACCCCGAACTCGTGAAGAAGTATCTCGGCTCGGTGGTGCCGACCTCGGACAACTTCTACGCCACGTTGAATTCGGCGGTCTTTTCGGAGGGGTCCTTCGTCTACATCCCGGAGAGTGTTCGCTGCCCGATGGAGCTTTCGACCTATTTCCGTATCAACGAAAAGCAGACCGGCCAATTCGAGCGTACGCTCATCATCGCCGACAAGGGTTCTTATGTGAGCTATCTCGAAGGCTGCACGGCGCCTCAGCGCGACGAGAACCAGCTGCATGCCGCCGTGGTCGAGCTGGTCGCGCTCGAAGACGCAGAGATCAAATATTCGACCGTTCAGAACTGGTTCCCCGGCGACGAGGAAGGCAAGGGCGGTGTCTACAACTTCGTCACGAAGCGCGGCGACTGCCGCGGCGCGAATTCGAAGATCTCCTGGACGCAGGTCGAGACGGGATCCGCGATCACCTGGAAATATCCGAGCTGCATCCTGCGCGGCGACAATTCGCGTGGCGAGTTCTACTCGATCGCGATATCGAACGGACATCAGCAGGTGGATAGCGGGACGAAGATGATCCACCTCGGCCGCAATACGACAAGCCGCATCATCTCGAAGGGTATTTCGGCAGGAAAGTCGTCGAATACCTATCGCGGCCTCGTGAGCGTCCATCGCAAGGCGGAGAACGTGCGCAACTTTACGCAGTGCGACAGCCTGCTTATCGGCGACAAGTGCTCGGCGCATACCGTGCCCTATATCGAAACGAAGAATCCGACTGCCATCCTGGAGCATGAGGCGACCACTTCGAAGATCAGCGACGATCAGCTTTTCTATTGCATGCAACGCGGGATCGGAGAGGAGGAGGCAGTAGCGCTAATCGTGAACGGTTTCTGTCGCGACGTGCTGCAACAGCTTCCCATGGAGTTCGCCGTCGAAGCCCAAAAGCTCGTCGGCATCAGCCTCGAAGGCAGCGTCGGCTGACCGTCAGAAAGAAAGAAATGAGTATGCTTGAGATCAAGAACCTGCATGTGAATGTGGCCGGCAAGGAGATCCTGAAGGGGATCGACCTCAGTATCGCTGCAGGTGAGGTTCACGCCATCATGGGGCCGAACGGCTCGGGCAAGTCGACGCTCTCCTATGTTCTCGCGGGGCGCGGCGGGTACGAGGTCACGGAAGGTTCGATAAGGTTCAAGGGGAAGGACTTGCTGGAGATGAGCGTTGACGAGCGCGCCGCTGCGGGCGTCTTCCTCGCTTTTCAGTACCCGCTGGAAATTCCCGGTGTCACGACCATGACGTTCCTGAAGACGGCACTCAACGCGCAGCGCAAGGCGCGCGGCGAGGAAGAACTGGACGCCGTTCGTTTCCTCAAGCTGGTGCGTGAAAAGGCGAAGCCGCTGAACGTAACGGACGACATGCTCAAGCGAGCTCTCAATGTGGGTTATTCCGGTGGCGAGAAGAAGCGCGCGGAAGTGCTTCAGATGTCGCTTCTGGAGCCATCCCTTGCGGTCCTGGACGAGACGGACTCCGGTCTCGACATCGATGCGTTGAAAACGGTCGCGGAAGGCGTAAATGCCTTGCGCTCGCCCGAGCGTTCCATGATCGTCATCACGCATTATCAGCGTCTTCTCGACTATATCGTCCCCGATGTCGTGCATGTTCTGTCTCAGGGACGCATTGTGAAGACCGGTGGTAAGGAACTGGCGCTTGAACTCGAGAAGTCCGGTTACGCCGAATACGGCGCGGACGCCGCGTGAGCAGATCCATGACCGAGAACGCTACACGACGGTTCATCGAGGACTACGAGGCAAGACGGGAAGTCTTGCCGGGTGTTGATGGCTGGCTGTCCCGCCACCGGGAAGGTGCGATACGGGATTTCGCCGGCGTGGGGCTTCCTCACCGACGCCTTGAGGAATGGAAATATACCGATCTTGGGCGGGTGCTGGAGAAGGCCGGGATTGAACCGGCGCCTTTGCTGGAAGGCGCTGTGTTGTTGCCGGAGTCCCGGTCTGCTGCCGTATTCGAGACGATTGACAGGCATGTCCTGGTCTTTGTGAACGGTCGCTACCGCGCCGATCTCTCAAAGGCGGCGCGCCTCCCGAAGGGCGTCGAAATTCATTCGCTCGGCGATGTGCTTCATGAGCAATGGGCGAAAGATCTCGTCGAGCGTCGCTTCGACGAAAAGCGCCAGGCGGAGAGCATTGTCGATCTTAATACGGCCTTGATGAGCGATGGAGCCTGCTTGCGGGTTCGCAAGGGGGTGAAACTCGACAAGCCGTTGCATCTGTTCTTCTTCTCTGCGGATGCAGGAGCATCGCATTGCCGCAACCTGGTGCTTCTCGAGGATGAGGCCGAAGCAACGATTCTGGAAACCCATCTTGGCGAGAAGGCTTCGCTCGCGGATCTCGTGCTGGATATTTCCCTGGGCGTAGGCGCAAGGCTCAACCACATCAAGCTGCAGGACGAAGCGGAGAGTTCGGTCCATATTGCCACCATGCGCGCACGTCTTGCGGCGCAAGCGCGTCTTTCGAGTTTCACTCTGACACTCGGTTGTGGAACATCACGAGGACAGAGCTTCGTTCTTTTTGCCGGCGAAGGTGCGGAGGCGAATATCGATGGTGCTTATGCCCTGAAGGGCGCGCAGCATCTGGATCAGTTCTGCGTGATCGATCACGCCGTTCCGTCCTGCAACAGCCACACACTCTTCAAAGGCGTTCTGGACGGTGAATCGGAAGGCGTATTCCAGGGTAAGGTCATCGTGCGCCCACATGCCCAGAAGACCGACGGCCGCCAGATGACACACGCCTTGCTCCTGTCGCGCGATGCATCGATGAATGCCAAGCCCGAGCTCGAGATTTACGCTGATGACGTGCAGTGCGCCCACGGCTCCACGGTAGGAGAGCTTTCGAAGGACGCGCTATTCTATCTGCAGTCGCGTGGCATACCGGAGGCGGAAGCGCGCCGTCTCCTCGTTCTCGCATTTCTCGACGAGGCGCTGGACCTGGCGCCCCACGATGAGGCAAGGGAATCTCTCAGGCGGCTCGTATCGGATTGGTTTGCGGAGGCAGACATATGAACGGACCGGCTCTCGCAGACGTCGGCTATGATGTGGACCGGATTCGCAAGGATTTCCCGATCCTGTCGAGCACGGTATATGGCAAGCCGCTGGTCTATCTGGACAACGCGGCTTCGGCGCAGAAGCCGCAGGTAGTGATCGATGCGATCACGGATGCTTATGCGAAGGAATATTCGAACGTCCATCGCGGGATGCATTATCTTTCGAACATCGCGACGGAGAGATTCGAACAGGCAAGGGAGACCGCGCGCGAGTTCCTGAATGCGGAGTCCAGCGACGAGATCGTTTTCACCTCTGGAGCGACAGATGCGATCAATCTGGTCGCATCCTCATTTGCGGAGCCGAGGATCGAGCCCGGCGACGAAATCATCCTTTCGATATTGGAGCATCATTCGAATATCGTTCCCTGGCATTTTCTTCGGGAGCGCCATGGAGCGGTTCTGAAATTCGTGCCCGTTACAAATACAGGCGATCTCGATGTGGAGGCTTACAGAAAGCTTTTTACATCGCGCACGAAAATGGTCGCGCTGACCCAGATGTCGAACGCTCTGGGCACGATCACGCCAATAAGGGAGATGATAAAGATCGCCCATGAGCGCGACGTTCCCGTTCTCGTGGATGGATGTCAGGGTGTCGTGCATATGCCCACAGATGTGCGCGATATGGATTGCGACTTCCTTGTATGTTCGGGGCACAAGCTCTATGGCCCGACAGGCATTGGTCTCCTGTATGCAAAATCCGAACATCTGAAAGCCATGCGGCCATATCGCGGCGGTGGCGAGATGATCCGCGAAGTTTCCCCCGACAAGGTGACCTATGCCGCACCGCCCCATCGTTTCGAAGCGGGGACACCTGCAATCGTGCAGGCCATTGGTCTTGGCGCCGCGCTTTCCTATATCCAGTCCGTAGGGCGTGACAGGATCGCTGCCCACGAAACGGTATTGAGAGACTATGCGACGCGCCGCCTTTCGGAGATCAACAGTCTCCGCATCATCGGAACCACGAAGAACAAGGGCAGTATCGTTTCCTTCGTGATGGAGAACGCGCACCCGCACGACATTGCAACCGTTATAGACAGGGCGGGCGTCGCGGTAAGAGCCGGTCATCACTGTGCGCAACCCGTGATGGAGCGCTTCGGCGTCGGGGCGACGACTCGAGCCTCTTTTGGAATGTACAACACGCTTGAGGAAGTGGATCGGCTTGCCGATGCGCTGATCGACAGCAAGAAATTCTTTGGATAAGGACTGCGGCATGTCCGAAGAGGCAAACATGGCTGAAGCGGAAGAGAGGACGGAAAGCGCAAAGGACGCATCTGCGCCTGTGTCCGCTATACCTCCGGAGGAGCTGGAGCAGCTTACCGATGACATCATTGCTGCGTTGAAGACTGTATATGATCCGGAAATTCCGGTTGATATCTACGAGCTGGGTCTCATCTACAAGGTGGATATCTCGGATGATCGCGATGTGGTCGTGGACATGACTCTGACAGCACCGGGCTGTCCGGTGGCCGGCACGATGCCCGTGATGGTCGAGGATGCGATCCGTACCGTCGAGGGTATCGCGGATGTGCATGTGAACATGACTTTCGATCCGCCCTGGGATCCAAGCAGAATGTCCGACGAAGCGCGCGTTGCGCTCAACATGTATTGAAGGTGCGGGAAATGGCGAGATCCATACCGAAAGCGATAACTCTGACCGAATCCGCAGCCGAGCGCATGAAGGAAATCATGGCGGCCTCAGGCGGCAAATATATCGGTGTGCGCATTGGCGTGAAAAATGGCGGCTGCGCCGGCATGGAATATACGATGGAATATGCCGAGGAGCAGAAACCGCTGGATGAAGTCGTGGAGGATCGTGGCGTGAAGATCCTGATCGATCCCAAGGCCATCCTGTTTCTCCTTGGAACCGAGATGGACTACGCGACCGAGAAATTCTCATCCGGTTTCCGCTTCAACAATCCAAACCAGACGGATGCTTGCGGTTGCGGAGAAAGCGTGTCGATCACGCCGGCTTCGGTTTGAGGTTCGTGGCCGTCAGTGATGGGCCGTCCGGGCACGAAAAGTCTGCGCGAAAGAAAACCGCGCGCCCCGGAATTTGAAGCGCGCGGTCATGCCTTATGTTCTTCTTTTCATAGCCCTGATGTTTCTTGCCCTACTGGCGAGTTGTTTCATGGGCTGACGAAAATCAGTTGCCCTTGAACTGGGCAGGGCGCTTCTCAAGGAAGGCACGCACCCCCTCCTTGAAGTCTTCGCCATACCCTGCCGTCCGCTGAAGCTGACGCTCGAGATTGAGCTGCTCCTCATAGGTGTTGTCGGTGCTTTCCCAGTAAAGCTGGCGGATCATGCCGAGAGTCTTCGTCGGGCCAGCGGCGAGGTCCTTTGCGAGGTTCCTGGCCTCCTCAAGCAGCTTTTCGTCGTCATAGACGCGGTTCACGAGACCCCATTCGAGCGCCGTTTCCGCTGGAAGCTTCTCGCCCAGCAGTGAGAGTTCCATCGCCCGCGCCTTGCCGACGAGGCGCGGCAGAATCCATGTCGAACCGCCGTCGGGCACAAGGCCGATGCGACGGAAGGCCTGCAGGAAGTAGGAGGAGCGGGCGCAGAGCACGAGATCGCCCATCAGGGCGAAGCTCATGCCGACGCCGGCAGCCGGGCCATTCACGGCCGTCACGAAGGGCATCTGCAGGTTGCGCAGACGGCGGAGGAAGGGATGATACATGGTCTCGAGTGCCGAGCCCGCATCGGGCCGCGCACCGGAGTTGTCGCCGCGTCCCTGGAGGTTGGCGCCGGTGCAGAAACCGCGCCCTTCGCCTGTCATGACGAGGCAGCGGATACCGTTCTTCGGGTCTTCCACCGCGTCCATGGCCTGCATCAGGCCGCCAAGCATCTCCGGCGATACCGCATTCATCACCTCGGGGTGATTGAGCGTAAGTGTTCCCACTGCGCCGTCGATGTCGAGCTTCACTCTCTCGAATTCCATGATCTTCTCCCTGCTGTCTCTGTTTCGGTTCGGATTGGTTGTCAGGCCGTGAACTCGGGTTCCTTCTTGGTGAGAAACGCCTTCACGCCCGCGCTGAAATTTGGATGGTCGCCAAGCATGCCCTGAACATCGCGTTCGTAATCGAGTTGCCCTGAATAATCATTGTTGCCTGCTGCGTCGATTGCCTTGCGGATTTCGCCAAAGGCATTGGTCGGACCCTTGGCAAGCTTGCCTGCAACGGCGCGCGCCTCGGTCATGAGCGCTTCATCTTCGACACACTTCCAGATAAGGCCCCATTCCGCGGCGGTTTCCGCAGGCAGCTTGTCGCCAAGCAGCGCAAGGCCCAGTGCCCGCGCGCGGCCGACCAGCCGCGGCAGATGCCACGTACAGCCGAGATCGGGGATAAGGCCCAGTCTTGGGCCGAAGACCTGAACGAAGGAAGCGCTTTTGGCAGCTATCACGATATCGGCGGCAAGCGCGAGCCCGACACCGCCCCCTGCAGTTACGCCGTTAACCGCCGCGACGATCGGCTTCTGCAATGCGTAGAGCTCACGCATCATGGGATTGAAACCCACGGTCATGCCATGAGCGACGCCCTGACCGATACTCATTCCTTCCTGCCGCTGGCCCTGTGCGGCGAGGTCGGCTCCCGCGCAGAAGCCGCGTCCAGCACCGGTAATGAGAAGTACCCGTGCCTTGTCGTCCCGAGACACCTCGGCAACCGCCTCGCGCATATCCGCGATGAGCTGTGTATTGATGCTGTTGAGCACGTCGGGGCGATTGAGGGTGAGCAGGGCGATGCCGTCTTCGACGGCGAGAGTGAGCGTTTCCATGGGCCTGTCCGGTAGTTGTTCTGGTTGCGGGCAGCTTAGAGCATGGGCGGCGCCTCCGCCGCCGGATTCGCGCCGAAAATAACCCCGAGTCCAGATATACGAAAGGCCGCCCCGAAGTGCTCGTGGGCAGCCTAGCATTACGTTGCGTCAAAGTTGGCGATCTGCTGAACGACCCGATCCGGGCGGGTCAGCCGGTCTGGGCCTTCGGCAATTGGTCCGGTGCGAACTCGGTGATCACGCGATTGCGCCCTGCGCGCTTTGCTTCGTAGAGGCAAGCGTCGGCCCGCTCGATGAGCGAGGCTGCGGTATCGCCCGGCTTGAACTGCGCGATGCCCATCGACATCGTGACGCGACCGAGCGACTCGCCCGTCGAGCGCTTCACCAGTTCGCGTGCCTGCACCGTTTCGCGGACACCGTTCGCCACGGCTTCCGCAGAGGCAAGCTCGGTAGCAGGCATGATCACGGCGAATTCCTCGCCACCATAGCGAGCAACGAAGTGACCGGCGAGTGCGCCGGACTTCAGACAGCTTGCGACGAGGCGAAGAACCTGGTCGCCGGTGCGGTGACCGAATGTGTCGTTGAATTTCTTGAAGTGGTCGATATCGCCGATTGCAAGGCAAAGAGGTTCGCCGCTCTTGCCTGCCTTGTCCAGTTCGCGCGCCAGCGCCTCGTCGAATGCCTTGCGATTGTTCACGCCGGTCAGGCCGTCCGTCCGGGCCTCGGTGTGCGCCTTCTCCAGGTTCTGTTGAAGCTCGTTCAGTTCCTTCTTTGTCGCCTGCAGATGTTCTTCGAGTTCGGTGCTGCGCTGTTCCATCTTGCGCGAAGCATTCACGATCGCCTCTACCGCTTTGCGTACGTCGCTGGCGGACGACTGACTGGTCAGACCTTCGCTCGCCTCGCGCACGGTGGTGCCGAGGGCCGTCGAGTTGCCGACTGATTCTTCGATGATCTTCAGAATCTGGTCTAGTTCCGTGTTCAGCCTTGCGCCGGTGTTGAGCGTCACGTCGGCAAGTTTGCCTTCGGTAAGATATTTCTTCTGCAGTGAGACAGTCGTGTCGAGATCGATCGGAAGCGCGCTCGCGATGCGGCCATCGATTTCCTGGTTGAGTTCGGGAACACGGCCGGATGCATAACGGAACCAGACCGAGTAGTTGTCAGGCGCTGGCGGTATTCCATGCTGCGCCATGAGCTGGAGCGCTCGCTCGCTCCACTCGGTTGCGAATTCGATATCTTCCACCTGCATCACAAGTAAGTTCCCCGCCAGGCTCTATCTTGGAGCCGATCGTCATTTCTCAAGTGCAACCTAGGACTGTTGGGTTACCTCAGCGTAAATTCGGCGGAAAATGGTGGTTTTTCGGGTGCGCCCGCAAATGCCCGGCAGGCAATGGGAAGGGGGGCTCTCAAAGGCGGCTCTATTATGTATATTTCACGAAAATCAAGGAATCCGGGCCGGCTTGTCCGGCCCTTGGCGGGCCGTTTCAGAGGCGGCTTCTGACGAACATAATCATGCGGCAGCTCCCCGGCATGGCCGCAGACGAGGAGGATACAAATGAGCTTGGCGGAGCAGACCACCCATGAAGCGGATTCGGCGACCATTTCGTCCTCGATCCGCGCAATTCTCGACAAGCAGAAGGCGGCCCATATCGCCGAAGGCCCGGCCAGTGCCGAGCGCCGCATCGACTGGATCGACAGGGCCATAGCCATTCTGGTCGACAATCAGAAGGATATTGTCGAGGCGCTTGCTTCCGACTTTGGGCATCGCAGCCACGAACAATCCCTGCTGACCGACGTTATGGGCTCCATAGGGCCGCTCAAGCATGCGAAGAAGCACCTGCGCCAGTGGATGAAGCCCGAGAAGCGGAAGGTGCAGTTCCCGCTTGGTCTGCTTGGTGCAAAGGCCCGTGTGGAGTATCAGCCTCTCGGCACCGTGGGCATCATCAGCCCGTGGAATTTTCCGATCAATCTTACCTGGACGCCGCTTGCAGGTGTTTTTGCTGCCGGTAACCGCGCGATGATCAAGCCGTCGGAGTTCACGCCGGCGACCTCGGAGCTGATGGCGCGCCTTCTGCGTCAGGCTTACGACGAAACGGAAGTCGCAGTCGTAACGGGTGGTGCGGCGGTCGGCGAAGCGTTCAGCCGTCAGCCGTTCGATCATCTTCTCTTCACGGGCGCTACCTCCATTGCCTATCACGTCATGCGCGCGGCTGCGGAGAACCTAGTACCTTTGACGCTGGAACTGGGCGGAAAGTCGCCGGTGATCGTTTCCAAGACCTCGAAGATCGATGATGCGGCGGCGCGCATCATGAACGGCAAGGTCTTGAATGCCGGTCAGATCTGCCTGGCGCCGGACTACGTCTTCGTGCCGGAAGGCAAGGTAGAAGAGTTTGTCGCCGAAGCGACAAAGTCGGTGACGAAGATGCTGCCGACCATGAAGGACAATCCGGACTACACCTCGATCATCAACCAGCGCCACTACGATCGCCTGAACTCCTATCTGGACGATGCGAGAAGCAAGGGCGCGAAAATCGTCGAGATCAATCCGGCCAATGAGGATTTCAGCCAGCAGCAGGCCCACAAGATTCCGCCTACGCTGGTGCTGAATCCGACCGACGACATGAAAATCATGCAGGACGAAATTTTCGGCCCGCTACTTCCGGTCAAGACCTACAAGGACCTGGACGAGGCCGTTGGCTATGTGAATGCTCATGCGCGCCCGCTCGGCCTTTACTATTTCGGTGAGGACGAACAGGAAGAACGCAAGGTGCTCGACCGCACGACCTCGGGCGGTGTGACCGTCAACGACGTCATCATGCATGTGTCGATGGAAGATCTGCCTTTCGGTGGTGTGGGGCCATCCGGCATGGGCGCCTATCACGGCATCGACGGTTTCAAGACCTTCAGCCACGCCAAGGCCGTCTATACGCAGTCGAAGGCAAAGATGGTCGCCGAGATGTTCCGCCCGCCCTATGGCGCGAAAACGCGCAAGCTGCTTGCCGCGCAGATCAAGAAGTGAGAGGGCTTGACCCAACAAGAAAGGCGGCTCTTTCGAGCCGCCTTTTTTATTGATCGTGACCGCTGAAAAGAGCTCAGGCGTCTTCCGTTTCCGTCTCAAGCTCGTCGTCTGATTCCTTTGCAGCCCGCTTTGGCAGCTTTACCGGGCGGAGAATAAAGGCCGGAACATGATCGCCTAGACCGACTACGGGCCGATCGTCGTCCTTGTCCCGACCGCGGCTCCTGCGGCCCGGCTTATCATCGGCCTTGCTTGCCTCGGGCTCCCGGCTTTCCTGCTTGGAAGAGGTCTCGGCTTTCTCCGCAGAGGTCGCTTCGTTCGTCTCCTCGCGCGCGGACTTGTTTCTGCCACGCCCGCCGCGGCGTGAACGGCTGCGGCGTTCCTCTTTCTGACCTTCTTCGCTATCGGCTAAAGCTTCGGCAGCCTCGGCCTCGGCCGATGCGGCCGGCGCTTCTTCCGGCGGGATAGGATTGCCGATCAGCTTTTCGATGGCGGCGAGATACTTGCTGTCCTCGCGCGTAGCGAAGGTATAGGCAGTTCCGCTCTTGCCCGCGCGGCCCGTGCGACCGATGCGGTGCACATAGTCCTCGGCGTGGCTCGGCACGTCATAATTGAAGACATGGCTCACATCCGGAATATCGAGCCCGCGCGCGGCGACATCGCTGGCGACAAGAAGACGAATCTCGCCTTTGCGGAAACCATCCAGTGTTTTCGTTCGCACCGACTGGTCGAGGTCGCCGTGAATGGCGCCTGCAGAAAGCCCGCTCTTGCGCAGCGCACGTTCGAGGCTCGCTACATCGCGCTTACGATTGCAGAAGATGATCGCATTCTTGACGTTCTCGCGCTCGATGATTTCCTCAAGCTTGTCGCGCTTCCCGTCCCGGCTCGTTTTAACGAGAGCCTGACGGATCGTGGCGTTTGTCGAGGAGGCGCGGGCGACTTCGATGCGCTCGGGATTGTGAAGGAAGGTGTCAGTGAGGCGCTGGATTTCCGGCGGCATCGTCGCGGAGAAGAAAAGCGTCTGCCGTGTGAAGGGCAGCTTCTTGCAGATTTCCTCGATGTCCGGAATGAAGCCCATATCGAGCATGCGGTCGGCTTCGTCGATCACCAGAATCTGTACGCCCGTCAGCAGTACCTTGCCGCGCGAGCAGTGGTCGAGCAGCCGCCCAGGCGTCGCAATCAGCACGTCGACGCCGCGGTCGAGCTTCTTGTCCTGGTCGCCGAAAGAAACGCCGCCGATGAGCAAGGCCATCGAAAGCTTGTTGTATTTGCCATAGGTCTCGAAATTCTCGGCAACCTGTGCGGCGAGTTCGCGCGTCGGCTCAAGGATGAGCGAGCGGGGCATTCTCGCTCGAGCCCTTCCGCGCGACAGCTTGTCGATCATCGGCAAGGTAAAGGAAGCGGTCTTGCCGGTGCCGGTCTGAGCTATGCCAAGAACATCGCGTCCGGCAAGAACATGGGGAATTGCCTGTGCCTGAATAGGCGTCGGCTCTGTGTAGCCGGTTTCGGCTACAGCTTTCAGTACCTCTGGCGCGAGGCCGAGTTCGTCGAATTTCATTCAGGAAGCCCTGTACACCGTTAATGAAGCTGCCCGTGGTGGCCCACTTTCAAGGGCCCGTGGACGAAGCCTGCCGAACGGGTTCGGTAGGGAAGGGCAGCAAGCGCGCGTTTTCCGCGGTCGCGCGACTCCGCTAAACATGTGCCGGACCATAGGCATAATCGACAATTTGTCAACAGATCCCGGCCGCGACCATTTCCCTCGGGAGACGGGCAGCCGCGCCGCGGAGGTCCGGTATGCTGAAGACGGCTCACATGGTGGTGGTTTCGCGCCGGCCCCGGGCTTCTCCCCGCGGTACCTTGTTTTACTGGCGTTAAGGCTTTCGAGGCATTTTCGAACCTGAGTTAATGCATATCTTCGGAGGAAGATGTCCGAGGAGCGACAGAGCGGAGTTCTGGCCAGGAGCCAGCAAACCGGAAAGGCAAGACGTCCCTACCGGCGGGGAAAGCTGTCGCAAATCAACCGCTTCGTGAGTCGTCTGCCTACCATGGGCGCCGCGCTCCTTCTGACGGGCTTTGCTGTCGTTCTGGCCATCCTGTTCAACTGGATTCTCGGCGAATTGGGGCTGATCGGCTTCGATCGGCGAATCCTGCTGGCTTCCGTGATCGTTACGGTGCTGGTCGGCTTTCCCATCATTGTCTATGCGCTGCTCATTATCAGGGAGTTGAACTCCTCCCGTCGCACGCTTCGCCAGATGACGGAACGGCTGGCCTGGGCGCTCGACAATGCCGAGCGCGCCAACGAAGCGAAATCACACTTCCTAGCGAATATGAGCCATGAATTGCGAACGCCGTTGAACGCAATTATCGGCTTTTCCGACATTCTCCGAAACGAGCGCTTCGGTGCCGTCGGGGACCCTCGATACCGGGAATATGCTGCGGACATCAACGACAGCGGTGTCCATTTGCTGGGCATCATCAACGATATTCTCGATCTCGCGAAAATTGACTCCGGCCATGCCAGCACCACTAGCGAAACGGAATTCGAGGTGGCTGCCATTCTCGAAAGTGCGGAGCGCATGGTTCGTTTGCTGGCGGAGCGCGGAAAGATCGACTTTGTCGTTCAACCGCCTGAATCCGACATCCGTCTCGTCGGCGTCGAACGGATGGTTCGGCAGATCTTGGTGAACGTGCTTTCGAACGCAGTGAAATTCACCGAACCCGGCGGTGCCGTCTACCTGACCACGTCCTTGAGAAACAGCGGCGCATTGGTGATTTCGGTGAAGGACACAGGGATCGGCATGACGCCCGAAGAGATCAAGATCGCGCTGACGCCTTTCGGGCAGGCGGATAGCGCGCTTTCCCGCAAGCATCAGGGTACGGGCCTCGGCCTTCCCCTTGCAAAGGCAATGATGGAGCTTCACGGAGGACGCCTGCTGGTCCGAAGTGCTCCCGGAAAGGGCACGAGCATCATTCTCGTTTTCCCGCCGGAACGGGTCAGGGCCGTAGACGGCGAGAAGGCAATCTCGCAGGTCTCCTGAAGCCTGGTCGTAGCATCAGATGTCGAGGTCGTGTGCGAAGGCCGCGTGCTCCTGAATGAACTGAAAGCGGAGCTCGGCCTTGTTGCCCATGAGCCGTTCGATCGTACCGCTCGTTTCCTTGATCTCGTTTTCCGGCACGACCACTCGCATCAGCGTTCGCTTGCCGCGCGCCATGGTGGTTTCCTTCAGCTGTGCCGGCATCATCTCGCCCAGCCCCTTGAAGCGGCTGATCTCGACCTTTCCCTTGCCGCTGAACTCCTTTTTCAGAAGTTCGTCCTTGTGTGCATCGTCTCGCGCATAAAGCGTCTTTCCGCCCTGCGTCAGTTTGTATAGCGGCGGTACCGCCATATAAAGATGGCCGTTCGCAATGAGCTTTGGCATCTCCCTGTAGAAGAAGGTTATAAGCAGCGAAGCGATATGGGCGCCGTCGACATCGGCGTCCGTCATGATGATGACCTTGTCGTAACGCAGGTCCTCGTCGCGGTAATGCGAGCCGGCGCGGACGCCGAGTGCCTGCATCAGGTCCGAAATCTGCTGGCTTTGCGCCAGCTTTGCGCCGCTGGCGCTTGCCACGTTCAGTATCTTGCCACGAAGCGGAAGGATGGCCTGGCTCGCTCGGTCCCGGGCCTGCTTCGCCGACCCGCCGGCGCTGTCGCCCTCAACGAGAAAAATCTCCGAGCCTTCCGCGGCCGATTGGCTGCAATCGGCCAGCTTGCCGGGAAGCCTCAGTTTGCGTGTCGCGGTCTTTCGCGCCACGTCTTTCTCCTGACGCCGCCGGAGGCGTTCATCCGCCCGGTCGATCACCCATTCGAGAAGTTTGTTAGCCTGTTGTGGAGCGGCGGTAAGCCAGTGATCGAAATGGTCGCCGATTGCCTTTTCGACGAGCTTCTGCGCATCGGCGCTGGCGAGCTTTTCCTTCGTCTGGCCCTGGAATTCCGGCTCACGAATAAAAACGGAAAGCATTGCGCCCGCCGTGCCCAGAACGTCGTCGGCCTGAATCTGCGATGCCTTCTTGTTGCCGATCAGATCTCCGTAGGCCTTGAGGCCCTTGGTAAGCGCCGCGCGAAGCCCCGCTTCATGTGTTCCGCCCTCTGGCGTCGGCACGGTGTTGCAGTAGGAGTTGATGAAACCGTCGCCGCCGCCGAACCAGGAAATCGCCCATTCGACCGAGCCGTGGCTTCCCGCCCGCGAGACCTTGCCCGAAAAAGGATCGGCCGTCACAGTGTCGTAGCCTTCGATGGATGCCCGAAGATAGTCGACGATGCCGCCGGGAAAGTGCAGGACGTCGCTTGCCGGTGTGTCGTCCTTCTCGCCGATGAGAGAAGGGGCGCAGGACCAGCGAATTTCGACGCCGCCGAAAAGATAGGCCTTGGAACGCGCCATCTTGTAAAGGCGCTTGGGAATGAAATGGGCGCCCTTGCCGAAAATGTCGGCATCGGGATGAAAAGTGATCTTCGTGCCGCGCCGGTTCTGAATACGGCCCTTGTTCTCGAGCTTGGTCTTCGGATTACCGCGCTCGTAAGCTTGCGCGTAGAGTGTCTGGTCGCGCGCGACTTCCACCTCGAAACGGTCGGACAGCGCATTGACCACCGATATGCCGACGCCGTGCAGGCCGCCTGATGTCTCGTAGGCCTTGCCGCCGAACTTGCCGCCCGAGTGCAGCGTCGTAAGGATGACCTCGAGCGCGGATTTGTTCTTGAACTTGGGGTGCGGATCCACCGGAATGCCGCGTCCATTGTCGGCGACGGTAAGGCTGCCATCTTCCGAAAGCGTCACCTCGATCCAGTTCGCATGGCCGGCAACGGCCTCGTCCATGGAGTTGTCTAGAACTTCGGCGAAGAGGTGATGGAGCGCCTTCTCGTCCGTGCCGCCGATATACATGCCGGGACGCCGGCGCACCGGCTCGAGCCCCTCCAGAACTTCGATATCCTTGGCCGAGTAGCTTTCGCCTTTTCCGCTCTCGCCCCTGGACGCAGCCTTGCGTTCCTTCGGCGCGGCCTTGGGCGTGCCGGCAGAGGTGGAAAAGAGATCGTCGGTATCGTTGGATTTGCTCGTCTTGCGGGCGGCCATGAACTCGGAACTTCGTGAAGGAGAATCACCCGGATTGTAGGGCCGGGGCAGCGGGAGCGCCAATCGGCTGCTTCTCTCTTGCAGGATTTGCGCTTGGGGCTGGATATGCCACATTTGGCCCCGCTTGTCGTGCTGGAGGGGACAAATCGAATGACTGTGGATATCGGATCGCCGCTAGCGCTGCCTTGTGGCGCCACGCTGAAGAACCGCCTTGCCAAGGGCGCCATGACGGAGGGACTCGGCGATCCTCTTAACCGCGCCACGGAGGGCCATGTGCGTCTCTACAAGCGCTGGGCCGAAGGGGGTGCAGGCATGTTGCTTACGGGCAATGTGCAGGTCGACCGGCGTTATCTCGAACGCCCGGGCAATGTCGCGATAGACGGTCCGCAATCGAATGAGGCGATCGCTGCGCTGCGCGCCTATGCCCGTGCCGGAACGGAGAACGGCACACATCTCTGGATGCAGATATCCCACGCTGGAAGGCAGACGCCTGCATCGGTCAACAAGGAGCCGGTCGGCCCCTCGGACAAGGCGCTTGAAATGCCAGGCAGCCAGTTCGGCAAGCCACGCCCCCTCACCGGCGTCGAAATCGAGGACGTCATCCGTCGTTTCGCGCATGCTGCCACGATCGCCCGGGATACCGGCTTCACTGGTGTGCAGATTCATGGCGCCCACGGGTATCTCATTTCCGAGTTCCTTTCGCCCGATGTGAACACCCGTACCGACGAATGGGGTGGCTCGCTGGAGAACCGGGCGCGCCTCCTGCTTGAAACGGTCCGTGCGGTACGTCGCGCGGTTGGCGATGATTTCCCCGTTTCGGTTAAGCTCAATTCGGCTGATTTCCAGCGTGGCGGATTCAGCCATGAAGATGCGATCCGCGTCGCCGCATGGCTCGATGCGGAAAAGCTCGATCTGCTGGAAATTTCGGGCGGTACTTATGAACAACCGCGCCTCGTTGGCCTCGACGACATGACGCTTCATCCCGAAAAGGCCGAAGTACGGCGCGAAAGCACCATCGCCCGTGAGGCCTACTTCCTCGAATATGCGAAGGATATTCGAGCAGCGGTAAAGATGCCTCTGATGGTAACGGGCGGCTTCCGCACAGTGGCCGGCATGAACGCCGCTTTGGCGAGCGGAACGATGGACCTAGTGGGCATTGCGCGCCCGCTTTGCGTCGACCCCGCTATACCCGGGAAGCTTTTGTCCGGCGCGGCCGCAGAAACGCCTGCTTATGAAAAAACGCTCAGGCTTGGGCCCGGCATTCTGGGACCTCACAGTCCGATCAACATGCTCAAGGCGCTCAACGGCTGGGGCCAGCAGGGCTGGTTCTGCCTCCAGATCCTGCGCATGGGGGAGGGCAAGAACCCCGATCCGAAGATGGGCGTTTTCACCGCATTTCGTAACTATGCGAAAAACGAAGCCCGCGCCGCCGCTGCAATGCAGCGCTGAAGGCAGGTGGCCAGCATGGAGCGGATCGAGGGGCACAGCATCGGTTTCGGCCGGCGTCAGATCCTGGGCTGGATTCTGGGGCCCGCGCTCCTTTTGCTGACATTCGTTTTTCCAGCGCCCGAGGGTCTGAACGAACTCGGCTGGAGAACGGCAGGCGTGGCCGCGCTGATGGCGGTCTGGTGGATATGCGAGCCGATCCCCATCCCGGCTACTTCGCTTTTGCCGATGGTGCTTTTCCCGCTTCTCGGTATCGTGGAGATACGTGGCGCTGCAGCGCCTTACGCGCACCCGATCATCTATCTCTTTTTCGGCGGCTTCCTCATCGCTCTGGCGATGGAGCGATGGAACCTTCACCGGCGCATCGCGCTCGGTCTTGTCGGGATCATGGGAACGCAGCCATCGCGAATTGTCGGCGGCTTCATGGTCGCTGCGGCTTTCCTCAGCATGTGGGTAAGCAACACGGCAACGGCGCTCATGATGCTGCCGATCGCGCTTTCCGTCACCGCGCTGCTGGAGACGCAGGCGCGAACGCAGGAGGACAAGGCGCATGCCGCCACTTTCACGCTCGTTCTCCTGCTTGCCGTCGCTTACAGCTCTACGATTGGTGGGCTGGGTACGCTGATCGGCACGCCGCCGAATGCTCTGCTCGCCGCGTTTCTCAGCCAAACCTATGGCGTCCAGATCGGATTCGGCGAGTGGATGCTGATCGGTGTGCCTACGGTGATCGTCGGTATTCCGCTTGCCTGGTTCCTTATGACGCGGGTGATCTTCCATCTGAAAGGTATGGAAATACCGGGCGCCGCGGAAGCCATCGCCCATGAGCGCGGAAAGCTCGGACCTCTTTCGTCGTCTGAAACGAAGGTTGCAGTAATCTTTGCCCTGACTGCGCTTGGGTGGGTGACCCAGCCGCTGTTGGCCGGATTCTTTCCCTTCATCTCGGACACCGGCATTGCACTGCTCGGCGGGCTGCTACTCTTCATCACACCCGTCGACCTCCGCAAGGGCGAATTCCTCATGAACTGGGAAACCGCGAAGCGGGCGCCCTGGGACGTCTTCCTTCTCTTTGGTGGAGGCTTGAGTCTCGCCAGCATGATCGAGAAGCATGGGGTCGCGGAGTGGATCGGCACACTCTTCGCTGGGGCCGAGGCAATTCCCCTCTTGTTGCTCGTCGCACTTGTCTGCGCTCTGATCCTGATGCTTACCGAACTCACGAGCAACACCGCCACGGCTGCGACTTTCCTTCCCGTGATCGCGGCTGTCGCCATTTCGGTCGGGGAGCATCCTCTACTGCTTCTCGTGCCGGCAGCCATGGCCGCGAACTGCGCCTTCATGCTTCCGGTGGGAACGCCGCCAAACGCCATTGTATTTGGTAGCGGACGGATAGCTCTGCCCGAGATGGCGAAGGCGGGCATCTGGCTCAATGTGACGTTCGTTTTCCTGATCGTCGCGATGGTCTATGCGCTCGGGCCACTCGTCTTCGGTATCGAGTTTGGCGTTCTGCCGGACTGGGCGGTAAATCCTCCGGCATCCTGAATGCGTTCAAGCATGAAAGCGACCCGTTCACCTATCGTCGATCTTGGTAGTTCGGCGAGGCGGTATCTCGTCTCTTCATAGGCGGCCCGCATTGCCTCGCAGGTGGCGGCAGCTTCGGCGAAGTCCTGCTGCCGTTCATCATCTTGCCGGAATATTTCCTGCCACGCAGGTGCGATGAAAACGGTTTCGTTGTAGCGGTAGTTTTCGACGGCTTGCTGCAACCATGAGGGGACCGGAGCTCCAATAAGCCGGCTATAGCCGATGAGATCGGGCAGTCCCCGGTCGAAGAAGACAGGGCCGGTGAAATCTGTCATCCGCTGATAGGTTTGGAGGGCGTCTTCGAACATAAGGCGCCGGAAGGCAATGCGGTCTCCATCATGCGTCGCATTGCCGCCGCACGACCTTTGCTCCTGGATGATGCGCCTCCCGGCTTCTTCCACGGCGAGAAATCCACTGGCAGCCAGCGTTTCGACCAGGGTCGTCTTGCCGCCGCCCGGTCCTCCCGTGATGACGATAAAATTCTGCTGGTAATTCATCGTGATTTTCCCCTGAAGGCAGTGGATATGGTTCACGCCGAAGCGCGGCGCGCTTCTCCGCGTCAGCATCATGGTTCGGATAGTGGGACTGGGGGGAAGAGGGGAGGGTATACAACCGGCGCAACCCCGCTCAGACGGAAGCCCCGGTTTCCTGTCGGGCGTTCCTTGCGGGGTTGCTTATGGAAGTGCTGCTCGCACTCGCCCGTGCTGAAAAGCCGGGCCTGTCTCCATTGCCTTTTTGCCTGTGCGCTCAATCAGCGCGGCCTGGGCGTCAGTCTGTCTTCGCGCTTTTCTTTTGGCCTATAAGATTTGCTGACCGGTCGCGCCTGTGAACTGCATCAGGTCTTGGCTATGTGTCTCAATTGTCTTTCTTTCAGAGAAAGACCTGCGTCGGTGGAGCCATCTTCTTAAACCTCCTCCTTCGTTAGACATGAAAATGCTACGCCCGAAATTGCGAAAGCGTCAACTGGAATAGGCATTTCCGTAATACGCCAAATGTCAGCAATGTTGACCGGTCAAAAATAATCCGTAGGCAGATGAATGGGGGGAGCTATGACGGGCGGAGTGGGGATTGCTTGACGGAACTTGAGGCGGCGGTCAATCTCCGCGCCGTTGGAAATGGAGTTCGAGGGGAGGAAAGAGGGGATGTGGCTTCGTCAGATTGCGCTGGTTGCGCACGAGCTTGAGCCGGTGGTTGATCGGCTGGAAAAGGTCTTCGGTTTGAGGGTCGCCTATAGGGACCCAGAGGTCGGCATTTTCGGTCTGGTCAATGCTGTCATACCTGTCGGCGGAGAGTTTCTGGAGGTCGTCCAGCCCGTGAAGGAGGATGCTTCCGCGCTGCGCTACCTCCATCGCCGTGGCGGCGACGCCGGTTATATGCTCATCTTCGAAGTCGGGGACGCAAAGGCGCATCGCGAACGAGTGCTGGGTCTCGGCGCGCGCCAGATTGCGGCAATGGACAAACGCTATGTCTTTACGCATTTCCACCCAGCTGATTTTGGCGGTGTGTTGACGTCGATCGATAGCGTAAGGGATGTCGACGATTGGCTCGATCCGGACAGTGACTGGCCGCCCGCTGGTTCCGATTGGCGCCACGCAAAAAGCTCCAACGCAACATCCATTCTCGGCGCGACGGTGCAGACGAAAGCGCCTGCGGCGCTCGCCGCCCGCTGGGGAGAGTTGCTCGACGTTCGGGTGGAAGAGGGTAAGTTCGGTCCGGAATTGCAGTTGACGCGAGGCTTCGTTCGTTTCGTCGAACCGGTGGATGAGGACGGCACCGGTGTTGTCGGTGTCGATATCGCGCTGGCCGATCCCAAGACGGCACTTGCCGAAGCGAAGAAGCTTGGTCTTCCGGTATCCCGTGAAGCAGTCGATATCTGCGGCGTCCGCTTCATTCTTCATGCCGCCTGACCATGCATGAAAAAAGGCCGGAGCTTTTGCTCCGGCCTTTCGTTTCGTTCTTTCGTCTGACGGATCAGACCGAGTAGTACATGTCGAACTCGACCGGGTGCGGCGTCATTTCGTAACGCAGGCATTCTTCCCACTTGAGTTCGAGGTAACCGTCGATCTGCTCGTCGGTGAAGACACCACCCTTCGTGAGGAACTTGCGATCCGCATCGACGGCCGTCAGGGCTTCGCGCAGGCTGCCTGAAACGGTCGGGATTTCCTTCAGCTCCTCAGGCGGCAGGTCGTAGAGGTTCTTGTCCATCGGCCCGCCCGGATCGATCTTGTTCTCGATGCCGTCGAGACCAGCCATCATCATCGCGGCGAAGGCAAGATAGGGGTTCGCCGTCGGATCGGGGAAGCGGATTTCGATACGCTTCGACTTCGGCGACGTGCCATGCGGGATACGGCAGGAGGCGGAGCGGTTGCGCGCCGAATAGGCGAGAAGCACCGGCGCTTCATAGCCGGGGACTAGACGCTTGTAGCTGTTCGTCGACGGGTTGGTGAAGGCGTTGAGCGCCTTGGCGTGCTTCAGGATACCGCCGATGTACCAGAGGCATTCCTGGCTGAGGTCGGCGTACTTGTTGCCGGCGAAAAGCGGCTTGCCGTCCTTCCAGATCGACTGGTGGCAGTGCATGCCCGAGCCGTTATCGCCGAAGACCGGCTTCGGCATGAAGGTGGCCGTCTTGCCGAACGCCTGAGCCACGTTGTGGATCACATACTTGTAGATCTGCATGTGATCGGCAGCCGTGGTGAGCGTCTGGAACTTGGTGCCGAGCTCGTGCTGCGCTGCCGCCACTTCGTGGTGGTGCTTTTCGATCTTCACGCCCATCTCTTCCATGACCGTCAGCATTTCGCCGCGGAGGTCCTGGCAGCTGTCGATCGGGTTGGCGGGGAAGTAGCCGCCCTTCGTGCGCGGACGGTGGCCGAGATTGCCCGTTTCATAGGCAGTGTCGGAGTTCGTCGGAAGCTCGACGGAGTCGAGCTCGAAGCCCGTCTTGTAGGGGTTCGCGGAGAACTTCACATCGTCGAAGATGAAGAATTCCGCTTCCGGGCCGAACACGATCGTGTCCCCAATACCGGTCGACTTGAGATAGGCCTCGGCGAGCTTGGCGGTACCGCGCGGGTCGCGGGCATAGGGTTCGCCCGTGGACGGTTCCAGAACGTCGCAGAAGACGGCGAGCGTCGTCTGCGCATAGAACGGATCGATCGTCGCCGTCGCTGTGTCGGGCAGCAGAACCATGTCCGACTCGTTGATCGCCTTCCAGCCGGCAATCGAGGAGCCGTCGAACATCGTACCTTCGGCCCAGAAGTCGTCATCGCAGAAGCCGATATCGAAGGTGACGTGCTGCATCTTGCCGCGCGGATCGGTGAAGCGCAGGTCGATGTACTTGACGTCCTTCTCCTTGATGACGTCCTGAATAGATTTGCCAGCCATTTGGTCCTCTTTTCCCTGTTGTCCTTTAGGGGTTCGTTCGGATGGGCTTGCGCCCAGCATTGAAGTTTCGATTTTGGGTCCGCGCCTGTTGGCGCCGTGCGTGCCTTTCGGGCTGCCGCGCGCCGGACCCTCGAAGGTCGTCTTATTTGATGGTCGTCAACTAAGCCCCCTAGATTGCCTCGGCGCCGGTTTCGCCCGTGCGGATGCGGATCGAGTCTTCGATATTGGAAATGAAAATCTTGCCGTCGCCGATGCGGCCCGTGCGCGCGGCCTGCTGGATCGCTTCCACGGCCTTGGCGACCATGTCATCGTTCAGCACGACCTCGATCTTCACCTTCGGCAGGAAATCGACGACATATTCCGCGCCACGATAAAGCTCCGTGTGACCCTTCTGGCGCCCGAAGCCTTTGGCTTCCGTCACAGTGATGCCCTGGAGTCCCACTTCCTGCAGCGCTTCTTTCACTTCGTCGAGCTTGAACGGTTTGATGATCGCCTCGATCTTTTTCATTTCTGACTTCCTTAATCACGGGGCTCGCCGCCCGCATCCACGTGTTTGTTGAATAGCACGGCCCGTGCCAACCTTGTGCGGGAGGAAAAGCTCTTTGAATCCAGTGGCTTGCGTCTTTCGGTTCAGCAGGATGCCCTCAGTTTGGGCAGCTTTGTTGCCCACAATATAGGCAGATTGGACAAAATAAAGGCACTGCTTTAACCAAAACGCCGTGGGAGGTCCTGCGGGGTCCCGGAAGCGCTATTTGAGCGGAGATTGACAGTCTCCGCCATGCCCGCGACAACGCCGCCAGACGAATCCTGTGGAAAAGGCGAGGGTGTTCTGCATGCGGCCGGCGAACAAGGTCTATTCGGCTCTGGGCACGACGATCTTCACGGTCATGTCCGCGCTCGCCACGGAGCACGGTGCGATCAATCTCGGCCAGGGCTTCCCGGACGACGAGGGGCCGGACGATGTCCGCGCCGCCGCCGCGAAGGCGCTTCTCGACGGGCCGAACCAGTATCCGCCCATGATGGGTCTCCCCGCGCTCCGCCAGGCCGTCGCTGCCGCCAACAAGCGTTTCTACGGTCTCGACGTCGACTGGCAGAAGGAAGTCATGGTGACCTCGGGCGCCACCGAAGCCCTGCATGACTGCCTCATGGCACTGCTCAATCCAGGCGACGAGGCCATTATCTTCGAACCCGCCTATGACAGCTACAGGCCCGTGATCGAGGCGGCGGGTGCGAAGGTCGTCGCCGTGCCCCTCGAGCCGCCGCACTGGTCGCTGCCGCTGGACCGGCTCGAAGCGGCCTTTTCGGATCGTACCAAGCTCGTCCTCGTCAACACGCCGATGAACCCCATCGGCAAGGTCTTCACCCGCGATGAGCTTGCCGCCATCGCCGCGCTCATGGAGCGCCACGACGCATATGCCGTCTGCGACGAGGTCTATGAGCATCTGGTTTTCTCCGGCCACATACACATCCCGTTGATGACGCTGCCAGGCATGCGCGAGCGCTGCCTGCGCATCGGCTCTGCGGGAAAGACCTTCTCGCTCACGGGCTGGAAGATCGGCTACGTCACGGGTCCCGCGCATCTGATGGAAACGGTCGCGAAGACGCACCAGTTCGTCACCTTCACCACCGCGCCCGGATTGCAATCCGCCGTCGCCTATGGATTGGCCAAGGATGACGACTATTTCGCGAGCCTCGCTTCCAGTCTCGAAGCGAAGCGCGACATCCTCGCAAAGGGTCTCGCCGATGCAGGCTTCGACGTGCTTCCCGCCGACGGCACTTACTTCATCAGCGCCGATTTCCGTCCTCTCGGTTTCAACGGCACCGACGAAGAGTTCTGCCGCGAGATCACGATGAAGGCGAAGGTCGCCGCCATTCCGCTCTCCGCCTTCTATTCCTCGCCGGATGCGCCGCGCCACCTCGCGCGCTTCTGCTTCTGCAAACAGGACGCGATCCTCGAGGAAGCGAGCGCGCGTCTGAAGGCCTTTGCGCGGGGTGGGGCTGCGTGACGCTCTCTGCCGCCCGACGCTCCGCGCAGTCAGGCAAGGCCGAATGGCTTGTCGTCTTCCTGCACGGCTATGGTTCGCATGGCGCGGATCTCATGTCCTTCGCGGACTACTGGCAGTCCTCCATGGAGAACGTGGCCTTCGTCGCGCCGGATGGGCCGGAGGCCACGAAGGATGGCGGCTTCCAGTGGATCGGCAAGCGCCCCGCGGGTGACCCGCGTCTCTATGACGATGCGGTCGCCGTCGCGCCGCCAGTGCATGACTTCATCGACGCGGAGCTTGCGCGCGAAAATCTCGACGCCTCGCGCCTCGCGCTTGTCGGCTTCAGCCAGGGCACGGTGATGGCGCTGCATCTCGGTCTTCGCCGTGCCGTCGCCCCCGCTGCGGTGCTCGGCTATTCCGGTGGTCTTGTCGGTGCGGACAGGCTTGCTGCGGAGATCACCTCGAAGCCACCGGTGATGCTCGTTCATGGCGAGCAGGATGAACTCGCGCCCCTCTACGGCATGATGGCGTCGGTAAAGGTGCTGACCGAAGCAGGCGTCGCCTGCCAGGGTTTGCCGCTTCCCGGCCTCGGTCATGCAGTCGATGCGAACGCGCTTGTCTATGGTGCGCGCTTTCTTCTCTCTGCCTTCGCCTATCGAGAGAAGCACGGCGCCTGACGCAGCGGCGCCGGGCTGCCTCAAGGCCCGCTGGACAGGCCGGATGCAACCGCTATTCTTCCCGGCAAATGGTTAGCGCCGCGAACTAATAAGTATCAGGGAGACTTCCGATGTCCGACATCAAAATCGACGACCGTATGCCCGTGCTGGTGGGCTGCGGCCAGCTCGTCCAGAAGGAAAAGGATGTCGAGAAGGCGAAGTCGCCAATGCATCTCATGGCGGATGCGGCGGAAGCCGCCGCCGCAGACACCGGACTCGGCAAGAAACTCTGGGATGTCGTGGATAACGTCACCACCGTCCGCTTCATCACTGACAGCCCTGACTCGGCGAAGCTTCCCTTTGGCCGTTATCCGAATTCGGCCAAGACGCTGGCCAACATGATCGGTGCGAACCCCTCCAAGACCTGCTACGGCCCGACCGGCGGCAACACGCCCCAGCTCCTCGTGAACCACACTGCGGAACTCATCGCCAATGGCGAGACGGATGTCGCGCTCGTCGCAGGTTCCGAATGTTTCGGCACGATGATGCGTGCGCTGGGGCAGGGCAAGGTGCTTCCCTGGCATGACGAGAATCCCGGCGGCGAACGTATCGATATCGGCGTCGAGAAACTCGGCGTTACCGAAGTCGAAAAGCGTCACAAGCTTCAGTTCCCGGTAAATATCTACCCAATGTTCGAGAATGCCATTCGGGGCGCGGCGGGGCGCAGCGTGAAGGATCACCAGCTCGCGATCGGCAAGCTCATGGCACCCTTCACGGAGATTGCGGCGAAGCACCCGCAGGCCTGGTTCCCGATTGCCCGCACGGCGGAGGAAATCGCTACGCCGACGGATGACAACCGCTATGTCGGTTTTCCGTACACGAAGTATATGAATGCCATCATGCAGGTCGATCAGGCCGCGGCCGTCGTCATGATGTCGGTAAAGAAGGCCCGCGAACTCGGTGTGCCTCAGTCAAAATGGGTCTTCCTTCATGGCTGCGCCGATGCGAACGATCTCTGGTATCCGACAGAACGCGTGAACTATCATTCCTCGCCTGCCATCCGCATGATGGGCAAGAAGGCTTTCGCGATGTCCGGCTGGTCGATCGACGAGATCGATTATTTCGATCTCTATTCCTGCTTCCCCTCCGCCGTTCAGATCGGCCGCAACGAACTGGGCATTGCCGAGGACGACCCGCGCGCGCTGACCGTGACCGGCGGCCTTCCTTACTTCGGTGGCGCCGGCAACAATTACGTCATGCACTCCATCGCCACCATGATCGAGAAGCTCCGCGCCAAACCGGGCACCAAGGGCCTCGTCACATCGAATGGCTGGTATGTGACGAAGCATGGCCTCGGCCTCTATTCGACCACGCCGCGTGAAGGTAAGTGGGAGCGCGAGAACCCGGCCACCTATCAGGCCGAGATAGACGCGGAGAAACATCCGAAGGTCGAGGAAAAGCCGAACGGCAAGGCGAAGATCGAGACATACACGGTTGTGCATGGCCGTGGCGGGGCGGAATTCGCCATCGTCTTTGGCCGCATGGCGGACACTGACGCCCGCTTTGTCGCCCACACGCCGAATGACCCGGCAACGCTTGCCGACATGGTTGAGCGTGAGCAATTGGGCCGGTCCGGAACCGTTCAATCCTTCGCCGACGGCAGCGTCAACATCTTCACGCCTGAATGAGGAGAGTCATTGCCGGGCCGGACCAGAGGTCCGTGACCCGGCAATCCGCAAGTGCCTCCGAAGCGTCTGAAAAACGTCCTCTCACCACAGCCAGGTTTCTGGGTCGGGTACAGGCTTGCCGTCCATCGCCATCATGAAGCCCTTGATGGTGCGGATCAGGAACCAGACGATTGTCGCAAGCGCGAGAAGGAAGCCGATGCCGATCACGGCCGTGAGTGCGCTGATCACAGCGAAAAGAAGGCCAATCCAGAACGTACGGATCAGAAATGTGTAGTGCGAGGCAGGCTTGGCCCCTGCCTCTCCGCGTTTCAGATAGGCGACGATCACGCCTGCAATAGCGGTAATGCCTACGACGAGGCTTATGAAATAGAGAATGTAGACGAGCTTCGGACCGTCCATTTCATTGACCGGCTGTGTCGCCGGCGGTTGCGTCTCGGTCATGGAATGCCTCCTCCTCGAGAATCACCGTAACTAGGCTAACGGCTCGGGCAGGGCGTGACCATCCGCCTTGCATTCGTCCTTGCCCTCATAGACAAACGGCCACCCGGCCATTCCGTTTCGGGAGAGAGATTCCATGCCAGTCATCTACATGATCCGTCACGGCGAAGCCGCTGCAGGCTGGGACGCCGATACCGATCCCGGCCTGTCTGAAAAGGGCAGGGCGCAGTCCGAAGCTGTGGCCCGCGAAATCGAGCAGCGGGTGGGAAGGAAGCTTCCGATCCTTTCATCGCCGCTGCGCCGCTGCCGAGAAACGGCCATGCCGCTATCGAGAGCATGGAAATGCGAGCCAGTGATTGAGACGCGTGTTGCCGAGGTCCCGTCGCCGATCGAGGATCTTGAGGCGCGTGGCGTCTGGCTGCGTCGCCTGATGGCGGGTACCTGGGCGGAGGCGGTCGCGGGAGAGGGTAACGGCGGGCATACAGGACACAAGATCGATCTCCTCGCCTGGCGCCAGTCGGTGATCGATGCGCTGACAGGTCTTCAGGAGGATACGGTCGTCTTTTCCCATTTCATCGCGATCAACGTCGCGGCCGGGGCGGCGATGGAGGATAATCGCCTTGTCACGTTCCGCCCGGACAATTGTTCGGTTACCGTTTTCGAGGCGAAGGGTTCCTCTCTCTCCCTCGTCGAAAAGGGCCGCGAGGCGGAAACCAAGGTGAATTGACATCTACGGGAAATCGCCAATTCCCCGCCGCAATCGCGTGGCTATAGTGGCGGCCATGACAGACGCGACCGATTCTACCGAGCTTCTCACCGTCGAAGAGATGGGCCGCGCCGATGCGCTTACTATTGGGAGCGGCACGGTGGGTATCCTGCTGATGGAGAATGCGGGCCGGGCTGTCGCCGAGGCGATCGTCGCTCGCTTCCCTCAAGGCCCGGTTTCCGTTCTCTGCGGCCCCGGCAACAATGGCGGCGACGGCTTTGTCGTCGCCCGCCTTCTGGCCGAGTGGGGTTGGCCGGTCACGCTTTTCTTGTTGGGTCCTCGCGACAAATTGAAGGGCGATGCTGCCGAGGCCGCGGACCGTTGGCCGGGGGCCGTTCACCCGCTTGGCGCCGATGCGGGAAAGGGCGCATCCCTTGTTGTGGATGCAATCTTCGGCGCCGGGCTTTCGCGTGACGTGGATGGCCTTCCTGCTGACGTAATTCGCCGGATCGGCGAGACAGGTACGCCGGTCGTCGCGGTGGACATGCCGACCGGCATCGACGGCAACACCGGAAGGGTCAGAGGCGCGGCATTCGCCGCTTCGCTCACCGTCACCTTCTTCCGCGCGAAGCCAGGCCACCTCCTGCTGCCGGGCCGTCTTCATTGCGGCGAGCTTCTCGTGCGCGACATCGGCATCGACGGGCGGGTCCTTGATGAGATCGCGCCGCGTAGTTTCGTCAACGATCCGCCTCTCTGGTCGTCCGTGTTTCCGCGGCCGCGCCTCGACAGCCACAAATACACGCGCGGACACGCCGTCGTGGTCTCTGGGGATGCCGCGCATACCGGCGCGGCGCGCCTCGCCGCCCGGGGTGCTCTCCGCGCAGGCGCGGGGCTCGTCACCTTGGCCTCGCCCCCATCGGCAATGCTGGTCAATGCCGCGCATCTCACCGCGATCATGCTGACGCCCTTCGAAGGCGCTGATGCCTTGACGAAGATTCTGGAAGACAAGCGCAAGAATGCACTTCTCATCGGGCCGGGCGCGGGCATTGGCTGGGAGACCCGGGACAATGTCCTTGCAGCGCTTCTTTCCGGCGCTGCGATGGTTCTCGATGCCGATGCGCTGACCTCCTTTGCGGAGATTCCCCGCGATCTTTTCGTCGCCATCAAAGGGTACTTCGCCGGTCCCGTCGTCATGACACCTCATGAAGGGGAATTCGCGCGCCTGTTCCCTGCGCTCGCTGCGGGAGGGGCGGACAAGCTGGAGCGGGCGCGCCTTGCCGCGGCGGAAGCCGCAGCCATTGTGATCCTCAAGGGCCCCGACACGGTCATTGCCTCGCCAGATGGACGCGCCGCCATCACGCGCAATGCAGGGCCGGAGCTTGCCACGGCGGGGTCGGGTGACGTGCTGGGCGGCATCGTTCTGGGGCTTCTGGCGCAAGGGATGCCACCTTTCGAGGCCGCCTGCGCCGCCGTCTGGCTCCATGGCGAGGCTGGCGACTGTTTCGGTCCCGGCCTCATTTCCGAGGACCTGCCTGAAATGCTTCCCGCCGTCCTTAGGGATCTCCTGCGGCATATCTGAGAGCGGTCCGCCGTTCCGCGGCTTTTGCTGGCAATCGCCTTATGCCCTTGATATAGAGTGCGCCAAATCAGGGACAGGCTGGCTTTAAACAGGCTTCGCCAGAGCCCTTCTTGCGGGCGTGGCGGAATTGGTAGACGCGCTGGATTTAGGTTCCAGTGCCGCAAGGCGTGGGGGTTCGAGTCCCTCCGCCCGCACCAGGCCGGAAGCCCGGCTGACGGAATGGCCGAAAAAGAACGGATTGGATGATGCAGGTCACGGTTACGAACGCGGACGGTTTGAAGCGCGAATTGAAGATTCAGGTCCCCGCGCAGGATCTGGAAGCGAAGCTTGGCGCCAAGCTCGATGAGATGAAGGGCCAGGTGCGCCTCAAAGGCTTCCGCCCCGGCAAGGTGCCGGTCAGCCACCTGCGCAAGACCTTCGGCAAGCAGGTCATGGGCGAGGTCATCCAGGAAACCGTCGGGGAGACCAGCCAGAAGGCGATCGAGGACGAGTCCCTGCGCCCGGCCTTTCAGCCTTCAATTGATCTGGAGGGTGAAATCCAGGACGTGATCGACGGCAAGGCGGACCTCACCTACAAGATGAGCTTCGAGGTGATCCCGGCCTTCGAACTTGCCGACTTTTCGAAGATGTCGCTCGAACGCCTCACGGCCGAGGTGAAGGACGAGGATGTCGAGGAGTCGCTGAAGCGTCTGGCAGAAAACCAGAAGAATTTCGAGCCGCGCGAAGAAGGCGCCAAGGCGGAAGAGGGCGATCTGCTTACCCTTGATTTCGTCGGCAAGATCGGCGGCGAGGCTTTCGAAGGCGGCTCTGCCGAAGACGCCAATCTCGAGATCGGCTCGGGCCGCTTCATTCCCGGCTTCGAGGAACAGCTCATTGGCGCCAAGGCTGGCGACGATGTCGAGGTGAAGGTCACCTTCCCCGAGGAGTACGGTGCCGAGCATCTCGCCGGCAAGGATGCCGTCTTCGAGGTCAAGGTCAAGGAAGTGAAGGCGCCCGCGGAGGTGAAGCTCGACGACGAGCTGGCCAAGCGTTTCGGCTTCGACAGCCTGGAAAAGCTGCGCGAAGCGCTTGCCGAGCAGATCAAGGGCGAGTACGCCCGCATGTCCCGCATGCACCTCAAGCGCGCCATGCTCGACAAGCTGGACGAACTGCATGACTTCGAACTGCCGCCTTCCATGGTCGAGCAGGAATTCAACCAGATCTGGCACCAGTTCGAGCACGAGCTGCAGCACCAGAACAAGACGGTTGCCGACCTCGACGAGCCGGAAGAGGAAGTGCGCGGCGAATATCGCAAGATCGCGGAACGCCGGGTTCGTCTCGGCCTCGTGCTCGCGGAAGTGGGCGAGAAGAACAGCATTTCCGTCACCGAGCAGGAGCTGAACCAGGCGCTCGCCGAGCGTGCGCGCCAGTTCCCCGGCCAGGAGCGTCAACTCTATCAGTACTTCCAGCAGAACCCGCAGGCGGTGCAGGAACTGCGTGCGCCGATCTTCGAGGACAAGGTTGTCGATTTCATCGCCGAGCTGGCTGAGGTCTCGGACAAGGTGGTGAGCCGCGACGAGCTTTTCACCGACCCCGATGCCGACGAGCACGAGCATCATCACCACGATCATGACCACGACCACGACCATGATCACGGCGAAGAGAAGCCGGCAAAGAAGAAGGCTGCGCCGAAGAAGACCGCTGCCAAGAAGGACGAGGAAGGCGAGAAGAAGCCCGCCGCCAAGAAGGCGCCCGCGAAGAAAAAGAAAGAAGACTGATCGGCGCCTCGGCGAGACATTCGAAAGGCCCGAACCTTGGTTCGGGCCTTTTTCTTTCCGCATTATTGAACTGTGGTGCGAATGCGACGGATTTCTTGAGGTTTTATTAGTAAAAAATTTTTCCCCGAAAGAAGAAAAACCTGTTGCGCGGACTCGGCGATACCTATATCCCCGCGCATCACAAGACGCACAACGCACGTGCCGCTGGCCCATCGCAGGTTTATGCAACGACGGAAAGCGTCCTTTTTGGATCACGCCGGACTCTGAAAGAGCCGGGTCTGAAAAAGGGTGTTTACGATGTTCGCTTCCGAGCAGGGCCGCCGTGCCCGTTCGCGTATTTCCATGAAATCCGCCGCCAAGTCGGTCCCGGCCACAAAGCCGGTTACGCCGGGCAAGCAGCCTGCGCGCCGCAAGCCGCGCCTGCGTCTGGTGCCCAAGGCAGCCGAGCTCCCGCTGGATCGCGGCGGGCTGCCGCCCAAGATCGCGCGCTATCTTGCCGCCGCCGAGCTTCCTTCCCCTTGCCTTGTGGTCGACGTGGATATCGTCGCCCATAACTTCGAGGAACTCGCCCGCTCGCTCCCGCAGGCGCGCATCTTTTATGCCGTGAAGGCAAATCCCGCCGACGAGATCGTCTCTCGCCTGGCGCGCCTCGGCTCGTCTTTCGACACCGCCAGCATGGGCGAGATCGACCTCTGCTTGAGCCACGGTGTCTCCGCGGACCGCCTCTCCTTCGGCAATACCATCAAGAAGGAGCGAGATATCGCCGAGGCCTATGCCAAGGGCGTGCGCATGTATGCCTTCGACAGCGGTGCCGAACTCGACAAGATCGCGCGCGTCGCGCCCGGGTCGAAAGTCTATTGCCGGGTGCTCATGGAATGCGAAGGCGCCGAGTGGCCGCTCTCGCGCAAGTTCGGCTGCGAACCAGACATGGCGGCGGACCTTCTCGTTCGCGCGAAGGAGCTCGGCCTCGATGCTTATGGCGTGTCATTCCATGTCGGTTCCCAACAGACGGATCTCTCGCAGTACGACAAGGCGCTCGCGCTCTCACTCTCGCTCTTCCGTCAGCTTGAAGCGCGCGGTGTGAACCTCCGCATGGTCAACATGGGCGGTGGCTTCCCCTCACGCTATCGCACGGACGTCCCCTCGATTGCTGCATACGGTGAAGCGATCCGCGAGGCGCTGGTTCGTCACTTTGGCGACCGTCAGCCGGAAGTGATCGTTGAGCCGGGCCGCGGCGTCGTCGGCGACGCCGGCGTCATTCAGGCTGAAGTCGTTCTCGTCTCGGAAAAGGGCGGCGACGACACGCGACGATGGGTCTATCTCGATGCCGGCAAGTTCCACGGTCTTGCGGAAACCATGGACGAAGCCATCCGCTACCGCCTCCTGACCTCGCGCGACGGCGGCGAAACCTCGCCTGTCGTTCTTGCTGGGCCGACCTGCGACAGCGCCGACATTCTCTACGAGAAGACGGACTATCGTCTGCCAGTCTCGCTTCAGGCGGGTGACAAGGTATGGATCCTCGCCACGGGCGCCTACACGACGACCTATTCCGCCGTCGCCTTCAATGGCTTCCCGCCGCTGGCGAGCGTCTGCATCTGAGGCCCGTTAGGCTGGCTCACACACATAATGAAGGAAGGAAGGAGCGGCCGGGCGCGCATGTCGCTGCCGCCGTCTCCTCGCATGGAAACGGACATGAAGATCGTAACTGAATCCGGCTCACACACGCCTGCCGTCGAGAAGCTGGTGGCTGAAGCCTTCGGCCCGGACCGCTTCGCGAAGACCGTCTACAGACTTCGCGACGGCGTGGAACACGACGCCTCGCTTGCCCTGGTCGCTCTCGACAAGGGCGAGGTCGTCGGCACGCTTCGCTTCTGGCCGATCGAGATTGAAGGCGGGGTCCAGGCGCTCCTGCTGGGGCCGCTGGTCGCCTCGCCTGATCGCCAGGGCGAGGGTGTCGGAAGCCGGCTGATGAAGGCCGGTCTTGCCCGCGCGGCGGAGCAGGGACACAGGATCGTGGTGCTTGTCGGCGACGAGCCCTATTACCGCCGTTTTGGATTTACCCGCGCGCTTGCCCGCAGGCTGGAACTGCCGGGCTGGGTGGACGAGGGCCGCTTCCTGGCCCGGGAGCTCGCTTCGGGCGCCCTCGCGGGCGTTTCGGGCGTAATCGGGCGTCCGGGCGAGGCTGTTCCAGTATCGGCAAGGGTAAAACGGGCTGCCTGACCCTGCGGCAAAAGACCCGGTGCAGCGAGGGGGCGAAATCTGCCGTTCCAGCCCCTATATTGGTTGCGCTAGTGTTCTGAACTGTCCATTTACCGAATCGGCCTAAACACGTCGGATGTCCAGATTCATGCGCTTGCATGGGTAAGCGACGCTTGCGCCCTTTGCCGGGTGGCAGCGCTCCCTGCTAAAACGCCTGAAACATCCGACGCTCAGGAGAGACAATGAAAGACCCCATCGAAACTTACATGAACCTCGTGCCGATGGTGGTCGAGCAGACCAACCGTGGTGAGCGGGCCTATGACATTTTCTCGCGCCTGCTGAAGGAGCACATCATCTTCGTCGCCGGCCCCATCGAAGACGGCATGGCGATGCTTGTGACTGCGCAGCTGCTTTTCCTAGAGGCGGAGAATCCGAAGAAGGAAATCTCGATGTACATCAACTCGCCGGGCGGCGTGGTGACGTCGGGTCTGGCGATCTACGACACCATGCAGCACATCCGTCCGCCGGTTGCGACCGTCTGCATGGGGCAAGCCGCTTCTATGGGCTCGCTTCTTCTTGCCGCCGGTGAAAAGGGTATGCGTCACGCGCTGCCGAACGCCCGCATCATGGTCCACCAGCCTTCTGGCGGATTCCAGGGGCAGGCCACGGACATCGAAATTCACGCGCGCGAAACGATTGCGATTCGTGAACGCCTGAACAACATCTACGTGAAGCATACGGGCCAGAGCCTGAAGGATGTCGAAGACGCTCTGGAGCGCGACAATTTCATGAGCCCCGAGCGCGCCAAGGAGTTCGGCATCGTCGACCATGTCGGCGTCGAACGTCCGGCTGCTCCCGGCGATAGCGCCAAAAAGGGCTGATTTGACTTCACTTTGCACGTATTCGGCGAGGCGGCATGCCCGGTAAACAGGCTCCGTTTGCACAAGAAACGGGCCTGAAAAATGCGTGATCCCGTTATTTTCAGGCGGGTTCCGGCGTAATCGAGGGGTAATGAAATGTTGATCCCTCGCCGAATAACATGCTCGTATGGAGCTTAGGTGACAGGTTGAGTCATCCGTTTATCTCGTCCGGGCGTACTGAAACGGATGGCTTGATCGGTTACTACAAGGCAGGCACGGTTGGTGCATTGGCTGGACGTACCGGTCAGGGCCTGCAGGTTACTAAGGAGTTTTTATGAGCAAGGTGAGCGGCGGCGACTCCAAGAACACGCTCTACTGTTCTTTCTGCGGCAAAAGCCAGCATGAAGTCAGGAAGCTGATCGCGGGACCGACCGTCTTTATCTGCGACGAGTGCGTCGAACTCTGCATGGATATCATCCGCGAGGAGAACAAGTCCTCGCTGGTGAAGTCGCGTGACGGTGTTCCTTCGCCGCAGGAGATCTGCGCGGTGCTGGACGATTACGTTATCGGACAGAAGCACGCAAAGCGCGTTCTCTCGGTTGCTGTACACAACCATTACAAGCGTCTGAACCACGCTTCGAAGAACAACGACGTAGAGCTTGCGAAGTCGAATATTCTGCTGATCGGTCCGACGGGTTGCGGCAAGACGCTTCTCGCCCAGACGCTGGCGCGCATCCTGGATGTGCCGTTCACCATGGCGGATGCGACGACGCTGACCGAAGCCGGTTATGTCGGTGAGGACGTCGAGAACATCATCCTCAAGCTCCTGCAGGCAGCCGACTACAATGTCGAACGCGCGCAGCGCGGCATTGTCTATATCGATGAGGTCGACAAGATCAGCCGCAAGTCTGACAATCCTTCGATCACGCGTGACGTGTCGGGCGAGGGCGTCCAGCAGGCGCTGCTGAAGATCATGGAAGGAACGGTTGCTTCCGTACCGCCGCAGGGAGGCCGCAAGCATCCCCAGCAGGAATTCCTGCAGGTCGACACGACGAATATCCTTTTCATCTGTGGCGGTGCGTTCGCCGGGCTCGAAAAGATCATCGGTCAGCGCGGCAAGGGCGCAGGTATCGGATTCAGCGCCAAGGTCGAGGCGGTCGAGGATCGCCGGACAGGCGATGTCCTGAAGGATCTCGAGCCGGAGGACCTGCTCAAGTTCGGCCTCATTCCTGAGTTCGTCGGCCGTATGCCGGTTCTGGCGACGCTTGAGGATCTCGACGAGGAGGCGTTGGTCACCATTCTGACTCAGCCCAAGAATGCGCTCGTGAAGCAGTATGAGCGTCTCTTCGAGATGGAGAATGTGAAGCTCACTTTCTCGGATGAGGCGCTTCGCGCGGTTGCCCGCAAGGCGATCGAGCGCAAGACCGGCGCCCGTGGCCTTCGGTCGATCCTGGAGTCGATCCTGCTCGACACGATGTTCGATCTTCCGACGCTTGAGGGTGTTGAGGAAGTCGTCATCAGCGCCGAGGTTGTCGAGGGCAAGGCGCGGCCGCTCTATATCTACGCCGAGCGGCAGGGCGATATCGGCACGGGAGCGTGACCGGAAAGACCTGAAAATCGGGCTTTTTCGAAATTTGTGGGTGGCCTTGAAAGCACGCGCTTTCAGGGCCATTTTCATTTTAACCAGTAGGCCCACCCAAGCCGCGAGCCGGGGTTCCGCAGGGTAACCCCGCAGCCTTCTCGTCCAAAGCAGCGCCGAAAGAGGCGCGGCAAGCCCGAATCCCGTTATTCTGGTGGACGACCGGCAGATCAGCATTCGTTCAGAATCGGATGTTAGGCTGATGCTTCGCTGCGGGCGGCAGATATTAGTAAGGCAGGTAGCAGACCATGACCGACAACGAACAGAGCAACAAGCCTCCAGCCGGCGATGCGGGCAAGGAAGGGACGCTCGTCCTCCCTGTGCTCCCGCTGCGCGACATCGTGGTCTTCCCGCACATGATCGTGCCGCTCTTCGTCGGGCGCGAGAAATCCGTGAGGGCCCTCGAAAACGTGATGCAGGACGACAAGCAGATTCTGCTCGTCGCCCAGAAGAACGCGGCGGACGATAATCCGTCAGCTGACGAAATTTACGAAGTAGGCACGGTAGGCTCCGTGCTTCAGCTGCTCAAGCTTCCCGATAACACCGTCAAGGTGCTGGTCGAAGGCGTGCGCCGGGCGCGCGTCAAGAAGTTCACGCCGAATGACGAGTTCTTCGAAGCGGAGATCGAAGTCGTCGAGGAAAGGGATGATGACGGCGAGCAGCTCGAAGGGCTGTCGCGTTCCGTCGTCTCGCAGTTCGAAGGCTATGTGAAGCTCAACAAGAAGGTGCCGCCGGAAGTTCTCGGCTCCATCGGTCAGATCGACGATCCGGCGAAGCTGGCCGACACCATCGCGAGCCATATCAATATCAAGATTCCCGAGAAGCAGGAGCTTCTCGAAATGCCGTCCGTTACCGAACGGCTGGAGCGTGTCTATTCGCTGATGGAAGGCGAGATCAGCGTGCTCCAGGTCGAGAAGCGCATCCGTTCGCGCGTCAAGCGCCAGATGGAGAAGACGCAGCGCGAGTACTATCTGAACGAGCAGCTCAAGGCCATTCAGAAGGAACTTGGCGACGGCGACGAAGGCAAGGACGAGATGCGCGAGCTCGAAGAGCGCATCCAGAAGACCAAGCTTTCGAAGGAAGCGCATGAAAAGGCCATGGCGGAGCTGAAGAAGCTCAAGCAGATGAGCCCCATGTCGGCGGAAGCGACGGTCGTGAGGAACTATCTCGACTGGCTGCTCTCGGTTCCCTGGAAGAAGAAGAGCCGCGTGAAGAAGGATCTTCTGAACGCGCAGGAGATTCTCGACAAGGAACACTACGGCCTCGAGAAGGTGAAGGAGCGCATCGTCGAGTATCTCGCCGTGCAGAGCCGGTCCAACAAGCTCAAGGGGCCGATCCTCTGCCTCGTCGGCCCGCCCGGCGTCGGCAAGACTTCGCTCGGAAAGTCGATCGCGCGTGCGACCGGCCGCGACTTCGTGCGCATGTCGCTTGGCGGTGTGCGCGATGAGGCCGAGATCCGTGGTCACCGCCGCACCTATATCGGCTCGATGCCCGGCAAGGTCATCCAGTCGATGAAGAAGGTGAAGCACACGAACCCGCTCTTCCTGCTCGACGAGATCGACAAGATGGGTGCGGATTTCCGTGGCGACCCCTCTGCGGCATTGCTCGAGGTGCTTGATCCCGAGCAGAACAATGCGTTCGCCGACCACTATCTCGAAGTCGACTACGACCTCTCCGACGTCATGTTCGTGACGACGGCCAACACGCTCAACATTCCCGAGCCGCTGATGGACCGTATGGAGATCATTCGCATCGCAGGCTACACCGAGGATGAAAAGGTCGAGATCTCACGCCGCCATCTCATCGCGAAGGCGGTCGAGGCTCACGGTCTCAGAAAGGGCGAATGGTCGATCGACGATGAGGCGCTGCGTCATCTCATTCGCGTCTATACGCGCGAGGCCGGTGTCCGCAATCTCGAGCGCGAGCTGAACAATCTTGCCCGTAAGGCCGTGAAGGAAATTCTCACGACCCCTGGCAAGAAGTCGATCGCGCTCACCAAGGAAAACATCGCGGATTATGCCGGCGTCCCGAAGTATCGCTACGGCGAGGCCGAGGGCGAAGACCAGGTCGGCATCGTGACGGGTCTTGCCTGGACGGAAGTCGGCGGCGAGTTGCTCACCATCGAAGGCGTCATGATGCCCGGCAAGGGCCGCATGACGGTCACGGGCAACCTGCGCGATGTCATGAAGGAGTCGATCTCGGCAGCGAGCTCTTATGTCCGCTCCCGTGCGACCCGCTTCGGCATCGAGCCGCCGCTCTTCGACCGGCGCGACATCCACGTCCATGTGCCGGAAGGCGCGACCCCGAAGGACGGTCCCTCGGCGGGCACGGCCATGACCACGGCCATCGTCTCGGTGATGACCGGCATCCCCGTCCGCAAGGATGTGGCGATGACGGGCGAGATGACACTCCGCGGGCGCGTCCTGCCCATTGGCGGCCTGAAGGAGAAGCTCCTCGCGGCGCTGCGCGGCGGCATCAAGAAGGTGCTGATCCCACAGGACAACGCCAAGGATCTGGCCGATATTCCGGATAACGTGAAGAACGCTCTGGAGATCGTGCCTGTGAACACCATCGACGAGGTCCTCAAGAATGCGTTGACCCGCATGCCGGACCCCATCGAATGGGACGAGGAGGCCTGGCTCGCCGAGCAGGCGGGAAAGCGCTCTTCGGACTCCTCGGAGCAGATTATGGCGCATTAAGCGCCTGAATCGGCCCGATTAAGGTCAAAATGACGAAAACGGGAGCCTGCGGGCTCCCGTTTCTCATTTGGGGAATTCCCGATTTTCCGCAGAAATCCTGCGATTTTGCTTTGACCCCATTCTTGGCCGACGGGTAGACTCCCGAGTCTCAGGGGAATCCTCAGATTCCCGCCATCGCATGTGGAGGGGCCTCACGTGAACAAGAACGATCTCATCGCAGAAGTGGCCGAACGGAGCGGTCTGTCCAAGGCCGACACCACCAAGGCTGTCGACTATGTGTTCGACATCATCACGGAATCGCTGAAGAAGGGCGAGGAGGTCCGGCTGGTAGGCTTCGGCACGTTTAACGTGTCGAACCGCGCGGCCACAGAGGGCCGCAATCCGCGTACTGGTGAAACCATCCAGATTCCGGCTTCGAAGCAGCCGAAGTTCAAGGCTGGCAAGGGCCTCAAGGACGCCGTTAACAGCTGATCATTCGGTTCGGCGGATTTTCAAAGGGCCGGCCGTCCGTGAGGGCGAGCCGGTCTTTTGCTGTTCGGGGGCTCGCTCAGTCGACCTTTTCGTGGCTCTCTTCCTGCGCCTCCCCGGAAGGATATTCCTGGGCCGGTTCGTCGGCGGCGCGCGGGTCCAGTTCGGTTGGCAACGGCTGCACCTGAGCCACGGGCACGGCGACAAAGTCGGCCCGCTGTTCTTCGGAAAGGGCGGGCGTGAAGGCGATGCGGTAAAGCGTGAAGCCTGCAAACACGATGTGAACGGCTGCGGTTACGACGAAGATCGAAGCCATGCCGAAGCTCGACACACCGATGGAAGCCGCCGTCGGACCGATGATCGAACCGACGGAGAAAACGATGAGCATGCCGCCCGAAATAGCGACGAAGCTCTCGCTCTGCCCGTGATCGTTCATATGGGCGACCACTACGGAATAAAGCGTCAGCCCGAAAACGCCGAACAAAAACCCTGCCGCGAGAACCGCCGGCATGCTTCCGCTCATGCCCGCAAGCGCCAGTGCAATTTCGCCGGCTGCGGCCCCGAGGCTGAGAGCAAGGATGACGCGGCGCCGGTCCATTCGGTCGGAAATGCGTCCTATTGGCCACTGGGCGACGGCGCCGCCAATGATCGCGGCGGCCATGAAGATCGAGACACCGGCCGTGTCGAGGCCGCTGTCACTCGCATAAAGCGGAGCGAGCGTCCAGAAGGGCGCGTTTGCGAGCCCGACCACAAAGGAACCGACGAGCCCCACCGGTGAGAGCGAGTAAAGCGCCCATATGTCGATCCGCGTGCTCTGGATCGGCATGGGCTGCACCGAGGTCGTCATCGCGACAGGCACGAGAGCAAGCGAGGTCAGGATCGAGACCACCGCGAAAAGCACGAACCCCGCTGGATTGGCGGCGTTGAGGAGCAATTGTCCCACGGTGAGCGCGGAAAGGTTCACGATCAGATAGCCGGAGAAGAGGCGGCCGCGCGTCTCGTTCGTGGACTGCTCGTTGAGCCAGCTTTCGATCACCATGTAGAGCCCCGCGAAGCAGAACCCGGTCAGAACGCGCATCATCGACCACACAAAGGGATCGGCAGACAGCGCATGGATGAGGGGTGCGGCGGAGGCCAGGCCGCAAAAGGTCGCGAAGCTTCGGATATGGCCTGCCCGGCGCACGACATAAGGCGTCGCGATGCAGCCGAGCAGGAAGCCCGCGAAATAGACGGAACCGATGATGCCGACGGTCGCCGTCGCGAACCCATCGATGCCGGCACGAATCGGTATGAGTGTGCCGAGCATTCCGTTGCCGACGAGCAGGATCGCGGTGGCGAGCAGCAGCGAAAAGACAGGCGCGATCGTGCGGGGCAAGGCAAATTCCGGCGGTCGTGGCGTGGTGCGGCTCGTCCCCAGTTTGCGGTTTTGGCATGGGAATGCAATGGCCGCATTGGGCCGTTCTTGCACTTCCAATTGCAATCGGCAGGGGCATCCGATAGGAGTTTCGCCGCGCATGCATGAGGTTTTGTGTGCGGGCGGTTAGCTCAGTTGGTAGAG
>DLCG01000011.1:40629-41031 GCA_002480495.1 Rhodobiaceae bacterium UBA7804 | reverse complement strand
CGATTTCCTATCGGCTAAACTTGGTGTTGCGCCAAGTCTCTGATTTGTAAAGAGATTTGGCGCAATTTCCAGCCGGATTTGACGCTGAATGTCTTTCAAAACAGCACATATTGGTTCGGATTCTCCTTGGCTTTTTCGCGGGTTCGCCCATCGAAGGACACGATGGTCTCATATTGGCGGTCGGTAAAACAGAGAATCTGGACGAGCCCGGTCTTCGGCAAAGCCCTTTCGATCCGCCTTGTATAGGTCTCAACCTGCTCCTTGCCGCCGCAGAAGCGCATATAGACTGAGAACTGGCACATCTCGAAACCCTGATCCAAAAGGTCGTTTCGGAAGCGCGTTGCAGCTCGCCGCTCCTTTTTGGTGCCTACCGGCAGATCGAAAATGACCATCATCCACATG
>DLCG01000011.1:0-40325 GCA_002480495.1 Rhodobiaceae bacterium UBA7804 | reverse complement strand
TCGAAAATGACCATCATCCACATGAGCCTGTACCCGGTCAGCATCGATCTAGCCGCTGTCAGACCGCGGTTCGAAGCCAGGCATTTCGAGCGGCAGGAGAGTGCGGGGGAGGGTGAGAGAAGGTTTTCCCGTTTCGTATGACTGCGCGAGCGAAAAGGCGAGACGTTCAACACAGGTCGACACAGGTGTTGTGCCCTGATCGGTCGCCATATCGAAGGCGAGTATCTGCGCCAGAACGGCCTTCGTCTCTGGGTTCACCTCTTCTTTTCCCGCCGCGATAAGCCTCGACACAATGTAGTCGACTATTGGGCGGAAGGGCTCCATCAGGTCGTCGACCAGGCACATCGGATTATTGCGATTGCTGTGGTGTAGGCCGACGGAGGGGTGGAGCCCGGCAGAGGTCACGGCACGTGCGACGCCGGCGCGCAACACTGTGTATCCATAGTTGAGCATCGCGTTGGCGCCGCCGGCGCTACGATCGCGACGGAAGTCATCGCCCATGAGCAGCGGCCAGTAGCGCCGCGCCGCCTGTGCCTCGATGTTATCGGGATCACCCGATTTTACTTTTCTTGAGAGCAGGTCGAATGCGCCGTCTGGCTTTCCGAGCCGTTCAAGCACAGCGCGTTGTTGCTCGATCTTCGCGCGAACAAGCACCTGCCAAAGCCTTTTGCGGAGCGGCGCCCCTGCCTCCAGCTGTTGGCGCATTCTGAGGCTTTGGACATGGTGGCCGTCCATCGGCCAGAGCCAGGCGACAGGCATGTGGTTTGGACCGCAGAGGACAACGGCCGCGCCTCTCTGCGCAAGCTCGACCATCAGATTATTGGAATAGGTCAATCCATGTGCATGCGCGAGAAGGACGCCGATATCGTCGAGTGGTACACGCCCCACTTCCTCACCTTTCGTCGAGACGGTCAGAAAGCCACGAGAGACGGCGAGGTGCCGGTCATCCGCAGCGATCTCGACCACCCGACCGATCACGCGGCTTTTCCTCCGGATTTGGCCTGCTGCGGCCCCGGGTCGGTCAGTCGGCCGATCTCGTCAATGCCGACTTTCCTCAGCCCCATCGATTTCAGAACATTTGCGGATTTTTCGAGATACTTGAAAGGGTCCTCTTTGTCGGCATCACGGGACTTGAGCGCACCGGCTTCAAAGTGGTCTGCAAGGGTAATTTTCTGTCCGCTGAGCTTCACCACTCTCAGCACCCGACGTTGCCCGCCGTCATCGACCGCAACAAGGTCGTCGATATGGAGCCTCATCACTTTCCGTGCGGCCGGGTGCGGCCGGAAATCTGCCGAGCTGAAATCAGGCTGGTTGGCGTCAAATCGGCGAATGACCACCGAGATCCAGTTTCCGTTCGGCAGTTCGTAAACTTCGTTGAATGCGTTGCCGTCGGGTTTGTACGCCTTGTAGGGTTTCCCAGTTTTCCTGTCCTTGATGGGAACGACGCCAAGCTCTTCGCACATCCGCACGCGCCGCACCGTCACCTTTCTCCCTCCGATCTCAATGCCTTTTGTGGCGACCATTTCGGCAAAGGCCATTGCAGGGTTCTTCGGCTTGCGCCTGCTATCCTTGTCGTCCGAGTTTGAGGCTTCAGGTGGAGCGGCCTTAAACGTGTTCCAGGCAGTAGTTAAAGCCTCACGCAGCGCCGCGTCTCGGATGCCCTCCAACCCCTTGTCCATATCTTTAGGCGTGGTGAAGCGAGAGAGCGGCGTGCGAGAGACGACGATTGTGTTGCCGTTCTTGCCCGGTCCTACTATTCCGTAGGCAGTGTCATTGTGCAGCGCGCCAGTCGTCTTGCCCTTGCTACCGGGGGTGCCATGATCGGCCTTGTGCGACACAGTTAGGCGTGCGAGCTGCTGACGAAGCTCTTCACGGTCGAAGTTGTCCCAAGGGTCGGGGACGGCGTCGACAAGACGCTGACGATCCGCATCGTCATTGAGATCGGCGAGGCGCTTCAAAAGTCCTTGCGTTGTGTTCGCTACGACGAAGGCGTCGATTGCGTGATGCCGGTGATCGTTTCTGTTCTTTCTCGGCGCTTCTTCGCCGCCGGACAGGTTGTGGCCCGGAAGCAAAGCGGATAGACCCCACTTTCCCCGCAGCATTGCGGTGAGCTTGCCTGGGATGGCGCGGACCCGCATTCGTCCCTCTTCCTTTTCATTGTAGAGGTTTGACAGATAGCTCCGCGCAATTCTGGACAGATATTTCGTCTCGTTGAGCTGCCGGTCGAGGAAGTCCCGCTCGTCGTTATTAAAGCGGTCCATCGCATCCGGGTAGAAGCGCCAACGCTTGTTTGCCGGGAGGTTGTCTGCCCGAAATAGGATGTCGTCATAGACGTATTTCCTGCCGGCGAGTGTCGGGTCTGTGTGAAATGCATCGTAGGGTGAACGGTCGCGTTTGGCGCGGTTCGCTTCAATCAGACAGAGGACCTTGTTTGCCATCGAGTCGTCGAGTGTCTTGGAAAAGGGAAGAATGTGTTCGATTTCGGTCGCTGCGGAGATTGCCATTTCGAAGGAGATTGGTTGGCCGGTAAAAGGACAAAGATTGGCTGTTCCCACCTTCTGCTCTTCCCAAAGGCGCAGCTTGCGCAACAGGTGGGGTGAAGGTGCTGTTCCTGCAGCCCGGATCTGCTCCTCTCGCCGGCGGTTTGCTGCTTCGTTCTCGCTGTTCTTTTTGCGCTCCTTGTCCTTGCCTTCCTTGCTCATTTTTAGTTCGCGAGCGAGTTCGATCACGATCTCTTCCGGCTTGCCGTGAACCTCGATCAAACGATTGACCAGACGGCGTATTTGGTTAAGGCCGATATGAACCGTCGGGTTGGCAAGGCGGCCCCAATGCGCCACTTCGTCTATCTTGGGTGCTGACGGGTCTGCGCCTACGCAGTGCCGCGCTAGCACTTCGCCATAGTAGGGGAGGGCGTCGCGTGCCTCGTCCGGCCGGAAGTCTGAATGGTGACCATATTCAGGCACTTGCTCCACAGCTTCGGCATAGTTCAGCCCTTGGTCTTCCATGATTGGCAGCAGCTTTGCGATGGCCTTTTCGCTGAGGCGGGAATAGCCTTCCGGCAGCGATTTGCCGGCGAGTTTCTTTGCGGCAGCCTCCGAGAGCCCCCATTGGCGCTGAGCAATTCGTTCAATCTCTTCCGGTTTTTCTGTGTCGAGGAGGGTGCGCACAATGCCCGTGCGCTCTTCAGCGGACAGGTTGAACCATGCGTCTCCGAAGATCTCCTTGTGCGCCAGCCTTGCCGCCGTCTCTTCACCTTTAATGGTGCTTCTGTGATCGTCGAACAGATTGACAGTTGAGCCGGAAGGCAGCTTAAGGAGCTTGAGCATGGTATCGAGCTTCAGCTCCTTCTTTTTCCGCAAATGGCCGAGAACCTTGTCTCGCTCTTCGAGCGTCAGCCGCCGTGCCGGTGATCCGGGGGATGTCACGCGGAGATTGTTGGCCTCCTGCACCATGCGGAATTCCTGGGTGAGTGGAAGCGCGCGATGTGCCCGCTTTTCCCCCGCTTCAAAGAGGCACCAGCCGGGGTCGACTGGCTTCAGGGGACGCTGGAAGAAAATGATGTCTTTCAGCGTGTCCCATTGTTCGGCGGTGAGGGAGTGGTGCGAGTTCTGCTGCTGGCGGATTAGGTCGAACTCATCCTCGTACATCGCACGTTCGGGGTAGAAGCCGGCTTCCGGCCGCGCCCGAACCATGCGTCCCTTTAGTCGCCTTTTGTGCAGAAATTCACCGAGCGTCCGAGCTCCGGACTTTTCGATCCGCGTTCGCAACTCGCCGATCCGCTCCTTCACAACGCCGGTTTCGTTGTCGTCGCTGTCTGTCTTGCGGTTCGATTTGAAGCCGCGGCGCTGATTGAGATGGAAGAGAGCCCTGCCGAGTTCATGAGGCGTGAGAGCGCGGTCGAGAGCCACAGCGCGAAGCTCGTAGGGGTCCAGCGCTTCGAGCGCCTTTCGTTCGCCCTCGTCGCCAGGCATTAGACCGAAGGCGATGAGGTGGTTCATAAGATCGGAACGGCGGCCTATAAAGCGGTCCCGCCGGCGTCTCATGCCGCGGGGGACGCGCCGCTGCACGGCAAGAGACGTGCCGTCTTTCGGGTTACGGCCGTCGCTGAAGATGCGGACACCGCCCCCTAGGGACCCACACGCGCGCCCCTCTTGGTCCAGCTTCACCATCCACCAGCCGATGGAATTAGTGCCGAGGTCGAGTCCAAGTCTGTAGCGCATGAGTGATCCCCCACCATCTCAGTCAAAACGATGTTGTTATGGGAATCAATATTGGTTAGGATAAACCGTCAATCGATTGAATATTTAGCCGATAGGAAATCGTGGACCGTCAGCGAAGACCTCCGGGTCTAGCAGCCGTTAACAAGCCTTCAGGGCACAAAATCAAAGGGTGGGCTTCGGCCTGCCCTTTTGCTTTTTTTAACCAGATGAGATTCGGTTCCCCCAGCGCCGTTCGTGCGTAGCCACGGACCAGAGGTAGCCGACTGTCGATCAAGGATAAACGGGGTGACCTGCTCCCCGGAAACTGGACCGTTTGAAGCTGGAAAATTCTAATTTACCGTCCCTGGCCGGGCGGAGGATTTTCCATGAAGAAGACGAAGTTCAGCGAGCAGCAGATTGCCTTCATCCTGCGACAGGCGGAGGAAGGCGCGACGGTCGGGGAGGTCTGCCGGAAGGCGGGGATTTCCGAGGCGACCTACTACAACTGGCGCAAGAAGTATGGCGGTCTGATGCCATCGGAGATGAAGCGCCTGAAGCAGCTTGAGGAGGAGAACCAGCGGCTGAAAAAGCTGGTGGCTGACCTCTCTCTGGACAAGGAGATGCTGTGAGGCACGTCATATGGGCTGCTGCCGGTTTCACGGACACGAAGTTTAGGTGTCATGATGGAACCGGAGGGGACCTTCGTCTCAATACGCCATTTCACAACCAAACATCTGGGGCTTGACCGCAGGGACTACGAATGAGCTCGGCGCGGTCGTCGAATAGTTCTCATATGTTACCTGAGGCAAGCGGCGCTTCCCAAACTGTTCCATCACTAGCCACACTATGCACAGATTCGGCGGCCACGAGATGATTGACAAAGTCGGTCCGGCCAACATCTGGTTCGGTTTTCCATATTGGATGTTAGCGGAGCTTCGCCTTTAACCACGGGATGAGAAGCTGCTCACCGAATTACTAATGCGCGCAAGCGCCACTCAATTGGACCAACAGCTGGAGCCGGGCTTGCCGAAAGAATCCATCCAAACCAGGTTGGGGCACTGATCGACCATCGTTGTACTTAAATGGCGAAGTCGTGCGAGGAAGCCCGAGTAACTCGGCGCCGAATGTTGGCCCGCAACATTTCTTGCGAACCCCGATTCTCCTGTCAGATCTGTGCAGGACACCATTCCAATTTCGGTTCTCATCGGAGCTCTGGCGAAGAAGTCAAATGAAGCACGAACGTACTCTGGTTGCTCCCCTTCGATGATGGAGGCGACACATTCGCAATCGACATAGCAGCTAGAATCAAAGGAACGTCGCACAGCATCCCTTGCACGGGCGAAGTCTTCCGACGAAATAACGAAGGTTTGATCTGCGTTGTTGCCAGTTCCCAAACGGAATTTTGCTTCGGCAGCGTCGATATCCTCTGGACGTTCGAGCTTGCCGAAGCGAACGCAGATCTCGAAAAATGCATAGCGTCCGGAATAGGTCTTCATCGATTCCGTCACATGCCGCTGCTGGACCACCAGTTCTGTCAGGCTTTTCACCTGGCCGTGAAAGTTCTCCACTGAAGCGGTTGAGGTCTTGAACCAGCTCGTCGTCGAATCCACGATCTCGTTCGAAGCAGCAACAATCTCTGCTGCATCCTTAGTGGCGCCGATAAAGTCTCGAGCAAAGCCGGTTGCCCGGCCTGCTGTTTGACCCGGCGCAAACCAGCGGTCGAGGCGCCTCGCCAGATTGGCAGTGCTGGAATCCAAATGGCGCACCTGTCTAACGAGATTTTTCCGCAACCCGGCAACGTCATAAAGGTCAGCGGAGGCCGTGTAGAGTGCCTCTGCCGTCGTCTGGGATTGCCGGGCTATTTGCTTACTCAGACGATCTAGCTGTTGCCTGTTTCGATTGTAGTTGCCCAAGGCGTCGCCGCGTAAGAGTACCAGCCTATCGGCTGGCAGCGCACGACATCGCGCAAGAGCGGCCCCTTTATCACCGCGACTTCCACTGTCGAAGGTCCATGCGAGATCGATCAGCTCTTTGGTGGTTAAACCTGCCATCGGACTAATCATCGCTGAAGCATTTTGCCCGCTCTGCAGGAGCAGCGCCAAAGCAAAACAAAGAAGCAGCAGTGTTCGCATGAATTTTCCCCCCGGAAAATGGCCCCAATGGTTGCCATTCATGTTCAAGAGAACAATAATGATTGAACAGCGTTATGGCCAATAATTATTTCGGATACGCAATATTCAAGTGTCCTGCCGACCGATGAGATGAGACCGACTAGAAGTTGGTCCAGTCTTGGCTTGGGTGGTTTTGCTGCTAGTGGGGGGATTTAGCGTGAATAAAGTGATGGTTGCGGGCGTTGCGCTGATCATTCTGATAGGCGCTGGAGCGGTTGGAGCCGTCTATGGCTCCGACATCGTCAATTGGCTGCGCTTCGGCGAAAAATCCTCCGCCAGACAAGAAAAATCGTTGGAAACCATTGCGACGCTCCCGGTCTCTGAAATGTATGCAGAGGCGCAGGACAGAATTGCTGCAGGCGAACTCAACATGGCCCTGGTTATTCTAGAAGGAGCGGCACAGCGAGATCATGCCCGCTCTGCAACAGCCATTGGCGAAATGTATGACCCCGCCCGTTGGGGCGAGATACCTTCGCCCTTCACCAAACCCGATCCCATCGAAGCACGGCGCTGGTATGCCAAGGCGACAGAACTCGGCGATCCCAGAGCGGCCGAATTGATGGCGTCTCTAAGTGCCTGGGAAGAAGCTCAATAGCTTTTGGACCATTTGATTTCAGGGCAAAAGGTCATCGACCTCTCATTTCAGCCAGCTAGTTATCCGGGGGGATACATGAACGGCAATCTGCACAAGAGGATATTGCTTGGTTTTTTGATCGGGGCAATTGCAGCATTCTCAGCTCCCCAACACGCAGTAGCAGATCGCTCGCCGCTCGTTATGGAGGGCAAGACAAGCCTCTATCAACGTGTGCTTACACGGCCTGGGACACCGCTGGTTGAAAACCCAGGGGAAGAAGCAGACGCTAATGCAGAACCTCTCCCGCCTCTTACCCCCCTATATGTTTACAAGCGCGTAGACCTCAACGGCCGCACTTGGTTCGAGGTTGGCCGTGCAAACCAAGGCCCGACCGACGGCTGGTTAAACGCTGACAGGACCGTCGAATGGAAACAGGCGATGACCCTCGCTTTTACCAATCCCGCCGGCCGTAAGCAGACCTTATTTTTCCGTGAGTATGACGCCCTGCAAAATCTCGTAGAGGCCGATCGTCCGGACGCAAAAGCGGCGGGACTACGCTCTACAGCTCTGTCTGGAGAGGTTCCGGCGAACTTTCCGGTTGTGACGGTCGAACCAGACACCTACATCGATCTTTCCGAAAATTTCTATCTGCTCCCTATTCTCGACTTCGATGAGACTTACTTTGCGAGCGGCTTCACCACGCAGCTCGTCAAGGTGGCCGCGGTCAATGCCGATGAAGAAGCAGGGTTTGCTGTTCCGGAGGCGCCGTCTCGGCCGGCCGCCATTGAAACAGATTCTGTTCAAGCGCCAGCGCCTGCTTCCGAACCGGTGACCACCATTCCCGACGTTGATCCTGCGGAAGTTCTGAGCCGAGTTCACAACGACTACAGCGCTGGTGTCGTTTTCGTCATCGACACGACAACGTCGATGGATCCCTACATCGATCGCGTCCGCGAAGCAGTTAAGCTCATGTACCGGCAGCTCGCCCAGTCAAAGTATGGTGGCAAAATCGACTTCGGACTCATCGGCTATCGTGACAACCTGACAGCAGCGCCCGATCTTGAGTATTTGACCCGCGTCTACGCCAACTTAGGTGAGGCAAGTACCGAGGAGGAATTTTTCGATCGCGTTCGTGGCGCGGCTGCGGCGAAGGCGTCCAGCAAGGGTTTCGATGAGGATGCGTTCGCAGGTATTTCGTCCGCACTCAATGAAATTGAGTGGGGCAAGTATCAAGGTAAGTGGGTCGTTCTGATTACAGATGCGGGTGCTCGAAGTGGGTCCGATCCGCTATCCTCAACTCGCCTAGGGCCCGTTGAGATCAACAGCCTTGCTGAAGAGCAGGGCATCATGCTTTCGACATTGCACCTGCTGACTGAGGCCGGAGTCTCTAACCACGAGCATGCTAAGCTGCAATACCAGTTGCTGACGCGCATGCCAGGGGCTAACGAAACGCTCTATCATGGTGTTGAGGCGGGCGATGTTCAGCAGTTCACGTCGTTTGTTGAAACGATTGCCCAGAGCATTGCGCTCCAAGTTGAGGTGGCGAGCGACGGACGTCTTATTGAAATTCGAGACGAAGCGCTAGCGGAAGCACAGGCGGAAGTGTCGCGTCGCCGGGATGAACTTCGCAAGCAAGCCGCAGAGGAAGCACGTAATCGTGCCGAACAGGCTGAGACTGCCGCGCAGAAAGCTGAGGCACAAGCTGCAGAGGCGGAGGCTCAGTATCAGGAGGATCTGGCAGAATTCCAGCGCCAGGTGATGCTAGCTGGCCGGGCTATGCAGCTCGCTTATCTCGGGCGGGAAGCTGGAACACAGGCTCCTTCTTTCTTCGAGGCGTGGGCAGCTGACCGGGATCTCGAAAACCCCGCGCTTGCAACGTTTGACGTACGGGTACTTCTGTCCCGCAACCAGCTCTCCGACCTGACGCTTGCTTTGCGGACAATTCTCGAGACGGCTGAACGCACGCGAATGACGCCGCGGGATTTCTTCAGTCAATTGCAGACGGCCGCCGCCCTGCTCAGTCGAACGCCCGATCAGGTCGGCTCAGTGAAGAGACTGGCGCAAGTCGGCATCATCGGCGAGTACCTGGAGGACCTCCCCTACAGAAGCCGTATTCTTGAGGTCACCGAGGACGACTGGCTGAGTTGGGGTTTCGATCGTCAGCGCGAGTTTCTGGATGAACTCCGTCAGAAAATTGAACTCTATGAGCGCTTGAGCGATGAGGTAACGCTATGGGTCGCCCTCGACGGCGGGCGTATCCCGGGTGACGCGGTCTATCCGGTCTCTCTATCCTCCCTGCCATGACGGAGGGGCAGGCCGGTACCGGCCGCTTGTTCATCATGGAAGGTCTGGAAAAGACGCGACGATCGGCTGAGAAGGGACGTAGCTTCGTGCTGCGCGTGCCGCATTTGGAAATTCGGAGCGGACAGGCATATGCCCTGATCGGAGCGAGCGGCAGCGGCAAAAGCACTTTCCTTGCGTTGGCTGCGATGGCCTTGCGGCCGGACGGGGCCAGCCAATTTGTTTTTCGTCCGGACGATGAGGCCGTGAACGTCGTCGATCTGTGGCGAGGCCGGAATGCAGACAGGATGGCCGCGCTCCGGTTGCAGCATGTCGGGATTGTTCTGCAACAAGGGGGATTGGTTTCGTCTCTGTCCGTCAGGGAGAATATTCTTCTCCCTGCGTCGCTCGCGGGCCGCGAGGCGAGCGATCATGCCGTTTTGCTGGCGGAGAGGTTGGGCATAGGAGGCATATTGCACCGCCGGCCGGGACAAATCTCTGTCGGACAACGGCAGCGCGTTGCCATTGCGCGTGCCCTTGTGAACACCCCTGCGCTGATTCTGGCGGACGAGCCCACCGCTTCGGTCGACCCTCTTACGGCAGATGGAATATTCGACCTCCTCGTCGAGCTGGTCAACGAGACAGGGGCAGCTCTCTTGGTGGCAAGCCACGACTGGAGTCGAATGGCGCGATCTGGTTTCACCAGCCTGCACCACCAACTCGAGGCAGCCGGAGAGTCGGTTATCTCCACGCTGAGGGTGGCGGCATGAGCAGGTCAGCTGGCCGCACCATCGTTTGGATCGCCGCGCGGGACACAGCAAGTGAATTCCTGATGACAGCCTGCACGGTTCTGGCGCTGATAGCCGTGCTCGCGCCTCTCCTCATTCTCTTCAGCCTAAAATTTGGGCTGATCGATACAATGGCGCAGCGTCTCATCGAAGATGTTCGCAATCGGGAAATCGTGATCCTTAGCAGCGCCAAATTGTCCTTGGACTGGTTCGACCGCATGCGAAATCGGAACGACGTCGAGTTTGTCGTGCCGAATACCCGGACGATCGCTGCGAGCTTCAACACGGTACAGAACCGTGACGAGCGCAAAACGGTGCGTGGGTTATCGATGATTCCGACGGCGTCCGGGGATCCGCTTCTCGGAGATCTCGCGGATCGTATCGCCGAACCGACGCAGATCGTATTGAGCTCGCTGGCCGCGGAACGTCTGAAGGCCTCGGTCGGCCAGTCGCTGCGCGCGCGCGTTCAGCGAACCAGGGACAATACTGCGGAAGCCCAGTTCATAATGCTCGAGGTCGTCGGTATAGCCGAACCCTGGGCGGAGACAGAGCCTGCTGCTTTCGTCGATCTCGATCTTCTGATTGCAACCGAGGAATACCGGGATGGCCTCGCAGTCGAGAGCTACGGCTGGCCGGGCAGGCAAGCTGCTGCAGAGGAACGCGTCTTCCCCCGCTTTCGTCTCTACGCCAGATCGATCTACGACGTTCCCGGGCTTCGGGATGTGCTTGTGAATGAAAGATTGGATATCCGCACCCAAGCTGCGGCGATCGAGTCCATGCGGGCGCTCGATCGCAGTCTTTCCACCGTGTTCGGAATTATAGCCGCTGTAGGATGCACCGGGTTTGCTTTGGCGCTGGCTTCCATTCTGGCCGCGAACATTCAGCGGAAACGTCGCGAACTCAGCGTTCTTCGTCTCATTGGTGCGCCTATGAGTAGGATTGTCGCCTTTCCCGTGACTCAAGCTCTCATTGTGGCCATCGGTGGATTCGTCACTTCGCTGGCGATATTCGCTGCCATCTCGGGAAGTTTGAACGACATCTTCGCGCACACTGTCCGCGCAGGCGAGTCGATTAGCCGGCTTACCCCTCTGCACATTCTCATTGCAGGCTTGGCCACCACAGGTTTTGCAATCCTCTCCTCGCTTTGGGCTGGTGCGGCGATACTCCGCATAGAACCTGCGGAAGGACTGGCGGATGTATAGAAGCAAGGCGACCTCATTTGCGTTTGCTGCTCTGCTGATCATGGGATTGGGCACCTCTACCGCTGGTGCACAGGATGCCGCATGGCAGGAGCGCGACTACAACCCGAAGGCGGCAGAGGACGATCTCATCCTCCCAATGCCTTGCGGGGGATCTTATGTCTTCCGCCGCATCGCCGTGGAGAGCACCGGCTTTCTGGATGACCGGCGCGTGCGCGTCGGTCTCCGTCAGGAGAACGTCGCCTATAAGGAGGACCCGCGCTTCGACTATGTTTCAGGGAGCTTCGTGCTTTCCGGCGAGGAGAGCGCCCGGTACTACTACATTGGGAAGTACGAGCTGACGCGATTGCAATATGCCGCGTTGCTCGGTGAATGCGAAAAGCCGTCAACGGCGTTGCGGCTCCCAGCGACTGAGCTTTCATGGTTCGACGCGGTGGATGCGAGCCGACTCTATTCCGAGTGGCTCTTGCAGAACGCGGCAAACATCCTCCCAAAGCAGGGCAGTGTAAGCGCCTTCGTCCGCCTGCCAACCGAGATCGAATGGGAGTTTGCCGCGCGTGGCGGTCTGGCAGTAGATGAGGCCGACTTTTCGGCGCGCGCCTTTCCCATGCCTGATGGCCAGTTGTCCGAATATGTGTGGTTCCAGGGGAGTCAGTCCGCGGGCGGCAAACTACGCCCCGTAGGCCTCCTGAAGCCGAACCCCCTCGGCCTATACGACATGCTTGGCAATGCTTCGGAGATCACTTTCGACCTGTTCCACCTCAATCGCCGCGGACGTCTTCACGGACAGTCGGGTGGCTTCGTGTCGAAAGGTGGGGATATTGCCACCTCCCAAAAGGAGATGAGGAGTTCGCTGCGAAACGAGAACCAATTCTTCGATTCTAGAACTGGCGGGGCACTCAAGGTCGCCAACATGGGTGTCCGCTTTGTTCTGTCTGTACCGGTCGTTGTTTCGGCAGACAGGCTTCAGGCAATCCAGTCAGAGTGGAAGGCTTTACCTGCTCCCGATCTTGAAGCCGATGCATCTTCGGCTCAGCGTGAAGCACTTGCACGGCTCAGCAACGTAACGGAACAAACCGATGACAAGCTTGCCCGTCAGCAATTGGAGCGGGCGATACAGCAGCTTGAGACAGCTCGTACGGAACAGAACGACGTTCGCGACCGCGCAATTAGGGCGTTGCTTCAGTCAGGTGCCATTATCGGTAACAAGGTGAAGACCGATCCCGTTCTAATTACGCGCACGGAAATCGTCCTGCAGGAAATGGGAGAGAACCTGGCCCGGGCCAATGAGCTTCTCTCCCAGGCTGAGAGCGCGGGTGATGCCGCCCGGGCGCAGCGGGCCCGCACCGTCATTGCGAAATTGCAGAGCGAAATGGAAACCCGCGAAAGGCGTATCGAAGCCTTGCGGGCAGATAGTCAGACAACGGTCGCAAGCTATAGCGATCTCGTCTACAGCGTTTCATCCGACTATTCGCTCAATCTGATCGCGCCGCAACTCGAGGCTCTGGTTGTCGACTACAGAGCGAAGGGATTCGAGTACCTGATCCCGTTTGCTCAGCTGTTTGTCGGTCATGTCGAGGCGCTCCGCTCGACCGGCAATATCGATCGCGAGACATGGTCACAGGAACTCAGGAAAGTGGGAGGGGAAGATGGTCGCTAATGCACGTGGGTTCATTCGAAGGACAGCCAGCTATCCGGTAGTTCTGGCTGCGGGGGTCGCTATCACTCTTTCTGGTTGCCAGACAACTGGTGGGAATTATTCCGGTGGAACCGGATCCTATGGCAGCCAGTCAGCCACGATGACACCGGCGCAACAGGAGATGCGCTCCAGCGCGTCGGCTTTTAACAAAACCTTGTGGCAAGGCGTAGCAGCCGGAGCGATCGTCGGTGGTCTGCTCGGCGCGGTTGTCGGGAACAGCGACAACAGGGCGCAGAACATGCTCATAGGTGCGGGTATCGGCGCGTTGGCGGGCGGGCTCGCCGGTAACTACCTCGCGACGAAGCAGCAACAGTACGCAACCTCTGAAGCTCAACTCGATGCGGTGATCGCGGATCTCCGGCAGAAGAATGACGAAGAGCAACGTCTTGTCGCTTCGCTGGAAACGGTTGTCGCCGAACATCGCCTTGAGATGGCCGAGCTGGACGCGAAGTACAAGGCAGGAACAGTGGACGAATCCGCGTACCGGCGCAAGGTTGCGCAGATCGAGGCAGACCGGGAGATCGTCCAGGACTCGATTACCTCCGCCAACAAGCAGCTCGATACGTTCAAGGAAACTCGTACGCTGATCGCGCAGCAGAAGCCGCAGACGGATTTGTCCGAAATGGACGCCGAACTTGCAGAGATGCAGGCGAATACAGATCGCCTGGCCGCGCTCAACGACGAACTGGCGGCTACTCGCGGCGCCGTTTAGGGAGGACGAGATGAAGAATGCCCTGATAGCGACTTGCATGGCAGTGACCCTAGCGGGTTGTGCCACCTCGGCGGCCGAGAACGATCCGGCGCAAGGCGGATTCGGAAATGCGATCTCCGGTGTTGTTGGAGGTCAATACGAGGAACGATTGGAGCAGCGCGAGGCGGAAGCAGACCAGCTGGCCATGCGGAACGCCGATCTGGAGGCGAGGAGTAGTGCGCTGAAGGCCGAGAGAGACCAGTTATCTGTGGAGATATCCAAGGCTCGGAAGCGTATCGCTGACCAGAACGCTCGAATATCGAGCTTCGCACAACAACTGGCACAGAGTTCGTCCGCGACCGTGGAGCAGAAGGAAAAGCTCTCCCGCCTGTCGTCACGGGCGAAGGACCTTCGGGAGAGGGCCGACCGTATGGACGCTTATTCGACGACGAAGTCTGCGTCGGGTGTCGAGGATGAATTGGCAGAATTGGAGAAAGATTCCGATGCCCTTTCCTCTGAATTCGACCTTCTGGCGTCGGGGCTACGCTAACTCCGTCTTCAGCTTGGTCCTGCTGCTTGTGGTGCTCTTTCCATTGGCAACGCATGCAGCAGAGTCGCCGGATACCTTGGAATTGCTATGCGATTCTGAGGATCCGCATTCGGCTATTCTTGGGTGCACAAAGCTGATCGAGAGAGGCCTGATCGACAGGCATGACATAATAGATACGTTTGCTCGCCGCGCATCAGCGCACCTGAAACTTGAAGATTATCGTGCGGCGGTTGGGGACTATGATGTCATTATTCGCGCCGGTCCACCAAATGCTGACGTTCACGCTTTACGTGGCGTTGCCTATTTTGAGCTGGATGAGTGCGGGCAGGCGGTTGAAGACTTTTCCAAAGCGATCCAACTCACCACCAATCCGGAGCCGGTACACTTTCAATTGCGGGGCATATGTCTTGTCCAGATAGGAGAGTACGAACAGGCGTTATCGGATTTTCAGATTGTTTATGCAGCGGAGCCGGAGCGTGTCCCAAGATTTGAAAGGGGCGCAGCCCTGGCGGCTACGGGTCGAAAGAGGGAAGCCGTTCAGGATTTCTCTGCAGTCCTTCGAAGAAATCAAAACAGCAAAGAAGCTCTCTACAACAGGGCGCTAGCCTATGCGGAGTTAGGCCGGTTTTCTGATTGTGTCTCGGATATTGAGGAATATATCGTCCTCGACCCCGGTTTTTCTATGGCCTATTGGCTGAGAGGAAGCTGCTACGGTGAAACGGGAAGGTACCCCGCTGCGATTTCGGATTTGTCGCATGCAATACAGCTAAATCCGGAATTCCAACCGGCTTACAGAGCTCTCGGCGCAGCTCTTCTACGAAATGGTGACTATCACGCTTCAACTGAGACTTTCTCGCGAGCGGTCGAAATGAACGCGAGGGATGTCAGTGCCATAAATGGCCTGGCGTGGACCCTGTATGCTTCAGGAAAAGCGGGCGAGGGTTTGCCTTTGGCGCGTCGGGCGGTCGAATTGGCACCGGACAGCATGGAGGTCAGGGACACACTCGCCCACATCCTAGTGCAACTTGGTTTGACCGTAGAGGCATTCGCTGAATTCGAAAAAGCAGCCGAGTTGGGGGGCGCCGCCAGGATTAGGGAAATGCAGAAGGCCCTGCGTCAGAAGAACTTTTACACCGGAGAAATAAACGGAAGTCTCGATCGGATGACCAGGGCTAGTTTGCGCGCTTGTATCGACGTCGGATGTCAGCTCCTCTCAGACTAGGGACGCAAAGTCGGCCGATGTAGCTGCGGCGCGTCTGACCGTGTGAGGGATGATTGCTTAAAATTGGAGAAGGACTCCAGTGCCCTTTCTTCTGACTTCGCCCTTCTTGTGTCGGGCCTCCGCTAGGCCTCTTCGCGTATCGCTATTGGCGGCAGCATTGTCGCCTGTGGCTGCGTTGTATGCAGAGCCTTCCATGGCATCATGTGATGCAACAAGCTCTGTATCGGGTTTGTCTCCGGAGGGAGTACGAGCTCAGGAAGAGCTGTGGTCAGATTATTATAGAGCTTTGTTGGAAGGGGTTAAAAATGCCGAGGATCGACAACGTATACAGCGCAGTTGGGATGAAGCCCTAAGACGAACTAGAGAAGATGCCGTAGTCGGCGGAGCGAATTCGACGGACGGATGTTTGTCCAAGGCGGACGAACTCAACCAGCAAGCTCATAATGCTGGAGGCGATCCGCCAAACTCACAACAATCTCATCAGGAAACTGAGGAGCGGCCACCTGCGACAAGCTCATCCGAACCGCGCGTCGCAACGCCACCGGTAGAATCGGAAAGTAGTGCAATTAGTGACTGGCTTGGAAATGGCCGGTCGGACGAATGGGTGGGTCGCAAGCCGTCGATCGCCGGCGCGGAATTTCTTGATAGTGTCACGGCGCGGGCAATCTACCCCTACGCGCTAATGGCTAGGGACAGCTACGGCGACGGTGGATCATTTCTCTCGCGAGGAGGATACCGAAGAGTCGGTGATTGGGTTGCCTTCCTTCGTCAGCGGGGAGTTGATGAAAGCGACATCATGGCGTTTCATCGATCCGGCTTTAGTGCTGCGATTTTTGCAAAAGGTCAAACCGGCACCCTCGATCACGAAGTAGTCATCGCGTTTCGCGGTACCGAGGTGCCGAGCAGCTTGACCGAGACGCCGAAAGTCCTGATCGAGACGACCAAAGACCTGCATACCGATGTAGGTGCCTTCTTAGGCCTAGAGATCGGACAACTTGAAGCTGCCCGAAGCTTCGCGGAGGCAATCGCGCGCACCTTTCCACCGCGCACGAAATTCTCCGTAACCGGACACTCGCTTGGTGGAGCGCTTGCCAACCATATTGGCAATCATATGGCTTGGCACACCTATACGTTTAACGCCCCGCGCAAGCTCTGGAGAGATGCTAGACCTCTTGCTTACGCAGCGTCACAGGCCTCACAAATCAATGTGTGGACAAAAGGAGACCCTTTCAGCGATCCGGAAATGTCAATGCATCGCCCGTGGTCCCGCCCGAACTTTCACGGCAAGACGTTCTACATTGTTCCCGCGAGAAAGGAGCTCGACCCTCACCGTATAGACGGTGTCGTCACAGCCATTGGGCGTCTAGCTGCAGCCACCAATTGGGTCGAATAGGCGGCTAGTTTGTAGCAAATCATGTTGCACTATTTGTGTGATGACGCTTCCCACACCTTGTTGAGGACTTGTGCCGCGAGTGCCGCTTTGTCTTGCGGTAAAAACCGTCCGTAGTGCTTGGCGACCATCTCAGGCGTGTCCTGGATCGCATAGCTCGCCTGCTCGTAAGAACCTGTTTTCTTCAGGATATGTGTCGCGAGCACGTCTCTGACATTGTGGGGCCCGTGGGGAAGTAGGCCGTCTATAGCTCCTCGCCCTGTGTATGGGTTGTAGATACCGTACCGCTGAATTGTGAGGCGCCATGCCTCATAGAAGGTGGTCTGATCATAGGCTGCATCCGCTGATGTCTTCTTCACGGTCTTCACGAAGAATGTTTGCGAATCCGTTGCGCTGTGAAGAAAACGCGGCCGCGAAAAGGTATATCGCTCGATAGCCTCGTACAGGCCGCCGAGATCCGGCAGCCGGAGCTGATAGGGCTTGCTCCCGAAGTGGGATGAATTGGCATTCTTGAACGCGGAGGATGGGATGAAGAGCTCCCAAGCGTTCTCTCGAGTACTCCAACGCAACTGACCTCGACGAAGGTCATTTAGACTGCGTTCCGACGCAGGTATCTCTCCCGGCGAGCAATAAAGCATTTGCCTGAGGTTCTTCTGCCGAAGGCCTGAGTGCAGCCCGATGCGCAGCATAAGAAATGAACGGAGTGCTTCAGCGGCTGCCACCGGATAGCGGCGCTCGTCGGGAATCGATTGTGAGATTTCTTCAGTGATCTTGCGATATTCCCCGAGAGGGCTTTCGGCTTCCAACACTACCAGTATGGGCTCGAAAGGATCGCGATGGACGCGAGCTACGCGCTCGATCTCTTTCACAAGACGAGATGCACACGTGTGCATCTCGTCGCAAATGAGGTCCCAATTGTTGTTGGCCCTGGAAACATCCTCCTTCGAAATCAGCCCTGGTATAGTGCCGAGCCGTTTCGCTAGCTCTGGGCTCTGTCGAAGCCATCCGGTTTCCTTCCGCGTTAGCGCAAGAGCTGTTCGAAGCATGTCTACCTCCCATGCCGTGAACAGCCCGCGTTTGCGTTCGCGCCAACGCAGGTACCAGTCCCAGACGGCAGGAAAGGCCAGTAAGGCCAAGGTGAGATTGGGGATAGGAACACCATATCCTTTGATGGGGCTGTCAGGCGCCGCTGCCAAGGCTCCCAGCATCAGACCAACGTGCTCCAGTTTCTGGGATGCGGTCTCGTGCCCCCACGCCCCGATGCGCTGATAGCCGACGGCCGTCAGAGTCGACATCTTGAAGGCTATAAGGTCACGCATCTCCGCCATCAGAGAGGGAGGGGCGCATATGTTGCCTCCTGCGCAGCGGGACACCTGAGCGCCGGACAGATCAGGTTTGCGCCTGTCGCGTTGGTCAAGAAGGCCAGGAAATTGCACCGCGAACCGATGTTTCATCGCCGCTGCCTGGTACTTCCTGTAGTCCGTCGTTCCCGAGATGATGACGCGCCGAACCCAATCGATGATCTCTTGCCTTTCTTCCCTTGATCGTAAGTCGAAGTCCTCAGGAAGGTGCCAGGCAAGACGCCGTCGCTCTGCTGTTGAGACACCCTCAAGTTTCCTCAGGGACCTCGTCGACCGATTGGTGACAGAGAGCTTCGACCGGATGTAGCCGATGGGGAGACGGTATCGAAGTTCGATACGCCGAAGAATCTCAAAACTTTCGAGGGTAGCAGGACAATTATCGCCGCTGACCCAAGATTGTATTGTCTTCCTGTCAAACGCTTCGTGGGGTTTGACAGTACTCCGACATAGCTGCCAGCAGCTATCCCCATGTCTCTGCATATGGAGCGCAAGAGCGGTAGGGAAGTCGGAAAGGTCTTGCCAGGGGCCAGGGTCTGCTGGCGGAAACTCAATGATTGGTCGTGGCTTGGGGCCTGGCTTTGTCTTAGACGAGCCACGACGTGCCCTTGAGCGGGTTGTCCGAGGGATGGGAGCTAAGGCGTCGGCCGAATTTCGCTCTCGCGTTCTTTTGCCTCGGCCGAGTGGTTTCGGGGGGCGGCACAGGTGCGGCTCAGGGGGAGGGAGTTTGGGTATCTCGCGGATCAGGGCCTCTAGCGCATGCTTCAACTGGCGGCTTACGGCGCGCAGTCGGGCGACTTCGATGCCGCTTTCCTCCGCCATCCGCGGCCAGTTCGGCCGATGGCCCACATAAGGCGGCAATTGACGACGGCTCACAAGGAGAGCCAGGTAGCGCTGCATGAGCGCGATCTCATGTGCCGTCAGGACTTCAGGCAGCCTTTGCTGGCAGAAGTCGGTCATCATGCGCGAGAGTTGTTGGTCGCTCATGTGCTGCCACAGAGTCTGCGAATCGGCCCTAGGCGAGATAGTCCCATCCAAATGCTGCGCGCATGTTTCAGGCGTGACAGGTGACTGGTATTACTCCGGCAAGGTGACGCATCGTCAGGATTTCGAGCCCAATCTGTGCGTGAGATTGGCGCTCCAGGGCTCCCTGTTTCAGCGGCAGAATTCCCTGTTTTGGTGGAAAAATTCCCTGTTCTCATGAGTAGGGAAATTCGCCCCAAAAGCGCAGAAATCAGCCGTTCTTCGGAGGGCGAACCCCCCGATAAGAACGAAAATGGACGAAATTCCCTGTATTTTCCCTGTTAACAGGGAAATTTGGCGGAGGCGGTTGAGGTGGTGACTGCGCACACCACCAATCCCCCCTCATTTCCGCAGCCAATATATCGACGCTCGAGGGTCTCTTTGGGACTTCAGAGCGGACGCCTTGTTTCGTCGCTAGCCAAGCGTGAGACGTCCCGGAGCGCATGTAGGTTGCGGGCCCGGATTTTCCCTGCGCACAGATGATGCCTGTGACATTGCCGCCGTTCGGAACAAGGTTCCGGCATGATCGCTTCAGTGAGAGCCGGAAGGTTTGACGCGGTCGTGCATCCTGAAGGCGCTGGTGAGTATTTCAATCACGTGATCTCGAATCCATTTGTGGCCTTCATCCGCATCGGCTTCCTTCGTCCAGGCGACATGCACATCGATCTTCGGGAGCGGAAAGGGCGTGTCGAATATCACGAGGCTCTCATCCGTGTTGTAGCGCTCGACAAAGATGAGACCCGCGACGGCGACAAGATCCGAGACGGAGACAAGGGGATAGACGTTATGCGTGTCAGCGACCGCGCAGGCCACCTTTCGATCAATGCCATGTGAACGGAAGATGTCGTCGATAAAGCTGCGCAGGCGCTTGACGTGGGTCGTTGCGACGAAATTTAGCTCGCGCAGATCGTCCTTGGTCAGCCGCTCGCGCTTCGCATAGGGGTGTGAGCGGGACATGATGACGACGAAGCGTTCGTCCCAGACTTTTTGCGAAGCAAGGTCCTCGCTCACCGCGAAGTGAGGGAGCAGGGCGAGATCGATTTCGCCGCCTTTCACAAGTTCGGCTGACCGCTCGCTGTCCTGCAACACGAATTCGAGCATGATATTCGGTGCTTCTCGCCGCGTCAGCCCGACCAGTGCCGGCACCAGCACATCGTGAATGAGATCGTTCACGCCGATACGAAAGGTTCGCGCCGAGGTGGCCGGATCGAAGCTGCGAACCGACGAAAGGCCTCGCTCCACCGTGTCGAGCGCGTGACTGATGGGAACGGAAAGTGTCATGGCGGCGCGCGTCGGCGAAACGCCGGTGCCTGCCTTGTAGAAGAGAGTATCGCCCGTGAAATGCCGCAGGCGCCGCAATGCGTTGCTCACCGCCGGCTGAGACATGCCAAGTTTGCGCGCTGCCTTGCTGATGCTTCGCTCGATATAGATTGCGTTGAACACAAGCAGCAGATTCAGATCCAGTTCGCGGATGTTCACGTGTACTGCTCCCTCGACTCGCTTGAACGGCGGTCACATTACATAAATTGCAGATTCCCAAAACCGCATCTTGCACCTTGTTGTTCTTTTGTCCGGCGCGGACCGCCACCGCCTCATTATTCGTTTCGTGAATAATCCTGATTTGAAAAATGAATACAATATTCATAAGAATCTTGTTCTTATAATTTCGATGAATTTACGGTGTTATATTAATCATTATAAGTAAAATTCGTTGAATATCTGCGGAATTCCCATTCTGATGCAGCTCTTGCAGGCAGGGCGGCTCAAGGGGAATCCGAGATGAAGACTGGAACTCATGTCCGGCGCGACATGCGGCGGGGGAAAATGTTTCCCGGCATCGGCGTGGCAGTGGCGCTAGCGGCGATGCTCGTGGCGGTACCGGACACGCAGGCACTTACGCTTGAGGACGCGATGAGCCTCGCCGTGAGCGAGCACCCGGGCGCGAAGGCGGCACAGCTCGAGGCGGAAGCGGCGGAGCGGGAAATCGGTTCCGCTCGGTCGGGCTACTTCCCGACGATTTCGCTCGACGGCTCGGTGCGGCGGGAAAAGACCGACCGTCCGACTTTCGAGCGGACCATGACGGCGGAAGAATATTCGCTGACGCTGACGCAGCCGATCTTCGACGGCATGCGCACCCCCTCTCGCGTTTCGGCCGCGGAGGCAGACGCGAAAGCGGAAAACCTCACCGCGCAATCCAAGCTCAACGATGTGGCGCTCGACGCGGCCTATGCCTATCTTGCGGTGCTGGAAGCGAGGCAGCGGCTCGCGCTGCTCAGGAATCACGAAGCGCGCGCCCGGGAGATCGCGACCCGGATCGAGCGGCGCGCCGAGGTGGACCCGGGCCTGCGTTCTCTCACCGTCGTTGGCGGTAGCCAGACAGAGGAAGCACGCTATCTCGTCCTCAACTCGGAACGCGAACTTGCGCTTGCGGAGACGCGTTACCGTGAGTTGATTGGCGCGGAGCCGGAAGGGCTCGAACCGCCGGTCGAGCCTGCGGGTCTTCTCGAACTGACGCCGGACGAAGCAGTCTCAGGAGCGGAAAATCGTCATCCGGCGCTCGCAGCGGCGCGCGCCCGGGCCGAGGCGGCAGACGGGGAGCGCGATGCGACGAAGGCCGGGCTTCTCCCCCGGCTCGATGCCGAGGTGAGGGCGCGGAATGGCCGCAACATCGAGGGCATCTCGGGACCGGACGACGACTACTATGTCGGTCTTCGCCTCACCTACAACTTCGCCACCGGCGGCCGCGACTTCTACGATGTCAGCGCCGCCAACTATCGCGAGCAGGCGGCAGCCATCCGCGTCCACGATGTTGCTCGCGAGATACGTCTCGGCGTACTCGAAGCGCTTGAGAACTACCGTTCCGCCCGCGACACGCATCAGGTTCTGTTGCGCCGAGAGGCCGCGGCGAGCGAACTCGTCCGTGTTTATGAGGCACAGTTCATCGGCGGCCAGCGCGACCTTCTCGATCTTTTCTTCGTGCTGAACGAGGAGCGTGCCGCCAGCCGTGCCGAACTCGATGCGCGCTTCGCCAGGCTGCGTTCCGCCTATGGCGTGGTCGCGGCCATGGGCGAACTCGCACCTGCCGCTGCCAGCGCAGATCGCTGACACAACCCCGAATGGCCCCCCGCCGGAAAGAGCCCTGTAAGGGGCGCGCGCAACAGGTTCAAGTGGAGTAACGACCGATGAAGATCGTCCTGCAACTGACTAGCGCCGGCGGAGATGTTGAACTCGTCACGATCGTGGCGAGTGAAAGTTTCACGGTCCCCGAAGGCATGACGGTGGAAATCGTCCTGCTTGAAGGTGTGAGTGACCTGAACGCAGAGGGGGGCGAGCTCGTGCTGAGCGGTCCCGGCGGCACGATCCGCGTGGCGGGCCTTGGAGCGGACTTCCTCGCCGAGACGGCCTCCATCGATGGTGTCGGAATCGACGGACCGCTGCCCGCGGGCTTTGCGCGCTTCTTCAGCTGGGCAGACACATCGGACCGGAGCGCCAACGGAACAAGCTTCGGTGAAACTTCCGAAGGCCAGGACGGCTTCACACCGGGCGCCGATAATCTGCCGCCGCCGCTCGACAGCTCGAACGAGATACTGACGCCAGCGCCGGAGGCGCCTTCGATTTCCTCCTTCTCCGAGGATACGGGTGTTTCGGGCGATGGCATCACCGCGGACAACACGATCGCGCTGTCAGGTGAGGCGGAAGCGAATGCGACCGTCACGATCTTCGACGGCGAAACGGAACTCGGCTCCGTGACGGCGGATGCCGACGGTAACTGGAGCTTCACAACGGATGTGCTTGCCGATGGGGCATACCGCTTCACCGCCACGGCGACGAATGAGGGGGGGACGGGCGCCGCGTCGGAACCGGTTGACGTGATCGTGGATACGCTCGCGCCGGGCATCACGATTGCGGCGCCTGTTTCGGCGGACGGCATCGTGGGGAGCGCCGATGACGGGGCGCTCACCGTTTCGGGCACGGCAGCAGGCGGCAGCGAGGTCTTCGTGACGTTTCGCGACGGCAGCGGCGCGACGGTGACGGGCAGCGTGGCTGTCGACGGCAATGGAAACTGGGTGCTGACGGGCGCGGATATTTCCGGTCTCGACAACGGGACGATCACCCTGGAGGCCTATGCGGTCGATGCGGCGGGGAACCAGTCCACGACAACGTCGGAGACCTTCGAGCTCGATAATGTGGTCCCCGATGCGCCCGTCATCACGGGCTATGCCGACGATACGGGACATGCCCGCGGCAACCTGACAGCCGATAACACGCCCACCCTAACGGGCACCGCCGAAGCGGGCGCAGAGGTTTCGATCTATGACGGAGCGACGCTGCTCGGGACGGCGACGGCAGACGTTACCGGCGAATGGAGCTTCACCACTTCGGCGCTTGCCGATGGCGATCATTCCTTCACGGCGCGCGCCGAAGACGCGGCCGGAAACGAGAGCGGGCTCTCCGCGGCGTTCGATCTCGCCATCGATACGCAAGCGCCGGGGATCGCCATCATATCGCCGATCTCCGGCGATGGCTGGATCAATGCAGCAGAAGCGGACGACGTATCGGTTTCCGGCACGGCGCCGGGCGGCCAGCGCGTCTTCGTGACCTTCAGGGATGGCAGTGGAGCGGAAGTTGACGGCATCGCCTTCGTGGACGGTGCGGGCAACTGGCTCCTGCAGCATGTCGATATTTCGTCGCTCGACGAGGGTACGATCACTGTCGAGGCCTATGCCGAGGACATGGCGGGCAACCAGTCGAATGTGGTGACGGCAGATGTCACGCATGACAGCATCGCGCCCGCCGCGCCCGCGATCACCGGCTTTTCCGACGATACGGGGGCGCAAGGCGACTTCCGAACCAATGACAATACGGTAACGCTTGCCGGCACGGCTGTTGCGAACGCGACGATCGAAATCTTCGACGGCCTCACATCCCTTGGCACCGCGACGGCGGACGGGAACGGCGACTGGAGTTTCACGAGCGCAGCGCTTGCCGACGGCAATCACTCCTTCACGGCGCGCGCCGAAGATGCGGCCGGAAACCCGAGCGCGCTCTCCGGGGCGCTGAACCTCGCAATCGACACGAACGCGCCGGGCATCACGATCACCGGACCCATATCCGGCGATGGTTATGTGAACGCGAGCGAGGACAATACGCTCGCCATCTCCGGCACGGCGGAAGGCGGCCAGCGCGTCTTCGTGACGTTGACGGACGGCCTCGGCGCATATGTTTCGCGCGAGGCATCCGTGTCGGGCACGGGCGACTGGACGCTCACGGGCATCGATATTTCCGGCCTTCAGAACGGCGCGATCGCGGTCGAGGCCTATGCCGTCGACCAGGCGGGCAACCGCTCCGTGACGGCCGACACGACAGCGACGCTCGACAATGCCCCCCCCGAGGCCCCCGTCATCACCGGCTTCTCCGATGACAGCGGAAACACGGGCGACAACCGCACCAATGACGACACGCCGACGCTTGCCGGCACGGTGGAAGCGAATACGACCGTCGAAATCCGCGATGGCGCAACGCTTCTCGGTACGGCGGATGTCGATGCAGACGGCAATTGGAGCTTCACGACGGGTACCCTTGCGGAGGGGACGCATAGCCTGACCGTGCGCGTGGTGGACGATGCAGGCAATCGAGGCCCCTCCGCAGACCTGACGCTCGTCATCGATACGACGGCGCCGGGTATTGCGATCGATACGCCGATTGCCACAGACAGCGTCGTTAATGCGGCGGAGGATGGATCGCTTTCCGTCTCCGGCACGGCATCGGGCGGCCAGCGCGTCTACCTCGTGTTCACCGATGGCACCGGGGCGACGGCGACGGCTGAGGCGGTCGTCTCCGGCACCGGCGCATGGACGGCGACGGGCATCGACATTTCCGGCCTTCAGAATGGAAGCATCACGCTGGAGGCTTATTCGGTCGATCAGGCGGGCAACCAGTCCGGCACTGAGAGCACGGTTATCGAGCTTGACAACATCGTCCCGGCGGCGCCGGTCATCACCGGCTTCTCCGAGGACACGGGCACCCCGGGCGACCGGCAGACATACGACAATACGCTGACCTTTACCGGCACGGCGGAAGCAGGCGCGACGGTGAACGTCTATCTGGGCGGGAGCATCGTCGCCACGGGCACAGCGGATGGCGATGGCAACTGGTCCGCGACCACGGGCACGCTCGCCGATGGCTATTCGAGCTTCACGGCCCGCGCGACCGACGACGCGGGAAACAGGAGCGGCAGTTCCGATTCCTATGTTGTGATAATCGACACGGAAGCGCCGGGCGTACCGGCGATAACGGGCTATTCCCAGGATACCGGCGCGGCCGACGACATTACCTCGGACTCGAATCTCACGCTGAGTGGCACTGCCCCGGCGGGTGTCATGCGTGTCGTGATCTACGACAACGGCGTCGAAATCGGCACGGCGACCCCGAGCGGCGGTACCTGGACCTTCTTGACGGGCGAACTCGACGACGGCGACCACAGCTTCACGGCAGCCTCGCGCGATGCGGCGGGCAATGAGAGCGCGGAAACGGCGCCGCTCGACGTCATCATCGATACGCAAGCCCCCGATGCGCCCGTCATCACGGGCTTCGGCGACGATACGGGGACGCCGGGAGATGGCGTCACCGGCGACACGACGCTGACGCTTTCCGGTACCGCAGAAGCCGGCGCGGAAATCGCGATCTACAACAACGGTTCGCAGGTCGGCACAGCGACGGCGGATGGCGACGGCAACTGGACCTATGATACGGGCGAACTTCCCGAAGCGGCGCACAGCTTCACGGCGCGCGCGACCGATGCCGCCGGGAACACTTCGGACGAGAGCCAAGCGCTCGGCGTGACGGTCAGCCTGCCGCCGACGGAAGCTCCCGTTATCACGGGCTTCTCCGAAGACACCGGCACGGCCGGAGACTTCCGGACCAGCGATACGAATCTTTCGCTGAGCGGCACCAGCGTGGCCGACGCCACGGTCGAGATTTTCATGGACGGCTTGTCTCTCGGCACGGCCACAGCGGACGGAGCAGGCATCTGGAGCTTCGATACCGGCGAAATCGATCCCGGCGCGCATGAATTCACGGCGCGGGCAACAGCGCCGTTCGGCAGCCAGGGTGAGGCCTCCGCCACGGTCACCATCACCGTCGATACCACGGCGCCTGTCGTCACGATTGCGAATCCCGTTTCGGGCGACGATCTGGTCGGCAATTCGGGCGCCGCGGCGCTCACGGTCTCCGGTCATGCGACGGAAGGCCAGTTCGTCGAGGTCACGTTCCGCGACAGCCTCGATGCGACCGTCACGGGACAGGCGACAATTGATGGTGCCGGTAACTGGGTGCTGGCGGGGACCGATATTTCCTCTTTGGCGCAGGGTACGATCACCATCGAGGCCCATACGACGGATGCGGCGGGTAATCGCTCGCTGACCGCGACGCATGACTTCGAGTTCGACAAGACGGCGCCCGCGGCGCCGGTCATCACCGGCTGGTCCGACGATACGGGTATAGCCGACGGGACGACCTCCGACACCACGATCACTTTCACCGGCACGGCGGAAGCAGGCGCGACGGTTCAGGTCTATCGCGGCGGCGGCCTTGTCGCCACGACGACAGCCGATGGCGACGGCAACTGGATGGTAACGACGAGTGAGCTCGGCGAGGGCTATGCCGCCTTCGAGGCCCGCGCGACCGACGAAGCCGGAAACAGGAGCGGCTGGTCCAACGCCGTCACGATCGGCATCGACACGACGGCGCCGGCCACGCCCGCGATCACCGGATGGTCCAACGACAGCGGAACGCCGGGCGACGGGTTGACGAACGACAACACGATCACCTTCACCGGCACCGGACAGGTCGGATCGACCGTCGTCATCATGGAAGGCGGCGTGGAACTCGGCACGGCCTATATCGGCGGCAGCGGCACCTGGTCCTTCACCACCGCGCCGCTCGCCGATGGCGACTACAGCTTCACGGCTGCCGCCCGCGACGGCGCCGGGAACACAAGTGACGAAACGGCCGCAATCGATATCGAAGTCGATAGGTCGGCGCCGGCCGTTCCTGTGATTGCCGGCTGGTCCGAGGATACGGGCAACGCCGACAACCAGACGACAGACAACACGATCACCTTCAACGGTACGGCCGAAGCGAACACCACGATAAACATCCATGTCGGTGCGAGTGTCGTTGCGACGACGACAACCGATGGCGATGGCAACTGGACGGTCACGACCGGCACGATGCCGGATGGCTTCACCTACTTCTACGCCAGTGCCGTCGATGAGGCAGGCAACACAAGCGCGCGCACGGACACGATTGCCATCAACATCGATACGACGCCGCCGGGTGCGCCGGAAATCACCGGCCCCACGAACGACAATGGCGTGGCGACGGACGATGGCGTCAGTTCCTACAACTGGACGCAGCTCTCGGGCACGGCTGCTGCAGGCACGACGCGAGTCGTCGTCTACAATAATGGCGTGGAGGCAGGGACAGCTTTCGTCAGCGGAGGAACCTGGACGCTTCTCGTCTCCTCATTGGCGGAAGGTTCACATGAATTCACCGCCGTGGGTCTCGACTATGTCGGCAATGAAAGCGGCGAGAGCAACACGGTCGAATTCACCGTCGACCTGACGCCGCCTTCTGTGCCGGTCATCACCGGCCTGTCGGATGACACCGGCACAGCCGGAGACTTCCGCACCTCCGACGTAACGCCGACGCTGACAGGTACCGCTGAAGCGGACGCGACCGTGACGATCCGGGACGGCACCACGATGCTTGGAACGGCGATAGCGGATGGCGATGGCAACTGGTCGTTCACGACGGGCAGCCTCACTGACGGCATCCACACCATCACGGTGAAGGCGACCGATCTCGCTGGCCGTGAAAGCGCCTATAGCAGCGCACAGAATGTCGTGATCGATACCGCGGCTCCCGGCGCGCCGGTCATCACGGGCTTCAGCGACGACAGCCTGCCCACGGGGGACGGCTATACGAGCGACACGACGCCGACGCTTTCGGGAACGGCCGAGGCGAACAGCACCGTCGAAGGCTTCGCCAATGGTTCGTCTCTCGGCACGGTGACGGCAAACGGCTCTGGCGTCTGGAGCTTCACGACGGCAGAACTTGCCGAGGCGAGCTACAGCTTCACCGCTCGTGCGACCGACGCCGCGGGCAATCAGAGCGACGAATCCGCACCGCTTGATATTGTGATCAGCAGTGCGCCGCCACCCGCCACGGAGACGCCCGTCATCGTCTCCTACACGGAAGATTCCGGCGTCGCCGGGGACGGCATCACGAACGACAATGAGCTCGTGATCAGCGGCACCTCAGTGGCGAACGCCACCGTCGAGATATTCGATGGTGGAGCCTCGCTCGGCACGGTGACGGCGAACGGCGCGGGGAACTGGAGCTTCACGACCTCGGTCCTTGCGGACGGCGACTATGAGTTCAGCGCGGTTGCGACCGCGCTGGGCGGATATCCGCCGAGCGATCCTTCCGCGGTGCTGGAAGTGACCGTCGACACGAGCGCCCCTGCGACACCCACGATCACGGGGATGTCGGAGGATACCGGCAGTTCCGGCTCGGATAACCACACAAGCGACAATACACCGACGCTCAGCGGTACGGCAGAGGCGAACATCACGGTCCGTATCTACAGGGGCGGTGGTCTTGTCGGTGAAGTCACGGCCGATGGCGACGGCAACTGGACCTACACGGCCGATACCGTGCCCGATGGTTATTATTACTTCACTGCGGCCGCGGTAGATGCAGCCGGCAATCAGAGCGCGCAAAGCGCGACACGTGCGGTGTGGGTCGACACCGTGGCGCCCAATGTTGCTATCTCGGCGCCCATTTCCTCGGACAATTTTGTGAGTGGCGCCGAGGACAATTTCCTGAGCGTTTCGGGAACGGTCACGGCGGGGAGCTCCGCCGTCCATGTCACCTTTACCGACAGCCTCGGCGGCACGGTCACCGGAACGGCGGTGCCAAGCGGGTCGTCCTGGACGCTCTCCAACATGGATATTTCGGGTCTCGCGAACGGCGAGATCACCGTCAGCGCCTATGCGGTGGACGGCGCGGGCAATCAGTCATCGACGGCGACGAGGACGATCACCCTCGACAACGTCCTTCCCGATGCTCCCGCCATTACCGGGTTCTCGAACGACACGGGAACGGTGAGCGGAACCACCTCCGACAATACGCCGACGCTCACTGGAACGGCGGAGGCCAACGCCACGGTCAGAATCTATCGCGGTGGTGGCTATATCGGCGAGACCACGGCGGATGGCGACGGAAACTGGTCCTTCACCACGGGAACGCTGAGCGACGGGTATCAGTACCTCTCGGCACGTCAACTGGACGAGGCGGGCAATCTGAGCGGTCAGAGCAATAGCTTCCCGATCAATATCGATACGTCCGCGCCAACCGTCTCGATCGCCGGGACGATTGCTGGCGACAATGTCGTGAACGGAAACGAGGACAACTACTTCAACGTGTCGGGCACGGCAGTGGGCGGTGCGCGCACGGTCTATGTCACATTCACGGACAGCCTGGGCGGCACGGTCAACGGAACGGCGACAGTGAACGGGACCTCCTGGACGCTTTCAGGCGCGAATATTTCCGGTCTCGAGAACGGCAACATCACCGTCAGCGCCTATGCGGTGGATGGCGCGGGCAACCAGTCTTCGTCGGCGACGAGGACGATCACGCTCGACAATACCGCCCCGGACGCTCCCGTCATCAGTGGGTTCACGAATGACACCGGCACCACGACCAACCAGACGTCGGACACGACGCCGACACTGACGGGCACCGCGGGAGCCGGCGAGGAAGTCCGCATCTACTTCCAGGGCAGCCAGATTGCGGTTACGACCGCCGACGGCAATGGCGACTGGTCGGTGACGACCTCCGCCCTGCCGGAAGGCTATCACTACCTGACGGCGAGAGCGGTCGACGACGCGGGCAACCAGAGCGCCGAGTCGAACATCCAGGTCGTCTGGGTGGATACGACTCCTCCCGCCGCCGCTACCATCGATAGCTGGGGTTCGGACACCGGCGCAGTCGGCGACGGGGTTACGGACGACAACACCATCACCCTTTCGGGTACGCGTCCCACGTCGACGCTTGTGGCCGTTTATGACAACGGAACGCTGCTCGGAACTGTCGTGAACGGAAGCGGCACCTGGTCCTTCACGACGGCGGCACTACCGGACGGCGATCACAGCTTTACCGTGGTGGCCATTGACGGCGCGGGCAATGAGAGCGCGTCCTCTGCTGCCCTCGACGTTACTGTTCAGACGGTGCCGTTTGTTGCGGCGGCGAACGATACGATCAGCTCGGTGCCCGACGGCTGGACGGTCTTCGAAGGCAATGGTCATGCGTATCAGCTGGTCGGTGCCGAGAATTACTGGACCGACGCAAGGGACGCGGCCGCGGATGCTCTGCCCGGCGAGAGCTACCTTCTGACCATCACCAGCGCGGAGGAAAACGACTTCGCCACGACTATCTATAGCGGCCGCCTCTGGCTGGGCGCCAACGATCTTGCCTCCGAGGGCAACTGGGTCTGGCAGACGGGGCCCGAGGCGGGAACGGCATTCTGGAACGGCAACTCCGGCGGAAGCGCGGTCGATGGCGCCTATACCAACTGGGCACCCGGCCAGCCGAGCGTCCTGGACGAGCTGGGCGCCGAAGAAGACTATCTGATCCGTAACTCTTCGGAGCAATGGAACGACTCCCTCGTCTACGATGCCTTCTTCCAGGCGCGGGCGCTCGCCGAAATTGGCGGCAACGGTCAGAACTACGCCGAGGATGTGAACGAGGACGCACCCTATACTTTCTCCGGGAATGTCCTTCTGCAGAACGACGGCGACGGCGCGGCGATTTCCTCCGTCGCCGCCACGAGCACGATGGGCGCAAGCCTGACCTATAATGCAGGCACGGGCGAAATCACCTACGACCCCACCGGCGCCGCTTCCATTCAGGCGCTTGGTGGCGGGCAGACGGCAACCGATAGCTTCACCTACACGCTCGCCGGCGGGGCCACTGCCACCGTCAATATCGAGGTTGCCGGAAGGGACGAGATGTCCGGCTTCTCCATGATGTCCATGAGCTACGTCCCGGATGCGGAGAGCCTGCTCGACACATCGGGAGAGATTCCGGGCCTGTCGAACGATGACGGTGCCGGAGATGGCGGCAGCACCGGTGGAGAAGGCGGCGACGCTTTCTCCTTCTTCGACAGCGGCACACAGCAGCTCTTCGTGCAGGACCCTGCCAGCGAGACCGGCACGCTTCCGGCGGTTGCGTGAGGTAGCCGCCATGGCCGAAACAGCGCATCAGGAAACGCCGGAAGCAGGGGAGGCCGACTACCTCCCCGCGCTCGAGGCGGCGCTGCGCTATTTCGGCAAGGGCATGGACCGGGAGGCGATGCTTGCGGGCCTTCCGCTGAAGCGCGGGCGGCTCGACACTGCGCATGTCGCGGAGGCGGCCTCGCGCGCCGAGATCATCGCGGTCGAAGCGGCGAAGCCCGCCTCCGAACTCACGCGCACCGAGATGCCAGCTCTCGCGGTCTCCGTCGTGGAGGGGCCGGTCGCACTTCTCATGCGCCGCGGTTCGGGCTTCATGGCGGCGCAGGGCGAGGGCGAGCCCATCTGGGTGCCGGACCATGAACTCGAAACCGGTGCGGCCGTCTGGCAGCTTCGCCCCGCCTTCTATTTCGACCAGCGCAGCAACCTGCTCGATGTCGAGCCGGAAAAGGACTGGTTCAAGGGCGCGCTCTTCGCGAACAAGCGGCTTTACGGCTTTGCGATCCTCGCGGGCCTCTTCGTCAATCTCGCGGCAATCGCCATCTCGCTCTTCACCATGGCGGTCTATGACCGCGTCATTCCGAACAATGCGACGGCAAGCCTTGCCGCGCTCGGCATCGGCATCGGCGTGGTGGTTCTCACCGATGTCTTCATGCGCATCATCCGCGGTTATCTCGTGGATGTGGGCGGGCGGCGTTTCGACGTTTCCGTCGGCGCGCGCATCTTCCGCCAGCTTCTCGCACTGCGGGGCACGGCGCGGCCGCAAAGCGCGGGCACGCTTGCGAATACGGTTCGCGAGTTCGAGACGGTGCGCGACTTCTTCACCTCCGCAACGCTGGTCGGCCTCGGCGATCTTCCTTTCGTCCTCATTTTCCTCGCGATCATCTGGTGGATCGCAGGCGTTCTGGTTCTCGTGCCGGTCGCGGGCATCGCGCTGGTGGTCGGCACAGGACTTCTGCTGCAGAAGCCGATTTCGCGCGCCGTTTCCCGCGCCCATCGCGAGGCCGCGCACAAGTCCGCCTTCCTGCACGAAACCATGGCGGGCATCGACACGATCAAGGCCGTTAACGCACAGGCCTGGGCACGCCGCCACTGGGAAGCGATGATCGCGCAGAATGCCGAGACGGCGATCCAGTCGCGTCAATGGTCGAGCCTCTCGGGCTCCGTCACCGCTGGCGCGGCCAGCTTCGTGACAATCTTCATCGTGATCTTCGGCGCGCTGCTCGTCGGCGCGGGAGACATCACGTCCGGCGCGCTCATCGCTGCCGTCATATTGTCGGGCCGCGCCGTTTCTCCCTTCGCGCAGGTCGCCAACCTCATGGCGCGCTGGCAGCAGACGAAGCTCGCCGTGGCGGGGCTCGACCGCTTCATGCAGGCGCCGGTAGAAGAAGTGCCGGGGCAGATTCAGAAGGTGCGGGCGAAGGGCGCGCTCACTTTCCGGGAAGTGCGCTTTTCCTACCCCTCGCTGTCGGAGGATATCCCGCCTGTCGTTGCGCTGGACGGCATCGACATCCATGTGGAGGCGGGCACCTCGGTTGCCATTCTGGGCCGCGTCGGCTCCGGAAAGAGCACCGCGCTACGCCTCGCGCTCAATCTCAACGCGCCGGATGCGGGCCATGTGCTGCTCGATGGCGTCGATGTGCGCCAGATCCATCCCGCCGCACTCCGCACCGCCATCGGTTATGCGGGACAGGAAGCGGTCCTCTTTCACGGTACCATTCGCGACAATATTCTCGCCGCGCATCCCGGTCTCGATGACGGGCGTCTCCTCGAAGTCGTTCATGCGGCTGGTCTCGATGAACTTCTCTCCCGCTCCGTGCTCGGCCTGCAGACGCAGGTGGGCGAAGGCGGCATGAGGCTTTCCGGCGGTGAGCGCCAGGCCGTGTCGCTCGCCCGCGCGATTGCCGGGCGTCCGCCCGTTCTGCTGCTCGACGAGCCGACTTCCGCGATGGACAACACGACCGAGCAGCGCGTGATCGCGGGCCTCGCGCGCGAACGTGCGGGACTCACAACCGTCATCGTCACGCACAAGCCCGCGCTGCTGCCGCTCGTCTCGCGCATTATCGTGCTGGAGCGCGGCCGCGTCGTCATGGACGGTCCGCGCGACAAGGTGCTCGCTGCCCTGAGCGGCAAGGAACCGCGCGGACCTCTCAATGTCGTGACGGGAGGCGTGAAGGAATGAACGCGCGCTTCCTCATGAATGCCGGACCGGCCCTGCTCGATCCCGTCAGGGGGCCGGAGCGCGCGGTGATCGTCCTGCTCTCCGTCATCTCGGGGCTCATCTTCTTCCTGCTCGTCTGGGCCGCCTTCGCGCATATCGATGTGACGGCGAATGGCGAAGGTTCGGTCGTTCCTTCGAGCCATATTCAGGTCGTTCAGAACCTCGAAGGCGGCATTCTGCGAAAGGTCCTCGTCCGCGAAGGCGACCGTGTGGCGGAAGGCGATGTCGTCGCCCAGATCGACAATACCGGCGCGCTCTCTTCCTATCGCGAGGATCTCAGCACCTATCGTGCCCTGCAGGCTGCGGTCTCCCGCCTTTCCGCCGAGGCGTCGGGCGAACCGCTCTCCTTTCCCGAAGAGCTTTCCGATACGCCGGAGGGACCGGCCCTGATTGCCGCCGAAACCGCGCTTTATCGGAGCAAGATTCAGGGCCTCGACGATGCGGTAGCCGTTTTTGGGCGGCAGGAAGAGCAGGCTCGCCAGACCATCGCAGAGGCGAAGGAACGGATCGTCCATCTCGACGAGAAGCGCCGCTCGCTTGCCGCCGAACATGGCCTCGTCGCCCGTCAGGTGCGGGACGGGCTGATGTCCGTCGTCGAGAAGCTCAAGCTCGAGCGCATGCTCGCCGAAACGGATGAGGCGCTCTCAAAGGCGCGTGCCGATATCCGCGCCGCCGAAATCGAACTCGACGAACTTGCCTCCCGCATTGACGAGCGCCGCTCCTCCTTCGTCAGTGAGGCTCGGGAGGAACTGAGCAAGTCGAGTGCCGAACTTGCCGCGCTTTCCGCCCGCCTCGTCGCTCATCGCGACCGCGTCGGCCGCCGCGAAGTTCGTGCGCCCGCGAACGGCGTCGTGAAGCGCGTCGCGACATTGACGCAGGGCGCCGTCATCGAGCCCGGCGGCACCATCATGGAAATCGTGCCGCTCGACGACACGCTCTTCATCGAGGCGCGCATGAACCCTTCCGACATCGCTTTCATCCACCCGGGCCAGGAGGCGAAAGTCCGCATCACCGCCTATGACTTCTCTGTCTATGGCGCACTGCCTGGCCGCGTCGAGCGCGTCGGCGCCGACACGCAGGTCACACAGGAAGGCGTGCACTACTTCCCCGTGACGGTAAGCGTCGACCATGCGGCGCTCGAAGGCCGTCAGGCGAACCTGCCGATCATCCCGGGCATGATTTCGGAAGTAAGCGTGATCACCGGTGACAGAACGGTCCTTGCCTATCTGCTGAAGCCCGTGCTCAAGCTGAAGGACCGTGCGCTGACGGAGCGCTGAGGCCGTTCCTCACCCCGCTTCCGCGCATTTTCCTTCCTGGTGCCGTGGAATCCGGCCTTGTCTCGCGCCGATTTCATCCGCGCGGTTTCCCGCCATTCCGGTCCACCTTCCGGCGAACAACGGTTTGTGATCGGCCTCCCCGATGGAAGATCGCCTCTCAAGGGCCTATATAGGCGGTTATCCGAATTCAACTTCATCTCCGGGAATTCCAATGACCAAAACGAATAGGCTCGCGGAGCCGCTTTCCCTCGCCCACGGCCCTGCCTGGAAAAACCGCTTCATGCTCGCGCCGCTCACCAATCTGCAGAGCCACGAGGACGGCCGTCTTTCCGATGACGAATTCCGCTGGCTCACCATGCGCGCCGAAGGCGGCTTCGGTCTCACCATGACCTGCGCTGCCCATGTGCAGGCGGGCGGGCAGGGCTTTCCGGGCCAGCTCGGCATCTGGGATGATCGCCATCTCGAAGGGCTGACGCGGCTTGCGGCCGCCATCAAGACCAGGGGCTCGGTCTCTTCCGTCCAGCTTCATCACGCGGGCATCCGCTCGCCAAAGGAACTGGTCGGCGAAGTGGTCGGCGCGTCCGACGATGCGGATACAGGCGCACGCGCCATGACGACCGCGGAAGTGGAAGCCGCTCGCGATGCCTTCATCGCCGCCGCGAAGCGTGCGGAAAAGGCTGGCTTCGACGGCGTCGAGGTTCATGGCGCGCATGGCTATCTCCTCGCGCAGTTCCTCTCTGCGGAAACCAATCGTCGCAGCGATGCCTATGGCGGCTCGCTCGAAAATCGCGCCCGTCTCACCTTTGAAATCGTCGATGGTATCCGTGCCGCCTGCGGGCCGGATTTCCAGCTCGGCATTCGCCTTTCGCCGGAACGGTTCGGCCTGAAGCTTGCCGAGGTGATCGACGTCGCATCCGAACTTCTCGGCAAGGCAAAGATCGACTTCCTCGACATGTCGCTCTGGGACGTGAACAAGGAACCGGCGGAAGAGGAGTTCCAGGGCAAGTCGCTGATGGAATATTTCACTTCGCTCCCGCGCGGGCAGGTCCGCCTCGGCGCCGCGGGCAAGATCATGAGCGGCGCGGATGCGGCCGCCGTCATCGATGCCGGTTGCGATTTCGCCGTCATCGGCCGCGCCGCGATCCTGCGCCACGATTTCCCGAACCGCGTCCTCGCCGATGCGGCCTATCGCTCGCCCGCGCTGCCTGTCACCGAGCAGCATCTGCGCGACGAAGGTCTCGGCGATGCCTTCCTCACCTATATGCGCGGCTGGAAGGGCTTCGTCGCCGAGGAAGCCGCCTGATCCAAAGAACGGTCGAAAGCAAATCCGAAAAAGGGAGACGCCAAATGTCCGACTACACGCCGCCAAAGGTCTGGACCTGGAACCAGGACAAGAATACGAACCGCTTCTCGAATATCAACCGGCCCATCGCCGGTCCGACGCATGAGAAGGAGCTGCCCGTCGGCAAGCATCCCTTCCAGCTCTATTCGCTGGCGACGCCGAATGGCGTCAAGGTGACGGTGATGCTGGAAGAACTGCTGGAGCTCGGCATCAAGGAAGCGGAATACGACGCCTGGCTCATCAATATCGGCGAGGGCAATCAGTTCGGCTCGGGCTTCGTCTCGGTCAATCCGAATTCCAAGATCCCGGCGCTGATGGACCGCAGCACCAATCCGCCCACCCGCATCTTCGAAAGCGGCGCCATCCTTCTCTATCTTTCGGAAAAATTCGGCGGCGCCTTCCAGCCGAAGGATCTGACGAAGCGCGCCGAGTGCTGGTCCTGGCTCATGTGGCAGATGGGCTCCGCGCCCTATCTCGGCGGCGGATTCGGCCACTTCTATGCCTATGCGCCGGTGAAGATCGAATATGCGATCGACCGTTTCGCGATGGAAGTGAAGCGCCAGCTCGATGTGCTGGACAGGCGCCTTGCCGAAAGCCGTTTCATCGCGGGCGACGACTACACCATCGCCGATATGGCAATCTGGCCCTGGTACGGCGCGCTCGCAAAGGGCCTGCTTTATGAGGCGGCCGAATTCCTCAGCGTCCACGAGTACAAGAATGTGAACCGCTGGACGGAAGAAATCGCCGTGCGCCCGGCCGTGAAGCGTGGCCGCATGGTCAATCGCACCTGGGGCGATAAGTCGAGCCAGCTTCCCGAGCGTCATGATGCATCGGACTTCGACAAGGTCGCCAAGGAAAGCTGAGGCCGGAGCGAAGCCTCACGCCTTTCCCTCCTTCATCTTCTCGATGAACGAGGCCGCTTCCTTCGCAATGCTCTCCCGCCGCTTGCCGTCCCATTTGGCAAGTGTGCGGTAGGGCATGGCGAGCCTGGGGTTCTTCGAGAGCTTCTTCTCGTTGCGCATCAGGAACGCCCAGTAGAGCGCGTTGAAAGGACAGGGCTCCTTTCCCGCCCGCGCTTTCGGATCATAGCTGCAACCCTCGCAGAAATTCGACATCCGGCTGATATAGGCGCCCGACGCGGCATAGGGCTTCGACGCAAGAAGACCGCCATCCGCGAAGATCGCCATGCCATGCGTATTCGGCAGCTCCACCCAGTCGAAGGCATCGGCGTAAACGGCAAGATACCACTCGCATATTTCCTTCGGATCGATGCCCGCCAGCAGCGCAAAATTCCCCGTCACCATCAGCCGCTGGATGTGATGCGAGTAGGCGTGGTCTCGCGTCTGTGTCACGACATCGGAGATGCAGCGCATCTTCGTCTCGCCCGTCCAGTAGAAATCGGGAAGCGGCTCGCGCGCATCGAGGAAATTCGTTTCCGCATAGTCCGGCATCTTCAGCCAGTAGATGCCGCGCACATATTCGCGCCAGCCGAGTATCTGCCGGATAAAGCCTTCCACCGCATTCAGCGGCACATGGACCTCGCGCCAGGCCTTCTCCGCCGCAAGACAGACCTCTCGCGGCGTCAGCAACCCGATATTGAGTGATGTCGAAAGCAGCGAGTGAAAGAGAAAGGGTTCCCCCTCCCGCATCGCGTCCTGATAGTCGCCGAAAAGAGGCAGCGCGTCCTCGATGAAATGGGCGAGTGCCGACAATGCTTCCTCGCGCGTCACCGGCCAGTCGAACTCGTCCAGCGTGCCGAAATGTCCGGAGAATTCGCGCTCGACGAGCGCCATCACCTCGCAGCTTGTTTCATCGGGCGCAAAGCGCCGTCGCTCCGGCGCCGCCAGTTTCTTTGGCAGCGCCTTCCTGTTGTCGCTGTCGAAATTCCATTTGCCGCCCGCGGGCTCGTCGCCTTCCATCAGGAAGCCCGTCTCGCGCCGCAGCTCCCGGTAGAAAAACTCCATGCGGAAGCTCTTGCGTCCTTTCGCCCATTCGTGAAAGCGCTCATGGCTGGCGAAGAAGCGGTCATCGTCGCATATGTCGAACACACCATCATGCGCCTGCCGCCATGCGTCGAATGTGGCGCGCAGACGCCATTCGCCGGGCTCCGTCACCACGGCTCTCTCCGCCTTGTGTCTTTCAAGCGCGCGTTCAAGTTCGCCGATGAGCGACCCGGTATTGCCGGGGTCGTCCAGCTTCACGTAGTCGACCTTGATCCCTTCCTGTTTTAACGCTTCCGCGAAATGACGCATGGCGGAAAGGATCAGCGCGATCTTCTGCTTGTGATGGCGCACATAGGTGCCTTCCTCGCGCACTTCCGCCATGAGGACGACGTCGCGCTTCTTGTCCAATCCGCGAAGGGCGGAAATATCGCGCGTGAGCTGGTCGCCGAGAACGAGCCGGAGAGTGCCCATGGCTCAGGCGCTCCGCTTCCGCGCGCGCAATTCGCGCTTGCAGCGCTCCGAGCAGGTCTTCACCTCGTTCCAGTCGTCACGCCACTTCTTTCGCCATGCGAAGACCCTTCCGCAGGCTTCGCAGGTTTTCGTGGGCAGATCGGCTTTCCTGCGCATGCGCGGCATGGCGTCACTCGCCCTTCGCGGCAAGCTTCTGCAGCAAGGGCCGCAACGGAAGGAAGAGCCGGTAGCCGAACGCAATCGCCCAGGAAAAGGGCGGCATGAGAAACAGACGCCCGGCGGCACGAAATCCGGGCAACGCCGTCCAGAGCTGCGCAAAGGCCGCGCCTCCGGAGACGAGCTTCCCGTCCGCGCCCACGACATGAAACCGCTTCATCGCCGCGTCCGGCTCCGGTGCGCCCTCGCCGCCGCGATAGTCCTCGGCGCTGACGTCGATCCATTCGATTTCCTCCGCGCCCTCGCGGCGGCGGTAGAAGCCGATTTCCCTTCGGCAAAGCGGACAGGAGCCGTCGTAATAGACACGGCACGCACCCTCCGTTCTGGCCTCCATTTCCTTACCCGTCACCAAGGTAATGCCTCTCCCCTGTAGTCGAGGAAGGAGCCATTGCTCTGCGCATTCGCGCGCTCGATCACGGTCAGAAGGTCTCGCGCTGCCGCTTCCGGTGCGCGGACATCGAGCCCCTTCTTCTCGAAGGGAGCAGAAAGCGGGCTCATCACGGTGCCGGGGTGAAGCGCGAGGCAGATGGCGGCGGGCTTCCGTCGCGCGGTCTCGATGGCGGCGCTGCGGAGGATCTGGTTCAGCGCCGCCTTGGAGGCGCGGTAGCCGTACCAGCCGCCCGCCTTGTTGTCGGTGATGCTGCCAACGCGTGCCGAAAGCGTGGCAAAGACGGATTTCCCCTCCCGTGGCAGCAGCGGCAGAAAATGCTTCATCAGCAGCGCTGGCCCCGTCGCGTTGATGGCGAAGGCATGCGCCATCTGCGCGGGCGAAATCTGCTTCAGGCTCTTCTCCGGCGAGAAATTCCCGTCATGCAGAAAGCCCGTCGCATCGATGAAAAGACGGAGCTCGCCCCCCCTTCCGGCGATGTGCTGCGCCGCCGCCTCGATGCTCGCTTCGTCGGTCAGGTCGAGTTTCGGCCTGCCGTTCCGCGAAAGGCCGATGACCTCGCGAAAGCGCCCGCTCGCCTCGATGGCGGTCAGAAGCGCATGGCCGATGGCGCCGGTCGCACCGGCAATGGCTGCGACCCCGCCTTGCGGGAATGATTCAAGTTCAGGTGCCGTATCGCCGGTCATCTTCGCTCGCGGGAAAGACGTCGTTTTCCTTCATACGTCTCTCCCGCCTGCGAGGTTCACATGGCCCTCACCAGGTATCGATGAAGGCGCGGGCAGGGCGGTGTTCGGCCGGGGGCAGCGATTTCAGCCCCCGCGTCACCCAGTGCCGTGTACCGGCCGGGTCGATCACCGCGTCGATTTCGAGGAAGGAGGCCATGTTGGTCGCCTTCCCGTTCTCGTAATAGCGGTCGACCATCTTGCGGTAGAAGGCGTCTCGCTCTTCCGGGTCTTCTATCGCCTCCATTTCCCGGCGATAGCCGAGACGCACGGCCCCTTCGAGCCCCATGCCGCCGAACTCGCCG
>DLCG01000024.1:95130-97084 GCA_002480495.1 Rhodobiaceae bacterium UBA7804 | reverse complement strand
ACCTTGTCGCCCGGGCGGACGCGCAGCCGATCGCCGACCTCGACGTCCTCGAGCGGGATTTCCTCCTCGCTCCCGTCCTTGCGGATCACCCGGGCGGTCTTGGCGGCCATATCCAAAAGGGCGCGAATCGCCGAGCCCGTTCGCTCGCGCGCGCCGAGCTCCATCACCTGGCCGAGCAGCACCAGCACGACGATCACCGCGCCGGCTTCAAAATAGACCCCGACATGGCCCTCCGCATCGCGGAATCCGTCCGGGAAAATCTCCGGCACGAGCACGGCGACGACACTGAAGAGATAGGCCGCGCCGACGCCCATCCCGATGAGCGTGAACATGTTGAGACTGCGGTTGATCACCGACTTGACGCCACGCACGAAGAATGGCCAACCGGCCCAGAGAATGACCGGTGTCCCCAAAGCGAGTTCGATCCACAGCGTTACACGCTCGCCGAAGATGTCGCGGACGAAACCGAGCCCAACAAAGGGGCCCATCGTCAGCACAAGAAGCGGAACCGTCAGCACGGCGCCGATCCAAAACCGGCGCTTGAAATCGACAAGCTCGGGATTCGGTCCGTCATCGGGGGCTGGAACCCCCATAGGCTCCAGCGCCATGCCGCAGATCGGACATTCTCCCGGTTCGTCCCGCACGATCTCGGGATGCATCGGGCAGGTATATTTCGTGCCCTTAGGCGCTGTTTCGGCCTTGTGCTCGCCGGCGAGATAATGCTCCGGGTCGGCCGCGAACTTATCGTGGCACTTTTGAGAACAAAAGTGATAGGTCTCACCCTCGTACTCTCGGCTCGGCTTGTCCTGATCCACCTGCACCGTCATTCCGCAAACCGGATCTCTGGCCGTCATAGCCTTGACCGAAGCTGTTGCACCGTCAGAGCGATGGCTGTGATCGTGATCATCGTGCTTGTTCATTGGCTTGTTCCGGCTTTCCGGTTCGATTGACGATGTATGCTGCGGTCTTCCGCGACTCTGGCTTTTGTTGGACGACGGTTTCAGTCGGAGAGCAGACGCTTTCGTTCTTCGAACTCCTCCTTGTCAATCTCGCCGCGGGCAAAGCGTTCGTGAAGGATGTCGAGGGGCCCGTTCGTTCGTGATTGCGATCGGGCTACCCGTCCTGAATCGCCACCTAGCCAGCGGGCCGCGAGTATGATCGCGAGGATGATCCCGCCCCAGAAGACGATCATCATGACGGAGCCAAAAATCATGTGTCCCCAGCCCCAGCCATAGTGCCAATAGTCGGATCGATCGGCCGGGGTTTGCGCAAGTGCCGGCATCGATACCACCGCGGTGGGCAGCGCCAGGGCCAAATTCGTCAATTGTCTTCTCATTTGACGCTCCTTTCGTGGTACATGGCCTGTCCAATCATCTCTTCGATGTGAAATGCGACTTCGGCGTACAAACCGTCACCGCTGTCGGTATTCGCGGAAACGTTCGCAGGATCTCTGTTCTCACATCTATAAGGACGGCGAGAGACGCTCAGCGTTACAGTGACGGGGATTCGAGGCAGTGATGGACTGAGGCGGCAGAGATCGTCTGAAGCTCTTTGGGAGCCTCGCCTGCCGTGCCTGAACAGGCGTAGAGCGAAGGCGGAACAGCGGCACTCGGCCCGAAATCGGCTGCCGATCGTCCATAGATCGGTCGTTCGAAACCCTACAAAATTGTGTTCCGGATACTCGTAAAGGTCCTCTGCAAGAGACGCATCGCTAAGCTTTCACGACGATCCGTTCTTCGTCTGACGTCACAGGTCTGCGGCTACGTATCCTTACCGGCCGATGGCTGCGAGAAATAGGCCAGAGAGGAGGAGTATCGTTCCGGCGCTGTGANNACGTTCGCAGGATCTCTGTTCTCATATCTACAAAGACGGCGAGAAACGCTCTGCGTTACAGTGACGGGGATTCACAGGCAGTGGCCGCCGGGCGGGCGGACTGAGGCGGCAGAGATCGTCT
>DLCG01000024.1:81433-94897 GCA_002480495.1 Rhodobiaceae bacterium UBA7804 | reverse complement strand
AGTACAATTCAGGGGAGCAGGTCAATAGGAGTATCGTTCCGGCGCTGTGAGAAAGAGCTTGTGACAGCCCTCCGAGCAGAAAAAATACGCCCAGCCCTCACACTCCTCCTGGGCGACGGCCTTTTCGGGCGTCAGGCGCATGCCGCATACTGGGTCGGTTACCATTACGTCTTTTTCGGGTTCGAAGCCGGCCATCAGTGAAACACCATCCCTTCGATGTGAAAGCCCGCGTCGACGTAGAGCGTTTCCCCGGTGATGGCGCTCGTATAATCGCTCGCCAGCATAAGCGCCGTACGTCCCACCTCGCAGGCGTCCACCGTGCGCCGCAGCGGCGCCTTGCGGACGGTCTCATTCAATAGTTCGTCGAAATGCTCGATGCCCGAGGCCGCACGTGTCGCGACCGCCCCGGCCGAAATCGCGTTCACCCGGATCGCCTTGCCACCGTGTTCATGGGCCAGGTAGCGTACAGACGCTTCAAGGGCGGCCTTCACTGGCCCCATGACATTGTAATGATCGACCACTTTTTCTGCGCCGTAGTAGCTGAGCGTCGTCAAGCTGCCACCTTTGTCCATGAGCGGCTCGGCGAGCTTCGCCATACGGATGAAGGAGTGGCACGAGATAAGCATCGATTCAGCGAAGCCTTCTCCCGAACAATCGGTCAACCGGCCATGGAGATCTTCCTTACGGGCCCATGCGATCGCATGAAACAGAAAATCCAATCGGCCCCATTTCTGCTCGATCTCCCCGAAGACGGCCTCCAATTGTCCCGGCTCGGCGACATTGCAGGGCAGGAAAAGTTGCGCGTCCACCTGTTGCGAAAGCGGCTCAACAAAGGGCTTGGCCTTGTCGTTCAGATAGGTGATGGCAAGATCGGCGCCGGCGTTCCCAAAATGCTGGGCCGCCGACCAGGCCAAACTGTGTTCGTTGGCAATTCCCACCACCAACCCCTTCCGGCCTTTCATATCGATGAGTTCCATTTTTGCGCTTGCTCCTTTCTCCGGCCAGGCGGGCCAGGCGCGATCCGTCTCGCCGCGCACGATATTATTCGGGACCAGACATAGCTGCGGACGACAGGGTCACAGCCTGGGTCAGGGCATCAGCACATAGGTGCCGGGCGCTTCGCCCAGCCGCCGATAGCCCTTGCGCGCCGCCCCCAGGCCAGGGGGCTTAACGGGTTCACCCGAATGGTCGCTAAGCCACCCTAGCCAACAGGGCCACCATGAACCCTCATGGTGGGTGGCCCGCGCCTGCCAGGCGTCAGGGTCCAGGTAGGCCGCGAGATCATCGTGGGTGGCGATCTGGTGACGACGCCGGGTGTTGCCAGGTGGGCTCACAATGCCGGCATTGTGGCCGCCATTGGATAGTACGAAGGTAACATCGGCATTGGTTTGGCTGTGGATCTTGTAAACCGACCGCCACGGCGCGACATGGTCCGAGAGCGTGCTGACCGCAAAAATCGGAATGCGGATGTCATGCAACGACACCGGGCGACCGTCGACGCGATAGCGTTCGTCCGCCAGATCATTGTCGAGGAACAGCTGCCGGAGATATTCGGAGTGCATCCTGGCAGGCATGCGCGTGGCGTCAGCATTCCACGCCATCAGGTCGAACATCGGTCGGCGCTCTCCCATGAGATAATTCTGAACCATGGCCGACCAGATGAGGTCGTTGGAGCGAAGCAGCTGGAACGTGCCGGCCATCTGCTTGGTATCGAGACAGCCCTGCTCGGCCATGATGTCCTCGAGAAAGCTGACCTGGGCCTCGTCAATGAACAGCATCAATTCGCCGGCTTCCGTGAAGTCCGTCTGCGCGGCGAAGAGGGTCATGGTTGCCAGCCGGTCGTCGCCATCGCGGACCATGGCCGCCGCAGCAATCGACAAGAGCGTTCCACCGAGGCAGTAGCCGACGCCGTGGACGCGGCTTTCCGGCGCGATAGCTGACACCGCGTCGAGCGCGGCCATGACGCCCAGCCGGCGATAGTCCTCCATACCAAGGTCGCGATCTTCGACCGTCGGATTTTTCCAGGAGATCATGAAGACCGTGTGACCCTTCTCGACCAAGTATTTCACCAGCGAGTTCTCGGGGCTAAGGTCGAGGATATAGTATTTCATGATCCAGGCAGGCACGATCAGGATAGGCTCGGGATGAACCTTATCCGTCGCCGGCATGTATTGGATCAGTTCGATCAATTCGTTACGGAAAATCACTTGGCCCGGTGTAACCGCCAGGTTGTCGCCGACCGCGAACCGTTCCGTGCCGGCAGGTCGCCCCCCACTGACCGCGCGTTGCCAGTCTTCGAAGAAGTTCACCGCGCCGCGCACCAGATTTTGGCCCCCGGTATCGAGGGTCTCCTTCAGGACCTCGGGGTTGCTCGACGGAAAATTCGCAGGCGACATCATATCGAGCAACTGCCGGGCAACGAAGGAAACGACCTCTTCATGGTGCCTGGAGACGCCGGAGATGCCGGTTGTGGCGTTGTGCCACCATTGCTGGGTCAGGAGAAAACCTTGATAGATCGCGTTATATGGCCATGCCTGCCACGGATCGCCGGCAAAGCGTTTGTCCTGCGGCAGGGGCTCGATGCAGGCCTCGCAATGAGGATCCGAGCAAGCCCGTGAACAGTATTCCAGATAGCGCGCCCATTTGCGGACGGCCTTCTGAACTAGTTCTATTTGCTTGTCGGGCGACATGACGAGATGCTGCGCCCAGTCCGTATACGCTTGAGCAAGCGCCACGGGTGACACACCGGCGGTGATCTGCCCGAGTGTCGCATGGAGAGGTTGATCCAGGGATAAACCCCTCCCCAACGGTTCGTTGCGAGGCGTTGCCAGCGCGGTTTGCTCCGTTCGTACTTTCGTTGGATGGTGCCCCATGGTTCACGCTCCCATCGGACAGCACGCGGCTTCAGGTTGAGCCGCGCAATGAATGGCCGATTCCGATTCTCCTCGTTGCAACTGCTGCGACCGAGGCAGCGCAGATTGATGCATCAGGACGGCGAGCGCCAGCGCCGCCAACCGGGCGGCCGGCGGATCGGCGCGGGAGCTGAGCACCACCGGCGTGGCGAGGCCCATGACGACGCCCGCCGCCGTGGCGCCGGCCAGATATTCGAGATTCTTGGTCAAGATGTTGCCGGAAACGAGATCGGGGACCAGCAGGATATCGACATCTCCGGAGACCTCCGAGACGATGCCTTTCTCGCGGGCTGCGACGGCTGAGATGGCGTTGTCAAAGGCCATTGGGCCGTCGACGATCGCACCTGCAATCTGGCCCCGTTTGGCCATCAAAGCGAGACAGGCCGCGTCGAGGGTTGATGCAATGGCCGGATTGACCGTCTCGACTGCGGACAACACAGCTGCCTTCGGTGTTTCTATGCCAAGGAGCGTGAAAAGCGCGATGGCGTTCTCAAGAATCTGCGCTTTCGCGTTGAGGTCCGGCATGATGTTGATGGCCGCGTCCGTGATCGCGAGGAGCTTCGGATAGGCTGGAATGTCGACCATGAAGACGTGGCTGACGCGGCGACCTGGGAGTCTGAGGCCGCGGTCCGTGTCTAGCAGGGCCCGCATGAAGGCATCGGTGTGAATGTGACCCTTCATGACCGCGTCGGCATCGCCGTTTCGGACGAGATCGACACCGGCGCGGGCCATATCGGGGTCGCTCTTTGCGGAGATGATCGCAGCCCGGTCGATCTCCACATTGGAGGAGGCTGCGCAGTCCAGAATCGCGTCGGGATCGCCGACGAGCCGGGGTACGATCAGGCCAAGCGCCACAGCTTCCTGAACCGTTTCGAGGACAAGGCCTTGATCGGCGGCGACCACGGCGACGCGGATTGGCGTGCGCTCCTTCGCACGTGCGACGAGATCCTCGAGAGTGGCGGGATGATCAACCATGGGCTCGCACATTCTCCTTTCCGGATGCGCTCAGAATGTTTTGCGTGTGACACGCGATGACCAACTCCTCGTCAGTCTTGAAGGCTTCGATGAGCACACCGCTGTCATCGGTCGATATGAGGTGTTGTTGACCGGCGTTCCGCTCCGCGTCGAGCGTGAGACCGAGATAGTCAAGCCCCTCGCAGATGCTGGCGCGGATTTCGGGCGAGTTAGCGCCGATACCGCCGGTGAAAATCAACCGATCGAGACCGCCGAGCGCGGCCGTCAGGCCAGCCAGGTGCCGGCGTGCATGGTGGCTGAAGAAATCGATCGCCTCCGCCGCCTCTGGAACGTCCCGCCGGGCCAGGAGATCGGCCATGTTGCGGCTCAAGCCGGACAGACCGAGCAGGCCCGATTCGGTGTAGAGCACCTGTTGAAGGGCGTCGGGAGTCATTTGCTTTTCGATCAGGAGGTGCAGGAGAACGCCGGGATCGAGATCGCCGGGACGCGTCCCCATGGGAAGGCCGGCAAGTGTACTGAAGCCCATGGTGGTCTCGACGCTGTGTCCGTTCCTGATCGCCGCCATCGACGCGCCGTTGCCGAGATGGGCAACAATGATTCGTTCCTCCGCAGCTGCGTCGCCGTCACGCCGGCGTACCTCGCCGATGACATACTCATAAGACAGGCCGTGAAAACCGTAGCGCCGGATACCCTCTTGCTCGAAACGGCGCGGCAAGCCGGTCAAGCGCGCCACGCGTGACAAGCCATGGTGAAACGCGGTGTCGAAGCAGGCGACCTGCGGGAGATCGGGCCGTTGTCGTCGGACCGCTGTGATGCCGGCCAGGTTATGGGGCAGATGGAGGGGCGCGAGCGGGACCAGTTGCTTCAGCCGGACCTCGAGCGCGGGCGTGACCACACGCGAACAATCACAGCCCTCTCCGCCATGTACCAACCGGTGGCCAACGGCAACGGGTGTCGCTTGCGTGTCGCGATCCTCGGCCCAGTTCAGAAGCAGGTCGAGGGCCGCGTCATGGTCGGGAATTGCCCGCGTTTCATCGACCAGTGCCGTCCTGTCCGCTGCCCTCACAAGGAAACGTCCTTCGTCGAAGCCAATGCGTTCCAGAGAACCCGACCAGGTTCGCTGGGGCTCGGCGGGAGCCGCGTCGAACAGCGCGAACTTGACGCTGGAGGATCCGCTATTGATGACCAGGATCGCGCCATCAACGGCCATCGTTCTTCGCCTCGCCTTCATTCCCTACTGTTCCCGCCGCGGATGTCTCCTGGCCGTAAAGCTGCCCGAACGCCTGTTCGTAGCCGGCGTCGCGCCACTCGCGGACCTCCTCGATCGCCCCGGAAAATTCGGCGAAAAGCTCTCGTTCCCTTTCCAGCAAAGGATGATCCTCGGGCAGCGGTTTCCGCGTCTTGGCAATACCATCTGCCAGAGCCGCGACACCGCGCATCCATGGGTTGAACGACTCGGAAAACAAGTAACGGCTCGTTCGCATCGGATGCAGCCACTTCAACGACTCCGCGGTCCATGGATTGCTCGCCATCTGAACCCACGGACTGACGAAGCTCCGGTAGAACGCCTCGCCCGCCTCGGAAACAGCCCGCACTTGTTCGAATGCCTGGCTTTGCTCCGGAAACTTCAGATCCTCGACCCGCCGCTCGTCAAACCGCACGGTGAATTGCGGCTTGTGGCAGTCGGGGTCGCCGCTCGGGTTGTCGATCTTCATCTCGTAGAGGCCCGGGGCGAGGGCTTCGATCTCATCGAGGTTTTCGAGAATGGCGCGATGTTCAAGGCGGGCGACCTTGGCCGACACGAAGATGCCGAGATGGCCCACATGCGGATTGGTCAGATAGACGATCCGTTGACCCGCCTTCTTCAGATCGGCCGTATCCTCATATACGGTCGGAATCCAGCCCAGAGCCTGATGCGGCGGCGTGATGTTGTCTCCGTAGGAGGCAAAGATGACCAACGGATTGCGGATGCGGCGCAAATCGGCGATGCAGCCGTCGCAGATGCGCATGATGCCCTGTTCCAGCTTGTTGCCGATGAACAGGTTTTCGACGATCGCCAGTATTTCTTCGCGGCTGAGGAAATAGAACCCGTTCCACCAGCGCTCGAACTCGAGGAAGCGCTCGCTCTCGGTATCGACCTTGTGGAACAGACCGGCGTATTTCTCCCAAATAGCCTTTTCCGGCTTCAGGTTCTCGAAATTCAGGGCCAGCCACGCGCCATCGAAGCGGCCGTTGCCGAGATCGGCCGTCAAATGCGTGAGCCAGGCGCCGCCGAGCAGTCCTCCGGTCACCCGCATCGGATTGACGCCGGCCTCGCCTGACCAATAGGACAGCGGCGAGCCGTTCAGCACAGCAGGGCCGACCAGACCCTCACAGTCGGCCGAGAGCAGAGTCATCGCCCAACCGGCCTGACAGTTGCCGTAAAGGACAGGCGGCGTGCCGGAATGGCGTCCGGCGACCTCCTCCACGAAGCGCCTGAGTGCATGTAACACGTCGGCCAGTGTCTGGCCGGGCGATGGCTCCGGGAAAAAGATCACGAAATATGTTGGATGCCCCTCGTGGAGCGCCATGCCGACTTCGGAATCGTGCTTGAACCCGCCGATCCCCGGCCCGTGCCCGGCGCGCGGATCGACCACGATGACCGGCGGCTTGTCGGAATCGACGCAGTCGTCCCAGCAGTCATCGCCGACTTCCGTAATCCGCAGGAGCGCATAGTTCGCGGGAGGCTCGAAGCGCCGTGCGTCGAGGATCGTCTCGTATTTGAAGTCGAGCAACGGCGGCAAACCGGCGCGTTCATGCTCGAGCATATTGTCGGCGCGTTGTCTGAGCGTGTCCCAGAAAAGGATCGTCCGCTGCCAGAGGTCGACCTGGTAGTCGACGAGATCCTGGCCCGGCAGTCGAGCGTCCGAAGCATCCCCCACACGCTTCTGACGCCGGGCATCCGCCTGGCTTACCAGTTTAAGTGCGGGTGCCCGTTTGTCGCCGGCATCGGTTGTGGCTTTTTGCCTCTTTGCCGTCGTCATGGCCGGCCTCCCCGGCCACTGTGCGCGGCAAAGAAATTGTAAAGCGGCGCGAAGACCAGTGCTACATACCAGCCATAGGCGAAGCTCTCGGCCAGGCCGAGGAAAAAGCTCTGCCAGCTCAGCCAAGTGAAGCCAGGAAGGAGCCGGAACCAGCTTTGATACATCGCCTGGCCGGGAAACAAAAGGTCGAAGCCGACGCAAAGAGCGAAGGTGACGGCCAGGAAGAGGCCTAGGCTCAAGCCGAGCGCCATCACGGGTATTCTTGAAGCAGACTGAACCGGCAGGGGCGTCCCCGCGCGCGGCGGCGTCCTCGAAGAGATATTGAGATCAGACATGGCGGTCCTCCAACTGGGGCGTCGGCGTCTCGGTCTTGGCACCGGGTCCGACATATTGCTCGGGCGCAGCCTCAAAGCGCTCCCGGCATTCCCGCGAGCAAAAATAATAAACATTGCCGTCATGGACGCTCGGCTTGGCCTTGTCGGTACTGACGGTCTTGCCGCAGACGGGATCGACGTCCTTGGTTGGGGGAATCCACCGCAACTCCTCGGCATTCTTTTGCCGGCTGTGGTTCGCATCGCCGTGCTTGGCCTTGCCGTGCCCATGTCCCATGACATGGGCGCCGCAGCCGAAGCGCATCATCACGAAGATGATCACCGCCCAGATCAGGAAGTAGAAAAGCGCGTTCATGAACCCTGCCCGCGACTACTTTTTCGCTGCGCTTGTCTTCGAGGCTGCGGTGCCGTCGTTCTCCGACCGCTTCACGGCAGCGCTCTCGTCGTCCTGGCCCGCCGCCGCTCGGCTCGCCTCGTGCACCAGCCCGGCGCAGCATTTGGACGTGATCTCGGCAAGCTCCCCAACATGGCTGGCGAGCGCCCCGAAGAGATCGCGATAGGCCTCGGCTTGCCGTTCGAAAAGAGCCTTTGGATCCGAAGCGTTTTCGCCAGGCTCGAACGCCGCGCTCATCTGGCCGACGCGGGATTCAAGGAATTCGGCCTGGCGCCTAGTGACCGCTTCCGTCGTGTCGAACATGAGATTCGTCATGCTCCGGAGCGCTTCAACATTACGCATTTGCAGGGCCGTGATGGCTTCGAGGTCGAGCCCCCGATACTGCAGAACTGCGGGATTGGTGGGTTTGGATGTGTTTGGCATGGTCGTCTCCTTCGGATGGTCCATCAGATTGAGAACGGGTGACCTGAAGCTGGTGCGCGACGGCGCGCCAATGTATTCAGGCCGACGTTCAGATAGACGGTCCGGGGAGCAATTCGTTACAGTTCGGAGGGTCCTTCCCCGATCTCCGCACGAACATGGCCGGCGTAGTCGCACTCGCAATCGAGATAGCCATGAATTGGGCAGGTCCGACAGGTCTCTTCCAGCCGCTGCCGCAAGGCCTGGCGGGCCCGGTGCAGACGCACGCGAAAATTGCTCTCCGTGATGCCGAGCGTGCCAGCGATACTTTGGCGGGACTCGCCGATCAAGTCGGCGCGCCACAAGATTTCCGCATACTCCGACTTTAGGGTCGGAAGAAGTTTGTAAAGGCACACACAGACAAAGAGATCGAGATCGCTCTTGGCTTCGCCGGTCAAGAGCACCGACTCCAGATAGTGGTATTCCGCGTCCCTTTGACGCTTCTTGCCTTGGGCGCGGTAATAGTCGACTAACGTCGTCTCCAACACCCGGCGCATCCAGGCGCGCAGCTTTTCCGTGTCGCGAACATCGCCAACCCGGGCAAGCACCTTGACGTAGAAATCGTGCAGAACGTCGGCGGCCTCCTCTTCATTGCCGAGCCGCCGCGCGAGAAAGCGAAAGAAGTCCTGCTGAATTTCCACCATGACTGCATGGACGGCGTCTCGTGGTGAATCACTGTCTTGATCGTCAGTCATGTTCTCTCCCGGCCTCGTAGATATGGCGAGAGATCATTTTCACCTGTTGCGACATAAATCTCGAAAATGGCGTGATCGCCGGATGATGAGCGGGGCTTGGCAACTGCTCAGTGACCGCCATGTTTTTCCTCCGCGGTCCAGCGCGACAGAAAGACGCGCTCATAGGCGAACACTGCGGCGATGGCGGCAACCGCGATGACCACGATAAGCGGATCTGATTGCAGCTTTATGGCGCCAAAGACGCCGAGCACGAGCGCGTCGAGCGCGATAGCCATAATCAGTACCCAGCCGCTCGCGTCGATCTCGTGGCGCAGGCGGCGGAACACGCCCCAATGGATCAGGATATCCATCACCAGGTAGAAGAAGGCGCCGAGCGATGCGATGCGGCTGAGATCAAAAAGCACCGTCAGGACTCCCGCAATCACCACGGTGTAAACCAACGTGTGCTCGCGGATCGGACCGGACATGCCGAAATGACTGTGGGGGATCATCTTCATGTCGGTCAGCATCGCCAGCATGCGCGAGACGGCAAAGACACTGGCGAGCAGCCCCGAGGCGGTCGCGACAACAGCAAGCGCGATGGTGAAATAGAAACCGTAAGGACCGAGGGCCGGTTCGGCTGCCTCCGCGAGCGAATAGTCTTTCGCGGCGACGATCTCGTCGAGCGAGAGACTGGAACCGACCGCGAACGCGACCAGCAGATAGACCACCACGCAAATCGCGATTGAAATGATGATCGTGCGGCCGACATTGCGATGCGGATCGACGATCTCGGCGCCACTGTTGGTGATCGTCGTGAAGCCCTTGAATGCGAGGATCGAAAACGCGATCGACGCCGTGAAGCCGGCGATCGGGATGGATTGCGACGACCCTGACGCCGGCTCGAAGGTGAAGCCGCCGGCCACCAGCGCGGCAATGCCGAAGGCGGCGATGCCACCGATTTTCAGGAATGCCATGACGACTGAGAACAGGCCAACGGAGCGATTGCCCGATATGTTAACAAGATAGGCGAAGACGATCAGCCCGACGCCAAGCGCGGGCACGAGAATGCTGCCTGCCTCTAATTCGAATGGCCTGAGAACGTAGGCGCCGAAAGTCCGCGCGACGAGACTCTCGTTGATCACCATGGAGAGCGCCATCAGCAAAGCGGCGGCGGCCGCAATTGCCCCCGGCCCATAGGCCTTCTGCAAGATCATTGCGATTCCGCCAGCGGACGGGAAAGCATTCGACATCTTCACATAGGTATAGGCGCTGAATCCGGTAACGATCCCGCCGGCGATGAAGGAAAGCGGAAACCACGGGCCCGCAAGTTCTGCAATCTGACCGGTAAGCGCGAAGATTCCCGCTCCGATCATGACGCCGGTGCCCATCGAGACACCGCCGGTCAGAGTGATGCTGTTCGCCTGGTAATCAGATTTCATCAGATCCTCTCGCCCACTCTATAGAATATGGGCATTCCTATACTGCACATTGTCTCTGCCGTTCTGCCCACACCAGAAATATTCTATGAGCATTTGGAAGGCTAATTCATACTGTCCGTATTTTGAGGTGGCATCGGGGCCGACTTGAACCTCTTGTCCGCGTTGCCGCGAGTCGGCTCGGTGCAGGATCGCCACGGCCAAAGACGTGCCATCGCGATATATATGAAGGATCCCGACCAAGCGATCAGCAACAGGCCGTTCAAGGCCTCAACGCCGGTGATGAAGCGGAGGTGATCAGAAGGAAACACATCGCCGAGCCCGAGCGAGGTGTAGCTCACGATCGAAAAATAGAGGTAGTCGAGCGGCTCGGCGACGGCCAGGCCGCCGAAACCGCCGAGGGCGAGGACGCCATCACCAAGCGCATAGGCGACCGCATAAATCCCAATCTCGATGAGATGCGCTGCGGTCACCATAAGAACGATGACCAGGATACGCACACCAGCGGTCATCGCGATGCGCGCCATGCCACCGGACAGCCAACGCAGAACCGCATAATGAAATAAGAACGTCAATATGGCGAGTGACAGCGCCAGTATTGTCGCGACAAGCATTTTGGCCCCTATCCTTCGGCATTCTTGTTTTTAAGTATCTTTGTGGCCGCTTGAACGCGGAGAAAACGGCATGAAGCACTATGGTCACGCAGCGACGGTAGGTTTGAACGGCATCTTCAAGCTACCTGCCCGTCACCTGCGGATCCGACAGTCAGCATCAGGACGTCCGCTCCAAGGTGAGTGCGATGCCCTGCCCGCCGCCGATGCAGAGCGTCACCAAGCCCCGCTTGACCCCATTGCGCTCCATTGCATGCAGGAGTCGCGTCGTCAAAACGGCCCCCGTTGCGCCGATCGGATGACCGTGGGCAATAGCGCCGCCTTCGACGTTGACGATGTCTTGTTCGATTCCGATCTCACGCGCGAGCGCAACGGCAATGGCGGCAAAGGCCTCATTGATCTCGACGCGGTCGAGATCGCCAACGCTCCAGCCCGCCCGCTCCAGAGCCTGAAAGACGGCCGGTACCGGTCCGAGGCCGAACATGCCGGGATCGACCGCGCCCACACCGTAGGAAACCAACCTGGCCATGGGTTTAAGACCGTTCTTCTCCGCCCAAGTCGCCTCGGCGATTATCATCGCCGCCGCGCCGCTGTTGAGTCCCGGCGCATTGCCAGCCGTAATCGTACCCTCCTTGCGGAAGGCAGGCCTGAGCTTGCTCAGACTGTCGAGGGTCGTGTCGGGTCGGTTGTGTTCATCGGCGTCGAATGTGGTCGTCTCCTTACGAGTCTTGAGTTCTACCGGAGCGATCTCTTGCTTGAAATTGCCAGCAGCCTGCGCCTCGGAAAAGCGCCGCTGAGAGCGTTCGGCCCAGCGATCCTGATCTTCGCGCGTAATCTGAGCCTTCTTCACCAAGTCTTCCGTGTGCCAGCCGGAGTGCTCGCTGGAAAAGGCGTCGTTCAGGCCGTCACGGAGCATGCTGTCGTGCATCTGGGCATCACCCATGCGATAACCCCAGCGCCCGTTTTGAACGATGTAGGGGGCCTGGTCCATGTTCTCCATGCCGCCGGCGACCGCGCAGTCGATATGTCCGAGCATGATCTCCTGGGCCGCCGAGGCGATCGCCTGAGCCCCAGAGCCGCACACCCGATTGACGGTCATCGCTGGCACGCCAACCGGAATGTCAGCACCGATTGCCGCCTGGCGTGAAGGGTTCATTCTGGCGCCCGCCTGGATCACCTGTCCCATGACCACGGTTTGAACGAGCGAGGGATCGACGCCCGACCGCTCGATCGTCGCGCGGATCGCCGTTGCGCCGAGCTCGGTCGCCGGCAGATCTTTCAAGGATCCTCCATAGGTGCCGATCGCGGTGCGCACGGGGGTACAAAGCATAACCTGCTTGTGAGTCATCGGTGTGCTTTCCTTCTTGTCTCGCTTGAGTGGATTGGTTCCTGATTCCGCTCAGATCAGGTACTGGCCGCCATTGACGGTCAGTGTCGAACCCGTGATGAAACCCGCGTCGTCGCTCGCCAGAAACACCACGGCCCGGGCAATTTCCTCGGGTTGGCCGAGGCGGCCGACCGGGATCTGGGCGACGATGCTATCGAGAACCTTAGGGGGAACGTCGGCGACCATGTCGGTCTCGATATAGCCCGGGGCAATGGCGTTGACGGTGACGCCTTTGGCGGCGCTCTCGAGCGCTAGCGCCTTGGTGAATCCCAGAAGACCGGCTTTCGCCGCCGCATAGTTGGTCTGGCCCAGTTGGCCCTTCTGGCCATTAATCGAGCTGATGTTGATAATGCGGCCGTAACCGCGCTCCCGCATCGGGGAAATGACGGTGCGGCACATAGTGAAACAAGCGGTCAAATCGGTATCGATTACCGCGCGCCAGTGCTCTGACGTTAATTTATGGAGCATAGCGTCGCGGGTGATCCCCGCATTGTTCACGAGAATCTCGACCGGGCCATATGCGGTGGTGATTTTCGCGACGGCGGCGGCGCAGGCCTCGTCATCGGCCACATCCCATTTGAAAACAGGGATGCCCGTTGCCGCCTTGAAGTCTTCGGCCGCCAGATCGTTGCCGTGGTAGCTAGCGGCGACCGTATAGCCCGCATCGCGCAGGGTTCTGGCAATCGCGGAGCCGATTCCGCGCGTGCCGCCGGTCACCAATGCCGTTCGTCCCATGATTTCAACCCCCGTAAGAGATACCAGCCGCTCTGCAACGGCCGTTGCAGCCTTGTGCGAAAACTGCAGATTGCGTTGTGTCGCGTTGGGCAAGGTCTTTGATCACGTTCATTCCTCCTGACGGGCTCAATCCTTCGGGGTCCTCCATGTCTAGAAGACGATGCCCGGCTGGCTCCGTTACACAAGGAGCGCTGATCGCATGGTCGTTCGACGGGAAGGAAGGCTCCGACCCGCTCCGGTGGCCATGAAGGATTTGTGTAACTTTCGGCGGGCCATTCACGTCTTATGTGACGCCAATGAAAATCCGGGTGGGCACGCCGCCCCGGTTTTGAGCAGCGGAGGAGCGAGGCCAAGTGATCGAGACGATGGAAGATGGAATCCGTGCCGCTTCAAAAGCCGGCCTGATTGATCCAGGTAACGAACAGCTCGTTCATCTAGAAGGGTTTTTAGTCTCAAGGTGCCAGCCATGCCGATGCCAGCGCGACAGCGTTGATGGTGGCGTTTTGGCGGCACACAAAGGCCG
>DLCG01000024.1:8088-81312 GCA_002480495.1 Rhodobiaceae bacterium UBA7804 | reverse complement strand
CCCGGTTTTGAGCAGCGGAGGAGCGAGGCCAAGTGATCGAGACGATGGAAGATGGAATCCGTGCCGCTTCAAAAGCCGGCCTGATTGATCCAGATAACGAACAGCTCGTTCATCCAGAAGGGTTTTTAACCCCAAGGTGCCAGCCATGCCGACGCCAGCGCGACAGCCTTGATGGTGGCGTTTTGGCGGCACACAAAGGCCGGAACGGAAATAGCGACGGGGAGGGAGATTCTGGGTGTCCACCGGACTCGGACGGCTCCGACGACACCGAGATGGAGGCAATTCTGCAGGAGTTTATCGAAACGCTTATGCGTCTCTTGGAACCCCGCTACGCCGAGGTGGTGTGGCGCGCGGAAATTCTGAATCATCCGCCCACCAGGATCGCCACAGATCTCGGTCTCAGCGAACAGATAGTCATCAGACGACTTCAGCTAGGCCGCCGGACCCTCCTACACCTCGTCATGTTGACGCTGGAACCCCCTCTTAAGGTTTGATGCCCAAACATTTTGACTGTTCCGTGCTGGGAAATAAAACGGCAATCAAGAATTTACTTGGAATCGACAGTAGCGACAGATCAATTGGCAATAACTCTCGAGTTTCTGCGAATTTACCCCTGTCCCGTCCAATCAAGGGATGAGATAGGGGCTGATCTCGAAGAGGGGAGTGACAGGTCGTCTGATGCGATGCAATGATCCTGGATCCTTTCACGCTGAAGCCGGTGGTAGCCGCGGGAGCGTCTGCCTCGCCGTGGCGCGAAATGAACGCAGAACTTTGTAGTCAAAGAGTACGTGAAGAGAGGATAGAATCAATGAGCCAAGCCCATAGCGGCCATGCCGGCCACATGCCGTCAAGCGGACGGGGAATGGTGATCTCGGCTTGGCTGACCGGCATCTATTTCGTAATCGAGATGGGCATCGGCCTCTGGACGGGCTCGATCGCGGTGATTTCCGACGCCTTCCACACCTTCTCGGCGGTGGGTGGCGTACTAGTCGCGATCGTCGCCGCCAAGCTTGCCCGCCGCCCCGCCGACGAGGATCGCAGTTTCGGCTGGTACCGCGCCGAGATTATCGGAGCGCTCGTCAATGGCGGCTTCCTTCTGGGCATGGCGCTCATCGTGATCGTAATGGGTGCGATGCGGCTGTCCGACCCGATCGAGCTGCCTACCGGGCCGATGCTTTGGGCCGCGGCGGGCGGGCTTTTCACCGAGTTTATTTCGCTCGGCTTGATCTGGAAGCAGAGCCAGAGCGACCTGAACGTGAAAGGCGCACTTTGGCACATCATTCAAACCTTCGTCGGCAGCCTGCTCATTATCGTGACGGCACTCGTGATTCAATTCACCGGGTTCCTGCTGATCGATCCGATCCTTGGTATGGGCTTCGGCTTCGTGCTGCTCTGGGCCAGCTGGGGCATTCTGCGCGACGCTGCTCACCTATTGATGGAAGGCACACCGGCCGACGTCGGCCTGTCCGATGTCACCGGCGCGCTGGAGCAGGTCGAAGGCGTTGCGAATGCCCACCACGTTCATGCCTGGGCTCTGACCAGCGGCCGTTACGTCTTCTCCGGTCATGTGCGCGTCGCCGACGAGACCGATCCCCAAGCGGTCCTGGCGGCAGCGCACGCCATGCTCAAAGAAAAATTCGGATTCTTCTTCGTCACCTTGCAGGTCGAGGACACCTGCCTTGATGAGTCCGGGGCTGAAGCCATCGACGTGACGCGCACGGCAGGGGGCCGCAGCCGGAAATGAAGATCGTTCTCCTGCTCCTGCTGATCACGCTATCGGAGGCCACAATCGGCGTGTTCGTGAAGCTCACCGACGGACTGATCCCGATCCAGACGCTGAATTTCTACGCTCTGAGCTTCGCGGCCGCCTTTCTGATGGCGGTCATGCCGCTGGCGACCGGCCGGCCCTTGCGCTTTCCGAAAGGCAACCTGAAAGACACCGCGATCATCGGCGTGCTGATCGCCACGCAGATCAGCGTTTTCAACTACGCCATGACGCTGGTGCCCATCGCCAATGCGGTGATCTTCTGGAGCGTCGCGCCCTTCTTCGTGTTCATCTTCTCGGCGCTGTTTCTCGGCGAAAAGGCACGCAAGAGCTACATCCTGATCTTCGCCGTCGCGCTGACCGGTATCGTCCTCGCCAAGCCGCTTGAGGGCGGCCACATGGTCGGCAACCTCGTCGCACTCGGCGACGGCGCGATCTACGCCGCCATGGTCACCTACATGCGCTACGAAGGAAAGACCGAGGCCGGCAACGACATCGCCTGGTCGATGCTCGCGGGGGCGCTGATCCTGTCGCCAGCGCTCATCCTCGCCGGCCCCGGCACGCCCGCCGCGACCATCTCCTATGCCGCACTCGGGATGGACCTGCCGGTGATGCTCTGGGCAGCGGGGCTGGGCATCGTCTCGACCGGCTTCGCCTATTTCGGCATCTCCATCGTCCTCAAGACGCTCAACGCCAATGTCTATGCGCTCGTCGATATCATCGTCTCGCCGGTCGTGGCGTCAACGCTGGGCTACCTTATCTTCGCCGAAATCCCGGCGCAGGGCATGATCTATGGTGGCGCATTGCTGCTCGGGGCCGGTTTCTGGTTGACCCGCGAGATGTCGCGCGGCGCGGAAAACCGGGCCGTTCATCCCTGCCAGTGTGCGTGAACCGAACGGATCAACTCGTGTGAATCCAATCAGCAACGACACGAGACTTGGCAGACAAACGCCAGTAGGTCGTGATGGTGGTGTCGCGGGACGGATAGACGATGGGATGAAAGTCGAGTGACCGTTGGAATCATCGCGCAAATCATTCTGGTCATGTTGCTTTGGGCTGCCTGCTTCCCGCTGATAACCGTCGGCATTGAATTTGCCCCTCACCTGACATTCGCCACGCTGCGCGCGTTCCTGGCAGGCGCAGCGTTGATCATCGTCGCGCTTGCATTGCGGCAGCCCCTGCCCAAAAGTCGTCGAATCTGGACAATGTTGGCCATCGTTGGCGCAGGTGCCACCAGCCTGGGCTTCTTGGGGATGTTCCATGCCGCGGAATTCGTTTCCCCGGGCATCGCCACTGTAGTCGCCAACACCCAACCGCTGTTGGCGGCGGGTCTGGCGGGTATCATCCTCAAAGAACAGTTGACCGCGCTGGGCAAAGCAGGCCTTGCCTTGGGCTTTATGGGGATACTCGTCATCACTTCGCCCCAGATACTCACCGGCGGGCAAGAAAATTACATTCTAGGAGTAGCCTATATTGTCCTGGCTGCACTCGGCGTCACGGTCAGCAACGTTGTAATTAAACGAATTGCCGGAAACGTCGACGCCCTTATGGCAATGGGCCTCCAGTTGCTCATCGGCAGTGTTCCGCTCGCTATTGTCGCCTGGGCCACGGAGGAGCCAACAACGATCCGATGGACGTTGCCATTTGTAGGCGCGCTCCTTGTTCTCAGTCTGTTCGGGTCGGCGTTGGTATACTGGCTATGGTTCTCCGTGCTGGAGAAAGCGCCTCTCAACCGCGCGAACGCGTTCAGCTTCCTGATCCCGATTTTCGGCCTTGCAATGGGCGCTTTGTTTTACGGTGAGACCCTTGGCTGGATGCAGATCGCCGGCATTGTCCTTGCGATTCTTGGGGTCGTGTTGGTGACGCGCAGAGGGACTAAGCCGGCCAGAATGGCCGGATAAGGGCAACCGTGTTGGTTCGCTGCTGCCCGGCCTAGGTTCGCGCCCAGCTTCCACCACAGATTTCTCTCGACTTACCTTCGACCACGGCGGTTGCCCTCACTGAACTACTGTACCGTTACTCTTTATGGCTTTGATTTAGATCAATGCCGTTGCTCTCGATTCTCGCATTATGAGCCCGAAACTCGACCCCTATGGTGGGTTTTAGCGCAAGGCTGAGCGTGGGGTGTTGTTGTGCGTTGACCTAAGGCGCTCAGCCCGAAGATGTTTCCGGATCGCCCGATCTTGCCAACTCGGGCCGAGGTTTTGAGCATGACTGTAGCAGCACATAAGACGATTGAAACCGACCCACTTTCCGATGAGCTCGGCAACACGTCACGGCCGATGACGCCGGAAATAGAAATGGCACTCACCGACTATTATCACGAATTTCGTCGCTATCTCGTGCGTCGGGTCGGGGATTCGGTCACTGCGGAGGATGTGCTTCAAACTTTCTGCGTGCGAGTCATCAACAGCGGGACAGTACTTAGGAATAGCGAAAGTGTGGTCGCCTGGTTGTATACGGTGCTGCGCTCGGTGCTGACCGATCATTACCGCAGTGAGGCTGCACGGCGGCGCCGAAAAGACAGCTACATGCAAGACCAGATGGTATTGGGCGATGGCCAGATAGATCTTGCGAACGAGAAAAGCGTTTGCAGCTGTCTTCGAGAGCTTGTGCCGGGGTTGCGCCCGGACTATGCAGAGATTCTTGAACGGATCGATCTGTCGGATGAACCGCGTGAACGAGCCGCAGCTGATCTTGGGATCACACCATCGAATGCGAGAGTGCGCCTGCATCGGGCGCGCCAAGCACTGCGTGTTTCTCTAGCAGCGTTCTGCACCGATTGCTCCGAAGGTAGATTTGACGACTGCACCTGTGAATCAATGCGCAACGGCAAGAGCTGTAGTTTGTAACTATCACAAAGTTCTACAACTGCCCTTCTATCGGCGGGCTGAACCGCGCCGGGTTTGCCGAAGGCTTTAACTCTCAAGAGGATGGAGCGATGAAAGAGAACGAACCCTTGCCGACATACTCAGGCTGAAGTGCGCGCGAGGTGGTGAGTCCAAATGATCTCGAAGCCTTCTCGACCGAGACCGACGCGGAATTCGGCGACGGGATATGCAACTGTCTCCCCACAGCCTCCTTGTCCACGCTCAGGCCAGAATGCGCCGACTTGATGTCGCGCGTAGAGCTGTTGGGAGATTCGCGGAATTGTGCGGCAGCGCCTCGGCGCCGACTTGAAGAATGTCGCTGTGAGGCTGCATCACGACCAAGCAAGCACTGGAAAAGCAGCAGCAGGGGGTTTGTTTGTGCCTGATCTGCCCGATCCATGGTTTCCTCGACTGCCGCTGTGAAGAGACGGATTGTGCACGGGGCCGGCAGGTGGGCTGAAGCTGTAACGGCGGGCAAGTCGTTCCGTCTGTAAGTCCAGATGGTTGTGCCTTCGGGTCACCATAGCGATCCGATGTCCGACGCTGCACCGGTTGCGCCCCCTCCACCCCTACAGCGTCTTTCATCCCAACCAAGGAGACCGGAGATGACAGATTCACGGCCGATGATACCTTCCAGCACGATGCGTTTGCCGGGTTTGAAAGCTCTCGCCATAGCCGCGGGCCTCACCGTCCTCACCGCGGCAGGTGCATTGGCGGCCCAGCATGGAGCAAAGCCACAGCAAGGCCAATCCCAGCAGATGCAGCAGCAGATGCAAGGCGGGCCGTCCTTCGAGCGCATGCAGGAGATGATGCAGCAGGCCCGCGAGACAACAGACCCCGCCGAGCGCCGTCAGCTCACGCGCCAGCACATGCAGATGATGGTCGAGAAGATGCAGGCGATGCACGGCATGATGGGGAACATGCCCATGCAGGGCCAGATGGGCGGCCGGATGTCGGGCGATCAGGGATCCGGCAGTCAGGGCATGGGCATGTCCGGGGACATGTCGGGCGATATGTCCGAACGGATGCAGCAGATGATGGGGCGCATGCAAGAGCAGCAGGGCATGATGCAGCAGATGATGCAACAGATGCTCGAACAGCAGCGCATGATGATGGAGATGGACGAAGACCGCTAACGTCTGGAAGGCGGCTGCCGCATCCTGGATGCGGCAGCCGCCCCCAAGGAGAGAAAGGGACGGTTCTGTGATGCTGATGCAGTTCGACTTCGTCTGTAACGGTCCCTTCGGCCAGGACACGGCCGAGGCGATGGACGGGCTGGCGCCCGCCATCGAAAACCTCAACGCCAAGCTGTTCGACGTGCACCGTCCCCTGAGCGAAATCACCAAAGGACCAATGTGAACGAAGGGCAGGACACACGACCCAATCCACCCTGGCCCCGCATCATCGCCGGTCTGGCGGTGTTGGCCGTCTTCCTCGCGACCGTCCTTGTGTTATGGCGCATCGGCATACTGGACCGCCTGCGCGACGGCGCAGCGCTTGAGCAGGCTGTGATGCAATTCGGCCCGCTCGGTCCCTTTTTGATCATCGGCCTGATGACCGTCGCCATTGTCATGAGCCCGATTCCAAGCGCGCCGATCGCGCTCGCCTCCGGCGCGGCCTACGGCCATTACTGGGGCGCGTTCTACGTTGCCATTGGCTCCGAGATCGGCGCCCTAACCGCTTTTGGCGTCGCGCGCCTCATCGGATACGACGCACTCAAGGCATGGCTCGGCACGCGGCTGTCGATGGGTGTCCTGCACCGCTTCATCACGTCCCAGAACGCCCTCATGGCGGTCGTGTTCGCGACACGGCTCATGCCGTTCCTGTCCTTCGACATCATCAGCTACGCCGCCGGTCTGACGCCGCTCAGGACTTGGCGCTTTGCCGTTGCGACCCTGTTCGGTATCATCCCGGCGAGCTTCCTGCTCGCGCATTTCGGAGATGAGCTCGCCTCCGGTGACTGGCGGCGTGCCGGGTTAACGGTGCTCGCCCTTGGGCTCATAACCCTGCTTCCTCTTGCCTGGAAGACTGCTCCGGCGCGCTACCGACTAGCTCTGAAGCGCTTATTAAAGCTTGGATAAGCGAGGAACCCCGCGTCGCAATAGCAGTTCTGGCGGTATGTCAGCGTGAATCCCAACGTGACTTGCTTGTGCAACCTCGCCAAGCCGCATTAGTCGGCCCGATTTTACAGAACACAACCTTGCCATGCGTAGGCGACATCAACACCTATGGCGCCATCGCGCCATGAGCAAAAGTTCCAGAAATACCGAACACTCCTCCTCCGAGTATGGCTACAGCTTGATTTTTAGTGGTTCCCATATGGTACCCGATCGCATTTCCGGACTATAGCTTGAGAGTCGAAAAGCTCGCTAGCGTGCTGTACTAGCGGGCTTAATTTGGTTGCAGGGGCCCGCCATCAATCCGAAACGCCGTTTCGATCCGGTCGAGCTTGGCCCGATCGTCAAGGACCTCCTTAGCAAGACAAGACCGCCGGACGCGATCGGCGGCAAAACGGTCTGAGCCCTCGCTATACCGAGTCGCAGAATCTGGCCGATCTCACCACGACCGCGAAGAAGGATGGCGCCGGCTACGTCATCAGCGGCGACAAGGAAGTCGTCATCGCGGCGCGCGCTGTGTGCAGAAACTCGTCGTCACGGCCCACACGCCGGGCGCCCAGCGCGACCGCGACGGCGTCCCGGTGTGCGACTATCCGACAGTCGATGGTCGCCGCGCCTTGGAAATCACCTTCGAGAACGTCAAGGTCGGCACCGATGCGCTGCTTGGCGCAAAAGAAAGGCCTTCCTCTCGTCGAGAAGGCGACCGATCGGGCGATTGCGGCGTTCTCCGCCGAAGCGGTCGGCTACATGGGCATGACCGACGAACTCAATGTCGGCCGCTACAATCACCTCACCGTGATCGGCACCCAGTTCGGCAATGTCGATCACCAGCTCAAGCCCTATTCACAGGCCACTGAGACCGACGGATTGGCGGACTGACACAAGGGCCGCATCCCGGATGGGCCGTCAAAGTCCCAGAACGGCCTTTGCGATGACGTTGCGCTGGATTTCGTTCGAACCGCCATAAATCGAAGCGGCGCGGCCGAAATTATAGGCGCTTGTCACACTCACCGCATAGGCGGGCCCGATGGGCGCCTCATTGGCGATTCCCATCAAGTGTTCCCTCTGGAACGGCATGGCGTAGAAGGCGACTGCTTCGACGGCAAGCTCCGACAACGCCTGCTGAACTTCGGTCCCGACGATCTTCAAGGTCGAGGAAGAGGGGCCCGCAGGGCGGCCCGCCACCTCATCCGCGACGATCCGCAGATTGGTATATTCGAGCCCCGTAAGCTTTACCTCGATTTCGGCGAGCTTCGTCATGAATGCGGGATCGTCCGCCAGCGCCGTGCCATCGCCAAGCCTTTCCTGTCTGGCGATTTTTCTGAGGTGCGCGATCTTGCGCTTGGACTCGGGAACACCCGCAATGCCGGTGCGCTCATTGACGAGCAGGAACTTGGCGTAGGTCCAGCCCTTGTTTTCATCGCCGATGCGGTTCGTCACCGGCACCTTGACGTCAGTGAAAAAAACTTCATTCAGGTGATGCAGGCCATCGATGGAAATGATGGGCTTCACCTCGATGCCGGGCGTCTTCATGTCGATCAGAAGGAACGAGATACCTTCCTGCGGTTTAGCGGTCTCATCCGTTCGCACGAGACAGAAAATCCAATCGGCTTCGTGGGCATAGGACGTCCAGATTTTCTGGCCGTTGACGATGTAATGGTCGCCCTGACGCACGGCCCTGGTCCTCAGCGAGGCGAGGTCCGATCCGGATCCTGGCTCCGAATAGCCTTGGCACCACCAAACATCTCCCGACAATATACCCGGCAAATGCTGCTTCTTTTGTTCTTCGTTGCCGAAAGTGTAAATCACCGGCCCGACCATCGACAGACCGAAAGGCGACAGACGCGGCGCGTTAGCGGCAGCCATCTCCTCGTTGAAAATATGTTTCTGCATCGGCGTCCATCCAGTGCCGCCATACTGCCTGGGCCAATTGACCGCTACCCAGCCTTTCTCGTGGAGGTCCTTCTGCCAGCGCCTGAGCGCTCCGCGCTCGCCAGACGCGCCCACTGTCTCTCTCTCCGCGAGCTCCATTGGCAGTTTTTCCGAAATGAACCGGCGGACTTCCGCGCGGAAGGCTTCGTCCTCTTTCGTAAGCTCGATATCCATCTGCTGACCTTTCGCGGCAACGATCCGGGTACTTGTATTTTCATTATAATAATTTTATCGGAGCGGACAAAAGACCGAATTGTCCGCCGCTTTCAAAGATTAAGGATCGCCTTGGCGATGACGTCGTGTTGAATCTCATTCGATCCACCATAGATGCTCGCGGCGCGGCCGTAGCCGTAATCCGCCCACACGTTCCACGCATGGGCAGGGCCTATACCCCGTGCGTTGGCGCCGCCGGGCAGGGCTCCTTGCCCGACCGGTTCGATATAATAGCCAACGGCTTCGACAGCGAGCTCACCCAAAGCCTGCTGAACCTCGCTGCCGACGATCTTCAGCAGGGACGATTGCGGTCCAACAGCCTTTCCCGCCGCCGCATCGGCGAGAATCCGCAGATTCATGTATTCGAGACTGGTGAGCCTGACTTCTATCTCGGCGAGTTTGCGCTGGAACGCGGGATCGTCCATCAACGCCCCCCCATCCGCGTTCCGCTCCGCTCGTGCTATCGCCCGGATATGCGCAGCCTTCTTCTTGGACTCGGGGACGCCGCCGATACTCGTTCTCTCGTGGACAAGCAGGTACTTGGCGTAGGTCCAACCCTTGTTTTCCTCGCCTATGAGATTTTGCACAGGCACCTTGACGTCGGTAAAAAACACTTCGTTGAGATGGTGCAGACCGGCGATCGAGATGATCGGACGCACTTCGACACCGGGTGTCCTCATGTCGATGAGCAGGAAGGAAATCCCTTCCTGCCGCCTGGCGCTCTGTTCGGTGCGCACCAGGCAGAAAATCCAGTCGGCCTCATGCGCATAGGACGTCCATATTTTCTGGCCGTTGACGACGTAATGATCGCCGTCGCGCGCCGCCGTCGTTTTAAGGGAGGCGAGATCGGAACCGGCGCCCGGTTCGGAATAGCCCTGGCACCACCAGACGTCGCCCGAAAGTATGCCCTGCAAGTGGCGGCTCTTCTGTTCGGCGTTGCCGAAGGTGTAGATCACCGGGCCGACCATGGTCAGCCCGAAGGGCATCAGACGCGGTGCATTGGCTCTGGCAATTTCCTCGTTGAAGATAAACCGCTGCGTCGCGTTCCATCCCGTGCCGCCATACTCCTCGGGCCAAGCGGGCGCGGCCCAGCCTTTTTCGTAAAGCGTCTTGTGCCAGCGCTTGACCACACTTTTGTCGGTCATCACACCCAAGGCCGGCGAATCCGCGCATTCCCGCGGAAGGTTCGCCGCAATAAACCCGCGAACCTCGTCGCGAAATGCCTCATCCTCCGGCGTGAAGTCGATATTCATGTGTATCTCCCCATTGCCAAGCCGGTGCAAATATCACCGCACCATGAGTCGCGGCAACACTCATCGACAACCATATCCATGCGTCCCGGTATCCAGGTAGGAGTCTAGGCAGCCCAGCCCTGCAAGCGCGCGGCTTCAAGACGAACCAGCTCCGGCCCGCCCAGCAACTGCCGGTCGAAACCAATACGCTTGAACCAGTAATGCAGGCCAAGCAGATCGGTGAAGCCCATGCCGCCATGAACCTCTGTCGCGGTGCGCGCGACGAAGCGGCCCACTTCCGACAGATGGCTCTTGGCATGACATGCCATGAGGCGTGCGTCGTCCGGCACCTCGTCCAGCGCATGGGCCGCATACCACACCAGCGAACGCGATGGTTCGAGAGCGGCCGCCATCTCGGCGCAGAGGTGTTTCACGGCCTGAAACGACCCGATCACACGACCGAACTGCTTGCGCTCTCCCGCATAAGCGACCGCCTTCTCGATCATCATCTGACCCGCGCCGAGGGTGTCGGCGGCAAGCATGACCCTGCCGGCATCTATCACCCGTGCAACCGCGTCGGCGCTGGATCGGGGCAATGGCTCAGCCGCGACCTGATCGAAGACAAGTTCGCCAACCGATCGGGTCTTGTCGATGGTGTTGAGCGCCCGCCGCGACAAACCCTTCGCGTCGGGCAAAACGAGATGAAATCCATGGTCGCTGTCGGCCACGATGTAGAGATCGGCCTCAGCCCAGTCGACTACGAAGAGGGCCTTGCCCGTGAGCGTTCCCTTCCCGGCCTTCACGCCGGCACCTTCGCGGACGCCGATGCTTTCCGTGACGGCCACGCCTGCGATAATCTCGCCTGCGGCGATCTTCGGCAGCCACTTTTCCTGCTGGGCCTCACTGCCTGCAAGCATCAGCGCGAGCGGCGCCATGACGGCGGTCCCAAGGAAAGGCAGCGGCGCCACATACCGACCGAACATCTCGTAAACGATCGCCGCGTCGAGAAACCCAAGACCCATGCCGCCAAAATCTTCCGGAATCAGCATTCCAGGGATACCCAGTTCGCTGGCGCCCGCCCACAGGGACCGCTGAACGGTATGCGTGTTCCCGGCGGCAAGGCGCACCTTGTCAAGCGGCGAATTCTGTTCAAGAAAACGGCGGACGCTGTCCTGCAACATGCGCTGCTCTTCCGACAATGCAAATTCCATCGGATAAATTCCTATTTTGCCAGCTTCGGTTCGCGCGGCATTCCAAGCCCACGTTCCGAAATAATGTTTTTCTGAATCTGCGCCGTGCCGCCGCCGATGATGAGCCCGAGCTGAAACATGTATCCCCACTGCCACGAGCCGTGGCTACGCAGATAGGGGCTGTCGTCGTAGAGAACGCCAAGCTCTCCCATGACGTCGATCGCGAGCGCCGATATTTGATGGGTAAGTTCGCAGGACTGAAGCTTCACGATCAGACGCGCCAAGCCGGGATCCTCACCCTTGCTGGCGCTGGTCAGCAGCCGGAGCCCATTGAACTTCATGGCAGCAAGTTCTGCCTGAAGCCTTACCAGGCGGTCCCGGAAAATTGGATTGTCGATGGCCCGCTGCCCGTCGACAGTCTCCTCGTGCATCAGATCGACAAGGGCCTGGAACCTGGTTTCCATAGCGGCCGGATCGCCCAGCATTCCGCGTTCGTGTTTCAGCGTTGCGTTGGCGACGAACCACCCCTGCCCGCGCTGGCCGACGATCTGCGTCTTCGGCACGCGCACATCGGTGAAGAAGACTTCGTTGAATTCGGCATGGCCCGTCATGGTGGTGAGCGGACGGACTTCGATGCCGGGCGTCTTCATCGAGAAAATCAGATAGGAAATGCCTTCATGCTTCGGCTTGTCGGGCTCGGTGCGCACCAGGCAGAAGATCATGTCTGCCTCATGCGCGGTGCTGGTCCAGATCTTCTGGCCGTTGATGACGAAATCGTCGCCATCGACAGTCGCCCTTGTCTGAAGGCTGGCGAGGTCCGAACCGGAACCAGGCTCGGAATATCCCTGGCACCAGACCACCTCGCCGCGAAGCGTCGGCTTCACCCATTTTTTCTTCTGCTCCTCGGTGCCAAGCTCGAGAAGCGTCGGCACCAGCATGGAGATACCCTGGTTCTGCAACGCCGAAGGAACACGAGCAGCGGAAAATTCCTCCGCGATGATGCGCGATTCGAGAATATCCGGCTTTGCACCATAGCCTCCGTAGTCTTTCGGAATCGTCCGCGCGGCATAGCCGTGCTGGATCAGCAGTTGCTGCCAGGAACAGGCTTCGGGAGACGGGCGCCCGGCAGCACCGAGACCCTTAGGCGCCTGACTCTTGTATTTCGTCAGGAACGCCCTGACCTCTTCCCGGAAGGCCTCGTATTTGGGGCCATATGCCAGATCCATTTTCGATCTCCGATGCGTAGATGCGATTGGCTTTGCTTTTATTTCGGCGCAGGTTTGAAACACGGAAGCATGAATCCGTCGCCGATATCCCTGAAGACAAGGACCACAGGCATGTCCAGTTCAACTGCCTCCGGGTCGCAGTCGAGCAAGCGCGTCGCCATGCGGACGCCTTCTTCCAATTCCACGACCGCAGCTATGTAGGGCACGTCGCGTGCGAAAGCCGGATGAAAGGGCTGGTAGGTCACCGTCCAGGAAAAAATGCGCCCGCGCCCGCTGCTCGGCATCCACTCGTAATCCGGCGAACCGCATTTTGCGCACATGTAGCGCGGAAGGAACCGCCAGGTATCACAATGGCTGCACTGCTGAAACCGCAGGACGCTGTCCTGGCAAAGCTTCCAGAACTCCGCGTCGACCGGATCGACGGTCGCGGGCTGAGGATATTTCGGTTGCTCAATTTCCATTTTTACCTCCTCAAAATCGCGAGGCTGCCATCGCCGAGATCGCCCCATCCGGTCACGAGTCCGATTTCGGCATCCGGAATTTGCCGCTTGCCCGCATCGCCGCGCAATTGGCGGGTCGCCTCAAGCACATGATTGAGGCCCCACACATGCGCCTCGCTCAAAAGCCCGCCATGCGTATTGAGCGGGAACTTGCCGCCGAGCTCGATCTGTCCATCCTTGACGAAATCGAGTGCGCCACCCGGCTCGAAATAACCCAGGGCTTCGAGCTGGAGCAGCACGACATAGGTGAAACAGTCGTAGACCTGCAGAAAGTCCATGTCCTTCGGTGTCACGCCGGCCATGGCGAAAGCGCGTGGCGCGGCGTAGCTCAAACCGATCTTGAAAGGATCCGGCCGTGACGGAATATCGTCGGCAGGATAAGGATGGCCCTCGGCCGCGCCGGAGATATAGACCGGCCTGTGAGGCAAGTCCTTCGCCCGCTCGGCGCTCGTCACCACGACGGCGCAGGCCCCATCCGTCTCGAGACAGCAATCGAATAAACGGAACGGCGAGGACACCATGCGCGACCGCATGTAATCGTCCATCGTCATCGGTTGACCGCAGGTCAGGGCGCGGTCGTTGAGTTGGGCGTGCTTGCGGCACGCCATCGCAATCCAACCCGTCGCCTCGGGGCCGACATTGTAAAGTTTCGAGTGCCGCGTCGCGAGCCAAGCATACATCTGCACCGGCAACAGAACGCCATAGGGGAGATAGTAACCCCGGATGGTCGAGGTCAGCGTGTTCATGTTCATTGGCCGGCTTGGCGGCACCCCCGCTTTTGGACGCAGCGCCGAGTAGCCATTCCAGCCGAGCGTGACCAGCACGTTGTCGCAGATACCGGAGGCCACGGCCATGGCGGCATTCTGCAACGCGGTAGTCGGGCTCGCGCCTCCCATGTTGACCGTCGATGCATATCGCAGCACATCGACGCCAAGGTTGGCGGCCAGTTCCTCCGAGGTTGTATAGACGGGCGGCGGCACCATGCCGTCGATGTCCCCAGGCTTCAGCCCCGCATCCGCGATGGCCCGCCTGGCGGCGTCTAGCATCATGGCCACGGCCGTCTGGTCCGACCCTTTTACATAGCCGGTCTCGCCGATCCCGACGATCGCAGCCTTGTCGCTGAAATTCTTCACGAAACTGCCCTCATCATCATTGCCCAGGCACGCAGCCTTTTCGTTGATCCGCCGCACACCTTCCGTTGAAAATATTCTGTAACAGATCAAGCCACCGGAATGAGACAGGAATGGACGGATTCCTGCCCCTCGATCTGGCGCGCCAGCGTCTTGATCGCCAGTTCAGCTTCCTCAAGCTCGAAATTATGAGTGTGCATGAGCTCAAGAGGATATTTGCGGCGCTCGATCATCTCGATCGCCTTCTTGTATCCCGACGACGTAACGCCGATCGCGCCCTTGATGGTGATTTCCTTCATGACGATAAGATCGGACACGAAATCGGAGACAGGCTTGAATCCCTTGACGCCGGCAAGGACGACCGTTCCGCCCATACGGACACAATCCAGGGCTTCACGGACCGGCTGAGTCGCGTAGGACGTAACCTCAACTATGACGTCCGCGCCCTTTCCGTTTGTCAACGCCCGCACGCGATCGACAACATTTTCGTTCTGCACGTCGATGATGTGATCGGCGCCCAGAGCAAGCGCCATCTGGAGCTTGTTTGAATCGGCCGCAAGCCCCGTGACTATGATCTTTCCCGCGCCGGCTTCACGTGCGGCAACGACGCTCGCAAGCCCGCGCTGTCCGGGTCCAAAAATCAAAACGGTATCGCCAACCTGCGTCTGCGGAATCTCGACCGCCCAGCGGAAGCCCGCACCCAGCGGATTGAACATGACCGCCAGTTCCGCCGGAAGGTTCTTGTCCATCTTGTGAAGGATCGTGTTGGGCGCGAGGTACATATATTGCGAATAGGCGCCCCAGAGGCCCGGTGACTCCGTGAGCGGAATATATGAGTAGATCTGGCGGCGGTCGCAGAGGTGATAATGCCCGCCGACACAGGTGTCGCAGCAATGGCACGACAACATCGTCTCGATAGCGACCCGATCACCAACATCGACGCCCCAGCGCCTGGCGGCCTTGTCGCCAATTGCCTCGATAATCCCGAGAGGTTCGTGGCCCGGAATCACCGGCATCGGAGTCTGCAAGACCCCTTCGTATTGTTCGTAGTCGCTGCCGCAAATGCCGCAGGCTTCGATGCGAAGGATGGCGCTGTCGTCGGCGATCTGGGGGATCGGCAAATCTCGGGCTTCGAGTTTGCGCGGAGCCGTCTGCACCATCGCCATCGATTTTTTCGGCAACATTTTCAACTCCCTGCTTGGTGTCGGCACCGACGACGCGTCGATAACACATATATATTTTTTTATCCTTGTATGTGTTATAAAGATTCAAACGTAGAATGCGAAGCCCTAAACTTCCGCTTCGCAAAATTTCGGGGAGGACAAAATAATAATGACCGATGAAACGCCCAGGGTTCCCCTGCTGTCGATGGCGGAAGCGGCGGCCGCAGCCGCGAAAGCCGGCATATCCGAACAAATGGCGCCACTCAGCGTATTCAGGGTCTTGCTCCGCCATCCCGATGTAGCGCGCGAGCTTGCCTCGACGCTGAACACCCTGCTTTTCCAGGGCAACAAGCTCGATGCAAGACTGCGCGAACTCATCATCATGCGTATCGGCTGGAAGACGAAATCGCTCTATGAATGGACACAGCATTGGCGGGTCGCCCGCATGCTGGACATTCCGGAGGCGGATCTGGTCGCCACGCGGGACTGGAAAAACGCTTCCTGCCTGTCCGACGCCGACCGTGCCATTCTCGCCGCGACCGACGAGACGCTCGACGGCGGCATGATTTCGGACGCCACCTGGACGGCCTGTGCGGCACACCTGAAAACGGTAGAAGAACGGATCGAACTGGTTGTTGCCATCGGAAACTGGACGCTTTTCTCGCAACTGCTCAAAAGCCTGAAGATTCCGCTTGAGGATGGCGTCGTCGCCTGGCCACCGGACGGCAAGAAACCTTGAGCGCGCAAGACAATGACAATTGCGGAACAGGATTACGATAATGAGCGGGAAAAAGGCTATTTCGAAGGATCTGGTCGGCATGACGTTTCCGGCCGTCGATGTGGAATGGTCCGACAAGGACACGATGCTCTATGCACTCGGCGTCGGCGCTCGACCCGCCGATGGGCTTGATTTCATTTATGAAGGCAGAGGACCGAAAGTTCTGCCGACCTATGCCGTCATCCCCGGCGGGCGAGGGCTCGCAGGGCTGATGAGCGGCGTCGAGATGAAGTTGGAAATGCTGCTGCATGGCGAGCAATCCGTCGAGTTGCTGCGTCCCCTGCCCTCATCGGCCAAGGTCAAGATAACGGCGCGCGTTTCCGAGGTTTGGGACAAAGGCAAGGCGGCCGTTATCGGAGTTGAGAGTACAGGTTCCGACGAGAAGGGACCCCTCTTCAAAACTCACGCGACGCTATTTGTACGCGGCGCCGGTGGATTCGGCGGAGAGCGCGGCCCTGCGAGCGTCGACTCGACGCCGCCAGAGCGGACGCCTGACGCAGTGGTCGAGGACACGACGCGTCCCGAGCAAGGGGCAATCTACCGCCTCTCGGGCGACCGCAATCCGATCCACATCGATCCGGACTTCGCCAAACTGGGCGGCTTTGAAAAGCCCTTCGTTCACGGGCTTTGCACATATGGCTTTGTCGGTCGCGCGGTCCTGCGCGAGCTTTGCGGCAACGATCCCGCCCGTTTCAAATCTCTCAGCGGACGCTTTGCCGCTCAGGTCTATTTCGGCGACACCATTATAACGAAGATGTGGAAAACGGGCGACGGAGTCGCGATCGTGCGGGCCGAGACGCAAAACGGCAATGTCGTGCTGTCTCAGGCCAAAGCAGAATTCAAGCCCTGACGGACGGAAATTGGCGAAGTGAAAAAAACGCCAGATACATTTGTTCATCTGCTTGCCCCGCTCGATCTCGGGTTTACTGCGCTCAGAAACCGCGTGTTGATGGGATCGATGCACACCGGCCTCGAGGAGATGCAGGACGGTTTCGAGCGACAGGCCAAATTCTTCGCACGACGCGCAAAGGGAGGCGTCGGAATTCTTGTTACCGGCGGCATCTCGCCGAACAGGGCGGGAAGGCTTGCAGAGCGCGCGTCGGTCATGACCGAGGACCTCGTTGAGAGTCATCGTGTGATCACACGCGCTGTCCACGATGAGGGCGGAAAGATCGTTCTCCAGCTCCTGCATGCGGGCCGGTACAGTCGGCATGCCGAACTGGTGGCTCCCTCCGCAGTCAGGTCCCGCATCAATCCGCTCACGCCCCGCGCCCTGGGCGAAGATGAAATCCTCCAGACCATTGAGGATTTTGGCACCGCCGCGGCACTCGCACGCGAAGCCGGATATGACGGCGTTGAAGTCATGGGTTCGGAGGGCTATTTTCTCAATCAGTTCACTGCGGCGCGTACAAATCAGCGTACAGATGGCTGGGGCGGTTCGGCGGAGAACCGGCGTCGATTGCCGGTTGAGGTCGTCGGGCGTGTCCGCAAGCGTTGCGGACCGGACTTCATTATCGCTTACCGGATATCCGTTCTCGATCTTGTCGAGGGGGGCAATTCCTGGCCGGACGTCGCCGCCCTCGCAAAAGATGTCGAGGCAAGCGGAGCAAACATCCTCAATACCGGCATAGGCTGGCATGAATCGCGTGTGCCGACGATCGCTCATATGGTGCCGCGCGGAGCTTTCACCTGGGCGATCAAGCGGCTCAAGGCGGAAGTCGCGATACCCGTGGTCGCGTCCAACCGGATCAATACGCCGGAGCAAGCGGAGCAACTGATTGCAGACGGACAAGCCGACATGGTTTCGCTCGCGCGTCCACTATTGGCCGATCCCGATTTTGTTGCGAAAGCGGCATCGGGCGCATCGTCGAAAATCAATACTTGCATCGGTTGCAATCAGGCCTGCCTCGACAACGCCTTCACCGGACGGCTGACAACCTGCATGGTCAACCCTGCGGCATGCCGGGAAGTCGAATTCAAAATTGTACCAGCGACCCGAGGAAAATGCATTGCGGTCCTTGGCGGCGGCCCGGCGGGTCTTGCCTGCGCGGTAACGGCGGCCGAACGTGGCCACAAGGTTGCGCTATTCGAAGCCGACATCGATATCGGCGGTCAATTCAATCTGGCACGGCGGATTCCCGGCAAGGAGGATTATGCCGAGACTATCCGCTATTTCAGGAACCGGCTCGACGAACTGGGCGTCGAGGTCCGTTGCGGCCGACCGGCTTCACTCGCCGACCTGGAGAGCGGGGGATTTGACGAAATCGTCGTCGCAACCGGAGTTCGCCCGCGCCATCTCGACGTTCCAGGTGCGGATCACCCATCGGTTATGACCTATGTAGAGGCAATCACGGACACCGCACGCGTCGGTACCGAAGTTGCCATTGTCGGTGCCGGCGGCATAGGCTTCGACGTGGCGACGCTCCTGTCTCATCCGCACGGCCCACACGATCCGTCGCATCCCGATGTCGAGGGATTTTCCTCCGAGTGGGGAATCGACTTGAGCTATACGCAGCCAGGCGCTTTGCTGCCCGCCAATCATCAATGGCCGGCATCGCGCAAGATTCATCTTCTCCAGCGCAAGCCGCGTGCCAGCTTCGGTGCCAGCTTGAGCAAGACCAGGGGATGGGCGAATTTTCTGGAGGTGATGTTCCGCGGCGTTACGATGACAGGCGATGTAACCTATCGAAAAATCGATGATGCCGGGCTCCACATCGAGACCGGCGGCAGACCGCAGACGTTGAAAGTCGACACGATTGTCGTCTGCGCCGGACAGGAATCGGCGGACGATGCGTTGTCATTGGCGCGGTCCCTGGGCAAACCCGTTCACGCAATCGGCGGTGTCGACAAGCCTCAGCAACTCGATGCGGTCAGAGCGATCGAAGACGGCACGCGCCTCGCGCTCTCTCTTTGAGGAAGCAAACGAAAAACGAGGCGCGGAAGAGACCATATAAATCAGAGTTGTCGCATGAACGCTAATGTCCTCAAATCCGAACAGCCCTCGGCTGCAACGGTAAAATCCGCGACCCGTGTTCTGGAGATTTTCGAGTATTTCGACGAAGTAAGACGCCCGGTGACGATTCAAGACGTAGCGCAGGCGCTGAGTTATCCTCATTCCAGCACCGCCGCCCTTCTGAAAAGCCTCGTGAGCCTCGGCTATCTGGAGCACGACGACCGGGGCAAAACTTTTTTTCCAAGCATCCGGATATCTCTGCTGGGAAACTGGGTGGAAGCCGAGGCGTTACCGATCCGGAATGTCCAGCGCCTTATGAGACGGCTTTCGGCCGATACGGGATGCACGATCATCCTCGCCGCGCGTCTAGGTGCTTATGCTCAATATGTGAAGGTGATTCAAGGTACGTCGCCCATCCGCTTCCATGTCAAGCCAAGCACCAAGCGAATGCTCGCTTTTTCGACGATTGGCCGCGTTCTGCTGAGCGAACTTCCGTTGCCCGAAGCGAGACGTCTGATTCATGATGCCCTTGCCGCCATGCCGGAGCGGCGGGAATCGATGCAGGAGATCGAAGACGAACTGCAAAGAATCAGAAAACGCGGCCTTGCGCTTTACAGCGATCTCGTGACGCCGGGAGCGACCATGCTGTCGATGCCCATTCCGATTGGCCCGTCCGGACGCTCGGTCGCGATCGGGATAGCCGCTCCCAACGAGTATTTTCGCAATCGTAAACAACCGTTCACGGCGTTACTGAAAAACGCTATCGCCGAGCACATCTCACAAAACGGGCAAGGCTTTAAGGAGACTGTAGACGACGAGGACCAACTTGAAATCGACGACGATACAGCGCCATAATCATCCGAGCTTTGTATCCAGGAAGCTGGCCATCTCGTCGATCGCCGCGCGGCCTTCGCTCAAGACCGGCGCAAACCAGTGCCAGACATGAATCATCTCCGGCCAGACATGGAGATCGACGGATACGCCAGCCTCTTTCAATCTATCGGCCAATAAGTGGCTATCCGAGAGCAAAACCTCCGAACTGCCTACCTGAATCAGGAATGGCGGCAATCCATTGAGATCGGCGTATACGGGCGATGCCAGAGGCGCCCTGCGCGGGGTTGAAGTTCCCAGATAGGCCGCCGTCCACAGCTCAAGATCGGCATGGCGCACCATCGGGTCCACATTCGCTTTCGCGCCATAAGAGGCACCTTTATTTTCAAGATTGGCCCACGGCGAAATACAAACGGCCGCAGCCGGAAGTCTGAGACCGGCATCGCGCGCCGCCAGAAGCACGGCGACCGTCAGGCCGCCGCCGGCTGAATCCCCCGCCACAGCGAGCTTCGCCGGGTCGACGCCCGTCTCGGTCAACCAGCGATAAGCAGCAAGCGCATCATCGACCGCCGCCGGAAATGGATGCTCTGGAGACCGCCTGTAGTCGATCAGCAGAACCCGGCCATTCAGGGCAAGAGCTGTGTGCGCCGCAAGATGGCGATGCGAGTCGAGAGAACCAAGCGCATAGCCTCCTCCATGCAGATAGAGCAAAACCCGCTTGCCGGCACCGGCAGCCGGCGCCAGCCATTCGCCGGGAACCCCGCCGGCGGAAACCGGCGTGACCGTCACGCCCTCGGGAAGACCGAACGCCTTGCCAGCCTCGTCATACGAGGTACGAAAATCCTCAAGAGAACGAGCCTCCCCTGTCACAAGGCCCGCAAGCAGCTGACGAACGACAGCAAGTTCCTCAAGACTCATTCTTCACGCCCTCCTCAGGCTGCTGCGCCATGGCGCAGCAGACGGCCCGGCAAACGACCTTCGGCGCCCAACACATCGACGCCATTGCGCCGGATCAATGTCCCGTTGACGACGACGGCCGAAATGCCCGAGGCATCGGAAATCAGCCGGTCTTCGCCAGCAGGCAGGTCATAGACCCTGCGAAGGGAACTTGCGCCAACCGTTTCGGCGTCGAAGATCAGGACATCGGCGGGCATTCCCACAGCGAGGCGACCGCGATCCTTGATGCCGAACACCTCGGCGGGCCGCGATGTCAGCATCCGGACCGCCTCCTCCAGCGTCAAAACGCGCTTTTCACGGACCCATCTTCCGAGAAGATGCGTGGAAAAACATGCATCGCAGAGTTGGCTCGCATGCGCGCCTGCGTCCGAGAGGCCAAGCACTGTGCAGGAATCGCGCAGCAACGTTGCCACTTCGTCTTCGTCGGCGTTTGCGACAGGCAGGCGGAACCGTGTCTGCAGATCGCTTTGAATCGAGAGATCCAACGCAAGATCGATCGAGTTGCATCCGAGTTCCGCTGCGACGTCACGCACCAGCCGTTCCGCGAATTCCGGCCGATCCGGACAATAAGCGATGACCGCCTTGTCCCATGCATTGAGGATCGGACCACGCATCGCATCCCGGAATCCCGCCCGGAAAGAGTTGTCGGCGTAAAGCTTCAGTTTTTCCGCGTGGTCCGATTTGTTCACCGGCGCGAAGACCGGCATGCTCTGGAACAGAAACGGCTGATCGAATCGAAATTCAAAATTGAGCGGCCTGCAGGTGACCTGCGGAAACACCGCGTAACCAGCCGACTGAAGTTCGTTTGAGCGCGCCAACTGCTCGGCTGCGGAGCCGACATTCAGCACCCCGCCACCGCCCAGCAACGCCGTCCAACTGACATGGCGACCGGAAACGCGGTTCAATTCCGCGAATTCATCAAATGACAGTTCCTTGCCGACAGTCGCCTGTATCACGCCTTCGCCCGCCTCGCCCAGCGCCGACGCAATCTCCCGTATCTCGCTGAACGCCGCCAGTCGGCTTGGAACCGGCCTGCCCTCGTAGCCTACATGCGTCGGCGATTTCGATGTCGCATAACCGAGTGCGCCCGCTTCGAGGCCCTCGCGCATCAGGCTTTTCATATGCCCGACCTCCTCCGGCCGCGCCGCCCGTTCGGTGGATTCAGGCCCGAGAGCATAGAGGCGAAGCGGCGTATGCCCCAGAAGAACGGCCACGTTGATCAACGTACCCTTCTTTTCCACGACGTCGAGATATTCGGGAAACGTCTCGAACCCCCATTCGTCGCCGAGACCGGCCTCCAGCGCCTTGACGCTCATGCCCTCGACATTTTCGAGTGTCCGCAAAATAAGACCGCGGTGCTCCTTGCGCGTCGGCGCAATGCCGAACCCGCAATTGCCTACCACGACCGTCGTCACACCGTGCCACGGCGAGATCGACAGATTCCCGTCCCACAGAAGCTGGGCATCGTAATGCGTATGTATATCGACGACGCCGGGGGCAACGACCTGCCCCCGGGCGTCGATAGTCGTCCTCGCCCCGGCGGGGGCCTGCCCCATAGCCACAACTTTGCCGTCGCGAATACCGATGTCTCCGGCATAGCCCGGAGAGCCGGTGCCGTCGACAATGAATCCACCCACGATCTTCAGATCGTAGTCCATGAAAACGTCCTCCCCGTGAATCGAAAAAGCCCGCGCCTTGACATCAGTATACGGATCGTCAAACGGCGAGCTTGTAGAGTTCAGCGACGTTGTCGTGGCATATCCAGTTGCGTTCCTGCTCGCTCAGATTTTTCGTGTGCTCTTCCAGCATTGCCTGTGACCAGGGCCAGGTCGAATCCGAATGCGGGAAATCGTTCGCCCACATCAGGCGGCGAACATTGCACATATCCTTCATCCTGAAGGCAACCCAGTCATCCTGGAACGTCACATAGATGTTGTCGTTGAAATAGTCGCTCGGCATCCGCTTGAGCGGCGGCGCCTTCATCCAGTAGCGATGACGCTTGTAGGCATGGTCCATGCGATACATGTAGTGCGGAACCCAGCCCGCATCGGCCTCGACGCAGACAACTTTTAGGTCGGGGAAGCGATCGAAGACACCGCCGAATATGAAGGTGCCCATCACGTCCTGGCAGCCACGGATAATCGACAGGAAGCCGTTGATACGCGGACCCCGGACCTGCCCTGAAAGACTGTCCGATTTGCCGGTCAGGATGTGGAACGAGAGCGGCATGTCGCACTCGACAGCGGTCGCCCAGACCTTGTCGTATACAGTTGAATCATAATCCTCGACGGCGGGGTTTCCGGGCATCATCACACCCTTGAAGCCCATCTCCTTCGCATGCCTGATTTCCGCAACGCCATCTTCCGGCGATCGCATGGAAACCTGCGCAAGACCGTAAAGACGGTCGGGTGCCTCGGCGCAGTATTCCTGCAACCAACGATTATAAGCCTCGAAGCAGGCTTTCTTGTAGTCGAAGTCGGGATGGTTGCAGATCACCATTCCGACCGTCGGATAGATGAATTCGGCCGCAACGCCGTCCTTCTCCTGGTCCGCAACGCGGAACTTGGCGTCCCAGCCGCTCTTCCACAGGTCTTCGAAGGCGACGCCGTCTGTCGTGATCTCCGCCGGATCCTTGCCGGCGGCGGCCACCAGCCCCATCGGAACTGGAGACCCCATACCCTCGACGATGAAAGCGTCGCCAATCTTGTCGATCCGCTGAATGCGCGGCGCGCGATCGCGGAATTTGGGATCAATGTAATCAACATAGCAATGCGGCGGTTCGGTGATGTGCGAATCCGCGGATATGGGTTTCTTGATCATTGTCTCTCTCCCAGCGTCGCATTTGGTTTCAAGGTCGCGACTCTTTTAATTTGACAATTTCTGATCATAAATCTTCGCTGGCGGCACAATCCGAGTCCAGATAAATTACATTCATGCAATCAAAAACACATATCTGTTATTCAAGGGAGACGCGAACATGACGATGGAACCGGCCCTGCTCGAAAAAAGGGGTCATATCGCGCTGATCACGCTCAACCGCCCGGAAGCACGTAACTCGTTCAGTCCGGAAATGTTGGTCCGGCTTGCCGGTCATTGGAAAGAAGTGCGCGATGACGCGAATATCCGCGTCGCCATCGTCACCGGCGCCGGAGACAAGGCGTTTTGTTCAGGCGCGGATCTCGGGCAGCTCATCCCGCTCATAAGTGGCGCACGCAAACCGCAAAACGAATGGGACCAGAAAATTCTGGATGATCCGAATATCCTGGCCAACGGCTTGTTGCGCACATTCGATGTGACAAAGCCGGTCATCGCCGCGATCAACGGCTTTGCCGTCGCAGGCGGGATGGAGCTGGCACAAGGAACCGACATGCGTATCGCCGCGGATACGGCAAAGCTCGGCGTGCAGGAGGTCAAATGGGCGATTTTTCCGGGCGGCGGCTCAACGGTGCGTCTTCCGCGCCAGATACCTTATGCAAGGGCGATGGAACTGCTGCTCACCGGCGACCTGATCAGCGCGCAGGAGGCCTACGATCTGGGATTCCTGAATCGTGTCGTCCCCCAGAAGCAGGTGCTCGACGCGGCATTCGAACTCGCGGAGAAGATCGCCGCGAATGGGCCGATCGCCGTTCAGGCGATTCGCAAATCCGCCCGCGAATGTCTGGGACGCCCCGAGAGCGAGGCGATGGGTATGGAGTCGCGCTTCGCAGCCCCCGTGTTCAAGACCGAGGATGCCCGCGAGGGGCCCAAGGCATTCATGGAGAAGCGCAAGCCAAACTATAAGGGCCGTTGAAGCAAGAAACCGAAATCATTACCACGGGGAGACGTTCCGATGCAGTTCGGCATTCAGATGGTTTTTCAGAATTTCGACAGAGCCAACTCTGGCGTAACCGACGGCCAGGTCTATGACGAGGAGATCCGTCTCGGGCTTTTGGCGGAAGAACTCGGCTTTGACGCATTGTGGCCCGTCGAGCATCATTTCGAGGACTATTCGTTTTGTCCCGACAACACCCAGTTCCTGAGTTACATGGCGGCGCGCACCAAACGCATCAAGTTGGGCACCGGCGCTGTCATCCTTCCCTGGAATGTGCCCGTTCGGATCGCGGAAAAGGTCGTCCTGCTGGATCACCTTTGCCAAGGCCGAACGCTCTTCGGGATGGGGCGCGGTCTGGCGCGCAAGGAATATGACGGCATGGGCGTGAACATGGACGAAGCCCGCCAACGCTTCGATGAAGCAAGCCCGATGATTATAGACGCTCTCGAGACCGGCTTCATCGAAGGAAGCGGCCCCTTCTATCCGCAGAAGCGGATAGAAATCCGTCCCAATCCGCGCGGCTCCTTCAAGGGGCGCATCTATCAGGTCGCCATGTCGCCGGAATCCGTTCTTCAGTGCGCGAAGGCTGGCGCGCGGATGGTGATCTTTGCTCAAAAGCCGTGGGAAGCTCAGGCCGAGGCCGTCAAGGAATACAAGGCTGCGTACAAGGCGCAGCATGGCGAAGACGCACCGCCGATCATGATATGCGACTTCACCTATTGCGACACCGATCCTGCTCGCGCGAAGGAGTTGGGACAGAAATATGTGACCAACTATCTGCTTTCGGTACTCGATCACTATGAACTGGCCGGCGAGCATTTTAAGAACGCCAAGGGCTACGAGTCCTACGCCCAGGCCGTCGACGCCATTCGCGCGCTCGGCAAGGATGGAATGGCCAAGACCTACCTCGATGTCACGGCCTGGGGGACGCCCAAGGAAATCGTCGAGAAGTTCGAATATCGCAAATCGCTTCTGGGCGAATTCGACATCAATCCCTGCTTCCTTTTCGGTGGCATGAGCTACGAGGAAGCAGCCGAAAGCATGCGTTCGTTTGCCAGACACGTCATACCGGCCCTGAGAAAGAGCAGCAAACGCAAGGTGGCTTGACGCGTCCGCTTCTGGAAGCCTCGTGGCGGTCTGATCTGAAAACCAGGCGACGACCCGGCTTGTCGTCGATGCCTTGGTAACGGCGATCTGGCGGCGTGGAAAGCCGGATGCGCCGATGCATCTCTCCGATCACAGGGATGCATGCTCGATGAGCCGGTCTGGAAATTGCCGGGACAGTGCAGCGATGGCGAGCGCCTCTCCTCGCTCAAGATCGAACGCATGGCCCGCAAGATCGAACCCTCACGAAATAAACGAACTTCGCAGGCCGGAAAAGATGACGACAGCGCTGTTATGCTGACACCCGGGAAGAGCGGCGCCGTCGAAGGCAAATGATTTCGGTTGATTCAGCGTCCCAACGCTGCCGACTTTCGGGATCAGCACGAAGACGAGGTTTGGGTCGGAGGAGATCTATCTCGACCCAAGGGGCAGTCGACGCCCGTCTTTCAAGGGGAGGATCGGGGGAGGAACCTCGAAATCCGCACGCCGACTGCGACTAGTGCTGACCGTCGGGTATTCTCAACATGAGACCGTCGAGATCGTCGGTCATTGTGATCTGGCAAGCAAGGCGGCTGTTTTCCGTCGAACCTTCGGCAAATTGTAGCAAGTTGGCTTCCATGCCGCCCGGCTCGGCCATGCCGGCCCGGGACATCCACGCGGCATCGACATGCACATGGCAGGTCGCGCAGGCGCATTCGCCCCCGCAATCGCCGTCGATGCCCGGCACACCGTTGTTGACCGCGGCGTCCCTCGCAGTCGTGCCACTCTTGACCGCGATAGGATATTCAGCGCCGTCCGGCTCGATGAAAATGACTGTGGGCATATTTTTCTCTTTTCGATCATGCTGGATGAAACGGCGAGTGGAGCGTTCGTTTTCGCGATGAATCGGGGGCGCCGCTCCGTCGCGAACTAATGCCCGCGCAGCTTCACCGGCAGACGGGTAAACCCGCGGATGAAGTTGGACAGCGTTCTCTCGGGCGCGCCGACGACCTCCACCTTGCTGAAACGCTTCAGGATTTCTTCCCAGATGATGCGCAACTGCAACTCCGCCACGCGGTTCCCCATGCAGCGATGGACGCCGAAACCGAAGGAAAGATGGTGACGGGAATTCGGGCGGTCGATAATGAACTCGTTCGGGCGGTCAATTACCTCGTCGTCCCGGTTTCCCGAGAGGTACCACATAACGACTTTGTCGCCCTTTCTGATCTTCTTGCCACCGATTTCGGCGTCCATGAGTGCCGTCCGACGCATATGCGTCAGCGGCGTCTGCCAGCGGATGATCTCGGGGATCATTTTCGGGATGAGGCCTGGATCGGCCATGAGCTTGCGGTATTCGGCCGGGTTCTGATTAAGGGCGAGCACCCCGCCGCTGATGGAATTGCGCGTGGTGTCGTTACCGCCGACGATCAGGAGAATCAGGTTACCCAGAAATTCGAGATACGGCATGTCCCGCGTCGCGGGCGAATGCACCATCATCGAGATCAGATCGGGCTTCGGCGGCTCGTTGGCCCGCTTGTCCCAAAGGCCCTTGAAGTATTGCGCACATTCGAGGAGCTCCTCGCGGCGCTGCTCAAACGAAGAAACCACGCCCGTCTCCGGCGTCGCGGTCGCAACATCCGACCAGCGAGTGAGCTTGCGCCGCTCCTCCCAGGGGAAGTCGAACAGTGTCGCCAGCGTCATCGTCGTAAGCTCGATGGAAACCCGGTCAACCCAGTCGATCTCCTCGCCGACGGGAAGCGAATCGAGAATAAGCCCCGCGCGCTCGCGGATGATGGGCTCCAGCAGAACAAGGTTGGACGGGGCGACAGCCGGACTGACTGCCTTGCGCTGAGCGTCATGCTTGGGCGGATCCATCGCAATGAACATCTCAAGTTCAAGCGACGCTTCGCCGCTTTGCATGTCCTGCAGGGTGATACCACCAAGTTTAGCCTCCGAGGAGAACGTCTGGTGGTTCACTTCGACCTGCATGATGTCGTTGAATTTCGTTACCGACCAGTAAGGGCCATAGGCGCTCTCGGGGCAATAATGGACGGGGTCTTCCCGCCGCAGCCGTGTGAAGTAGCTCCCGATCGTGTCGCTTTGAAAGAGCTTTGGATCGCTGACATCCATCTGAGAAAGCGGGACCGTCGAAGCCGGGTCTCTAGTCAATGTGTCGGTCGTCATCTCTCCGTCCTCCCGATCGACAGCTACGCGGCATCCCCCCGTCATGGCGCATGCAATCTTTTGTGTAATTCATTATAATAAATCATATGGACGATTCAGCGTCAAACGCTTTTGTCCCGCAGGCTCCCCCAAAAACCGGCAGCGAGGCTGCCGCAGATACATCAATCCAGGACGAATCCTTCATAATCCTTGGCCGCGGCGGTATTGCACCGGTCCATATACATGGGCACGCCGGGGAAATTCAGAAGCTGCCGCGGTTTCCCGGGAACGTTGGCACCCATGTACCAGGAATCGGCCCGGGGAAAGAGCGTCATGTCGGCGATGGCGTTCAGGAACTGCGTCCATTCTTCCTCCGCCTGAGCGGTCGCCTCGATCCGCCGCTTGTTATTCTCGCGCATATGTTTGAGGCAACCGACGACCCACTCACCCTGCAATTCGGCACATGTCGGGCCGTTGCAGAATCCGGAAGGACTCTGCGGACCGTAAAGAAAAAGCATGTTCGGGAATCCCGACGTCGCGAAACCGAGATAAGTACGCGCGCCTTCGGTCCATCTTTCCTTGAGCGTCACACCGCCCGTCCCGCGTATATCGATCTGTGTCAACCCGCCGGTCACGGCGTCGAATCCCGTCGCCAGAACAAGCATATCGAGTTCAACCAGACCATCCGCCGTGCGCACGCCTTCGGGAACTATTTCCGCGATGGGCGTCTCTCGCACATCGATCAGGCTGACGTTGTCCTGATTGAACACTTCGTAATACCACTGCTCCAGCGAAGGCCGCTTGACGCCGAAGGGATGTGGCGGCTCCATCGGCGCGAGTTTGTCGGCCAAACCCGGATCCTTGATCCGGGCGCGGGTCTTGTCGCGCCAGAAATCGTACATGGTACGATTTGCTTCCTCATTCGTCAGGATGTCGGAAAATCCACCAATCCAGTAGTGGAAGCCGCCTTTCTGCCAAAGCCTTTCATAAAGCGCGCAGCGCTCTTCCGGCGGCACTTCCAGCGCGGACCTTTCGTCCCTCAGGATGTCGAATCCGCCAAACGTCTCCCGCCGTACACGGAATATCTCCGGATAATCGGCCTTCATCCGCTGCTGCGTCTCGACATCGAGCTTGCGCTGCTGCATCGGCAGAGCGAGGATCGGCGTGCGCTGGAACACCGTCAGATGTGCCGCATCCTTGCTGGCTTCCTGTACCACCTGAACGCCGCTCGCTCCGGTTCCCACGACGCCAACCCGCTTGCCCGTGAAACTGGCGCCTTCCTGGGGCCACAATCCCGTGTGAAATGATTCTCCCGCGAAGCTTTCAAGACCCTTGTAGTTCGGAATATAGGGTTTCGACGCAAAACCTGTGCAAAGGATAAAGAACCGGGCGCGCACGACGGCGCCATCGGTCGTGCGGATGACCCATTGATCGCGCGCTTCGTCGAATTCCGCCGCGCTGACGCGCGTGCCAAATCTTATGTCACGGCTGAGATCGAGTTTTTTGTCGACGTAGTGGAAGTAGCGGCGCAGCTCGTCCCAAGCCGGAAACCTCTCGGTCCAGTTCCAGTCGCGCCATAATTCCTCGATCGAAAATTCATAAATCGGGACATGAGAATCGACCCGCGCGCCGGGATAGCAGTTCCAGTACCAGATGCCCCCCATGTCGGCACCGGCCTCAAACAGGCGCACTTTGAAACCTTCTTGCCGCAAGCGGTGAAGCTGATAGATGCCATTGAATCCCGCTCCGACAATGAGGGCATCGAATACCTCGGCATCGTCATTTTTTTGCGTCTGGCCGGATTGTAGCGAACTCATGGAAACAGCTTCCCTTCCTATCCCCGCCACGAAACGGTGGGTATCGTTCCGGAATTTACTTCATCAAAACCATATTCGGTCGCCGAGCAATCTTCCTCGCAGCGCCGGGAGGGGAGCTGCGTTGCCTAAGCGGGCTTTGGATCGCGAATGAGAACGGTGCCTTGGGCCGCACAACAGGCGCGGCCCTCGTTCGTCACATCTATACGAACCACCGCAGTCGATTTTGTCATCGCAATCAGTTCAGCCACTGCTGTCACCTTGCCCGACGATACCGGCGCCAGCAGATTGAGCTTGAATTCCGTCGTGGCCGCCCACTGTCCTTTCCGCATATGCGGATAGCAAACGCAGCCGAGAACATGGTCGCACATCGCAGCCAGCACCCCACCATGCATGTTTCCGATCGGCGTCAACAGCCGGTCGGAAACTTCCATCTCGGCAGTGAGCTTGCCCGGCTCGATATGCGTGATGCGGACCCCCAGAAATTCGGGCAACCCTTTCATTGAATTGCTGGCGTTTATGAAACCCTCTGCGATCTCCTGGTTGAACTCCGGCAGTTTTGCAACGATTGTCATTTCGTTTTCTCCGAACCTTCAATAAATGATCCCCAGGGCGCGCAGCCGAGGCTTACAGATAGGCGTTTGCACTGCTCAACGAGCTCTCGGCGCTTTTCACGAGATCGGCCATGACTTCCGCAGCCGGCTTTACCTTGTGAATGAGGCCCATGCCCTGCCCTGCGAAACCGGGAGCGATGTCTTTCCGCTTTACCGCCGCCGCCGCCGCCAGAACCGGCATCGCAACCATGGGCTGGAAGGGCATGGGCAACGGCTCCAGACCCGCCTCGACAAAAGCCTCGGACCACTTGTTGCGAATGATCCGGGCCGGCTTTCCGGTGACCGTTCGCGAAACAAGTGTGTCACCGTCACCCGACTCGACGATCGCTTCCTTCTGGAAGTCCTCGATGCCCGCCTCGTCGGTCGCGAGAAACGCCGTACCGATCCAGGCACCTTCGGCGCCGAGCATCATTGCAGCCGCGATCCCGCGCCCGTCGGAAATGCCGCCCGCGCCGAGCACGGGAATGCGACCCGCAACCGCATCGACAACCTGCGGGATGAGCGCCATCGTTCCGATGGGCGAGTTATGCCCGCCCCCGTCATGACCTTGCGCAACGATCAGATCGATGCCGGAATTGACCACCTGCAGGGCATGCTTTACGGCGCCGACGACTGCCATCACCTTGGTGCCGTTGGCGTGGAGCCGATCAAGCCAGGGTCCCGGATTGCCGAGACCCGCCGCATAGACAGGAACCCGTTCCTCAACAACGACTTCCATTTGCGCTTCGAAGAATTCTTTCGAAAACAACGGCGCGCTCGATTTGGACGACCGGTGAGCTTCCTCGGATTCCCGCGCCCTGGATTTCAGCGGCGGTATGTTTTCCTTCTTCAGAAAATCTTGCGCGAATTTTTGGTACTCAGGCAGCATATCCATCGGAGACGGACCCGCCTTGCCTTTGTAGGCTTCCCTGCGCACGGAGGCTGGCAGCAGGGTGTCTACACCAAATGGTTTGTCCGTCAACGATCGCGTTTCCCGAATCCATTCGCGTAGCTGATCGGGAGAACAAGCAGCCGCACCAAGCACACCGAGGCCACCCGCATTCGATACCGCCGCCGCAAGCCGTGGAACGCTCGCGCCGCCCATACCGGCCAGCAAAATCGGGTATTTGATTCCCAGAATATCACATACTCGGCTATGCAGAGTCATAGCTAACCTCCCATGGGCGACTTCATCGGCCGCGTTATTTATGATCATAAATTAGCGACGCCCAAGGACCGGCGCAAGTGCCGCAAAAAACGACATCGAAATCGCTAGCACTCGCCTAGCGTTTCCGTCGGGGAACCCGCGGCACGCTCAGGTCGTCCACATCCTGCCAACGCACGATCTTGGACATGATGTCGGGATGACGAGATTCCAGATACTTGTCGGATCGGCTTATGAACCGGGACATTTCGGTGAAGGCGAGGTCCGGATTGCGATCTTCAATCGCCTTGAGAAGCCGTCCGTACGCCTTGATCTGATAATCACGCTCACCTTCGGTGTAAGTTATGCCGACTTCCGACGCATTCGTAATGTTGTGAAGCGAACTGATCAGAAATCCGATCAAGGGATTGCCAGACGCCCACGCAAGCACGTCGTGGAAACGCCTGTTCTCCTCCGCATAGGAGTCGCAAGATACGGACAGCGTCTTCAAAGTGGCCAATGAGGTATTCAGCTTGTCGATATCCTCATCGGACGCACGCTCCGCCGCAAGCGCCGCCATGGTCGGGCCGACCGCTTGCCTCACTTCAATCAGCGAACGGAATGTGGTGCCGAGAAACTGCAGCAGCAACGCCATTGTACTGGCAAAATCTTTCGGTCGAGGCTCCTGAACAACCGGCCCGCCGCCGGGGCCGGGCCGCAGAAAAATGATGCCCTGCAGTTCCAGAAACCTGAGCGCCTCCCGCAAAGTCGCGCGGGCCACGCCATACCGTAAGAGCATCTCCTGTTCCGGTGGCAAGCGATCTCCGACCTCGGCACCTTGCTGCTCAATGTCGTCGACAATCTGCCTCGCAACTGTGAGGGCACGCTTGCCGGACCCTTTCGGAAATCGGCCAACTCGCGAAACGGACACGCTCGCTTTCATTCGGATACCTGCATTCTTCGTTTTCAAGACCAATCGCCCCCCCATCAGGGAACGGTTGGGCGAACCCGACTACAATACCATCGTCCGTGTTTGCAACATCCCATCAATTTATCATAATGGATTCCGGCTCTTAATACACATACGAAGAACATTGGAAAAAGGCGTTTGATGTCAGAAAACCGGACCTTGTTCACCCTTGTCCAAAATCTCAAAATCGCGGCGGACGCATTCGGCCCCGACCATGGGCGTCCGGTCATGCTCGCCCATGGCGGCGGACAGACACGCCATGCTTGGCAAGCCTGCGGTAAAAGGTTGGGACAAAACGGATACTACACCCTCGCCGTCGATTTGCGCGGGCACGGCGAAAGCGACTGGTCTCCGGACGGAGACTACAGAATGGAGCGTTTCGCGGAGGATCTCCTCGACATCGCGGACGGCTTCTCCGTGCCTCCGGTCCTGGTTGGCGCATCTCTGGGCGGCATCGCGGGCATGATCGCGCAGGGAGAATACGCAAAGGCCGGACGGCGCGGATTTGCGGCGCTGGTCCTCGTCGACATCACCCCTCAGATGAACATGGAGGGTGTTCAAAAAATCCTCGGATTCATGTCGTCGAATGTGGAAGAGGGCTTCGCCTCGCTTGAGGAAGCAGCCGATACGATATCGCGCTACATGCCCGGCCGGACTCGTCCCAAAAATCTGAGCGGACTGGCGAAGAACCTTCGCCTCAGGGAAAACGGCCGCTACTACTGGCATTGGGATCCGCGTTTCGTCACCGGCACGCAAAAGCCGCAAGGCAGCCGCGAACCCGAACGCCTCCAAATGGCGGCACGTTCCCTGAAAATACCGACGCTCCTTGTCCGCGGCCGCGACAGCGACCTCGTGACGGTCGAAGCGGCGCGGCAATTCGCCGAGATCGTTCCTCATTCCGAGTTTATCGATGTCGCAAATGCGGGCCATATGGTAGCGGGCGACAAGAACGACATATTTACAAGCGCCGTTCTGGATTTTCTGACGCGAATGGTACCTGCCGCGAGCGCATCGTAGCCCCAGCCCGGACGTATTCATTCACGCCTGTACGTCTTCGACAGATGAAGACAAGCCAGACAAATTAAGATCGAGAAGAGGAAGGGAGAAAGCCGATGTCGAATCTGGTTCTTCGCAAGGACAGCGGGCGTATTTGTACGCTGACGCTCAACCGTCCGGAAACCTTGAACGCGCTCAATGTCCCGCTGTTCGAGGAATTGCGCAGGCATGTGGATGCGCTTCGTGGACAGGTTCACGAGGTGGCATGCGTCATCATCACGGGCGCGGGCAAGGCTTTTTCAGCCGGCCACGATCTGAAGGACATCCAGAAGGGCGAACGCCCGCCGGAGCCGCATTTCCAGGCGAAGACCATTCAGGCGCTGGCCGAACTGCCGCAACCGGTCGTCGCCTGCATCCGCGGGCATTGCTATACTGGCGGACTGGAGCTTGCGCTCGCGGCAGATATCATCATCGCCGCGCGCTCCGCCAGGTTCGGCGACACGCATAGCAAGTGGGGACTGAGCCCGCTCTGGGGCATGACGCAAAGACTGCCGCGTCGCGTCGGGCTGTCGAAGGCCAAGCAGATGATGTTTACCTCCGATATTTTCGCGGCGGAGGCGGCGGAGCGTATGGGGCTGGTCGACATTTGTGTCGACGATGTCGAACTGGAACAGGCGACAAATGACCTTGCTCAGCGTATCGCCGCCAATTCAACCTACAGCAATCAGGTCAACAAAAGTCTGCTGGGCGCGACCGACGGCATGACCGCCCAGGCGGGGCTGGCCTACGAACTCGCGCATAGCCCCGGTGCCTGCTACGACGCGCGCGAACGGGTCGCCTCATTCGGAAAAAAATGACGGCGGGCCACGCGCCGCGCTGCCTTCGACCTCCTTCGATCTTATGTGGCGGGTGGAAGTTTTCCACCCGCCCCCCCAGGTTCAGCCCGGGATTCTTACCGGCAAGGCCTCATAGCCCTTGATGAAGTTGGAAAAGACCCGCTTTGGTTCGCCGACCACTTCGATCGGCTTGTCGGGCCAGCGCTTCAGGATTTCTTCCCAGACAATGCGGAGTTGCATTTCCGCCAAGCGGTTGCCGACGCAGCGATGAATGCCGAAGCCGAAGGAGAGATGCTGACGCGGCCTTGCACGATCGATGATGAAACGGTTCGGCTCGTCGATGGCCTCCTCGTCCCGGTTGCCCGAGACGTACCACATGACAACCCTGTCACCCTTCTTGATCCGCTTGCCGGCCAACTCGGTATCCTGTAGCGCGGTGCGGCGCATGTGGGTGAGCGGCGTCTGCCAGCGGATGATTTCCGGTATCATGGTTTCAACGAGCGCCGGATTTTCGCGCAGCTTCCTGTACTGATCCGGGTTCTCGTGGAGCGCGAGCAAGCCGCCGGTGAGCGAATTGCGGGTCGTGTCGTTACCGCCGACGATCAGCAGAATGACATTTCCCAAATACTCCGCCGGACTCATGTTCCTGGTGGACTCACCCTGGGCCAGCATGGTGATGAGATCGCCGCCCGGTTCAGTTGCGTTCACGCGCTGATTCCACAACTCGGTAAAATAGGCGGCGCATTCGAGAAGCTCTGCCTCGCGAGCTGCCTCGCCTTCCGGTGTCTTGAAGGCTTCCTCCGAGGTTGCGACGTCGGACCAGCGGGTGAGTTTCCGGCGCTCTTCCCAAGGGAAGTCGAACAGGGTGGCGAGCATCTGCGTCGTCAGCTCAATCGACACGCGATCGACCCAGTTGAACGTCTCGTTCACCGGAAGCGAATCGAGAATCTTGCCGGCGCGCTCGCGGATCGTGCCTTCGAGTTTGGCCAAATTGGCCGGAGCGACGATCGGGCTCACCACCTTCCGCTGCGCGTCATGCTTCGGAGGGTCCATTGCGATGAACATCGGAAGCTTCAGACCCGCATTATTGTCGCGAATCGTAATTCCCCCCTGCTCGACGTCGGACGAATAGACGCCATGATTGGTCTCGACATGCATGATGTCCTTGTATTTTGTCACGGACCAGAAAGGTCCATAAGCGCTTTCCGCACAATAATGCACGGGATCCTCGCGACGCAGCCTTTCGAAATACGGCCACATCCGATTGGACCTGAAGAGCTCCGGATCGCTGACATTGAGTTTGTCGAGCGGAATGGCATATGGATCGTCCAAGGACTGGACGCGTTCGGCTACGTTCATGCTGCTCATGATCTTATCCTCGTTTGTGGACGAATATTCACCGGCGCAACCACCATTGAGCCAACCCCGACCCTCTTGGTGCGGCCAGCCATATAGGTGAGGAACTGCGCCACGTTCGGGCACATGGCCGCCCATATGGAATCGAAGCCAAGCGGCTCGGCCATGTCGGCCATCGCAATTTCATGGGCGTAGACCTCCTGGTCGGTATAACCGCCAGCGAGGTTCTGAAAGAACGTGCTCATGCCGACATGCATGGGAATCTCCTTTTTTGTTCAATTCCGCTTCACGCGGCGTCGATCCCCAGCGTCTTTTTTATCGACCGGTGGAAGTATGCAAGAGCCGGCTCGTTGGCGCCGAAAGTCACAAAATCTTGTGCACCCGAGTGAAAATCACGCTGGATATTTTCCGCCAGCGGAAAATCTTCCTGCTGCACGGTCGCCATCAGCAAGTCCATGTTCTTGGCCCAGTACTTCCTGGCCTTGTCGGTCATGGCAGGTTCGGGCGTATAGAGAGAGACGTGCATTTTTGATTCATCCACGCTGTCGCCCGGATAAACCCTCCACGTCTCCAGATGATCGCCCTGCATGATGAAGACCGTATTCGGAAAGAGCACGTATACAAGCGCGGAGTGGCGGACCAGATCCCACTCGCTTTCCGGCCTCTGGCGCAACGCGTCGATCGTCTTGCGGGCGCCAATCATGCGCAGATTTCGTGCCATGCCGTCGAACGTGCCGAGGTTCGAGTGCAGGATCGGCGCGATCGTATTCTTGTGAAGTGTGCTCAGATGGTAGGTTTCGAGAAACGTGTCGATCACGAGTTTCCAGTTGAGGCGGGCCCGGAGCACGCGTGTCTCGTAGTGGCTGTAACTCGCAAGGCCGAACGCGACGAGATCGTCCGCCATCCCCGCAAGGTGGCCGTCGATGTCGATCAACCCGCCGGGCGTCGGCATGACCCAGATCATGCCGTATTTCTCCACCACCGGCAGAGGCCGCAAGCCGTTGCTCGTCTTGTCGACGCTCTCAAAGCCCTGCTCGAACGGTATCGACCTCAGCCTGCCGCTCCGGTCGTAGGTCCATGCGTGATAGGGACAACTGAACACGGTCTTGCCGCTGCCGCAGCCCGACGCAACGCGCGCGCCACGGTGGCGGCAGACATTGATGAAGGCATTGACCTGCCCCGCTTCATTCCGCACCACCAGGATCGGAACGCCCGAAAAATCGTCGGTTACATAGTCGCCGGGATTGGGCAATTCGCAGCTCAATCCGATCAGGAGTGGCTCATGCCGGAACAGCATCTCCCGTTCTCGGCCAGCCTGATCCGGACTGGTGTAGTCACTGACATGATGACGATACACGGCATCGCCCATCGCGGTCTCACCCGCGTCGAGATAGCCGAAGATCTTCCGCAACTGCTCGACCTGGGCTTCGTGTTTCATGATCGCACTTCTCCCGAAGAGGTCCCTTGATTATCCGTCAGCGGAATAATGGCTCCCGGCGCTCCCGGAACGCCGCCAGACCTTCCGAAACATTTTCGCCCATCAGCGCGTCCACGACTGCGCTCCGTTCCATATCCAGACCTTCCTGGAGCGATCCGTCGAGTCCGTTTCTGCAAAGCTGTTTCATGGCGGCAAGACCGCCCGGATTCTTTTTGGCGAGGTCGGCACAATAGGCTTCCGCCATGCCGGCAAGCGCGCTGTCGTCAACGATATGGTTCACAAGCCCCCAGGCCAGCGCCTCGTCTGCCTTGAGCCAGCGGCCGCTGAACATCAGATCAAGGGCACGCCGCGAACCGACGATGCGCGCGAGACGCTGCGTGCCGCCCCAACCCGGCACGAGCCCGTAGCGGGCATGCTGGCATCCCATCTGCGCCGACTGCCCCGCAAAAACCACGTCACATGCCATCATCAATTCCAGCCCGCCCGCAAGACACAGACCGTTCACCGCGGCGACAATCGGCAGAGGCGAGACCTCAAGACGGCGCAGGACGCGATGACCGCCCGTGATAAACGCTTCCAGCCGACCCCGCTCCCTGCGAGCGTCGAGGACCTCGTCAAGATCGGCACCGGTGCAGAAGTTCTTGCCACGCGCAAGCAACAGAACGGCACGAACCTTCCTGTCTCCCTCGAACATTGCGAGAGCCTCGTCGAGACCGGCCATGACAACCGACGAGAGGCAATTGAACTTGTCAGGCCTGTTGAGCGCCACGATTCCGACGCCGTCTCGCATCTCGGTCTGGACCGGGGCTTCCGCGGCGCTCGTCATATCGCCTCCCTCACGCATAAGGCACGGCCACCCGGCCGACTTTCTCGCGCGAAATGATCATCTTCTGGATTTGCTCGGTGCCGTCGCCGATCTGAAGCCCCATCACGTCGCGCAATCTCTGCTGATGAGGCAGATCAGTGCTGTAACCGCCATGTCCGTGCGTGAGCAGGCAACGGTGGATGACCTGGAAAGCCGTCTTGGGTGCCCACCATTTGCACATCGCGGCTTCGGCGGTATGCGGCAAATCATTGTCGCGGAGCCAAAGCGTCTTGTAGCAAAGCAGACGCGCCGCCTCGAGCAGCGTCTGGGCTTCGGCCAGCGGTTCCGTGACACCCTGATATTTGGCCAGCGGATTGCCGAAGGCAACGCGCTCCGTCACATACTTCCAGGTCTCTTCCAGCGATGCGAAGGCGGGAGCCAGACATTGCAGGCCGATCAGCGCGCGGGAATAATCGAACCCCTGCATGACCTTCCGGAAACCTTCGCCCTCCGGGCCGACCATGTAGCGCGACGACACCTTAACATTGTCGAAGAATACCGAACCGCGGCCGACCGCTTTCGAACCTACATCATCGAAGCTCGAACAGGTGATACCCGGCGCGTCGAGCGGCACCAGAAAAGCCGACACACCGCCAGCGCCCGGATTGCTTTCATCCGTGCGCGCGAGCACAAGAATGTAATCAGCCTGCTCGGCCATCGAGATCGAGGTTTTCTCGCCCGACAGGACGTAGCCGTCGCCATCGGCGCGTGCTTTCGTCTGCAGATGCGCTGCGTCGGAGCCGCCTCGCGGCTCCGTCAGACCGAGCGCGACGATCACCTCGCCCGAGCAAATCTTCGGAACGATTTCATCGGCGACTTCAGGCCTTGCATGCGCGGCGACGATCGATCCCATCAGCGAAGCCAGGAGCTGGACATAACCGACACTAATGTCACCGCGTGATATTTCCTCGATAATAATGCCGGTCGTAACGCTATCGAGTCCCGGCGCCCCGAATTTTTCGGGCAAATCGGCGCCGACGAGGCCAAGCTCGCCCATATCCCGGACGAGCTGCCGATCGATCGCTCCGGCGGCTTCGCGCACCTTGTAGGCGGGCGCGAGCCGCTCGCGCGCAAATCGTGCGGCGGTATCTCGAATGGCTCCCTGGTCGGACGTAAAGGCAAAGTCCAAGATACCACCTACTTCATATGCTTGCGGAATTCCGGCTTACGCTTTTCATTGAGCGCGTTGACGCCCTCTTTCGACTCCGCCGAGTTGTAGTAGAGGCGGAGCGCCTGCATGCCAAGACCGCCAATGCCGCGAATATTATCGCTGTCGGCGTTGAACGATTTCTTGGCAATCGCAATCGCCGTCGGGCTACGCTCGACAAGCTCGGCGCACCAGGCATCCACTTCCTCATCCAGCTTGTCGTCGGGAACGACCGCATTGGCGAGCCCCATCGCCAGCGCCTCGCGTGCCGGGTAACGCCGGCACATGTACCAGATTTCGCGCGCCTTCTTCTCCCCGACCACGCGGGCGAGATAGGCGGTGCCGAAGCCGGGATCGACGGAGCCCATCTTGGGACCCACCTGACCGAAGATTGCGCTCTCGCCCGCAATCGTCATGTCGCACAACGTCGCCAGCACATTGCCGCCGCCGATGGCGTAGCCCCGCACCTTCGCGATCACCGGCTTGGGCACGTCGCGAATGACCGTGTGCAGTTCCTCGACCGGCATGCCGATGGTTCCGCGCGTCTCGCCGTCACCATAGGTGCCGTCATGATCCGATTGATCGCCGCCGGTGCAAAACGCCTTGTTGCCCGCGCCAGTCAGCACGATCGCACCGATCTCCTCGCTCCAGCCCGCCTTCAGAAAAGCGTCAATCAGTTCGACGCAGGTGCGGGGGCGGAACGCGTTATAGACCTTCGGACGATTGATGGTGATGGTCGCGACGCCATTTTTCTCGTCGTACAGAATGTCTTCGTAGTCCATGAAAATCCCCGTCAACCGTGCATTGAGAGACCGCCCGAGACGCTGATCGTCTGGCCGGTAATGAAACTTGCATCGTCGCTCAGAAAGAATGCGACCATGCCCGGATAATCGTCCGGTTGCGCCAGGCGGCGCATCGGGATCGCCTTGGTGAGCGCTTCGGTCAGACGTCCGCCGCCCGACACATCCACGGAGGCGAGCAGCGGCGTGTCCGTCGGCCCCGGACAGATCGTATTGAAGGTGACGCCCTTCCGGGCGAACTCGCGCGCCATCGTCTTCATGAAGGCGATGACGCCGCCCTTGGCCGCGGAATAGACGGCCTCGCCAGACGAACCCACACGGCCCGCATCCGACGAAATGCTGACGACCCGACCGGCACCCTGCTCGGCAAGCCGACGCGCAACGACATGAGTGAGATTGAGCGGCCCGTAAAGATTGATGTCGATCACCTTTTTCCAGAAATCAGGCTCTGTCTGGATAAAAGGCTTCGCCTCGTCCCAACCGGCATTGTTCACCAGTCCATAAACCTGGCCGGCCGCCTTTTCGAACGCATCGACTGCCCGCGCCACTGCCGCATAGTCGGTGATGTCGACCTTATAGGCCCAAGCCTCTCCACCCTTCTGGCGAATTTCGGCGGCGGCGGCCTCGGCACCCTTCTCGTTCATGTCGAAAATGGCGACCCTGGCACTCTCTTCGCCAAGCCTGAGCCCAATCGCCTTTCCGATACCGCTTGCGCCGCCGGTAACGATAACCGGCTTCTGATCGAGTCCTCGCATGTATGTCGCCTCCCTCGCTGCGCCGCTTCAGACATATTTTTATTTTGCCATAGCAATGGCGGCGCATTTTTTCTAATACTAGTTCGATTTTCGATGGGGCGCAACATGTTTCGAACGCACATTAGATTTACGATCGGCACCGCCAAACAGGCGGCGAGGGGGCGTTCGTGACGAGCGAGCAAAGCAAATCCGACATCAGCCGCGCGAGGATACTGGACGCCGCCGCCAAGACGTTTCGGCAAAAAGGCTACGCGGCGACGACCCTGATCGAAATCGCGAAAGCCGCCGGCATGCAGGCGGGCAGCCTCTATTACCATTTCGGTTCGAAGGACGAACTCATCGAGGAAGTTCTCGACATAGGCATGAGGCGGGTTCACGAAGCCGTCGAGGAGAGTCAGGAACGTCTGCCTGCGGATTCATCGTACCGCGACCGAATTCGTGTCGCCGTCGAGGCGCATCTCACCACACTGCTGAAGCATGACGATTACACATCCGCCAATATCCGCATTTTCGGACAGGTCCCCGAAGAGGTGCGGCAGCATCACATCAGGCAGCGCGACGCCTACGCCGAACTCTGGCGGCGCATTCTCACCAAGGCGCAGAAATCGGGCGCATTGCGCAGCGACGTCGATCTCGGCCTCGTACGCATGCTGCTGATGGGCGCCCTTAACTGGTCAGTCGAATGGTACCAGCCCGGCAGGACGTCCATTCAGACGATAGCCGACCATATGTGCCTGATGCTGTTCAGCGGAATCGGGATCGAAGAACCCATACGAAGCGGGGAAAACGAAACGGTCGCGTGACCGAAAACATTCGAGGAAGACGCACATGGAAGTCCAGAAGACTCACTTCGGATTTTCCGATGAAGAACTGAAAGCACTGCCCACGGTTTATCGCGCCGATCTTTTTTCGGGGAAAACGGTCGTCGTTTCCGGCGGCGGAAGCGGTTTCGGCAAGGCGATCGCCTGTCTTCTGGCGCGACTGGGCGCGAACGTCGCCATATGCGGGCGCAACGAAGAAAAACTTGCCGCGACGGTTCCTCTTCTGGAAAGCATGGGTGTCCGCGTCTTCAGCGCCCCGCTGACCATACGGGATCCAGATCGGGTCAACCGCTTCATCGACGATGTCTGGAACAAGTTCGGCACGCTCGACGTTCTCGTGAACAATGCCGGCGGCCAGTTTCCGCAAATGGCCCTCGACTTCAAGGTCAAGGGATGGGACGCCGTCATCGACACCAATCTCAACGGCACCTGGTACATGATGCAAAGCGCCGCGCGGCAGTGGGTCGATAGAAAGACCCCCGGCTCGATCGTGAACATTATCGCCGACATATGGCGCGGAATGCCAGGCATCGCGCACACATGCGCAGCACGCGCCGGCGTTGCCTACCTGTCAAAATCGGTGGCCGTCGAATGGGCACCGCATCGCATCCGTGTCAACTGCGTCGCACCGGGCGTCTGCGAAACGAGCGGCTTCGTGCAATATCCGCCCGAAGGTCTCAAGACCTATCCTGGCGCAAATCCGATGTTGCGTGTCGGCGATGCCCATGACATCGCTGAGGCTGTCGTCTATCTCGCCTCGCCGGGCGCCAAGTTCATTACCGGCGAGGTATTGACGGTCGATGGCGGCGAGCAGCTCTGGGGTGACCCGTGGCCCCCTGGACGACCGGATTATTTCGAGCCAAAGAACACCTGAAGTTCAAGCCCGCCTGCGAGGGGAGGGTTACCGATGTTCGATCCAGTTCTGACCAGGAAGCGTGTCGAGGCGATGAACGCCGGCGGCTTCTGGCCCGGCAAGACGGCCGCCGGCTACCTCGACGGTTGCATCGCCGAAATGCCGGACAAGACGGCCGTCGTCGACTTCAACTCCATGACGAATGAGGCCACCCGCCTCAGCTACCGCGATTTCGGCAAGATTGTCGAACGTATCGCGGTCGGCCTCGCGGAACTCGGCGTGGAGAAAGGCGATGTTGTTTCCTGCCAATTGCCGAACTGGTGGCAATTCACCGCGCTGCATCTGGCTTGCGTACGGATCGGCGCCGTGACCAATCCATTGATGCCGATTTTTCGCGAGCGCGAATTGTCCTTCATGCTTGGCCTTGCGGAAAGCAAGGTACTCGTCATCCCGCGCGCCTTTCGCAGCTTCGATTACCCTGCCATGGTGGCCAACATCCGGGCCGACCTGCCGCAGCTGAAGTATGTGCTCGTCATCGGCGGCGACGGCGAAACCAGCTTTGAGAAAGTCCTTCTTGATACGCCGTGGGAGCAGCGGCGCGACGCCGGCCGTCTCTTCGCGGCGCGGCGACCCGATCCCGACGACGTAACGCAATTGATGTATACGTCCGGCACGACCGGCGAACCGAAAGGCGTCATGCATACGTCGAATACGCTGCTCTCCAATATCCTCATCTGCGCCGAGCGCCTCGGGCTCGGCGCGGACGACGTGATGTTCATGGCGTCGCCGATGGCACACCAGACAGGCTTCATGTACGGGCTGTTGATGCCCGTTCTGGCCGGAGCGACCGCCATTCTGCAGGATGTATGGGAACCGAAGCGCGCCTCCGCGTCGATCTCCCGCGAAGGAATCACCTTCACCATGGCGTCCACGCCGTTCCTGTCCGATCTGACCGAAACGGTGGCGGCGGACGGGGGCGACGTATCCCGTTTGCGCATCTTCCTGGTGGCAGGCGCACCCATCCCCCGCGCGCTAGTCGAGCGGGCGCGGCAAATCCTCGGAACAAATATCGTGTCGGCCTGGGGCATGACCGAGAACGGCCTGGTGACAACGACATGCCTCGACGATCCGGAGGACAAGGCGATCAATACTGACGGACGCGCGCTGCCAGGCATGGAAGTCCGGGTGGTCGACAGCGGGAACAGCCCCCTGCCCGCCGGCGAGGAGGGCATGCTCAAGGCTCGCGCCTGTTCGACTTTTGTTGGCTATCTCAAAAGACCGGAGTGGTACAATCACGACGCGGAAGGCTGGTTCGATACAGGCGACCTCGCGCGGGTCGACGGCCAAGGCTATATCCGGCTGACCGGACGCTCCAAGGACATCATCATCCGCGGCGGCGAGAATATCCCCGTGGTCGAGATCGAAGGCCTTCTCTTCCGTCATCCCGACATTCAGGATGTAGCGATTATCGGCGTACCGGATGAACGGCTGGGCGAACGGGCATGTGCATTCATCGTGCCGAAGCCCGGCCGCGAGGTTGGCTTGCGCGAGGTGGTCGCCTTCCTCGAAGAGCACAGGGTCGCGCGGCAATACCTGCCGGAACGGGCGGAAATCGTCGGCGAACTGCCTCGAACACCGAGCGGCAAGGTGCAGAAGTTCAAGTTGCGCGAGATCGCCGTCGCCCTGTCGGCATGACATTCCGCAGGCAGCCGGTGGCGGAAGGCCGGCAACAGGCGTGTGACGGACTGTTCGGAAAGTTGGCGACACCGCGTCGCCGCCCAATGAATGCAACCTGACAATCCACGGGAATATGCTTATAATGATTTAATGGGAGAGAGTCGGCTAACCGGCACCCCCTATGTCACGCATTCGCAGGCTTCTGGAAACGCAATGGAGACGCCGTCATGAGTGAATCCCTGGGTGCCGATCGAGACAAGCCGATTGCGGACGCCTACGCGATCCCGCTTGAGAAGATCGATGTCAGCAATCCGGAGCTCTTCAGGGCGAATGCGATCTGGCCGTATTTCGAGCGGTTGCGCCGCGAAGATCCGGTCCATTACTGCAAGGAAAGCGAATACGGCTCGTTCTGGTCGGTGACAAAATACAAAGACATCATGCATGTCGACACCAACCACGGCATCTATTCGTCTGAAGCGACCCTGGGCGGCGTCGCCCTCCGCAATCAGGAAGAAGGTTTCTTCCTGCCCATGTTCATCATGATGGACCCGCCGAAGCACGACGCGCAGCGCAAGGTTGTGAGCCCGATCGTCGCACCCGGCAATCTGGCGAAACTCGAAAGCACGATCCGCGAGCGCGCCGGCAAAATTCTCGATTCCCTGCCTATCAATGAAACCTTTGACTGGGTGGATCGCGTGTCGATCGAACTGACAACGCAGATGCTCGCCACTCTTTTCGATTTCCCCTGGGAAGAACGCCGGAAGCTCACCCGCTGGTCGGATGTCGCCACCGCGGGCACCGCCTTCGGCGATGAGGAGGCAGAGAAGGCTCGCAGGAATGAATTGCGCGATTGCGCCGCCTACTTCACCGAGTTGTGGAATCAGCGTGTCAACGCGACCGAGCCGGGAAACGATCTCATCACCATGCTGGCTCAGGGCGAAGCGACGAAAAACATGGGGCCAATGGAGTATCTGGGAAATATTCTCCTTCTGATCGTCGGCGGCAACGACACGACCCGCAACTCGATCACCGGTGGCCTTCTGGCCCTCAACGAGAACCCGGTTCAATACAAGAAGCTGCGGGACAACCCATCGCTCGTCGAATCCATGGTCCCCGAAATCATCCGTTGGCAGACACCCTTGTCGCATATGCGCCGCACCGCGCTTCAGGATACGGAGCTTGGCGGCAAGCAGATCAAGAAAGGCGACAAAGTCGTCATGTGGTACGTCTCGGGCAACCGGGACGAGGAGGCAATCGAAAACGCCAACAGCTTCATCATTGACCGCAAGCATCCACGACAGCATCTATCCTTCGGCTTCGGTATCCATCGCTGCGTCGGCAACCGGCTGGCGGAAATGCAGCTCCGCGTCGTCTGGGAAGAAATCCTGAAACGCTGGCCCGACAAGCCGATCGAAGTGGTCGGCGAACCGACGCGGGTTTTTTCAAATCTGATCAAGGGTTACTCGAGCATGCCGGTCAGAATTCCAGGCTGATGCAAAACACCGGGACGCATTTCCGGGCATCAGTCACAGGATGTCGCGGGCGGGGCCGTGTCGCCGCCGCTACCTGCAAGGAGAGGGCATGCGAAAAATAGGACTCGGCATGTGCTGGAACGACCTCACCGCCGGTGAGGAATTCCGCACCATCGGCCGGACGATCACCGAAACCGACCTGGTCAATTTCATCAACACGACAGGCATGGTGGAAGTGCTCTTCACCGATATCGAATATCTCAAGGCCCATGGCCCCATGAACGGCCGTGTGGTGCCCGGCGCGCTGGTCTATTGCATGGCCGAAGGTTTGCTCGTCCAGTCGATGATGCAGGAGACGGGCCTCGCCTTCCTGCACATGGAGTTCAACGTCAAGGGACCTACCTTTGTCGGCGACACAATTCATGTGGAATGCAAAGTGCTTCAGGCGCGACCGACATCCAGGGGGCGCGGTCTGGTGCGCACCCGCAACCGGATCGTGACCCAACGGAACGAAACGGTGATCGAATATACGCCGTTGCGAATGATGGCCGGCCGGTTCGACGCCTCCCGAACATAAAATACGGCATACGGCCGTCAGCGTTCCTCGGGAAATCCTCGGCCGCGGCAAGAGAGGCCGCCGTGCGCATGGCGCTCAGCATCATCGCCGGATCGGCGGTGCCCTTGCCCGCAATGTCATAGGCCGTTCCATGCGCGACCGTCACATGCAGGTAGGACAGCTCGATGATGATGGCGCAATTGCCGGAAAAGCCCCATGTCTTGACCGCGATGTGTCCCTGATCGTGATACATGGCGAGGACGATGTCGTATCGGCCGCCACGAAATCAGGGCTGATGATTTCGCAAACGCGCCGGAGCGGAATATGGTCGGTCAGATGCGCGACGCGGAGCGGCCCGGTCAGTAGAACAAGATAGCTTTCGCCGGGCGAGAAACACCCAGTTGCGCTCGAAGATGTGTTTCATCTCGAGATCGAACAACTCGGGATCGGTGAATATGGCGCGATCGAGCATGAAGCGCCCGGTCGACATGTCCTCGAAAAGCCAAGAATCGAGCCTGTGGCGAATGCGATCGAGTGGGTTGCTCACACCGGATGCACGCATTGCGCTTCCTTCCTCGCCGTTTGGCCAGCCACGAGACTGACACACGATTATTTTCCTGCCCAGCGACAAACCGGCTTCGACCCTCAACAAATCCGGAGTCCATCGCATCGCAAGGTGTCACATGGTCGTGTAGCCTCCGTCGACGACAACCTCGGAGCCGGTCATGTAGGACGACTCGTCGGATGCCAGAAACAGGACCGCATAGGAAACCTCGACGGGTTCGGCCGGCCGGCCGATGAGCGTGGCGCTCAGGACCTGTTTGGCGACATCCGCATCGCCGAGGAGATCCTTTGTCATATTCGTGCGAATGATTCCGGGGTGCACGGAATTCACGCGAATCTTGAAAGGCGCATAATCCACAGCCGTCGATTTCGTCAGCAAGCGAACGGCGCCCTTCGATGCCTGATACGCCGCCGTGGCGGGCGCACCGATCAGTCCGTAGATCGAGGAAATATTGACGATCGAACCGCCGCCAGCCGCCTTCATCGCGGGTAATATATATTTCGTGCCATAGAATACGCTTTTTACATTGACGTCGAGAACACGTGCGAAGTCTTCATTCGAGGTGTCTTGCACAGCAGAAAAAACGAGAATACCGGCATTGTTCACGAGGATGTCGACGCGTCCGAAAGTGGACTTCGCCTGCTGTGAAATCCGCTCCCAATCCGGGACGCTCGACACATCGTGCCTGAAAAATCGCGCCTGCCCACCGTTATCGTTAATCTCCTCGACCACGGCTTTGCCGCCCTTCTCGTCCATGTCGGTAACGATCAGCGTTGCGCCTTCGCGCGCAAGCAGCAAGGCGTGGGAACGCCCCATGCCATTGGCGCCGCCCGTCACAAGGGCGATTTTTCCGTCTACCCGTCCCATCCAGTCCTCCCGTTGCGAGTGCGGCGGCCGCATCCGGCGCCGTCACTCAAACCGCCGTCTACGCAACCCCGAGCTCGCGTTTCGCGAAATCGGTAACGCTCTTGTAGTCGGCCTTGCCGTTCGGCGCGCGAAGAGGCACGGCGCCCATCAGGATGCGCTTGGGCGTTTTGTAGCCGGCGAGGTGCGAGCGGACGTGCTTGCGCAAATCCTCTTCGTCAAACTTCGCGCCGTTCGCCAGCGTGACGATGCCGGTGACCGCCTGACCCCATTTCTGATCGGGCACGCCGACAACAAGTGCGTCCTCCACGGATGGGTGAGTCTTCAGAACTTCCTCGACCTCCTCCGGGTAGACCTTCTCGCCCGCGGTGTTAATGCAAACGCTGCCGCGTCCCAGCAATGTCAGGCTGCCGTCCTTTTCCACAACGCACCAATCGCCGGGAATGGAATAGCGTTCGCCGCCAATGGTCTTGAATGTCTTGGCCGTCTTTTGCGGATCCTTGTAGTAGCCAACGGGAATCGGTCCCCCTAGGGCGATGATGCCCGGCTTGCCGCTGCCTGGTTCGACCGGCTGATCGTTTTCATCGAACACGCGGCACCGGCCGCCGATCTGGAACTTGGCGGTCTTGACCTCGCCGGCGCCCGTCATGATCGAACTGCCGAAACCGAGTCCCTCCGAGGCACCGAAAGAATCCATCAGAATGACATTCGGCAAATGCCTGAGCAGACCACGCTTCACTTCCGCGCTCCACATAACGCCGGAAGAAATGATCGAGACGACGCTGGCCAGGTTGTATTTGCCAGGCGCCTCGTCGAGCGCCGCCAGCATCGGCCGGGCGAAAGCGTCGCCGACAATCGCCAGCGAATTGACACCACGGCGCGAAACCGCCGTCCAGAGTTCATGCGCGTCGAGGGTCGGGCTCTCCAGCGTGACGATGCAGCCGCCGCTCATCATATTGCCTATAGCCGTAATGAAGCCGGTGCCGTGCATCAGCGGGCAGGCAGGCATCGATACGGGCCCTGGACCGGAAGCCGCGATAAACTCAACCAACTCGGGAAGTGTCTCGGGGATCGGCCCCAGCGCCCGAAGCGTCGTCAGCTGAGCTTCGCGCATGTCGTTGTGCCGCCACATCACGCCCTTGGGCATGCCCGTCGTGCCGCCCGTATAGATGAACAGCAAATCGTCCGGAGACCGCTCGATGCCGAGCGGCGCGCCATCTCCGCCAGTGACGATCTTTTCGTAATTTTCCGCGAAGGGCGCGGCGGATCCGTCTTCGTTCACTTCAATGAAAGTGGCGACTTTTGTAAGCCGGTCTTTCAGTTCGACGATGATGTCCCGGAACTCGGAACCGTAAACGACCGTTTGCGCGTCGGAGTCATTGAAGATGTAGAAAACTTCGTCCGCCTTGTAGCGGTAGTTGATGTTGACATGGACAAGACGGCTCTTGAAACAGGCCGCCATGGTCTCGACATATTCGGGCCGGTTTCGCATATAGAACGCGACCTTGTCGCCGGGCCTGGCACCGCGTGCGATCAGCGCCCGCCCGAGATTGTTGGACCTCCGTGTCGTTTCCGCCCATGTGATCACCCGATCGCCATGAATGAGAGCGGGCGCTTCCTGCGGTAAAACCGCCGAGATACTGTCGAGAATGTCACCGAAATTCCAAGCCATATGATCCTCCCTGAAAAATCCGGTCTTCGGGGGTCGGCTTTTTTTTTGCGATCACGCCGTTCCGTCCTTAACCGTCCGTTGCCTCAACCGACCCGTCGCCGGACGTTCCGGCAAGCCGTCAAGCACGCCGGAATGCCGTTCATCGAAAATCCCGCATCATACGGGTGTGAACACCGGCAGCGCGTATCCCTCGCCGGCCTCGGTAAATTTGACCCTGACTTTCTGTCCGATGCGAATCTTGTCGATTTCGCAATCGACGATATTCGTGAGCATCGAAACCCCTTCATCAAGCTCAACATAGGCAATGACATAAGGAGGCTTGGCTTGCCGCGTGACCGAATAGCTGTAGATAACGCCATTGCCCGAAGCCTCGACGAACGCTGTGTCCTCCGAGAAGCAATGCGGGCAAATCGTCCGCGGATAGTAATGCGCCTTGCCGCAGGCGTTGCAAACCCGGATCAGGAGTTGTCCCTTGGCGGCACCTTCCCAATAGGGCTTGCTCTCGGAATTGACCACAAGATCGATCTTTTTTTGGTCGGTGTTCATGCGTCTTCATTTCCCAGAATAACGGTTGCGCTGCCCATCCGCGATCCCAGAAGCCCGCCGGTTCCATGCGCCAGCGCAATATCGCAATTGCGAACCTGAACCTTTGGGTGAGCCTCACCGCGAACCTGACGAACCGCTTCAAGAACCTTGGTCATGCCGCCGCGATTGCCCGGGTGATTGTTGCACAATCCTCCGCCATCCGTGTTGAAGGGCAGTTTGCCGACGCCGGAAATCAGATTGCCGTCCGAAACAAACTTTCCGCCGTCGCCTTTTTTGCAAAAACCCAGATCTTCGAGCGTTTCCAGCACTGTAATAGTGAAGGAATCATAGATGGAGGCGTATTTGATGTCGGCGGGCGTGACACCGGCTTCGGCGAACGCTTTGGGCCCGCTCCAACGCGCGCCGGAATAGGTCAGATCGACCTGGCCCGCCGCGAGATGCTTGGGCGCCTCACCGGCGCCGAGAACCTTGACGCGGCTACGCTTCAGCGACTTCGCCACTGCCGGGCTCGCCATTACAATGCCGCCACCACCGTCGGTGATAACGCAACAGTCAAGCCTGTGTAACGGATCGGCAATCATCGGCGAATTGATGACATCCTCCACGGTCACAACATCGCGGAGCCTGGCATGTTCATTGTGCTGGGCGTGATGGGATGCGGCGACCTTGATCCATGCGAGTTGCTCGCTGGTGGTGCCGTATTCATACATATGCCGCATCGCACACATGGCGTACATATTCGTGACGTTGGGGCCATAAGGCATTTCGAACGGAAAGTCCGGCGCCTGCTGGTTGTAGTAACGGACGGGCTTACCTTCTTTCGCGTCGGCAACCGGCCTGCCTGCCAGCGTGATCAGCGCCACATTGCAATGCCCCGCAGCGATGGCCTGCGCTGCGTGATTGACATGGACGATGTAGGAAGACCCGCCGGTCTCCGTGCTGTCCATATGACGCACATTGTTGAGGCCCATATATTCGATCATGTTGATCGGGCCCAACCCCGGTGCATCGCCGGCGCAGAAATATGCGTCAACATCGTCCTTTGAAAGACCAGCGTCCGCCAGCGCGCCCTTCGCGATCTCGGCGTGAAGTTGCGGCAGCGTCTTGTCCAGCGCCGCGCGGCACGGATGCTCGTAGATTCCGACTATATAAGACTTTCCGTTGATACCCATCCCTATCCCTTATCATGATTTTCTTATTGCTTAGCGCATTCGTGGGGGATACGTCCACCTGAACTTGCCCCCAACCTTGGACCGGGCGGGCTGGTCAAACGGCGGCTGCGGCATATGCAAAATCCGGGTGATAGAAGACGCCTACGAAGCGGACGTCATGAGTCGCCAGCATGTCAGCGAAGACGATTTACGTGAAGGACAAGTGCTTGCGTGTCGTATTCGTCCGCGCAGCGATCTGTCCGTCCAGGTAATCGGGAAGATGGGCAAGGCCTGGATGATAGGTCCCGAGCGATCGAGTATCAGCCAGACCGCTGATGGTGACAATGAGCGCTCTCGCGCTCACGTTCCCAAGGAAACCAGTCGAAAACCCGTCCAATAGCCGCAGCTCTCAGGTATACCGTTTGCTCACAAGCAGCATCACCCGTTATGAATTCTCGCTTACAAGTCTTCCGGGAAGCATCAGCTCCAAACGGGCACACGACTTTGCGAAGTCAAGACGAACTGAAGCCCCAAAGCCTTCGGCCCGCCTCTGCATATTGACGACGCCATGGCCTTTGCCTGGTTTCACCGGATCGTGCAGGTCGTTTTCGACAATGATCGCAGCTCCCCTGCTGCGAGGTTCCCCCCGAATTAAGATGCGCGTCGCAGGTCCATGCTTCAGGGCATTGGTGACCGCCTCCTGCATAATCCTCAATACCGCCAGTGCGTTTGCAGGGGTTACGCCGGTGATCTGCGGCATGGCTTCCATGGACCATTCCAGTTTGACGCCTATCCGGCGCAACCGCGGCTCAAGACGCTCGCGCCAGCCCGCAAGCGCGACAAGCAGATCGCTATCGCCGATATCCAGCGACTGGATCACGAGACGAAGATCGTCCAGCGCTTCACGCGCCGAAGAACTGATAAAGGCGCCGTTCACATCGCTGCGCTCGGCCAGTGCGATGATCGATACCAGATGGCCGCTGAGACCGTCATGGAGATCGGACATCAGCCTCTGCCGTTCCCGCTCCAGAACGCTTTGCTCTCTCAGACAGCGATCCCTCTCATGGAGTTCATTCAGCTCCTCCTCCTGTTCGGCGAGGCGCCGGAGCAGGACATCATTGGCCTGATCGACCAGATTAAGGCTCTGCGCCAGACGCCCCATGAGAACGATCATAATGACGACGAGGATCATCGTCCGCATATAGGGCGTCAGCAGGAACACGCCGTCATTGAGGCCCAGCCCCATCAGCAGATCATGCGCGGCGAACCAGGCGCTCAAGGCGAAGGGCACCGACAGCATCGCGCCTTGCCACCCGCCGTTCTGCGAGAAACCCCGGATCAGGATCGATGCCGCAACGGCATAGGAAACGATCATGATGGCGATACCGGCCACAATGGCGGCGGGTAAGCCGACAACACCACTCACTCCGAACAGGAACAGTGCCAGCGGCACAAGCCAGACGGAAATGCGGAGCCAATGTGGGTGGTCCCGGCCCGTCAGCGCCATGGCCACACCAATGGCCATCAGTCCCACCCCGGCGACGCCCGGGAGGAGGTAAAGCCTGCTACCATCGAGAAATTGCCCAACAACCGGCGACTGGGAGAGAACGAGAACCAGGCTCCAGCCGGTGACGAGCGTCAGCCACTGGAATACAGGATCGTGATATCGGAACAGCAGGATCGTCACGAACCCCATCACGGCGACGACATGGAGGGCAAAGGTCATCGCGCGCCATTGTTCGGTCAGCATGTCGGCGATCCGGCGATACCCTTTGACGTCCTTTGCCGCTGAAACATAGACGGGTGACAGATAGCCCGAGAGCCATCCATCCGTCCGGATCAAACGTATTTCGAGATCGTTGTGTCCGCCGGCGTCGATAAACTGCTGCGGCAATGTTGCGGCATAAGCATATCCGCTTCTGGGACTCGACCATGAGGAGCGCGGCATCGGGGGCAGGAGATGCCCGTTCAGACGAACCTCTATCGTCTGCCTCACCGCTGGAATAAAGAGAGCAAGTTCGGTATCGGGCAAATCCTTCGGAACGAACGATATACGATAGGTTGCCGTTTCCGGACCGAATGCCGTCTCGTGAACCCAGCGCGCAGGCAGGCTGACAGTCCGGTCCGGCTTTCCCTTTACATGGAACTCCGCCGCATTGAAACGGTAGTAATGGCGCGGTTCCGGGACCCGCATGATTTGCGGAAGCGCTGCGATGAATGCGATTACGGCGACCAGCGCCAGCAAGGCCAGATGCCGCCCGCTCGGAAGCGAAGCCGCCATCCGGACCGCTGTCATAGCTTGATAATTCCCTGCCGCGTCGCTTCAAACACCGCCTCGGAGCGGTTCGAGACCTGCAGCTTTCTGTATATGTTGCGAATGTGAACCGGAACCGTCTGCCGGGATATGCCGAGGCTGGCGGCCAGCTCATCGCTGGTAAACCCTTTCGCTATTCCCCACAGGATATCCATTTCCCTCGGGGTCATTTTCGGCGCGTCCGTGTCTTCCGCCGCTCGCTCCGACCGCTCGGCCAGACGTTTGACGAGAACGCGCGCGATGCGCGAGGAAATAGGAGAACGCCCCGCCATCAAGTCGTTGATCGCCTCGACCAGATCGACCGGATCGGCATCTTTCAGGAGGTAGCCCGATGCGCCCGCCTCGATCGAGTCGAGCACGGTCCGATCATCGGCCAGGACCGAGATGACCATCGCCTCGGCGTGCGGCTGAATCACGCCAAGAGCCTTGATTGCCTCTATCCCATTGCCGTCGGGGAGATTCAGGTCGGTGATCAGCAGATCTATCTCGCTTTCCCGGATCGCGGCGAGCGTGTCCGACAGCGTCGCGCTTTCAGCCACCAGTTCCCCGCCATCCCAATCCGCGATCAGACGGACAAACCGCTCCCTTACGGCGTCGTCATCCTCCGTCACGATAATCCGGCATATGGAGGCGCCGCGTTTTCCGGATTGCCCGTCACCGTCTGAAACACTCATGTGAAGCCGCCCTCTCTCCTGCTCACAATGCCGCACTTCCCGATGAGTATGCTGCAATAACCATGTCCTCACACCCTTGGGCACGGCCAAGGAAAGGACGGATTTCCGCCTTTCCCTCGCTCACAATGCATGTAAGCACTTCAGGCAGCGGCGCGTCTTTGCCCATACCCAGTTCTTGGTATTGAGCCCGGGACGTGTTTTCAGGCGTTCTACCCCTTGCTCACACACCAGCGTGAAGGGGAAACAGGATGACTTCTACTGCAGAGACAAGAATGTGTGACCGGGTGCTGAAATGGGCCCGTTGCACGACATCGGTAGCCGCGATTCTGGCGCTCATGTCCAATCCGGTCCTCGCCGCCGAAAGCTGTTCGGCGCAATCGGGAGATGTCGCCGCGGGGATTTCCGATTTCCAGAGCGATGCGGACAAGACCTCCGATCAGGTCGAGGACGACTATGCGAGCGCCACTTCCAGCAGCTATGCGAAGGATTTCTTCGAAAAGCTCGACAGCTACAACAGCAAGGCTCAGGACGCCGCCGACCTCATCAACAAGACCTATGACCTTACCGGATACACCTCGCCGCTGAGCGAAGGAAACGTTCAGAAGCACATCCCGCCGCAGGTCACCATCACGATGAGCAATGCCAACGAGCTTGCGCAGGCGGCGTTGGATGAAGACAACACCAAGCTCGATATCGCTGATATGCGATGCAATCAGGACACGGAAGATGCCGCTCTCGGCGCATTCCTGGACCAGGCGGACAGCTCCACGGTTTCGAAATACAAGTCGGCCAAGAAGACGGCCTGCCGGATCGTCCATGTGCTGGCCAGCCTTCAGGACAAGCGGGAGAAGCTCAACGAGATTCGGGAAAACGGCTATTCGCTCTTCTATCTCCATGCCAAGGAAAAGAAGAGCTATGACGGGCACAGCCGGACTATTCAGCTGAAGGTCGACCTCCGTCTCTATCCTGAATATCCGGACGATGCGGGCGGAAACGATAATCCGACCGGGCAGCCCGTCCTGCTCGGCCAGTTGGAGAAGATTAATCTTTCCTACAACTCCTATTTCAAGTGGAGCGACAACAACTGGACCGAGCTCAACCTGTTCCAGAAGCTCGTTGGTGACCACGAGAAGAGCGAATTCTGCTGGGGAAAGATCAAAATCACGAGCAGCGTGAAAGCAAAGCTCTGCTCCCAGGTCGAGTCGATAAGCGACACTCAGATCAAGGTCAAAAGCCGGGCCAAGTTTGATTACAGCGGCGAAACCCACGGCGTCAGCCTCGGCTCGGTTACCGTTCCCGCACCCTTCGGATATCTCGCAGACGTCTCCGACATGAAGGAGAAGAAGATGCAGGATCTGCAGTCCAAGGTCGCAGACCGCATCGCCTCGCTATTCGGCGGCTTTGAAGACCTCAAGGACAAGGCCGACGAGTGGAAGAAATCGTGCAGTTGACCGTATCGGCGCCTGCCATGACGGTAATGGTTGAACGTCCGGAGCGGCATCGTTCCGGGCGTTTTTCCTCCTTTGCCAGACAGGGCCGCGTGGCTCTGGCCGCCGGCTTATGCGTCATGCTTTCCGGGTGTTTTGGCGGGTTGCCCCGCGTTGAAAACCGGCCCATACCGTTTCAGAATCTGGGGCATGACTGGCACAGGCATTTCGCATACGGTCTTCAATTGCTGGAAGACGACAGCCTTGCGGTCAACAAGAACGTCTTTGCTCGCGCGGCCTTTTCGAGCGCGGCACGCTTCTCCCAGGATTATGCGCCAGCCTACGTAGGACTCGGCGTTTCCGAGATGTCCCTGGGAAATTTCGCTTCGGCACAAATCGCCTTTTTGAACGCCGCGCTGATCGACGACCGCAGCACATACTGGGCATTGTCCGCCATGGCGGCGCTGAAGAATGGCGACGAAATCGTCGCCCGTTCCCTTTTCGATGCCATGCAGGCCTCGCATACACAGGACGACGACCCGGCCAGCCGCTTCATCCGCGCCGTCTATCTGCCGGGCGACACGACCTATTCCAGCCCGATCGCGACCATTCCGCACGAAGCCGACAACACACAGGCTGAGAAAGGCCTGACATGCGATAAAAACGCCAGGGACGACATCTGCCGCAACCTCAACATCGTTGCGAATATCTATTTCGTTCGCCGCTATTCCACGGATTCCAAATCGAGGGGAACCGACTTCTTCAACGATTTGACGGTTCAACTCGGAGCGACGCGCACGCAGGAATGGCAGAAGGAAGCCAGAGAGTCCACCGTCAGTATACTGAGTGAACTGTCTCTTTCGATCCCCGAAATCGAATATGCCGTGCGCCTCACGCCGCAGAATGTGAATAGCAGCGTATATGTGAATGCGGCGCCGTCGGTGGTCACCTCGATCGGCGAGGAATCCGAAATTCACGAGGGATCGAACAAGACCATCCTCTTCAATTCCGCGGGGGATGCCGAACAGTACACGGCCGAAACCGGCCTGACGCTGAACCTCGAGCCGGTGCTTGCGACACCCGACTATGTAAACCTCAAATTGAATTTCGAGTTCAGCTCGTTGGGCACGCTGGAGCCGTCCGCATCGGCTCAGGTTCTGGACGTGTCGAAGAACACCTATGCGATCGCCGGCTATTTCCCTTACGGCAAACCCATCGTCCTTGGAACGATTGCCAGCGGGACGCAGCAATATGAGGGCACGGGCCAGACCGGGCTGAACCGCGTTCCGCTCGTCGGCGGCGCTTTCGGCAAGTCCGAAGATAGAATATCCGCCTCCGACACGATGGTCATCGGTGTCTTGTCGGAGCCGACCGCGTTCCACGGATCGCACGAAAAACAGGTGCTTGAGGCCATGGAGTCCATGGGTGTCAAGATCACCTCGCACGAGACTATCGAGCGGCGGAGAATCCTGCACCAGGCACCCGACATCTATGCTTTTGGACTGAGCTTCCTTAAGACTCACGCAGGGGTGCCTGTAGCGCCGGACGCGCGGCCCCTTGGCGCATCATCAGCGCGGGAAGAAGGGCAGCCAGGAAGATCGCGCCGACAATAAAGAAGCTGTCGCGATATCCCAGCATATTGCCTTGGGTGTAGATCATGCGGCCGAGATAGTTCATCGCCCCGGCCTGGCGAATCGCTTCCGGCACGCCGGCCTGCGCGAGCAAGGCGGTCACATCGCGCAGCAAGCCGGCCGTCGCGCTGTTGGCTGCGTGCTGCGCCGCCGTGAAACTGTCGACGTAAAGCTGCGAGCGCCGTTCCAAGGCGATGGAAAGAAGATTGACGCCGAAGGCGCCGCCGAGTTGGCGCACGAAGTTGATCGCGCCGGAGCCCTGGCCGAGCAGCGTCATTGGCAGCGCCTTGAGGGCGCCGGCGTTCAGGCTCGGCATGATGAAGCCGAGCCCGATCCGCCCCAGCATGATCCACCAGGCAAACAGCCAGAAGGACGTATCGGTATCGACGCCGGTCATCAAAAACGACGACAGCGCGAAGACCGCCAGCCCGAACATGACCGTGGCATAGGCTGGCGTTCTGTCGGTAAGCCTTCCGGCGATCGGGAAGACGATGGCCAGGATGAGCCCCGCCGGCATCAGCAGCAGGCCGGAGCGCGTCGGCGTATAGCCCTGGATCGCCTGCACGAACAGCGGAATCAAGAAGGTCGAACCGTAGATTCCCGCCCCGAAGATGAAGGCCACGACGGACGCGCCCGCATAGACGCGGTTCATGAAGAGCTTGAGATTGAGCATGGGCGCGGGTGAGCGCAGCTCCCAGACGATAAAGCCAATGCCCGAGACAAGGGCGATCGCGAAGCTGCCCAGAATGAAATCGGAGAACCACTCCTCACGTTGGCCGTTCGACAGGCCGTTGAGCAGGGTTACGAGGAAGACCGTCATCAGCCCGAAACCGATCCAGTCGAAACGCCGCGGCGGTCCCGAACTGGCCCGTCCCGGGATGAAAAGCGTGGCAAGGAACAGCCCGATGAGACAGAACGGTACGGCCATGAAAAAGACATACCGCCAGCTGAAGTTGTCTACCATGATTCCGCCCAGCGTGGGACCGAGCGCCGGGGCCAGCACCACGCCGATGCCGTAGATACCCATGGCCGAGCCGCGCTTTTCCGGCGGGAAGACCTGGAAGATTACCTGCATGGCGAGCGGCTGAAGGATGCCGGCCGCGCCGCCCTGGAGCACGCGAGCCAGGATCAGCACCCCTTCCGCAGGAGCCAGCCCGCCCATGACGGAGGCGACGATGAAGACCACCACCGCCAGCATGAAGGTCGCGCGCTGGCCGAGCGTCTCGACCATCCAGGCGTTGAGCAGCATGGTTCCGGTCATCGCGGCAAGGAAGCCGGTGGAGAGAAGTTGCGCCTTGTCCTGGCCCATGCCGAAGGCGCCCATGATGTCGGGCAGGGCCACATTGACGATCGTCGCGGTCAGGATGGTGGCGATCGTGCCCATCATGACCGTCGCCGTGACCAGCCAGCGATAGGCGGGGCCGAAGCGGGCGAACAGCGCTTCGATGCTGTCCGGCGGAGGCGCGCTAGTCACCGGTGCGGGCCTCCAGCTCTACCATCATGCCGGGCTTGATTTCGCCACCGTCCTGCTGGACGGCGATGCGAACCGGCAGGCGTTGGGTGATCTTGGTGAAGTTGCCGCTCGGATTTGGGTTGGGCAGCAGCGCGAACTCGCTGGTCGCAGCCTGCCCGACGCGCGTGACCTTACCCTCGAAGCGCCGCCCCGGCAGGGCATCGACAGTGATCGTCACGGTCTTTCCGGGCTGGAAGAAGCGGATATCGGTCTCCTTGACGTTCGCCTCGACGCGTATGCGCTCGGGATCATGCACCATCAGCAGGCGCTGGCCGGGGGTGACGTATTCGCCCTCGTCCACGAAAGTCTGGTCCACGACGCCGTCGAACGGCATGACGATGGTGCGGTCTTCGAGATCGAGCGCCGCGCGCTCCCGTTGCGCGCGCAGCCGCTGTTCTTCCGGATCGAGCTCGGCCAACTGGCTTTGGAGCACCGTAAGCTCCTCGCGTGCGGCTTCGGCCTCGGCAACGACGGCGCGGACGTTCTCCAGGTCCGCCTGGGCGCTCAACACCTGTTGTTTTGCAGTCTCCAGCGCCGCCCGCGTCTGGTCCAGGCGCGCGCGGGTGATGGCGCCGCCCGGCGCCAGCTTCTCGGCCCGATCATTGTCCTGTCCGGCAAGATCGCGTTGTGCCGTCCTTGCTGCCAACGCGGCTTCGGCGGCCCTTACCGCTGCCTGTCTGGCGGTAATACGACTTTGCGTCTGGCGGTCGGTCAGCTTGATGCGCGCTTCGATTTCCTCCCGGCGGCGGGCGATTCCCATGAGTTGCGCATCAAGTTCCTGGACGAGCAGGCGGCTTTCCCGGTCGTCGATCCGGACCAGTATGTCGCCTTTGCGAACGGAATCGCCCGCAATGACCTCAACGGCGGTGACCCAGCCGGGAACCCGGCTGCTCACGGCAACGATGTCGGCTGCAACGCGGGCATCCGTGACAAAGACGTGGGTGAACTGTTGCCACAGCCACCAGCCACCGGCCCCGAGAACGATCAGCGCCGCCAGGATCGCGCCATACAGTCGCCATGGCCGGGCGCGGCCAGGCGGGGAAAAGGCCTCTGACGCAGCCTCCGTCTCCTTGTCGGGGTCTGTGCGCAGATCGATTTCAGGATCGGCGCTCTGGCGCTCCAGGCGGCTCACACGCTGGTCCATGGCTCACCTGTCCATCGGCATTTGGTGCGTGAGCCGCATCGTCGTTTCCGTGCCACCCAGCTTGGCGGCGATCTTCTCGAAGACCCTCAGACAGGTCGTCACCTCGGCATGGGACATGCCGGAGAGGATTTCCGCACGCACCGCCGCCGCGGTCGTTTCGATGCGTTCCAGAACGGGAACGGCATCCGCGCGCAGGTGAACCGATTTGGTGCGGCGGTCGCCAGCTTCTGTCCGGCGTTCGATCAGCCCCTCGGCTTCAAGCCGATCCAGCGTGCGCACCAGGGTCGGCCCCCGCACCCCGACCGCCTCGGCCAATTCACGCTGGGTTGCCGCTTCGCCCAGCCGGGAAAGATGCAACAATATCAACCAGCGGGATTCGGTGAGGCCGAAGGCGGCCAGCCGCCGGTCGATCTCGGCGCGCCACAGCCGGGCGACCAGGCTGAGGTGAAGGCCGAATCGTTCCAGATCGTTGAGAGGCAGCTTCATTTCATTGCCTGAATGGTTCTTTTGTTATAATGATAGATAGCTATCTATTGAATGTCCAGAGATAGAGCAGGGCTCGGCCGCCCACTCTGTCCGCAGCCTGGCTCGGGAAAGACTTTCCACGGCGCTCACGGAAGGAGAACCACAATGTACCGGACCATCCTCCTGGCCTATGACGGCAGCCAGCAAGGCCGTGAGGCGCTGGATCAGGGGGCCAAGCTGGCCTCGCTTTGCAAGGCACGTGTCCATCTCCTCGCCGTCGTCGCCCATGAGTTGGGTGTCGCGCTCGCTGAAGCGGCGGCACCCTCAGATTTGCCGGAGCGCGAATATCAGGAAGTGCGCCGCGTGCTGGCGGCGGGGGCGGAAGAACTGCGGCGGGCGGGCCTCTCCGTCGAGACGCGCCTCGGCAGGGGCAACCCCGCCGAGGAGGTCGGCCGAGTGGCGCACGAAGTCGGCGCGGATCTGATCGTGGTCGGTCACCGCGAACAGAGTGCACTGGCCCGGTGGTGGCGCGGCTCCGTCGGCGCCTCGCTGCTCGCCCACGCGCCATGCAGCTTGCTGGTGGCCGTCTCGGGTACGGCACCCGCACGATGATCAGCACAAAATCACCGGCGGATCCCGGCCGAACGACGCGGCCATTTCCTTTGTCCGAGGGTAGGCCATTGAGGCCCGGTTCACGGAACGGCGTGGCGGCGCGACGTGTTACCGCGCATCAGCCAGTTCATCCGGCAGAACGGGTAGACTTGCTGCGGCGCATCGAAAGGACAAGACCGGCGAGCGCGACCAAGGTAAGGGCCGCGCCAATGAGGAAGGTCGCGGTCGGGCCATAGGCGTCCCACAGCCCGCCGGCGAGTACGCTCGCGACCAACATGGCGATGCCGCCAGCGAAATTGAATACGCCGAAGGCCGTTCCCCGCAGGTCCTGCGGCGCTGTGTCAGCAATGAGGCTCGCAAATAGCCCTTGGGTGAGCGCCATATGCAACCCCCAGAATACGACCCCGAGCATCGCGAATACCACGCTTGTGCCCAGCGCAAGAACGAGATCCGCAGCGACGAGACACACCATGCCGAGCGCGAGCAGCCCGCTCCGGCCGATCCGGTCCGAAAGCGCACCGGCTGGATAGGCCGCGAGCGCATAGACAATGTTCATTACTACCATGACTGCCGGTGTTAGCGTCACCGATAGTCCGACATCCTGCGAGCGCAGAATGAGAAACGCATCGGAGAAGCGAGCAAGGGTCAAGATCGTCGCAACGCCTACCACATTCCAGAACGAGCCCGATAGGCGCTTCATGTCCGTAAGCTGAAACCGCGGCTTGACGTCGGCTGCGTGCCGGACCGGCTCTTTGACCGCGACAAGCATCACAGCAAGCGCGATGAAGGCCGGCACGACCGCGATCCAGAAGACGAAGCGGAAATCGTCGGAGGTGAGCGCCATCAGCGTAATCGCGACGAGCGGTCCAGCGAAGGCCCCGACGGTATCGAGCGCCTGCCGCAACCCGAAGCTCGCACCCCTCAGGTGTGGAGGCGCAAGGTCGGCGACGAGCGCGTCGCGCGGGGCGTCGCGGATGCCCTTGCCGATGCGATCGATGAGCCGCGCTGCGACCACCCAACCAACCGTCGCGGCAAGCGGGAAGATCGGCTTGGTGAACGCCGCCAGTCCATAGCCGAGCGTCGTCAAGAGCTTGCGATGGCCGAGCCAGTCGGACAAGGCGCCGGAGAAGATCTTGGTGATGTTTGCCGTCGCCTCGGCGATACCTTCGATGAAGCCAATGGTCAATGTCGACGCACCAAGTACGGTCACGAGATAGATCGGCAGGAGTGCGTGAATCATCTCGGACGAGATGTCCATGAACAGACTGACGAATCCGAGCGCCCAGATGCTCGAAGGCAGCCGAATGCGCGGTGACGGAGCCGTAGGAGGTGTATCAGCCGCCATTTGCCTATTTGTTCCGAACGATGTCTGGGGATGTACGCCGCGTCCCTACACCATTTCCTGGAATTTTGCAGACGCGCAGGGAACGGGCTCGCAGGACCTGCGCCCGCATCAGCCGCCATCGGCCGAGACGTCTTTCCAGACGCGGCGGCCGCCGTAGGTTCGCGCGCTTGCGACAAAGCTCGCCCAGACTTTCCGCGCCAGCGCTTTATCCGCCAACGCGCGTGCGCTGGGACCTCGTGGGAGCGACGCATGAAAGAGCCAAGCCGCCGGCCCGATCGAACGGTGCTTGGCGATGAAGACACACTTCATATCGTTTCCCTCGCGAAGTAGGTTACGGCTTTTTGGATATCACGCTCCGCCTTCAGCTTGGCGACCTTGCGCCGCAAATGTTCGATCTTGAGCTGTTCCGGCTTCATCTGCCCTTGCCCCGCGGAACGCCTGCGCCGGATCGGCGGTAAACTCCCTCATCCATTTGCCGCAACACGTTCTCGTGGATGTCGATATCCCGGGAAGACTGCGCCACACTCACCCTGCGCTCCCGAATGAGCCGAACCGCCTCGATCTTGAACTCGCGACTAGATGTGCGCCTCTCCATGCGACACCTCCGTCTTCATGAAGCACCCAAACTTGGTGTCCGTGCAACTGGCGGCTGCCCGACTATCGCCGGCAGCCAGAGGTCGACCCGAAAGTATATGAACATGGACCCGCTCTACACAGAGCGGACCTCAACCCACGGAGCCGTCGCCTGATCAAATGTGCGGAAGATACTGGACACTACCCACTCCGGCGGATGACGTCGTGGACAAAATACAAAGGCCCGCAAGCAGTTAAGCTTGCGGAGCCTTGGTCATATCTGGATTTCCAGCGAGTTATAACAAAAGTGGTTGCGGGGGCAGAAAGCCACCGGCAGCCAAACTCGCTAGTCGTGGCCGTATGATGGCAGCAAGCCATCCTCCGTAGGATGAAGGACACCGCTCTAATCGGTGCCACGGTGGACAAGAACCTTCTCATGCGGACAACGCATCCACGATCGGACATTCCGGTACGTCGCCGCCATCGCACTTCGCCGCCATGTCCTTGAGCACGCGCTCCATGCGCCTGAGATCGGCAATCTTGCGGCGGATGTCGGCGATGTGGGCCAGCGTCATCTCCTGTACCTCTCCACAGCTGTAGTCGCCACCATCGACGAGCCGCAGCAGTGCGCGGATCTCGTCGAGCGAGAACCCGAGCTCTCGGCTTCTGCGGATGAAGGCGAGCCGCTTGAGATGCGCGGTTTCATAAATCCGCTGTCCGCCGGCGGTGCGCGGCGGCTTGGGCATGATGCCGATCCGCTCGTAGTAGCGGATCGTCTCGATGTTGACCCCGGTATGTTTCGAGAGCGTTCCGATCGCGTAACTGTTGGCCATCATCTCACTGCCCTATCTTGCCATTTTCTCCCTTGAACCTGTAGCGACTACAGCTCCTATCTTAGCATGGCAAGGCTGAACTGATGAGGAACAAGTCATGGCTCGAGCGGACGAAACGGCGGCCGGCGCAATGGAAATCGGGCAGGAGACGGCGAGCGCTCGACGGCGCACCGGCTGGGCGGCTGCCGGCGGCGTTCTCGGTGCTGTCGGTGCGTCGTCCTGCTGCATCCTGCCGCTGGTGCTGTTCAGCCTTGGCGCCGGCGGCGCCTGGATCGGCAACCTGACGGCGCTGGCGCCCTATCAGCCGATCTTCGTCGCCATCACGCTCGGCTTCCTCGGGTACGGCTTCTACGCCGTCTACTGGAGACCGCGGAAAGCTTGCGCCGAAGGCGCGGCGTGCGCGCGCGCCCTGCCCAACCGCACGGTCAAAGCCGCCCTTTGGGTCGCGACGGCACTGGTCGCCGCCGCGATCGCTTTTCCCTACGTCGCACCAACACTGCTCGGCGTTTGAATTGAAGGAGGTCCGACGGATGGTTCGCGCGCTTTTGGCTGCCATGATTCTTGCAAGTATTCTGGCCGGCACGGCGGCCGTCGCCGCCCAACGGACGGTGACGCTCGCCGTCGACGGCATGACGTGCGCGAGCTGCCCTTACATCGTAAAGCAGTCACTATCCCGCGTGCCGGGCGTCGAGCGGGTCGAGGTTTCGTACGCGGACAAGCGGGCCGTCGTAACCTTCGACGACTCGAAAACCGACGTTGCTGCGCTGACGAAGGCCACCGCCAGCGTCGGCTTTCCCTCCGAGCTCGCGGAGTAACGCGATGGCGCTGGACGACCGCAAAGTGCTCGTCACGGGTGTCGTCGGCTCCGTCATCGCGGCGATCTGCTGCTTCACGCCAGTGCTCGTCGTGGTGCTCGGCGCCGCCGGGCTCGCGGCTTGGCTCGGCTGGATCGACTACGTGCTGCTGCCCGCGCTCGCACTATTCCTCGGAATCACGGCCTACGGCCTCTATCTGCGCCGCTGCCGCGTGAAAGCCGCGGCCGCCGGAACATCGACCACGGAGCATTCGACATGACCCTGATGACCGACGACTGCTGCACCACCGGCCAGACCGGACGCCGCGGCACCTATGATCTCGCCGTGATCGGAGCGGGCTCGGCCGGCTTCTCGGCCGCGATCACGGCCGCCGAGCTGGGCGTACGGGTGGCGCTGATCGGCCACGGCACGATCGGCGGCACCTGCGTCAACGTCGGCTGCGTGCCGTCCAAGACCCTGATCCGGGCGGCGGAGACACTGCACCAGGCGCGCACGGCCGCGCGCTTCTCCGGCATCGAGGCCCGCGTCGGGCTTATCGACTGGTCCGCTACCGTCGCGCAGAAGGACGAGCTGGTGGGCGCGCTGCGTCAGGCGAAGTACACGGATCTGCTCGCGGCGTACGAAGGGATCACCTACGTCGAAGGACGGGCGCGGCTCGCCACTGACGGCGTCCTGGTCGAGGGAAAGCCGCTGCGGGCCGGCAAGGTGGTGATCACCACCGGGGCACGCCCTGCCCTGCCGTCGATCCCTGGCATAGAGGAAGTGTCCTACCTCACCAGCACCACGGCACTCGAGATCGAGAAGTTGCCGCGGTCCTTACTCATCGTCGGCGGCGGTTATATTGGCTGCGAACTGGCACAGCTCTTCGCGCGCGCCGGCGTCGCGGTGACGATCGCCTGCCGCCGCGGCCTGCTGCCGGAGGCCGAGCCGGAGATCGGTGCCGCGCTGACGGAATACTTCGAGATCGAAGGTATCAGGGTGAGAAGCGGCCTCGAATATCGCCAGATCCGCGAGACAGAGGCCGGCGTGGTCCTGAACGCGCTCGAGGACAGTGGCGAGGTGCGCCTCGAAGCCGAGCGGGTCCTGATCGCCAGTGGCCGGCGGCCCAATACGGAGGAGATGGGCCTCGCCGAGGCAGGCGTTGTCCTGTTACCGAACGGCGGCATCGAGGTCGACGACCGCCTGCGCACGACGAAGGCCGACATCTACGCCGCCGGCGACGTCACCGGCCGCGACCAGTTCGTCTACATGGCCGCCTACGGTGCCCGGATCGCGGCGGAGAACGCGCTCAACGGCGACAGCCGGCGCTACGACAACGCGGCGATGCCGGCTGTGGTGTTCACCGATCCCCAGGTCGCCAGCGTCGGCCTGACCGAGGCCGCGGCGGGCCAGGCCGGCCACCGGGTCAAGACCTCTCTCCTGTCGCTCGACCAGGTGCCGCGCGCGTTGGCAGCGCGCGACACGCGCGGCCTGATCAAGCTCGTGGCGGAGGAGGAGACGGACCGGCTGCTCGGCGCGCACATTCTCGCGCCCGAAGGCGCCGACAGCATCCAGACGGCCGTTCTCGCCATCAAGCAGGGGCTCACGGTTGCCGAGCTCGCGGAGACGATCTTCCCCTATCTCACCACCGTCGAGGGCCTGAAGCTCGCCGCCCAGACGTTCACGCGCGATGTCGCGAAGCTTTCCTGCTGCGCGGGGTAACGGGGGCCATGGAGACCGGCGACAAGGTCCCGGCGTTGCTCGGTGCGAAGGTGCTCTGCTGCGTCGCGCTGGTCCTCGCCGCCACCGGTGTCCTGGGAGGGTTCGGCGCCTGGCTGATCGACGGCCCGGGCCGGTGGCTCGTCGCCGGCCTGCTCGTCGCGACCATCGTGGCTCTCATGCTCGGGCACCGACAGGAGCGGACGAAGACGCGCCATCCCGGATGAGGCACCCTATATGAGGCGACAGGAACCTGCCGCTACGCGCCCCGTTTTCGACTTAGGACGAGAATAGGATGACCCAACGCTTCGACCTCGTGGTAATCGGCACCGGCACCGCCGCGAGCGGCGTGGCGAGCCGCTGTCGCAATGCTGGCTGGTCGGTGGCCATCGTCGACGAACGCCCCTTCGGCGGGACCTGCGCGTTGCGCGGCTGCGATCCCAAGAAGGTGCTGCGGCGGGCGGCCGAGGTGGTGGATGCCGCGCGGCTCATGAACGGACACGGCATCGCTGGTCCCGCCCCCACGGTGGATTGGCCCGCCCTCATGGCCTTCAAGCGGAGCTTCACCGATCCGGTCCCCGAGGCGCGGGAGAAGGCCTTCGCGGACAAGGGCATTGCCACCTTCAACGGCACGGCGCAGTTTATTGGCGAAAACACGATTTCCGTCGGCGAGGACCGGCTCGAAGCCCGATACATCGTGATCGCAAGCGGGGCGAAGCCGGTGCCGCTCTCCATGCCCGGCGCGGAGCACGTCATCACTAGCGACGACTTCCTCGAGCTGGCGGCTCTGCCGAAGCGCGTGCTTCTGATCGGCGGCGGGTACGTCTCCTTCGAGTTCGCCCATATCGCCGCACGCGCTGGTGCCGAGGTGGTCATGCTCGACCGGGGCGAACGGCCGCTTAAGGCGTTCGATCCCGACCTCGTCGAAATGCTGGTCGAGCGCACGCGGGCCCTCGGCATCACCTTCCGCGCCAAGGCCGAAGTGACGGCGATCGAGCAGGCGAACGGCGGGCTTGGCGTCATTGCCAGGATCGACAGGGCCGAAGAGCGGTTCGAGACGGCCCTCGTCGTGCACGGCGCCGGCCGGGCCGCGGCGATCAGCGCGCTGGCGCTCGACAAGGCGAACGTCAAAGGCAACGGTAAAGGCGTCGAGGTCAATGAGTATCTGCAGAGCATCACGAACCCGGTGGTCTATGCCGCCGGCGATGCCGCGGCGACGGCCGGGCCGCCGCTTACGCCGGTTGCCAGCGTGGAGGCCAAGGCGGTGGCCGCGAACCTGCTGGAAGGGAACCACGCCACGCCCGACTACACCGGTGTGCCGAGCGCCGTGTTCACCGTTCCCGAGTTGGTGCGCGTCGGCCTGACCGAAGCCGACGCAGCGGCACAGGGCTTCGACTTCGAATGCAAATTCTCGGACATGCGGGACTGGTTCTCCGTCCGCCGCGTCGGAGAAACCCACGCCGCGGCCAAGGTGCTGGTCGAAAACGGGTCCGGACGGATCCTTGGCGTGCACATCCTCGGGCCGGAAGCGAGCGAGACCATCAACCTCTTCGGCCTCGCCATGCGCACCGGTCTGAAGGCGGATGACCTCAAGGGCCTGGTCAGCGCCTATCCGTCGGCGGGGTCGGATATCGGCTCTCTGATCTGACGCCGCGCCCGTCATGGTCTGAGACAGGCGCAAAGCCTTCCGCGGCGCTGGAAGCGCTTCCCAGGCGGATGCAGCGTTCCTGATCGGCTTCCAGACGGAATAGCCACCGTTTCTCCTTTCCCGGCACGACTCCGATCCCTTGACTCTGTACCATGGTACGGAGCGTAGCCTGCAGTTAGCAATTGAGGTGAGAGACATGAATGGCATGACCATCAGCAGGGCCGCGCAGGCGGCCGGCGTTGGCGTGGAGACGGTCCGCTTCTACGAGCGCAAGGACCTGATCGAGCAGCCGCCGAAGCCCGCCGCCTCGGGATTTCGGAGCTATCCCGAGGAGACCATCGAGCGCATCCGGTTCATCCGGCAGGCGCAAGAGCTGGGCTTCTCGTTGCGCGAGGTTCGGGAGCTTCTGGAGCTGCGTGCCGATCCCGGGGCGGATGCAGCCGACGTCAGGGCTCGGGCTACGGCGAAGCTCGACGATGTGAACGAGAAAATGCGCCAGCTCCAGCGCATCGGACAGGCCTTGGAGGCACTGATCGCGTCTTGTCCCGGCCACGGCGAGCTCGGCTGCTGCTCGATCATGGAAGCCCTTGAAGGCCACGAAAAGGCGGACGTCGGGGCCACGCAAGCCGTTGATACAAAGCCAAGATCAGGATGACGGAGCTCCTCGCGCAGTTTCAGGCACTTCCGACGATCTCGCTAGCGGCGTTCGCCCTGGTGGCCGCGGCCGGCTTGCTCATGGGCGTGGCCCCGAGCTCGCTGCCGCTGGTTTCGGTGGTCGTCGGCTCCGTCGCCGGCCGCGGAACCGCGGAGGCCAAGCCGGCGAGTCGCCAGGGTCTCGTGTTCGCTGGTGGGTTCGTGCTCGGCATCGCCACAATCGACGCCGTCATGGGCGGGCTATTCGGACTCATTGGCGACGCGGTCATTCGGGCGCTCGCCGGCTCGCTTGTCATCACCAACTCAGTGCTGGCGGCGATACTCGTGGTAATGGGCCTCGCGCTCCTGCGGGTGATCTATGTGCCATGGCTGCGGCTGCAGGCGCGGCCGCGCGAGGTGACCTCGTTCGGCGGGGCCTATGCGCTGGGCATCCCGTTTGGGCTCTCCACCTGCCCCGCCTGCACACCGATGGTGCTGCCCGTCCTCGGCGCCGCCGCGGCAACCGGCGAGGCCTGGGTCGGCGCGGCGCTCCTGTTCACCTTCGGCATCGCGCGCGGCGTGCCGCTGCTGATCGCCGGGGCGGCGACCGGGGCAGCGATGCGCCTGCATCGCGCGGCGCTCTGGGCGCCCCGCATCGAGCGCGCCGGCGGTGTGCTGCTTCTGCTGGCGGCCCTTTACTTCCTCTACGAGGGCGCGGCGGCCGCCGGTGCGGTGCCGCCGCTGGCGTTCCTCCTCGCCGAAATGACGTAGAAAGGAAAACTTCCATGGACACGACGACCTTCAGGATCGACGGCATGCACTGCGACGGTTGTGCCGATCGCATCCGCACGCTTCTGGGCAAGGAGCCCGGTGTCCGCGAGGCGCGCGTTTCCTTCGCGGAAGGATCGGCGGCAGTCCGCTTTAACCCGCACACGGTGAGCGAGGCTCGGCTTCGCGAGATCATCGAGACGGGCGGCTTCCATGTGGTCGAGACGACGGCGTGACGGAGTTCGAGCTTCTGAACCTGGTGGTGCTGCCGGTCGGGCTCGGGTTGCTCGGTTTCGTCGAGCCGTGCTCGATCGGCTCGAGCCTCGTCTTCGTCAAGTACCTGGAGGGCAAGGGCCGGATCGCCAAGCTGTCGCAGGTCGCGGTCTTCGCGCTGACGCGGGGCGTCTTCATCGGTTTGCTCGGGGCGGCAGCGGCCGGGATCGGCACGGCCTTCCTCGGTTTCCAGAAAGCCGCCTGGATCGTGCTTGGCACGATCTATGCCATGATCGGCCTGTTCTACTTGGCGGGAAAGGCCGGGTTCCTGATGCGGACGATCGGACCGCGTCTCTCCGCCCTATCTGGCGGCAGAGGCTCCGCGACCCTCGGCCTGCTGTTCGGGCTCAACATCCCGGCCTGCGCGGCACCACTCATCTTTGCGCTGTTCGGCGCCGCGGCGGCGGGCGGCGCGGCCGGACGGCCGATTGCCAACGGATTCGTGTCGCTGGGACTGTTCGGCTTGGCGCTGTCGCTGCCGCTGGTGCTGGCCGCCGCGTTTCAGCCGGCACGCCGGGCGCTCGACTGGCTCGCCGGCCTGTCGCGCCGCCTTCCCTTCTGGACCGGCGTGGTGCTGATCATCCTCGGGGCGTGGTCGATCTGGTTCGGGTTGTTCGTGAACCTGGAGGACTGGACATGACGACATGCACCCGCGCTTTTCGCGCCACGGCCGTGGTTGCCGGCGGCCTGATGCTGGCTGCGACTTTCGGCTCTGGCTCCGTCAGAGCCGACGACGACGTCCATTACGGACCGGATACCGTCGACATCGCGGCCCATTGGGCGGCGCGCTCGACCCTCGCCAACGCGGTGATGTTCAGCGGCCTGGGCGAGCCGCTCTCGATCTCCATGTCGACGGCGGACGACATCCTGAAACACGCGGGCTATATCGCCCGACCGCCGATGCCCGACATGGCCACCGTCGGGACCGTTTATGCCGCCGGAAGCCCGGCGCTGAAACAGAAGCCCGACTTTTCGAAGTTGCAGACGTTGCGGTGGGATCCGGCGAGCTTCGACCGGACGCTGGAGCCGGCCGCCCAGGCCTGGGCGCTGATCAAGATCACCAGCCCGGCGTTCCACCTCAATTTCCATGACGACAAGGCGGACAGGCGCGTCGCCCTGATGATGCTGCCTCAGGCCCGGGCGCAGGCCGAGGTGCTGGCAGAGCGGCTTCTCACGGAGCAGGGCCTGTTCGCGGCCCGCTCTCCGGACGGCACCTTCGCCGAGCCCCGCGCCCGCGACCAGGCCGTGGTGCTGTGGGGTGTGTCCAACCTGATCCTCGCCGCGACGAGCGAGCGCGAGGACTACTGGCACACAGCCTACCGCGAGCTCGTCGACGCCGATGACTATCGCGACCTGTCGGACCGCGCCCTCGCGGCTGTCGAGCAGTTGCCGCCCGAGACCGCGGGGGACCGGGCCCTGGCGATCGAGGCGCTGGGCCGTTACGGGCTCGCCACGAACGACCAGAAACGCCGCAAAAAAGCCCTGGCGCTGGCACGTCGCCACGCAGACGCGTTGCAAAAGATCCAGGACCCGTCCTTGGAAGACGCCGCGCTTGCCGTTTACGGCCTCGTCGAGGCCGGCCGGCTGCTACCGGACGATGGGTTCGCGACGGCGGCGGCCACCACATTCGAGACCGAGCTGCTGCCGAAGTGGGACGACCGGCTCGGCGCGTTCCGCACGGGCGAGCCCGTCAGCTACACGCCGTCCACCACGGCCGCCGTCGTGGCAGCGCTGAACGCGATGCGCTGGCACGGCTCGGGCGATCTCGCGATGGACGCGAACCGCATTTACCCGAGGTTCCTGGAAACCGTTCTGGTCGAAGCGGGCCTGCAGCTCGCGAGCCCGCTGCCGCTGGTCCCGGCCCGGTACCGCGAGGGCCGACCCGATACGGCCTTCGCGCATCCAGCGCTGCCGACACCGGAGAAAGCCGGCCTCGCACCGGTCTTCGCCGGCGAGGTCGTATACGAGGACGGGACGTGGCGCGTCTCCGATCGCCGCTTCCGGACGGCCGACGCGATGTTCCTCGCCAACATGCTGGTGATGCCGCACGAGGGACAGGCCGACGCGTTCCTGGCCGCGGACCGGCTCGAGAGCCTCGACAGATAGGAGCAGGATATGGCTGAAGCCGTCGCGCAACAGGCACAGGACCGGGGCGTCGAAAGCCTGCAACTCAAGATCGGGGGCATGAGCTGCTCGTTCTGCACGAACGCGATCGAGCGTGGGCTCGGCCGCGAGAAGGGCATCGAGGAGGTGCATGTCTCCCTCGCCCACGAAGAGGCCCTGGTGCGATTCCGGTCGGACGAGACCGACGAGACGCGGATCAAGGACACGTTGCGCGCCCTCGGCTTCATCGTCCGCGACCCGCGCAAGGTCGGCGCCTTCGACGAGCAGCTCGACCTCAGGCGCAGGGAGCGCAACGACCTGATCTCGGCGGCGAGCCTCGCCCTCGTCCTGTTCGGGGCGATGGTCGCCATGTGGCTCGACCTCTGGCGGATGCAGGACTGGCACGCCTGGACGGCGTGGGCGTTCGCCACTTACGTCTTCGCCTGGAACGGCCGGCGCATCGTCCGCATGGCCTGGGGCGCCGCGTGGCGCGGCATCACCAACCAGCACGTGCTGCTCTCGGTGGGCGCTATCGGCGCCTATATCGGCGGCCTCCTCGGGGCGCCGCTGCCGTTCCTCGGCTGGTACGGCTTCGTCGGCTTCCCGCCCGTCGACTTCTTCGGCGTGGTGGTGTTCCTGACCACCTATCACCTGCTGTCGGGCTACGTCTCGCTCGTGGTGCGCACCAAGGCGTCGGAAAGCGTGCGTCGGCTCCTGGAGATGCAGCCGCCGACCGCCCGGGTGGTCCGCGACGGCCGGGAAGAGGATGTCGCGATCGATGAGATCGTCGTCGACGATCTCGTGCGCGTGCGTCCGGGCGACCGGATCCCGGTGGACGGCACGGTGGAGGACGGAACCTCCGCGGTCGACCAGTCGATCGTCACGGGCGAGCCGATCCCCGAGGAGAAGAAACAGGGCGACGAGGTGATCGGCGGCAGCGTCAATCAAACCGGCACCCTGCTCGTTCGCGTCACGCGCACCGGCGACGACAGCTTCCTGCGCCAGATCGCGCGCCACGTGGAGGAGGCCAAGGCGATGAAGCCCGGCATCATCGTGCTGGTCGACCGGGTGCTGCTCTTCTACGTGCCGGCGGTGCTCGGAATCTCGGCGGCGGCACTGCTGTTCTGGGGTTTCGCGCCGCTGGCCTGGGGCAATGCGATGCAATGGGTCACGGCGATCTACGCCGCGGTCACGGTGCTCGTGATGGGCTATCCCTGCGCGCTGGGCATGGCGACGCCGCTGGCGCTGATCCGCGGCGGCGGCATGGCGGCCGAGCGCGGCATCCTGATGCGCTCGGGCGAGGCCTTCCAGATCCTCAAGGACATCACCCACGTCGTGCTCGACAAGACCGGCACGATCACCGAGGGCAAGCCGCGGCTCGTCGCCGTGGAGGCAGTCGGCGAGCTGGGGCGCGACGAAGTCCTGCGCCTGGCCGCCGCCACCGAGGCGGTCTCGGAGCACCCGCTCGCCCGCGCCATTGTCGATGCGGCCGACGAGCTGGGGCTCGACCTGCCGGACGCGCACGACTTCCAGGCGACTGCCGGACAGGGCGTCGAAGCGACCGTCGAAGGACACACGATCCTGGTCGGCACGCCCCGCTTCCTGCGCGCGCGCGATATCGACGTCGCGCCGGCCGAGGAACGGCTCGACCGGCACGAGGCGCAGGCGCATACGGCTGTGCTCGTCGGCATCGACGGGACGGTCGCCGGCGTGATCGCCATCGCCGACGCGGTCAAGCCGGACGCCGGGGACGCGATCGCGGAGCTCAAGCGTCGGGCTATCGTGCCGGTGATGCTGACCGGCGACAACCAACGCACTGCCCGGGCCGTCGCCGGTCAGGTCGGTATCGAAGAGGTCCATGCCCAGATCGTGCCGCAGGACAAGGCGGCACGGGTCCGCACGCTCCAGGAGCAGGGCGCACAGGTCGCCATGGTCGGCGACGGCATCAAC
>DLCG01000024.1:7545-7728 GCA_002480495.1 Rhodobiaceae bacterium UBA7804 | reverse complement strand
TCGCCATCGGCGCGGGCACCGACATCGCGATCGAGTCCTCCGACATCGTGCTGATCGGCGAGCGCCTCGGCGCCGTGCCCGAGGCGATCACGATCGGCGGTATGAGCTATCGCAAAACGGTGCAGAACCTTTGGCTCGCGTTCTTCTTCAACGGCGTCGGCGTGCCGCTCGCGGCCACCGGGG
>DLCG01000024.1:5444-7221 GCA_002480495.1 Rhodobiaceae bacterium UBA7804 | reverse complement strand
CGTGCACCCCTCCTGGGCCATGGCCGCCATGGCGGCCAGCGTCACCCTCGTGCTCGCCAACTCGTTCGGCGGTCGGGTGTTCACGCGCAGCAAGGCGCAGACCGATCATGTGCCGGAACGCCCGAGCTCGGGCCCACCGAAGGAAGCTGGTTTAGCCCAGGCCGATGGGGCGCTCACCCTTTCTGTGCCGAGCATCCACTGCCAGGGCTGCGTCGAGACCATCGAGGCCAACCTGCGGCTCGAGCCGGGGATCGGTCGTATCGAGGGGGACGTGAGATCAAAGACGCTCCGCGTCACCTACAACGACTCCGACACCTCCCCGGACACGATCGAGGCCGCCGTCACAAGGCTGGGGCACAGGGTGGAGAAGCGGTCCGCTTGACGGGCGAAGGTTGAACCTCCTCCTACGGGAGGTTCTATATGAGTGGATATGAAAGACCAGAGACCCTATTCGATCGGCGAGGCGGCCGAGGCCACCGGCCTGTCGGTGAAGGCGATCCGCCATTATGAAGAGGTCGGCCTGATCCCGCGGCCGCGCCGACACGACGGCAACGCCCGGACGGGCGGCAACCGCCTCTATACCGAACAGGAGCTCGCCAGGCTCCGGTTCGTCAGGCAGGCCCGGCATCTCGACCTGGGGCTGGACGAGATCCGTCGCCTTCTCGAGATCGCCGAGGAGACGTGCCCGGGCCGACATCCCGAATTTCGCCGGATTCTGACCGGCCACCTGGAGATGGTGACCCGCCGCATTGCCCAGTTGAGCGACTTGCAGTCCCGGCTGACGGCACTGCTGTCGAAGGATGAATCCGGGCGTGTCCAACGCTGCTCCGGCAACGGCTGTGGCTGCCTCGACGCAAACCCCGCTCCTGGCCGCCAGCGCGTCGGCGGTGAAGATGATGCCCACAGGAGCCGACGGAGAAAGGGCCGGGACCCCGGCTCTCCATGAACCGGTTGATCCGGTCCGCACTCCGGAGATGGCTGTATCTGCGCCGCGGCCGTATGCCGCCGGCCCGTCTGAACGGACCGATGTGGTATTTTGCGTTCGGCTCCAACATGAACGAGCGCCTGTTCCGCGAGCGCCGTCACATGACGCCGATCGAGACCCGGATCGCCCGGCTGGACGGCTACCGCCTGCGGTTCGCCGTTGCAGGGCGGCGAAGTCCGGGCGCCTCGGCCCGTTTCGTGGAGCTTGTCCAGGGGATCGACCAGGTCGCCGCGGGCGGACGCAAGCCGGGTGTCTCGGCTCCGGCCGATATCGTGGAAGCACCCGGCGAACACGTCTGGGGCGCACTCTATCTGCTTCCGTTCCGCAAGTTCGTCCGGCTCGACGCGAGCGAGGGGCGGCAGTACGCCTATCTGTGGGTCGACGTCGAGGACCAGGATGGCCAAACGGTCCATGCCCTCACGTACCACGTCCCCTATCCCGCTCCGGAAGGGCGCCCCTCGCGCGGTTATCTGGAGTTAATCCGCACCGCCGCACAGGAGCGAGGTATGCCCGAAAGCTATGTCGCTTTCCTGGATCGCGTGGAGCCGCGTCCGTGATCGAGCTGGACGAAACTCCCCCCGCCGCGGCGACGCGGCAGCCCCGCCACCGTTGGCTCAACTGGCTGGGCGCGGCGATCGGCCTCGGCCTGATCGCCCTTCTCGCCTGGCGGCTCGACTGGCGCCAGTTCGCCGAGGTACTGCAATCCGCCCGGCCGGAGTTCGTGCTGGCCACCTTCCTGGCGATCACCCTGGAGCAGGTCATCCGGGGCTGGAAGTGGCGCCAGATCCTGAC
>DLCG01000024.1:852-5117 GCA_002480495.1 Rhodobiaceae bacterium UBA7804 | reverse complement strand
CGCCGATCGGCGTCCGGCATCGGGATTCTTCTCGCTCTCGCCGACCGCCTGCCGGGACGCCTGGCAGCCCGCGCGCGATCGCTCGCGCTCGCCTTCGCCGACGGCATTGTGTGGCCCCAAGAGCGCTGGCGGGGCGCCGCCATCGTGCTGGCCAGCATCGTCATCAAGCTCTTCGCGGCGTCGCATCTTTTCTGGGCCGGTCTCGCCTTCGGCGTGGTGCTCGAACCGCTCGTCTATCTCGCCTTGCTGGCGATCCTCGGTTTCATCGTCATCCTCGCGCATATGGCCAGGGTACCCGCCGGCTTCGTCGTCGGCGCCGTGTTCTCGCTTGGCCTCTTCGGGGTGGAGGACGCCACCGCTCTCGCCATGGTCACCGTCGTCATGGCGGCGAACATGCTGGCCGTTGCCGTCTTTGGCGGCTGGGGGCTCTGGATTCACGGCGTCGGTCTCGGCGATCTCGGCCGGCGGAAGGTCGCAGCCGATGCCGGCCCGTGAACCCTCTCGCCGCTTCGTGCGCATCGCCACCGCCGGCGCTTTCTTCCAGGGCGGCGCCGCGGCGGTCGATACCGGCACGATCATGGCGAGCCTCGTGCACGGCCTCACCGGCAGCTCCGTCGCGGTCGGCGCGGCCGCCGCGATCGCCCGCTACGGCTGGCTCTTCCCCCAGTTGTTCGTCGCCTGGTTCGCTCAAGCCCGGCGGCGGCGCATGCCGTTCTACGCCCTCGGCGCGTTCGGCCGGGTCGTCTGCCTGATCGGCGTTGCCGGGATCGTCCTGATTGCCGGTCCCGCCCCAACGGCTCTGCTGATTGTTGCCTTCTTCGCGTTGTGGACGCTCTACGGGTTCGTGGGCGGTATCCTCGCGGTCCCCTACAACGACATCGTCGCCCGTTCGATTCCCTCCGCCCGGCGCAGCCGTCTCCTGGCCCTGCGGTTCTTCGCGGGCGGCCTGCTGGCCCTCGGCGTCGCCGCCGTCGCCGGCCGGGCGATCGACGCGCTGGCGTTCCCCGGCGGCCACGCGGTGGTTCTGCTGACCGGGGCCGGGCTGCTGCTGGTCTCGGCGATCTCCTTCGTCTCCGCCGGCGAGCCGTTGGCGCCCGAGCCGAAGCAAGCGACCGGCTTCGGGCCCTTCCTGCGGGAGGGCCTGGACGTGTTTCGGCAGGACCGGCGCTTTCGCCTGTTCGTGGGCGTGCGCTGGCTCGACGGCACCGTCATGATGGCGCTGCCCTTCTACGTGGTGGCAGCGACGGAGGCCGGGGTTACTGCGGCGGAGGTCGCGACCCTGCTCGGCGCGCAGACGGCAGGCGCGCTGCTGTCCAACCCGCTCTGGGGCTGGTGGGGCGACCGGCTCGGCAAGCGCCGGCTGCTCGGCGTCACGGCGGTGCTCGCGATCGTTGCGCCGTTGCTCACGGTCCTCTGGATGGTCGTCGTGCCGCCGGGCGGAACCTCCGCCCTTCCCGCCTTCGCCGCGGTCTTCCTGGTCCTCGGCGCGATGAACAACGGCGGCAACATCGCCCATCTGGGGTATCTCTGGGAGATCTCGCCGGACGACCGACGCCCCGCCTACAGCGGCTACTTCAACGCGTTGGTGGCGCCGGCGGCGCTGTCGCCGATCGCCGGTGCGGCGGTGGTCGAGGCGATCGGGCTGTCCGCGGTCTTCGTGGCAGGCGCCGTGGCCGCCGTCGGCCAGATCATCGCCGTCCATCGCCTTCGCCATGTCGAAGAGGGGATGATGGCGCCATGTTCCTGACCCTGAAACGCGCGCTCCGGCGCGGCATCGCCCGGTCTTGGTGGCTGTCCAGGCTCTGGTATCGGCGCTTCGGTCTCCGGGTCGAGGGACGGCCGGCGGACGAGGTGTGGTACTTCGCCTTCGGCGCCAACATGCACGACAGCGCGTTCCGCGGGCGCCGCCGCATGCATCCGATCGAATGGCGTCCCGGACGGATCAGGGACTACCGCCTGCGCTTCAATCTCGAGGGTCGGCCGAGGGGCAAGGCCGCGCCAGCGAACGTCGAGCCCTCACCAGGCGCCAAGGTCTGGGGCGTGCTCTACAAGATCACGCGCCGCGACCTGATCTGGCTCGACAGCACCGAAGGGGTCCCCGGCCCGCGCTACCGCCAACTCTGGATCGAGGCGGAGGACAGGGAAGGAAACCGTATGCCGTGCGTCACCTATATCGCAGAGGGCGAGGAGACGGATGGCAACCCGTCGCTGCGCTATATCACGCTCCTGCGAGACGGCGCTCGCGCACATGGGTTACCCGAGCATTGGGTTCGGACGCTTGAGCAAGTCAAGCACGCTGAATGATTTGGAACCTTTCATTTTACGTCTCCGGCTCCCCACGGACGCTTGGTCCATTAGTTTTTCAGCCCAGATTTGCGGATCAATGATGGACGGAACAGGCTGGCGAGGTATCGCGCGTGTTCAGATGTCTTCGCTGATATGACACGGCTCCCAAAGAACCCTTTTTCTCGATCTGACGATCTGGCGCCTTGCGCCGCCCCGCGAGGCCTGATAACACGCAAACATGCGTACGCATGTTGTCACGAAAGAAATCCCGCGCGAGGTTCCGGCGCTTGCCCCGGAACAGCTCGCGGAAGTCTCCGAAATCCTGCGGTTGATGGGAGAGCCATCCCGGCTGCGCATCCTGCTGGCCTGCCTTGAGAAGCCCGGGGCGGTTGGCGAGCTGGCCGCCCGCGTCGGCATCCCCCGTTCCCTCGTGAGCCACCACCTGCGGCTGCTGCGCGCGAGCCGCCTGCTGCAGGCCGAGAAGAGCGGCAAGCAGGTGATTTATTCGCCCCTCGACGATCGGGTGCGCTGCATCGTCGTAGACGTCGCCAGCCACGTGCTCGAGATGCCTGAAGACCGCGAGGCCGCTGATGAATGACGCGGCCAAGGACAAGGAGCACGAGGAAGAATACGGTGAGCTGCTGAAATTCACGCTCGCCGGGTTCGCAGGCGGCCTGGTTCTCGGCGCTGTTCTAGACTGGCTCGGCTTTCAGCGCAGCGGTTGGGGTCAGTGGCTGGTGCGCACCCTCTCCGGCGAGGGGGAAAGCATTCTCGAAGGCATCTATGCCCTACGGCAGCGGCTACGCGGGGCCGTGGGTTCGATGGCAGAGGCCTACGGCTGGGGCAAGGTCACGGGCATGGTATTCCCGTGGATCGTCGATGCCGGGAGCCGTCTGGCCGGGATCGATGTCTACGGCGTCGAGGGATTCTACATTCCGTGGCTCTATGCCATGTCGGACCAGATGGGGGCCAACGTAGCGGGCTTCCTTTACCTGCGCCGCAAGGAAGGAGACACTAGGGCAGCCGCCTCGGCCTATGTCCGGAATCCGGTGATGCTCGCCAGCCTGCTCATTGTCGTGATCGCGCCTGTGGGCCTGTTGATCGGGCGGCTGGCCGGGTTTAGTCCGGAAACGCAAATCCTCACCGCTGTTGAAACCATCCTCGGCAATCTGTGCTGGCTGCCGCCCCTGATCGGCTGGTGGATGGAGCGGCGCGAGCGCGGGGAGGCAGCATGAAAACGCGCGATGTTGGACTGGCTTGTGCCCTCTTCGCCTTCACCCTCGATCAGACGACCAAGGCGCTCGCCCTCGCTCAGGCCCCGCGTCTGGCCGATGGAGTCGAGATTTTGCCGATGTTCAATCTCGTGCTCGTCCACAATACCGGGGTCAGCTTTGGCCTCTTTGGTTTGGTGCCATGGTGGGCGCTCGTTCTCCTTGGCCTCGCCATCGTGGCGGGCCTCGCGGTCTGCCTCTGGCGGGCACGGAGCCGCTTGGTCGGCGCTGCCCTGGGGCTGATGATTGGCGGTGCCCTCGGCAACGTGCTGGATCGGGCGCGTCACGGTGCGGTCACGGATTTTCTGGATTTCTACCTCGGAGCTTATCACTGGCCCGCGTTCAATCTAGCTGATGTGGCGGTCGTCAGCGGGGCCGGGCTCCTTCTCCTCGACAGTATTCGCGCCAAGCGGCCTTCTTCAGCGGCGGCTAAGCTGTGAGCACGATCCTTTGGGCCGCCGTTCTGCTGGTTACTGTCTGGGCGACGCATTGGGGGGCGAAGCATCTTGCCGATCCGGTGAAGAAGCTGTGCCGCCAGTGGGGTTCGTCCGCGCAGGCTAAGCGCATTTCGGCGAGCCACACACCAGATCTAATAGGAGCGAAAGAGACGGCCCCGCAAGCGGTTAAACTTGCGGGGCCCTTGTCAGATTTGGACTTCTAGCGAGTTATAACAAAAGTGGTTGCGGGGGCAGGATTTGAACCTGCGAC
>DLCG01000024.1:0-497 GCA_002480495.1 Rhodobiaceae bacterium UBA7804 | reverse complement strand
CGGGCTGCTCCACCCCGCGTCAAATCTATGTAACCGCCATTCGTTTCGCTCGCCACACAGCGATCAAGACAAGCGGGTCAGGATGTGTGCGAGAAGCGCCGCGATGCGGCTCGATCGGGAAGAAGGGATGAACGATATGTGCTTGGCAGGCCTGGCAGCGACCTACTCTTCCATGCCTTAAGACATAGTACCATTGGCGCTGAGGAATTTAACGGCCGAGTTCGGGATGGGATCGGGTGTAGGCTCCTCGCTATAACCACCAGGCCGGCGAAGAACATATCGTCAGGGGTCGAATGATTGTCATTTTGGTCTGTCGCGTCACTCATCCTCGCTCATGGAATGAGCAGAGATAAATGAGAGTAATCAAGCCAATCGAGCGATTAGTACCAGTAAGCTACATGCGTTGCCGCACTTCCACACCTGGCCTATCAACGTGGTCGTCTTCCACGGCTCTCAAGGGAAAACTGGTTTTGAGGTGGGTTTCCCGCTTAGATGCT
>DLCG01000012.1:34955-80690 GCA_002480495.1 Rhodobiaceae bacterium UBA7804 | reverse complement strand
GCCTGCCCCTTGCCGTCATAGCCGAAGCGCCGTGTTTTCAGCACGCTCGGGCAACCGATGCTTTCCACGGCGTCTTTCAGGCTCGTCTCATCGGTGATGTCGGCGTAGGGGGCGGTGAGAATGCCCTGCGCTTTCATGAAGTTCTTTTCGACGATGCGGTCCTGCGCGGTTGCAAGCGCAATGGGGCCGGGCCGCACGATGCCGTGTTCGGAAAGGATGCGCGCCGTTTCCGCAGGCACGTTCTCGAACTCGTAGGTCACGGCGTCCACGCTTTCGGCAAAGCGTATCAGGGCCGCCTCGTCTTCATATTCCGCTCGCGTGTAATGCGCGGCGACTTCCGCTGCGGGCGGATTCTCGTCGGGGCAATAGATGTGAACGTGAAGCCCCATCTCCGCTGCGGCGCTCGCCAGCATCCGGCCAAGCTGTCCGCCGCCGAGAATGCCGACCGTTCCGCCGGGGGCTATGGGCTTCCCGCTCAAGGATCACCTGTCCTGCGGTTGGTCGCCGACGGCATCCGTCTGCTTCGCGCGGAAGTCGTCGAGCCGCTTCGCCAGCGCCTCGTCCGACAGCGCCAGCACGGCGGCGGCGAGAAGCCCCGCATTCTTCGCGCCTGCCTCGCCGATGGCGAGCGTGCCGACGGGAATGCCGCCCGGCATCTGCACGATGGAAAGGAGACTGTCCTGGCCGGAGAGCGCCTTCGACTGCACGGGCACGCCAAAGACGGGCAGGGGCGTGAGAGACGCCGTCATGCCCGGCAGATGCGCCGCGCCACCCGCGCCCGCGATGATGACCTTGAGGCCGCGTTCGCGGGCCGTCTTCGCATAGTCGACCATGCGCTCGGGCGTGCGGTGCGCCGAGACGATCCGTGCCTCATAGGGCACGTCCAGCGTCTCCAGAATGTCGGCTGCGTGCTTCATGGTCGGCCAGTCCGACTGGCTCCCCATGATAATGCCGACCAGCGCTTTCCCGCTTGTTCCTGCCATGGCCTTCCGCCGTTATCTCCCGGCCGCGCACGGTCCGGATTTCGGAAAGCGAGGGAGTATAGGCATGGTGGCCGAGTTGGCAAGGAGCGCGGAAAGGCGCGGGAATCGGGGCTTTCCGGGCGGTTTCACGGCTCCACGATGTTGAAGTTCGGCTTCGGCGCCTCTATGAGGCTCGTCAGCGTCTCATAGAGCGAGGCGTCGCCCTCGATCTCGATGCTGCCGGTCTTGGTGAACTCCGAAAGCGGGAAACCCGCGAGCAGCGTCATCATGAGTTCGGGCCTTGTCATCGTCACCGTCGCGCCCGCCTTCGCGTCCTCGATGCCTTCCTCGTGGATCAGCACGCCGTTCTCGACCGTGAGGAGGTGCTTCTCGTTCCGGTCGGTCAGGCGGATATTGACCATGAAGTTCAGCCCTTCCGCCTTTGCCGGGTTCACACGCACGGCCGCCACGTCGAGCAGCATCGGCGTCGTCGTCGCGGAGAGAACGTCGGCATTCGCCGCAGCGGGCGCGAGGTTCGCGACCCCCTCCGTCAGTTCCTGCGCGCCGGTCAGGTAGATGTTGCGCCAGGTGCCCGCTTCCGATTCATAGCCGAGCTGCGTGTAGACAGCGGCGAGCTGTTCGCGCGCCTCGCGGTCTGCTGGATCGTTGAAGACGGCATGGTTCAGAAGCGTCGCCGCCCAGCGCGGTTCGCCCGCCTTCGTGGCGTCCGCGGCGCGCGCCTTTACCGCTTCCTGTCCGCCCATCGCTTCCACATAGCGCTTTGCGGCGGGCTCCGGCGGCAACGGGTTCAGGTTCGCCGGGTTGGCGTCGTACCAGCCGATATAGCGCTGATAGATCGCCTTCGAATTGTGGCTCATCGTGCCGTAATAGCCGCGATTGTACCATTGCTTCGCCAGCACGTCGGGCAGCTTCAGCACTTCCGCGATCTCGGCTGCGACAAGGCCGGTATTCATCAGGCGGATCGTCTGGTCGTGCAGGAACTTGTAGGCGTCGCGGTGGCTCGTGAGGAAGGCGATGATCTCTTCCGTGCCGAAGCGGGGAATGCCATGCGCGGCGAACATCACGTCGCTTTGCCCTGCGAAGAGGCGGATCGATTCCGTGAGGTAATCCGCCCAGGCCTTTGCGTCACGCACCAGTGCGCCGCGCGCGGGCAGCAGGTTGTGCATGCAGAGGTTCGCGTTCTCTGCCATGAAGACGGCGCGGTGGTCCGGCAGGTAGAAGTTCATCTCGGCCGGCGCTTCCGTGCCCGGCGTGATCTGGAAGATCATGCGCACATTGCCGACGGTCAGTTCCTGCCCCGTATGCGTGATGTCGATGGTCGGCGCGATGAGCGATGGCGTACCCATGGAAGGGCGAGGGCCGAGGCCCGACGTTGCCTCGCCGCAGCAGCCATGCTTCAGCGTCAGGCCGAACTGGTAGCGCGCGCGGCGGAGCATTGCGGGCCCGGCGATGATGTTCTCCGACACGGCTTCCTTCAGGAAGCCCGCAGGCGCGATGATCGAGACCTTGCCCGCTGCAACATCGCCCACATTCGTCACGCCGCCCACGCCCGCATAATGGTCGGCATGGCTGTGCGAATAGATGACCGAGATGACGGGCTTTTCGCCCAGATGCTCGGTCACGAGTTCATAGGCCGCGCGCGCCGCCTCGACACTCGTCAGCGGATCGACCACGATCCAGCCCTCTCCCGCATCGATGAAGGTCACCGTCGAGACGCAGAAGCCGCGCACCTGATAGATGCCGTCCATCACCTTGAAGAGCCCGTGCTTGGTCAGGATCTTTGCCTGGCGGCGCAGGCTCGGGTTCACGGTCTCGTCGGTCTTGTCGTCCTCGAGATAGTCATAGGAGGTGAGGTCGAAGGCGGGGCCGTCGCCTGCGTCGCGCGGGATCACCGGGTCCTTTCGTGTGGCGATGAAGCCGCGTTCGGCGAATTCGAAATCGCGGCGGTCATCGGCGGCGACGAGCTGGCGGACCTCTTCAAGAGCTTTGCTGGCGGCGGACATGTGCGTTCCCTCGGGCTGTTGGTTGAGGGAAAGCTAGCCGGGGCTCCCTCTTTTGATTGTTACGATAGTTACAATTTTGGATCTGTACGGCATGGCGCTTCCCGCGGAAGAATGGCATTTTGAGAGGCGCGAATCGAAGCCAGAAAGGCGGCAGGCGCGGATGAAGATCGGTGACGGCAAGCCTGCGGGCGGTGTCTCCCCGCTCTCCTCGAGGGAGCGGGTCCGCGCGCGCGACGGCGGCGAGGCGTCCTCGCGCATCGTCAGCGACAGCGCCAGCATCATGGGCATTCCCGAAGCCGAGCTCACGCCGCGCGTCCGCGACGCCCTGATGCAGCTCATGGGCGAGGTGGCCGAGCTGCGCCGCGAAGTCTCCGCCATGCAGGAGCGCCTGCGCGAGGCAAGCGAGCTTGCCGACCGCGATCCGCTGATCCCGGTTCTCAACCGCCGCGCCTTCGTGCGCGAACTTTCCCGCGTCATCGCCTATGCGCGGCGCTATGGCGATCCGGCGGGCCTCGTCTATTTCGACATCGACAATTTCAAGCAGGTGAACGACGCACATGGCCATGCGGCGGGCGATGCCGCGCTTCATCATCTGGCGAAGCTCGTTCTCGGCCATGTCCGCGAAACCGATATTGCCGGCCGTCTCGGGGGCGATGAACTCGGCCTCATCCTTGTGCGGACGGACGAGGCGGATGCAAAGGCGAAGGCCCAATCGCTCGCCGAACTCGTGGCGGGTCAGCCGCTTCGTTTCGGGGGCAAGGAAATTTCCCTGTCGATCTCCGTGGGCGCCGTCGCCTTCACCGGCGAGGACGGGCCGGACGATGCTCTGGCCCGCGCCGACCGTGCCATGTACGAGGCGAAGCGCAACGGCGGCTGAGCCTCAGGCGATGATGTCCGGCAGCAGGATGTCCTCGATTTCCTGGATGCGGTCGCGAAGCTGCAGTTTCTTCTTCTTCAGCCGCTTGATCTGCAGATGATCCGGCATGGGCAGCGCCTCGAGCGCGTAGATCGCATCGTCGAGGTCGCGATGCTCTTCCTTGAGCCCCGCCAGCGTCGCCCGAAGCTCCTGTTCTTCCTGCTCGGTCATCTCTTGTCCGGTAAGGAGAGGGCGAAACCCCCTGAGGAAACGGTTGTACCGTGCCCGCCGCTCGCGCGACAAGCGCGAAGCGTCAGCCCTTGCTCTTTCCGCTTTCGCCCGCCGGACGCTTCACGGGGCTGCGGCGGCCGTCCTTCAGATCCTCTCCCCACCGCTTCGTTTCGGCGAGGTCGAGATCGAAGAGGTCGAGCGCACGGGCGGCCGTCTGCGTCACAAGGTCGTCCACGGATTTCGGCCGCGCGTAGAGCCCCGGCACGGGCGGCGCAATGATCGCGCCCATTTCGGAAAGCTGCGTCATGCTGCGCAGGTGGCCCGTGTGAAGCGGCGTTTCGCGCACCATCAGCACGAGGCGGCGGCGCTCCTTCAGCACGACATCGGCTGCGCGCGTGAGAAGCGAGGAGGTCACGCCTGTCGCAATTTCGGACATGGTGCGGATCGAGCAGGGCGCGACGATCATGCCGTGCGTCTTGAAGGAACCGCTCGAAATCGCGGCGCCGATGTCTTCCACGCGGTAGCGCGTGTGCGCGAGCTTCTCGACATCCTTCGCCTTCAGCCCGGTCTCGTAGCCGAGCGTCATCTCGGCCGCCCTGGTGATCACGAGATGCGTCTCGACGCCTGCCGCCTTCAGCAGCTCCAGCACCTTAACGCCATAGGCGACGCCCGATGCGCCGGAGATTCCGACGATGAGCCGGGGGGCGGCGGTGTTCCGGGAAGTCTTTACGGGCGTTCTGGTCATAACGTCAGAGACTTACACGGAACTCGCCGTTTTTGCGAGAGGAGGTTCGACAAGGGCCCGAAAAGGAGTCACAATTTTGTCGTCTCTGGCTTAACGAAAGGACGGGATGAGATGGCTTTGGAGTCTCACATTGCCGAGCTTCGTGATCGACATAAGGCTCTCGAACAGGAGATCGACGACCAGATACATCACCCCAGCAGCGACGATCTTCGCATCGCTGAACTCAAGAAACAGAAACTGAGACTGAAGGAAGAAATCGAACGGCTTTCTTCACGCGCCGCCTGAAGGCGGTGACACAAAACAGGAGTTTCAGCGCCGGGCCCAAAGCCCGGCGTTTCGTATGAGGGGGAGGGTGAACCTCAGTCGGACTCCCCTAAAGCCCCTCCGCCTGTTCGCGCAGCTTGAACTTCTGCACCTTGCCGGTCGAGGTCTTGGGGAGATCCGTGAAGACCACCGTCTTCGGACATTTGAAATGCGCGAGCTTCTCGCGGCAATAGGCAATGACGTCCGCCTCGCTAAGCGTCGCACCGTTCCGAAGCGTCACGAAAGCGCAAGGGGTCTCGCCCCATTTCTCGTCGGGCCGGGCCACCACCGCCGCCTCGATGATGTCGGGATGCTTGTAGAGCACGTCCTCCACTTCGAGGGACGAGATGTTCTCGCCGCCCGAGATGATGATGTCCTTCGAGCGGTCCTTCAGTTGGATGTAGTTGTCCGCGTGCCAGACCCCCAAATCCCCTGAGTGAAACCAGCCGCCCGCAAAGGCTTCCCTCGTCGCCTTCTCGTTCTTGAGATAGCCCTTCATCACGACATTGCCGCGGAACATGACCTCGCCCATGGTCTCGCCGTCGCGCGGCACTTCTTCCATCGTCTCCGGGTCGCGCACGGAAAGTCCTTCCAGCACGGCATAGGGCACGCCCTGCCGCGCCTTCACCTCCGCGCGCTTCTCCGTATCGAGCTCGTCCCATTCGTCGTGCCAGGCGTTTACCACGGCGGGCCCGTAGGTTTCGGTGAGCCCATAGACATGGATCACGTTGAAGCCCTGCGCCTCGAGCTTGCGGATCGTCGCGGCGGGCGGCGGCGCGGCGGCGGCGAAATAATGGACCGTGTTCGGAAGCGGTTTCTTTTCGTCCTCACTCGCATTGATGAGGAAGCCCATCACGGTCGGCGCCCCCGCCATATGCGTCACGCCGTGCTCGGCGATGGCGTTGAAGATGTTCGCCGCCGTCACGCGGCGCAGGCACACATGCGTGCCCGCGACGACGCTCAATGACCAGGTGAAGCACCAGCCATTGCAATGGAACATCGGCACCGTCCAGAGATAGACGGAAGCCCCCGTCATGCCCGCGGTGACGATGTTGCCCATGGCGAGGAGATGCGCGCCGCGATGGTGATAGACGACGCCTTTCGGGTTGCCGGTCGTGCCCGACGTATAGTTCAGGCTGATCGCCTGCCATTCGTCGGCGGGAAGCTGCCAGTTGAAGTGCGGGTCGCCGCCCGCGATGAAGTCCTCGTATTCCGCCTCGCCGATGCGGGTCCCTGGCCCGTCATATTCCTTGTCGTCCATGTCGATGACGACGGGCTTCACCTTGGCGTGGGTCAGCGCCTCTTTCACGAGGCCGGAAAACTCCCGGTCCACGAAGACCATCTTCGCTTCGCCGTGATCGAGGATGAAGCCGATCGCCGCCGCGTCGAGCCGCGTGTTGATCGTGTTGAGAACGGCGCCCGTCATCGGCACGCCGTAATGCATTTCGAGCATGGCGGGCGTGTTCGGCGCGATCACGGCCACGGTGTCGCCGAGCCCCATCCCGCGTTCGGAGATGGCCGAGGCGAGCCTGCGGCAGCGCGCATAAAGCTCCGCATAGTTCCGGCGGAGGTCCCCGTGCACAACGGCGAGCTTCTCCGGATAGACCTCCGCAGCACGCTTGAGGAAGCTCAGCGGCGAAAGCGGCTGGTGGTTCGCCGCTTGTCTGTCGAGGCCGATTTCATAGGGGTTCGTCGTCATGGGGCTGTCTCATGCGCGCGGGGAGGAAAGGGCAGTTGACCCCACGTTACCCAGCGTGCGGGAGAGCGGCAAGCATCCCACATTCGCCGTCTCTGGCTTGACCGTCAGCCAAAATAGACGTGTCATCCCGGCTTTCGCCGGGATGACATCTGTGGATGGGTTGATGGGCCTCGCACATGAATCTCCCCGCTCCCCGTGCTAAAACCTCCCCAACAAGCATAAACGCGGGGAGAGCGGCGCGATGGGACGCTACAAGGATACTTACGAAAGCTGGAAGCGCGATCCGGAAGGCTTCTGGGCGGAGGCCGCAAAGGAGATCGACTGGTTCAAGCCCGCGACCCAGGTCCTTGAAGAGAAGAACGGCCTCTCCCGCTGGTTCGCCGGCGCGGAGACGAACACCTGCTGGAATGCGCTCGATCGGCACGTGAAGGGCGGGCGCGGCGATCAGGCGGCGCTCATCTATGACAGCGCCATGCTCGGCCGCGTGAAGAAGTTCACCTATGCGGAGCTTCTCGACAAGGTCGCCACCTTTGCCGGTGTCCTCCAGCGCCACGGCATAGAGAAAGGCGACCGCGTCCTCATCTACATGCCGATGGTGCCGCAGGCCGTCGTCGCCATGCTCGCCTGCGCGCGGCTGGGCGCGATCCATTCCGTCGTCTTCGGCGGGTTCGCCGCGAAGGAGCTCGCAACGCGCATCGACGATGCGAAGCCGAAGCTTATCGTCTCGGCCTCCTGCGGGCTCGAGCCCGGCCGCGTCGTCGCCTACAAGCCGCTCCTCGACAAGGCGATCGAAATGAGCGCTCACAAGGTCGGCGCCACCATCATCTTCCAGCGCGAAATGGAAAAGGCCGCGCTCGTCGCGGGCCGCGACTTCGACTGGAAGGAGGAGATGGACAAGGCGGCGGAAGCGGGCGCGAAGCCGACATGCGTTCCCGTCGCCGCGACCGATCCGCTCTATGTGCTCTACACGTCCGGCACGACCGGCAAGCCCAAGGGCGTCGTCCGCGACAATGGCGGCCATATGGTCGCGCTCAAATGGTCGATGAAAAACGTCTACGACATCGATCCCGGCGATGTGTTCTGGGCGGCCTCCGATGTCGGCTGGGTCGTGGGTCACAGCTACATCGTCTATGCGCCGCTGTTTCATGGCTGCACGACGATCCTCTTCGAGGGCAAGCCCGTCGGCACGCCCGACGCGGGCACCTTCTGGCGCATCATCGCGGAGCATGGCGTGAAGGCGCTCTTCACCGCGCCCACCGCCTTCCGCGCCATCCGCAAGGAAGACCCGAAGGCCGAGCTCGTCGGCAAGTACGATCTCTCGAAATTCGAGGTGCTCTATCTCGCGGGCGAGCGCGCCGACCCGGACACGATCCAGTGGGCGGAGAAGGCGCTTTCGGGCCGCCCGGTCATCGACCACTGGTGGCAGACGGAAACGGGCTGGCCCATGGTCTCGAACCCGATGGGGATCGAGCGGCTCCCGGTGAAATACGGTTCGCCCTCCGTGGCGCTTCCCGGCTACGACATTCATGTCGTGGACGAGGCGGGCAGGCAGGTGGGCCCCAACACGACTGGCGCCATTGTGGTGAAGCTGCCGCTGCCGCCCGGCTGCCTGCCGACGCTCTGGGAGAACGAGGCGGGCTTCCGCGAGAGCTATCTCGCGGAGTTCCCCGGCTACTACAAGACCGCCGATGCGGGCTTCCTCGATGAGGACGGCTATCTCTATGTGATGAGCCGCACCGACGACATCATCAATGTCGCGGGCCATCGCCTCTCCACCGGCGGCATGGAGGAAGTACTCGCCGAACATCCGGACGTTGCCGAATGCGCCGTCATCGGCATTGCCGACGCGATGAAGGGCCAGGTGCCGGTCGGCTTCCTCGTCCTCAATGCGGGCGTGGACCGCGCTGCCGCCGAGATCGAGGCGGAGGCCGTACAGATGATCCGTGAACGGATCGGTCCCGTTGCCGCCTTCAAGAAAGCCATGGTCGTGAAGCGCCTGCCGAAGACCCGCTCGGGCAAGGTGCTGCGAGGCACGATGCGCAAGATCGCCGACGGCGCCGAATGGTCGACACCCGCCACCATCGACGATCCCGCGATCCTCGACGAGATCACGGCGACCCTCGCCGAAGCCGGGCTGGTGAAGGGGTAAGGCAGGGAGCGAGCTAAAAACAAAATTGTCATCCCGGCGGGGCAGGGCAATGAGCGTGCAAAAAATAAGTGTCATCCCGGCACTTGTTGCCGGGACCCACTCGCCTATCCGTTCAGTTTGTCGATGAGGTCGTCCTATTCGGGATTGTCACGCTCGATCTGACGGATTTTCCAGACACGCGGCCATTCCTTCATGGTCTTCTCGCGCTGGATGGCAAACTCGATATCGTCGTAAGGCTCCATGTAGACGAGCCGATGGACACGGTATTTTTTCGTGAAGGCCGAGCCTGTCCCTTGCCGGTGTTCATGGACGCGGCGTGTCAGATCGTTCGTTACGCCGATATAGAGCGTGCCGTGTTTGCGGCTGGCGAGAATGTAAACGAAGTAGCTCATTGGCTGGCGAGAGGTGGATTGGGTCCCGGCAACAAGTGCCGGGATGACACTGTATGTATGGATGGCTGTTTGCCACAATTATTGAAATACGGGCGAGCCTCCTCCCCATATATCCCGGTCAACAAGCTGTGCACGCGGAAGCAACCGCCGCTCTCCCATCGCGGCGCCACAGGTGCTATAACGCCCCCTCCCGCGAGAAGGAGTTATCTCATGGCATCCGGTTCCCAGCTCAGCGGCAAGGTAGCGATCGTGACAGGCGCGGCGAACGGCATCGGCCGCGCCGTCGCACATGCTTTCGCGAATGAAGGCGCAAAGCTTGTCCTTGCCGACGTCGACGAAGAAGCGGGCGAGGAGGTTGCCGCCGAGATCGCCGACCGCGGCGGAGAGGCGATCTTCCGCTATTGCGATGTCGGCGAGCGGCTCGATGTGCGCAATCTCGTCTGCGCGGCGACCGATGCCTTCGAGCGCGTGGACATCCTCGTCAACAATGCGGGCGTCGTCTCCACGGGCAGCGACTTCCTTTCGCTCGAGGAGGAGGAGTTCGATCGCGTCATCCGCGTCAACCTCAAGGGCTGCTTTCTGGTCGGTCAGGCCGTCGCGCAGCGCATGGTCCAGCAGGTGGAGGAGGGCGGGGCGCCCGGCACCATCATCAACATGTCGTCGATCAATGCCGTCGTCGCCATTCCGGGGCAGGCCGCCTATTCGGCGTCGAAGGGCGGCATCAAGCAGCTCACCGAGGCGATGGCGCTCGCGCTCGCGCCGCATGGCATTCGCGTGAACGCCATAGGCCCGGGCACGATCAAGACCGCCATGGCGGGCACCGTCATCGACCCGAAGGCAGAGAAGGCGATCCTCTCGCGCACGCCGCTCGGCCGCGTCGGCGAGCCTTCCGAAATCGCCTCCATCGCCGTCTTCCTCGCCTCCGATGGCGCGAGCTACATGACCGGCCAGACCGTCTATGCGGATGGCGGCCGCCTCTCGCTCAACTACACCGCGCTCCCCCTCGCGAAGAAAAAGGACGGGGACAAGAAAGACGACTAGACGCGGGGAATTTTATCCCCGGTTTTTATCCTATGACCTCTCGTCCCACCCTCCCCTCGGGGAGGGTCGAAATCAGCGAAGTCAAATTTCGCGGCGGGGGGGAACCGGGGACAACTTTTCCTTTATCCGTACACGGACGGGGATAAGTCTTCCCTTTGTGATGATTTCGTGACATTTTGATGACGGATGCGGACGGAAACAAAAAAGGCGCGGTTTCCCGCGCCTTTCATTTGTGACGGTTCGCGTCCGAAAGCCGGGACTAATCCTCGCTTTCGTCCTCGATCTTCACGTCCTTGAGCTTCGCGAAGACGCTGTCGGCGTCGTAGCTCTTCTTCTCCCGGTCCTCTTCCTCATCGGCCGCGATTTCGGGCTCCGGCGCGGGTTCGGGGGCGGTCGTTTCGCTCGCGGGCAGCAGGGTCTCGCCCGTACCGCCAGCCGCCTTCGCGGCCTTCTTGCGCTCGCGCTCGGCCTTGCGGGCTGCCTTCTGAACGGCGGCGTCGAGTTCGATCTGCGTGCAGAGTCCGAGGGTTACGGGATCGACGGGCTTGATGTTCGCCGAGTTCCAGTGGCTGCGGTCGCGGACCGACTGGATGGTCGGCTTCGTCGTGCCGACGAGCTTGGAGATCTGCGCATCCGTCAGTTCGGGATGGTTGCGGACCAGCCAGGCGATGGCGTCCGGGCGGTCCTGACGGCGCGACACGGGCGTGTAGCGCGGGCCCTTGCGCGGCGCGATGGGCGGCAATTTGTATTTGCTTTCCGACACTTGCAGGCGCGCATCGGAGTCGTTCTGGCAACGCTCGATCTCGGCGCGGGTAAGCTGGCCGGAGGCGACCGGGTCCATGCCCTTGATCCCCTGCGCCACGTCGCCATCGGCGATGCCCTTCACCTCGAGCACGTGAAGACCGCAGAAATCCGCCACCTGTTCGAAGGTGAGCGAGGTATTCTCGACGAGCCAGACGGCCGTCGCCTTGGGCATAAGGGGCTGTGCCATGTCAGTTCCTCTGATCCACCCGGGGCTTCCGGATAAACCGCTTTCATGTCCATTGATGAGGGATATTGGCCCCGTATATAGGGCGAAAAGGCGGGCAATGAAAGCGGAATGTCGGACCGCCCGCCCATGAAAAAAGGCCGGAACCCTTGAGGATTCCGGCCTTTTCCGCGATTTCGGGCTGTTAGCGCTCGATCTCGGAGATCTTCGTGCCCTCGATGCTCACACCCGCCATCAGGCCTTCCTGATCGAAGATGAAGGCATAGGCATCTTCCTTCAGCGTGGAGGTCGAAAGGTTCTTCGCCGCACCCTCGTCCACCACGACGACAGTCGGGCCGACGCCGAGCTCCCAGCCATGGCTTTCCTTCAGGTAGTTGACGGCCTTGTCGTTCATGAGGAAGACGGCATAGCCATAGGACTGCGCTCCCGCCTGCAGGCCCCAGGAACCTGTCACGGAGTTGTAGTAGTTCTTCACCGCGCCATCTTCCATCAGCACCCCTTCGCCATAGGCGCCGCCGAAGACGAGGCCGGCCTTCACGATGCTGGGAAAGACCAGAACGGCCTCCGCCTTCTCCGAAATGTCCTTCGCGACCGGGTTCGTGCGATAGAGCTTGTCGAGCGCAAGCTGCGCTTCCTTGTTGAGGTCTTCCGCCGTCGCGGCCTTCGCCTTCTCAAAGGTCCCGAGCGAGACCAGCGCGGCAAGGGCGAGCGCAAGACCGATGAAACTGCGCCTGTTCGTGGCCATCATCTGTTTCCCTGTTCAATTCACACCAGCAGTCTGCAGGAGGCATTCCTTGTGCGGATTTTCTTCCGCACAGGCGAGCGCGTTCCTTGCCCATAACTATGCTTGCCGGAGCGAAAGGTTCCGCCGGGAAAGGAAAATTTTACGGCAGCGCTCAGATCTCGAGCACGATCTTTCCGATATGGCTGCTCTTTTCCATAAGGGCATGCGCATCGGCCGCTCGCGCGAGGGGAAACACATTGTCGATCAACGGTTTCACGCGCCCCGCCTCGATGAGCGGCCAAACCTTCGCTTCTAGCGCGGAGGCGAGGGCCGCCTTCTCCTCGATGCTGCGCGGGCGCAGCGTCGAGCCTGTCAGCGTGAGGCGCTTGAGCATGACGGGCATGAAATTCACTTCCGCCTTCGATCCGTTGAGGAAGGCAATGGAAACGATCCGCCCGTCAACCGCGGCGGCCTTTATGTTTCGTTCGATATAGTCGCCGCCCACCATGTCGAGGATAACGTCGGCGCCGCGTCCGTCGGTCAGCGTCTTAACCGATTCCACGAAATCCTGCTCGCGGTAGTTCACGGCATGAGCGCCGAGCTTGCCGCATGCGGCGCATTTCTCCGCCGAACCGGCCGTTGCGATCACCTTCGATCCGAAAATCGCGGCAAGCTGGATCGCCGTCGTGCCGATACCGCTCGTGCCGCCGTGAACGAGCAAGGTTTCGCCGGGCTTCAGGGCGCCCCGCTCGAAGACATTGGTCCAGACGGTGAAGAAGGTTTCCGGCAGCGCCGCTGCTTCCGTCATGGAAAGACCCTTCGGCACAGGCAGGGCATGGGCCTCGTGGGCGAGGCAATATTCGGCATAGCCCCCTCCGCCCACCAGTGCGCAGACCTTGTCGCCCGCCTGCCAGCGGGTAACGCCCGGGCCCGTGGCGACAACTTCGCCCGCGACCTCGAGTCCCGGCGTTTCCGGTGCGCCAGGCGGCGGTGGATAGAGCCCCATGCGCTGGATGGTGTCGGGCCTGTTCACGCCCGCAGCGTTCACGCGGATCAGGATTTCGCCATGCGCAGGCAAAGGCGTTTCGATCTCCGCCAGTTCCAGCACCTCCGGTCCGCCGGGTTCGCGGATAGCGATCACTTTCATGGTCTTCGGCAGTTCGGCCATGTCGTCACCTCCGGGCTTGCCTCACATCGGGCGGGTTGCAGGTCTAGCCCGGCACCCCCAAACTGGCAACCGAGGCGACGGGACGCAAAGAGGAGCGCGGGATGGACAGTGACGACCTGGAGCCGAGGCGGCGGCGAGGAGAAGCGCTTCAGGCGCTCGCCCGCGAGGATCTGACGCTACTCGGTATCGAGGAGCTCGAGGAACGAATCACCGCCCTCGAGGCCGAAATTGCACGTATTCGGGATCAGCTGAGCAAGAAGCAGGGCTCACGTTCGGCCGCGGAGGCCTTGTTCAAGAAATAGACGGTCTTTGGTTAACGTCCTGAAGACACTGTCTTTTTTCGGATGTTTGGGGTCTGGTGCCGGGCCTGACGGAGCCCCGGCGGCCCGCGTCAAATTGCCACAAGATTAACTTGCTGTTAGGAATGAAGGCGCTAGGGTGACCTTGCGTAATCCAGTCTTCTGGATTTGAGTGGCTCCTATCCACTCTGTTTGACGCCTCCCTGTTAGAACTGAGCCGCGGGCTTTCCCGCGGCTCTTTTTTGTTTTCCGCCCCTGAATCCTTCGTCGGTTGCTTCCCCGCCTGCCGATGGCACGGATATTGATCCTTCAGGTCCCGAGTGTGCCGGTATGGAGCAACCCCTCCGCCGGATGCGTAACAAGGGACTGGGGAAAGCGGATGAGCGTTTACGACACGAGGGACGATAACGAGATCGGCTTCGCGGGGGCCGAATGCGTGACTCTTTCGGAATTCATGGCGTCGGGCCTGTTCCAGCGCACCTATAGCGAGGGGATGCGCCTCGTTGAGGAGACCTCCGCCTATCTGGACGGTCCGGGCCGTGAGGCCGCCCGCCTGCTTCCGCGGGAAGCGTCGCTTGCCTATGCGGGCGAGAGCATGCGCCTCACCACTCGTCTGATGCAGGTCGCTTCCTGGCTTCTGGTTCGCAAGGCGGTCCATGAAGGCGAAATGACAACCGAAGAAGCCAATTCCGAGAAATATGCCCTGGCGACCAAGCAGATCGCCCGTCAGCCTCGTTTTGAGGGAGTTGATGGCTTGCCGGCGGAACTCAAAGGTCTCATCGAGCGGTCCGAGCGTCTCTACGCCCGGGTGGAGCGGCTGGACAATCAACTGCGCATGACAGGCACCTCTGTCTCGAAAAGCCATCCGCTTGCCGACCAGTTCGCCCGCGTCGAGGGTTTCTTCCGGGAGCAGCTTGCCGTGGAATTTCCGCGCCGTGAATTCGGGCGCCGCAAGCACCGTCCCGAATAAGTCTTCTGAAGCCGCCCCGACAAAGAAAAAGCCCCGCCGAAGCGGGGCTTTTTGCCTTTCTCGAGGTGCTCGAGGTCAGCCGCTGATAAAGCCGAACTTTTTCTTGAACCGGCTCACACGGCCGCCGCGATCGAGGATCTGCTGGCCGCCGCCGGTCCAGGCCGGGTGCGTGGTCGGATCGATGTCGAGAACCAGCGTGTCGCCTTCGGCGCCATAGGTCGAGCGGGTCTTGAATGTCGAGCCATCGTTCATCTGAACGGTGATGAAGTGGTAGTCCGGATGAGTTTCTTTCTTCATGGCTCACGGCCTTCCTGAAGCTTGGGCCGCCGCAGGGGGCCCTGTGTGTCTCGTGATGGCGCGCCAATAGGCCTCCGCCGGGGAGTTCCTGCGCTGCCGGGATGGGCGCTTATAGCGAAGGCCGGATGCCGTTGCAAGGCCGGTTTTCGTGCCTTTCGCGGGGTGTTTCCACGATTTTGCGCGGTCTTGCCGCAGCAGGCCGGACCATGCGCGATTGCCGGGGGAGGGAGGGGATTGCTATACCAGCCCGGCGCCAGGAATATCCCCGGGGCCTCTGGCCGTTCCATAGTCGTCCCTCACGCCAATCGCCGCGAGCGCTCTTCAGCAACGCATATCGGGAACGAATGAGCGAAGCATCCAATCCGGCCGTCGAGGCCATTGAAGAAGAGGCGCAGCGCCGAAGGCCGGCGAAGGGGGTTGGGCCGCTGGTTCGCCTGTTGCCCTTTCTCGGCCGCTACCGGGCGATGGTGCTCCTGGCTTTCGTTTCTCTCGTCTTCGCGACGCTTGCGACGCTTGCGATCCCTATGGCAAGCCGCCGTCTGATCGACAACGGATTCAGCCGTGAGAACGCAGCCTTCATCGACCAGTATTTCATTGCGTTGATCGTCGTCGCCCTTGTGCTGGGTATGGCCAGCGCGGCGCGCTTTTTCTTCGTGAGCTGGCTGGGTGAACGGGTGGTGGCCGATCTGCGATGCGCGGTCTACGAACACATCCTGAAGCTCTCCCCGGCCTTTTTCGAAGTGACGCGCACGGGGGAGGTGCTTTCGCGTCTCACGGCCGATACGACCCTCATCAAGACGGTGGTCGGATCTTCCGCTTCCATTGCCTTGCGCAACGTCTTTCTCTTCTTCGGCGCGGCGACGATGATGGCGGCGACCAGTCCTTATCTCTCTGGCCTGGTGCTCCTCGCAATACCGGCAATCCTGCTTCCCCTCATCGTCTTCGGCCGCTGGGTACGGCGTCTTTCCCGCTCCGCACAGGACCGGCTGGCGGATACAAGTGCCTTCGGCACGGAAAGCCTCAACGCAATCCAGATCGTCCAGGCTTTTACGCATGAGGAGATCGACAATCGCCGCTTCGCTACCCGCGTCGAACAGGCCTTCGAGACATCGCGTTCACGCATTATCGCCCGCGCGATTCTCACGGCGCTCGTCTTCTTTTTCGGCCTGTCGAGCGTGGTTGGTGTTTTGTGGGTCGGAGCGAATGCGGTTCTCGCCGACTCCATGACGGGCGGTGAACTTCTCGAATTCATTCTCTATGCGGTTTTCGCCGCTTCGGCGCTGGCCGCGCTTTCCGAAATCTGGGGCGACATGCAGATGGCGGCCGGTGCGACCGAGCGTTTGATGGAGATACTCGATGTCTCTCCCCAGATTGCGGCGCCGGATAATCCCAGGCCGCTGCCTCAGTCCCGCGGAGAGATTTCCTTCGAGGATGTAACCTTCGCCTATCCTTCGCGCCCCGGCGTTTCGGCGCTCGACGGTTATTCGCTGTCCGTGAAGCCGGGCGAGACGGTCGCGCTTGTCGGTCCGTCCGGAGCGGGCAAGAGCACTGTGCTTCAGCTTCTGCTTCGTTTCTACGATCCGCAGAAAGGCAGCATCCGGATCGATGGCGTCGATTTGCGGGAGGCCGATCCCAGGGAACTCCGGCAGCATCTTGCGCTTGTTCCGCAGGAAACGGTTGTCTTCGGTACGACGGTTGCCGAAAACATCCGCTACGGCAGGCCGGATGCGACATTCGAGGAAGTGCAGGCTGCCGCCGCCGCCGCTCGAATCCACGATTTCATAATGCGTCTTCCGCAAGGCTATGAAACGGAAGTGGGCGAGCGCGGCGTGACGCTTTCGGGGGGGCAGCGCCAACGTATCGCAATCGCAAGAGCGATCCTGCGCGACGCCCCGGTTCTCCTGCTCGACGAGGCCACGAGTGCGCTCGATGCCGAAAGCGAAAAGCTCGTTCAGGAAGCTCTTGAAGGGCTAATGCGAAACCGCACGACGCTCGTCATCGCACACCGGCTTGCGACAGTGCTTCGGGCCGACCGGATCGTGGTAATGGACGAAGGCCGTATCGTCGCCTCAGGCACGCATGAGGAACTTGTGAAACAGGGCGGTCTCTATGCGCGCCTTGCCAGGCTGCAATTCGCGGGCGGCAAGGATTTCGACGGTCGAGCGGAGGGACGCTCCGCCATTTTCGGCGACTAACTGCATCAGGAAGAGGAAAGAATATGTCCAGGGGTTGGCGTATTGCGGGTTATGTGGCCCTTGCCGCTGTCGTCATTGTGAGCGTTCTCGTCTGGCGTTTTCTTTCCGCCGCGGGTTACTTCACCGGTATCCGGCAGGAAATCGCCGCCGACTGCCGTGCGATTCCGGCGGTTCCAGGTCCTGAAGACATCGTCATCGATCACGAGCGCAAGGTTGCCTATATCTCGGCCTATGACCGCCGCGCGGTCATGTCCGGCGCCTCCGGGGCGAATGCAATTCGTGGCGGTATCTACGCGATCGATCTGTCCGCGCCAGAGGAAGACTGGAAGCTCTATCCCGTCACGCCCGCCATGCCCGAGGATTTTCGTCCGCATGGCATCAGCCTCTATCTGGGCGAGGACGGAGCGCGCAAACTCTTTGCCGTGAATCATCCGGCGAGCGGAGGCGACAGGGTCGAGATTTTCGACATCGCTATGGACGGCACGCTCTCTCATGAGGAAAGCGTCGATAGCTCGCTTTTCATTTCCCTCAACGATGTGCTCGCCGCCGGTCCGCGCAGCTTCTATGCGACCAACGATCACACGGCGAAGAGTTCACTGGGGCGAACCCTTGGTGACGGGCTTCTGCTCCGCAATTCGAACGTCGTTTATTTCGATGGCGAGAATGCAAGGGTGGCAGCCGATACTCTTCTCTACGCGAACGGGATAAACATGAGCCCGGACGGCAAGACGGTCTATGCCGCTTCGGCGCTGGGCATGAGCATGTATATCTATGACCGCAACCCGGCAACGGGCGATCTCAAGGCGGTCGACAATGTCCGGCTTGGAACCGGCGTCGACAATATCGACGTGCAGCCGGACGGGACGCTCCTCATCGGCGCGCATCCAAAGGTGCTCGATTTTGTCGCTCATGCTTCCGATCCGGAGGAGCTTTCGCCCAGCCAGGTGGTGCGTATCGAGCCTTCCCGGAAGAGGGCAGGCACGATCTATCTCAATCTCGGCGAGCAGATTTCGGGTATCAGCGTTGCCGCCGGCTATGGAGACAAGATGCTGCTTGGGCAGGTTTTCGAGCCGGAGGTTCTGGTCTGCAACCAGTCGGACGAACTGCGCGCCTGGTAATCAGCGTTCCGTCAGCTTGAACTCGATGCGGCGATTGCGCCGGTTCGCGGCCTCGCCGCCGCTTTGCTCAAGAGGGTGGTACTGGCCGAAACCGGCGGCGACCAGCCTGTTCTCGGGCACGCCCTTCTCGATCAGGTAGTTCACGACCGCGATCGCGCGAGCACTGGAGAGATACCAGTTCGAGGGAAACTGGGGCGTCGAGATCGGATTGGCGTCGGTGTGCCCGTCGACGCGCAGCACCCATGGGATATCGCCGGGAATTTCGGCCGCTATTTCCCTTATAGCCTGCGCGATCTTGTCGAGCTGCTGCTCGCCCGAGGGGTTGATGTCGGCGGAGCCGGAAGCGAAGAATATTTCGGACTGCATGGCGAAACGGTCGCCCACGATTTCGATATCCTGCCGGTCGCCGAGAATGGCGCGCAATCTTCCAAAGAATTCCGAGCGATATTTCGCGAGTTCCTGAACCTTTTGCGCAAGGGCCGCGTTGAGGCGCCGGCCGAGATTCGCTATCTGAGCCTGCTGTTCGCGGTCCTTCTGCTCGGCCGCCTCAAGAGCGGCTTCGAGTGTGGCAAGCTGGCGGCGGAGCGCGGCGATCTGCTGGTTCAGGAGTTCGACCTGCGCCAGGGCCTCATTCGAAACCTTCTTTTCCTCGGAAAGGGCGCTCTCCAGTTCGGCTATCCTGCCGTCCGCGCCGGCACCGTCCGCGGCAAGCGCCGACAAACGGTCGCGTTCGGCTGTCGCCGCCGAGAGCGAGTCCTGAAGCGAGAGGATCGTTGCCTGCAGGTCAGCCTTTTCCTGCCGCTCGAGCGCCAGCTGGTTCACGAGTTCCGCGATCTGGCTTCTCAGGCTCTCGAGCGCGGAGTCCTTGTTGCTCACGAGCTGGCTCAGGAAGAACTGTGTGATCATGAAAATGGTGAGCAGGAAGATCAGGACGAGCAGCAGGCTCGACATGGCGTCGACGAAGCCCGGCCAGTAGTCCCCGGAGGGCGCGCGGCCCCTTATGCGTCTGCTGACGAGCGCCATGACGGGTCAGCCCTGCTGGCCGAGGCGGCGGGACAATTCTTCGAGAACGGGCCGAAGACCCTGCTGGTTCTCCGCCATCTGTACGAGGAGCTGCCGCTCGGCCTGCATTTGCTCCGTAAGAGCCGCTATCTGGCCAGCCAGAGCCTTCATCGACGCCTGCTCGCCGCCGGATGCGATGGCCTCCTCGATGTTGCGGAGCCGTTTTGCCGTTTCGCCGAGCATCCCGGGCGCTGCGGGATCATAATCGCCGGCAAGATTTGTAACTGTCGACAGCCATTCTTCCAGCTCGTTGTAGAAGCGGTTCTGCGCTTGTCCTGCCTGCAGGTCGAGAAAGCCGAGAACGAGCGATCCGGCAAGGCCGAAGAGCGAGGAGGAGAAGGCTGTTCCCATGCCGCGCAGCGGGCCTTCGAGGCCTGTCTTGAGGTTCGCGAATACGGTGGCGGGATCGGCGGCTTCGACGCTCAGTCCCTGGATCGTGCCCGCGACGGATGTCACCGTCGTGAGCAGGCCCCAGAAGGTGCCCAGAAGCCCAAGGAAGATCAGCAAGCCGATGATGTAGCGCGAGATTTCGCGCTGCTCGTCGAGACGCGAGCCGAGCGAATCGAGGATCGAGCGCATGGAAAGGGCGTTGAGTTGCATCCGTCCCTTGCGCTCGCCGAGCATCGTTGCCATGGGCGCCAGAAGCTGCGGTGGTGCGGGCAGGGCGAGACCGGGGTCGGCACGCCGGAAGTCGTTCACCCAGCGGATCTCGCCGCGCAGTGACTGCACCTGCCGCAATGCGTAGAGAATGCCGATCAGAAGGACGCCGAGGATAAGACCGTTCAATCCCGGATTGGCGAGGAAGGCGACCTCGACCTGGCGATAGAGGATGGCGGTGACGAAAGCCGCGAGGATGATGAAGAGAATCATCCGCGTCAGATATGGCCTCGGTTGAGAAAGCGCGATTCCGTCCCTGGTTTCCCTTGCCATGCGTTCGCTGCCCCTTGTCCTTTGACGGGCGGCCTCAGCCGCCGAAAAGCCTTACATCGACGCGGTCCGCCGGACCGTCATCGGATGTACCCCCAAGCGCGCGCACGTGTATGCGCTCCGCAGTAACCCCGTTTGAAACAAGTATTCGCCGCACGGAAAGCGCGCGCTTCAACGCCAGACGGCGTGCATTCGACGATGTGTCATGCGGCGGCCCCGCATAGGCGCGCAATTCGAGCCGCCCGCTGCGACGCTGGAAATCCTCCGCAAATGCGGCCAGTTCCTCTCGCGATGTCTGGCCTGGTGTGGAGGCCTCCGGTTCGAAAACAACCCGCACGAGCGCGGGCTCGGGCGGAGGAAGCGGCGCCTCCGCCGCCGAAAGCGGCATCGCTCCGGCGAGGGCAAGGATCGCTGCCAGCAGGATCGCGCCGTGCAATCTCGCGTTTCTCGTGTCGATAAGGCGCGTCTTGTTCATGCGGAGCGGGTAACCATCCGGGATAGGCCTGCGGTCAGGTCCAGTCTAGGCATGTTCGCGGCTGCGGAACAGACCTGAGCGATGCAGGGATTAGGGGTGGAATTCGGCGGAATTACGGCTTTTGCGATCGGCAGGGCTCAGTAGCCGTCGAAGCGGATATCGACGCGGTCTTCAACCGCATCGCCTCGATCCGTGTTGCCCATGGCGCTGGCGCGAATGCGTCCAGAGCCGAGACCTTGCGCGAGCAAGGCTTCCTGGACAGCCAGTGCGCGTTGCATGGCGATGTCGCGCGCAGCCGCGTCATCGCCTCGGGCTCGGCTGGCATAGCCCTTGATGTCGACATTGCCGACGCGCTGACGGAAATTTTCGGCAAAGCCGAGGATCCGGTTGCGCGCGGCGCCGTCCAGTCTCGTTTCACCGGGCTTGAAGTAGATGCGTGCAAGCGTGCCCCGGGGAAGCACGTCCGGAATCGACGACTGGAAAACGTCATGGGGCTGTGTGACGTCTTGCCTGTTCGCTTCCTGCCGGGGCTGCCCTGCCGAGGGGGGAGCGTCAGGCTCGTTCGCAAGCACGGAGCCAGCGGGGCCGAGGATCGCACGACCCAGCGTGTCGACGGGCGTCGCTTCTCGTTCCTGAGACGGAAGTTCGAGTTTCTCCATGGTTCCCCCGACCGTCTGGCCGGTGGTGGAAACCGTCTTCTCAACGGTACGCCCCGCGCCGGAAACCGTTTTACCGACAGTTTCGGTGACGGCCTCTACTGTGCCTGTAACGGGTGAAAGCGGATCGGCATGCGCGCTGGACAGGGAGACCGGCAACAAGGTTGTTGCGATGAGGATGAACGGCAGCGCGTATTTATGTCTGCAAGAGCCGGTCATGTTTCCCGCATGTTTTCCTGGGCTTGCGGGATGCAATTCCTGCATCCGTCGGCAGGATAACATGCAGCATCGCCTGTTCGGCGCGGCGATGCGGCATCCGTGTGAACGGCATAAAAGGAAATCGGGAAATCAGCTCGGTTTATGGGACTTTTTCAGTACATCGCCGAGCTTGCGGTAGAGCGCATCATTGCCGGCGACAATGCCGCCGCTGTCGAGCATCTTGTCGCCGCCATTGAGATCGGCGACGAAACCGCCCGCTTCGCGGACGAGAACGATGCCTGCCGCCATGTCCCACGGGGCAAGACCTGTTTCCCAGTAGGCATCGAAGCGCCCGGCCGCGACCCAGGCAAGATCGAGAGCGGCCGAACCCATGCGGCGAACGCCCGCGACCTCATTCATCACGGCGCCGAGTTCGGCGCTGAAGCGTGCATGGCCGGGCCGGCCGATATGGGGAATGCCGGTGGCAACCACCGACTGAGCAAGCTCGCGGCGCGCCGCGACGCGAAGGCGCCGGTCGTTCAGGAACGCGCCCTGGCCCTTCTCGGCGATGAACATCTCGTCGGAAATCGGGTTGTAGACGAGGCCTGCGACGAGCTGGCCGTCGCGTTCCAGCGCAACCGAAATCGCGAACATCGGAATGCCGTGGAGAAAGTTCGTCGTGCCGTCGAGGGGGTCGATGATCCAGCGATGCGATTTGTCCGACCCTTCGACGACGCCGCCTTCTTCCATCAGGAAGCCATAGCCGGGCCGCCCCTTCGACAGTTCCTCGAAGAGGATCTTTTCCGCCTTCCTGTCGGCGGCGGTGACGAAATTCGCGGGGCCCTTGAGCGAGACTTGCAGGTTCTCGACTTCGCCGAAGTCGCGCTGCAGGCCGCGGGCCGCCTTGCGGGCGGCAGCGACCATCACGCTCATGGAAGGAGTGTGGCGGGACATCTTGATCCGTTCAGTCGGCGCGGCGGAGATAGGTGACTTCGTTCGTGTCGACGACGATCCTCTCGCCAGTGGTGATAAAGGGCGGCACCATCACGCGCACACCGTTTTCGAGAACCGCAGGCTTGTAGGAGCTCGCCGCCGTCTGGCCCTTCACCGTCGGCTCCGTTTCCGTGATCTCGAGCACCACCTGGTCGGGAAGCGAGATGCCGAGCGGGCGCCCCTCGTGGCTTTCGACCGTTACCTTCATGCCGTCCTGAAGGAAGGCGGCACGGTCGCCGACCCAATCCTTCGCCAGCTCGATCTGCTCATAAGTTTCGTTATCCATGAAGGTCAGCATCCCGTCATTCTCGTAGAGATACTGGTAGTCCTTCTGCTCGAGGCGAACGCGCTCCACCGTTTCGGCCGAACGGAAGCGCTCGTTGAGCTTGCGGCCGTCGACGAGGTTCTTAAGTTCGACCTGTGCGAAGGCGCCGCCCTTGCCGGGCTTCACGTGCTGGACTTTCACCGCCGCCCAGAGGCCGCCTTCATGTTCGATGACGTTGCCGGGACGGATTTCGTTGCCGTTGATCTTCATGGGACGCTCAAATTCTTGAAGAGGATAAGAGGCCGGGCCCGCGAGGGACCCTGCAACCGGCGCTCTGATAACATCCCGCGCCCTTCATGCACAGCGCTTTTGGCATGCCCGCGGGCTTCACGGGGAGAGGGTTCAATCGGGGGCGGAGCCGGCCTTTTCGAGCTTTCCGATCTCCGCTTCGACGGCAGCCCGGATTTCCGGGGTAATTTCCGGCTCGATCGCGCTCCTGAGCGTTTCGTCCGTCATTCCGTTGCGCTCGGCCAGAGTGAGCCAGAGGAGGGCGGCGGAGATGTCCCGGGTGACGCCCTGGCCGAGGAAGTAAAGGCGAGCGAGCCGGTCCTGAGCGAGAGAGTCGCCCCGCATGGCCGCTTCTGCGAACCATTTGGCTGCGAGGGTATCGTTCCTATCGACGCCCTCGCCGTTCAGATAAGCGAAGGCCAGCGAGGTTTGCGCGCCGAGAACGCCTTTCTGGGCCGCTTCCTCGAAGAGATCCGCGGCGCGGACCGGGTTCTTGTCCATCCCGACGCCGTCCTGCAGCATCAACCCTAGCTGATAGGCAGCCTGCGGCTGCCCCTTGCCTGCCGCAAGGCCGAAATAGCGAGCTGCCTCACCAAGGTCTCTGGGTTTACCTTTTCCCGCTGCATAGAGAGTTCCAAGGTAATACTGCGCGTTCGCATTCCCCTTGACTGCGGCGCGTTCAAACCACTTTGCGGCCTCAGCAAGATCCTGCGGGCCGCCTCGGCCGGTCGTATACATGAGACCGAGTTCCGCCTGTGCGGCGACATGATCCTGCTCTGCGGCATCGCGAAAGTGTTTGCGGGCGGTGGCCGGGTCGGCGGCCTTCAGGCGGCCGTATTCCATCAGCATCGCAAGGGCATACTGGGCGCCGGCATCACCCTGCTCTGCGGCCTTTTTGAACCATCTTGCTGCTTCTTCCGGGTTTGGCGTGACGCCTTCCCCGTTGTTGAAGATAGAGCCCAGCATAAGCTGTGCCGATACATTGCCTTTTTCGGCAAGGGGCGTCGCAACGAGCAGTGCCTTCTCGAACTGGCCTGCCCTGTATGCTTCGAGGGCGGGCGCCATAGGGTCGGCGGGATTCTCCGCGGCGCTGTCTTCCTGCGCTCCGGCAGGCGCCGAGAGCGCGAATGCCAGGGATAATCCAAAGGCCAGAGCCACAAAAAATCGCCTCATCCGGCATTGCCTTCTTCTGTCATGATCCTGTTCAGCGCGCGGACGGCTGCGGCAGGTCCTTCTCCGTGAGACCAAACACCCGCCGACACGGCCAGAAAGTCGGCCCCGGCGCGGACGAGGGGAGCCGCGTTTTCCGCATTTATGCCGCCTATCGCAACGCAAGGCACTTCGAAGAGCTCCGACCACCAGGTGAGGATTTCCGGGTCGGCCATACTTATAGGCTCTTTTGTGTCGGTTTTATAAAAGGCGCCGAAAGCGACGTAATCCGCGCCTGCTTCCCCTGCTTCCATCGCCAGATGTCGGGAGTTGTGGCAGGTGACGCCGACGATCCGGTCAGGCCCTACGAGCTTCCGGGCCTCGGCATAGGTCGTATCGGACTGACCGATATGCGTGCCATCCGCGCCGAGTTCGGCTGCAAGGTCAGGTCGATCATTGATGAGGAAGGCAACGTCGCGGGCCTGCGCGAGCGGCATCAGGAGTTCGGTCGCGCGGCGTATCGCATCGGCTTCCGGCGGTGCCTCGTTTTCTCCTTTCAGGCGTAACTGAAGGCAGGCGACATCACCGACATCCAGCGCGGACCGCAGCGTATCGGCGAAGGCGCGCGGCTCGAAGCGGGGCGGGGTGATGAGGTAAAGGCGGCAGGCTTGGTCTGACATGGCGTTGTTTTAGCTTGGAGGTCTCAAAACGCAAAACGCCCCGCTCCGGAAGAGCGGGGCGTTTGCGGCGCGGGAAGGTTAATTTCAAGCTGCCTTTTCGAGGCCGCTTTCCCACTTACCGAGAGCGGCGAGGCCGTTCATTTTCGCGCGGTGCAGGAAAGCCTTCTGCGCGGAGGGCACATTTTCCGCCTTGCCGGACCAGGCTTTCTGCGGCGCGGCCTGAAGCGCGCGGCCATAGGAGAAGGACATCTTCCAGGGGAAGCCGCCGATCTTGTTCATCGCGTCGAGATGCGCGGTCGCATCCTCGTCGGACTGGCCGCCCGAAAGGAAGACGATGCCCGGAATGGCCGCCGGCACCGTGCGCTTGAAGCAGGCGATGGTCTTTTCGGCCACTTCCTCGATCCCGGCCTGGGCGGGGCACTTCTTGCCGGAGACGATCATGTTCGGCTTCAGGATCGTGCCTTCGAGCTTCACGTTGTGAAGAGCGAGGCGGTTGAAGACGGCGCGGAGCGTCGCTTCCGTCACCTCGAAGCAGCGGTCGGCCGTATGGGCCCCATCCATCAGAACTTCAGGTTCGACGATCGGGACGATCTTCGCTTCCTGGCAGAGCGCCGCATAACGGGCGAGGGCTTCTGCATTCGCCTCGATGCAGGCATTGGTCGGAATGCCGTCGGCGATGTCGATCACCGCGCGCCACTTCGCGAAGCGGGCGCCGAGATCGTAATACTCCGCAAGGCGCTCGCGCAGGCCATCGAGGCCTTCCGTCACCGTTTCACCCGGGAAGCCGGCCATCGGCTTCGCGCCGGCATCGACCTTGATGCCCGGAATGGAGCCCGCCTTCTTGATCAGGTCGACGAGCGGCGTGCCGTCCTTTGCCTTCTGGCGGATCGTCTCGTCATAGAGGATCACGCCGGAGATATAATTCTGCATGGCTTCGTCGGTGCGGAACAGAAGCTCGCGATAATCGCGACGGTTCTCTTCCGTCGATGCGACGTTGATGGCGTCGAAGCGCTTCTTGATCGTGCCGGAGCTTTCGTCGGCTGCCAGAATGCCCTTGCCCGGCGCCACCATGGCCTGTGCAATCGATTCAAGCGTCTCAGTCATTGTCTTGTCCTCTGGATCCCAAACGATGAGCCGGATGTATTCGTTCTATTTGCGGCTCAAGGCCGCGACACCCGGCAGTTCAACACCTTCCATCCATTCGAGGAAGGCCCCGCCCGCGGCGGAAACATAGGTGAAATCGTCGGCAGCGCCCGCTTCGTTGAGAGCTGCCACCGTGTCGCCGCCACCAGCCACGGAGACGAGTTCGCCCTGCTTGCTGCGCATGGCAACGATGCGGGCGGCCTCTGTCGTACCCTTGTCGAAAGGCGGCACTTCGAAGGCGCCGAGCGGCCCGTTCCAGACGACGGTATTCGCCGTCTCGAAACGACCGGCCAGATGAGCCAGCGTGTCCGGGCCGACATCGAGAATCATCTGATCCTCGGGCACGTCGTCCACGCTCGTGATATGCGTTTCCGTGCCTGCCTTCAGCTCCTTTGCCACAACGACATCGCTTGGAAGCACGATGTCGCATTTGGCGGCACGGGCATTCGCCATGATGTGCCGCGCGGTATCGAAAAGGTCTGGCTCGCAAAGCGACTTGCCCACCTTCTTGCCCTGTGCGGCGAGGAAGGTATTGGCCATGCCACCGCCAATGACGAGAGCGTCCACCTTCTTCACGAGATTGCCGAGAAGCGCGATTTTCGTGGAAATCTTCGCGCCACCAACGATGGCGACGACCGGACGCTTCGGGTTGCCGAGCGCCGCGTCGAGAGCCGAGAGTTCGGCTTCCATCGCGCGGCCTGCATAGGACGGCAGGAAATAGGTAATGCCTTCGGTGGAAGCATGCGCGCGATGCGCGCAGGAGAAGGCGTCGTTCACATAGACATTGCCGTTTTCGGCCAGTGCCTTCGCGAAATCGGGGTCGTTGTTTTCCTCACCCTCGTGAAAACGAGTGTTCTCGAGAATGAGGACGGTGCCCGGTTTCATGGAGTCGCAGGCCTTTGCGGCCTTTTCACCGATGCAGTCCTCGGCGAAGCCGACCTCGACGCCGACAAAAGCGGCGAGAGCGTCGGCGACGGGCTTCAGCGAATATTTCGTTTCAGGCTTGCCCTTCGGACGGCCGAAATGGGAAAGCACGATGACGCGGGCGCCCTGGCTTGCGAGTTCCTTCAGGGTGGGAGCGACGCGCTCGATGCGCGTCGCGTCCGACACCTTGCCGTCCTGCATGGGCACGTTGAGATCGGCCCGGACGAGAACCCTCAGGCCTTTCAGGCCGACGGCGGCTGCGAGATCGTCAAGCGTCTTGTGATCGGCCATGGACGTTCTCGGTCCCCGCTCAGAGCAGCTTGCCCATGGCGACAGCAGTATCGCCCATGCGGTTCGAGAAACCCCACTCGTTGTCGTACCACGAAAGCACGCGCACGAGCTTGCCTTCGATCACCTGAGTCTGCGTGAGGTCAAAGGTGGAGGAGGCGGGGTTGTGGTTGAAGTCGATGGAGACGTTCGGCTCGTCCGTCGTGGCGAGGATGCCCTTGAGCGGACCCTTCGCGGCGGCGACGATCGCCGCGTTCACTTCCTCGGCCGTGGTCTTCTTCTTCGCGGTGAAGACGAGGTCGATAACAGAGACATTCGGGGTCGGCACGCGGATAGAGGTGCCGTCGAGCTTGCCCTTGAGTTCCGGCAGCACGAGACCAACTGCCTTCGCGGCGCCCGTCGAGGTGGGGATCATGGAGACGCCGGCGGCGCGGGCACGGCGCGGATCCTTGTGCAGCGTATCGACGGTGTTCTGGTCGCCCGTATAGGCGTGGATCGTCGTCATGTAGCCCTGCTCGATGCCGCAGGCCTTGTGCAGGACCTGTGCGACCGGCGCGAGGCAGTTCGTCGTGCAGGAGGCGTTCGAGACGATCTTGTGGCTCTTCTTGAGTTCCTTGTGGTTCACGCCATAGACGACGGTGAGGTCGGCGTTCTCGCCCGGGGCGGAGATGAGGACCTTCTTTGCGCCAGCCGTGAGGTGCGCGGAGGCCTTGTCACGTGCCGTGAAGAGGCCGGTGCATTCAAGCGCGATGTCGACGCCGAGGTCCTTCCAGGGAAGCTTCGCCGGGTCGCGTTCTGCCAGCACCTTGATCGGGCCGCGTCCAAGATCCATCGAGGACTTCGTTGTCTTGATCTTGCCGGGGAAGCGGCCGTGAACGCTGTCGTATTTCAGCAGGAGGGCATTGGCGTCGACCGATCCGAGGTCGTTGATAGCCACAACTTCGATATCCTTGCGGCCGGATTCCGCGATGGCGCGGAGCACCAGGCGCCCGATTCGACCGAATCCGTTAATCGCAACGCGCACTGCCATTTTTCTTTCTCCTGAGCGTGAGTTAGGCCTTTTCCGCGAGGCGCGCCTTTGCCGCGGCCACCGCCGCCTCGGGGGTAATGTTGAAATGCTTGTAGAGTTCCGCGGCCGGCGCGGAGGCGCCGAAGCCCGTCATGCCGATGAAGGCGCCATCAAAGCCGATATAGCGGTCCCAGCCGTAGCCTACGGCCGCCTCGATCGCGACCTTGACCGTATCCTGACCGAGCATCTCCGCCTGGAACTCTCTCGACTGTTGATCGAAGATGTCGAGGCAGGGCATCGAGACGACGCGGGCGGGAATGCCGTCGCGCTCCAGAAGTTTCTGGGCGGCGAGGGCAATCTCGACCTCGGAACCCGTTGCGAGCAGGGAAACCTCGGCTTTCGAAGACGCTGGAGAAAGCTCATAGGCGCCGCGGGCGCAGAGGTTCTTCGAGGAATTCTCGGTGCGGACGGCCGGCAGGTTCTGGCGGGAAAGCGCGAGGACCGACGGCGTGTTCTTCGCTTCAAGCGCGAGCTGCCAGCATTCGAGGGTTTCGACAGCATCGGCAGGCCGGAACACATGAAGGTTCGGCATGGCACGAAGGCTAGCGAGGTGTTCCACCGGCTGATGGGTCGGCCCGTCTTCGCCGAGGCCGATCGAGTCATGCGTCATGACGTAAATGACACGCTGGCCCATCAGCGCCGAAAGGCGGATCGCCGGACGGCAGTAATCGGTGAAGACGAGGAATGTGCCCGAATAGGGAATAAGCCCCTTATGGAGAGCCATGCCGTTCATCGCCGCGGCCATGCCGTGCTCGCGGATGCCCCAGTGAATGAAGGAGCCTGAGAAGTCTTCGGCCGTGACCGCCTTCTGCTCCTTGGAGCGGGTATTGTTCGAGCCCGTGAGGTCGGCGGAGCCGCCGATGGTCTCGGGAAGCGCCGCATTGATGACGTTCAACGCCTCCTCGGATGACTTTCTCGTCGCCCATTTGGGCTTTTCCGCAACGAGCTTTTCCTTGAAGGCCTCGATTGCCTTGTTGAGGCCGACGGGAAGCTCACCGGAGATCCGGCGCTCGAATTCGCTGCGTTTTTCCGCGGGGAGAGCGGCAAGCCTTTCTTCCCAGGCCTTGCGCGCCTTGGCGCTGCGAAGGCCGGCAATGCGCCACGCGTCCAGCGTCTCGCTCGGTACGGTGAAGGGCTCGGCCTTCCAGTGCAATGTTTCGCGCGCGAGCGCGATCTCTTCCGCGCCGAGGGGCGAGCCGTGCGACGAGGATTTGCCCTGTTTGTTCGGCGACCCATAGCCGATCACCGTACGGCAGGCGATCAGGCTCGGTTTGTCGGACTTCTGCGCCTTCTCGATGGCGGCGGCGATCTCGTCCGGGTTATGGCCGTCGATGCGGCTCGCATTCCAGCCGGCGGCTTCGAAACGCTTCAGCGCATCGCCGGATTCCGAAAGCGAAAGCGCGCCGTCGATGGTGATTTCATTGTCGTCGTAAAGGACGATGAGCCGGGAAAGCTTCAAATGGCCGGCAATGCTGATCGCCTCGTGGCTGACGCCTTCCATGAGATCGCCGTCGGAGGCGATAACATAAGTGTGGTGATCGACGATGTCCTTGCCGAAACGGGCGGCAAGCAGGCGCTCCGCGAGGGCCATGCCCACAGCCGTCGAAATGCCCTGGCCGAGCGGGCCGGTGGTGGTTTCGACACCCTCCGCGTGGCCATATTCGGGATGCCCGGCAGTGATGCTGCCAAGCTGACGGAAGTTCCTGATCTGCTCGATCGTCATGTCCTCGTAGCCGAGCAGATAATTGACGGCATAGAGAAGCATCGAGCCGTGTCCGGCGGACAGGACGAAACGGTCACGGTCGGGCCAGTCCGGTTTGCGGGGATCGATCTTCAGGAAACGGGTAAACAGCACGGTCGCGATGTCGGCCGCGCCCATGGGCATACCGGGATGTCCCGAATTCGCCTGCTGAACCGCATCCATCGCAAGGGCGCGGATCGCGTTGGCCATTGCGTCATGCGATGCGCCGGACGTTTTTCCGGCTTCGTCGGAGGATTTCGCCTTCCCGGCGACCGCTGTTTTTTCAGTTGGCGTCATGTGTCACTCTGTTGCCCAGACGGGCGCTGAGCGGGCAGGAGATTGCGGGAGCTCCGCGCCGTGGGAAACCCGCTCATATGCTCGTATCGGGGGCTGAATCCGGGCCCTGCCGAGAGCGGCGCCACAATGACCACGGACCCCCTGGGAGTCAATGGCGGATTGGCCGGAAAGGGCGCTATTCCGCGCATATCGGATTGCCATTTTACAAGGGCCGGTCACGGGCGGCGTTGACCTCATTTCACAGGCCTGCCTATCTTGGCAAACGGATGTTCCGGCTGCTTCGGCCGGAACGGTCAGCCCCGGGAAAGACATGAGCAAACTCGATTCGGCTGTGGAGCGCTTTTCAGGCGCGCTGGACAGGCTGGAGGCGACCATCAACAGGCAGGTGCAACGGGCCCAGGCGGCGCGGCGGCTGCAGGAAGAAGTGGACGTGCTGAAGGAGGATCGCTCGCAGCTGGCGGAGGAGCTCGACCAGCTCAAGGCCGAGGCGCGGCGGCTGAACGAACTCAACGAGCGTGCCTCCGAAACGCTTGCGGACGCGATCGAGGGCATCAGGGAAGTGCTCGCGGAAGGCTGAGCAGGTCCGGCCGGAAAGGAAGTTTCATGGGACAGGTCAAGGTTTCGATCAACGATCGCTCCTACACGGTCGCCTGCGGCGACGGGGAGGAGGATCACGTCCGGGAACTCGCCTCCTATATCAACAAGCACGTAGCGGATCTCGCCCAGGAGGTCGGGCAGGTAGGCGACGCCAGATTGCTTCTCATGGCGGGGCTTCTCATCGCCGACGAGCTTTCCGAGGCCTATCAGAAGACGAAGTTGCTCGAGCAGGAGATCGAAAATCTCACCGGGTCGCGCGCTTCGGCACTTGAGCGGTCCCGGGAGGCGGAGGATTCCCTTGCCGATGTGCTGGACGATGCGGCGCGCCGGATCGAGGATCTGGCCAAGCGGATCGAGGCGGCGTGACGTTTGGCGCAGCCGCATCGCTACTATTTGGCTTGACCGGGGACTGCCGCACCCCAGATAGAATGTGGTCGGGTACTGCCCGGTTCGTCAGGAACAATATCTCTCGGGGCCTTACGCTCCTCAAGGGAGCTGTCCCTGAGGGAGGCCGTGGTCTCCTTCAAACGGCGCCCACCTACGTTAGTAGGTCTCCGAGGAACGAGCTTCCAACGGCCGTGGCGGTCCCACTCCTCTTCAAGGCATGTGTGCGATGAGCGCCGCGCTGAAGAATGCGGCCCGTGCCGCTGCCCGCGAAAGGCGAGATGCCGCCCATGCCGCCATTGGCGGTGAGGCAGCCTCCTTGATTGCCGACCATTTCATGAAAACCTTTTCGCTCGCGCCGCGCAGTTGCATTGCCGGCTATGCCGCGATGGGCAGCGAAGCGGACCCGGCGGTGCTTCTCACCCGGCTCGATGATGCGGGTTATGTCTGTGCCTTGCCGAGAATCGAAGAGCGTCATGCGCCCCTTGTCTTCCGGCGCTGGCGGCCGGGCGAGGCACTCGGGCCGGGGCTGCATGGCACACGCGAGCCCTTTTCCAGCGCTGCGGTCTGCGTTCCCGATCTTGTGCTGGTGCCGCTGCTTGCTTTCGATGGGCGAGGGCGGCGGCTCGGCTATGGCGGTGGTTATTACGACCGGACTCTTCAGGTCTTGCGGCGGGAGAACAGGAAGCTGCTCGCTGTCGGGGTTGCCTTTTCGGCGCAAGAGGCCCAAGACCTCGCAGAAGAGGAATTCGATGAGCGGCTTGACTGGGTCGTGACGGAAAAGGGTGCGCGGTCATTTGGTGCCGCCGCCGGAGGTTGAGTTGATGCGACTTCTTTTCATGGGCGATGTGGTGGGACGGAGCGGCCGGGATGCACTTGTTGCCGAACTTCCAGCGTTGCGCCGCGAACTTGCGCTCGATTTCGTCGTGGTGAACGGGGAGAACGCTGCGGGCGGCTTCGGCATCACTGCAGCGATCTGTGACGATATTTTCGATGCCGGTGCCGATGTCATTACGCTCGGCAATCATTCATGGGATCAGCGCGAGGCGCTCGTCCATATCGAGCGTGAAAACCGTCTCATTCGTCCCGTCAACTATCCCTCCGGTACGCCGGGGCGCGGTGCGACGCTTGTCGAGGCGAATTCGGGCGCGCGCGTTCTCGTCGTCAATGCGCTCGGACGCGTCTTCATGGAGGCGCTCGATTGTCCTTTCGATGCTGTCGAGAAGCAGATTTCCGCCTGCCCTCTCGGGGAAGGCGCGGACGCCATCATCGTTGACATGCATGCCGAAGCGACTTCGGAAAAGATGGCGATGGGGCATTATTGCGACGGTCGCGTTTCGCTCGTCGTCGGCACTCATAGCCATGTGCCCACCGCCGATGCGCAGATCCTGCCCGGCGGCACCGGCTATCAGACGGATGCCGGAATGTGCGGCGATTACAACTCGGTCATCGGCATGGAGAAGGAAGAACCGCTCAATCGTTTCGTCACCCGTATCCCGAGCGGCCGCTTTCAACCCGCGCTCGGACCCGCCACGCTTTGCGGTGTTTTCGTCGAGACGGATGGAAGCGGACTTGCGAAACGTGTGGAGCCGGTCCGCCTCGGCGGGCGTCTCTCCCAGGTCTTGCCGGAGGTTTGAGCCCCATGCGGATCGTGCTTGTCGGCAATTTCAACGAGAAGCGTGCGGGCGCGAATTTCTACGCCACGGTCCGCAAGCTCGCCAACGGGTTCGTGCGCAACGGGCATCAGGTGATGAGTTTCAGCGACCGGGATGTCGCGCGCGAGGCAAGCAAATGGGGCATCGGCCGTGCGGGCGACAGCCATGCCAATGAACGTCTCATTGAGCTCTGCGCCAATTTTCGCCCCGACCTGCTCGTGCTTTTTCATGCGGACAAGATCGCGAATGAGACAGTGCGCGAGTTACGGAGAAGGCTGCCCGCGCTGCGTGTTTGTGTCGTAAATATCGATGCGCTTTTCCTGCCGGAGAATGTCGCGCGCATTCACCGCTTCGCGGAAGTGGCGGATATGACCTTCATCACGACGGCAGGTGAGAGGTTGCGTGAGTTCGCCACGCCGACGCATTCGCTTTCCTATATCCCAAACCCGGCCGATCCTTCGGTCGAGACGCTTCAGTGTTTTGCCGAGAACGACCAGCCTGCGGATTTCCTCTGCACGGTTGGCGCCGAGACGTCGACGACGCCGCGCGGCAAGTTCCTGCGTGAGATCGAGAAGCGCGTGCCCGAAGCGCGCTACGCCTATTACGGGCTCGAAGAGCGCGCATCGCTGCAGGGAATGGATTACTTCGACGCAATCGCCTCGGCGCGTATGGGGCTCAACCTCAATCGCGAGGAAGGCTATCCGCTCTATTCGTCCGACCGTCTTGCGCAGTATGCGGGGAACGGGCTTCTCGTTTTCGTCGCCCGCTCGACCGGATATGACGAAATCTTCTCCGACGAGGAGTTCGCCTTCTATCGCGATATCGACGAGCTGGCGGAAAAGTTGCGCTTCTTCCTCAAGAATGACGGGGAACGTCAGCGCATCGCGCGCAATGGTCACGAGCGCTACCACACTTTCTTCAGCGAGCGGCTTGTCGCCCGTTATATCGAGGATGTGATGGAGGGGCGCCCGCTTTCCGGGTCCTATGCCTGGCCGACGGAAATTCACAAACATTCCTGAACGAAGAACCGCCCCGTCCTCCGTGCCGGCCGAGGTGGGTGAGGCGGACAGGAGGGCGGGGCGGTGTGCCTTCGCTGATTGCGTTGGCGGGTTCCGGCACGGGCTGGGCGGGGGCCGCGAGCCGGTCTGTTGCGCCGCCGGCCTCTAGAGAAAGCTGGGCAAACCTCCCCGTCCGGCGACAGAGGCAGTCTGGCCAGCAATCCTTAAACACACGTTAAAAGAGCATATAAAAGTAAAAAACACGTTATGCGTGTACCGCGTTGCAATGTCGGGCGCTATGGATTTCGCCGGATACGCCCTCTATAAAGGCGCCAATTTTCAGCAGTTGTTCGAAAGGCTTTCGGAGGCGGAATGGCCGGCCACTCGCAATTCAAGAACATCATGTACCGCAAGGGCGCGCAGGATAAGAAGCGTGCCAAGCTGTTCGCCAAGCTCGCCAAGGAAATCACGGTCGCGGCGAAGATGGGCTTGCCCGATCCCGAGTACAATCCGCGCCTTCGTGCCGCCATTCAGGCAGCCCGCGCGGAAAACATGCCGAAAGACAATATAGAACGCGCGATCAAGAAGAGCTCGGATCAGGGCGGTGAGAACTACGAAGAAGTGCGCTACGAAGGTTTCGGTCCGGGCGGCATCGGCGTGATCGTGGAAACGCTGACGGACAATCGCAACCGCACGGCTGGCGAAGTGCGTTCGATCTTCTCCAAGAATGGCGGCAATCTGGGCGAAACCGGCTCGGTCTCCTTCATGTTCGACCGGCTAGGGCTGGTCGAATATGCCGCGGATGTTGCCAGTGCCGACGGCATGCTCGAAGCGGCCATCGAGGCTGGCGCCGACGACTGCCAGTCCGGTGCGGAGACGCATGAACTCTATTGCGCGCCCGACGCGCTGCATGAGGTCGCGTCCGCTCTCGAGGCGAAGTTTGGCGAGCCCCGCGCCGCGCGAATCGTCTGGAAACCCCAGAACACCATCGCTCTCGACGACGAGAAGGCGGAGACCGTCTTCAAGATGCTCGAAGCGCTGGACGACAATGACGATGTGCAGCAGGTTTATGCGAACTTCGAGATGTCCGATTCGGTCATGGAGAAGATGTCCGCCTGACAGGTTTTCGCGAATGTCAGAGGTCCGGCGGGCATGAAACGAACGGCCTGTGCTCCGACCGGCGCAGGGCTGGACACAAGGATTTCCCGCTCATGCCGGCATCGCTCAGATATCTCGGCATCGATCCCGGCCTCACCGCCACGGGATGGGGCGTGATTTCCGTCCATGGTTCGAAGCTGCTCCATATTGCGAACGGCACAATTACTTCCAATGCGAGGCTCGGTATCCCCGAGCGGCTCGTCGAGATCGAGGCGGGGCTTGTGCGCGTCATCGAAGAGCACAGGCCCGACGCCGCCGCCGTGGAACAAGCCTTTGTGGCGCGCGATGCTTCAGCCGCGCTCAAGCTCGGTCAGGCGCGCGCCATAGCGCTTCTCGTGACGGCGCGCGCGGGGCTTGCCGTGGCTGAATATGCGCCGAACCATGTAAAGAAATCCGTCGTCGGCGCCGGCCATGCCGACAAGGCGCAGATCAGGCTCATGGTGGAAATGCTGCTTCCCGGTTCCAGGGCGACGACGGAACACGCTGCGGACGCGCTCGCCATTGCCATCGCCCATGCACATTCGGGTGCCGCCAATGAAAGGCTCGCTGCCGCCGTCGCGCGCGCCGGAGCGGGCAGATGATCGGCAAGTTGAAGGGCATCGTGGATTCGACCGGGGAAGACTGGGTCGTCGTCGATGTCGGCGGGGTCGGGTATCACGTTATCTGTTCGAGGCGCACGTTGCAGAACCTGCCGGCTCCCGGTGGCGCTGTAACGCTTTCCATCGAAACGAAAGTCAGCGACGAAGCGATCCGCCTCATCGGTTTCGAAAGCGATAGCGAGCGCGACTGGTTTCGCCTGCTGCTAGGCGTACAGGGCGTCGGTACGCGTGTCGCGCTCGGTGTGCTGGGAACGCTTGCGCCCGCAGATCTCGCCCGCGCCATCGCGCTTGATGACAAGAAGGCGATTTCGGCCGCGCCCGGCGTCGGCGCGAAGGTGGCGGCGCGTATTGCTGCGGAACTGAAGGACAAGGCGCCGGAAGGCGCCTCGCTTGCGGCCGTGCTGGAAGCGCCGGTAAATGGGGCTGCCGTCTCTTCGGCCTCGGCCTCCATGCGCGACGCGATATCGGCGCTCGCCAATCTCGGCTATCCGCAGGCCCAGGCCGCGGGCGCCGTCGCTGCAGCCGCCAAAGCACTCGATGACGCGGCCACGACGGAGCAGCTCATCCGTCAAGGGCTAAAGGAGCTTGCGCGATGACGGACAGGTTTGTCGGGGCGGTCAAACGCGAGGAAGACGAACTCGAGCGCACGCTGCGGCCGCAGCTTCTTGCCGACTTCACGGGGCAGGCGAGGGCGCGCGAGAATCTTTCCGTCTTCATCGAGGCGGCCCGCAAACGCGGCGAGGCGCTCGACCATGTTCTTTTCGCGGGACCGCCGGGCCTCGGCAAGACGACGCTTGCGCAGATCGTTGCGCGTGAACTCGGGGTGAATTTCAAGGCAACTTCCGGCCCGGTGATCTCGAAAGCTGGGGATCTAGCCGCTCTTCTCACCAATCTCGAGCCGCGAGACGTTCTCTTCATTGACGAGATCCATCGCCTCTCGCCCGCGGTCGAGGAAATCCTCTATCCGGCGATGGAGGATTTCCAGCTCGATCTCATCATCGGCGAGGGGCCAGGCGCGCGTTCCGTGCGCATCGAGCTTGCGCCCTTCACGCTGGTCGGTGCGACGACGCGTACGGGGCTGCTGACGACGCCGCTCCGCGACCGTTTCGGCATTCCGGTGCGGCTCAACTTCTACGAGCTCGATGAGCTGGAAAGCATCGTCCGGCGCGGTGCGGCGGTCCTCGGAATTTCGATGACAGCGGATGGCGCTCGCGAGATTGCCCGGCGTGCTCGCGGTACGCCCCGCGTCGCCGGGCGGCTTCTTCGCCGCGTGAGGGATTTCGCCGCGGTCGCGGCGGTAGACACAATCGATGCCAGGGCGGCCGACAAGGCACTGCAGCGTCTGGAAGTCGACGAACTTGGTCTCGATGCGCTGGACCATCGATATCTCCGCTGCATCGCGGTGAGCTTTTCCGGCGGGCCCGTAGGCGTCGAGACCATTGCGGCTTCGCTTTCGGAGCCGCGAGATGCGATCGAGGAAATCATCGAGCCCTATCTTATCCAGCAGGGGCTGGTGAACCGCACGCCGCGGGGCCGTGTGCTGACGGCGGCGGCTTTCGCGCATCTCGGTGTCTCACCCCCCGCACGGCCAACGCCCGGCCAGCACGCTCTTTTCGAGGGGGATGAGGAGGGCGAGGCATGAGCGAATGGCCGGATATTGCGGGCCGGATAGAGGGCCGTGTCCACAAGCTCGGTATTCGCGTCTATTACGAAGACACGGATTTCTCGGGCATCGTCTATCACGCAAACTATCTGCGTTTCGCGGAGCGGGGACGCTCCGATTTTCTGAGGCTCGCAGGTGTGCATCACACGGACCTCTTCGGCGGTGAGGACCCGGTCGCTTTCGCCATTCACCGTATGGAAATGGATTTCCGGCAGCCTGCGCGCATCGACGACCGGTTGGAGGTTCATACTGTCTATGTCCGGGCGAGCGGGGCACGGATAGAAGCCGAGCAGTCGATCTGGCGGCTCGGCCCGGAGGGCGAGCTTGCCGATGAGCTTTGGCGCGCGAAGGTATTTGCCGCGGTGCTCGACCGGCAGGGCCGGCCGCGCCGTTTGCCCGCCTCGGTCAAGGACGCGCTGGCGCCCTATGTCAGCGGCAACTGAGAGAAGCGAGCCGGCCCGCGTTTCTGTGTCCGCAACGCCACATTTGGGGGCTAACCTCTTGAGTGCGCGACTCGAATCCCGCCAGACGCCACGGTAATGACATAATTGAAAGACTAACTTCAGCCGCAATTCGGGGGCACACATACACAAGTAGGGCGCAACGGGTACAGCCCGACTGCGCAAGCTGCGTCTGTCATGTGCCGCTCCCTGCAATGAGCCCGAGAGCACGGAGAGGCACCGAATGGATCCCGTCACCACCACTCAGGTGATTACCGAAACTGCGGCCGCCGACGCGGTCCCGTTGGACTTTTCCATCTGGGGCCTGTTCATGCGGGCCGATATCGTCGTCAAGCTCGTGATGATGGGCTTGTTCTTCGCCTCGGTCTGGTCCTGGGCGATCATCTTCGACAAGTGGTGGCGTTTTGCCCGTGTCGAGCGCCGCGCAGACCAGTTCGAGCGCATCTTCTGGTCCGGCCGCTCGCTGGACGATCTCTATCAGGAAATGGGGCACCGCCCGCAGCACCCGCTCTCCGCGCTCTTCATTGCGGCCATGCGCGAATGGCGCCGGTCGCAGGAAGTCGCCGCGAGTTCCTTCGTGGGGCTCAAGGAGCGTGTCGACAAGGTCATGCAGGTCACGATCAACCGGGAGATGATGGCGCTTGAAAGCCGCCTTCTCTTCCTGGCGACCGTCGGGTCTGTCGCTCCCTTCGTCGGCCTTTTCGGCACGGTCTGGGGCATCATGAATTCCTTCCAGTCGATCGCGATCAGCCGGGACACGAATCTTGCGGTCGTCGCGCCCGGCATCGCCGAAGCACTCTTTGCGACCGGTCTCGGTCTCGTCGCCGCCATTCCCGCTGTCATCGCCTATAACCGCTTCTCCAACCAGGTCTCGCGCATTGGCGGACGGATGGAGAGCTTTGCCGACGAGTTCTCCGCGATCCTTTCGCGGCAGCTCGACGAACGGGGCTGATCCATGGGGATGTCGGTCGGAAACAAGGGCAAGGGGCGCGGGCGCTTTTCCCGGCAGCCCATGTCGGAGATCAACGTCACGCCGGTCGTCGACGTGATGCTGGTTCTGCTTATCGTCTTCATGGTTGCCGCACCGCTTCTCACCGTCGGCGTGCCGGTCGATCTGCCGAAGACGCAGGCCGCCCCTCTCTCCGGCGACACAGAACCGCTGACGATCACGATCAACGGCGAGGGCGAAATCTTCGTTCAGGAAACACTGACCGAACCGGATGCGCTCGTGCCGCAGCTGACTGCCATTGCCGAAAACGGATACGAGCAGCGCATCTTCGTGCGCGCGGACAATTCGATCAACTACGGGGCCGTCATGGATGTGATGGGCCGGTTGAGCGCGGCGGGCTTTTCCAAGGTCGGTCTCGTGACGGAGACCGAAACGGCGCCGGCAGCAAAGCCGGGTGCAAACTGAACGGCGAGAATGCGTAATTCGGTTCTCCTTTCGGCCGCGGCGCATTTTGTGATCGTGGCGCTTGCGCTTGTGGCGTTCCCTTCGCCCGAGGAACTTCCCTCGGTGCCGCCGCGCGTGCTGCCGGTGGAACTCGTGACGATCGACCAGGTGACAAACCTGAAGAGCATGAAGAAGGTCGAGAAGCCGAAGCCGGTCGAGAAGCCCGAGCCGCCAAAGCCGGAAGAGCGGGAAAAGCCGGTGGCCGAGGCGAAACCCGAGCCGAAGCCGACACCTCCGCCGCCGGAGGAGAAGGTGGAGCCAATTCCGGACAAGCAGGCCGAGAAGAGGGAAGAGAAGCCGAAGCCGGTCGAGAAAAAGGCCGAGAAAAAGCCGACGCCGCCCAAGAAGGAGCCGGAGAAGAAGAAATCCTTCGATCCGAACCAGATAGCGGCGCTGCTCGACAAGTCGCCCGACAAGGCGCCGAAGTCCACGCCGCTCGAGTCTACGGAGGATTTCGAGGCGCCCGCGACGGACGACCCCGCTGCGGCGCTGACTATGAGCGAGACGGATGCGCTTCGGCAACGCGTGGAGCGATGCTGGAATGTCAGTGGTTTGACCGGCACAGCGGATGCGGAGAAGTTGCGAGCCACGGTACGTTTCGGGCTCAACCCGGATGGTTCGCTGGCAGGGCGTCCGATGATCGTACGGAGCAGTGGCGGTTCCTTGTCGCGTCTCCTCGCAGAACGTGCCATTCAGGCCGTCCAGGGCTGCGCGCCGTATGATTTTTTACCGCCGGACAAGTACACGAGCTGGCGCGACAACACGTTCAACTTCGATCTGGGAGGAATGATGTGATCGCACACGTTGTTCAGTTAACGGATTTTGCCACGCAATAGACACACAAAAAAGGTATCCGGATTTACCTTGAACGGTTGTCAGGCCTTTAGGCAGGAGAGACCACGATGTCGGAAACGTACAACCCGCAGAGAAATGCCATGGCGAAGCTGTTGAGACGAGCAGCCGGGGCGGTGGCTGTTTTCTGTGCCGCCGTGCTTTCGTTGCTGCCGGCGCATGCGGTTGAGATCGATATCAATCGCGGCACTGTCGACCCGCTGCCCATCGCGATCACCGATTTTGTCGGCGGCGAAGGGCAGGAAGCGAAGGTCGGCGCGGATATTTCCGCCGTCATCACCAATAATCTCGAGCGCTCCGGGCTTTTCCGGCCGCTGCCGAAAGCGTCCTTCATCGAGAGGATTTCCGACATCAACGTGCAGCCGCGCTTCGGCGACTGGCGCGTCATCAATTCGCAGGCACTCGTGACGGGGCAGACGCGGCTTGAGTCCGATGGCCGGCTTCGCGTCGAGTTCCGTCTCTGGGACGTGCTCGGCGAACAGCAGATGACGGGTCTCCAGTTCTTCACGACGCCGGACAACTGGCGCCGCGTCGCGCATCTCATTTCCGATGCGATCTACAAGCGCCTGACGGGCGAAGAAGGCTATTTCGATACGCGTATCGTCTATGTTTCTGAAACCGGTCCGAAGAATGCGCGCGTGAAGCGTCTCGCGATCATGGATCAGGACGGGCATAATCCGCGCATGCTGACGAATGGCAGCGATCTCGTGCTGACGCCGCGCTTCAGCCCGAACTCGCAGGAGATTACCTATCTCGCCTATCGCAACAATCGCCCGCGCGTCTATGTGCTCGACATCGAGACGGGCCAGCAGGAAGTGGTGGGCGAGTTTCCCGGCATGACCTTCGCACCGCGCTTCTCGCCCGATGGGCAGAAGATCATCATGAGCCTTCAGCGCGGCGGCAATTCGGACATCTACACGATGGATCTCCGCAGCCGGCAGGTGACGCGTCTGACGAATACGGCGGCGATCGATACGGCGCCGAGCTATTCACCGGACGGACGGCAGATCACATTCGAGTCCGACCGCGGCGGCTCGCAGCAGATCTATGTCATGGATGCCGACGGCTCCAGCCAGCGCCGTATCAGCTTCGGCCAGGGCAGCTACGCGACGCCGGTCTGGTCGCCGCGCGGCGACCTTATCGCCTTCACCAAGATTACCGGCGGGCGCTTCGTCATCGGTGTGATGCGGCCCGACGGCACGGGTGAGCGCGTGCTCACCGAGGGCTATCACAATGAAGGACCGACATGGGCCCCCAACGGGCGCGTTCTCATGTTCTTCCGCGAGACGCGGGGCGCGCAGGGCGGTCCGGGGCTCTGGTCGGTCGATGTGACGGGCTACAACGAACGTCCCGTGCCGGCCGCGACCATGGCTTCCGACCCGGCCTGGTCGCCACGGATTCAGTAAGGGGCGCAAGTATTCGGTGTGGCCGGATTGCGTGACTGCTTTCGAGTTGATGTAAAAATGTCACTTAACCTTGGCCGAAAAGTCGCATGATATTTGTTGCTTCTTGTCTGATACTCGGTTGCTGGCTAGTATCGTGTTGCGGTACAGCAACCCCAGCGTCGGCCAATTGCGGGCGACGTAAGTTTCGGTCTGGAACAAATCCGGTCCGAAAAGGTTCTCTGGCATAACGCCGCCTCCGGTAGTCGGGTCTGGGCCCGGTTTTACTGCGGGGGTTGCACGTGCGAGAGTGTCTATTCAATGGAGCGCTGAGGCGCCATGGCCGCTGAGATCAAAAGGAGATCACCCGAATGAAGTCCCCGAATGCTGGCCTGCGGTTTGCCGCCGTGGCTGCTGCTTTCCTCATGCTTGCCGCTTGCTCGTCGACCGACTCGACCGAAGGCGCAAACACCTCCCCCTCCTCGTCCAGCACGATCGCGCCGGGCACGCAGGAAGATCTGGTTGCCAATGTCGGCGACCGCGTCTTCTTCGACACCGACAAGTCGTCGCTGAGCGACGAGGCCCGCGCGACCCTGCAGCGTCAGGCCGCCTGGATGGAACTCTACCCGAACCTGACGTTCACGCTTGAAGGCCATGCCGACGAGCGCGGCACGCGTGAATACAACCTCGCGCTCGGTGGCCGCCGCGCCAACGCCGCTAAGGACTATCTCGTGAGCCTCGGCGTCGACGCCGGCCGTCTCAACACCGTGTCCTACGGCAAGGAGCGTCCGGTCTGCCTCGAATCCAACGAGAACTGCTGGGCCCAGAACCGTCGCGCCGTGACGGTTGTCGCGTCCGGCGCCGCGAGCTAAGCGGCCTCGAGCGAATCCGGATTCGCGAAATGACGGAAACGCCCTTCCGCTTTGGCGGGAGGGCGTTTTTTCTTGCCGTTGCGGAATGAACATATGCCGCAATTTGGTCGTGTTTGATTTTAAGATAGCGTCCTGATCTCAAACCCGAACGGGAGGTTCGATTGCGGCCCGATCGTCGCCCCTTGAAATCCTTATTCGTGCGCGCTGCCGCCGTTGCTCTTGTCGGCATTCCGCTCGCCGCCGCCGGGACTGCCTTCGCGCAGGACACCGACTCGCGCGCTATTGCGAACCGGCTTGACCGTATCGAGCGCGAGATCTCCGATCTGCAGCGCCAGGCCTATAGCGGGGGTTCGTCCGGCGCGCCCGTCGTCATGGATAGCGGCGCCGGTGCCGCGAACCTTCAGGCCCGGATCGTCGAACTCGAAGAGCAGGTGCGCGATCTCACGGGACGTCTGGAGGAGGCGAACCATCGGGCGGAAACGCTCCAGCGCAATCTCGATGCCTTCAGGGAGGATGTCGATCTTCGCTTCCGCGATCTCGGCGCGGGCGGCGGCGCGGCTCCTGTTTCCCCGGATGCGGGCAATGCGCAGGCGTCCACCGCACCGGCGGAAGGAACGCTCGGGCAGACAGGGCCTGCAGACGGTTCTTCCGCTTCTTCGGGTGGCGGTGCCGCCGCCGCGGCCGCTCCCTCGCTCCTGCCGAACGGAACACCCGAGACGCAGTATGACTTTGCCATCGACCTCATGAAGCGCGGTCAGTACGACAGGGCCCGGTCGGCCTTCGAGGAGTTCCTGCAGCTTCATCCGAAGCACGAACTCGCCGGCAATGCGCAATACTGGCTTGGCGAAACCTACTACGCGCAGAATGATTACAAGCGCGCGGGCGATGCCTTTCTCACCGGCTATACGACCTATGCATCCAGCAGCAAGGCGCCGGACAGCCTGCTCAAGCTTGGCATGAGCCTCGCCGCGCTCGACAACAAGGATGCGGCCTGCACTGTCTGGGGCGAGCTCGGGTCGAAGTTCCCGCAGGCTTCTCCTTCGGTCGTTGCCCGCGCCAAGCTCGAGCGGCAGAAGGCTGGCTGCTGATCCATTGGAACCGGAGGCGACATGAACGCGCAGGACGAAACCGCGCGATCCTCGTCTTCGCTCCGCGCCGCTCCCGTAACCGCGCGGGAGTTCGCCTCCCGCATGTCGTCTCTCGACGCCGGGAAGACGGTTGCGGTTGCCTTTTCAGGCGGTCCGGATTCGCTTGCTCTGCTTCTTCTGGCCTCCCGCTGGGTTCGCGGGCGCAAGGGGGCGAAGCTTCATGCCTTCACAGTGGATCATGGTCTTCGTGCCGCGTCGGCGGCCGAAGCACGCCGGGCGGCCGCCATGGCCGCGCAGATCGGCGTTCCGCATCGCATTCTGAGATGGAAGGGCGAAAAGCCCTCAAGCGGTATTCAGGCCGCGGCCCGGGACGCGCGTTATGCCCTGTTGCTTTCGGCATGCCGGAAGGCCGGTATCGGCGATCTTCTCGTCGCTCATCACCTTGAGGATCAGGCGGAGACTTTTCTTCTGCGGCTTGCGCGGGGGAGCGGGGTCGATGGCCTTGCTGCAATGCCTGCATCGCGCTTCCTTTCCGCAGATGCCCCGCAGGTACGTCTGCTGCGGCCGCTTCTCGACCTTCCCCGGGGCCGGCTTGCGGCCACCGTCTCGAAGGCGCGTCTTGCGCCGGTCCTCGACCCCAGCAACGAGGATGAGCGTTTCGATCGCGTGAAGGCCCGCAAGGCGCTGGCGCTGCTCGCTCCTCTCGGGCTTGATGCCTCGCGCCTTGCCCGAACGGCCGCGCAGATGGCGCGCGCGCGCGAAGCACTGGAAGCCGAAACGCAGGCTCTGCTGTCGGAACATGCGTCCATCTCGCCTTTGGGCTTTGCGGAGGTGAGGGGGGAGGCGCTCGCGGCGGCGCCAGCGGAAACGGGGTTGCGTGTCCTCGCCGCGCTTGTCGCCTTCGCCGGCGGCCGCGATTATGCGCCTAGGCTTGCCGGGCTGGAGGCGGTTCATGCCGCGATCCTGGAAGGGGAGCTTGGCCGGGGGAGGACGCTTGGAGGCGTCAAGCTCGCCTTCAGAAATGGTGTTCTGACGGTGAGCAGGGAAGTATCCGCGGCGCGTCAGGCACCCTCGCTCTGGCTCAGGGCCGGCGAGGAAGGGGTATGGGACGGGCGGTTCCGCCTGTTTCTCACCCGTGCACCCCGAAATCTGCGTTTCGAAGTCCGGGCGCTGGGACCGGAGGGGCTTTCGGACCTGCGGGCGCGGAAAGCGGCGCTTCCGCAGATGCCGAGCGCCGTGCTCCACGCACTGCCCGGGCTCTGGCAGGGGCAAAAACTTATCGGAGCGCCTCATTTGGAGACGTCCGGGCCCGATATCGAGTTGCATGTGTCTCTGCGCCGCATGCCGGGGCGAAAGTCCGGAAATCCGGCGGAAAAAGCCTGAATCCGGCGCAAACGAAGTGGCGCTGGTACTTGGTAAACCTTTCTATGGTCACTATCTTCTCATAGATTAGAAACTCTCAAGAAGTGGGGCGAGTTTGGCACGCCCCCTGCAAAGTACGGCCTGTCGTCAGGTAAAAAGGTAAAAGCCCTTGTCCAATTTCAAGAATTTCGCCGTCTGGGTGTTGGGTGCGCTGCTTCTGGTGGCGCTGTTCAACCTGTTCCAGAACCCCTCGCCACAGAATGGATCGGGCAGCGAGATCACCTTCTCGCGCCTCCTCTCGGACGTCGACTCCGGCAATGTGAGCGAAGTCACCATTCAGGGCGACAAGATCACCGGTACCTATTCAGATGGGCGCAAGTTCTCGACCTATGCACCGCAGGATCCGTCGCTGGTCGATCGCCTCTACAACAAGGGCGTGACCATCACCGCGAAGCCCAACGAGGAGAACGTGCCTTCGCTCCTCGGCATTCTGGTTTCCTGGTTCCCGATGCTGCTGCTCATCGCGGTCTGGATTTTCTTCATGCGCCAGATGCAGGGCGGGGGCGGCAAGGCCATGGGCTTCGGCAAGTCCAAGGCGAAGCTGCTGACCGAACGCCATGGCCGCGTGATGTTCGACGACGTTGCGGGCATCGACGAGGCGAAGGACGACCTCACCGAGATCGTCGACTTCCTGCGCGACCCGGCGAAGTTCCAGCGGCTTGGCGGCCGCATCCCGAAGGGCGTGCTGCTTGTCGGTCCTCCCGGCACGGGCAAGACGCTGCTCGCGCGCGCCATCGCGGGCGAAGCCAATGTGCCCTTCTTCACGATTTCCGGTTCGGACTTCGTCGAGATGTTCGTCGGCGTCGGTGCGAGCCGCGTGCGCGACATGTTCGAG
>DLCG01000012.1:11177-34535 GCA_002480495.1 Rhodobiaceae bacterium UBA7804 | reverse complement strand
CGAGCAGACGCTGAACCAGTTGCTTGTCGAGATGGATGGTTTCGAGCCGAACGAGGGCATCATCCTCATCGCGGCCACCAACCGGCCGGACGTTCTCGATCCCGCGCTGCTGCGTCCGGGCCGATTCGACCGTCAGGTCGTGGTGCCGAACCCGGATGTCGTCGGCCGCGAGAAAATCCTCAAGGTCCATATGAAGAAGGTGCCGCTCGCGCCGGATGTCGAACCGCGCACCATCGCGCGCGGCACGCCGGGCTTCTCGGGCGCCGATCTTGCGAACCTCGTCAACGAGGCCGCGCTCATGGCCGCGCGCCGCGGCAAGCGCCTCGTCACCATGGCGGAGTTCGAAGACGCGAAAGACAAGGTCATGATGGGCGCGGAACGCCGCTCCATGGTCATGACAGAAGAAGAGAAGAAGCTGACCGCCTATCACGAAGGCGGGCATGCGCTGGTCGCGCTCCACATGCCGGCTTCCGATCCGATCCACAAGGCGACGATCATTCCCCGTGGCCGCGCGCTCGGCATGGTGATGCGCCTGCCGGAACGCGATCAGGTGTCGGTCACGCGAGCGAAGCTTCAGGCCGACCTCGCTGTGGCCATGGGTGGACGTATCGCGGAAGAAGTGATCTTCGGGCACGACAAGGTGACCTCGGGCGCTTCGTCCGACATCGCCATGGCGACCAAGATGGCGAAGGCGATGGTCACGCGCTGGGGCATGAGCGACAAGCTCGGTCCGCTCGCCTATGGCGAGAACGAGGAAGAAGTCTTCCTCGGCCATTCCGTAGCGCGCCAGCAGAACATGTCGGAAGAGACGCAGCGCGTGATCGACGCGGAAGTCCGCCGCATCGTTGACGACGGCTATAACACGGCGAAGAAGATCCTCACGGAGCATATCGACGAGTTGCACACCATCGCAAAGGGCCTTCTGGAATACGAAACGCTTTCGGGCGACGAGATCCAGAAACTTCTCAAGGGCGAGCCGCCGATCCGGGATCGTGGCGAGCCGGCGAAGCCTGCCGAAGGCCCGACCTCGTCGGTGCCCGTCTCCGGCGGTAGCGGTCCGGTGGGCGTTCCGCCTGCGCCTCAGGGCACCTGAGCCGAGCGAGTATCGAAATGAAAAGGGAGGCTCCTTCGAGCCTCCCTTTTTTCTGTCCGGCGTCTCCCGATGCCGTCAGTGCTGCTTCTCCGGCAGCTTGAGAACGAGACCATCCAGCCTGTCGTCGAGCGTGATCTGACAGGCGAGGCGGCTGTTATCGCGGACATCCTCCGCGAATTCGAGCATGCTCTGTTCCAGTCCTTCGCCCGCGCGGCCGGTCTTTCCGATCCATCCCTCGTCCACATAGACGTGGCAGGTCGCGCAGGCGGCAGCGCCGCCGCAATCGCCATCGATGCCTGGAATGCCGTTCCTTACCGCCGCTTCCATCGCGGAGATTCCGGTGTCGGCATCCACAGCGTATTCGGTTCCGTTCGCTTCGACATATTTCACGAGTGGCATATGTTTCTCCCGGTCAGGCGTGGATGCGGACGGGCAGGGAAGCATAGCCCCGCACGAAGTTGGAGCGAACGCGCATCGGATCTCCCGTGACTTCGATGCGCGAAAAGCGCTTCAGGATTTCCTCCCAGAGAATCTTCAGCTGCATTTCGGCCAGTCTGTTGCCGACGCAGCGGTGAACCCCGAAGCCGAAGGAGAGGTGCTGGCGCGGCCGTTCGCGATCGATGATGAAATCGTCCGGACGCTCTATCGCTTCCTCGTCGCGATTTCCCGAGACATACCACATCACCACCTTGTCGCCCTTGCGAATGGTCTTTCCGCCGAGTTCCGCGTCGGCGACAGCGGTGCGGCGCATATGGGCGAGTGGGGTCTGCCAGCGGATGATTTCCGGCACCATGCTGTCGATGAGCTTCGGGTTTGCGTAGAGCTTCTCACGTTCCTTCGGGTTCATGTCGAGCGCGAGAACGCCGCCCGACATGGAGTTGCGCGTGGTGTCATTGCCCCCGACAATGAGGAGCAGCACGTTGCCCAGATAATTCTCCGGGGTCATGTCGTGTGTCGCCGGGGAGTGCGCCAGCATGGAAACGAGGTCCATGCCGGGGTTTTCCAACCGCTCGTTCCAGAGGCCCTGGAAGCAGGCAGCGCATTCCATCAGTTCCTTCGTGCGCTGCTCCCAGCTGTCGACAATACCGCTGCCGGGTTCCGCCGTGGCGACATCGGACCAGCGGGTAAGACGCGAACGCTCCTCGAACGGGAAGTCGAAGAGAGTTGCAAGCATCTGCGTCGTCAGCTCGATGGAGACGGCGGGGACCCAGTCGAACTCCTCCCCGATTGGCAGTCCGTCCAGCACACGGCCGACGCGCTCACGGATCGTCCCTTCGAGCTTCGCCAGATTGGCGGGCGCGACGATAGGGCTCACGGCCTTGCGCTGTTCATCGTGCCGGGGGGGGTCCATCGCAATGAAGTTCGGCAGGTCGATCGCGCCTTCGCTGCTGCTTTTCTGGATGCCGTCTTCGATGATGATGCCGCCAAGCCCGGCCTCCGAGGAGAACACCTGGTGGTTCGTGTCGACCGCCATGATGTCCTTGTATTTCGTGATCGACCAATAGGGGCCGTAAGCGCTTTCCGCGCAGTAATGGACCGGGTCCTCCCGGCGCAGGCGGCGAAAATACTCGCCTTCCGCATTGTGTTCGTAGAGTTCCGGCCGGCTCACATCGATGCGGTCTATCGGCAGGCTTGTCGCGTCGGACATCTCCGTCGCGGCGGATGCGATAGCGGTCATGGCATTTCCTCCCCAGGTTGCCTCTCCTCACTATTGAGTAATATATCAATAGCTATTGAGCGAAGAGTCAATATGGGTGGAAATCACCTACCCGCCGGCTGCCCGTCTGGCTGGGGGAGGTTATACTGACCGCAGAAATCCGCCGATTCCCGAAGGAAAGCCCTGCCTGTGACCACAGCCGTCAGAACCGCCCGCACAAGGCTTTCTCCTGAAGCTCGCCGCGCCCAGCTCCTCGAATGCGCTCTCGCGGCCTTTGCCGAACATGGGGTGGCGCGGGCCACTCATTCTCATGTGGCGGAGCGGGCAGGGGTTTCCGTTCCCGCCGTTCACTCCTACTTCCGCACGCGTGACGACCTCGTCGCCGCCGTGCTCTCCGAGGTCGAGGCCTATCTCCTCGAAATCGTGTCGAGTTCGCTCGGCGGCAAAAAGAGCGTGCCGGAGGCGCTTCGGGCGCTTGCCGTGAATTTCTCGCGCGACGCACGCAACAAGCCCGACATGATGAAGGTCTGGCTCGATTGGAGCACGGGCGTGCGCGCCGATGTCTGGCCGCGATACATGGACGTTCTGGAGCGGCTTCACGATATCGCGCAGAAACTTCTCGAGCGCGGCAAGCGTGAGGGCATCATTCCTTCCGGGCTCAATGCAAAGGCCGCCGCCCGCGTCTATCTGGGCGGCGGACACACCGTGGCGCTGATGCAGTTCTCCGGAGCGGGCCGCGGTGAGTTCGATGCGGTAGTCGATCATCTCGTTCGCAATGCGATGGGGCTTGGCGTCGGCGAACCGCTCCCGGAGTAAAGGTCCGAAGCTCGCCGCTTGCGCGGGCTCATGCTAGAACTCGCCCATGAGCGCGCGTCCCCTCATTTTCGGTATCGTCAACATCACGCCGGACAGCTTTTCCGATGGCGGAAGATATTTCGCCGCCGATGCCGCGATCGCGCATGCGCGAAAGCTTGCTTCGGAAGGTGCCGACGTGATCGATCTCGGCCCCGCTTCCTCCAATCCGGATGCGGAGCCGGTGCCGGCCGAAGAGGAAATCCGCCGTCTTGCGCCGGTCATGGAGGCTCTTGCGGCGGACGCTATCCCCCTTTCGGTCGATAGTTTCCGGCCCGAGACGCAGGCTTTCGCGCTGGCGCATGGGGCGGCCTATCTCAACGACATTCGCGGCTTCGCGGCCCCTTCCTTCTATCCTTCGCTCGCGGCATCGGAAGCCCGCCTTGTCCTCATGCATTCGATTCAGCGCGAGGGCAATGCGGACAGGCGCGAAGCGCCCGAAGGCGATATCGTCCAGCACATATGTGCCTTCTTCGAGGAAAGGATCGCGGCGCTCGAATCGGCTGGCATCGCCCGCCATCGGCTCATTCTGGACCCCGGCATGGGCTTCTTTCTGGGCCCGCGTCCGGAAACCTCCTTCGAGGTACTCGCCCGCACCGACGAAATCCGGGACCGTTTCGGCCTGCCGGTTTTCATCTCCGTTTCCCGGAAGTCCTTCCTCCGGGCGGTCACGGGCCGGGCGCCGGGCGAGGCGGGGGCGGCGACGCTTGCGGCGGAGCTTCTCGCTGCCGAACGGGGCGCGGGCTTCATCCGGACGCATGACCCGGCGCCTTTGGCCGATGCGCTCGCCGTTCTTGCCCATTTCGGAACGCTCTCCGCTTCCGCCTGAAAGATTTGGCAAGAATTATTTAACTGCAATCGGCGCATAGATTCCTATATTCGCCACATATTGTTCGCATGAATGTGTCGTGGGGTGCGTGCCGGGGCCTTGGGGGCATTTGGCAGGCGAAATTTGAGACACAGATCGAGACAGGGCGCGAGGACCGTTCAATTCATGGCCCGAAAATATTTCGGCACGGATGGAATCCGGGGTACAGCCAACACCGGACACATGACAGCGGAAACGGCGCTCCGCGTCGGCATGGCCGCCGGGCGCGTGTTCCGCCGCGGCGAGCACCGTCATCGTGTCGTGATCGGCAAGGATACGCGCCTCTCGGGCTACATGCTGGAGCCTGCGCTTACCGCCGGTTTCACTTCCATGGGCATGGATGTCTTCCTCTTCGGCCCGCTGCCGACGCCCGCCGTCGCCATGCTCACGCGCTCGCTTCGCGCGGATCTCGGCGTGATGATCTCCGCCTCCCACAATTCCTTCGAGGATAACGGCATCAAGCTTTTCGGTCCGGACGGTTTCAAGCTGTCGGACGAGGTGGAACTCGCGATCGAGCACCATATGGATAACGGGCTTGCCGACAACCTGGCGGGCTCGCGCGAGCTTGGCCGCGCAAAGCGCATCGACGATGCGCAGGCGCGCTATATCGAACATGTGAAGCACACTTTTCCGAAGCAGCAGACGCTCGAGGGCCTGCGCATCGTGATCGACTGCGCGAACGGCGCCGCCTACAAGGTTGCGCCTGCGGTACTCTGGGAGCTCGGGGCGGAAGTCGTCACCGTCGGCACCGATCCGAACGGCTTCAATATCAATGAGGATTGCGGCTCCACTGCGCCGGAGCGCATGTGCGCCACGGTGCGCGAGCGCCGCGCCGATATCGGCATCGCGCTCGACGGCGACGCCGACCGCGTCATTATCGCGGATGAGCGCGGCAAGGTGGTCGATGGCGACCAGATCATGGGCCTCATCGCGCGCCACTGGAAGGAAATGGGCACGCTGTCGGCGCCGGGCATCGTCGCCACCGTCATGTCCAATCTCGGTCTTGAGCGCTATCTGAAGACGCTCGATCTCGACCTTGTCCGCACACAGGTCGGCGACCGCTACGTCGTCGAGCATATGCGCGAGCATGGCTACAATGTCGGCGGCGAACAGTCCGGCCATATCGTGCTCAAGGACTTCTCGTCCACGGGCGACGGGCTCATTGCCGCGCTGCAGGTGCTCGCCGTTCTCAAGGCGAGCGACAGGCCGGTGAGCGAACTCACCCATGTCTTCGATCCGCTGCCGCAGCTTCTGAAGAATGTCCGCTTCAAGAAGGGCGAGCCGCTCAAGGACAAGGATGTGCAGGAAGCAATCCGGGAGGGCGAAAGCCGTCTCGGTTCGGGTGGCCGTCTCGTCATCCGGAAGTCCGGGACCGAGCCTCTCATCCGCGTCATGGCCGAGGGCGACGACGAGAAGCTCGTGGCTTCCGTCGTCAACGACATTGCCGCCGTGATCGAGCATAATGCCGCCTGATTTTCAGCGGCAGTTTTGCGGACCATTTCAATGACTTCTTCTCCCCAGGGCCGCGTGCTTATCGTGGCTGGCTCGGATTCGGGCGGCGGCGCCGGCATTCAGGCAGACATCAAGGCCGTAACCGCCATGGGCGGCTTCGCCATGACGGCCGTCACCGCGATCACGGTTCAGAATACGCTCGGCGTCACCGGCATTCATGAAGTGCCCCTCGACATCGTGGTCGGGCAGATGCGCGCCGTCATGGAAGATCTCGGCGCCGACGTCATCAAGACGGGCATGCTCCACAATGCCGATATCGTGGAGGCGGTAGCGGAAGAACTTTCGCGCAGCGAGGAAAGCCCGCTTCTCGTCGTCGATCCCGTGATGGTCGCGAAGGGCGGGGCGTCGCTTCTCGAAGACTCCGCCGTCTCCGCCATCAAGGAAGTGCTGATCCCGCTTTCGACGCTCGTCACGCCGAACGTGCCGGAAGCAGAGGTGCTGACGGGCCGGAAGATCGTCGATGTCGAAGGTCAGAAGGCGGCGGCCGATGCGCTGCTGGGTCTCGGTGCCGATGCCGTACTCGTGAAGGGCGGTCACCTCTCGGGCGACCTCATCTTCGACGTGCTGGCGACGCAGGAATCCATTCAGATATTTTCATCGCCGCGTATCGACACGCGCCACACGCATGGAACGGGCTGCACGCTTGCGTCCGCCATTGCCGGTCTTCTCGCCCAGGGCGTGGAACTCACAGCGGCCGTTGCCGCTGCGCGCGATTATGTGCATGAGGCCATCCGCACCGCGCCGGGCTTCGGCAAGGGTCATGGGCCGCTCAACTTCCTCGCCGCGGTGAGCGACGAGGCGGACGAGGACTGACGTCAGATTTCGCGCCGCATCAGCGGCAGTTTGCGTCCGGGTATCGAGCCCGAGGGCGCTTCGCCGCAAATGCTGAAGCCCTCTCGCTCATAAAAGCCCGTTGCGTTCGGATCTGCTTCCACGCGCACGTGGTGAACGCCGTGGCGGCGCGCATGGTCCAGCATATCCTGCATCAGCCTGTGGCCGATCCCGGTGCCGATATAGCGCGGGGCGACGAAGAACTCCTCCACATCCGCAGCGCCGTCTTCATAGCGCGTCGCGGAAAAGCCTGCGATCTCGCGCCCGGCCTGCGCCACGCGCATTCGAAAGCGCGCCAGTTTCGCTGGCGTCACTTTCAGTTCGTCGCTGCAAAGATTCATGAAGTTGTCGTCATAGCCCCAATGGGCCTTCGACTCCTGCGCAAGCGCGGATAGCGCCTCGCATTCGTCGGGCAGAGCGGGGCGTATGAGCAGCGGTTGATGCTTCCGTGCGGTCATGGGCGGCCTCCTCATGATGAAAGCCTAGCAATCGCTCGTGTCCGCCGGAAGACGCCTCGCGCGTTAAATCTTCAGCATGTTCACGCAGGTTCCACGATCCCGATATGGGACTCGGAAAGAAGTCCGGAAATAACGGCGAGGCCGCGCGCAAGTTCCTCGCGCGTTTGCGGCTGTCCGATCGCAAGCCGCACATGGCGCGCGGCGCGGTCCGTCCGTCCGACCATGAAGTCTTCGCCGGCGGCAATCGCGACGCCTCTTGCGCGCGCCGCTTCGACAAGTCCGTGCGCGCGCCAGCTTTCCGGCAGCTCCATCCATGAGTAAAGCGCGGCGGGGTCGTAGGTAAGGCGCGCCCGGCCCAGCGCGTCCGCCGTCATCGTATGGCGCGCCGCCATCTCGTCTCGGATGCGCGTGCAGATTGTTGCCGCCTCTCCCGTCTCCATGAGGCGGACCGCAAGCTCCGCCATGAGCGGCGGCACCGTTTGCCCGAAGCCGTTCAGAATGCCGCGCGCGCGTTCGAGCATGCGCGGCGGAGGCATCAGAAAGCCGACGCGAAGCCCGCAGCCGACACTTTTGGCGAGGCTGGTTGCATACCAGGTATGGTCCGGCGCGAAATGCGCGATGGGCAGCGGGCGCTTCTCGGCCAGCATGCCGTAGATGTCGTCCTCGATGATCGCAATCTCATGCGCCACCGCGAGTTCGGCAATGCGCCGCCGCCGCGCCTCGCTCATGATCGCGCCTGTCGGGTTCTGCAGCGTCGGTACGATGAAGATGGCGGCGGGTTTCTGTTCGCCGAGTGCGCGTTCGAGCGCCTCCGGCACCATCCCCTCATTGTCGATGTCGACGGGCGCGACGCGCCTTCCCATCTGTCCCGCCTGCTGCACCATGGCGTGATAGGTGAGTTCCTCGGTGAGGATCGTGTCGCCCGGTTCCGTCGCCGCGAGAATGGAGGTGAGGATCGCCTGCTGCGTGCCGGAGCAGAGAAGGATGTTGCCGGGCTGCGGCGCGAAACCATCGAAGGCAAGCCAGCCCGCCGCCGCCTGGCGGTGCCGCTCCTCGCCGCCCGGCACGAGATAGGTATTGAAGGGGGAGGGGCCCGCGCGCTTCGGCAGTTCGGCGAGAATGGCGGCCATCGCCTCGCCGATGATTTCCGTCTGTCCGGCGGGCGGCGCGAGCGCCGCCTTCATCGCGGCCTCGGTTGCGTCCGGCATGGTGAGGAAGGCGGCGGAGCCGACGCCCGTTCCCGTCTGCACGGCCGAGCCGATGCCAAGCACGTAAGTGCCCCGGCCGACTTCGCCCGCCACCTCACCCCGGCTTGCCGCCAGCGCATAAGCGCGCGAGACGGTGCCAACCGTGACGCCGAGCTCATAGGCGAGATCGCGAAGCGGGGGCAGGCGCGTGCCCGCAGGCGCGGCGCCCGTGCGGATCGCGTCGCGCAACTCATCTGCGATGGCGCGGTATCGGGGACCGGGGCGGGCAGCAATGCTCGAAGGGTTGAAAATCGAAATTGTCATGGTGACAATAAACTCATTGAATCCATTTTTGGAGTCAATCATGTTCCTCGAACGGTGACAATCATCGATTTCAGGCACTATTCAGTGTCATTCTATCGAAATTGTACCGATACAATTATCGGGTTAGAAGGAGCGGGATAATGAAAGCGGTTCTCTATCAGGTCGATGCCTTTGCCGACCGCGTCTTTGAAGGTAATCCCGCAGCCATCGTTCCACTCGAAAACTGGCCTGCTGCCGATGTGATGCAGGCCATTGCGGCGGAGAACAATCTTGCCGAAACCGCCTTTTTCGCGCCGGAAGGAGAGAGCTACCGGCTTCGCTGGTTCACGCCCACGGTCGAGGTCGATCTCTGCGGCCATGCGACGCTCGCTTCCGCGCATGTCCTTTTCAACCATCTTGGCTATTCGAAGCCCGAGATCCGCTTCGAAACGCGCAGCGGCACGCTCGTCGTGGCCCGCGAGGGCGACAGGCTGGTGATGGATTTTCCGGCGGCGAAGCCGACGCCCTATCCCATGCCCGAGGCCATCGCTGAAGCGCTTGGCGCGAAGCCGCTCGTCTGGGCAAAGACGTCGAACCTCATGGCCGTCTTCGACAAGGCGGAAGATGTCGTCGCGCTGAAGCCTGACTTTCCCGCTCTTGCCCGTCTTCTCGCGCCGCTCAATGCCGGGCTCATCGCGACCGCGCCCGGCGAGGACGGCATCGATTTCGTTTCGCGCTTCTTTGCGCCGTCGCACGGGATCGACGAAGACCCGGTCACGGGCTCGGCTCATTGCACCAGTGTTCCTTACTGGTCGAAGAAGCTCGGCAAGAAGGATCTCGTTGCGCGCCAGGTGTCGAAACGCGGCGGCACCCTCTGGTGCACGGATGCGGGCGAACGCGTGATCCTGCGCGGGCGCTGCGCCGACTACATGAAGGCCGAGATCGCCTTCTGACATTCTCTCCCTTACATGGCGGTGCCGTCATGCCTGAAGAAGCTCTCGCGCTCGGTGCGCTTTTCATCGCGACCATGAGTTTTACGCCCGGTCCGGCAAATCTCAGCCTGCTTTCCATCGGCGCTTCGGTGGGTCTCTCCCGCGCATTCCCTTATCTTCTCGGCGTTTGGACGGGTGGCCTTTTCGTCATCACGGCGGGCGCCGTCGGGCTCGGCGCGCTCTTCGTCGCCATGCCGGAAGTCTTCTTCGCGCTGAAGTTTCTGGGCTTTGCCTATATCTGCTGGCTCGCCTGGAAGCTTGCGCGGGCGGGCTTTGGCGGGCCTGCGCTCGATATCGCGCCTTCCTTCTGGGCGGGCGTCGCGCTCCATCCGGTGAACCCGAAGGCCTATGTCCAGAGCGTCATGGTCTTTTCGGCCTTCGTCGCGCCGGAGAGCGCCTACGCGCCGCAGGCCGTCATTCTCGGCGCGCTCTGTCTCGTCACCATGATGATGGCAACCTCGCTGTGGGGACTTGGCGGCGATGCGATCCGGCTTTTCGTGCGCGATCCCCGCATCATGCGCTTCGTTGCCGTCGCCGCTTCGCTTCTCATGGTTGTCAGCGTCGGCGCGGCGCTCATTCTTTGAGGCTGGCCCGCCATTCGCTGACCGCGATACCGGCCAGAATGAGCGCAAGGCCCATCAGCACACGGAGTTTCAGTTCCTCGCCGAAAACGAGGAAGCCCGCCACCGCCGCGAAAACAGGCACGAGGTAGTTGGTGAGGGAAACGAAAGTCGCGCCCGCTCTGTCCACGAGGCGGAAGAAGACGAGGGCGGCGAGGCCTGTCGAGAAGATGCCGAGCCCCGCCACGCCGAGGAGCGACGCCGCGCTCGCATCGGCGAGCGTTGCGGGCGGGGTGATTGCACTGGCAAGCGCCGATCCCGCGAACGCACCGGCCAGCATGACACCCGAAGCCTTCACGAGGAGGGGCATTTCCGGCGCGCGCCGGGCCATCACATTGTTGCAGGCGAAGAGGCAGGCGCCCAGAAGGACGGCGAACTGCCCGAGCAGTCTTTCTCCGCCCGCAGTGAGATCGGTCAGCGCGCGGGGCCCGAGCACGACGACGAGCCCTGCGAATCCGATAACGAAACCGGCCGCGCGCATCGGCGTGATGCGTTCTTCCGTCAGGAAGACATGCGCGATGACGAGCGTTGCGAGCGGCGTGAATCCGATCAGAATCCCCGCAAGCGCCGAGGGAACATATTGCTGTCCCCAACTGATGACGAAGAAGGGCGCGATGTTGCCGACAAGCGCGAGACCCGCGAGCCAGCTCCAGTCTTGGCCATTGCGTGGCAAGGCTTCTCCCGCCCGAAGCGCCAGGGGCAGCAGGAGGACGGCGCCCGTTATCAGCCGCCCCGCCATGGTCCATTCGGGAGCCACGGTTTCTATGGCGATCTTCGCGAAGGCGAAGGCCGAGCCCCAGAGTGCGACGAGCAGTCCGAGCATCAACCAGTCTGAGTATTTGTGCGGCAAGAGCGATTCCCGGTTTGGCGCGGTTCGCGCCTCGCATGTGAAGCAGGCGTCTTACCATAGTCAATGCCGCGGAATCCCGCGGGTTCCCGTCACGCGCGATTTTGCGCCGCAGGGGTGTCATTTGACTTCGCACAGGCAGAGGCATATACGCAGCGGCGGGACACCTCTCCCCACCGAGAGGCAGCTATCTGAAAGGATAGGTTATAATGACCGCCACTGAGCGTCCGGATGTGCGTCCGGCCAATCCGCACTTCTCCTCCGGCCCCTGCGCCAAGCGCCCCGGCTGGACCGTCAAGAACCTCGAAAACGCGCTTGTAGGCCGCAGCCATCGCTCGAAACCGGGCAAGGCGCGCCTCGTCGAGGCCATCGAAAAAACCCGTTCCGTTCTCGGCGTTCCCGCCGACTACCGCATCGGCATCGTGCCCGCTTCCGACACGGGCGCCGTCGAAATGGCGCTCTGGTCGATGCTGGGCGCGCGCGGCGTCGACATGCTCGCCTGGGAAAGCTTCGGCGAAGGCTGGGTCACGGATGTCGTGAAGCAGCTCAAGCTCAAGGATGCCCGCATCCTGAAAGCGCCTTATGGCGAATTGCCAAATCTCGCCGACGTCAATTTCGACAATGATGTCGTGTTCACATGGAATGGCACGACCTCCGGCGTCCGCGTGCCGAACGGCAACTGGATCGCGGATGACCGCAAGGGTCTCACCATCTGCGACGCGACCTCGGCCGCCTTCGCGCAGGATCTGGCCTGGCCGAAGCTCGATGTCGTCACCTTCTCCTGGCAGAAGGTGCTGGGCGGCGAAGCCGCGCATGGCGTGCTGATCCTCAGCCCCCGCGCCGTCGAACGCCTTGAAAGCTATACGCCCGCCTGGCCCATGCCGAAGATTTTCCGCATGACCAAGGGGGGCAAGCTCAACGAAGGCATCTTCAAGGGCGAGACGATCAACACGCCGTCCATGATCTGCGTCGAGGATTATCTCGATGCGCTGAACTGGGCGGACTCGATCGGTGGCCTGAAGTCGCTCATCGGCCGCGCCGATGCGAATACCGCCGTCATCGCCGAATGGGTCGGGCGCACGCCCTGGGCCGATTTCCTCGCGAAGGAACTCGACACCCGTTCCAACACTTCCGTTTGCCTCAAGATCGTCGACGAGCGCGTCACCGCTCTTTCGGAAGAAGATCAGGTCGCCTTTGCCAAGAAGATCGCCGATCTTCTCGACAAGGAAGGCGTGGCGAACGACATCGCCGGTTATCGCGACGCTCCCGCGGGCCTTCGTATCTGGGCGGGCGCAACGGTCGAGACGACCGACATGCGCGCGCTGATGCCCTGGCTCGACTGGGCCTTCGCGGAAGCCATCGCCTCGCTCAAGGCGGCAGCGTAACCAATTCAAATCGTTTTCGGTCCTGATCCGGCGGGCATCTCGTCCCGCCGGGGAAGGCGCCTATCCAACCAGGAGGCATCCATGCCCAAGGTTCTGATTTCCGACAAGCTCTCCCCCGCCGCCGTGCAGATCTTCAAGGATCGCGGCATCGAAGTGGACGTGAAGACCGGCCTCGATCGGGACGAACTCATCAAGATCATCGGCGAGTATGACGGTCTCGCCATCCGTTCGGCCACGAAGGTTACGCCGCCTGTTCTCGAAGCGGCGAAGAACCTGAAGGTCGTCGGCCGCGCCGGTATCGGCGTCGACAATGTCGATCTTCCCGCCGCCACCGCCGCGGGCGTCATCGTCATGAACACGCCCTTCGGCAATTCGATCACCACCGCCGAACATGCCATCGCCATGATGCTCTCGCTCGCCCGCGACATTCCGCAGGCGAATGCCTCGACCCATGCGGGCAAGTGGGAGAAGTCGAAGTTCATGGGCGTCGAAGTCACGGGCAAGGTGCTCGGCGTCATCGGCTGCGGCAATATCGGTTCCATCGTTGCCGATCGCGGCCTCGGCCTTCGCATGAAAGTCATCGCCTTCGATCCCTTCCTCACGCCGGAGCGCGCGCAGGATCTCGGCGTCGAGAAGGTCGAGCTTGAAGACCTCCTCAAGCGCGCCGACTTCATCACGCTGCACACGCCGCTCACCGACAAGACGCGCAACATCCTGAACGCCGAAAATCTCGCCAAGTGCAAGAAGGGCGTGCGCATCGTCAATTGCGCGCGTGGCGGTCTCATCGTCGAAGCCGATCTCAAGGCCGCGATCGAGAGCGGCCATGTCGCCGGTGCGGCGCTCGACGTCTTCGAGGAAGAACCCGCCAAGGAAAACCCGCTCTTCGGCATGGAGCAGGTCATCTGTACGCCGCATCTCGGCGCCTCCACCAACGAGGCGCAGGAAAATGTCGCGCTCCAGGTCGCCGAACAGATGGCGGACTACCTCCTCACGGGCGCGATCACGAATTCGATCAACGTGCCTTCAGTTTCCGCGGATGAAGCGCCGAAGCTCACGCCCTTCCTCACGCTCGCGCAGCAGCTCGGCTCCTTCGCTGGTCAGCTCACGGAGAGCGGCATTTCCGCCGTCACCATCGAATATGCGGGCGATGTCGCGGAGATGAACACGCGCGTGCTCACCAATGCGGCGCTGACCGGTCTTCTCAAGCCGCAGCTCGAAGATGTGAACATGGTTTCCGCGCCGGTGATCGCGAAGGAACGCGACATCAAGGTGTCGGAAGTGAAGAGCGAGCAGCAGGGCGCCTACGAAACCTATATCCGCCTCGTCGTGAAGACGGAGCGGCAGGAGCGTTCCGTCGCCGGCACCGTCTTCTCGGGCGGGTTGCCGCGCGTCATCCAGATCAAGGGCGTCAATATGGAAGCGGCGCTTGGCCGTCACATGCTCTATGTGACGAACCAGGACAAGCCGGGCTTCATCGGCGCGCTGGGTTCCACGCTCGGCAAGGCTGGTATCAACATCGCCAACTTCAACCTCGGCCGCGAGGCCGCGGGCGGCGATGCGATCTGTCTCATCGAAGTCGATGCCGACGTCCCCGCCGATACGCTTGCCGAGATTCAGGCTCTTCCGCATGTCGTGCAGGTGAAGGCGCTCAGCTTCTGAGCCTTTCCTCCGCGCAGGGAATATGGACGGCGGGTCCTTCGGGGCCCGCCGTTTCATTGCGCCTTCCGTCTCTCCGGGTTAAGAAATGACCGGGCAGTATCGGAGCTGGCTTGTGTTTCAGGCCGCTTCCGGCGGGGTGGACGGGGTGTGCCGATGAAGAATGCGTTTCGCGACGAGCGCCTTCCGCGTCTCTTTTCCTATTGGCTCGGCAAACGCGGCAATCGTCAGGCGCCTGCCCGCCGCAATATCAAGCCGATGGAAATTCCGTCTCTTCTCCCGATCGTTCACCTTATCGACGTGCAGGAAGATCCCCTCGCTTTCCGTCACCGTCTCATCGGTGCCGAGATCGTGGACAAGATGGGCCGCGACGTGACCGGGCTCTGGGTGGACGAGGCGCTTTACGGCAAGGCCGCGAAGGATATCTTCGACGGGCTCGCCGCCGTCGCCTGGGAGGTCCGGCCTTATCGCAGACTCGCGCGCCTCGAATGGCATGACCGTCCCTGGCTTGCGATGGAGTCCCTCGAAATGCCGCTTCTCGACGATGACGGCCGGGTGAACATGATCCTGCGCGGCGCGAGTCATTTCACCGTCGGTGCGGATTGGGGCGTTGCGACCCGCATGAGCTGGCCTGTCGTCGTTTGAGCCGCCTGCGCGGCGGCGTCCGGCTTTTTCGTCCTTTTTGGCATGCGCTAACTTTCTCTTAACCACATGGCCGTGAGACTTTAACCTTGTTGAGTGCGTATTGCCGGGGGGCAAAATGGATATGGGGGCGAACGGGTTCCGCGACCCGAGGCTGACTTGGCTCTACGGCTACTGGCTGGACAAGCGGGGGGGCAGACCGGCGGCGTCGCGCGCCGATCTCGCGCCATCCGAAATCAAACCCTTCCTTCCCATTCTCAATTTGATCGATGTGCAAAAGGAGCCGCTCGGCTTCCGCCACCGTCTCGTCGGAACGGAAATCGTCGAGAGGCTTGGGCGCGATGCGACCGGCCGCTGGGTCGGCGCCGAACTCTACGGGCCGTCCTGGGAGGAAATCTTCAACTCCCTTCGTTGTGTTGCCGAGGAACTCCGGCCCTATCGCAGGCTCGCCCGTCTCGACTGGCATTCCCGGTCCTGGCTGTCGGTGGAATCGCTCGAACTTCCGCTCATAGACGGCGATGGAGAGGTGAACATGATCCTCCGCGCCGCGAGCTACTTCACCGACAAGGAGTCGGCGGGCAGGGAGCGTTGCCTCGTCTGGCCGCTTGCGGCCTGACCGGGTTCAGTTCCCGGATTTGCAGAAGGGGATGTTCAGGCCCGGCGGCAGGATCGTGTGCTCGTCGCCGCAGGCTTCGGCGAGCTGTGCATTGGCAAGCCCTTTCGATCGGGTGAAATCCGCGCCGGAGAAGTCGCCGCCCGCCAGGTTCACTCTGCCGAGATAGGCGTGACGGAAGATGGTGCCATGTGCGGTCACGTCCGCGAAGCTCGTGCCTTCCACATATTCGAGCATGCGCAGATTGGCGCCGGAGAGGTTCGCGCCCGTGAAATCCGCGCCGGACATGCGCACCGCGTCGAGCCGCGCATTGCGGAGGTCGGCGCCCCGGAGCGAGGCGCCCGTCAGCACCGCGCCAGCCATGTTGGCGCCGGAGAATGTCGCGCCGTCGAGTTTCGCGCGGTTCAGGTGAATGCCGGTGATGTCCGCCCTGCGGAAGCGCGCACCCCTCAGGTCCGTCTTCTGGAAAGCGGCAAGGCGCAGGAACTGCCCGTCGAAATTCGCTTCCCGGAGGTCGCATCTTTCGCAGTTGATGATGCTCTTGAACTGCATGGCGAGGATGCCCGCCACGCGCGTCTCGACTTCGGGCGAAGGTTCGGCGCGAAGCGGTGCCGCCTGCAGGACGAGCGCGAGCAGGGCGGTCAACAGAATGGATTTCATTCAAATCTCGTGGCGATGGGTGTGCCGCGCTTCAGCGTCTTCGTCACCGGCGTTTTCTCGATGATGTCGCGAATGCGCTCCATCTGTTCTTCGTCAAGCGTCTCGCTGAAGGAAATCACGCGCTCGATCTTTTCGTTGCCGTCCGCGTCGCGCTTGAAGGTGAGGTCGGCCGTGATCGTGCCGAGCTTCCAGCCCTTGCGGTCGGCATACATGCGAAGCGTCGCGGAAGAGCAGGCGGCAAGCGAGGCAAGCAGCAACTCGTAGGGCGCGGGCCCCTTGTCCGTGCCGTGATTATTCGCGGGCTCGTCTGCGGTCATGCGGTGCTGGCGCGCTTCCATCTCCTGGAAGACGCCTTCCTTGCTCGTCAGATGTATACGGGTCGCCATCGGTCTATCTCTCCGGCAGGGGAATGAACTCGGTCTCTCCGGGCACTTCCCTGAAGCGTTTCTGCACCCAGTCTTCCTTCGCCTGCTCGATGCGTTCCTTGCTCGACGAGACGAAGTTCCACCAGATATAGCGCGAACCTTCCATTGCCGCGCCGCCAAGCAGCATCAGCCGCGCCGGGCTCGCCGCCTTCACGGTGATCCGGTCGCCCGGACGGAAGATCAGCAGTTGCGGTCCCTCGAAGACGTCTCCCGCGATCTCGACCGAGCCGTCCGCCACATAGATCGCGCGTTCTTCATAGTCCGCGTCGAGCGGCACGCTCCTTCCCGCTTCCAGCATGACATCGGCGTAGAACCAGTCGGAAAGCGTCGTCACCGGCGAGCGCTTGCCGAACATGTCGCCCGCGATCACGCGCGCGGTCACGCCATCATCCGTCACCATCGGCAGGCTCTCTGCAGGATAATGCTGGAAGCCCGGATCGGTTTCCTCCAGCGCCTTGGGCAGCGCCACCCAGCTCTGCATGCCGGAGAGGCGCTGGCCGCTCTTTCTCTGTGCGTCGGGCGTTCTCTCGGAATGGGCGATGCCGCGTCCCGCCGTCATCAGGTTCATCTCGCCGGGCAGGATTTCCAGCGCATTGCCTTCGCTGTCGCGATGCATGATCGCGCCTTCGAAGAGATAGGTGACGGTCGACAGGCCGATATGCGGATGTGGCCTGACATCCATGCCGATACCGGCAGGCATCGCAGCCGGGCCCATCTGGTCGAGAAAGATGAAGGGCCCCACCATCTGCCGCTTCGCCTGCGGCAGCGCGCGCCGCACCTCGAAGTTTCCGATGTCGCGCGCCCTCGGCACGATCGCGAATTCCAGCGCCTCGCAGGATTTGCGGTCGCCGGGTTCCGGTTCCTTGTCGGGCATCCAGCTCATTTCGGCCTCCTTTTCCAAAGGGCAGGATAGACGCGGATGAGACCAAAGTCCTTCCCATCCGGGCTCCGATCGGATAGACAATGCCAAAGCCCCCGGCCCAAAAGGCCAAGGGGGCTTTCGGCTTGTCTGGGGGTCCGCTTGTCCCGCGGTTCCGGCCGGGCGCTCAACTCTAAGGCATTGAATCAAATGGCAAATGTGGCGGTAGTCGGCTCCCAGTGGGGAGACGAGGGCAAGGGCAAGATCGTGGACTGGCTGTCGGAGCGCGCGGATGTCGTGGTGCGCTTCCAGGGTGGCCATAATGCGGGCCATACGCTCGTCATCGACGGCGTCACCTACAAGCTCTCGCTGCTGCCGTCCGGCATCGTGCGTCAGGGCAAGCTCTCGATCCTCGGGAATGGCGTCGTGCTCGATCCCTGGGCCTTCGCGAAGGAAGTGGACGAGATTGCCTCCAAGGGCGTGAAGGTCACGCCGGAAAACCTCAAGATCGCCGAAAACGCCGTGCTGATCCTGCCCGTCCACCGCGAACTCGACGAGATGCGCGAGGGCTCGAATTCGGGCGTGAAGATCGGCACGACGAAGCGCGGCATCGGCCCGGCTTACGAGGACAAGGCGGGCCGCCGCGCCATCCGTGTGATCGACCTTGCGGACCCCACGACGCTGCCCGTCAAGGTCGAGGGGCTTCTCGCGCATCACAATGCGCTTCGCCGCGGCAACAATCTCGAGGAGCTTCAGCCTGGCCCCATCGTCGAGGCGCTGAAGGAAATCGCGCCGCGCGTGCTCCCCTTCGTCGCGCCCGTCTGGAACGTGCTCGACGAAGCGAAGCGGCAAGGCCAGCGCATTCTCTTCGAGGGCGCGCAGGGCACCATGCTCGATGTCGATCACGGCACCTATCCCTTCGTCACCTCGTCCAACACCGTTGCCGGTCAGGCGGCGGGGGGCTCCGGCGTCGGGCCGGGTGCTATCGGTTTCGTTCTCGGCATCACCAAGGCCTATACGACGCGTGTCGGCGAAGGTCCGTTCCCGACCGAGCTCACCGACGAGACGGGCCAGCGTCTCGGCGAGCGCGGCCATGAGTTCGGCACGGTCACGGGCCGCAAGCGCCGCTGCGGCTGGTTCGATGCCGTCATGGTGCGCCAGGCGATCAAGACCGGCGGCATTACCGGCATCGCGCTCACCAAGCTCGACGTGCTGGACGGTTTCGACGAGATCAAGGTCTGCGTCGCCTATGAGGTCGACGGGAAAAGGCTCGATCATTTCCCGGCGGGCATGGATGCGCAGAAGAAGGTGAAGCCGATCTACGAAACGCTCGAAGGCTGGCAGGACAGCACGCAGGGCGCGCGCTCCTGGGCGCAGCTTCCCGCCGCCGCCGTCAAGTATGTCCGCTACGTCGAAGAGCTGATCGAGGCGCCCGTCGCGCTTCTTTCCACCTCGCCCGACCGCGAGGACACGATCCTGATGAAGGACCCCTTCGCGGACTGATCTTCGCCGTCAGTGCGAGACAAACAAAAAGGCGCCGGAACTTCCGGCGCCTTTTCAGTTTCGTCTGCGAGGTGCCCTACATCGTGCCCTGCATCAGCGCGATGAAGACCATAGCATAGCCGACCACGCCGCCGAACCAGGCAAGCGTGCGGATGCCGCCGACCGTCAGCCCCGCCACATAGATGATGGCGTAGAGCACGCGGGCGATGATGAAGATCTGCGCGCCGAGAACGCTGAGCGAGGTGCTCAGCCCCGTCATCACGATAGGGATCGCGAAGCAGGCATAGATCACGAGATTTTCGAGATGGTTCAGGTAGGCGCGGCGGGCGCGGGCGCCCCATCCCGTTGTCGTCGCCGGTTCGTCGCGATTGCCGATGCCCCAGCCCATGCCCATAGCGGATACGTTCGCATTGGCCGAAAGCAAGATCAGTACAAAGAGCAAAAGGCCGCCCCAGACGAGCGACCAGAGTTCCATCGACATTGGGTTTCTCTCCCCGGTTTGTTGCCACCGGAAAGAACTCTAGGCCCGATTCGTCTCGTCCGCACCCGGAAGTTCGGTGGTCTCCCGAAACGAATCAAAACGTCACTCAAACGATTCGCGCCTATTCGACGAGAACGGCGAGGAGGGCGCGGTCGAAAAGCGGCACCATGCAGAGCACGATGCCGACGGTCGCGATCTGCCAGATGAAGGTGCGGACCCAGGGAAGGCCGACCGCATAGGCGGGGAGATAGGCAAGCCGGCCCCAGAAATAGACCTGCGCGCCGATTTCGCTCCAGGTGTTCGAGCGGTCGGTCGCATAGACGGCGAGGATGACCGCCGCGAATATCGGGAAGGTTTCGAGGTAGTTCCGGAGCGCGCGCTCCATGCGTCCCGCGAGTCCCGTCGCCGGGCGATGTTCGTCCCGCGCGCCGACCGTGTAGGCGTTTCCTTCCTGCCGCTTGTAGGCGAAGCTCTGCGCGCCCACCTGCACGAGGCCGAGCACGGCCGCCCAGAACAGCATGGCGATTTCGACGGTCATCGGCGTTCCCCCGGGATTGTTGACCTACCGCCCGAGCAGTCTATACGCCTCCTCGATCAGCCGCACCGTCTTCTCCGCCGCTGGCTCCGCCTTCGAGAGCCGCGCGGCCTGTCCCGCCCAGAGCTGCATGAACTCCGCATGGTTTGCCTTCGCGCCCGCGCCTGTGAGCGGCGCGATCATCGGGCGCTGCGCGGGGAAGGGCGCGGCGTCGTCCTCGTGCCAGCGCATTTCCTCCGTCAGCCGGTTGCGGATGGCGCGCGCGGGGCGGCCGGAGAATATTTTCGTCACCACGGTCGAATGATCCGATGCTTCCGAAAGCGCCTTGCGGTGAACGGGATGCACGCTCGCCTCGGGGCAGGCGAGATAGGCCGTGCCAAGCTGCACGCCCGCCGCACCCAGCATGAAGGCTGCCGCAATGCCCCGCGCATCGCCGATGCCGCCCGCGGCGATCACGGGCACGGTCACCGCGTCCACCACCTGCGGCACCAGCGCCATGGTGCCGACCGTGCCGAGATCGACGTGATCGAGGAAAGTACCGCGATGGCCGCCCGCCTCGTGGCCCTGCGCGATGATGGCATCTGCGCCGCCCGTCTCCAGCGCGCGGGCTTCCGCCGCCGTCGTTGCGCTCGCGATCACGGCGATGCCCGCTTCCTTCAGCCGCTCGACGGTCTCGGGCGCGGGAAGACCGAAATGGAAGCTCGCGACCTTGGGGCGAATGTCGAGCAGCGCTTCCAGCGTCTCCTCGTTGAAGGCGGGCGCGGGCGCGGCCGGGTCCGGCACTTCGCCGAGGCCCATTTCCGAGAAATAAGGCATCAGCGCTGTGCGCATGCGGTTCGCATCGTAGTCCGCGAGGTCCGGCTCCCGGTGAACGAAGAAATTGAGGTTGAAGCTCTGGTTGGTGAGCCCGCGCAGCGTCTCCGCCGCCTCGCGCAGCTCTTCTGCGTTCAGCATGGCCGTACCGAGCGAGCCGAGTCCGCCCGCATTCGAGACGGCGGCGGCGAGTTCCGGCGTCGAGGCGCCGATCATGGGCGCCTGGATGATGGGAAGTTCCGTTCCGAGGAGCCCTGTCAGGGCGGCTTGCTTTTCCATCGCGCGTTTCTCCTTTTGGGCCCCGCTTTCCCTTTACCTCATAGATAGGAAGAGTCACACTCGCGGCAATCCGAGGGGGGCCGCCCGCAGGCGGCTGAGATGAACCTGATGCCGGTTCACCACCCTTACAACCTGATCCGGGTCATGCCGGCGAAGGGACGGGCATTGGCCGCGAATATGGCCGCCACCTCCGCTCAAATTCCCGGATTTCCTGAAGCACGCCCGGCACGGGGCCACGCAGAGGAGATCCATGATGAACATTCACACGCCCAAGGACGCGCTCCCCGAAGTCACGACAGGGCCGCTCCCCGCCAGCACCAAGATTTTCACCTCGCCGGAAGGCTTCCCCGATCTCAAGGTTCCTTTCCGCGAGATCGCGCTGCACCCCTCAGCGAAGGAGCCACCTGTCCGCGTCTACGACACCTCGGGCCCCTACACGGACCCGGCGGCCAAGATCGATGTCGAGAAAGGTCTCGTTCGTCACCGCGAAGCCTGGATCGAGGCGCGCGGCGGCACGGAGCTTTACGATGGCCGCGAGGTGAAGCCGGAAGACAATGGCAATGTCGGCGAGAAACATCTCGCGCGCGCCTTCCCGGTCGCCAATCGTCCGCGCCGTGGTCTGCCGGGCCATCCGGTCACGCAGTATGAGTTCGCGAAGGCGGGCATCGTCACCGCCGAAATGGCCTTCATCGCCGAGCGCGAGAATATGGGCCGCAAGGCAGCGCTCGAAAACGCCGCGCACAAGATCGCCGAGGGCGAGAGCTTCGGCGCCGGCATCCCGGAATTCATCACGCCGGAATTCGTGCGCGATGAAGTCGCCGCGGGCCGCGCCATCATCCCGGCGAACATCAATCACCCGGAACTCGAGCCGATGATCATCGGCCGCAATTTCCTCGTGAAGATCAACGCCAATATCGGCAATTCCGCCGTTGCGTCCTCGGTCGCCGAAGAAGTCGACAAGATGGTCTGGGCGATCCGCTGGGGCGCGGACAATGTCATGGACCTCTCCACCGGCCGCAACATTCACAACACGCGCGAATGGATCATCCGCAATTCGCCTGTTCCCATCGGCACGGTGCCGATCTACCAGGCGCTCGAAAAGGTCGATGGCATCGCCGAAAATCTCACATGGGAGGTTTATCGCGACACGCTGATCGAGCAGGCGGAGCAGGGCGTTGACTATTTCACGATCCATGCGGGCGTCCGCCTTGCTTACGTTCCGCTCACCGCGAAGCGCGTCACGGGCATCGTGTCGCGCGGCGGCTCCATCATGGCGAAGTGGTGCCTCGCGCATCACAAGGAGAGTTTCCTCTACGAGCACTTCGAGGAAATCTGCGACATCATGCGCCAGTACGATGTGAGCTTCTCGCTCGGCGACGGGCTCCGCCCCGGCTCCATCGCGGACGCGAATGACGAGGCGCAATTCGCCGAACTGGAAACGCTTGGGGAGCTCACGCAGATCGCGTGGAAGAAGGGCTGCCAGGTCATGATCGAAGGGCCGGGTCATGTGCCGATGCACAAGATCAAGGTCAACATGGATAAGCAGTTGAAGCATTGCGGCGGCGCACCCTTCTATACGCTCGGGCCGCTCACCACCGACATCGCACCGGGCTATGACCACATCACGTCCGGAATCGGCGCGGCCATGATCGGCTGGTTCGGCTGCGCCATGCTCTGCTACGTCACGCCGAAGGAACATCTGGGGCTTCCGGACCGCGCCGACGTGAAGGAAGGCGTCATCACCTACAAGATCGCGGCCCATGCGGCGGACCTCGCCAAGGGTCACCCGGCAGCGCAGCTTCGCGACGATGCGCTTTCCCGCGCGCGGTTCGAGTTCCGCTGGGAGGATCAGTTCAACCTCGCGCTCGATCCCGAACGCGCCAAGGAGTTTCACGACCGCACGCTGCCGAAGGAAGCGCACAAGGTGGCCCATTTCTGCTCCATGTGCGGGCCGAAATTCTGCTCCATGAAGATCACGCAGGAAGTCCGCGACTATGCGGAAAGCGGCATGGCGGAAAAGGCATCCGAATTCCGCAATTCGGGCGGTGAGATCTATCTTGAGGAAGAGCGCGCCGCGGCGAAGGAGGCGAACAAGTCGCTTTCCGGCAAGGCGGCGGAATAGACGGTCCGTTTCGGCGCAGGTTTCCCACCCGCCCCTGGGGGGCGGGTCGAGAAATTCGAGCGTGCGAAGAATTTCTCGGGGCGGGGGGTGCGATGCCGTTGTGCCGTCCCCCGCCCCGAAATTTGTTCCGCTTGCGCGTCACAAATTTCGACCCTCCCCGAGGGG
>DLCG01000012.1:0-10865 GCA_002480495.1 Rhodobiaceae bacterium UBA7804 | reverse complement strand
GACCCTCCCCGAGGGGAGGGTGGGCGGAAGGACTTCGCCAAGCATGACCTCCCGCCCGAATCCGCTACAATGAAATCATGACCGACCAAGCCATCGCCATTCCCGTTCTCGCCTCGCTCGATCTCGCGCAGTCGAAGCATTTCTACGAGGAGAAGCTCGGCTTCAAGGCGGAGCTTTTCGGCGACTACATGATCGCGAAGCGCGACGCGATGGAGATTCATTTCTGGCTCGCGAATGACCGCATCTATCCCGAAAGCACCTCCTGCTACATTCGGGGCGGGCAGGTGCCCGCTCTCTATGAGGAGCTCTCGAAAAAGGGCATCGGCGTAAACCCCATCGATGGCGAGCGCATTTCGGACTTCGAAGTCCGTCCCTGGAACATGAAGGAATTCTATGTCTGGGACCCGCATGGCAACCTGTTGAAGTTCGGTTGCGCGCCGGAAGAGATCTAGGGGGCGCATGGCTTTCCGGCGAAATACGCGCGGCGAGAAACTGCCTGACGTTCTCGTGCCCGGCCTCGATGTCGTCTTTGTCGGCACCGCTCCGTCGCGCCGCTCGGCCGCCGTCGGCGCCTATTACGCCCATCCCGGCAACCGCTTCTGGAAGACGCTGCACGAAGTCGGCATCACGCCGCGCCAGTACGAGCCGCATGAATATGCGCAGCTCATCCATCTCGGCATCGGCTTCACCGATATGGCGAAGCGCGCCTCCGGCATGGATCACGAGATCGACCCCGAGCTCTTCGAGGTCGAGCGCTTCGAGGAAGAGATGCGCCGATGCCGCCCGCGCGCCGTCGCCTTCACATCGAAAAAGGCCGCGAGCGTCTGGATGGGCGTGCCCACGGGCCGCATTCAATATGGCCATCAGCGCCGCGTGCCCGATTTCCCCGAAGTCTTCGTCCTCTCCTCACCCTCCGGTGCCGGGCGGCGAAGCTGGAATATCGAGCCCTGGGTCGCGCTCGCGCGGTTCCTCGGGCGGTCGAAGGTTTAGGAAGCGTCAATATCAGCCCGTCATTGCGAGGAGCGCTGCAGGCGCGACGAAGCAATCCAGGGGCGGCAGGCTCATGTACCCGTGGCCCTGGATTGCTTCGCTCCCTTGCGGTCGCTCGCAATGACGAATTTATGGCAAAGCCCTAAGCAGCCGCGCCCTGCACGCCCCGGATGAGGCGGCCCGGCAGTTCGCCGGTCGGTTCGTCATTCTCCGAAACGACGACACCGGAAAGCACCGTCGCGCGATAGCCCTTCGCGCCCTGCCAGAGGCGGCGGCCGCCGGCCGGCAGGTCGTAGCGCATCTCGGGATGGGTGAAGGACAGGTTCTCGAAATCGATCACGTTCACATCGCCCTTCATGCCGGGCTTCAGCACGCCGCGGTCGTAAAGACCATATTGCTCCGCCGTGTCCTTCGTCTGGATACGGATGATTTCCTCGATGGGGAGCTTCGGCCCCCGCGTGCGGTCGCGCGCCCAATGCGTCAGCATGAAGGTCGGCGTGCCGCCGTCGCAGATCGCGCCGACATGCGCGCCGCCGTCGGCCAGGCTGATCCCCGTCTGCGGGTGGCGCAGCGTCGCCTCGATGGCCGTGAAGTCGTTGGTCGAATAGCCGAAGAGCGGGAAATAGATCAGCGCCTGACCGTCATTCAGCATCATCGCGTCATAGGCGACTTCGGCGGGCGTCTTGCCCTCGCGCTCCGCGATGGCGGCAACGCTGTCGTCGGGCGATGGCTCGTAATTCTCGCGCTCGCCCATAGGATACATCTTGTGGAATGAGGTCGTGATGAAGCGGCCGAAATCGCCGAGCTTGTCGACATTCTTTCCGCCCGTGATTTCCGCGCGGACCTTCGGGTCCTTCAGCTTTTCCATCCGCTCCTTGAAGGGCATCTGCCCATAGGGCCGGTATTCCGGGAAGCCCATGAAGGGGTGCACGGAAGTCTGCCAGCCCATGAGAAGACCCACGGGGCGTCCCGAATGCTGGCCGCGAATATTGGTGATGCCTTCCGCGCGCGCCCGGTCGAGATGCGCCAGCATTTTTTTATAGAGGTCCGGCGCCTCGTCGATCTGCTGCACCTGGAAGGTGACCATGCGTCCGGTCTCCTTCGCCATTTTCAGCATCCAGTCGAATTCCTGTTCCATCTCGCGATGCGTCGCCGCGATCTGGAAAACGCCGCTCCCGTGCGCTTTCAGCGCATCGGCGATGCCGAAGAGTTCGTCATTCGCGGCCAGCGTGCCGGGCACGGGGTCGCCCTTCAGCGTGTTGTGAAGGTCGGTCCGCGAAGTCGAGAAGCCGAGCGCGCCCGCCTTCATCGCCTCATAGGTGAGGTCGCGCATCTTCGCGATGTCGTCCGGCGTCGCGGGCTCGTTGTCGATGCCGCGCTTCCCCATCACATAGACGCGCAGCGCGCAATGCGGCATCTGCGTGCCGATATCGGCGGCATAGCGGCGCTTGTCCAGCGCGTCGAGGAATTCGGGGAAGCTCTCCCATTCCCACTTGATGCCTTCATGCATCGCGGCACCCGGAATGTCCTCCACCGCTTCCATGAGGTCGATCAGTTCGTTCCGCGCCTCCGGCTTCACCGGCGCGAAGCCGACGCCGCAATTGCCCATCACCACCGTCGTCACGCCATGCTGCGAGGAGGGCGTGAGCCAGGGGTCCCAGGTCGCCTGCGCGTCGTAATGGGTGTGGATGTCGACGAAGCCCGGCGTCACCAGCAGGCCCTTCGCGTCGATCTCGCGGCGGCCCTTGCCCGTTACCTCGCCCACGACGCTGATCTTGCCATTGTCGATCGCGACATCGCCCGCAAAGGGCTTCGCGCCCGTCCCGTCGACGATCGTGCCGCCGCGGATCACAAGGTCATGCTCGGCCATGGTGCGAATTCTCCCGGAATTTCCTGTCTTTTGCCGCAGTTTGCCTCGGGCCTGCCGCCGGGGCAAGGCGGTCCCTCCGCGCGTCTCCCGCACACGCACAAGTGAAGGCTGACAGGGCTTTTCCGCGGGCGTAGGCTTGCCTAAATCAGGGAAAGCGCACATGCAGCACGAATAAAGAGAGGCTCCCGATGTTCAATCTCCGCAGGAAGACCCAGATGCCGTCCTCCGCCGAGGCGCTGCCCGGCCGGGATTTCGAGATTCCGACCGCCGCGCGTCATTTCGTGAACAATGCGGAGCTGAAAGGCCCCTATCCGCAAGGCAGCGAGATCGCCATGTTCGGTCTTGGCTGTTTCTGGGGCGCGGAGCGGAAGTTCTGGGAGCTTCCGGGCGTCCTCGTCACCGCGGTCGGCTATGCGGGCGGCTATACGCCGAACCCGACCTATGAGGAAGTCTGCTCCGGTCAGACGGGCCACAACGAGGTCGTGCGCGTCGTCTACGATCCGAAGCAGGTTTCCTACGAGACGCTCCTCAAGACCTTCTGGGAAAGCCACGATCCGACGCAGGGCATGCGCCAGGGCAACGATATCGGCACGCAGTATCGCTCGGGCATCTATGTAACGAGCGCCGCCCAGCGCGAGGCGGCCGAAGCGTCCAAGGCCGCCTATGAGACCGAACTTTCAAAGCAGGGCTATGGCGCCATCACGACGGAAATCCTCGACGCGCCCGCCTTCTACTTCGCCGAGGACTATCACCAGCAATATCTCGCGAAGAACCCGAACGGCTATTGCGGCCTTGGCGGCACAGGCGTCTCCTGCCCGATAGGCACAGGTGTTTCTGCAGCCTGAACTGCCTGCCATCGAATAGATTAAAACCCGTTCCGTGAGGAGCGGGTTTTTTGCTGCGCTTCATACGTGATCTCTCTAGTCTTCCGGGGGAAGTTCTGGGGGACGATGATGAAGCGCTTTGCCATCATATTCTTTGTCTTGCTCATTGGCGGGTGCAACAGTCAGAAGCTGGTTGAAAGCTTTCTGAGGGCTGACGAAATCGCATTCGCCGATAACTTCTACGATGCGCTTTCCGTGGGTGATATCGAACTCATCCGCAGCCAGCTTTCGCAAGAACTCCTTCGCAAGCTTGGCACGTCGGAAGCCGAAGGCAACTTCATGGCGATAGTCGGCCAGATCGCGGAGATCATACCGGACGGCGAACCTCTCGATGTTCAATTGGCGTTTGCCTTCAGAGAGTTGGGAACAGAGGACGTCAGCCCGCACGTTCAAATCCAGCGTTTTTACCAGTATGAAGAAGGGTGGGTTATGTACATCCTGGCGCTGACCCGTGAGGACGAGCGCCTCAAGGTGCAGGAATTCTTCGTCAGCCCGATATCGAATGATGAAGTCGAACGAAACGAATTTTCCCTTTCAGGAAAGTCCTTTCTGCACTACGCGGTCCTGCTGGTCGCCGTCGCCGTTCCTGTCTTCGTTCTCTATGCGCTGATCTCGTGTCTCAGGTCGTCTCTCTCGTGGCGGCGGAAGACGCTTTGGGGCGTCTTCATCGTTCTGGGGCTTATGCAGTTCACCTTCAACTGGACGACAGGAGAGATCGGGTTCAAACCTCTGTCGTTTCAGTTGTTTGGAGCCGGCTTCTTCAAGGCGCCGTTGAGTCCGGTCTTGCTTTACATCAGCATTCCCGTTGGCGCCTGGTTCTGGCTCAACAGAGGTAATTTCTCGCGCCGAGGCGAGGAGAGCCAGGGCGATTGAACGCCGCCTGATCCGGCAAATTAGTCCGGCAGCTGGCTTCCGTCCGGGTGGGGGCCGGGCCTCGGGCTTCCATCGATGAAGATCGAGAACTTCCGCAAGCCCTCGATCTGCGCGAAGCAGGTATTCATGATGACGAGGATCGGCACGGCGAGCACCGCGCCGATGACGCCCCACATCCAGCCCCAGAAGACGATGGAGAGGAAGACGACGGCCGCGTTCAGCGTGTGCCGCCGTCCGAGAACGCTCGGCGTCACGAATTGCGACTCGAACAGGTTCCACAGGAAGTAGATCGCGGGCACGGCGATGATGCGGCCGAGATCGTCGAAGGCGATGAAGGCGACGAGCGTCGTCAGCGCCATGCCCGCCGCCGCGCCCGCGTAAGGAACGAAGTTCAGCAGCGCGGCCACCACGCCCCAGAGCGCGGCATTGGGAAGCCCGAGCGCCCAGAGCGAAACGCCGATGCAGAGCCCGAGGCCTGCATTGATGAGCGAGATCGAGAAGAGATAGGTCGAGATTTCGCGCTCGATGCTGCGGAGGATCCGCCGCGCCTTTTCCTTGTCGGTGAGCCGCTTCGCCGAGCGGATGATGCGGTCGCGCAGGAGTTCGCCCGTCGCCAGCAGGAAATAGAGCAGCACGATGAAGATGAGGAAGGAAGCGCCCTTCTGGCCCGCCACCTCCAACATCTGTTCCATGAGCGGCGGCTCCTTCACGACCACTGTCTGCCGCTCCTGCCCGTCGCGTGTGCGCGCAAGTTCCTCGACCTGCTCGCTCGCGCGGCGCACCGCTTCCACCGGTTCGGAGATTTCGCTCGAGCGCTGTTCGAATTCCTCGATGGCGGCGGGAATGCGCGCCGTCCACTGCGCCGCCGGTTCCGCCAGCATGTAGATCGCGCCCCCCAGCGCGCCCAGGATCGCCACCACCATGATGGCGGCGGAAAGCGCATCCGGCAGGAAGCGGAAGGGCGCGGCCCGCATCAGCGGCATCAGGATGAAGCTGCCGACGACCGCCGCCGTCACCGGCGCGACGAGGTTCTGCGCCAGATAGGCCGTATACAGAATGGCAAGCAGGGCGAGAATCCACAGCGCCGTTTCCGCGCGCATCACGCGGGCGCGGATGCTTCGCCCGCTGCCTTCGTTTTCCGTATCGCTCACGAGATGTCCCCTCCCGGGTGGCGGCGCTTCATGCCCCGTAGGGCTTCAAACGGATAACTCACGCAAGGGTTCCGTAATGCGGCGGGCTTTCGCCGGGATGACATTTATTTCTTGAGCAAAGAAAAAGGCCGCATCCCGGCAAGGGATGCGGCCCCGATCTTCAAAAACGCGAGCGAAGCTCAGAAATCGGCCAGCGCCTCGCGTCTTGCATCGGCCTGCTCGCGCATGGCGTTCTTCATCGCCTTTTGCAGCTTCTCGAAGGCGCGCACCTCGATCTGGCGCACGCGCTCGCGGCTGATGCCGTAATGCTGGGAAAGATCTTCCAGCGTCGCCGGCTCGTCCTTCAGCCTGCGCTCCGTCAGAATGTGCATCTCGCGTTCGTTCAGCGTTTCCATCGCCGCGGCGAGCATCTCGCGGCGAAGGTCCATCTCTTCGGCTTCGCCGAGCGTCGCTTCCTGGTCGGCGCTGTCGTCCACCAGCCAGTCCTGCCACTCGCCGCTTTCCGAGTCCTGCCGGAGCGGCGCGTTCAGCGAATTGTCCGGGCCCGACAGGCGCCGGTTCATGGAGATCACCTCGTCCTCGGTCACGCCGAGCCGCTCGGAAATCTCCGCCACCTGTTCGGGGCGCAAATCGCCTTCCTCGATCGCCTGGATCTGGCCCTTCACTTTCCGCAGGTTGAAGAAGAGCTTCTTCTGCGCGGCGGTCGTGCCCATTTTCACGAGCGACCACGAGCGCAGGATATATTCCTGGATCGAGGCGCGGATCCACCACATGGCGTAAGTCGCGAGCCGAAAGCCTTTTTCCGGCTCGAAGCGCTTCACCGCCTGCATCAGGCCCACATTGCCTTCCGAGATCACCTCGCCGATGGGAAGGCCATAGCCGCGATAGCCCATGGCGATCTTCGCCACGAGGCGCAGATGGCTCGTCACCAGCTTGTGCGCGGCCTCCGTGTCCTCATGTTCCTTCCAGCGCTTGGCCAGCATGTATTCTTCCTGCGGCTCCAGCATGGGGAATTTGCGGATCTCCTGCAGGTAGCGCGACAGCGAGCCTTCCGGGCTCGGCGCGGGCGCGAGCAGCTTCGATGCGGGCTTTGCTTTCGTTTCGGCCATCTGGGCCCCCAATCCGGCCCGCGGGGCCTCCCCGAAAAGCGGGGGAGGGCGGCGCGAGCCCTGTTTCCGTTCGTACCTTCAAGTCCGCCGAGGGGCCCCTTCCCGGAGCCCGCCCGCGGACCAGCCGCCGGAATACCCGACGGCTGAAGTCAGGCTATCTGACACCCAAACGCGGGCGAAATCTTGTCCGTTCCGCATTTATAAGGGCGCGATTTGTCGCGGGGAAATCTCGGTCCCCCCGAGCCGGCTTATCCCATATAGGCGCCCGGAACGGGAGTTAAAGAGCGTTCGCTAAAGAAAAGGGGGTGCATCAAGTGCTAGCCCTGCTTCAAAAGTGCAGGCTGCGGGTCTCATCGCCCCATTATAAGGTTCCAGTCGATATTGAAGCCTGCGGCCTGAAGCTCTTTTCCTAAAGCCGTTTTCCATGCCCCGGCTGCATCTAGGTTTTGGTAGACCACGCCGTCAAAATCGGAGGGGACTTCGACATCGCCCTTCTTAAGAGCGCATACGCGAGCTCTCCCCAATCGTCCGACGAAATATCCTAATTCTAGCAAAACATTTTGACGCGCTCGCGGTCGCAGATCATCTTCGCTCATGCCACCAATATCGTCGGGCGTCAGGAGGACAACAGCGAACCCAACGTCGCCATGCGCCTCAATCTTCTCGATGATAGTTCGTCCTTGGTTGGCCTGTTCGTGTAGGACAATTGCTTCAAAGTTGAGCCGCTCAAGAAATCGGGCAACGGCTTCTCGCGCTGCATCATCGTGGCCATGAACAATGAAAGCCTTTCTGGGGGCCGGGCCAGAAGCTTTCGGTAGCAACGTAGCTTCGTTTGTTCCGGTCTGTGCCTTTACATGCTCGATATAATCGCGGGCAAACGGCAGGAATACCTCAGCCACCATGAACTGCAGGTTGCTACTCACATTGTTCCCATTATAAAAAAACGTATGAGCAAAACCGATGGCTTCGTCGGGTGCGCCAGAGAATTTGTCAGTGAGAAGAATAACTGTTCCTAGCTCTTGTTCCGTGGTTTCCGGCCAGTCCAGCGTAGCGCTCCCGACCATGCCACCTTGCGTTGCGTAGCCAGCCTCCAACCAAGCATCGATGTCGATGCCCTCCGCTAGTTTGCGTGTTATCGGGTCCAAGCTCTCAGAATGCAGCAGACGTGCGAGTTTTTTGATATGTCGGTCGAACGTGTTGTATTCAGCTCGACGTAGGTCGTTGATTGTATTCTCAATCTGTCGCAGAACTGATGCGTCAATGTTATCTTTTGTCATCGGCTCCGCGCGGCTCTGGCGCGCCTCTTCTGCACGATTCAATATCTCGGAGCGATATTGCTGCTTGAGATTTGCGGCGGCGGTTTCCACCAGTTCATTCCCTCGATACGGCGCAATTTTAGAGTCAATCGCCATATCAAGTTGGACTAGTGCGGCTTCTACGCTTGCGGGGTCACCGGGGTCAAAGCTCAGTGTCGCAATTTCGCCGTCCAAATCCCCAAGCGCTTTGGTGGCTTGATCCAGCGTGCGTTGAAGTTCATCAAATCCCTCAAGACGAAAGCTCATGATAGCTCCAAGGGTCTAGTTCGGAGCGCGGGCTGAGCGAGGATCGGCCTTAGGCGAAGTTTCGGCAGCGCGTTCTTGGCTGGCGATCCACTTCGAATGTTCTGTGGAAATGAGGCTTTCTACTCGTTCAACAAGCAACTTGCGCGCAGAGGCGTCGTCTAATGCGTCGTAAGGATCCGCGCGCTCAATATAGGTATATTTTTCGTGTCTGAGAGCTTCGCAGGTGGAACGATAGGTAATCCAGTTGTGCTGCCATTGATTTACGTGCTGCACAGCTTCGGTCACGGCTACGAGGCCGCCTAAAATTGCGGCTATCAAATTGTATTCTAGGAGCGCTGCAATAGGAACGGCGGAGGAGGCGGCGAGAACAAGGTAGCGGCCCCATTTGAAATTCCGTTGCGCAAGTTTGCTTTTCTCGTCGTACCAAGAAATTTGCGACTCTAGTCTCTCATAACCCGAACTTGGTTCTTGAAAGTTCATGGTGCTTGCTCGATTAGCTGTTGAAGCAAATTCATGTTCCACAGCCACCACTCCTTACCTCGTACCGAGGGCGGCAAGATGAGCGTGCCGGGTCCATTTGGAAGGCCCATAAGTATTAGCGTCTTTCCAAGGCTCAAACTGGTGGACAGTTCCCAATCTACCCATTCACTTTGAGCTGTATTAACTCCCAAAAAGCCCACAGTCACACTTGCCCGGGAAATCTTTTCTTTTATTCGGCCACGAATATAAGGCGCATTCTCGCTCTTGTACGCTACGCGGACGGACTCGTCATAGAACTCTAGCCCTACGTTCTCATTCCAAGAAAGCAATCGAATTCCGTCGACCTGTTTTTTGTCTTCCATTTTGAAGCTGAGAAAAACCCGTTTCATTCTTAAAAATCCTGTTCCTTACTTCCCTGACTCGTAATCCTTGAAGTGTTCAGGTTAGAGACACACCAAAGGTCAGGCAGCCGACGAAATTGCTGCCTGACCACTGTCTCCGCGGTGCGTTTTACTTCTTCGACTTGCTCCCGTAGGGGCTTTGGTTTGTCGGCTTGAGCGACACGCCCAGCTCACCGGCCTTGTTGTACACGGCCTCGGGCGTGCGCCCGAGGTGAAGGCCGAGGACGCGGGTCGGTGTATTCTGACCCACTTCTTTTTTGAGCTGCTGGACGTCAGACTTGGTCCACGGTTTTCCGTGGTTCGGAGGCGTTTTTGCCATTCGACTTTTCTCCACATTGCAACGAGTGGAGCGTCGTTGACAGCTTGTCCAAATCAGCCCAGTTTTAGGCTGTCTGCGAAGACAGGCTTCCCGCTCGACGCTCCTATGTTTTGCGGGATGCCACGAAGCCGGGGTTGCAGCCCCGGCTTTTTTCGTGGCAATCCTGCTCATCATTCAGCGATTCGCGGGTTCTGGTCCAGCCATTCCGTTACGAAATCGTAAGAGTCGAGGCCGCTGGTTTGCGCTCGGGGCGTTCGGGACTTGAAAAAGTCCGCCAAGCCTTTTCATTTGCTGCGCAAACCGCCTCTCACCCCTCCAACTCCCTCACCAGTTCCGCCATATCCTCCGGCAACGGAGCATTGAAGTCCAGCCGCTCGCCCGTCACGGGATGCTCAAAGCCCAGATGCCAGGCATGGAGCGCCTGTCTTCCGAGCCTTGTCAGCGCGGCGCGGGCGCCATCGGTGAGTTTCGCGGCGCGGCTTTTCATCCCCGTGCCATAGGTCGGGTCGCCGAGCAGCGGGTGCCCGATGGAGGTCATGTGCACGCGGATCTGGTGCGTCCGCCCCGTTTCCAGCCGGCATTCGACAAGCGCGACGAGCCCGCCCGCGAACTCCCGCTCCACCTCGTAATGCGTGATCGCGCGGCGGCCGGAGGTCACGTCATCTCCGTCCTCGTCGAGCCGCGTTTTCAGCGCCGCCATCTTCGAGCGGTTGTGGGATGAGCGCGCGATATTCGCGTCGATGGTGCCGCGCTTCGGCGAGGGCACGCCCCAGCTGAGCGCCTTGTAGGCGCGGGTGAGCCGCCCGTCCCGCCCATGCGCGGCGAATTGTTCGGCGAGGCCCTTATGCGCGCGGTCCGTCTTCGCGACGACCATGAGCCCCGACGTCTCCTTGTCGAGCCGGTGGACGATGCCCGGCCGCCGCTCGCCGCCGATGCCGGACAGCGTTTCCCCGCAATGCGCGATGAGCGCGTTCACCAGCGTCATGTCCGGGTTGCCGGGCGCGGGGTGGACGACGAGGCCTGCGGGCTTCATCACCACGATGAGTTCCGCATCCTCGTAAACGACATCGAGCGGGATCGCCTGGCCGAGCGGTTTCGCGGGCAGCGGCGCGGGCAGCGTCACCTCGAATTGCTCGCCGCGTTTCACCCGGTAGGAAGGCTCGGTGAGGGCGCGCGGGCGCGTGCCTTCTATCCTCACGCGCCCTTCCTCCACAAGCTGCTTCACG